>JAEYZG010000044.1 GCA_023428135.1 Bacteroidota bacterium | reverse complement strand
ATCTTGAAGGAGAATCTTTAAGAAAGAAATTTAACAAAAAATAATATATTTGTTTTAACATTACCTGCCTGTTAAAAGTGGTACACTTTCACCGGAATCACTGGTACACTTTCATCGGAATAGTCATGTTATTCCTATAATGAATATTTTCATAAGGATACATGAAAAATATAAACACATAATTAGGAAGAAATATCAGTCATTGTAAATGAAATATCTTGCATTCATACTTATACTTTTAGCACCACCTCTTCTAGGGCAAAGCCTGCTAAAAGTTTCTGCAATACATACTGGTGAAAATAGGTACGTGCAAAATCCATATTCAATTGATCTTGTTCATTTTTGCATAGATAGCATTAAAATTAATGATGATATATATAATACTAACCTTAATAGCAGTGCTATTAAAATAGATTTGAACAGCCAGAAAATTCCATTAGGAGAAATGGTAAATGTCAGCATTTATCACAAAGATTCTTGTAGACCAAAGTTTCTTAATCCTATGTCATCCCCCAAAACAAGTAAAATAAGATTTGACTCATTAAAGCTTGATAAAGATGGAGTGCTGTCGTGGAAATGTTACAATGATTCTGTTGGCAGTAGACCTCCTTTAATACTTGAACAATTAAAATCCAACAGGTGGGCTATGGTTTCCGAGGTTAATCAAAATTGGGACGCTGAAAATTACTATTCTACCAAGGTCAATTTCTCCCCAGGAACAAATAAGTTTAGAATTAATGGATATTCCAGTATTTCTGACACCGTATATTTTACTTCAACCATAAAACCTGTAAAATATAAGCTTTCAGCTAACAATCAAATGTTCATATTTGAAGATTCAATTTTATTTGAATTACAAAATGAAAATGGATTTATGTATTTTCGAAGAGAAGGACAAAATGTAGATATAACCAGGCTAAGGAATGGAAATTATCAGATTTGTTATGATAATGAAATAATAAAATTTAGTATCCGGAGAAATAAAATACATCTGTCACAGCAATAGATCTTGAAATGGCCTTGGCTTGCTTGTGTAGGTAAAGATAATACCATATATATAAACCTCTTCTTTATCAGATAAAGGATGAACTACTCTAAAGTCCTAGCCAATCATATACACAGCAAGATTATAGACAATGTAAAATGAAAGAAAAAAAATGAAATAATAATCGCAGTCACCATTGGATACATCAGCATGGTAATCTTATTGACCTATGACTATACTGATTGTTGCGAATTTATTTTGAAAGATTATTTAAAATATACATTACCTGTAATTCTTTTATTTGGCTTATCCGTATGGGGAATACTTATATTTTTTATTTTAACAGGATTTGCGTTGATAAATATTCTTATAATTCAATTTCTATATCGAAAATTCAAAAACCATTAATAGGAACTCTAATGGATGCCATCTCTTCAAGTGATGGCATCAATTAATACGCACTATAAATTCAAAGACATTTCTACAGCTACATTGTCCCACTAAATAGCCAGCTCATTAAAACAATCTAACTACCCCCACCAAAGAAATCACAGGAAGACTCATATTCAACTTGCCTTTAAATTGTCTTTGATGAATGTCTTTAATTGACATGTTCATATAATCCATCCTGATCCCTATACCGATATTTTTTGTAAAGTGATATTCAATATAGGGCTTAAAAGTAAAATAAGCATAAGAGTATTTATTAAAAGGAGAAGCAGAAAGCTTTACCGATGCACGATAAAATACTTTTCTCGCAAGATAGCCATACACATCCAATCCCACTATTGGATTTACAAACCATAATGATCTTTCGACAGTAACACTTTTTGTCTCACTATTTAAACGAAAGAATGTATGTGCCCCGGCCAGGCCAAACAATGCGCCTAAGTTATATCTTTTATTTTTGCTGAGCGGCTGGATGTAGGATAGATTACCTGCAAAGAAATTAAACCTAGAATGGATTTTTGTTCCACCCTCAAAAAAATGATTACCCAAATGAATATCTTTTCCTAAAGTCGCTGATTTACTGCTCAGGACAAAATAAACATCAGATGTAAAACGATAAGAATTTTTTAAGGCAATCATCACGTTCAACTTAGGAACCAGATTATATCCATGATGCAATAAATCATTTTGTATATGTACCGGATTACCACCATTCTGATCATCAGCTAATCGAATGCTAGTAGAGGGCAATGCCAATGCGCCTCCTAGATGAAATGTTAATAAAGGAAGTTCTGCTTTTGTACTATCACTTCTATTGTCAATAAATGAAGATGAACGATGATTACGTTTATAAGGAGTATACGCAAAGAGGTCTGTAGATAACTGAACACAGAAAATAAGAATAAAAACTTTGATATATATATTACTACTGTGGTTCATTTTTAATGTATCAACTAAAACATAAGAAGAATAAATTTAGGCAAAAGTTATAGGATACCAAACCTCATTGGCAAGCTTTGAGTAATGGTAAGGCTTATCAGAGGTTAACGGCAGAGCATTTCTTTGAAGAATATCTCTGTTCACCCGGAACTTCCAATCAGGCAGTTTCAGATCTATCCATCTGAGTTTTTTTTAACTTAATTGAAAATAATCACCTCTTAGTCAGGCCCAGACAGTACAAATCCCAAAGCAATTTTAACTTTTTCAAGAAAAAAATCTTTTCGCTGGATACCTTACTATTTTCCCTTTCTCATTAATTAGTCCTTAATTCAATAAACTTCATGGAGACAAGAAAACAATACACCGAAAGCCTCCGGGACCATCTCATTATATTTAGGTATACAAACTTGTGATTTTTCTCCTATGCCCACATTATTTTCAAAAAACACAGAAAAAATCATACTATTATTCCCGTATTTATAGGTAACTTTGTACTCTTTTTCAAGGAATTAAACATTTTATTAATCCGATCTATTCGGAAGATTTTCAATACTAATTTTTGCTAAAACTTATCGGGAGCTTTATGAAAAAAGTTTTTTACGCATTGTTGTGTGTCCTTTTATTGTCCTTAAACATCGATACAAAAGCGGCAATCACTGTCACCTCACCTAACTCCGGAGGGTCGTATCTTGGCTGCACCGTTCAGGAGATTACATGGACAACTTCCTTCTCTGTAAGCAGAATAAACATTTATTACTCACTCGACGGAGGTAAACTATGGAGACCCATTGCCAGATCGATTAGCTATTATCCTCAAACCTATTCCTGGAATCTGCCTCAGGTTTCGTCCAATCAGTGCCTTATAAAAATTGAAGATTATTTTACCCCCACTGATTCTGATATCAGCGATGTTCCCTTTTCAATTACAAGTACAACCAGTTCTTCACTCCAACTCATAAGCCCAGTTGGTGGTGAAAAATGGGGAACAACAAGCGAACAATTGATCAAATGGAATAAAACAGGCTCCATATCAAAGGTCCGTATCAGATACTCCCCGGACAATGGAACATCCTGGTTTAATGTTGATACTTCAGCAGAAAACACAGGTACTTATCGCTGGATATTACCTTATAATAATATAAATTCTAAATACCTTATAAGAATCAGTGATTATACCAACAACTGTATTTTTTCAGAAAGCGATTCTACATTCTCTATTATAGAACAGGCCAACTATGCAATCACCAGACCCAATGGAGGAGAAATATTCTATACAAAGGCGTCAACCAAAATATTCTGGGACCGCAGCTCCAGCAGTCCTGCATTTGTTTCCCTGCACTATTCCACAGATGCAGGAGCCACGTGGAAGAAAATTTCAACAGCAGAAGCCAATTATGGTGTATTTGACTGGATCATTCCCAATATAGTATCAGACAACTGTCTGGTAAAAGTTTCCGGCTATCCTGACGGAGCACCTGCTGATGTGAGCAATGCTGTATTTTCAATTGCGAATCCTTCTATCACAATTTCACAACCCTCCAGCGGGGAAGTCCTCACCGGATGCAGTAAAAAAAACATTAAGTGGATCAGTAAGGGAACCTCTCCATACGTCAACATATATTACTCATCGGACAATGGCTACACCTGGAACCAGGCAGGATATTCTGTTTTAAATTTAGCTGGTAACAATTCTTTCGAATGGACGACACCCGAAATAAGCTCTACTCAATATCTTGTTAAAATATCTGACTTTTATACACCGACGATTACAGCAACAAGTAACCACTTCAGTATAACTAAAAATTCAGCTGCCAATATCAAACTAACGTCTCCCAATGGTGGAGATAGTCTCAAAACCGGCCAGCGAATAAATCTTACCTGGACAGGCAACGGACTTTCAGACAACATAAACATCTCCTTTTCCGGAGATGAAGGTAGAAGCTGGACCACTGCCACAACAGTTCCAAATACAGGCTCTTACCTATGGACAGTCCCTCCTACAACCACATCAAAAGGACTCGTAAAAATAACTGACGCTCAGAATGAGTGCATTGTAGACATGAGCGATAATTACTTCATTATTTCCCCTGCTCCTTTTTTCAGGATTGATTTTCCCAATACTTCAAAAGACACACTGTATCCTTCCATAGCCCAATATATACAATGGACTAGTGGCAACATTTCATCTAGCTACGTCAATATTAGCTACTCCACCGACAGTGGTTCTACCTGGACTCAGATAAGCTCCACTATAAGTAACACTGGCATCTATAGTTGGAATCCTCCCACTATTTACTCCACAAAATGCCTTATCAAAATAAGCAACTCCTTCAGTGGCGACAATAAAATAGAAGACATTTCCGATGAAACTTTTACAATTGGAAAACCAACACTCACTATCACATCTCCGGCTGGAGGAGAATCCTTCAGTGGCTGTACACCAAATAATATTACTTGGACCAGCAAAGGAAGCTCCTCAAGTGTATTTATCTTTTATTCCCCTGACATGGGAACAAGTTGGAATCAGATTGGCACAAGTTCGTTCCCCAATAAAGAAGGCTACAATACCTCGCAATGGACATCCCCCGACATTGCACTTGAAAACTGTCTGCTAAAAATAAAAGATGTAGCCAACCCTTCCAATGAAGACATTTCCGATAACGCATTTTCTATTATCAAAAAAGATACTTCTTTTATAAGAATAACATATCCCAACAACGGGGAAAGCTTAGGAACAAATACCAATGCCAATATCACCTGGACAACGTCCAGCAATATTACAGGAGTAAACATCAAATATTCCAATAATGGAGGAAATACCTGGACAACACTGACATCATACCTTCAGAATACAGGAAGTTATAAATGGCTTATTCCTAATTCTCCGGCAGACGGTTATCTCATAAGCATAACAGACTACTCCAAGGCTTGCAATACCGACATTACCGACCTACCATTTTCTGTTGTTTCAGTGCCATCATTTACGATACTTACAAACATGGACAAGCAGACCTATAAATCAGGGAATAGCAGCAACATCTACTGGACCTCAGACAATGTTGACACAGCAATGGTAAAGCTGGAATATTCCCTGGATTCTGCCAAAACATGGAAACTTATCGATATAGTTAAAAACATAACACCTTACTATTGGAAAATTCCAGCGGAAGAATCTAATAAAGTTTTTGTAAAGATCAGTTCACTCTCCAACCCGGATGTCTATGACATCAACGATGCCACATTTACCATAATAAAATCAGGCATTAAACTAACGTCTCCTAAAGGAGGAGAAATTTTTGACGGATGTACCACCCAGAGCATAAGATGGAATGGTCCGTCAACTGGATCATCTGTAAAGATCGAATATTCAACAGATGAAAGTCAAGCCTGGCTTCCTTTGATTTCCAGCGCATCCTCACAAGCGGCGGAGAATTCATACCAATGGACAGTCCCGGGCATCCAGTCAAATAAGTTCAGGATAAGGCTGACAGATTCATACTCATCATTCAAAGACAGCAGCGATTACTTTACTGTTAATTATACCGGCAACACCTTAACCATAACAAGTCCTACCGAGAATGAAGTTCTGAACACAGGTAGCCTTAAAAAAATCACTTGGGCAACCAATGGCACCGTTAACAATGTGACGTTGAAATACCAAACTACTGACGTCTCTTATTGGACTAATATCGCAGTAGGCGTTCCAAATACAGGTAGTTACCCATGGACCATTCCAAACTTTGCTGCTAATAATTACAGACTAGCCATCAATGACAATACACAGCCCTGTATTATTGATTACAGTGACCAAAACTTTACTGTAAAAGAAATTCCTTTTATCAACGTAAGCTGGGATGAAAACTCCCGTAGCATTAAATGGAACAGCAATAAACTTAACATCAACTCCCTTGTAAATATTGATTTTTCATCAGACTCGATGAAAACATGGACAACAGTGATAACTAACAATGCCAATGATGGCACTTACGCCTTCTCTTCTCCAAATATCAATTTAACCAACTGTTTCTTCAGGGTTACTGATGCAGGCAATCCTTTATTATATGGAATAAGCTCCTCTCCGGTCTCTATAACCAAGCATACCACCTTGACCTTTCCTGCAGGAGGAGAAACTGTTACCGGATGTCTTTCCAGATCTATAACATGGACAAGTAAAGGAACTAATCAATTTTATATCCTCTTTTCTTCAGACAACGGAGCTACATGGAAAACGCTTTCGCAAGGCACAAATAGTTATACCGGAAATAATTCCACCTACTGGAATCCGGATGGTGTAAACTCCACACAATGTCTGATTAAATTACAGAGTAAAACCAATCCAGCAATAACTGAAATCTCAGCCCCATTTACCATTCAGTACAATGGAGGTACTTTAAAATTGCTGACCCCGAACGGAGGAGAAAATTTTGGCACGTCCAGTCAACAGGAAGTGAAGTGGAATACTACCGGAAGTGTACCCACTGTTTATGTCTCATACTCCTATGATGCAGGCCTTACGTGGTTTAATGCCAATGATTTTTCAATGAACAATACAGGAAAATATAAGTGGACTGTACCAAACAAAACTTCATCAGACTATCTCATAAAAGTTTCAGACAACACAGGTTGCATCTCCGACATCAGTGATGCCAGCTTCCGTGTATTAGAAACAGCTAATATCAGCATCACATCTCCCAAAGCAGGAGATTCGTATAATTCTCTTTCAAAGACCCCTATCTATTGGAGATCCCTTGGTCTTTCAGAATTCGTATCACTAGATTTCTCTCCTGACTCAGGTAAAACCTGGTCTGTCATTTCAGCAAAAGAGCCCAATAACGGTAGCTATTCCTGGAAAACACCTGACATAGCATCTGTTAAAGCAAAGGTTAGGGTCAGAGATTTTACTACTCCTTCTTTAACTGCATTATCTGATAGTGTATTTACGATCTTACGACAATTTATAACGATTACATCTCCCAATGGAGGTGAATCGCTTAATAGTTGTACAGTAAGTCAAATTAAATGGACCAACCTGGGACCTTATTATCATAACCTGTTTTATTCATCGGATGCAGGTGCCACCTGGAACTCCATTGCAACATCTGTATATGGAAATACCTATAATTGGACTGTCCCCACGATAAATTCCTCACAATGTCTGATTAAAATCACCAGCACCAATGAGCCAGACTTATTTGATATTTCAGATGCTCCATTTACAATCAGCAATCCGGAATCTCCAGGCTTAACTCTTGTTAGTCCTAATGGAGGAGAGATTTATAAGGCAGGGGTTGATAAAACTATCTTCTGGACGACAGCCGGTAGCATAAGCAATGTTAGTCTTAAATATTCAACAGACGGAGGTACAACATGGAAGGTAATCAACAGCAGCACATCAAACACAGGAAGATACACATGGTATCCTCCTGCCACAAGTTCATCTGACTATAAAATTTCGGTATCAGATGTGTCAAATTCATGCATCACTGATGTAAATGAAACTCCTTTTACCGTGCAGGCATTTCCTACTTTAACTGTGTCATCACCTAAAACAGGAGACACTTTGTATAGTTACGCCTCGTTCAAAGCCACGATAGGAAGATCTTCTGATATTCCTAACTATATCGTAGAACTTTCAACTGATTCATTAAGAACCTGGAAAAGAATCTCTTCCCCTTATTTTAATTTAAATGAATATTATACGGTACCGGACGTAGTCTCTCACAATTGCTTTCTCAGAGCCAGTTATGGCAATACTTACGGCATCAGCCCCAGATTCAGCATTGTGAGACCCTTGCTTACCTTAACAGCACCTGCCGGAAATGAAAACTGGCAGGGATGTACCAGCCAGACGATCAGCTGGACCAGCAAAGGATATTCAGGATATGTCAGTTTATTATATTCAACAGACAATGGTAACTCCTGGAAAACCATTGCGTCCGACTTATCAACAGAGACCGGCAAAAAGACTTATCAATGGACTATTCCAGCAGTTATTTCAAAAGCCTGCCGTGTTAAAGTTGCAAGCACGACAGTTAACCTTTCTTCTGAAAACACCACTCCTTTTACAATCAATAATGGGTTGAAATCACTTGAAGTCCTAAGTCCTATCGGTGGAGAAAACTGGCCAACAGGCTCAGTCAAAACAATTCTATGGGAAAATACAGGCAACATTGCAAATGTTGACCTGAGATATTCCACTGACGGAGGAACCAGCTGGAATCTCATCGCTTACAACATTAAAAACTCAGGCTCCTATAACTGGACTTTACCAGCTACAGTAAGCAGCAATGCACTTGTAAAAATAATTGACAACAGTAATCCCTGCGTATTTGATCAAAGTAACTTTGCTTTTAACGTCAATTCTGCCCTTACTTTAACATATCCTAACGGAGGCGAAAAACTGAACGGATGTACATCCGCTACAATAACATGGTCCAGTCTTGGCATCTCCAATCACACAAGTCTTTTCTACTCAATCGACGGAGGCACAACATGGAACCTTATTGCAAGTGCTGTTCCAACAACTACTGGCAATAATACCTACTCATGGAATGTTGCAGGAAACATATCTTCCAACTGTCTGATCAAAGTTGTTGATTACTACAACAAAACGATCTCAGATGTCAGCAATGCTAAGTTTTCAATAGAAAGTACGGGGGCTTCTACCATTACAATTACCAGTCCCAATGGTGGAGAAAGCTGGGGAACGGGGAAACAGAAGCTCATTTCCTGGACAGGAGTAAATGTCAGTGATAAAGTCAACATTGGTTATTCAACAGATGCAGGGGCTACATGGTATAACCTGGGCAATGGAATCGCTAACACAGGATCATATGACTGGAGACTTCCTGGTGAGGTTACTTCAAAATATATTGTCAGAGTCACTGATTATGCAAACAGTTGCATATCCGACCAAAGCGATGCAGTATTCAATGTAATACCAATGCCATTCATCACCATTAACTCACTGAATACGTACGAGAAAATATATTCCAAAACCTATAAAACCTTATACTGGTCAAGTGGAAATCTTAAGTCAATCAATCTGACTCTTGAATATTCTGTTGACAGTATGAAAACGTGGAAACTCATTACAGGAGGATATAACTTCAGAGGTGAATTTGACTGGCAAGTACCAAATGAAAAATCTGACAAATGCTTTATCAGAATTTACGATACGAATGATCCTTCAACATTTGACATAAACAATACAGCGTTCTCTATTTCCAATCCAAACATTACATTGACCTCTCCGAATGGCGGAGAAAACTGGGCATCCTGCTCTGAGCAGAGAATTGAATGGACAAGCGAACAGGCATCAAACAAAGTAACCATTAGTCACTCCACTGACAATGGAGTGACCTGGAGCACAGTAGCCAATGGTATCAACAATTACACTTATAATTCTTACACATGGAAAGTCCCATCCACTGCTTCAGGACAAAATAAGATCAGAGTACAGGACTATTCCAATTCCTCACTCAAGGACATTTCAGAGCAAGTATTTACGATCAGTAACAATGTCGCTACCATTACCCTTACAAGTCCTAACGGAGGAGAGGTACTTAAAGGCAATACCCAGAAAAATATTACCTGGACGAACACCGGCACTATCAGTACGGTAAGGATCAGTTATTCCATAAATAATGGAACTTCCTGGACCACGATTACCAATAGTGCACCAAACAATGGCTCCTATAACTGGAACGTTCCCAATAATATTACTTCTACACAGACTCTGATTCAGGTGAGTGACAACGGAGGATGTGCTGCGGATCAAAGCAATGCTCCTTTTTCTATTGAAGCAATTCCGCTTATTACTCTTACCTACCCGAATGGAGGACAAATTTTCGGAATCGGGACGACAACCTATATTGTATGGAGCCTGATCAATGCCCCTATGCAGGCTGTTAATGTTGATTATACAACAGACAATGGACTGACATGGACAAGTATTACCACACAGCAGCCTTCTAACATGGAATATAGATGGACAATTCCCAATACACCATCCAATCTATGCAGAATCAGAGTTACATCAGCTTCCGATCCTACTTTGACGGCAATGAGTGACATGTTCACCATAGCTCCTGCAGAATTGAGATTAATATCGCATAATGGAGGTGAAATTCTTTCTTCCTGTGCATCATCTACTGTTACCTGGATGAACACATGGTATAATGCTGTTGTTTTATATTTTTCCAGTGACAATGGTAATTCCTGGTCAAGGATTACTACCCTGGACAGACTAAGCGGGATCAGTTCATATCCATGGACCGTTCCTCCAATCAACTCTGATAAATGCCTGTTTAAAATTACAGCGGAAGGCGATACTACTACATATGATATCAGCAATAGCACCTTTACCATCACAAACAATTTTGCACCGACGATCAAAGTTACTAGTCCTGATGGCGGTGAAAACTGGGCTAACGGTAGCCAAAAAACAATAACATGGACCAGCGATGCTTCAGTAAAGTCAGTTAGCATAAAATATTCTTCTGATAACGGAGTCACCTGGACATACATCAGTAGAGGCACCACCAATACAGGCTCCTACAACTGGACATTGCCATCAAAAGTATCTTCATCAAAAACTCTGGTACAAGTATCAGATCTTGATAACATCTGTAACTCAGATGTAAGCAATGGTCCATTCAATATAACAGGCACAGCTTCTATAAGTCTGACCTCTCCAAAGGGAGGAGAAAAGATAGTTGCCGGCAGCCTGACACCAATATCCTGGGATGCCTCATTTTTAACCGGGAAAATAAAACTTGAGTATTCACTTAACGCAGGAACTTCATGGACATTAATATCTGACACCATTAACAACACGGGAATCTTTAACTGGCAGACTCCATCCACAGAATCTTCGTCCAGCCTTGTCAGAATCAGTGATGCCGCTAATGCTTCCGTTTCTGATGTCAGCAATGCAGTCTTTACTATTGAATATGCAAAAATAAGAGTATCAAGGCCAAATGGAGATGAAAGCTGGTATGGAAATACTGTTAAGTCGATATTCTGGACTTCTACGAATATGGGTTCTTCTTTTGTAAAAATCGAATACTCGATAGATTCAGCTAGGACTTGGAAAGTTATAACTGAGAAAGAAGCTAATGACGGAGCATATTCATGGACATTGCCCAATTCAGGTTCGGTAAACTGCTATGTAAAGGTTAGTGATTACAACAACCCTGCAATATATGATATGAACGACACTGTCTTCACCATGATAAGGCCGGCATTTACCATCCTTTATCCGAATGGAGGAGAGACATTAAAGTCATGTACATATACCACTGTTACCTGGGCAGGAAACAATAAAGGAAATCTATACTATTCTACCGACGGAGGAACAACCTGGACAAGCTTCCCGGGTGGCTTAACAGGAAACTACAGCTCAAGCTGGCTGGTGCCTGATATCAGCTCATCCAAATGTCTTGTAAAAATTGTAGATCCAAATGATGCTACCCAATTTGATATAAGCGACGCTGTATTTACAATCAACAATACCAGACCTACTATCAAACTTACTTCTCCTAATGGCGGTGAAACCTGGGAAACCGGCGAAAGCCGCAACATCACATGGACCGCACCTGAAGAAGTTAAGTTTGTGAAGCTCGAAGTTTCCATTAATAATAGTACTTACGGTGACCTCTTTAATAGTGAACAGGTAGAAAATACAGGTTCAAAAGCCTGGACAGTATATAACAAGACGGGACCAGCCAGGATACGGATCAGTGATAAAGGTAGCTGCGCTACAGATGAGAGCGATGCTTCTTTTACAATTAACGCCGCTCCTTTCATTTCAGTAAAAAGTCCGGATGACGTACATCAATGGACTGCCGGAACGTATCATGAAATAGAATGGAACAGCGGAAATCTTACCAACGGAAAAGTAAATGTTCATTATTCAACAGACGGTGGAAGATCATGGACACTTATAGAATCTGATTATCCAGGCTCTACTATCTATTGGAAAGTCCCTTATACTTACACAGACAACTGCGCCATTAAAGTAACTGACGCTGGAAACGCTTCAATATTTGCAACTTCAAAGTATTCATTCAAGATTGTCAAGCCAACTTTTTCCTATATAAGTTTTAGCAATGGAAAAGAGTTAAGCGCTTGTATGAAAACCAATATTTACTGGAACTCCCTTAGCAATGAGGTAAACATTTACTATTCAACTGATAGTGGAGCTACATGGAAAGACATCGCCAAAAATGTAACCCAAAGTCTGAACAAATATCAATGGACTGTACCTCAGGAAAATTCAACAAAATGCTTTGTGAAGGTTACCGATTCAGGAGATGAAAGTGCTTTTGGCATTGGGGATGAAATGTTCAGCATTAGCAATCCTTTGCGCTCTATAAAATTAAACACAGCATTCAATGACATACAGACGGGTAGCCTAAAGACAATCAGCTGGGAAAGTACAGGTAATGTTTACAATGCTTTACTCGAGTATTCCATAGACGGAGGAACGAACTGGACACTCCTTGAAGAACTCTGGTCATACGGTCCATATAAATGGAGAGTCCCCAATGAACCCACTATCAATGCACTCTTCCGCATATCGGACAAAGCAAGCTGCGCTATAGTGCAAAGCAATCCATTTATAATTGAAGCAGTGCCTTATATTTATCTTACCCAACCTGTAGGTAAGGAAAATTGGGAACCGGGAACTACGCAATACCTGAGCTGGTATACAGGAAACCTTGCCAATCAGGCCGTAAACTTGTATTATTCTGCTGATTCAGCAAAAACCTGGACCAAATTAGGTTCAACCAGTGAAAGTTATTTTGCCTGGACTGTGCCATACATTGCGTCTTCAAAAGTGTTTATCAAAATAAGCTCTGCATCGAATGCATTAGTCTACGGTATGAATGAAAGTCCTTTTACCATTTCAAAACCAGAGATTACTGTTAAATACCCTAATGGTGGAGAAAAACTGACTGCATGCATTAATAACCCCATAAGATGGGAAGCTCAAGGAACAAGCTCTGTATATATATATTACTCCACAGACGATGGATTAACCTGGACCAGAATTTTCAACAGTCCTAAATACAATACCAATTCTACCGTCTGGACATTACCAGAACTGAGCTCTTCAAAGGTTCTCATAAAAGTTGAAGACTCAAATGATCCATTGGTCTATGACATAAGCGATGCAGTATTTGAAATTCAGAATGTGAATACTGCTTCAACGCTCAAGCTCATCAGTCCTAACGGAGGGGAAGTATGGGATACCTATGGCGAATATGAAATCAAGTGGACCACTACCGGTAGTGTTAAAAATGTCAATCTGATGTACTCTACTTATGGAGGTCTTGACTGGCAAGACATAACAATCATACCGAACACAGGCTCATATACATGGCAAGTCCCCAATACACCTACCTTATCAGGAGTATTTAAGATTCAGGATGCATCAAGTTGTGTAAGTGATGTAAGTGACAATCAGTTCGATATTAAGATTGTGCCATCTATCCTAATTACCTCTCCTAAATCCGGTGATGACCTCTCCCAATCTTCAGAAGTGTCTGTAACAGGAAGAGCGGCCAATCTCACGTCAGATTATGTAAAGCTGGAATACTCTTTTGACAATGGAGTATCATGGATATTCATAACAGAAAATGCTGAAAGAATTTATAATTCATTTTACTATCAATGGAAAGTACCACAAATTACCTCTACTAATGTCTTGCTGAGAGCGAGTGATCCGTTAGACCAGAAAGTTTACCATATAAGTGAAATTTTCAAAATTTCTCCGGCAAGTACTGTATGGCCCGGAGACATTGACAATAATGGTGTAGCAGATGTTTATGACATGCTTCCTATAGGTTTGCATTTTGGAGAAACCGGTATTCCAAGGTCTTCTATCTCAACCGAGTGGAAAGCTTTTGATGCACTAAACTGGAATAAAACGCAAAGCAATGGGCTTGATATGAAGTTCAGTGACTGTGATGGCAACGGCATTGTATACTTCCAGGATACACTGGCTATTATCAGAAATTATGGCCTGACCCATCCGAAAACCAGTAATTTAAGAACTGCAGCAGATGCTGATCTTTTCCTTATTTTCACATATCCACCTGTACCGGGAGAAATCATAGAAGCCGAGATCTGGACTGGTAAAAGTTCTGCCCCGGTAAACAGCCTTTATGGAATTGCATTCAATTTAGAATTCAATGCGGATGCAGTGGAACCTAATTCAGCCTCTCTATCATTCAGAGATAACTGGTTGGGCGCTATAGGTACACAAACGATTGGAATCTACAAAGCTTTTGAATCTATCGGAAGAATTGACGGTTCTCTTATACGGTTTGACAAAACATCCAAAACAGGTTATGGAAAAATTGCAGACCTGAAAATGAGACTGAAGCCAAGTGCGCAATATTTGTCTATAGGTTTTACTGCAAACAAAGCTGTTAATGCCAGCGGCACACCAATTATTTTATCTCCTAGGTCCGAGAGTGTTGTAATGATTACGACTTCCACTCAGAATAAAGCGAACGCCCTTCAGGCTGAAGTATACCCTAATCCGACAAGTGGTGAGGTGTATATAAAAACTGCACTGGAAGGAAAGATAGGTATTACTATTACCAATACCCTTGGAGAAGTTGTATACAAAAAAACCTCTGAGGAAAATAACCTTCAATTAAGTCTGAACCCCTTGCCAGGTGGTGCTTACTTTGTGAAGATTGATCATGAAAGCGGAACAACTATCAAAAAGCTGATTCTGCAATAGACAGATCTATATTTCTATTAACTCAGAAGCTGCCCCAAAAGGCAGCTTCTTTTATTTAAGTAATGTGACAATGTGTAAGTAATAACAAATACCTATCTCAGTTGATCATTAAAAAAAATACAGCAGTACTTCAAAGCAATTCAAATCAAAAGAACTTTCCAGATGTACAAAAGTTGCAGCTATTCATAAGACGAATTCTATGTGGTCATTATATTAAAAATCAACTACTTTATTCTTAAAATCATTCAACTGCCCAATTAAATCATCTAAGAGATTATCTTCATTATTATGCAAAATAGAATCATACCACTTATTGACCATGACGGATACCACTATCCATAAATCTTTCTCCCCCTTCCAAAATTCAGGTTCCAGCTTCAATATATTTAAAAATAATGCCCCGGGGTAAATATCATCATCAGGCAAAATGTTACTTTCAAGCTTTTCCAAAGCAATTCTGACAACATAATTCCTTCCAATATTTTGTCCGATTAATGTTGTCATCTGCTCAGAAGTTAAATCTTTCAACCTGATTTTTCTATACTCATGACATCTGCGGACTAATCCTGTAGGAAAATCATAATCCTGCCAATAATCATTTTCCAGTTGTTCTATGCTTTTATCCCTGATCACGGATAGTGTTATATATAAAAACCCTTCACCATGTCGTATTTTTCATCATGTAGTTTTAATTTACTTCTATAGTGAACTTTAGCTTTTCCTTCGTTTTATAATTTTCCCAGAAACCTTCAATTTTTGTATTGGTTACTTTCGCAGAAATATTTGCTTTAGGGATCCAACGTTTTTCTGTTTCACTATGATAATCATTCTCAACCAAGGTTAGCACTCCATTAATCAGCTTACCATGCAATTCAATCGGAATGCCTACTTTATTATACCAATAATACATATCAAGAGAACCATCACTATTTATTCTCTTTATAACAGCAGTAATGGGATACTTGTCAGCAATCAATCCTCTTAAAATTTTACTTTCAAGAATCTGGGGTGGAGCATACACCTCAGAATAGCCCAGTATATATTTCCCATACGCTGACAACTTTGATGTATAATCACTTAATTTTAATATAAATGTTGGGGAAGCATACTCATCAATCCCTCTTTCAAATTCATTGCTCCAACATTCATTTCTTGCTATTTTGATTTCCCCATCTAAAACTTTAAAAACATAATTATTAAAATTTCCTATTGATGTATACTTTTTACATTGAGAATACAATTCTAATTGTCCATGAAAGATTTCCTGATCATTCTCTTCGCTGGATGTTTTTAACTTGTCTTTTATATCCTTTTCGTAATTATCCAATTGTTGTTTGAAGGAATTAATCACTCCTGCTTTAAGAGCTGCTAAATGATCTTTATTAAATAGATCATCAAATACGATTTTATTTCCAGTAGTCAAGTCGAAATAGTCAAGCTTGTTTTCGTTAGCGGAACCCACTCCGGTACAATTGGTTCTTTCACTATTAAGTTCTACCTTTAAAATTTTATTGGCTACTGTAATGATTGAATAACCTAAAAATACAGTTCGCCCACATTCACCATTATTATCTGAATAATAATAAGGATCATTGTCCTTGTATTTTCCAGGGACCTGGGAAAGATAAGAGATTTGAAGCATCAGGTTTATCTTCTCTGCAACATCGGGTCTATTCACACTTATAATTTTGGGGAAAGCATTTGATTCATCTTCAAATTCCACCTCAATACCTGCCTTCGTTTTGATGTATTTGATTGGCTTCACAGAAGTCTTTGTTAAAGGTTCCACATCAATAGTCGCAATTTCTTTATTGACCGATTGCTGGGCGTCAGCAAAATAAAACATTGAGAATAATAAGATGACTAAAAAAAATCTATTCATTTTCTTATTGTAATTAATGACAATAGTATCTAAGAATACAGGATAAAACTTTTTAAGGACAGGGATTTAAATTGGACTATGATTAATATTCCAATTCCTTTATCACAACCACTTTCAATATTTCCTACCGGTTCTTTCCGGATTTTTTAAATCAATCCAAAAAATACTAACAGGCTCGAATTCTTCAATTTGACCGTTTTTATTTTCATCTAACTTTGCATATATATAAACGAAATCATTGGCTTGATCATACTCAGATTTGTAAACTGAATAGTTAGTTGAAATAAGTGCTCTTTTATTTTCTGCGTTAATATCAAACAGGTAAAATCTCCTTAAATCCTTTACACTTATAGCTCCATCTTTATTCGTATCTTCGTCAAAGACAGAAATCATAAAATAATTCCGGGTTACCAATTTATGATTCAGCGTATCCTTTAAAAAGGAAGGATAATATAAGGTTTTTATCAAAACAGGTTTTTCAAAAAAGTTTTTTTGCTGCTGCTTTACGGTATCATAATGGGATACATTAACCATATTGTACCCATACACAGCCTCAAGTCCTGGCATCAAATGATCATGCCATTTATTACCATCCATTTCTTCTTCATTATAATTGAAATAGAATTCATTTGACCCAATAAAAGTTGTATTATTTTTCCTATGATTAACTTTATAAATGGTCACTAAACGATATTGAGGAATTCCAGTTAAAAGCACACTACCGGGCCTGGTAGCATAAATCAAGGAATCCTGAGGAATTCCGTCAATTTTATTATCACTATTAATTTCTACTTGCTGAACTGATAGTCCTTTCGATTGAATTTTATTTGAACAATTGGTCAATACACAAAAAATGTAAAAGTAGTATTGTCTGAATTATATATTTAATCATTGTATTTAATTAATTTAATCTCTTTTTAAAATGGTGGCTGCCATACAACACTTTCAGTCGTATAATTTTTATTTAAACAATGGTAAGACTGAACTTGTCCCTTGTTTTATTAAATAAAAGATTAAGTTAAATAAATTGATAATCAAGACAAAAAATAAGCATCCTCTTTTCTTTATTGCTTCTTTTTGGGAACAAAGCTGGCTGTCACATTAAATTTTCAATTTCTGCCTTCATTCCAATAATAGCTATCCGGTGTTGATCTTTGTCCGAAGACAGCCGTACCTACTCTTACAATCGTTGCCCCCTCTGCAATAGCCATTTCCAGATCTCCACTCATCCCCATTGACAACTCTTTCATTTCTACGTTTGAAAAATTTAATGCAATGATTTGTTGTTGCATGTCTTTAAGTAACCGGAAACATTTATGAACCTTCTCCGCATGCGCACTAAATACCCCAATGGTCATCAGTCCTTTTATTTTTAAGGTATCTAACTCCGAAACGTTTTTGACCAATTCAATAGCATGGTCAGGTTCTACACCAAATTTGCTTTTTTCAAATGAAGTATTCACCTGTATCAACACATCAACGGTTTTGTTTTCTGCTTGCAATCGCTGGTGTAATTTCTTTGCCAGATCCAAACGGTCCACAGACTGAATGCAGGATACATTGCAATTCAGCAAATCTTTGATTTTATTGGTCTGTAAATGTCCGATGAAATGATTAACATGGGAAATTTCTTGTAAGGCATCATACTTTTCTTTTAGTTCCTGTACTTTGTTCTCTCCTATCAGTGTATGACCTGCATTTAAAGCTACCTTAATACGACTGGCAGATACTGTTTTAGTAGCCAGTAACAATTTAACTTCATCCCGGTTTCTACCGTTTTGTTTGCAGGCATTTGCAATACGCTCTTTGATGAAAGCTATATTCTTTAGAATTTGTTCGCTCATTATTTTATACTAGGTAATAGGATTAGCAATTTAAGCCTCGTTAACGATAATGAAGACATAGACAAAACTTTAAAACACCTCGGTCTAAATCCTTCTCCTGAGGAGTCTAGCAAGTCCTGGCACCAGGAAAGCAAAATCCTGTTAATTCTAAAATCTTGTAAATCCTGATTCAGACTATTTCACAATCCTGAAGGGATTGAATATTTATAGATAGCTGGGCATTGCATTGGTGCGCCCCCTTCAGGGTCGTTTCTTACTATTCTACTTTAATCTATAAACATTTGACCTCTTAGAGGTCAGGACTTTTCTATGACTTTATAACTTCCGCGTTGATAAATATTGCCCCTCCACAACCATGCCCTTCTACAGAAGGATTAGGAATGAGGCTAAATATACTATCATTACCCCACATCGATAATCTAGTTAGCAATATGTGGAAATGTTATTACTTAACCTTATATGGTAAGCTCAAATCTCCGGACAACACGCTGAATACTTTATACACTCCAAGCATTGGTTTATCCATTGACATTTATTCATCTGGTGCAGGAACTTTTAAGTCACAGGCAACAGCTTCAAAGCTTAATCAATGTCTACAACACCTTCATCAAGGATAAACAATAAGATAAACAAATGCCATTAAGTTTACAAGCAATACAGTTCCATATACGATATTACTCCTCCCGCTATTAAGTGACAACATTACCGTTAAGACAGAGAGCATCAATAGTAAGATAGAAAGATAATCCAAACCAAGAATAATCTGAATATTGTAAAAATGACAAACAATGGAGACAACAGGAATGGTAAGTCCTATACTTGCCAGTGCTGACCCCAAAGCCAGATTAAGACTTGTCTGTAGCTTGTTATTCCTTGCTGCAATGATGGCAGCAATTCCTTCAGGAAGTAATATAATTGTCGCGATTACAATTCCCACCAATGTTTTTGGCAGATTATAACTGACAATAATCTTTTCTATACTAGGAGATAAGGTTTTTGCGAGAAGAACTACAATCGTCAAACTTACTAAGAGGAATACCATGCTTATAATAAGAGAACGATTCGTTACAAAATGATTTCCTTCACTTGTATTTTGTTCATTCTCCTTTTGTTCATTTGAAAGAAAATATTCCCGATGTCGGATAGTCTGCGCAAAAATAAAAGAAGTATAGATCAGGATGCACGCTACAGCGGCAAAAAGCATTTGCGAAGAAGAATAATAAGGGCCAGAGATACTTTTGGTAAAGGTAGGAAGTATTAGGGTAAACATGATGATGGAAACCAGAGATACTAAAGCAATAGTAACAGAATGCTTAGAGTATGTTTGTTCATGATGCTTAAGTCCACCGATAAACAGGCATAAACCAACTATACCGTTCAGAATGAGCATCGTGGCTGCATAAACAGTGTCACGAGCCAGGGATATTGCTTCAGCACCACCTGAAATCATCAGAGAAACAATTACAGACACCTCAATAACCGTAATAGCGATTGCTAAAATGATTGTACCATAAGGTTCTCCAACCCTGTGCGCAATTATCTCTGAATGGTGAACAGCAGACATAACGGAACCGATGAGGAGGATACCTGCAACAATCTGAAAGAATACGCTGTCATAAATATAACCCGAAAAGAAAAGCAGGCTTGCCAACAAAGGCAAAGAGATCGTCCATTGATATAGTAGTTTCATTGTTAATTGTTTTGTTGTGTTACTGTGGTATAGAGACATCCACAAGTTTCTCCTATACACTCCTTGGGTATAGTTTATAGGTAACAGAAACTTCCAAGATATTGAATTCTGACCCAAAATTCAAGGTTCTAATAGGCTTTTTAAATGGATCTCCTAGCCACCCTCTGGTTCAGCAGCTTTTCTCCTGAAAGGTCAAAATTGCTTAATGCTTCAGATGATCAATCTATTGGAATAAATGGGTAACCTGTACATTCCATCTAATTTAGGAGGAATTCCGGGGAGTTTGCTACCTGAAACCTTCTGCCCAGGTATATATAACATACAAAAGGAATAAAAAATGTAAATGAGCTAAAAATCGGATTTTGCGCCCAGCCCCTACTTTTCTGAATTTATTTCTGCGCTGAGTATGCTTTAGTGATTTTAGTGATCCTTCCGGTCCTCATTGAATAATGAATATCAATGCAGTCCGAAACAGAAAACTTATCATAGTATTTATCCTCAACATAAACATCCTCCTGATCAATTGTAAAATAATGCTCTATCACTAGTGGCTGAACTGCTAAATCTATTCCCGGATTTCCTGACCAGCAATAATTTACCATCTTCACTTTATCGCTTATTATTCCGGACCTCACATGCTTAACTCCTCGTCTATATTCACTTATCATTGATTTTAGTTTAAAAAAGACAAATCCCAAATAGCCAAGCCCAAAGACTGGATAGATCATTGTGGAATAAACATCGGGAACATTTCTGAGCACATTGATACCAAAACTACCCATCATAATCGACAAAAGGAATAAGAGTATCAGGTAGATGAACACATGACGCCACAATTCTTTTTGCATCACTTTCCGGTCGTCATTATCTAATGGCAGGACTTTCATTTTCTTCATTACACCACTAGAAACGAATTTTTGCCTTTTTACGTTGCTAACGTTCGTCAAACCTGATTTTTTTCTTTCGCATTGCTTCTTCCCAGTCATAAAGGAACAAGGCATTGTTATCGTCCCTCATCTTTCCCATCAATTCTTTTACATGCCCCTGAATTTCAACCGGAAGATTATAAAAATTACTATCTACCTGGGTATTTCTTTCCGAATCAAGGATACCATTCTGGTGCCATTGCTGACAAGAACTTTGGTCTGTCAAATCCAGTTAGGGTTGTAATAAGGAAGGATATAATTAAAATTATTATTTTCATTTTTTTCACAAGAGTTCTCATTATTAACCTCGATAGATTGATTACCTTATCTGAGCAAATTCCCATATGCAGAATTTCTATAACTCAGTCAACCATAAGTAAAAATAATAAAAATATGGACTGCAAATAAAAAACCTTGTTATCGACTAAACTGATAGCCAACTCTCCAATAAAACACGAAGTGCGACCTTGCTAAGTCGCACTCGAAAAATTGTTACCATGAACCTTGCTATGAGCAGAGCACTATGCTACCAAGATATTAATTATTTGAATAATTTTCCAGCTATTATTTTCCTTCACAAGATATACTAAACGACTATCACCTCCTAAGCTTGCATAAGTGTGTCCCACTTCAACAATTGCCTGACTCTTGTCTAAGTTAAAACCTACTCTGGAAAACTTAATTATTCCTTTAGATTTTGGGTACTTTTTATAGAATGCATCCCAACTATTGTTAGGATCTTGTGGACTAAAGAAATGCTTATCCTCTTCATCTGAAATCAGAGTAACAGATTTTGTTAGTGTATTAAACTTGTTATCCAGATAATACGCAGAACTATTTTTATCATCAAAGTTGACAACAATTGTGGTATCTAAATTCAGATTTTCAGTTTTAAGGTCCTCATAATAATTACTGCTTATAACAGAAAAGGGGCTTGATGTTTTTTGTTGTACCACCAACTCATTTCCATCAAATTTTTCATTTAGTATAAGCGAATAAATCTGATATTCATTATCATCTAAATTATCAGGGCTGGCCAATTTAAATTCAGGTTCAACTTTACTTTCTTTTTCTTTGCAGCTTATCAGAATAGACAGAATAAAAAAGAAAAAAAATCCATACTTAATTGTTCTCATTTTGCTTATGATTTAGTTTAAAAATATAATGTCATTATTATTTTATTTATGTTTATCAATTTGTCTTGCTGTTCTATTAGCTCAATTTATTAAAAAAATAACCAACTGAAATACTTCATTTTAAAAATAGTATAACCCGATTGGCAACTTCAATCAACCTAACACCAACTCATCCTGTTTCCTTTAATCTCTGATGTAATCACGAATTTATAAGTTATGAACAGAAGCTAATAAACAACATCTATTGCATCAGGGATCTATCCGATGTTGTTTCATGCATGCGAATCAAAGCATTCAGCTTTTCATTGATCTCTCCCTCTACAATCCCGCCATGATAACAAATCATTTTCTTTGGAGAAAGCCGCTTGATTCTCTCTACTGAATTTATTGCTTGATGCATGTCTAATGTAAACTGCGGATTTGCAATATCTAAACCTTGCTCCTCCACCACAACAGCATCATTTGCTATTACCAGTTGTTGTGATGGCACATAAAACGAGATGTGTCCTTTTGTATGGCCAGGTGTAAAAATGACTTCTATTTCATTTTCTATTTTCTCATTATCTTCTAACACCAAATCAACCTCCATTCTTTTTATCCCTTTTAACTGCTCAATAAAGCCCTCTGCCCAGGCTTTGTGCTCCTTTGGTACATTGATTAATGAATCTTCAGCTTGCTGCAGTCGCTCAGACTTATTCTTGCCGGAGATATAAGGTGCTTCTATGCTGCTGCTGTATACAATCAAATTCGGATTTTTGCTTTTAAATAAATAAAGCGCTCCCAAATGATCTATATCGTCGTGCGACAACAGGATAGCGTGTAAATCAGTCACCTCAATCTGCAGGTTTTTCAGACCGGCTAAAAATTCATCAAATGTTTCTTCATAGCCACAGTCTATTAAATATTTCTTTCCATTAAGTTCGAGCACCGTAGGATACAAAGTTACTTCTCTCCCACCAAATACCTTGTGAACTTTAAAGGTTTCAATCTTCATAATCTTTTTGTTATCAGCCTTATTTATCTATCATTCTTTGTATCCCAAATTAACCTTCCATCAAAGTCTATTTTATATTTCGTCTTCTTAAAGTCATTAAGCAAAAGTCCATCATCTTCAATAATAAATTCATCTTCTTTGTCTATTGACACAAAAATATCTGCACCGAAAAATTCCCATATTTTATTTCCGTTTCTGCCAAGTTTTGTGATTTGATTTTCACCATGTACAATGTAGTGATCTTGTTGTCTGTAAATCTGAAAGCAGGTTGCCTGGTCAGCCTTTGTTTTCCATTTTAAACTAAGATCCGGAAGCATCAGACAAAATATAGTATCGCAACAACAGATAAACAGTTGGTCTGTGTCGAGAAGTGAGGATTTTTCATGAATTGCAGTTGCCCCACCAGATCCAATGAGAATGCAACTATTGACAATGAGTTCGTCTTGATAGACTTTTACACCATGTATGGAAGCCGGATATTCTTTAGCCTCTTCACCAAAGTAATGTTTTGAGTAACCGAAACTGTTATCAGAGGAACCTATCTTATACCTGGGTTCGTCAAGCACCTCAATGATCAAATCTTTATATTGATGCCTGATCATTACGATTGCCCCCAGGCAAATTCACAGTTATCAAAATTCTTATTTATCAAGTCTTCACGGTTAATTAAAACACTAAAAACACCTTCATCATTAAATCCGTTTTCACCCACTTGCAATAGCAAAATTTTATCAGAAAAAGCTATTTGTTCTATTTCTTCCTGTCCATATTGACAGTGTGTATAAATACCAAATATTTTCGATTGCTCGCTTCCTGCAAAACTGTCCCAGATCATTCCATCTTTATTGGCATGTTCTTTCTCCCATTCATCTTCAGCCTCACGAAAGCGATCAGCAAAAGATTCTTCGTCCGCAAAAATCTTATCAACCAGGACACCTAAAAAGAAATTATCCTCATGCTCTTTTATTGTTCTAACTAAACTGCTGTTGGGCACATCGGCATAAATCACTTTTCCTGTATCATTCAAAATGTCGGCAAAGAAAATGAGTTGTCCGGTTTTAGGAAGAAGGCCGGTTTTGTCCAATGGAGAAAATTTAGCAAGGTCAAATTGTCCTGCAAACCTTAACCCTTCCGGATGCTCCAATCCAACAGGCAGATCCATTACAGGCCCGCCATATCGGGATTGGCCCATTGGTATTTCTATGTCTGTGTGCTTCACATAAGTTTTGGACATCCAGCTTTGCTTTTTCATTGAAGCAGGATAATACTGTTTGTCGTCAGCTGTAAAACTTATGATGTTAAATTTCTTGTTCAAATTATTTATTCTATCACTCATCTTTAGAAGCCTTGTTATAAATTTCTTTTATTCCTTGGTTTTCAATATTTAATACCCTAGACAGCAGACATTCTTTTTTCAATTTGTTCCCAATAATCTCTGCGCATCCAATAAAAGAAAATATTCCAAAATTTACAGTTTAGCCTATGTAAAATATTTCTCCTTCGTCTATAACGAATCTCGCATTCAACCAATAACCAATCTTCATCAAAACCAGCCCATACTCCGGCAACGCTAAATAGGTTTGGCTGAAGAAGAGTAAACACTTCAAACAAATCAATCTCCTTTAGATCTTTTAAGGTAAATCCGGAATTCTGAAAAATCACTGCAATACGATCAAAGTCCTCACTGGTCAATTCAGTGTCCAGATAAAACTCAGACATAGCGATCCAAACCGGTTTCCGTGTTTTGATGTCCTGTTTGTCTATCATTAGCTTTCGTTAATTGGCCTAAAGTTCCTGTCTGGATTAGAATAAAAATAAAAAAGTAACATACCCATAAAAATTGACTATTGCCTCTCCATACATTTATTATTCTTTTTCAATTAAGCCGTATGCATCAATGGCATCTTTCCAGATATGATCTTTATTAATTTTAATCAATTCTTTAACTAATGAAGTTATTACTTTATCATCTAAGTTTTCTTTTTTGAACTCTTCAATGAACCTGAGAGAATCTTCATAGCTTAAACTGTTTACCACATCGTTTAGATTACAACATCCATATCCATCAAAGGAAATTCGTCTGAGATATATTCTATTGTCTTCCGAAAGATTCAAATCTATAAATACGGAACCATCAAGACACCCTAAATAGTAATCTGCCTTTCGGGTCGCAGGCATTGAGTGTTTGAAGAAGTTAAAATCCTGATCCATTGGTTAATTTGTTTACTCGGTTTTATATACAGGAATTTCAGACGACCACTTATGATCTTCGGAAGTTTATATAAAAGTCCACATACAGAGTGGCCTGTCGCGGGAAAGGGCCACGGAGGATGCAGCCCTGAACCAACTCATTCGTTTTTAATAAAAAGCCCAACATTGATCACTTTCGTACTGTATGTTTTGATTCAACAACTTTATCAAGTTGTCCATAACCAGTGAGACTAAATATTGTAATTACAGAATCACAATCGGCTATTTCATTGCTTTGCTCATCGATACCGTAATCACATTCTACTGTTGTTTGCTTAAAGGTAGAATCGTTTAGTGTAATAAAGTCGGCATCGATAGACCATCCACCTTCTCCACCACTGGAAGCTATAATAAACGAATTAACCTTCTTCCCTGCTTTATCATAAATATTATAATAATAGGAAGTACAACACACCTCATCTACTTTTACGAATATGTATCTCCTCAATCCATTCCATTCCCCCTGATTTGAATAGTAGTAAGCTAAATTATACTCATCATAATAATAATCAGAAGTATCCTGAAAGGCGGAATAATATTCATTACTGGTAAGTAGTCTGAAAGTATTTTTATCAAAAACATTAACACTATCTATTTGCTTTATATCAGAAAGCTTAAAAAACGGTTCAACCTTGTCATAATCAAGCCTCATAGCAAGGATTGATTGTTTAAGTTGCTTAATTGAATCCGAATTTATTACTGTTGTTGTTGTCGCTGTTACAACCTCCTGCTTGACTGCACTCTCAGGTTCTTTTGTTTCTTTCTGACTTGAACAGGCTAACAGAAAAAAACAGCATCCGATTAAAAATTTAGTTTTCATTTATCACTTATTGATTAATATTCGAATAAACATAACCTATTACCGCTCCATGTCCTTTAACTTATGTTTTAGTCTCTCAATTTTTCTTTTCAGAAAATAGCCAGAACCTAAGATAGTGTATAAACTAAATAAACTAAGCGGAACAGTTATTAAAAGTGTCCACTTCACCCAGTTATACTCCCAGAATAGTACGTATATAAGAATGGTCATAAGCGTTCTCACCAACCAGAGTAGTAGCTTCTTTTGCCTATACTCCTTCATAAGGATAGGACTGTTGGAAAGGATTTCCAATTCTCTTTTTATACTTTCATTAAATGCATCTTCCATTTATTCTGTCAATTTACCTCACCCTAAATCCCTCTCCTGAAGGAGAGGGACTTTAATGCGTATGTTATTAGTTATAGCCCTTTTATTTAACATTTTCTCCTCGACTGTTTCCTTCTCTTTCTGGAGAAAGGTTAGGGATGAGTTTTTGGGCTTTGATATCATTATTGATGGATACCCATCACTTCTTGCTCAATTTCACATTCGTCATACAGTCCAGTATTTTTTCCGGAACGTCGCTTGAATCCGTGCCGATCTTACTCGCCCAGTAAAGATCTTCGCGTGTCGTGAAAAAAAGTTTTTCAGAATAGACGTTATCAACCGTTATAGAATAGTCCTTAAATAAAGTATTTAAGTCTGTCCCCAGCTTTGATTCTTTAAGAAATTGTCTGACGACATCGTAGCTTTGAAGTTTGTCACTCGTTCCAAATCTTTGCCGATACTGATTGGTAACGTCAATCGCAAGATCTCCACTTAAAATCAATCTGCCATAGGATATGCCAGTCAATGAGTCGAAATTAAAATCAAGAGCTGCTTTGGGTAAAATCATTTTCAATTCTTGCAGTCTTTGACTGTAGGTCATTGTTTTCTTAAAGTAAGGAATATTCAAATCAATCCCAACATGTCCATCACCTTTGGATTCTGTAAAAATACAGACAAAGTCCGACGTGTCATTGCCTACAATTACAAAATAACCAATTGCTCTTTTTCTATATGCTGAACCAGCAATTTCGTCTGTTAAAACCTTTTTACCTACAATGGTATCAAAAGGTGTTTTCATTTGTTCTATTGCCTGGGAGGTATTATTCTGATGGTTGTCATTGCAACCTAACAGAACAACAAGCACTATCCCTAATACTATTCTACAACTCATTGGTCATTTCTCAATTAACATAAATAATGAACTTCACTGACATTTTTAGTCTAAAATTAATCAACAACAACAGTTCACCTCTGGTATCCACCGCTTCTTTCCGCTTTTGGATAGCACAGTTGGTTATTTAATTCTTCTTCTAATATAAAATAGCCCCGATAATATCAGGGCTATTTTTGAAGACTATCTTGAATTTTAAATTTCTCTGTCTTTATTGAACCCGCAAGCCAATAGACTTGCTTTCATTTGTAGACTTAAGTTAGATAAAGTTAAGTCAGCAACGGAATTCAAGGGAATTAAAATTAAAAAAATGCGACCAAGTTAAATGTCGTGACAGCGTAACGACTTTTTCAGGCTCGGGAAAAACTTCAGCAAATTGAAGCATTCGCCTTAAATTCTTTTCTTCAAAGTTTCGCCCGTAGCGTTCTTCTAATTGTCCTGACAGTGTAACGACAATTAGTTTTCCATATTCGGCACGTTTATGCTCCAGGATAAAATCATTAATCCGCTTACCTACTTGCCAAAAAAGCAAGGTCATTGTACTATTTACTTGAGATGTTATTTTGGAATGTCCTTGCTCAATAAGAACAGTAATTTCACCCAATAATGCTGCTTCTTTCTGTAAATTATTTTTTTCAGTCATTATTCAATTTACCTTTTCGCAAATATAGTCCACTGCTTTATTTGTTTTTCTTCTTTTTCTTGTCTTTCCTGTCAAACATTTTCAATTCTTCTTCAGAAAACATTTTATTAGTCGCGTGTTGAATTATAAAATATAATTTCTCAGAGGTTGAGTCTTTGTAAATTGCTTCAAGCATGCCTAGAAAGTTGCCATTCTTGTCTCTACCCGAACCCATTAAACCTACTTTAGCTGCTAAATATTTTTGGATATAATTTTGCCCGTCAGCAGGTCCTAAAGCAAAAATTGGATTGTCTTTCCCGTCTCCACTGAAATCCATAGCTTGCATTATTCGCCTAAACTGATACCTATAAAAGTCTGCACTGTCTTTGTTGTCAAGTTTGTAGTATGAATAAGATTTCTCAATAATTGCTTGTTGACTTACTGGGTGTTTTTGTAGAAATACGTTTGCCGAGTCAAGTGCTTCTTGAAATTTCCCTTCACCATTTAATTTATAAATTTCCCGTTCTTTACTCAAATAATTATATGGCTTATATTCTGGTTTGTCTGTAAAACCAATTAACAAAGCCAACACTTCAAAGTCGGTCAATGATGTGTCATTTGAAGTAAAACGTTTTAATAATTTCTCGTAAGCAAGTTGGTCATTGGGGTCTTTTGTCTTTTCAAGAATAGTTTTAAAGTTTTTCTGATATTTAAAGGTCGTTTGTCCGTAAACAATTTGTCCTGCCGTTATAAACAGAAGAAGTCCGAATGTTTTAATTTTTCTTGTCATTGTGTTGTATCTTGAAATGGCCCATAACATTTTGGTGCTACTCCGTGGCCTGTCCCCTGACAGGCCACAATTAACCTTTCGCTAAAACCTTTTCAAATTATGAGTTAATAATCCAAATTTACCTATTTCCATTTTCCTAAAAGTTAGACGACCACTTATGATCTTCTGAAGTTTATACAAGAGTCCAAATATAGAGTGGCCTGTCGGGGACAGGCCACGGAGGAGTACTGATTTTGTCTCTTCCACTTTAATCCTCCTCTTTAAGAGTTGTTAAAAGAAATTAACTGTATAACTTGAGTCCTTCGCTCCATTTCCATTACAGAAACTTCTTTACTACTACGACTCAATCCGCCCCTGAATATAACTTCGGTACTCCTGCGTTTCCCTTTGTCTTTTCCCCACTCCGCTGGAGGAAGGTTTACAAAAAGACT
>JAEYZG010000040.1 GCA_023428135.1 Bacteroidota bacterium | reverse complement strand
TGGATAAACTATTATGGCAAATTTCGTAGATCTAAATTAGGCAGGATCATAAAAAGGTTTCATTTTCATTTGATGAAATGGGTGCTTAACAGGTACAAAAGCTTTGGGACTAGTATTCATAAATCCTTTAAATGGTTAAAAGAGATTAGGTCACAAAATCCTAAGTTATTTTATCATTACATAACTGGTTATTTTATTATTCCCCAAAAATAAAAATAGAGACTGTCTCAAAAGTCATATTTTCAAAAAAAAATCATTGAATTATTCTTATAAAAAGAGGCCTATTATAGGTATTTATTGTACTAAAAAATAGAGGCTGCCCTTTTGAGGCAGCCTCTAATTTTGAAATCTATCTTGAATTTTTACTTTGTATGTCTTTATAAACGGAAGCCTATTGCTTGATTATTTTGTAATTGGACGAACTATTCAGCCCATCTATGGTCAAGAAATAAATCCCTGGGGCTAATTCTTTACCAATTGTTTCATTGTAGGTCCCGTTACCCTGCTCTACCACTGTACCATGCAAGTCGGTGATTCTGAATCCGAATTCCCCTGATTGTTTTATGTGCAGTCCTTCGTTATTGAACGGATTAGGATAAATGTTCTCTTTATTTTGGCCAAACACATCTTCAATCCCTGTGACGATAGATTCCTTGAACTCTATGTAATTGAGGTTTACATAGTCAGTAGCCCCAATGGTAAGGCGCATGATTTTTTGGCCTTCTGTTAATGGAACATTAGGTATGGTCACTGTTGTCCACGATTGCCAAGCTGTTGTGTTTGGAATGGCAATTGCATTTGCGTTTGGCAGGTTTGTCCCATCCATGGCGACAGCTACTGTACGCCCAGCTCCCTCGCAAGCTACGCGAAGCGATATATCATAATTGGCTGATTTTATTACATTTACTGTGTATTCAGTCCATTCGCCTGCCGTAGCCCAACCAATATTATATCCACCTCCCTCATCGGTGCAGTTCTCAATGTCCACGTCCTCGTCCGTACGGAAAGTAGCTCCACCTTGATTGCCCGAAGTGCCGTCAGAGTATGCAAATGTATTCCCCCCCACATCATAGTTTTCTAGTTGTATGATGCCAGGAATGGGCCAAGCGTTACCGTTGTAAGGGCCTTGTGGCACGTTCACTTTGATCGTGATCACGGCTTCGGTAGTATTTCCGGAGTTGTCGGTAGCTACAGCCTTTATTGTATGTGTGCCAGCTGTTGCGTTGGTCCAACTAAAACTATATGGAGAAGAGTTGTCGGTCGTCAATAAGGTTCCACCATCATAAAATTTAACACTAGCTATAGATCCGTCTGCATCAGTGGCGGTTGCAGTAAGGGTGATTGCCGTGCCTTGGGTAAATGAGGCGTTGTTAGCCGGAGAAGTGAATGCAACGGTTGGTGGGTTGCTGCCATTACAGGCTGCAAAAGGCGCAGGTGCAGGGCAACAAGAAAGGCTTGGTCTTGAGGCCATATATTGTTTTAACCAAGTCATGGCAGGTCGATCTGTTAAGTCGGCATATTGAATTCCAGAGTCAGTACCACCTGAACCTTTTACGCCATTACCTGGAATCCATGTTGCACCTTGCACATAACCCCATAATGTAATACCAGCAACGTGAGGATGTTCCCAAGCAATTGTAAAAAACTCCTGATACTTAGTTCTTTGAGCAGCTTCATTAGGATCTGCAACAAGATCAAGTTCAGTAATGTGAAGTGGTAAATTCGTTTTATTCCATATCTCATCCAGACAAGCTTTAAAATTTGCCGCAGACAAATTAAGTTGTCCGTTCATACCATGAGCTTGAAGTCCGATACCATCAATCACATTCTTTTTTCCGTCAGTAAGATTGGGAGCATTTTTAATTGCATTCGACATCTTTATATATTCTGCACGACAATTATTCCAGTTATGCTCTGTATTAAACTCGTTAATTAAAAGTGTAGCATTCGGAAAATGTTTTCTTGCCAACTGAAAAGGCCATATTGCCCAACCGTAAGGATTATTTAAATCATTGGCATTAGCAGCTTCCCTTTGATAGCCAAGTGTTAAGGCAGCTTTTAAATTTGCAATTTCTCTATTAATGGGCGTATTAACTGGTTCATTCAATACATCAATAAAATTTAAACCACCCATAGGTTTATAATGGTCTTCAACCGCCTTATACCAATTTCTTATAGCCGTCTCAATTTGTGCTGCAGATGAATTTTTGAGATATCCGGGAGCCTGTGCGCCCCAAATTAAAGCATGAAACTTAAATAATCCCCCTGAATTTTTAGCAGTATTATACGCCAAATCGGAATTAGAAAAATTATACTGGCCATTCCCCCTGTCGCAACTGCCCCATTTGGAGCCATTTTCAGATGTGGTTTGGTTCCATAATGAAGTATAATTACTAGGTACACTGTAAGCGGTTATATTTCCCAAATACTTTCCCTTACATTTTCCCAACTGGGCATTGGCAGTATTCGTAAATATAACTTGCGAGAAAAAAACGCCTGCCACATAAAACAACTTAAGTAGATTCTTTTTCATACTGTTGTGATTCAAAATGATTACAAAAATTTCCTGTCTACAAACAAAGAGGTTAAAAGGTAATCACAAGGGGAAAAAAAATATTACTTTTCCTTATTTTTATTTCACTCTCCCCCGCAAACGTCTCATTTTTACCTACATCCCCCCCTCGGTATCTGAACCGGACGGAATCATTCTCCGTGGTCTCTGACAGACCACAACTTTCCTTACCCCAAAATCCTTTCAAATTATGAGTTAATTTTTTTTATCTACTCCTTTTTCATGAAAGTTAAGTGATGACCATTTATGATTTTCTGGAGTTAATACAAGAGTTCACGTATACAGAATGGTCTTTCAGGAGACAGACCACGGAGTGGATAAAAGTGATCCGGTACCGGCGCACCAAGGCAATGTCCAACTATCTATAAACATTTAATCCCTTAAGGATTGTGAAATTGTCTGAATCAGGATTTAGAGGATTTTAGAATTAACAGGATTTTGGTTATCCCTGTCCGCTTGAATATTCATCATACCAAAATTCATACACTTTTAAAACCTTGGTTATCTTTTCTATAGGATTATAAAATATCCCGAAGAATCTATGCCTTACTTTCTATCTAATGGGGGAGAGATTGTTTATAGTCAGGAAGCAGGCGCCGGATCAGACATCTATAAAATCAATATCTCAACCGGAACAAAAACACCGCTTGCTGCTGATACCAGTGTACAAGAATATTATTCCATCACAAAAAATGACAATACATTTTTATATGCCAGATGGATGTCAGCTGTTAACCACCGCGATCAGATCTATACGGGATATTTTAATGGCGAAACATCTCAAAGAGCGTTGTTCAACAGAGAAGACGCCAATTGTTCCGATCCATATCCGGTCAATGATCAATGGGTTGTATTCTCCATGAATCAAAAAGGAAACTATGATCTGGCTCTAGGAAATTTAGTAACTGGAGAAATTTATGACATGCATTCATTCAACCTAAATACCTCTAAACATGAATTGGGAGCCTGCTATTCGCCTTTCCCAGGAAAAGAGGTGACATCTATTCAGTCTGCTCAAAAGATAAATATTCAAGCCATTGTTGAGCAAAAAGAGTTAATGATTCAATGGGCAACTCAGGAGCGACCTTCCTCCTATTCTGCTCATATTCTAAATCTGGACGGACAATTGTTGATGACGAAATCAATCATTAATGATTCAAATAAAAGTGTAGTGAATATGGCTTCCTTTTCTTCCGGGATCTATATTCTGGTTGTTTTATCGGAAGAGAATCAAATCGTTTACCGAAGTAAAATTAGGATTTAAAGTTTAGGTTGCCTTACATGGAATCATAGGCATCATCATTCATGAAGATATTTAGTAAAATAATTTTCAACGAAAAATGAACTTGTCTCCTCGGGATTATAAATAATAAGTATCCATTGTTTATACAACACAAAAATTTTCTTGTTAAAAATTATTTCATTTTCTTTTTGTATTTCAAGTTGATGAATTCCCGGACTAAGATATACCTGTTTAGTAACCGGAATAATATTTCGATACAGCTCCTCTTCCCATTCTATTTCAGAATTCCAGCTATTGATTTTATACTTTAATTTGACAGGTTTATTTTCTTCAAAACTTTCATTTAATAAGAAAAATACAACAGGACCTTTATATAAAAAGAAAAATACCGCTAAGTATATAAACCCTATTAAAATAAAAATCTTATTATATTTTTTAATGTTCATAATTTAACTCAGCTCCATGCTTGTCTTTGAAAGAAAAGCATAAAACTAAAATACATATTCATATTGTATTCGAGTTTTTTTTAAAAGAATAAACTTTATCTATCAGGCAAACTCCTGATTGAAATTGCTAATTTATTCTTAATTATCAAATCCTTCGCGGGGCTCTGGATGGCAAAGTAAGATTATGGTTATAACACTATTCTTTGCCTTGGTTATGCTGAACTTGTGAAGCATCTGAGAATTGTTATAGACAGAGTGGCCTGTTGGAGGCCAAGGAGGCACCCTTCACTGAGGCCTTTCAGGGAAGGCTTCGGTGAAGCACCACAATAAATCCAATATTAAAAATGGACTTTACCACTCGAAACCAAAATCCTTTCTTCTTAATTTTACCATTCTTCCATCCGGGTGATGCCATACAATACCTTCAATCGGATTTTGCTCTAACCATTCTTTAAAGTGGACAAACTCTAAAGGTATATTTTCAATGATCTGGCTTCCATGTGCAACCAATATGTGAGTATTAAAGTTGTCTTTGTTACCATTGATTTTCGGGCCAACCAGCTCATAAGTACCGTCCTCCCAGGATGGTTGTTTAAGAAATGCCTCTCTGTGAAATTTGTCTTCTGGAGCATCATTTGTCAGAAGCCAGCCAGGCCAATGACCAGTAACAGGATCAGGATCCTGAGCAGCTATAAAGCCTGCAGGTGGATTTTCACCTTTCTTGCAATCGTATCTCTTATATAGCTTACCTTCATTTATCATACAGCAGGTACCATCAAACTTTCTTGTAGCAATACCTTCGCCATTGAGTACCCATACAGACTCTTCATTTACCTCATTTATGATCAGTCTGCCATTTTCGAAATCTCTCTTATAAAGAGTTTTAATCTTCTTCATGTTGTCTAAAAATTAATTTATTATGATTTGAACAAGAGAAGGAGCGGATAAAAAATAACCCCGAACAGTCTCTTGTCCGGGGTTATATTACTTACTGATAATCTTATATCTATAATACCTCTTTCCCGAACAGGATATTCCCTGACCCTTGATATTGGCGGAAACGATATGTTGAGAAATTAGGCATTGGTTATTTATTCTTTTATGAGATTTGATACAAAGTTAGGTGAAAAGTTAACTATGATGCAAATGATTCTTTTTAAAATTCTGCAATTTCCTGAAATCAAGGGTTAGCCTTTCGGAGTTTCATGGTGCAAAATCTTTAGGATTCAATTTATTTTCATTCAAGAATTGTTTTATCCCCTCCAATTCTTTTTATTCTTTTTGAATCTAAAAAGGATAATTTTCCGTAGCAGCATTAATACAATATTAACAGCATCACTCAAACAAACCATTTATTGTGTAAAAGTTTGATTGTCAAAGGCAAGAAATGAAACCTATCAGATTTAACCTATTATACCAATATCACAAGGACATATTCGTTATTTTCAAATAAGTATAAAAACATAATTACTAGTAACAATGCATAAAAAATTCTTTTCATTTTCTGTTGTTCTGACTGCACTTACAATCTTACTCTGTTCATGTTCTGATAATAAAGAAAGTCCCCTTCCGGCAATATTCACAAACTCAGCCTCTTTAAATTTTAAAGGTGTAGAACATACCAAAATGATTGCCACTTCCCAAAAAGATAATTCCAATAATTATATTCAAACAGGCACTTCAGGTACAAGTGGAGTATTGTTCAATATTATGTTTGCCAATAAACCTACCAAGGATACCACTGTCAATCTATCTGAATCAGGACTGAAAGTGACATTAATTGTCCGCGAAGGTACTACAATCTGGAACGCTTCAACAGGTATTATTAACACAAAGGTAAAGGATGGAGTTACAACCAGTAGTTTTAATTCTATTAATTTTACCAAACTTGGAGGAGAGCAGGCGCAAGGAACAGGATCAATTACTACTAAAGATTAATTTAAAATTTTTGAAAGTTTTTGAATAAGGATTTATAGGAAAAGAAATAAACAATATTTTTAATCCTGTTAATTCTAGAATCCTGTAAATCCTGATTCAGACAATATCCTTCAGCATTGTTAATAACCAATCAGAAAAACAATCCTCCTCTTCTGCTGTTACTTAACGATCATGAAATATTCATTTTTAATCGTTTTTTGCCTGCTTTTAAATCCTTTCTATCTGTTTTCCCAGAATCATCAACATCATCAGATGCCAATAGATGATAGTACCAGCCACATAAACCATGACACAATAACACAACATCACATGGGGCATATGGAAACTGCAATAGACAGCATGATGATGCTTATGCCGAGCGCACTTTCCAGAAACCTTCCTATGAACGTAAACGGATCGGGAACAAGCTGGCAACCTCGGAATTCTCCTATGTATATGAACATGTTTCATAAGAGCGAGTGGAATTTTATGCTTCATTACGGAATCTTTCTTACCTATTCCAATCAGAATGTTAACCGAGCTCCTGGTCAAAGGGGAGATGCCTCTATTAGTGCTCCCAATTGGGTAATGCTGATGGCAAACAAATTAGTTGGAAAGCGTGGTTTGTTAATGGTAAGAGGTATGTTTTCAGGAGATCCTTTTACTGTAGGCGGCCAAGGATATCCTCTTTTATTTCAGACAGGAGAAACCTGGAAAGACAAACCCTTGATTGATCATCAGCATCCGCATGACTTAATCAGTGAATTGTCCGTTGCATACAGTCATGCCTTTAATAGAAATACCGATCTCTATGCTTACATCGGTTATCCGGGTGAACCTGCTATTGGTCCTCCGGCCTTTATGCACAGACCTTCTGCCCTTAACATTCCCGCAGCACCCTTAAGTCATCACTGGCAGGATGCGGCACATATTATCTTTGGCGTGGCAACAATAGGATTCCGATACAAAATTGTTAAGATCGAAGGCTCCTCCTTTACAGGAAGGGAACCCGATGAAAACAGATACAATTTTGATAAACCCAGGTTTGACTCCTACAGTGCAAGAATTTCTGTAATCCCCGGACGCTCGCTGGCAATGCAGGCATCTTATGGATATCTGAAAAGTCCGGAAGCACATTTCCCTGAAGCTGATCTGGAAAGATACACCGCCTCGGTGTTACACAATTATTGGTTCAACGATAATAAGGTAATATCCACTTCACTTGCATGGGGCATGAACAAGTACAACGATGACGGTAAAAGCAGCTATGGAAATTCTGTTGTTTTAGAATCCAATCTTCAAACGAAACACTGGTCTTACTTTACAAGGATGGAATTTGTGCAGAAAGATAATCATGAACTGATGATTGAGTCAGGAGAAGAGGATCAAAACAACAATATCGGCTCTTTGGCATTAGGTATGTCAAGATATATCTCAAAGAATAAATCCTTCTGGCTTGACCTGGGAGCAATAGGTACACTCTACGCTTTCAGCAATGATCTGAATCCTTATTATGGCAGCAATCCATGGTCCCTTCAGGTATTTATGAGAATTATTCCGCCAAGGATGAAAATGATGTGATGTGAACGATCCAATGCCTTTGAAGTAAGAAAGACATAAAAAGTATAATCAAATCAGAGGAAAGAGAGTTACACAAGTGAAACTTATTCTCTGCGATATTAAAATACACCTACTATGAAAATTTTAAAATTTAAAACCAACATTCACAATCAGGAAATGCTGGATAAAATCGCTTCTGTATTAAACAAGGAGGAATTAATAAGCAGATGGAAAGTAGATCTTGAAAGTCAGGAAAAAATACTAAGCATTTCAGGAGAAGAAATTACACCGGATCTGATTACATCAGCATTGAAACAGAAAGGTATTGAAGTCGAAATGGTTCACATTATTGCCATAGGTGGACATGATTTATAGGTAGTATTCTCATTCAGAAAAGTTTCCCACTACTGTGTTCACTGAATTTGTGAAGCATCTATGCTTTCAAAAGGATGAAAGTTTATTTTCTATCTGGAAGATTGATGATTTAAACTGCAAATTATTTTGTAACTGTCAGATCCTTCGCAGGGCTTAGGATGACATAGAAAGACAAGATTATCACCCAAGCTATAATCACCTGCCAATATGCCAATCTAACAAATTCTCTAGTATTACAATACCCTCAATTCAAACATCGTCCCTGGACTCAAATTCCGAACCATGAAATCTGATGCCTTAATGAATATCAATTGCTTTTAAAATTTCTCTAAAGCATATCATTTAACCCAATAAATAGTTAAACAATTCAATAACTTATTATTTAGGTTAAATGGGCGAATTTATTAATCATCCAGGCATGAACGAACATCATCAAGACGATTCAAAACACCCTCACCATCATCACATGGATAATGAAAGTCCTGACAAAACAAAGCATGGACACAATGACCATAATATGTCAAACCATGGCCCAATGGGGCATGATCACCATGAAATGATGATTAATGATTTTAAAAAGCGATTCTGGATATGTCTTATATTATCTGTACCTGTGATCTTGTTTTCTCCGATGGTACAGGAAATCCTCGGATATCATTTAAGCTTTCCAGGGATTCAATACCTTGCATTCCTCCTTGCTTCCATTGTTTTCTTTTATGGAGGCCGACCTTTTCTGAAGGGGCTCCTGGATGAGCTAAAACAAAGGAACCCGGGCATGATGACACTTATCGGTGTGGCCATCTCCGTTGCTTATATCTATAGCTCTGGCATCGTATTTGGTTTGACAGGAATGGATTTTTTCTGGGAGCTGGTAACATTGATAGACATTATGCTATTAGGCCACTGGATAGAAATGAAGTCTGTTCTTGGTGCGTCTAAAGCACTTGAACTTCTGGTGAGCATGTTGCCTTCCGAAGCGCATTTGATTCACGGGGATCATATTATGGATGTTAAACTGGACACATTAAAAGTCAATGACATTATCCTTGTCAAACCAGGAGAAAAGGTGCCAGCAGATGGTACAGTCATAGAAGGTGAAAGCTACCTGAATGAATCTATGCTTACCGGAGAATCAAGGCCGGTAAAAAAAGTTATTGAAGATCAGTTGATCGGCGGCTCTGTTAACGGAAACGGGTCACTCAAACTAAAAGTGTTGCATACCGGGAAAGACAGTTATCTGAACAAGGTAATTAATCTGGTAAATGAAGCTCAGCAGGCAAAATCTACTACTCAGAATCTGGCAGATAAAGCAGCGAAATGGCTCACGTTTATTGCTATTGGTGTTGGAGTAATAACTTTTATCGTATGGTTAATTTTAGGTAAAGATCTTGAATTTGCTCTTGAAAGAATGGTAACTGTAATGGTGATTTCCTGTCCTCATGCCCTTGGCCTCGCAGTTCCTTTGGTAGTAGCGATATCCACAGCCATATCTGCTAAAAACGGTTTACTGATCCGTAACAGAACAGCATTTGAAAATTCAAGAAAAATCACTGCAATGGTATTTGACAAAACGGGAACACTTACACAAGGTGAATTTGGAGTTACCCGTTACGAATCTGTTTCAAAAGAATTAAGCAGAGAGGATATTCTCGTGTTTGCCGGGGCAATAGAGCAAAATTCAGAACATCCTATTGCAACAGGTATATTGGCAAAGGTTAAAAAGCTGAATCTTCAATTACCCAAAGCAGCAAACTTCCAGGCCATGTCAGGAAAAGGTGTAGAAGCAAACGTTACAGGAAGAAATACCAAAGTAGTGAGTCCTGGATTTTTGAAAGAAAATGATATTCGCATTCCTGAGAATGCCTTTACCTCTTCTTCTGAAACGGTTGTATTTCTGTTGATTAATGAAAAGCTTGTTGGTTTTATAGCGCTGGCAGATGAAATCAGACCTGAGTCAAAAAAAGCTATTGAAACCTTCAGAAGCAATGGTATTAAAGTGATGATGGCTACCGGGGACAATACAACTGTAGCAGAAGCAGTAAGCAAACAATTAGGTCTGGATGGATTTTACGCAGAGGTATTGCCGCATCAGAAAGTAGAAATCGTAAAAGAACTCCAAAGACGAAAAGAATACGTTGCCATGACAGGAGATGGCGTTAACGATGCCCCTGCATTGGCACAGGCAGATGTGGGGATAGCTGTTGGCTCAGGAACAGATGTTGCTGCCGAAACCGCAGACATTATTCTGGTAAACAGTAATCCCATAGATATTGTAAACCTGATACTTTTCGGAAAAGCCACTTACAATAAAATGATTCAGAATTTAATTTGGGCCACAGCTTATAATGCTTTTGCTATTCCGCTTGCAGCAGGAGTGCTATATACAACTGGTTTTGTATTAAGTCCTGCTGTTGGTGCAGTATTTATGAGCTTAAGTACTATAGTAGTGGCAATCAATGCTCAATTTCTGAAAGGATCACTAAATCGGGATTAATTGGATTAAAGGATTAACAGGATTTAAAATCTTGCCTCGTCCTAAAATAGGTTTACAGTTTTTAGTTTAAATACTGAATAGGTCCACTATCATATCGTTCGCTGACTCACGATGACAAAAAAAGATTATTCCGTCATCCAAGGTCCTTCAACACCATGAATGTTCACGACAGAAACTCTCCATGTTAATTACTAAAAACAAAGTGGCCTGTCACCGACTTCAGGTGACAGGCCACAGAAAAAGAACTCTGATAATCCTTTATAAACAAAACAATAACCCGTTACTTCTTTCTTAGCTGATAACTAAAGACTCTTCCTCTACTTCATTGCTCACAATCTTAACCGCCTTTTTAACCTTACGCTTAGGGGCAGTTTTGATGTGTGTAGAATACAATGTAAGACCGGTAAATGTGATTCCACCAACAAGGTTTCCCAATACAGTTGGTATTTCATTCCATACCAGATAATCCATAGCTGAAAATTCTCCACCCATCATTAAAGCAGAAGGAAACAAAAACATATTTACCACAGAATGCTCGAAAGCCATTCCGAAAAAGAGGGTGATAGGCATCCACATAGCAATTACTTTACCTCCCACAGAAGTTGAAACCATTGCTCCTACAACACCTGTAGAAACCATCCAGTTACAAAGAATCCCTCTGATAAATAATGTAAGCATTCCTGCCGCACCGTGTTCTTTGTAACCCAATGTCCTGGCCTCACCTATTCCGGCAATAACCTTTCCTATCGGACTCGGATCATCAGTAAAGCCATAAGTAAATACAATAGACATCATGACTGCAACCGTTAATGCACCTAGGAAATTGCCCAGAAAAACCAACCCCCAGTTTCTTAGAACACCTTCGATTGTCACACCTTCACGCTTGTCTATCAGAGCCAGAGGAGACAACACAAATACTCCGGTAAGAAGATCATAACCTAAAAGATAAAGGGTGCAAAATCCCATAGGAAAAAGGAGTGCTCCCAATACGGGATATCCTGTTTGCTGAGTAACAGAGACGGCAAATACTGCCCCTAAAGCCAACAATCCGCCTGCCATGAAAGCACGTATTAAGGTATCTCTTGTTGACATTAAAACTTTTGATTGTCCGGCATCCACCATTTTCTTAACAAACTCAGAAGGTGACAAATAAGACGAATTTGAAATTTCGATGTGTTCTCTCATCTCTTTATAGATTTAGGTTCAACTCAATACTATTTTTTCTACTGTCGTCAAATTCAACTTACTCATCACCAGTAATCTCACGAGAAGATCTTAAATTTAAATGATAGGTTTTATTGAATTTGATTAATACGTAACAAACATAAGTAAAAAAAAAACAAAAACTAAGTAATTTTACTTAAAATATTTACGTAGAATTTCACAAAAAAATGTGATTTGTTGATAAAGAGGGTAAAAATTCAACCAATAAAGTCTAAAATCATTCAAAAAAGTATAAGTCCTGGTAAATTTTAAACCTCAAGTACCTTAATAAGGTTGTAAATTCAAAATAACAGTAAACTCAACACCTCATTTAAAACTTCCAGCTTTTCTGTTGGGCTTTTGACTGGAATGTCCAAGCCAGGATCCGACTACTTTTTTGACCTTGTGACATTTCAATGGTTTTAACTTCCGCACAATTTACTTTGCTGAGAATTTTATACAGACCAGACAGGTTTTCTTTTTTGGAAACCAATGTAGTAAACCAAAGGCATTGCATTGGATAATTGACACTTTCGAAGATCATTTGTGTTATGAAACCAAATTCACCTCCTTCACACCATAATTCAGCATTTTGCCCTCCAAAGTTTAAAGCCACTTTGTCGGTCTTATTGATGTTCAGTTTCAAATTTGTATTTTTTCGAAGTGCGCTTTTACGTGCATCTTCTGCTGAATTGTGAAATGGTGGGTTACACGTTGTAAGTGAAAATCTATCCTCAGGTGTAATGATGTTCTTAAAAATAAAACGAGATTTAGGTTGCTGCTGCAAACTAATCGCATCTACCAATTGAGGGTTATTTTTAATGATCTTTTCACAATTTCGGATAGCTTTTTCATCGATATCAGTTCCGACAAAAGACCAGTCATAAACGGCATTTCCTAATATAGGGTAAATACAATTGGCTCCAGTACCGATGTCCAGTACTTGAACATTTTTACCTTGAGGAATAACTCCGTTGTTATTGGAAGCCAATAAATCGGCCATGTAATGAATATAATCGACTCTGCCGGGAATGGGCGGACAAAGATAGCTTTCCGGAATATCCCAGTATTTAATGTAGTAACAGGCCATTAACAAAGCTTTATTAAGAGCTTTTACTGCTTGAGGATTACTAAAATCTATGGTTTCAATTTCATGTTCATTGATCATTACAAAGTTTTGAAGCTCAGAACAAACAGCAATTAACTCTTTAAAATTGTACCCCAATCGATGTAAATTTCTGGGATGTAAATTGTTTTTTTCGACAATCGGTCTTGGTTTCATTTGATGTATTCAGATTGCAAAGATAGGTGTAAAAAATGGAACGAAGGTAAAAAAGCCCTTTTGCTGAATTCCTGACTTCAGTCTGCAATAGTCAACGAATGCATTGAGGATTTCGAGAATAGTGATTGTATTGCTATTCCATTCAGGTTATGTTATAGCCAATTTAACTTCAACACCTGTAACCTATTTGGGTATAGTAAAATAAAAACCACTTCCCTTTCCTAGTTCGCTTTCCACCCATACTCTTCCGCCGTTTGCCTCTACAAGCTGCTTTACAATTGAAAGACCAAGGCCATGGCTTTCTATGTTCTCTTTGCTATGTGCTATTTCAAATCTCTCAAATATTTTGGGCAACTTTTCTTTTGATACTCCCAAACCATTATCTCTGACAGCAACCTGATAGTAATTATCCCTTTCTACCGATTCGATTTTAATAACAGGATTCTTTTTGTCCATATATTTGATAGCATTACCGACCAGGTTCTGAAGAATTTGCTTAAGCGATGTTCTGTTGTAATTCACTATTGGCAAAGTATCCGGAATATCAATATGAAAACGAGATGGAGGATTTAATGTAGTCAGCACATCCTGACAAAGATGAAAAAGATTGATAGGCTCTTTGATTTGCTTTTGCATTTTTGCTGTTCTCAAAACATTTTCTATAATGTTTTTCATATCCTCAACCTTATCACCCACCATATCCAGCATTTTTATTCCTTCCTCATCAAAAGGTCTGGCCTTACAATCCTCTTTAATAAAAGGCACCAGCCCTTCAATGACTGTAAGCGGAGCTTTGAGGTCATGAGATATAATATAAGCATAGTTATCCAGTGAGTCATTCAAAATCTTCAAATTATCAATGATAACAGATAATTCCTTCGTTCTCTCATTCACGCGACTTTCAAGTTCCGCATTAAGATTTCTCAATTGCTCCACCATCATTACTCTTTCTGTGATGTCCTGAATAAATCCTGTGACCCTAGTTACCTGGTTATTTTCATTTCTAAATACTGTGGCTTTTCCATAACTTACACCAACAGAACCATCTTTCCTGACACAGGTAAACTGGTAATCAAATGCATTCTCCTGAAAGATCCTCTCGTCAAATATTCTTTTAAAATATTCTTTATCATCAGGGTGAACAACCCTTAAAAGATTTTCTTCCGTAAGCTCAAATTCATTAGGTTCATAACCATACATCTTGTATAATTGATCCGACCAGGTCGTTTTTCCATTCTCAATATCGAATTCGTAACTTCCTATGTTAGCCATTTCCTCTGCAAAGCTTAATAGAAGTTCTCTTTTCTGAATTTCATGCTTGCTTCTCTTCCATTCGGTAATATCGAGAACAGTACCTATCATTTTAATTGGTCTATCCTGGTTATCATAAAACACCTTTCCCCTTGACCATACATATTTAATTATATTGCCAGGACATAAAATGGTATATTCTACATTGTAAAGATTATGGTCATAAATTGCTCTCCTGATCGTCTGGTTGGCTTTTTCCTTATCATCAGGATGAATGACCGCTTCAAAAGGATGCTTTTCCATTGATATATCCGCAACATCTTTAATAGCATAACACAGTATTTCAGACATAGCTGGAGTTAACGTCAGTTTTTTATCCAGAAAATTCCATTCATAACTTCCTATTTTACCCAGAGACTGAGATTCCAGGAATATTGACTGAAGATCTTCAATCTGAAGATTGGCTTCTTTTTGTTGCGAGATATCATCAAATGTAACAAGCAGTTCTTCATCACTTATTTTTATAACTCTGTTCTTAAACCATTTATTGAGCCCCTGAAATCCATAAAAATAATCTGTAGTCATTGTCTCCCCTGTATCAGCGACTTTTACCTGCATATCGAATAACCCTAATTCCTTCACATGAGGATATTCTTCTGCCCATCTTTTTCCAATAAGTTCCCCCCTTGTCCGGTCAATCAAAATTTCAGCCCAACGATTTACAAGGACAAATTCAAAATCTTTAATCTGATCAGGAGAATCTCTTATTACTTTAAATAAAATAATTCCTTGTTCCACCGAATTAAATACTGTAGAAAACATCGTATCTGATTTCGCGATCTTCTTTTGTAGTCTTTTGGCCATTACATTGAAGGAATGTGCTAAAACGCCAATCTCATTATTGGATCTGACATTGGATAGTTGAGAAAAATCTCCTTCTGAAAATTTATTGGCATTGGAGGTAAGTTCTTCAATAGGCTTCACAAAGGCGCTTCCAAGAAGATAAGCAAAGACAGTGGAAAGAAGGATCACAACCCCATTAAATAAGAGCAAGCGGTTTCTCAATAAAACAACCGGAACCATTGCTTCCTTATAGCCAAACTCCGTTACCATCCCCCATCCGGTTTCCGGAAAATAAGTTAATGCAGCCAGTACATCGTTTCCATCGTAATCTTTAATCCGAAGCAAAGTATCCCTCTTTGCATTTATAATTTTCCCCATGGAAGTGGAAGAATCATTGGCAGGGAAAGACCTTTTTAACGCCGCATTTGGATCAAATCGCAATGGTGTGAGATACACGATGGAATCCCCGTATTGCTTCCCCAAATAGGTTTCTCCAAAACGCCCCATTCCTGTATAAACAGTGCTTAAAGAGAGAATGCTTTCAGCACTTCGCGACATGATAATCACTCCAATAATTTTATCCTCAAAGTAGATGGGAGAAGATAAAAAGGCATTCAGTTGGTTCTCCTTGTCATAGTGAAAGTCGCCGAAAAAAATGTTTCCCGAAACCGGTATTCTGAAAATCTCCTTAGTGAACCAGTTCTTTCCTATTGCTGTGGAATCTGTAGAAGTAATAATTTTTCCGTCTGTGGACAATACGTAACCGTCAGTAAAGCTTTCGATAGTACGCCTATAACTTCTTAATATCTGAGAAATTTCTGAGCGATGTTCTTTATTCGGATCATTAAGGTAATTATATAACCCAACTTCTATAAGGGGATTGCCCGCAGATAATTTTATGAGCTCTTTGCGGGATGTAATAATGGATTTTATCCTAAGTTTTTTTGATTCGGAAATTGACCTTAAATGATTTTCAATATAGGTCCGTAAGACAGTTTTCTGGCTTTTATAAAATAGAATGCTGATTGTAGAAGTAATCGTTATGATTATAAATAAAAATAAGAGAATTAACTGATACTTTAACTTCATTACATTTTAATTCATCTTTAATTTTATTACACTTTCACAAGAGCTGTAGATGATAAAATTAAGGCATAATTCTCCTTTGATTCAATTATCTATATTTCCTCCTTACTTATTTAGGATAACTATTTAATAGTTATGATGTTTTGAAAGAGGAGTTACTTTGGCTCTTTGTTTTATAAACCAAAGAGCTGGAAATGGGGCACTTTGCGTTGAAGGATGTATTACCTTATCCTCTAGTAGATTGCCCAATGGATTTCAACCAGCTAACGCATCAAAATCAGTTATTTAAAAAATCTTTTCAAAAACATTTTGCATCACAAAGCAATTATCGTAATATTGCATTATTATAATTAACAATCCTATCTTCATTATGGGAATTACCAAAACAGATAACTTCAATGATAAACAAAACAGAATGGCAAGCCTAGCGAAAGCTATCGGTCATCCTGCCCGTATTGCCATCCTGGAGTATTTATTAAAAAAGAATACCTGCATCTGCGGAGATCTGGTAGAGGAACTCCCCCTTTCCCAGGCTACAGTATCACAACATTTAAAAGCATTGAAAGAAGTAGGCCTTATAAAAGGAGAGATTGAAGGCAACAGTGTTTGCTATTGCATTGATGAAAAGGTCTGGAGCGAGGCTAAAGACGTATTTATCAATCTGTTCAGCTCATACAAGGGCTTTGAGTGTTGTTGAAAAATTTTTGATTTAAATTATCGCAATATTACATTGTAACAATAAACACCAATTATATGGAAAACAATAATAAACTAAAAGAAATAGTAAGAGAAACATACTCAACTATTGCTGGTCAGTCTAAAGAGCACAACGAAACCAGCTGTTGCGGTGCAGGAAGTTGTGGCACCGGCACTTATACAATTATGAGCGAAGACTACACTAACCTCGAAGGATATAATCCTGATGCAGACCTCGGACTTGGTTGCGGACTCCCTACAGAGTTTGCAAAGATCAAAAAGGGCGACACGGTTGTAGATTTAGGTTCAGGAGCAGGAAATGATTGCTTTGTCGCAAGATCAATTGCAGGAGAAGAAGGAGAAATCATAGGCATAGATATGACAGAAGCTATGATTCAGAGAGCCAGAGCCAACGCGGAGAAATTAGGATTCAAAAATGTACAGTTCAGATTGGGTGATATAGAAGATATTCCCTTATCTTCCAAAAGAGCTGATGTTGTTGTAAGCAACTGCGTCATGAACCTTGTTCCGGACAAGAAAAAAGCTTTTGATGAAGTCTTCCGCATACTTAAGCCTAACGGGCATTTTAGTATTTCTGATATTGTTCTGAAAGGTGAACTACCAGATGCCATTAAGAAAGAAGCAGAGATGTATGCAGGCTGTGTTTCCGGCGCAATTAAGAAAGGAGATTATTTAGAAATACTATCGGATTCAGGATTTTCCAACATCACAGTTCAAAAAGAAAAACAGATTATTATTCCAGATGAAATTCTTCTGAATTACCTTAGTCAAGATCAACTAAATGAATTCAAATCAAATGGGTCTGGCATTTTCAGCATAACAGTTTATGCAGAAAGACCAGAAACAGAGTGCGGCTGTAAACCAGAAGCCAAGTGTTGTTGATATAGCTCCATGCAGCATATTTTAATTCTTAAAATCCTTCTCCTAATGGAGGAGGTTTTAGGAGTTAAACAAAGCGCTCTTTTTATACAATTCAACATGAAATAAATATGATCTCTTATTCATTGGCGATAAATGAAGATTGGAAAGCGATTTTAAATCTTTTAAACCAGGCTACTTTGCCAACTGATGATATTAAAATTAATATTCATCATTTCGTTGTAGCAAAAGTCGAAGATATGGTTGTTGGTTGCATAGGACTCGAGGATTACTCAACCATTGGTTTACTTCGTTCCTTTGCAGTTGATGAGCGTTACAGAAATCAGAGAATCGGAAAAAACCTGATAAGTCAACTGAATAGTTATGCCTTGCAAAAAGGAATAACACAGTTATATCTGCTCACTACCACGGCATCAAAGTATTTTGCCCGAGAAGATTTTGAAGTTATTGACAGAAATATTATACCTGAGCTTATCAAAAAAACTTCTGAATTCAAGTATTTATGCCCTTCCGAAGCTATATGTATGTATAAAACTATAGCCTCATAAAAGAGTCTCAACAATAATCTTATAATATTGAAAATTCAATTACCATACTTTAACTATTAAAACTTTTGCTTTAAATGCTCCCCAAAATCAAAAATTACATTGAAGATGCCATCAAGACTTTTGATACTATTCCAGAAGAAAGAAAAAAGACGCTGGAAAAAATAGCCTTATTTATTCAAAGCAAACAAGATGAAGGGAAAACAACGGAACTTATTTACGTGTGTACTCACAACTCAAGAAGAAGTCATCTTGGACAAATATGGGGAAAAACTGCTGCCGCTTATTATGGAATAAAGGACATCAATACATATTCGGCTGGAACGGAAACAACTGCATTCAATCCAAATGCCATCAAAGCTATTCAGGATGCTGGCTTTGAGGTTTCTAAAGAAGAAAAATCTCAAAATCCTTTATACAATGTTTATTATGGTGAAAAACAATCTCCTGTTTCCTGCTTCTCTAAAACATATGGAGACAGTACCATTCCTAAACAAGATTTATGCGCTATCATGACCTGCACTGAAGCTGATGGAAATTGTCCTTTTATACCCGGAACCGAATTACGGATATCCTGTCCTTATAATGACCCAAAAGCATTTGATGGCACGCCCCAGCAAGATGAAAAATATGTTGAAAGATGTAAACAGATTGCGACAGAATGTTTATATGTATTTTCAAAAGTTAAACCTTCTTAAAATGAACAATTGCGGCACCGGACAAAGAAAGCAATTGAGCTTTTTAGACAGATACCTAACTCTCTGGATATTTCTTGCAATGGTAGTTGGAGTTTGTTTAGGATATTTTATTCCGTCAACTCCAACATTTATAAATTCCTTTTCAAAAGGAACAACCAATGTTCCTTTAGCAATTGGTCTGATATTAATGATGTATCCGCCTTTGGCAAAAGTTAAGTACGAACAAATGTCAGAGGTATTTAAGAATTATAAAGCTTTAGGTATTTCCATCCTCCTCAATTGGGTAATCGGTCCCATATTGATGTTTGTTCTTGCCTTATTATTTCTTCATAATTACCCTCATTACATGGTAGGTTTAATTCTGATTGGACTGGCAAGATGCATTGCCATGGTTATAGTTTGGAATGAATTGGCTGAGGGAAGCAGAGAATATGCTGCTGGTTTGGTAGCACTGAACAGCATATTTCAGATTATCTTCTACAGCATTTACGCTTGGCTTTTCATTTCCTATTTACCTCCCCTTTTGGGTTTTAAAGGAGTTGCTGTAAATATTGGTTTAGGAACGATAGCAGAAACTGTATTGATATATTTAGGAATTCCATTCTTTGCAGGAATTTTAAGCAGGATAATTTTGCTGAAACTAAAAGGGGAAGTATGGTATCAGGAAAAATTTATTCCTAAAATATCACCTGTCACATTGATAGCTTTGCTTTTTACAATCATAGTAATGTTCAGTCTCAAAGGTGAACTCATAATTCGAATACCTATGGATGTAGTTAGAATTGCAATTCCACTGATGATCTATTTTGCGGTAATGTTTTTTATAAGCTTTTTAATAGCCAAAGCGATGGGAGCTGATTATTCTCAAAATGCCTCTATAGCTTTTACCGCCTCAGGGAATAATTTTGAATTGGCAATAGCTGTTTCAATAGGTGTTTTTGGTATAAATTCCGGAGAAGCTTTTACTGGAGTAATTGGCCCCTTAGTGGAAGTTCCGGCACTAATTATCCTTGTTCAGGCAGCATTTTGGTTAAGGGATAAATTTTACTCAGAAAGACTCCCCGAATAAAAATTAACATTCAACTACTATTCTGAATTGAATATTAACTAATAAAAACTTCAGTAAACTTCTGACAAATAAATAATCTAAGTTAAGTTTACCTTCTTTTATAAACTTGGACTGTCGATCTTATATATTCTTAAAGAATATCAGAATGTTGAAAAATTAAATGCTATAATTTCTGCAGTGTATCAATAAAATGAACTTGTAAGTGCGAGTGGTCTGTCAGGTGACAGACCACAATGGTGACATTCAGTTTAAGATTTTAGTTTAAGATTGCTGAGGAAATTTTGAAATGTCCATATAGAAAACTTCCCAGGTATGACCATCAAAATCCTCAATGGTTCGTTGTTGCATAAACCCATAATCTCTCATCTCGTTTGGCTCGGTTCCTCCAGCTTTAAGTCCATTGGCAACAATGCTGTTTACTTCTTCAACACTATCTACAGATAATGAAAATAGTCCTGCTAACTTCGATTTGGTATCTGCAATAGGTTTGGTTGCAAAGGATGAAAACTTTTCATGGGTCATTATCATTAAAAAAATGTTTTCACTCCAGACCATACATTTTCCCTGGTCATCTGAAAACTGAGGATTATTTGTAAATCCTAATGCAGTATAAAAGTCCATAGATTTTTGCAGGTCTTTTACTGCTAAATTGATAAATATTTGTTTCATTATATTAGCTTATTTGAATTACTAAATATAATTATTCTTTTGATTATACATTGTTAAAGATGAGATTTGTAAGAGATTCTTGCATAGTCAGCGCCATAGCTGTCAAATTAAGCAATATCTGCTGTGTCTTACTGACATTCACCCTTGAAATTCTTATCTTTCTTCACTTTCTCATTTGAAAAACAACCGAGATATATCACAGTTTTTCTTTTCCGAATTAAATTTCCGCATTTGTCATACGTTTGAGTGATTTTGGTTTCTACCTTATTGCCATTTCTTTTTACAACAATTCTGATTTTAACAACATCCTTGGTGCCATCTTTATATTTTATAGTATCGACTCTCCAATCTACCTTTGCTGTAATCAGGATTTTATAATCACCAGTAGATGTTTGAGAATAAAATGTTTTAGTCGCCAAAAGCATGAATAGGAAATAATGCATGATGATTTATCTTTCATAAGTTTTAAAACTATGAAAGCTAGATAGCAAGGAAAGCCTTATAATCTTGCTGTTGCTCACACTGTTGCTGTCTTTCTACTTACTCATCTTTACAACCTTCTTTGATAATGCTCCTTTATCAGTTACGATCATCAAATAGTATACTCCATCTGGCACATCAGAAAGTTCAATGGACATGGATAAAGTATGATGGCTGTTGTTGTCAGTGTATATTATTTCACCAAGCTGATTCATTACCCTGAAACCTTCAAGACTATAATCAGTATTTTTTACCTCAAGGAAAAACCTTCCATTGTTAGGGTTTGGATAAACAGAAAGAATATTTTCCGCTGCCTCATGTGCAATAATGTTCGTAACACAATGATCATAAGGTGCTCCCGGAGATCCGTATTTGCAATAAGTCATCCAGCTTCCTGGCAGGCTTTCATCAAGAGACGGATCAACAAGCTCAAGTGTGTATCCTTTGCCGTCAGCGCTCTTCTCCCACGGTGCCTCATCATCATAGCTGAAAGAGACATAACAATTTCCAAGGTGATCATACAACCGGATCATATCTCCGGAATTTGAAAGGTCAAACTCGAACGGACCTATATAATTGGTGACTGAAGGATATACCTGATGAAACTTAACAGGATCATTGCAAAGCACCAGTCTTCCGTTTGCAGGAATCACAGTGTTGGCAGGGAATACATATTTATTATAATCTTTAAGATCTTGGAATGTCCAGTTTGAGATATCCACATCAGATGTTCCATTGTTGAAGATTTCGACCCAGTCACCGGATTCCATTGCATCCTCTGAGTGATAGTTTATTTCGGAAATCTTCAGATCCACCTGTGCCGGTGATCCAGTAAAATAAGCGGTAAATGTTTCATCAAGATTTACATTCAACGTTATAGATTTATCGGAGCTTCCATCAGGCAATAAAGCAGGAATTTCCCAGTGGGTAAATGTATAACCAGGATTCGGAACAGCTGTTACGGTTACCGGAACACCATCAAAGTAGATGCCTTTCCATGGATAGGTATCCGGATAAATGGTATTTATTTTTATCACTCCTGAGCCCTCGGGCATCACGTTGAGTGTCATCTCCACCTGTTTTACCAATTTGAATTCAGAAACCATTTGCGCTCTGGCCCTTGCAGGTCTTGCTTCAAAAAAGTCCATTCTCTTTTGGATTTCAGAGTTCCAATAACCAATCCATCCATCCCAACGTGCAAGATGCCTTGGCATCTCGCCAGCAATACTGTCTTTCATATCAGACATGAGCTTAGATAAGCTTTGCGGGGTAAAGATGGTATTCATCAGATCTGCAGATCTATTAATGAAGCGGTTTCTGAAATCTACATTTTTGGTCAGGCTGAAAAATATTCCTGCATGAGGTCCCATGTCCTTAGACATAGCCTTTTTTAACTGATTAAAAGAAGCCGTCTGCATATCCCATAAACCAAGAGAGATATCCGTATCATAAAGAATATAGCGGTATTTTTTATTGCCGGTCTGAGGTCTCCAGGCCTTGATATTGTTTGTTGGCCAATCCCAATTGGAAATATAAATCTCCGTTGCAAAAAAGTCGATCATATTGTCCAGATCAAAGTTCTTTGCAATAGCATTAAAGCTTGACTGATTACTCATATTGCTGTTGGCTGCCTGCCACTCTAAAGAGTACAGGTCATTACTCCCTTCAATTTGTTTTGCCCATGCATCCAGCATGTCGACACTGTCGGCTACAACCCCGCTGTTTGACTCTACATAGTCTTCGTTAAGTTTTTCGCGGATATTATGAATTCCCCAGTATTGTCCATTAATAAAAACTACGGATGGACGATAACCTTGAATATCCAGTGCTGTTTTACCCAATACACTCATGTGTACAAAACCATCCAGCAGATGGTTGGTATTAAAATCACTTCCTGAGTTTCTCAGCACAATTGATTTAAACTGATTAATATTCTTATATGGAAAAAACTTATAATTTATTTCCGGGTAATCATATTTATCCCTCATCATAATCGCCAGGCTTTTCATAGCGTTGGCCCTGGAATAATTTCCGAATATTCTTGCACCGGCATTTACTTCGAAGCATTTGTTCTTTTGCTTATCATAGTATTCAATATGCACAGGTTTTTCCCAGTCAAACCAGAAGTTGGCGCCGAAGTACGGTGATGTGCTGCTGTCGGCTCCAGGTCCCAGCATATATATCCCTGTTTGAGGATGAAAAAAGTTGTCCGGGTCAGTAGAGATCGAAAACACCGGAAGGTCTATGTTCTCATTTATAAAATAAGTTTTGGTATACACTTTCGGCGCAGTAAGAGTTGCACTATAACAGGCAGCTTTTACTACAGTTGTGGAGTCAATGGATAGCGGAGCACTATACAATGGAGAAGACTTCTGAGGATCGCTGCCATCCAATGTATAACGAATTTCCGAAGATCCTCCGAGCGTTAATGACTGTGGGGATGAATAAAAGCCTCCATCCAGAGAAAAGGTAATGACATCATTACAATAGCCTGTATATCCAGCAGTATTGGCCTGGCCTGGTGTAGGATTGACAAATATGTTATGAACAGCTGCTCCGTCAGGAAATCTGCCGTAGGAATTATTCTCCCGCATTTGAGGAATGACCACCTGATCAATCACCTTCGAAGCCGGATCGAACAAATAAAGCAATTCTGACCCATTATTGGATAACTTAAAATTGGTATGAAACATTTGCAGCGGTTCGTTGAACCAGGAAGGAGTTGAAGAGAATTGGAATTCCTCTCCTTTTATACCAAAAGATAGAAAGGGACGTACCGTTAAATCGCTTTTCAGACCATTGGTAGTATGGTTATGACATTGAACAGTGAGAACGTTTGTTCCATTTACCAAAGCCTTTTTAAGAACATCTTTCTGAACGGTATATTTTTCATAGCTCCCACCTTTTTCCACCAGGGCTTCTCTTTCATTCTCCGCCTGATCCCATCTTCCGGGATTTATGTTCTTCATATTCGATCTCGCAATTTCAACACCGTTCAGGTGAGCAACAAAGCCATCATCATAGTCTATGTGCAAAATGGCCTGAAGCACCTCAGAGGTATCTGCAACTGTAAATTTCTTTCTCATAAAGAAAGAAATAGTAGCATCCGGAACGATCGTTAACAAGCCTTTGTCTCCGTAGCCTATTACCCCAGTTCCGCTTTTCCAGCCTGAATCATCAAAGTTAATGCTCCTCCAGTTTGCCGGAAGATCACTTATAGGGGCAATGTATTTCCAAATATCATTTTCAGAAACTGCTGTTTCCCAATGGTGAATAGTAACGCTTCTGTTTTCTCCGGATGCGAATAAAAGTATATGTGCATTTGGGGCAAGGTTAATATCCGGAAGGTTCCATAGTGATGCAGCCGGTAGCCTGTCTGCAATACGGTATCCTTTTAGGTTAATAGGGGCATTTCCGGCATTGTACAATTCAATCCAGTCTTCATAATTATTTTCTTCATCCGGCGTATTGCTCACATTATTGGAACAAACTTCATTGATCACCAACTGAGGATAAGCAAAAAAAGGAAGACCTAAAGAAAGTAAAATCAGAAAACACCTGGTAAAGAAAACTTTCATAAATTAATTGTTTTAAAATGAAGGTATTACAGACTGTTATTTAAATGTTTGGTATTAAATATATCCCTGCTCCGTTATAGGAAAACAAAGTTCTGAATCTCAAATATATCAATAAAATGTAAATGTATCCTGGAAGGATTTATGTTACAGAATACCAGATTCACCCAACTTCACACTGTATGTCATTATGGTGACTAGTATTAGGCATAATTGGCCCGAAATTCCTGCAGCATATTTAGTGTATAAAACTTTTAAACCTTTTTACATTTCCATCAAATACCTTTGCAGAAAGTAAAAACAATGCTTTTACAAAGAAATTTAAGGAATGAAGTAAAGAACCGATGGGCTAAATCATTATTCCCTCAGTCAGGAAAATCCAAGATGAATAATACCTTAAAATTTGGAGCAATTATTCCAATATTCAGCCACAATACAACTGATTATCCGCACTTGTCCGATAAATACCTGAAAACCATCCAATTTAAATACATCCTTTTTCTACAAAAGGATCCTGGATTTGCAATGCTATATTGTACGGAATTTAGTCCTGGAAGGACAAATGGTGAGCATGAGTTTTGAGCAGGAGCAATAATGTGATTTTGGAATAATCCTAATGTTAATCAGACAGTTGCCATTTTATTCAATAAAAATACAGGAGATTAAAAGTTATCAAGAGGATTAGCACATCCGCATTTAAAACTTATGTTTTGAGATAGCTGGTTTTAACTTCTATTTTGTATGTTCCATTATATATAAAGCTTCTGAAACTTCTTCTGCAAACTCAGGATCTATCTTCTCATAATAAAAAAATCCTTTTTCAATCATTCCCTTCTTATCATTTACCCAAACAAGCATTCTGTCAATAGTTTCTTTATCAAGCTCCTTAAATGATTTTTTTTCATATAAGAGATCTTTATAATAATTGTTTACCAAGTCAACGTAGGTCATAAAGCTGTTATCCTCAAATGATAATACCCATTTGTTGAGCAGCAATTCTATATCTCCAAGAAGTTTATGTATTTCGACCAATGCTTCCTTATCAAAATATCCTTTATGTTTGACTGAATCATCCCACCACGAAATTAAAAACTCTTTAATTGCAGTTTGTTCCTCAATCGGCCAACTGGTCCAATTGCCATAATTCAACTTACTCAATACAACAAATGTATCCACAACAAAATATGTTGTAGATAATAATTCGAAGATTCGTGGTAAATAGTGTTTAAAGTCTTCAACATCTCCCCAGGTTGTCATTGCTTTAAAAGCATATCGGGAAAGATCCTCTCCTTCTAATACTCTAAGTTTTTTTGTATGCAGCTTTTCTTTATCACCATCTGATACACAACATGGACATCCATCCATTTCAGAGCGAAATGGATAGTGGGAAAAAGTTGAATAAAGTCTTTCAATTGACAATTCAAGTTCTTTTGTCATTATTTGATTAATCTTCCTGGTTGGGGAAAGTTGCTGGTATTAGAAGTCTGACTGAAGCAAGGGTTTTGATTAAGGCAACAAAACGATTCAGCAATGATCTCTTGCTGTTGCTCAAACTGTTGCTATTCTTTTTGATAAAACTTGATGATAGAATTTCAAACTCCGTTGATTCTTCTTACTATTTATTACCCAACTCTTCTGCCAAGCCGATGAGAATTCCTTCATGTCCGCGGATGTAGCAAAGCCTATAGGAGTTTTCATATTGAACTACTTCCCTGACGAGCTCAGCGCCGTATTTATAGAGTCTGGTAAGTACCTCGTCAAGATCCTCAACTGCGAACATAACGCGCAGGTATCCTAAAGAATTTACAGGAGCTGTTCGGTGATCTGAAACAGTTTGTGGAGTTAGGAACCGCGAGAGTTCAAGTCGGCTGTTACCATCCGGAGTAACCATCATAGCTATTTCTACTTTCTGCGAATCTAATCCTGTAACACGTCCAGACCAATCTCCTTCTATGGTAGCTCTCCCTTCCAGCTTTAGTCCTAACTCCGTGAAGAAAGCAATAGCACCTTCGAGAGATTCTACCACAATTCCGACATTGTCCATCCGCAGTAATTTACTTTTTGACATAGTTATATTTAATTTAAATGATTATAAAAGGTGAAAATAAGAATTTCTGCAGGAAAAGGAGCTTAAAAAAATATCTTACTAAAAATTCCTGTAATGAAAAGAGAAGCTACAATAAAACACCCAAAAATGTAATTAGCTTTGTTATTTATTTAATCTTTTCAAACCAGTTCATTTTTTCAACTGTACATAACATTCCCATTTCCGGTGATCTTTCCGGATATAATATTTTGATAAGATAGGGATTTCCTGATTGATCAGATTCAGGTTTAAAAAAGCCAACCTCATTTAATGTATACAGGCTGTAACTTTCATAAAATGGTCCATGAACATCTCCTTCAAATTCTGGAGAAAGCAAATTAATAGTTCGGTCATTGCCGAAATCATATAAGGAGAAGCAATTCATCGCATAATAATTGAAATAGCTTGTGGTTTTATTTGAAACGTCATAAAAAAGCGAATTTCCTTCAAAACAACTCCCTCCACAACCATTAACATAAAACTCAATTGCTATAATCTCTTTATTATAGACATTGAATAATCGAATGCCTCCTATAGAATAGGACCCTTCAATGTTTTCAGCCTCCAAATCCAAATATTGATTATCAATTTTTACAGTTGTAATGGTGTCATCATATTTCCAATATACAATGTGATTACCTATTTTAAAAATGGTTGTTGTATCATTTCCATCGTTATAGGAATTGTCAATAATGGGCTTTATCTGAAAATTATTAAAATATTGAAGAATGGTATCGCAAATCCCAGGCTCTATACTATCTTCCCCCGAATCATCTTCTTCAATCACCATACTTTCATTATCCGATTCCTGTTTGTCAATACTGTCTTGTAAAACTATGTCAGTACTGCTTTTATTTACTTTTTCACAGGATGAGAAAACTAATAGGAGAACAATATAAAGTAATATACTTTTCATTAAACCAATTTATTATCATAATAAAAATTAAAAACGTTAAAAGCTTATACTTCACGCTAACCTATCCCAACATATTATTCATCATCTATTTATTGGCTCATAATAAAGAATGATAGCACCACCGCTAAAGGTCTTCGTCCTTAAAAGTTTAAGGTTGTTTCTTTCGCTTATGTTTTTAAATAATTGTAAACCCTTTCCTTGTATAACAGGGTGAACGCAGATCTGCAATTCATCAACCAAATTCAGATTCAGTGATTCAATAATCAAACTGGGGCTTCCAACCAGAATATCTCCTCCTGATTGATGTTTGAGAGCTGTAATTTCTTCCTTAATGCCTCCTTTAGCCAGCCTCGAATTTCTCCACGTTACATCTTTCAGTGTACGGGAAAAAACAATTTTATTAATGTTGTCTATTGTTACGGCAAATTCATTTTTTGCCTTGATGCCAGTAGGATTGGCAACTACAGTAGGCCAATACTCCATAAGCTGGTAAGTAATCCTACCGTATATGATGTCATCGGCAGTCTTTAACAAATCACTGTAATGTTGATGTATATCTTCACCCGGAGTAACAACTGTATGATCGCAAATTCCATCAAGTGTCATGTTTATTCCAGCAACTAGTTTTCTCATATTGTTTTGTTTAGATCAGTTTATAATCTGCCTTAGCTATTATTTTTTTGATTAAATATATAAGATATTGAGAGAATTGTACCTACTACGATTGGCATTAATTTATAGCTGACAATTTTGTCCACCGCAACATGGCGATTACGGCAAAAATTAAATTGAAAGTTAGCCCTGCATAAGCCCATTCTCTTAGCTTGCCAGGTAACATAGGAAGCATCTTGAAAGCTGAAAGTGTTTTTAACTTAAAACTTACAACTTATAACTTTTTTAGCTTAACCGGTAAAATGCTACAACGTAAATGAGAGAACAGGGTTCAAGTCCCCGAATCACCCAAAGAATATAGCTAATTGTTCCAAATTATGTAATAGCTACAATCTTCAGAAAACAATTGGGATTGAAGGGATGTCATGACTTAAAACGACCTGATTGATGCCATCGCTTAAAGCGATGGCATCAATGATAAAACCTTGAAGCACTCAAATGTTTTTAGACAATACCTGAAAAATAAACACGCTCCTTTGGTATCGCATCAACACCAACCCAAGTTTTTATAAATATTCAATCCATTCAGGATTGTAATATGAAAGTAGATATTAAGAATACTTTATGCCATTACTTAGAACTTATTAAGCTTTTCACTTTAAGCTTTAAGCCTTCCGCTTTCAACTTTCTCCTCTTCTTAAAAAACAGAACAAGACCAATCACTACAACAATTAAATTGGCAAGAGCAGCAATCACCGTAATGATGTCTCTGGTGGTTTTACCCAATGCATCTGTAAAGTGAAATTTATGAAGAAATGCAAAACTAAGTCCCTCATAAAGATCTTTATCTTCAATACGGACAGAAAGTTTACCGCTTGACGTTTCCACATAATAGCGCTCGTTGCCATTGCTATTGTACTGAACCTTCATTACAGGCAAACGTTTGTTTACAAAGCCGTACTCACCACCAAACCTATTGATTTGCTCAATGGAAGCAATAGCATCCGATTTATTGCTACTATATCCGTTTGCAAGAAAAGAAGCATATACCGCTTCACCATTGTTTAGTTCCTCCAGCGTTGATACATTCAGATAAATTGTCTTAACTTTATGTTCTTCATTTATAATAATGGCCTGCCAATATAGGGAAGTATCCATATTCACCACAGATAAATTATTCAACATACCTAGTTCTTGAATTTTCTTTAAAAACTGAAGACTATCCCATTGAAGTTGTTGAACAGGAATAGATGGCTTTATCAAAGATGCAGATCTGTTGTCCGGTTTTAACTTTTCAAATGCGTGATAACCGCCGCTGAAAGCAAACATCAAAGTGGTAACGGAAACAAAGATAGAAGTGATCCTGTGGAGCCTTCTGGTTTTGATGTAACTATTCGAACGATCATTAACCCTTACTTCATTGGAAATAAAATAAATATAGATCCCGCTGATGGCTACGAATAAAGCAAGACCACATAAAACTACAATCACAACATATCTTAGGCTGCCCAAAGCCTCCAGAAAACTCCAGCTGTGAAAGGCAGAGAAAAACCTGCTGAACCCATAACGCAGATCATTCACAGCAAAAGCCATCCTGTCGCCGAATGTCTCCACGAAAATCCTCAACCCATCTTCACGCTGAAAAGAGACTTTATAAACTGGCAATAAACGGTTAATGAAAGGATATTCATCCCCAAACTCATGAACTAGTTTTGTATCTGTTATTGCAGTTTTTGTATCTCCAAGAAAATGTCGGGAAAGCTGGATCGCATACTTCTGATCACCGTCCTCCAACAACTTTCCATCTTCAGCACTGATGTACACCGGAATATCTTTCTGATCAAATAAAACCTGATAGTATACTTTACTATCAAGCATTATAAGCCTGAAATTATCAATAGATTCAATTCCATTCATTGTAAGTACTTCTGTAAAGCTTAGACGAACCTTATCCATATCAACAGGCAGAGCAGGTAAAGACTGATTTTTTATCCTGGGCTTAAAGGTACTCATGACAGGGTGCAGGATGCCGCTTAGCGTCCACATAAGCACAGGCACAGCAATCACGATACTGATGCTTCTATGCCACTTATAAATATTTTTGCGTATCATTAAAGTCTCCCAAAGGGGCTCGTTATTTCTTACCGGTAAAGTTGTATTGAATTCCTATTACAAATGACCTCGGAGCTGCAGGAGTATAGGTTGTTCTGTCTGTCACATTATTACCTCTTGTAGCTGCATGCGCATAAAGTTCGTCAGTGAGATTCAAAATATTTACAAAGCCCTCAATTCCTTTGTATTCATATCCCACCCTGAAGTTTAAAACACTCACTCCTTCCATTCCCAGAAAGGTTTTGTCCTGGTACCTCGCAGTGTTTGACTGATTCTGATACCATGCACTTATCCGCTGCCATTCCAGTGAGGTTCTGAATCCTTTCAGAAATCGCTGTGGCTTATAGATAACTTCACTATTTCCGATCCAGGCTGGTGCGGAGGGCATGATCTTTCCTCCAGCATCCTTGAACTCATCCGTTGATTTGTTGCTGATAAGAAATTCTTCAAATCTATGTACGGAATAACTTCCTCCTGCACGAAGAGTCATTGACTTGCACGGACGAACTGTAATCGATCCTTCTATACCCTGATGAAATGTTTTCCCTGCACTCGCATAGTCTGTTGAATTATCAGGCATTCTGATATTCAGCAATTCATTTTTACCCCACATGGTATAGAATGCCCAGTCAATATAAACGACATTGTTCAGAAGTCCTGCCCAACCTCCTATTTCTGCATTGTCAAACTTTGCAGGTTTTAAGTCATAATAAAACTGATTGGGATCTCCTACTGCAACATTCGGACGCTTTCTGAAAATGGAGGTAAGACTGGGGGGAGAAAAGCCCTGACTATAGTTTACATATACACCTGTGTTCTTTGCAAGTACATAGGTTGCACCAATTTTTCCTGTTAACTGATCATACAACTTAGATCCTGTTGACTGATCCAGATAATTCTGGTAATCAAAGGACATACGGTCATACCTCATGCCGGCTGTAAGTTTCAGCTTTTTTACCGGACTGGTCACTAACTGAAAATACCCTGCTGAATTCAGAAGATCTGTACTGTAATCTGCCAGCTTCAGGTCCGGTCTTTCTTTTAATAATTTGTATTGCTCTACGGATTTTTGATCAGGTCTGAGCTGTGCCTCCAGATCTATCTGATGAGCTGAATAAGTAGTCGGTGAATAATCCAGATAGATACCGGTTGTCAATCGGGTGTCCCAAAAACCAAATTGTTTGGTATGCTGGGCAAGAAGTCCATAGCTCTTGAAAACACTTTCGTTTATTTCTCCGGTTGCAGTCGTGCTGCCGGATTTCCAACGTATTCCGTAAGAGGGATTCTGCCCGATTAAATTATCCCGGAAAAAGCCGGATACAGTTGTCTGATTGTTTTTATTCCAGCTATGTTCCAATGTCAGCTTGGATCTCAGCGAATAGACTTCTCTGTAAGTAAAATCCGAAGTACCGGTATAGGCTCTGTTATAAAAAGCAATGCTGTCGACACTTCCGCTCATATCGCTATGATATTTATTATAGGATGTGGTAAGGTAGAGCCTGGTTTTTTCGGTAAAATTATAATCGAGACGAATGTTAAAAGAGTGTTTGTTAAAGTCTGAAAAGGCCTGCCATCCGTTGTTCTGGAACGAATAAAATCCTCCGGCATAGATTCCGAACCTTTTGGTGATCATGCCCCCTGCTCCGTACTGCACTCTTCTGTACCCATAGTTGTTGGCCTGAAATCCAATCTTTGCAGTGGGCACGGCTGTAGGCTTCTGCGTGATAAAATTGATCGCTCCCCCTACTGCTTCCGGTCCATATAAGGACGATACCGGTCCTTTTACTACTTCCACATTGCTGATGGCAAAGATGTTCATTTCTATCAAACCATTGTGGTTGAACAGCCCCATAGGACGCAGCGGCAATCCGTCTTCCATATACAGGAAATATGAAGAGGTCCCCATTGGCTGACGGATAGACATGCCATGCTGTTCGTTATTAAGATTTTGCATCACCACTCCCGGTACTTTACTGATGATCTCTGTCAGCAAAACTGGCTTGGTATCATTGATAACCTCCTGCGAAATTTTACTGATCGCAATCGGCGCTTCTGACCTCAGACTGGCTTCTCTATTGGCAGTTATGATAACTTCCTGCATATCAGAAGCTGATACTTTTAAAGCAACGGTAATCTTTTTTCCATGAAGAGGTTTTACATAATGATCTTCATACCCAAGCGACCGGATCAGTAAGCTGTCAGGACGATCTGAAAGTTTAAGAATAAAGGTCCCGTTGCCATCTGTAGTAGTAGCGTTAATGGAATCTGCGATAATTAAAGTCCCAGGAAGGCTTTCTTTGGTCTGTGAATCAAACACCTTACCCTCCACTATATATTGTGCCCAGGAAGAACTGCTGCTTAATAAAAGATATAGAATATATATAAACTTACAACTCAGTTTCATAAATTTGATTGATTGTTTAAATCAACCGGACAGGAAACTGTTGATTTCTGACTTCTTCTCACGCCAATTTGAATAGCAGAATATCGGCAGGATTCAGGTCCGGATTTTTTTATTATGTTGAAATTGAACTGTCCGTGAATGACGGAGCTTTGAGAAACCGTTGATCTGTAGTTCTGCTCAGGCAGATTTTTTATATACAGCAATGCCAATTATATTGTACCTCAAGCATTCCATATCTTTTGTTTGTAATGATAGAAAGCATGTAGTGTTTTCCTAATGTTTTATACATCAAGAGATAGGCTATCAGTAATGATAAATGCTGTTAAAACAGAGTGGTTTTCTCCTTAGCTGTTCTGCCGTGGAGGATGAAAGAACGAAAAATGAAACTGAAGATGGCTATCCTTTTTATAAGGAAGAAAATCAAATGAGGAGATCTGAATTAAACTGAATTGAACCGGAAAATTTGATTCAATGAACTGAATTTCAGAAGATACTTTATCGGAACTTAAAGTATTTGTTTTTTTACTTTCGGTATCTAACTGCTTTTTAAGATAACACTTTCCCTGACAATCATTACCAGCTTCCTCCTTCTTCACACAGAGGGTTTTGGCAATGACATCCCTGTTACCTTCAAAAGAAGCAACGATCATGAACTTACTGAAGTTATGCAGTAAAATTCCGATAATGGCCGCTATGAGTAATAGTTGTTTCAAATCTTCCAAAAGATGCGCAAATATAACCCTGAAAAGAACAAGTACAATTATATGTTTCACAAAATTTGAAACCGGGCTTGTCTGCTAATGTTTTTTGTTATTCAAAAAAATTAATTAGGTAATTTTGTCTGAATCAGGATTTACGGGATTAAAGGAATTTTCAGGATTTAAGTAAAGCCTTACGTTTTGGGAGCAATGTCAAAATAAGCGCATAGGGCTCCACCCTATGCTGACATAACATCACCCCCTCCGGGGGCTTAAAGAAAACTTTGCTATTTAGCAACACCAGCCCTGGAAGGGCGGCTTTGGGTCAACGTAGTGTATAGCCTACGTTTTAAAGCTATGTCAAACCTAATACCCCACAAAATACCTATCTCAAAGTCATGGTTTTCAAATAAAAAGCAAGTAAATAAATACTAACTTAACTATTTATATAATGTTTCTGTTTTTTTACAGCCTACAAAGATAAAGGTAAAATGTAATACCCCCGGATAGGCTTCCCTAAAAACATTGCTGGAGTCCATTTCTTATCATTTTTAAATAACTTTTTCAAAAGCACAATTAACTCGTCCGTTTCCGGCAGTTGCTTCACAATAAATTCCCCTTCAATTACACTTATATCAACAACATTTCCTTTTTCATCTATTTCAAAGCAAGCAAACTTAGGAGGAGATTCCTCCAATGACTTTTTCTGAACTTTTGAATAAATGAATTGCCTTAATGAATCTTCAGACAATGGATAGCGAACTTCCTTATATCCCATCCCTACTCTATCCAGACTATCCGAAATATTTTTTTGTGATTCTAAAAAGCCTTTACCAAACTTTTGCTCAATTGCCCAGATCATATAATCATCAAAACAATCGCTGCAAAGTATAATACAACACCCAGAGCAATAAGAATAGTAATAAATACTATACTTGCTTGTAATCCATAACCTATATGTATTGTTGGTAACTGGAAACTCATGCTTATATTGAGGCAGGCATATAGAATCTTTTCTGACCAGATTTTCTGCAAAGTCCAGATAAGCGCTACAAATACTTTCGCTAAATAGATTAGAGGTTTTATTTTTAACATGTTGAAAAATGGAATCTTTAACAGCCTGCTGTCCAAATGCAGCGCTAAAGCTAAACAACATCCATATTGCAAAGGTCCACTTTTTCATTTTCTAATTACTTAGTCTTATCATGAATCTTCTTTCCCCTATTTCAAAGTCCCGAATAACCTGTCCCAGACCTTGGTATAAAATCCGAAGTTGTGTTGTTCATGCTGATGATGATCCACGTGAAAGCCTGTATTGGCGAGCCATTTAAAACATACGTGATGCTTAACCGTTGCAGGAACGATTTCTTTACGCAGATGCCCGATAATGCCCATCGCTACATTTATTACCAGATAAAGCACTACTGCATAAATAGAAAAATCTATCGTAAACAATAACGACAACCAGAGTGATCCGAAACCCAGCACTTCTACCGGATGCAGAACAAACAATGAAATAGCAGTTGGTGTATCGTAAGCATGATGCAGGTCATGATAGCGGTAGACAAAGCTCAGCTGATGTATGACTCGGTGAAACGCATACATCAGCAGATCCATGGCAAAGATCAATACCACAAAATCAATTACGATATTTAAAATACCGGACTCTATATGGAAAACAATAAAGCCGTATTTAAAAAGCAGATACCCGGTCAGCGTAACAAGAGTGTTAAAGAAAATAGTAGAACAAGTCCAGTAAACTTCTTTTAAGCTGATCAGGCGTTTCATCTCAGGCAACAAACCATCCAACGCAAAGCCAAGCAGCACAGCCATTAAGGCTATAGCAGCATTTTCCAGTAAGAACAACAGGAATAAGGAAATAAGATCTAAACGATCTAAATATGCAAAAAATGCCTGCATGCAGTAATATTTTAACTACAAATTATCATTTTTTTCCAACATCTCCACTCCTGTTCTTCTTTTCATAAACATTAACTATTTAACTACTTAACACTTAACACTTACAACTTAAAACTTCTTTCAACTACTTACAACTTACCACTTATAACTTAAAACTTTTTATGTTCTTCATTTTTCACTAACTTTCAGTAATGAAGTTATTTGTAACCTCTCTCAATTCCGGCAGCAATGGAAATTGTTACTATATAGGAAATGAAAAGGAAGCCATTCTGGTAGATGCCGGTATCAGCTGCAGGGAAATCGAACAGCGGATGAAAAGACTCGAACTTTCAATGAAAAAAGTAAAAGCTTTATTCATCTCGCATGAACATACAGATCATATAAAGGGAGTCAGGGTTCTTTCTAAAAAGCACAACTTACCTGTTTATATCACCAGGGATACACTTAACAATGCCAATCTGGATGACACCAATCCATCTATTGTTTTAATGTACCCTGAAAAACCGATCACCATCGGACAGCTTGAAATTACTGCCTTTCCTAAATTTCATGATGCCAGAGATCCTCAGAGTTTTGTAATCCGGTATAAAGATTTGTGTGTAGGAGTTTTTACAGATATAGGTTCTGTCTGCGATAATGTGATCAGGTATTTCAAATGCTGCAATGCTGTATTCCTGGAAGCCAATTATGATGAGGAAATGCTTCAGAATGGGAACTATCCGTATTTTCTCAAAAGAAGGATATCAAGCGATGTCGGGCACTTATCTAACAAACAAGCGCTGGATCTCTTTCTGACACATAGATCTGAAAACTTAAGCCATCTTTTTCTTTCTCATTTATCAGAAGAGAATAATTCACCGGAACTGGCTAAAGCCTTATTTGATAAACATGCAGAAGCAGTAGAGATTGTAATAGCTTCCCGTACGCAGGAAATTCCGGTACATGAGATAGGAATAAGCAGTTCAGGAAAAAGAGAAATACATCAGCAGCAAGCTCTGGAGTTTTAAATCATTGGAGCGAAAAGCGTAAAGCTGAAAGCTTAAAGTATTAACTACATTGAACTTTCAGCTTTAAACTTTCAACTTTTTCCCTTTTACTTTAAGCCTTAAGCTTTTAGCTTTCAGCTTTTTTTCTTTATGCTTTCAGCTTTTTTCCTATCTTTGCCTCGTTCAACCAAACACCGTATTGATTATCGATTAGAGTCCTGACATAAAGACTTTTACATATAAAAAATTGCGTTAGCATATTCTTGACTTAGAAAACCGCGAACTTTCAGAGGTATAAGAATAGCTGGTGTTCCGCTTTTGCGTGGGCGTAGCTATTGTATCTCGGGTTCGTCGCGGTACCTCTAAGTCTGTAGCTACTGTTCCACGCAATTTTTTGTCGATTTTTTTAACCGCTTGCGGAACGAAGCACAATCCCAAACAAACATTTATGGAAACAAATCCGGGAAAAAGAGTAGCTGTTATTCTACAGGAAGACACGGTACTCAATCAGCAGATCATTGACGAGCTGGACATCCTGCTCAAGCTGATTACACCGCAGGACATGAACAAGGTGCTGATCTATGTCTTCTTCATGTACATCTACTATGCAGAAAACGATGTCTACTGCTCTGATCTGAAAACCACCTCAGAGACCTTTTACCTGCTTATTGATTTCTTCACTAAAGCAGGCGAACTAAAGAAGTAACAATTTTAAAAACCAGCTAAGTGATGATCCGATTATCCATGCGATGACTATCGAGGTGAGTATTGGTGTACCTCACTAAAGTCAACTACTCTGGACAATATCAGAGCTTCTTCTCTCCTCTTTGACTTTTTATAATGCAGGAGAACAAATGAAATAGTAAGAACTTTTAAAACCAGCTAAACTATGATTAGACGACTAAGCCAAAGACTACCTGAATGATGTTTATGGAATACTATTGGCATCCCGGGAGGTGTCAATAGTGTTTTACATCCGATGTGAATTCCTGATCACTGCGAATTATAAATACATAGATAAATCTTCTGCATTATACTTCTACTCAACCACTTTCTCTTCCTGGGCTTCTATAATTGATACCGACTTTTGGAAGATCAGAGAGTTTGGAACTGTTATGATCTCTCCATTCTTCGTCTTTATATAAACAAAGAAATAAGTTAACTCAGTAATTTCTCCTTCTATTGGATATTCCTTATCTAATATTTTGATAGTATCTCCCATTTTCAAAGGATGATTAAAGAACAGTATAAGACTCGATGTGACATTGGATAACAATGACCACTGAGCAAAAAAAGCGATACCTAAAACGGTCATAATAGTACTTGCAAATACGGCGATTTCTTTTTGCTCTAACCCCCAGATACCGGCAAGCAAAACTACGAGCGCAATAGAAAGAAACAGATGAATTGCTTTGATAATAAGCTTTCTCCGGGCCCTTTGGAGTTGTGCCTTTTTCAGCGTATTATTTACTATGTTCTTCGTAACAAAAAAAACTATCGTATATAGAACCACGATTAGCAGCGTTTCTAATATCTGTATATTTTGCTCACTCATATCTTTCCTTTCTTGGCATTCTTTTTTGCTTTGGGGAAACGGTCCTACCTTAAGTTTGCATCTGGCTTTAATTGCCCTGAGTAAAACCGCTGCTGTTTTTAAAATAAATAAAAAAGTGCAGGGTTTAAAGTCCCGCACTCAAATTATCTGCATCAACATGCACATCAGCAGCAGTAAGTGATTTATTCTTTTACTTATATAGGTTCTATTTCAGATGGATAGTATGCAAAAAAGGAGGAGTCAATAGTGTTTTTTGCTTAAACTAGTTCGATTGTCTGTCAGTTATTATTCGTATTTTTTTATCTGTTCTATAAGTGATATCTCACTTTGTTTATTGAATGAGAATCCTCCGAATATACTTTTTGATATTTGCCCCTGTGAAACACGTTCTTCCAACCAGTCCTTTACAAAATCCTCTGCATATCCACCTGTTCCGATATCGTTATCGCTAAAAGCAATCATATTTGGATAATCCTTAAGATATGCTTCTTTTTGACTCCTTAGAGAACTCTCAAAAAAGGATACAAAAATCTAATGAATGGAATAAGAAGCTGACAGGCTCATTGAAGAAGAAGATTATGAACAAGCTGAATTATTCAAACCAATAGAAGGTAGAAATGTAAACCCCGCAGATTTTGAATTAAGGGATTTCGGGACGACCGATCATCAATCCTTTGAGTTAGATTGGGAGGAAAATTCCAGTGGTGATTGTTGGGATGAATTAGAACCCGCTTTGATTGAACTCGGAGAATATGCTTTAAAAAAAATGCTGGAATTAAAAACAAGTGATGATTTTGAATTATCCGTAAATGGCAGGAGTGACTGGTACGAATATATATGGAATAAAAGTGGTAATTAGTATAGACTCCCCTCCTCACGCACTGTAGCCTGTTGTAGATTGTCTGAATCAGGATTTACAGGATTCTGGGATAGACAGGATCTAATTGACTGAAATAGATTTGATATTAAGCCACCATTCTGCCAGCTTAATTTTATTATTTATGAAAGCTCAGATGCTTCACAAGTTCAGCATGACAAAGGCAAAGTATAGAGTTATAAGCATAACTCTTTCTTTGTCATCCTGAACCCAGCGAAGAATCTGAATAGTCACAAAATATTTGGCTTTTAAAACTTCATTCCTGCCAGATAGATTAATCAACAGAAATAAAAGTCGAAGATAATCCTGTCTATCCATTAATCCCATGAATCCCAGTTCAGACAAAATAATCCCATGAATCCCAGTTCAGACAATTTTAGAATTAACCGGATCATGATTACCCTTTAAAGTTTATAAAAAACTCCATATCTTGCTTCAGTTAGTTCCACCGGAAAGAATGACAATTCAAGAAGAAAACGATAACACGCCATTTAATAAGGATTTTTGCACACATCTAGAATATAGGTTAGGCGAGACATTCGAATTGTCAAACCTACCCGAAGTAAGAGGTTTTTGGTGTGATGGCGTCTCCTGCATACCCACACCGTACTCACAATTAAACAGGAAGTATGTAAACGACAAAAGAAATATAATCACCAAAGCATGGATTGGCAAAAACGGACAAGACGAATATCTGATGACTATTAAATTTGGTAAATATTCATTAAGACGATACGCCAAAGGTTCCGACATGATTGATTGCATTCCAAATGCAGAATCAATGGAATGGATCGATATTGACATACACAATAAAACATTAATAGTAGAATTAAGATAATGCCCTCCCTGACTTAAGCCTGCTGGCTACTTTTCTTAAATAGTCGTACTTTTAATAAATTTAGAATTCATGATAATAAAAAAAGACAATCCAGCCACAATCAATGCTTTCAGGAATTGTATTGCAAAAGTTGTTTCAGACATTTCAAGAGCGCAATACTATTTCAATGATCAGGAAGACAAAGACGGATTAGGTGATCTTCAAATAAAATTTACAGACAACTCCTATTTGACACTTTCCGGGATCGGAGATGCAGAATCTATAAAAGCTGTTAATGAAAAAGCAAAGATCTATGAGGCCTTTGAAGTATCAGACAATAACGTTGCATCCTGGAAACTACTTTGCTTATCAGATCATCAGGATTGGAAGAAAATAATCGGACAAAAATTACAGAAAGTTGAAGTCGAATGGATCATTTATGAACCAAATGAAAACAACATCAGTGCGTGTATTTTATATTTCGACACAGACTACATATCCTTTTACGGAACAAACTCAGATACAACTAATTTTTCTGTCAACGTGCCTCTTCCTGAAATTAATGTAGAGACAAGAATAGAGGTAATAATTTAGATCATAAGTATAATACAACAGCAGTTAGTACACATTTTATGAGACGTCACCTGCCATATATATTAGCAGTTATCCTAATGACATCATGTGATCGTTCAGACAACTGGAAACAATTTCAGTCTATAGGACTTCCGCAGAAAGACGAGAGCTATAATGACCTGGTATTTACGGATAGTCTGACTGGTTATCTCGGTGGCAACAGCATGATTGCAATTGGTAAAGTAAATAACCAATACAAATTTTCCCATAGAACAGTCTTATATAAGACAAAAGATCAAGGGAAATCCTGGTTAAAAATACCTTTGGATTATCCAGGTTCAGTGAACAGAATTTTCGAATTTAAAGACACATTGGTAGTTTTACTTCAAGACATTTCATCAGATTCGGTTTACATATTAAAATCAAAGAACCATGGTAAAAATTGGGAAAAGCTGTTCTCCGCTCCACGAAATCTTTATATAAGAGAAATACTTTTTACTAATTCTGACAATGGTTATATTGTGACTGACGACCGCCGTCAATCGCTCCTGTTAAAACTTCAACTTAATAAAAAGGACACTATCCTGAACCTTCCAAACAACCATTATCATTATAAAATAATCAGGAATAAAATTTTCTCATTAATACCGGATCAAACAGCAGCTAACTCCAGAGGTATATTAATTAAAGACATGGAGACAGGTGAAAAAAAAGAATTGCTTTTTGACAAGCCATATTATATTGCTTCTTCTACTTTTTATGAAAAGAATTTATTCCTGGCAGCAAGTGACAATAACACTGGAAAAATACTAAGGCTTACTGACAATGAAATCACAACATATGATTTAGGGAAATATTCAGATTATCAGCCTGATCGAGTTTTTGCATATCATAACACCATTGTGGCAATTGTACATCACACAAAAGATGTAGCTTTCCTTGGTGTCATTCATCATCTACTCATTTCTAAAGACAATGGGCAATCATGGATATTAGAAGAGATTCCTGCCCCAATGTACTTGAAACCTGCAACAATGTACATGGACCAATTCTTTATGACCTATTGTGGAACAGGATCCTTTCAAATGAGAAACATGGACGACATTAGCTTGCCGTAAAATAGATTGACCTCCTTTCCGAAGTCACCATTGGACCGAATCGACCTTGAACAAGTAAACTGATATTAGATAATAGAAAATTCCTGGTAACTCAATTGCGCAAAACTCATTTTCTAAAATTCAATAAATTTGTACTTCAAGATCAGACTAAAATCATTTAAGCTAATGCTTGAAGGTTCATCTAAAAAGAGGATTTCATAAAGACAAAACAGATAACAGAACATGCAAGACTTTATTGATCAGGCAATAAAAAATGGCGTTACTCTTTTAGACAAGGGACCATGTCAATTCTGTGGTGGAGACTACCAAAAAGGGATTTTTGATTGCATGGATCATTACAACAACGGCCTTACGCTATTAGACTTTAATAACCCCGAAAATCACCTGTCAAGATTTTTAAGCGTTGATGCACACGCTTTGCAACACCCGGAAATTCATGGGAGGTGGAGCAATCATTTTCACTTGACAAGACTTTATTTAATACTTGAGAAAAAACAACAATGGGATTACAAAAAATCTCCTTTGCTAAGTGACTATCTGAATGAATATAAAATAAACAGACCTCATGAATTTCTTGCTATTCCTGAACCTTTGAAAAGAGGAAATATAACCGCCAAAGACATGGCTAACTTAACAACAGCAGAAGAGTGTATGGAATTAATAAAAAAATGGGCTGACGAAGTTTATAATGCATGGAGAACAAGCCATCCATTAGTTTCACAAATTGAAGATGGTTTTATAGATAAGATTCTTAATAAGAAAACATACGACAGAAATTAACGAGCCATTCTGGATAAAGATGACTAAAAACTTAAATAAAATAAAAGCTGAATACAGAAGAACAGAATACCTCCTCTTTGAACACCTTGTTATTACTGTTGATGGAAAGCCTCTTGATCAGATCTTACACAACTCCTACACAGATCATAATTTTTCAGGACTAATCCCAACACTTCTGGATTGCCTTGATGACGATGAGGAAAGAAAACTCGTCTGGGATAAAATTGACAGCAATGCTAAAATAATTCCTGTATTGATGTGCCCAGATGATTGTGACCTCTGGTGTACTGTCATCGTTGTTGAGTGTGAATTTATGGACGACAGTGTCAAGTGGAAAAGAATTGGTTTAGACATGACAAGTAAAGAAGACTATAGTGCTGAAAAAGTTGGAAGTAATATCCAGTGGCTTGACAAAATTTCGCCAATGGAATTTTCCAGAGAAGAATATCAAAACTGCATAAACACTTTTAAGAAGGAGCTTTGAGAGGACATGATAGTTCCTTTATCAACCCAGTATCAGGAGGTTAATTCAAATTGGCTTTTGTCTTCTAAAATCGGTAATTTGATATGAAAATTATCCGGTCAATTTCACCCGAGATTCAAATTAATCACAAGCTTAAACAAAATGAACAACAATATATCCCAAATACCGAATAACGTTCAAGACAGAAATAGTGAAGCGTGGAAGAAGCTTTGTGAATACGTGGAGTATGTAGAAAAAAATGACCTGGATGTATTTGTTCCACGAGAATATCTCGGAGATGAATTATTTGCTCAAATATTCACTCTTCCTGAATCAATCGGGAAATTAAAAATGGTTAAGAAAATAAGCTTATACGGCAGTAGACTTAAAAGAATACCTACGGAAATCGGGCAAATGGAATCCCTCCAATATTTTGATCCATATACTTCTTATGATTTGCATTGGTTTCCTTATGAAATTACAAAGTGCAAAAATCTAATAGATAGCAGAATAAGTACCAGGGCATTATATGGTAATTTTAAAAATAGGATGCAATTTCCTCAATTGAATAATAACCCGGTAAGGTATGAAGGCGCTACTTTAAAATGTAGTGTCTGTGAAAAGGAAATCTCCTATGAGGAAACTGATCAATTCTGGATTACTTTAAGAATAGGTACAGATGTTGTTCCACTCCTTGCAAACTTATGTTCGGAGGATTGTAAAATAAAATTACCTACCCCTCCGACAGGATATGTTCCATATCCGCATAAAGGTGGAGCAGACTTAAAGCAACCTTCATACGAAGAATGGGAAGAAGCCAATGTAGTCAAATTTAAACTTGATGATATAAAAGAATCAATTGAAAAAAATAAGGAGGTACAACCTACGCTTTTACAATTGATAAAGAAGATATGGAAAAAGTAAAATGCATCTACGTCTTACTATTAGCAGTTTTTATCATTAGCTGTAAATCCGAAACAGAGTGCAAGAAGTCTGAACAAGAAAGAAAAAATGATACTATTACTAAAGTCCATCAACATCTCAATAGAATTATTTCTGATACAACCATTGATTTAAGGAATCGTGTTTTTGAATTTGGATCTGCAACTCACCTAAATGATTGCAGCTTTTACTTTGAATGCGATTGCTGTTCCGGAGAATTTCTTTTTAAACCCGATTATACTTTTTACTATGTTGATCACTGCATAGGAGACTTAACTGTTACAAGAGGTACATATCACGTCAACAATAACTATGTATATCTAAGCTCTGACAGTATCCGAATACATGAACTCTATAATTGGGAACATGAAAATGATACATCAGCAGTAGAATACATTCTTACAGACAGCATCATAAACCTTATAAAATGCAATTTACAATTCACAAATGTGAATCAAAAATCAAGTTGGTTGATATGGAAGATCCGACATTTGTAGCATTGAACAATGACAAAAATAAGGATACTATACTGACAATGTTAAAGGAAAAGGGATTAATTAAAAGGTTTGTTTGTTAGTGCCTTCTTTGCCTGAAGTCTATTTGACTTAGCAAGTAAAAGGTGAGGATTATGAAAGTCTTAAGTAGCCCCCATAAATGGGAGCTACATCTAATGATTATCTTAATTATCTTGTAACTACAGGTCTGAAAACTCCGCTCAAAGCGTTCAGATTAAAAGCCTTTGATAACGTGACGTTATAGTAAGGTTGATGGCTGCTTTTCTTGATATAGTTATTTGTTATTTCTGCTCCTAAAGTAAGACCAGTAATAGGTTCTGTAATATATGCTCTTACAAAAATGAAATAATTCAATTTTCTGTCATACGGAGTTTCTGATGTCCCCCTATTGCTACTACTATTTTGTGCAGTATATCTATAAGTTACGCCCGTAGAAGCTTGGACACGAATACTTATATGGTTATTATTATGATTTAATAGAAACCCTAATCCTCCTACATATATATCATAAATATTGTATGTTTTACTTTCGTTTGGTTGTGTAAGATAAATAGGTCCTGTAATTGGTCTATTTCTGCGATCTACAGAATCAATAAGTCTTGTGTCGCTATATAAAGTAGTAACATTAGTTCTTCTCCAGATAAATTCAAATTGTGGTGCATAATAAACTTGAGTGGGTCTGTTACCATCACTTATCTTTCCCATTCTCCATAATGGACTAAATGAAGCACCCAGGTTATCGGAAACTCTTGATACAGTTTTTAACCCTTCCTCATAATATGTTCTGGCGCTATCACCCGGTAACCCTACAATCTTTGAAGCAAACCTGGCTTGTCCAGAAGTATCTGTTAAAGTTAAAGTTCTGTTTCCATATAAAATCAGATTAAAGCCCAATGATCTTTTCTCTGTACTGGGTGGCACAAACAAATTACTTGCAAAGAAGAGATTTTTAGCTTGTATTCCATCAACCAGGTCAAAGTTAGTTCCTATATAGGCCAGATAATTGTATGCATTAATAGCCTTTGTACTAATAATTTTAATTTTTTGAGTCAGATTTTCTTTGGATAGATTAATGGCCACAGCCTTGTTATCTTTAGTGACTAAGATACTAAAATACAAGTATCGATCTCTGTCAACAATGGAGTCACCATTTATTGTTAAATAAAATGTATGTTCCGATTGGTTACCTTTAAGATTAAACGTATTGTTTTCTAGTATGTAATCACACTCAGGTAAGGTTGACATTTCGTCATTTACAACAATAGATACTTTATACAAGGCCAATGTGCTATCGGGTATCTTTAGAGAATCAATTTTTACAATTAATCTATAGGTCTCTTCAGTTACTTTTTTTTGAATTTGGTATTCATCCTTTTCAAAATATAGTTTTGCTGTTTCTTGCCCAAAGGCTGTAAAGCCAATAAGAGGCAATAAAAATAATAGTGAATAAATTTTTCTCATTTTTTAGTGTGTTTGTGTGTATGAAAGTGTGTATGTTATTAAATAGTATTCTTGTTTTGTTTCGTAAAAAATAAGTTCCAACAAAGTATAGAATTGTATTAATAGATTTTCTATGTCAAAATATCCTTCTAAAATTTTGAATCACTACACCTGATAAATCATTTCCGATAAACTATTTTAGCCACAACTGGACAATCCTGATTGTCTAATAAATCAAGAATACTCCAACCTTTCTTCTCCTCTTTTGAAGGATATGAACAATTTTATCTTGCAGAATGAATATGCTCTACTTAAAAGAATAGATTTAGAATAAAAGGCATAAGTAAAAAGGGCACTATAATGAATAAGATAGTTTCCAATCTTCCTTTAACTCTAAAATAGCATAGTTATAAATCGTCCCTATAAATAACTACAAACAACACTAAAGTAAGTCTATATCCATCGGACTTATAAATCATAAATCCGAATCTCATAGTAAAAATAGACCATCATTCAACACACAATAGTACCATTTCATTCCTATACAACTACGAGCATAGTAATGATCCTCAATTCAGAAAAATTTTATATTATTGGCTTATCTTATGCTGCAACAACGTACCAGGCAAACACTAAAAAGCAAAAATCAAAGCATTAAAAATAGTCCCGGTAGCAAATATATCAAATTTATTACAGCCTCCAACTTTTTGAAAAAAAATATAACTCTAAAGACTTGATTTTAACATAGATAAAAGTGTCTCTTTTAGTACTATTCCATCCTAAACTGAGGCAGCTGTTTTGATTTTTCAACTGTAATTACAGTCTTTAACTCCCCGGTATCACAGGCAGGAATCTTTCTATACTCCACGGCCGATGCTCCTACCATAGCCGTCAACTAAACGAGTTATGAAGGGAATCCATAACAAAGATACACTTGCTTTGTAATCCTGAGCTCTGCGAAGGATCTGATAGTCACAAAATGATTTACAATTGCAATCGACAATATGCCAGATAGGAAAATTGCATCCTTTTTGAAAGCTCAGATGTTGTGCAAGCTCACACAAGGAAAGATTCCTTAAATTGACTATAGTCAGACGACCGGACAACTTAAAATCCTGTTTATCCTTTAATTCAATAAATCGTGATTCAAAAATTTTTATATCAGTTAACAGAGCCTTGTATCAGTTCCTGTTTTGAGCAACTATAAAAAGATAGAGAGTGTTCAAAACAACCTCCTTCAATGAATATTGCATCCTTTTTGAAAGCTCAGAAGTCTCAAAAGCTCAACATCCAGTGACTGAACTAACATAAAATCCTATTTATCCATTAATCCTATAAATCGTGATTCAAAAATTTTTATATCAGTTAACAGAGCCTAGTATCAGTTCCCGTTTTGAGCAACTATAAAAAGAAAGAGGGCGTTCAAAACAACCTCCTTCAATGAGTATTGCATCCTTTTTGAAAACTCAGATGTTTTGCAAGCTCTACATCCAGTGACTCAACTAACATAAAATCCTATTTATCCATTAATCCTATAAATCGTGATTCAAAAATTTTTATCAGGTAAAAAGGGCCGTGGCATCAGTTCCTGTTTTGAGCAACCCTGAAAAATAAAGAGGTTGCTAAAAACAACCTCTTTTAAAGTGAGATTCTATATGACTAATCTATCCCTAAACGAATAGCCTGCTCAACAGGAGTATAACCTCGATCAGAACCTGAAATAGACAATTCCCCTTTTAACAACAAAGGTGGTTGTGCCATAAATTTAGGAGTACTTCCCCGATGCGCTTGAGCTGAATGAACCAAAAAAGGATGACATAGGTAAACGGTGCCAGCTTTACCGGTTGCATACACTTCTTTTCCTTCCGGCAAGTCGTGTAACTTATTTGCAAGCTCCATAAATGAAAGACCTGCATCTCCCTCTTCAGACAATAGCTTTGCAACATCAATATGCGAACCTTCATATATGACAGTCGGGGCATCATTTTCGCTGACATCGGAATACAAAATCAACATCAGCAACGCTCGTCCTTTTGATTTGACATTGACACGCCATTCAAAAAAATTATTCGGGTCATTTCCCGGAAAACTTGCGTCTACGTGCTTACCAGTATCATTAGGCTGTTGAGCTGATGGAAATCTGACAGGAAACGTGCCTACACTGCGACATGGAATCCATTTGTCATTTCCAATTAACTGATCAAAAGCATTATGTAACTTAGGAGTGTTTACGGAATTAACAAAAGGTTCATTGGTGTACATTCCCAATCGAATTACAGGCTCTATCCAGGTAGAAGGATTTGCCCTGTCACAAGGAAGATCTTTCCATAGAATCTCTAATGCTGCATCTGCAATTTCCCTGGCAAATGAATGATCAAGACGAACAAAACCGTTATGAATAAAATGCTCTATATCCTTTTTACTTAGTATATCTGACATAATGTATTTGTTAAAAACCATCTACAGACAGCAATAGATTCTGCTGACCAGCGAGCATGGTTATATGACTATCAATAAAATGAATGAATAATAGAAAAGTACGCTTTGTAAAAATAAAGCGCATTGCTTAAAGAACTAAGCCAGGAAGGAATATTATAGCATTACGGTCATTCTCATAGTTACAAAACTAAAAAAATATCTCTGAACGAACAAAATAAAAAAAGGATACTGCAGATAAATCTGCATCGTGGTTCTTGAGGAAAATTATATAATATTTAGCGTATATGCCAAAGTACAGGCCCCCATAGTAAGGGGTAGCAACAATTTAATCGAATTGTGCATTAGATGATCTTACTCTAGCTATTCCATTCATGATTCCGTCTTTTATCATTTTACCATATCCGTCGTCGGGAAGAAAATGAATAAAGGAATGTGCTAATTCATAATTCTTTCTTGCATTGTCTATATCATTCAGATCTTCATAGCATTTTCCAACATTCAGATACAAAGAAGGGTACAACCCTTTTATAATTTCGTCATTAACATTTAACGCCAGGTTTAAAGCGATTTCATCCCATTTTAATTTATCAGAAATGCTCATTTGATGTCTGGCAATATAATGTGCAGAAGTAAATTTCTCTAAATCATTTATAGCTTCATTCCATGCCCTTTGAAAGAGTTTTAAAGCTTCTTCCCTTTTACCTTCTCCCTCAAAGTCCATTCCCTGAGCACAAAGTTTTATCACATGGTTGTTGGGGTCAAATAGCATCATTAATTTCAATTTATTAGGTCTGCAAAATTAAAGGATTTAAACAAACAGTCTTCATATAGATTTAAAAATCATATCTACACTAAGCCCCTGTCAGGGAAATATAAATAGGATGAATCGGATAAAAGGATCCCGATTTAAAATTCCTCTTGCTGACAGAACAGTTTTTCTTCACCCTAATACTTCCCTTAGAAAAGTAAAAAGAAAAGTTATTATCGCCACCTTTTAATTTTTACCTGAAAGGAAATGGCTTCAAATAATTGCTTTCTGCTTTCCGCCTTAAGCTTTATGCTTTTCTAAAACATCCTGAAACATTAACAGTTTGCTCTATAAATACCAACTGAAACCATGATCCAATCTGCATTTGATAGAGAATTAGTTGTCCAAATAGACTCAATTGAGTTAAAAGGAATTCTTACAATTCCGGTGAAATCTACGGGCATTATAATGTTTTCTCATGGAAGTGGCAGCAGCAGGCTCAGTCCCAGGAATAATTTTGTCGCTAAAGTCCTTCAGAAAAAGGGCTTTGCAACATTCCTGTTTGATCTGCTTACTTACGAAGAGAGTCTTAATTACAGCACAAGGTTCAACATTTCTATGCTTACCCAAAGGCTCGTTGATATTTGTAACTGGCTTAAAGAAAATGAAAAAACAAAAGATCTCCCTGTAGGATTGTTTGGTTCCAGTACAGGCGCTGCTTCTGCCCTGGCAGCTGCAGCAACAATGGGTAGCAAAATAAAAGCTATTGTCTCAAGAGGAGGGCGTCCGGATCTTGCTTTACCTTATCTGGAAGAAGTAAATGCAGCCACTTTGTTTATTGTCGGAGAAAATGACCCGACTGTTAAGGAATTGAATGAAGAAGCTTTTGCTCTATTGGGAGCAAAGAAAAAAAATATGGTCATCGTTAAAGAGGCTACACATCTGTTTGAAGAATCGGGTAAACTGGAGGAAGTAGCTGAACTGGCAGGGAACTGGTTTAAGGAAAATGTAAAATAAAAGCACCATTAAGTCATCATTAATATCCTAAATAAGAATATATGTTCGGAAATGAATCAGAACGGATTTTTACCAACAGAGAAGATGCAGGCATTCAGTTGGGAAATGAGTTGTCAGCTAAATTCAAAAATAAAAATGCTTTGGTATTGGGTATACCCAGAGGTGGTGTAGAAGTAGCTTATCATGTTGCCAGGATTATTAATGGAGAACTTTCTATTGTAATTGCAAAAAAACTTCCATATCCCGGCCAGCCAGAACTGGCCTGTGGTGCAGTAGCAGAAGATGAGTCAGTATATCTTTCCGCTCTGGGAAGACGTTTGCCTGAACCAACCGTTAAAGCTTTAATCGAAGATCGGATTCAGGAGATAAAAAGAAGGATTCTGGAATACAGGAACGGTAAACCGCTTCCCGATATGAAAAACCGCACAGTCATAATTGTGGATGACGGAATAGCTACTGGTTCTACAATTGCACCTATTCTCCAATTGTGCCGAAAACAGGAAGTTTCAGAACTCATTGTAGCGGCCCCTGTTTCGGGTAACAATTACGCTGACCTAATCGATGAACTGGCAGATGAAGTAATTGTGCTGGAGGTGCCTTCCTCCTATTATGCAGTAGGGCAGGTCTACTATGATTTTCATCAGAGTACAGACGATGAAGTCATTTCATTCCTGCAAAAATCACCTTCTTCCAGATAAACGATTACAAAAGAAAGCCCTGTATGTTGACTATCTTATCCTGAAAATTTTAACCTGCATTCGCAGGAAGATTCTTAGAACAAGTAAGAGAAATTTTTATCTATCTGAAAAGATTATGGGTAAATGATCAATAAAGACCATAACGTAAGCACAAGTGAAATTGTGGAATTTTTATCAGATAGCAATCACTTCCCTGAATATTCCAATAATGTCGTGTTGAAAGAGACACATATGTCCTATGTCTTCATCACCGACAACTTTGTATATAAAATGAAAAAGCCGGTGTTATATCCCTTTCTCAACTTATCCACTCTGGATAGAAGACACCATAATTGCCAGGAAGAAATCGCTTCCAATAAAACCCTTGCCCCAGATGTATATATTGGCGTTGTTTCATTGTCCCTGACTGATACAGGAATGAAGCTTGAAGGTCAGGGAATGGCCATAGAATGGTTTGTCAAAATGATTCGTTTGCCTGACCAGGAAATGTTGGATTATAAACTTCGTGAGGGAGAAATAAAAATTGAAGAAATAATCTCCCTGGGAAGAAAGCTCTCTGCATTCTACAAACAAGCCAGGAAGAAAGAGATGCATGAGCAAGAGTATCTACGCCGATTGACGACTTTCCTGACTGAAAATATTGAAAGCCTCAGACATCCGGCTTTTGAGGTAACCAATGAAATGCTGGACAGCATAAAAACCCTCCAGTTGAATTTCATAGCAAAGAATGAACAACATTTAAGATCAAGGTCTGCCAGAATAATAGAGGTTCACGGAGATCTTAGGCCAGAACATATTTGCTTTCTGAATGAACCTGTCATAATTGATGCCCTTGAATTTAACCCTGATTTCAGAATACAGGATCCTGTTGAAGAGCTTTCTTATTTTTCCCTTGAATGTGAAATATTAGGAAATGAATGGATAGGAAAAAAATTATTAGACATTTATGAGAATGAGTCAAATGATCATTATTATAAAGGGATAGAGGCTTTTTATAAAAGCATTCGTGCTACCCTTAGGGCTTTATCTTCTTTCCGCCACCTTTTGGATGACCACAGAAATGATCCTCTTGAATGGAAACTTAAAGGGCTGAATTACCTGATGAGGGCTCAAATGTATATTTCAGAATAGCTTTAAATTAATGCATCAATTCTGTTATAGATTCATTTGTCTGTAACCTTCGTATGCATTCTGCTATCAAAGGTACCGTATCTAGAATCACTATCTTTTTTTCCCTTAGTTCCTCATTTATTCTGACATTCGGGATGGAATTGGTAATTATAATTCTGTCTAATGCGGAAGACTGGAAGTTCACATTTGCAGCTTCACTGAAGACTCCATGAGTAGCTGCTGCATATACTTTTAAAGCTCCGGACTCTTTACATGATTCAGCCGCTCTTGAAAGAGTAGTTCCACTGCTAATCAAGTCATCAATGATAATTACAGTTTTGTTCTTTACATCTCCGACAAGACTGCTCCCACTTACTATACCCTCACTCCTTTTCTTTTCCATAAAGATAACAGGAAATTCTTTTTGCAATCTTTTACCCAGGCTTATGCGAAACGCGTCTGCCCTTTTCATTCCTCCTGCATCAGGAGACATAATAACGATATCATCGTTTGCAGCCAATGATGCAAAATAGTCTGTAAACAACATCCTGGCTTCAAGGTGGTCTGTATAGCAACGGAAAGAATTCTGAAATGCCTGAAGATTATGAACATCCAATGCTATTACATGATCAGTTCGTACGGCTTCAATAATTTGTGCAAGATATTTAGTTGTAACAGGATCCCAACCTTTAGTCTTTCTGTCTTTTCTTGCATAACAAAGGTAAGGGACAATTAAAGTTATTTTTGAAGCGCATGCATCTTTTAAAGAACCGGTCAGAAAAAGCAGTCTGCACAATTTATCATTTACACTCATGGAGTCATCAGAAAACAAAGCCTGGATAATATATACTTCTTTTCCTCTTACACTTTCAAGTGACCTTATTTTATGTTCACCGTCTTCAAAATCTCTCTCTTCGTGTGCTGCGACATGCATTCCTAAATGCCTTGCTACATCTTCTGCATATTGCTTTCCTGTGTTTAGGGAAAAAATTTTAACATTATCCGTAATCATTGTTCATACATTTTCACGCATAAAACATGTTATTTATTAAAGTGTTTTACAGAATACTTGTTGAAAGTGATAAAACATCCATCTTCTTCCGAATTTACATACTGAAGCACTTCTCTCAGTAATGCACCTTCAATAGAATAGAGTTGCACATCTAAATCTCCAGCTGCCTGAACCATAATTGTTGCATTAACAAAAGAGTTGAATGGATTTGAGAACACAGTTGTTGTATAAGATGTCACAGTTCCTTCAGACATTTTCCATTGCTTCCCTTACAGAAAAATTTGCATCGGATTCAACTATTTTTACAAACCAGAATAACCAAAATTAAAACGATAACAGGATTATATAGCTCTAAAAGTGTTTAGTTCAAGATAGATATACAATAAACTGTGATACAGAGACATGATTAAAAAAAGAGAAGTATACCAGTAAAAGCTTAATAAAACTCTTTTATCTCTCTAAAAAGACAGGTATTTAACTACGAAAAAAATTTGCACCAATACATTAATTAATCTATGACTTATTAGATATGACAGCATTCATTAAAGATAATCCTGTAATCTGCGAACTCTATATTGGGTAGGCGTCATCCCCTTTATCCTTTTAAACATCCGGTTAAAATGAGGAACATCTGAAAAACCTGAAGCATTACAAGCTTCTGCAACAGACAAAGAAGTATTTACCAGCAGTTTGCATGAAGCCTCTATCCGGTATTCTGTTAAAAATGTGAAAAAAGATTTCTTAGTCATTTTTTTAAAAAACACACAAAAAGAAGCCTTTTCCATGCCGATGAATTTTGACACCATATCTAGCGTTATAGTATTCTGAAAGTTATTCATTACATACAAATGCAGCACCTGCATCCTTTTAACATTCATATCTTCAATAAAAGGCCCTCCTACTATTGTTGTTACCTCAGGCGAAGATACCAAAGGCAGCATCCTGATCATTGAAGAAAGCCTTTCTACACTATTTTGCCTGACCATAGACTTCATTATCAGGTGAATACCAGACAAGGTGTCCCCCACAAAAGAAACTACATTGGTGTTTTCCATAATCCTTTTGATCACTGCCCTCAGTTCCGGAAAAACAAAGCCGTTATTTTTAAGAAAAACATCCGAAAAGAAAATACATATATTTTCTATTTTGCCTTCCTCATCACACACTTCTTCATCAAATGACCAGCAATGAGGAATATGAGGAGGAATTAAAATCACCTCTCCTTCTGAAAACGCCCCCATAGCATCTCCAATGACCCTCGTTCCTCTGCCCTTTATAATGTACGTAAGCTCCCAGAAATCCTGCCGATGCAGATTGACTTGCTTATCCCAGGCAATATGCACATGATCAAAAAGAAATGAAGTATCTTCTTTAACCGGTATATGACAATATTTAATACTTTTTACCATTCTTATTAAGAAACGCAGAAAATGCAAATATCAGACAACTAATTTCAAATATTTGACAAATACAATATTTAACTTTCGCCTAACTTGGATTAAACTTACAGTGGACACACAGAATTTTATTTATTAATTTAAAAATGAATACCTTACCAGATTTATCAAAATCAAAGCCCCACTATGAAATACTTGATGGCTTAAGAGGCATTGCCGCCATAATGGTTGTTCTATTCCACATAGTTGAAATTCATTCAGGAGGAGATCATACCAAACAATGGATTAATCATGGCTATCTGGCTGTAGATTTTTTCTTTATTCTTTCTGGTTATGTTATAAGTTATGCCTACGATGACAGGTGGAGTGATATGACGCTGGGGCACTTTTTTAAACGTCGGATTATACGTTTGCAGCCTATGCTTGTTGTTGGGTCAATTATCGGAGCTTTGCTGTTTTATTTTCAGCATTCACCTGAACAAGGTTGGGGTGGAATTTCTGAGGTTCCTTTTACAAAAGTTCTTATTGTGATGTTTTTAGGATTCTTTCTGATTCCGGTAGGAAAAGGACTGGATATCAGGGGTTGGAATGAAATGTTTCCCCTGAATGGTGCAGCCTGGACACTCTTTTTTGAGGAGATTGCTAATATCTCCTATGCACTGATATTAAGACGTCTATCTGTTTTTGTTTTAGGTATCTTTGTGGCTATTGCAGCTGGTTTTACTGTCCACTATGCCCTTACTAATCCTGCGGGAGATATCATAGGTGGTTGGGCCATAGATGATCCTCAGCAACTGAAGATAGGTTTTATTCGCGTGGCCTTTCCTTTTCTGGCAGGATTATTATTGGCCAGGACTCTAAAGGTACAATATATTAAAAATGCCTTTTTGTATACCGGTCTGTTATTGATTCTGATTCTTTCTATACCACGTATAGGTGGGAATGAACAGCCATGGCAGAACGGCTTATATGAATGTTTTTGCCTGATCATTGTATTCCCTTTTATTGTATGGCTTGGAGCTGGTGGTAAAGTTGAGGGAAAAACCAAACAATTATCCAAATTTCTGGGAGACATCTCCTATCCCATATATATAACACACTATCCTGTGATGTATGTATATTATTCATGGGTTGTAAACAATGGATATACCTTCAGAGAATCCTGGCCAGTCGGACTGCTGACGGCTGTTGTTTCTTTAGCTCTTGCCTATGGTCTTATGAAATTATTTGATATACCATTGAGAGCCTGGCTTAGAAATCGCTATCTATCAGTTAAAGATAAAGTAGCCCTCTATAAGTCACTTTAGATTTCAAGCCTGTTCAGGAGAAAGTGTGAAGCATTTTATTGTTGTCACTCCGACTTCCATAATACATGAAGGATCTGGGGTTTAAAGAAACTCAGATTCTTCGTTTCCAGGAATGACAAACAGAAAAGGTAGTTAACTTAATAGCGATGATAATACCCCAATTATTGGTAAGAATAAAGTAGGTTAATTCAATAAGTGTGGAGCTTTCATTCAAATAATCCTATTTTATCTCACCATCCAATTTGATTTAAAATCCCCTTAATGCTCTTATCCTGTAAATCCTGATTCAGACATTTTTAAACAGACTTAATAACTCCTTCCTGGATAGGGACTTTAAAATGGAGCTGTCTGTCTTTACTAAATCATTCACCAGCTCCTTTTTGGTCTGCTGCAATTCCATAATCTTCTCCTCTATGGTATTCGGACAAATGAGTCTTACAGCTACAACATTTTTCTTCTGACCTAGTCTATAGCTTCTGTCAATGGCCTGATTTTCTACTGCAGGGTTCCACCAGGGATCTACCAGATAAACATAATCTGCTTCTGTCAGATTAAGGCCAGTACCACCTGCTTTCAGGCTTATAAGAAAAACTCTTACCTGATCATTTCCCTGAAATTCATTGATTACAGAAGCACGTTCTTTTGTTTGTCCTGTAAGATATGCATATGGAATCCCCTTATCATCAAGTTTCTTTTTTATAAGATCAAGCATGGATACAAACTGCGAAAAAACAAGGATCTTATGCTCCTGATGTTTGTTTTCAATCTCTTCCAATAATACCTCTATTTTGGAAGAGTCCTCTCCATAAGCTTTATTTTCACTGATCAGTGCTGTTGAGTTACATAGCTGTCTTAATCTGGTAAGCCCTTTCAGGAAGTGAATATTTTCTTTATTTAGCTCATCATCATTTCTTGCAGCTATAAAGTCACGCATATCCTGTTCATAGGCATCATATATACTTCTCTGGTTCTCTCCCATTTCACAATACAATACCATCTCAGTCTTTTCAGGCAGTTCTTTTGCCACCTGCTTTTTTGTCCTTCTTAATAAGAATGGATGGATCTTTTGACGAAGCTCTTTTGCTCTTCCGCTATCTTCAAATTTGTCAATAGGCATAGAGTAATGCCCTTTATATTGTTGCTTGTTGCCAAGCAAGCCAGGACAGACAAAAGAAAATTGACCGAAGAGGTCAAAGGTATTATTCTCAACAGGCGTACCAGTAAGCACCAGTTTATTCCTGGACTGGAGCATACAGGCAGCTTTGTATCTTTGTGATTCAGGATTTTTAATGGCTTGAGATTCGTCAAGAATGATATAGTTAAAGTTGTATCTCTTCAGAGTAGAAATATCTGACAATAATGTTCCATAGGTTGTAATGATGACTTCATAATTGTCAAAATCAGAAACACCTTTAATCCTTCCTGCTCCGTGAAATGTGTGTACTTTTATTGAAGGAGCAAATTTTTCAATTTCCTGTTGCCAGTTAAATATCAGGGATGCAGGTACCACAATGAGATTCGTATTACGAGTCTGTTTCTTTCTTTGGAGAAGAATAAACGCAATGATCTGAATTGTTTTTCCCAAGCCCATATCATCCGCGAGGCAACCTCCGAAGCCGAAGTCATCAAGGAAGTTGAGCCAGTTAAGTCCTTGTTTCTGGTATTCGCGAAGGGTAGCTTTTAACTCCTTCGGAATTTTGATTTCCTGAATAGATTCAAAATGCTCAAATGCATGGCGGAAGTTTTTTATCTGTTGGTGTGTTTCATCAGTAAGAAGATGTTCTTCATACAGCTCAGCAATTTCGTTAAAATTTGTTTTGGGTGTTTTTAACATTCCTGCTACCACATCAATATCCGCAGCATTGAAGTAAGTCGCAAACTTCTTCAGCCAGTCAGCAGGAATGATTCCCAGGGTTCCATTGCCCAGCTGAATGTAGCGACTTTTATCTTTTACTGATTTCTGTAATTGTTTTAATGAAACTTTCTGATCGCCGAATTTTATATCTATTGATGTCTCAAACCATTTGACACCACTGTTTACCTTTATGTTTATGGAAGCCTTGTTAGGATTGTATTGAATGCTCTTCAATTCATTAAAACCTAAAATAGTAATACCATAGTTCTTCCATTCTTCAAATGCATCCAGAAACCAGTCGTTTTCCAGAAGCCTTTGTTTATGCAGGTAGTAGCAATCACCATTCTGCTGTTCCTTGAAGAACGGATGTTGTCTTACTAAAAATGCGACAAAACGATCTTCAGTTTCCTTATCTCTTTCCACAAGAAATGTATTGCCGTTCTGATCTTTTGTATAGATCTTTCTTTGGGAAAGAATTGGGATTTCTACATTACTATATTTCATCACTGGTGTGATGAGCACATAGTTTTCAGAATCTGAAAGGTAAATTATTTTCTCTGAAGGCGTGATAAAGCCTTGTTCCTCCAGCAAAGCAGGCGATGCTTTTTTTATATGTGAATAACTAATCCGGAATTTATTTTCCAGGCCTGCCAATAAGGTTTGCTGAAATGTTTCAAACCTGGAAAGGTGAATGAGTACTTTGTGGTTTTGTTGCCTGAAGAAAGTAATTACTCTGACAAGGTCTTCATCCTGTATAAGATGCATGGTATCTCCAATCCGGATGAAATAACCGAATTTAAGCTGAAGGCTTTTCAGATCATACAGTTGGTCTTCAATGACAAGCTCTGCCGATACTTCATGAAAACGTTCTTTCAGGTCAACAGAAAGCGCTAGCTCCATTCTTGAGCTTTTAAGACTGACAGGAAAAATGGATTGAGCAGATATCTTTTCAGTGATAGTATGATCGTGAAAAAAAGCAGGTAGACCTAATGGATTTTTTACAACAGCCTTTAAGCCTTCTATATCTGATTGTGATTTTGTTTCGGAATAGTTATTCTGAAAACCGGCAATTGCAGCATAAAATTTAAGTAGGTCAACATCTTGTGTTTTCCAGACAGCATCTATTGAATTGATGGGAATCAAAGGGTTTCTTACATTTCCATCTTTAGTAGTTTCCGCTTCAAACAGCTCTATAACAAAGTGATCGTAATAACGATGTTTTCCCAAAACTAAGATGGTCTGTTTGTACGAAGCAAATTCTTCTTCCCGAGGTGCTTCTTTCTTAGGTAACACATGCTCTTTAAAATAAGCATCTGTTACTTCGTTAACTGCAAATAATCCTTTGAGCCTGGGTTTTACGGAAACGGCTCTCCGATCATATTCGATTTGAAAGAGTTCATCTGGGTCCGGTTCATTTTCAAGTCCATACTCTTTCGCAGTTTCTCTTATTTTCTCATGTCTGAGTTTTTCGTCAAAAAATATCCGCAGGTTGGATCGATCCATGAGGTTGTAAAGGATCTGAATCTGATGGCTGCATAGTTTATCTCCCGGAAACCCGCAGGTACAGGTAAATTTTAAAGAGCTACCCTCATTTTTGACTGAAACTGTAGGTGAATCCCTGAGATTGGAAAGCGTTGTAAATGAAATGAAATTAATATCAATTATTTCGGGCTGAATATCAAAAAAACCTCTGGAATCAGTAGCGACAAGGGTTGAACTATGGGTAAAAAGAAGTCCTTTGTTGAATGAAGCAAAGTTAAGGTCTTCTATTATATACTCATGTATTGGCTTGCTCATTTAAAGTCCTTTCCTGTTCAAAAATAAGGGATTTTGTTGGGATTAGAAAGCATTGAGAATTATTGGATTGGAGACACAATCTTTTTAAGCTTCAGTTGTTTTATTACCTTTTCTAGCAAAACTTCCTCCTGAATTTTATATATAAAATTGAACCATAAACTTGTAAGAGCAAAGATGCCGATTGTGATTAGAGTTGGTAAAAAAGTCTGATTGCTCAAAAGTATAGCTATAAAACTCAGGAAGAAGGCGAATCCCAAAAAGTAATTTTCCGGTCTTAGGTAAGTATATACTCTAACGATTTGTTCTTCGGAAATACTCTCCTCAATTGTTAAATGTATCTTAATAGAAGAGCTGCCGCCCGTGTACATAAGTGTTCCCAATGAAATATTGGCATATATAGCATATTCACTTTTATTTTTGTCAAAAGTAATTCCTCCTGTTTTTTTACTTTGGGAAAAAATAGTCATTTTTTGTTTTAGATCTTCCCGACTTCCCTTATATCTGAAGGATTTGTCCATTATAAAAAGTGATCTTATTTTTTTCATGAGCCCTACAGATTCATCTTATCCAAAACCTTCAGCATCTGGTTCAGCTGGTTCACTCTTGTTTCCTGATATTCTTTTCCCCATCGCTCGATAAGTATGGGGAGTAATTCCCTCTTAATAGCAGTTTGCGTTAAAGCTTTAATATCCTCATTAATCTTTCCTTCCAATACAAATTGCCCAAAGCCTACTGCTATGATGGCATTGTCAATTCCTGTTAAAAAAGTCCCTCCCATACTGCCCGACATAGTTGCTATCAGCTCTTTAAACTGTTCTTCGCTGAATTCGCTTCCGGAATTTTTTGCTATTTGTCGGAATTGTTCCATTAACACGGTATTATTAAATACATCAGAACTTGTATTGCTTTTGGCTGTGATATATTCCTTTATTTTGGAAGTATCCAATTCTTTCAAGTCAAACTTTGGAAAGTCCCAACTACTAATTAATTTATCTAAGTAGTTTAAAGGACTTGTACTTTTGTTTGCCAGGCGCCATGCTCTGAATCCGTAGAATGCATCTGATCCTTCATCGCTGCCAAATGGACCGGTTGGATCAATGGGACTCCAATAGAAACTTTCTTTAAGAAGCTTTTTTGCTTTTGGATGTGCATTTTCCGGAGTAAGTTCATATTCGTCCATTTGTGTTGTGTTCTGAAGAGTTAAAGAAGATTCCTTTTGTCCGTAGCAAAAATAAGAAAGCAAAAAACTTGCAATGAGTATAAAGAATTTGTGCTTATATGCCATTTTTATAACTGATACTCTTTAAAAATTGAATATAAATATAGTTGAAATCTTTCATGTTTTATTGGCTACAGCTGATTTTCATATCCTTTACAAAGGTAATTGTCTTAAATCATTTAAACTTATCTTCCCATAAATTACATCTGGGAGATCTTAAATTCTCTCTCTAATGCTTCCTTACTTTTTATGACAATTCCAGATATCCATATTGAAAACGATAGAGTATTAATCGATCCAACTTGTCTTGCTATGATCTAATATACTTCTCTGTGTTTTTTAGACTATGTTCCTCAATATGAAGTTGTACCGCCACCTTCATAATAATTGGTAAAATGGTATTACCTTTATGTTTTTCCTCCAAGCATTTTATAAACAATGCTTTCAATTGAAGTTTTCTGTAAGTTGCTCATTATCAAATTAAATAAAAATTTAGCAGGTCGCATAAAAAACGTTCTTAAAGCCAAAACGCTCATTGGTAAAATGATCACCATGACTGTTCGAATTATTCATTAAATATGTATTAGCAAGAGTTCTGCATAAGACAATATATGTTGATAAAATAAACTCCTATAAATCAAACCATAAGGTGTTAAATAGATAGAACTCAAAGCTTTCTTAACAAATGTTAATTATTTAAAGGTCTTTGCTGGATATTTTTGTAGAACTGATAATGAATCAAGGGGGACTTGAAATACATATCCAGACTCTACAGCATTCAAAACCTGAAGATTGTCAATGAATCTGGCTTTAATAAGATTATAATGATCAATTCAATCGATTACAATGAAAGGGAAATCTTTCATTCTTTTCAAAATTTACTTTTTCTCCAATCTAAGTCCAGGTATTTCCTTTTCTCCAGTTGAGCTCCTATATATTATATAGTTAAATCACCATAAGCATTGTTTTATCGCGATGTTGGAATGATTTAAAAACTGATCAATTACCGCATTCATAGCATTGATCAGGTTTATAAAACTTAAGCATTTTCTTAATCAGAAAAATATAATGAAAAATAAATTATCCTTTTGCTTTCTTCTTCTCTTCCTTACTACTGCATTTGTAATCAAATCTGAAGCGCAGGTTATGATGGTTTCAAGAAGAGGTAGTACATTACATACCTCTTTTGCTCAAAGTATGGATATGGCATTTGGGGTTGGAAAGTGGAAACAACTGGAATTTGAGACGGTTAACACGGATTCATTGCTTAACTCAGGTATTAATTACATTTATGTTGAGGGAGAACAGAATCACTATAGTTACATGCGTGATTACTGGAACAAGAACAAAACCAAATTTGAGGACTGGGTAAAAAAGGGGAACATCCTCTTTGTCAATTCCAATCCTATGTATGGAAATACGCTATTATTAGGATTTGGCGGAGTATCATTGGATCCTAACTTTGTTTCAGATACAATCATATCTGCAGACATTACACATACAATATTCAACGATCCTAAAAAGCCTGTTGGAGAAGAGTTCTGGGGATATAGTACAAACAATGGAGCAAATATGATTATCAAAGGCAGCGGATTAAAACCACTGCTTGTTAATAAAGAAAATCATTCACACGTAGTACTTGCAGAAAAGTCGTGGGGATCAGGAACTGTAATCTTCGGTACCTTGAACAGCATGAGGTATGTTTTTCCTCAAACAGGTTATACTAATTTAAGAACTAATATCCTGAGTCTTAAATATACGCCTTCTGAAATAAGTGCAGCTTTAGACAGGCCAGAGCCCAAAATAAGCCTAAGGCATGGGGATCAGGATGTATTGATTTCTCTGTCCAACTACGGAACCAATACTCTTTCAGAAGCTACCATTAACTGGGAAATAAACGGTACACTTCAGACTCCATTCAAATGGACAAAAGGGCTGGATCCGGCTTCTGGAAATAGTTTCAGCAATGATCAATTTTCTGTTGGCAAAATTCTTTTTGAGAAAGCAAAGAGCTATATTTTAAAAGCATGGGTATCTGACCTGAATGGAACTTATACTCCCGCTGTTCAGGATACCATAACCCAGACAATTTATACAGCTCTTGAAGGCAGCTATAGTGTAGGAACAGAGAATGCTGACTTTGATAATTTTACAACTGCTTTGAATACCCTTATTGAAGCGGGTGTGAGCGGACCTACGGTGTTTAATCTTGCAGATGGAACACATTATATAAATCAAAAATTTCCAGCCATTACAGGTGCCTCTCCTTTAAATACAATTACCTTTCAATCCATTTCCGGAGATCGAAACAGTACGATAATTGAAAGGGATGTAAATATTCGTGCGGAATATCTTCTTTCATTCACTAAGGCTTCATATATAACATTTAAAAACCTGACAATAGCCAATTCCTATTCTATCTATGACTATGGAACCGTTGTCCTTTTTGAAGAAGGATCACATGATATATCATTTATCAACAATAGTATTTTAGGTAAAAATTATAATTCGAGATCAGGAAGTTCATCTACTATCTATTTTGGGAGAACAGACAGTCTTCCCTGCTATAATATTCTTTTAAAAGATAATGACATATTCCTGGGGTCTTATGGAATCTACGTAGATCAAAGCTACAATGGGAGTAAAACTATAAAGAATCTGACAATTGAAAACAACACGTTTTTAAGACAGTTTTCCGGAGCTATGTATCTTGTTAATATGTCTGATCTAAAGGTACATGGGAACAAAATTGAAGCGACCAGACTTGAGAATTACAGAGGTATACATGTTGATAAAGCTGAAAATATTTCCATTGAAAGGAATAATATTTATGTCAATATAGTTGGTTATGGAATCTATGTAAAAAATATCACTTCTTCAGAAGGCAGACGTTCGCTGATAAGCAATAATGCTTTTCATGGAGATGGAGGTGCATATGTGTATGGTATAGTTTCAGAAGACTGTCAGAATCTTGCATTAGTATATAATACTTTGAACGTTACCAATACCAATGAACAAAGCACTGCACTCAAAATCGGAGGGTTGAACAACAAGATTGAATTATACAATAACAATGTGTGTGTCCGTGGAGGGGCAATTGCTGCCGACTTCAATGTTAATGAAACTTTTACTGATATTGTTTCTGATTACAACAACTATTATTCAGGAGGTACAAACACATTTAGAATCAATGGAAAACTACTGAAAAAGCTGAGCGACTGGAAACTTCTTTCAAAAAATGATTCCAATTCAGTCTCTGTAGATGCCGCATTTATTGAGGAAAATGGTTATAAGGGTACAAAAGGCTTATTGGATGGAGCAGGAATTCCTATAGCTGAAGTTTTACAAGATCTTGAAGGCAAACCAAGAGATGCCAGTCATCCAGATATCGGAGCAGATGAGTTTACTTCTTCCGGTGCAGACCTGCAGCTGCAGGCCCTTATAGTGCCGGTAGCTCCTTTCCTATCAGGCAGCTATGATGCAAAGATCAAAGTAGCAAACAGCGGGAACGAAACGATCTCCTCTTTTGATTATCAACTGACATTTAATGGCGAGGTCAAACCTGTTCAAAAATGGAATGGCAATCTGGAAAAAGGAAAGTCGGTTGAGATCAACCTTGGCCCTCAGAGTTTTCCTTTTCTTATTGGAAATTCTCTAAGTGTAGAGGTTTCATTACCAAACAATAAGGAGGACTTAAATCCGGGAGATAACATTCTTTCGCAGAATAACCTATATGCAGCTATTCCATCCGGAATCTATACCATCGGAGGAACAACTCCTGACTTCACTTCTTTTAAAGAAGTAGAAAGTCTGCTAAGAAATGGCGGTATAAAAGGAGACGTTACTTTCCTTGTAAGAGATGGTATCTATAATGAACATATTGCCTTGTCTGATATATCTGGTTCAGGACCTGACGGCAGAATTGTTTTCCAGTCAGAATCCGGAGACAGCAGCAAGGTAACATTAAGCTATTATGTTAACCAATATTATAGCGATTCCAACTATGTCGTTAAACTTAAAAACATCTCCCATATTTATTTTAAGAATATGACCTTTAAGATCAATGGTGATTATTATGCAAAAGCCATTGACCTTCAAGGAGACATTTCCGATATACATTTTTCCAATAACGTATTTACAGGTAAGGAAACCACCAATGAAAGTGATGCCTACTCACTCGTATTAATAACAGGCAAAACAAACCCGTCAGGAAATATTATTTTTGAAAACAATTTGATGGAAAATAATGCTTACGGTTTCTTAGTGTATTCACAACCTTCTGATATATCAGGGACTATGATATTGAAAGGCAATACATTAATCAACCAGTATGCGCGCGGCTTCAGAATGTCTAATGGATCCAATACAGAGTTAATATCAAATAAAATAAATACTGCAACTACCAATTCCTATTACAGGGCAATTGACCTATCTAGCGCTAGTGCTGGTATAAAAATCCTTAAAAACAGCATCAATATTAACAGTGGTTATGGCATCTATCTGGATAATATCAATGCAACAGCATCAAAAAGAACGCTGATAGCAAATAACTATGTAAGGACAGGTAATACATCGACTTCCAGACCATTCATTATTTCTTATTCAAAGGAAGCGGACATCTATCATAATACATTTATTGGAGCTGGAAGCAATACAAGCCAATATAGCGGTTATTTATACAATTCAAGCTCTATTGATATATATAATAACCATTTTATCAATTATGGAACCAGTAATGCTTTTTACTTTAGTAACAGCAACGATTATTTAAACATAAAGGCTGATTATAATAACTATTTCACCAAGGGAGCCAGCATCATATACTCCTATAGCTCCAGCCGCAGTCAGCATAACTTGGCTCAGTGGATGGCGTATTCAGGGCACGATAACAATTCATATTCCATTGATCCTTTGATTGCAGCAGATTCCTATAAGGTAACAAACCCCAGACTAAACGGAACTGCCAAATCCACTGCTCTTGTAACAGATGATATAGATAATATAACAAGAAGTCAGTTTCCTGATATTGGAGCAGCAGAGTTCGATCCTGAAGGTCTAAATCTTGTGGTTCATAAACTTCTTCTATCTGATCAGATTTTAACTGCAGGTATCAATCCGATATCTGTTATTGTAAGAAATAACGGATCTTCTGCAATCAACAGTTTTACAGTTAATTGGAAGGTCAACGAAACTGCTCAGACGAATTATCTCTGGACTGGTAATCTGGCTGCGAATGCATCTAATACCATTGTCATTGGTAATTATGACTTTAAGATAGGACAATTGTATAAGATAGAAATTTCTGCACTTGATCCAAATGGCCTTATCGACATTGACCTTAGTGATAATACATTAATAGTTTCAGGTCTGGGTGCACCATTAAGTGGTGTATACACTATAGGCGGAACTAACCCCGATTTTCCAACTTTCAATGCAGCAGCCACTGTTCTGAATAGTATTGGAATCGCTGGTGCAGTTACGTTTAATGTAAGACCCGGTTCTTACCAGGAACAGATAAGACTTAGAGAAATTAAAGGCTCAAATTCTGAAAGAAGAGTGATATTTCAATCGGAAAATTCTGACAGCTCTGCAGTTACACTTTCTTATTACTCAGGAAATTCGTCTTCCGACTATGTAGTGAGACTTGACAGTACTGATAATGTAACATTTAAGAATATCACTTTAAAATCTGAAAACTCTTCTTATTCAGTAGTAGTTAGCTTAATTAATGGAGCGACAGGTAACGAATTTTTAAATAACAGATTAATTTCAGCTACACAAGGCTATTATAATGTAATTGAAATGTATTCCAATATTGCAGGATTAAACAATAAGTACAATTCGTTTATCAACAATGATATTCAGTATGGAAATTATGGTATATCCTTATCAGGTTATTCTTCATCCGGTAGAAATGATGAATACAATCAAATAGTCAATAACACATTTAGCGGACAGAAATATACAGCAATCTACCTGTCCAATCAGTATTACTCCTCTATTAAAAATAATACGATAAACATTGACAAAGAACGGGGAATTTACCTTTCCGGTACAATAGGACAAATAATCACCGGTAACAAAATCAATGTAAGTAATGGTTCTGTCGGTATTTATGTAAGCACAGCATCAAATCCGGATACAGTGGAGACTGTAATAGCCAATAACTATATCAATATAAGAGGATCAAATAATGCAAAGGCAATAAACATTTATGGAGCGAAAAATTTTAAGGTTTATTTCAATACATTCATTCTCAATAATACTCATGCTTCTTCAACTTGTATTAGTTTAGACAATACTACAAACTGCGTTATAAAAAACAACATAGCTGTCAGCAGGAGCCTGGGATTTGCATTAACTATCAATAATTCAAAAACATTTACTTCTGATTATAATAACTATTATTCACAGGGACAATATCTCTTTAGTCTGGATAAAAACAGTATCACAAAAGAATCCTGGACTGCAGCAGGACAAGATCAGCACTCTCTGTACATTGATCCCGTATATACTGCTGCTAAAGAATGGCAGACAAACGATCCACGGATCAATAACAAAGGAATTGCCCTGTCAGGTTTTACAACCGATATAGATGGAGAAATCCGTGGAGAACACCCTGATCTGGGAGCTGATGAAAATACCCTATCAGAAAGTGATCTTGGATTATTATCTATAACCTCTCCCCTTGCACCGGTCCCGACAGGAAATCAGACCGTAAAAGTAATTCTCTTCAACAATGGCAGTGAAACAGTTGAAACTGCTAACCTGTCCTGGTCAGTAAACGATACTATAAAAACTGCAAAAGTATGGACTGGCTCGCTTGCCCCTTCTGAAAGCGTAGAAGTATCTGTAGGAGATTTTAATCTTGTGTCAGGAACACCTTTATCTGTAAAAGTATGGATAAGCAATTCTTCTGATAACAACCCCAATAACGATACCCTGAAGGTAAATAACCTGCGTGCAGGGATGCGCGGTATCTATACTATCGGTAAAGTGAATTCGGACTATATAAATTTTACATCAGCAGTTGCTGCACTCACCTCAGCTGGTGTTGCAGGGAATGTAGAATTCCATGTGCAACCTGATACTTATACAGAACAATTTATAATTCCGGAAATTTTCGGAACTTCAGATACAAGCACTGTAACCTTTAAACCAAAGTCAGAAGGAGTTGTTAAACTTACTTTTGCTTCAAAGTCTACAGATAATTATCTAATTCAGTTGAAAGGTGCTGACTACATCAGAATACTTGATCTTGATTTCGTTCCAACCTCTACTTATGGTATTTGCATAGACTTGCTTAACGGTGCAGATAACAATATAATTAAAGACAATTATTTTGATGGCACCAATAATGCAACTACAACGAACGCTGCTGTCATAAACTTTTATGTGAACTCAAGTGAATTTTCAAACAATAATAACCTTATTGAAAACAATTACATAAAAGATGGAGCTTTTGGTGTATACATGAGTTCTGCAAGCAGAAACGACAGAAATAATATAATAAGAAACAACTACTTTGAGGCCCAAGGTACAGGTGGAATTTATGCAGCCTATATTTATAATGTACAGATTACAGGTAATAAAGTCATTTCAGGAAAATCAAATATTTATTATGATGCAATCTCTGTCAGAACCATTTCAGATGCATTTCTGATCAACAAAAATAAAATCGAAGTTGTATACGGAGGATCGGGAATACTGGCAGAATATGTAACAGCGAAAAATGGAATTATCGCCAATAATTTTATAACAGTCAGAGGTACAAACAATATCTATGGTATTGAATTGTCCAACTCAGAGTATACACAAGTCTATTTCAATTCGGTACTCAACACCAGTACAGGATTAAATGCCAGTGCCTATAAAAGTTATACCTGTAAATATCTTTCAGTTGTAAATAACATCTTTGCTAATTCAGGTCCGGGCTTCGCTTCTTCATTTGATGATATCACTTCAGCGCTGACTTCGGATTACAACAACTATTATACAAAAGGATCCAGTGTTTTTGCTTCTCATGCAAAGCTTACTGACTGGCAGGTAGCAAGAGGAGTTGACTTTAACTCCTTCTCTCTTGACCCTCAGTTTCAGTCTGATACTGTTTTACGCTCTTCCGAAGTTGCATTGAATACCCTTGGAAAAGTAATTCCGGCTGTTAAGGAAGATATTGATGGTGAAATCAGAAGTTTGACTAAGCCTTCTATTGGTGCAGATGAAAATGTTCCTGATGCCAATGATGCAGGTATCTATAAGATAGCAAGTCCTGTTCAGCCGTTTCTTCCGGGGACGAGACCAATTGCAATACAATTAAGAAACTTTGGAGACATCCCATTGGAATCAGCAACCATTCACTGGACTATCAATGGATATCAACAACCTGCTGTCGCATGGACAGGCAGCCTTTTATTAGGTGATACCACTCTGGTAACTTTAGGCAATTTTGACTTTGTATTTAAAACAGCTTACACTATAAAGGTCTGGACGGAAGCTCCAAATGGTTTGGATGATAATAATCCTATCAATGATACTGTTATAAGCGGTCCGATTTATCCTGCATTAAATGGGCCATATACTGTCGGAGGAACAAATCCTGATTTTGTAAAGATCAGTGATGCTGTAGATGCTTTGATTAAAGGTGGCATATCGGATTCTGTTCAGTTTAATATTCGCAAAGGCACTTATAATGAACAGGTTGTTATTCCTTCAATATTTGGTGCTTCGAAAAGGAACTCTGTCGTGTTCCAGTCAGAAAGCGGAAACAAAGAGGATGTTGAAATATCCAATACAGGTAGCTTAGAGAAAAACTATCTGTTCCAATTAATTTCAGCAGATGGAATTACCTTCAGAAATATTTCTTTCCGCAATAGCAGTGCATTGTATAGCAGAGCGCTGAGCATAGAAGAAGGATCGGATAACATTACAGTCTCCAATGTGGTGTTTAATGGAGTAACATCCACCAATTCAACGGTTAATCAGGCCATCATTTATTCTAAAGCAGGAGATCTGTGCAACAATAATCTTATCATTCAAGGATCACTGTTCCATAAAGCCGGATACGGAATATATGTATCTGGTCTTAGCTCTTACAGTAAGTATCAGCAAGGGCTTTTGATTCAGTCAAATGAGTTTAGAGACTCCTATGCACAAGCCATTTATCTTGCCAGTCTGGATGCGCCAACCGTGCAAAACAACAAGATTGAAAGCAACAGCAGTTTCCCGACCCTGGCTGGTATAAAGCTTTCAAGTATGGATACGAAATGCCGTGTTCTGGGAAATAGAATTACCCTTGGCAATGGAGGGTCGGGTATTGAACTCTCTTCATTGAACAGTTCACAAACACAAGTGATAGCCAATAACGACATCTTTATTACAGGAACATCTGTTGCAAGAGGTATTCAAGTTGCCTATTCCGATAATGTTGAATTATATCATAATACAATAAGAATCCAGAGTACATCTCTTAACAAAGATGTAGCAGCTGTAAGACTGAATGGAAATAACAACAGGCTATTTAACAACAATCTGGCTATTTTGGATGAAGGATATGTGGTTTACTTTGAACAGGGATCTTTCTCTTCCAACTACAATAATCTTTATTCAAAAGGTAAATTTACTGGCTTCTATAATGAAGACATCAAAGACCTACCAGAATGGAAGCAACTTACAGGAAAAGATAATCAGTCACTTGCAGTTAACCCGAACTTTAAAAATGCAGCAGATGGTAGTATCTCTAATGCACAGTTAAATGATGTTGCTCCTCAGGTTGGTGGCATTAGCAGTGATATCAATGGAGTAACAAGAAAATCTCTTACAGATATAGGTGCGTATGAGTTTAACCCTTCAGGAACAGATGCTTCACTTATCGGAATGGTACAGCCTGTACCTCCTATTGCCAATGGATCACAGGAGGTTAGGATAACATTGTTCAATAATGGTTCAGAAATTCTGAGTAGTGCAATCATTGACTGGTCAGTAAACGGAACAGTGCAAAGTCGGATCACATGGAGCGGGACATTAGGAACTCAGAAAAGTACCGCTATTAACCTTGGCATATATGAATTTGAAAGACAAAAATCATATGAGCTGAAAGCATGGGTTTCAAATCCTAATGGTACAGCAGATACAGAAACATCAAACGATACAATAAACATAAAGAGCATCTCTCCTGCTCTTTCAGGTATCTATACCATTGGTGGAACAGATGCGGATTTTCCTAACTTTACCAAAGCGACTGAAGCCCTTATGTATAATGGCGTTTCAGGTCCGGTAGAGTTCAGAGCTGCTGACGGTATCTACAATGAACAGATTGAAATAACAAATGTTCCCGGGATTTCATCCGTTAACAATGTGACCTTTACTTCTGAATCCGGTGACAGTACCACCACAACAATCAACTATAAATCAACATCAGATAAAAACTATATCGTCTCCTTAAAGAGAATCAATTACATCACATTTAAGAGTATCACGTTAAAAGCGCTCGATACTTATTATGCGAATGTGTTGGTAATGAAAGAAGGATCAAGCTATATAACTGTTCAGCATTGTGTTCTGAGCGGGAAAAGATATACTAATTATTCCGGAACCCAGTATCTGGTTTCTGCTTCAGGATATACCACCGGAAACCTTTTTGAAGGTAATGTATTCCAGGATGGATCTTATGGTATTTATATGAATGGTACTAGTTCTGGCTTGCAGACAAACATTATTAGAGGAAACACCTTCCATACACAGACCGAGACTTGTATTCACCTTATCTACCCTAGCAAAACAGTTGTTGAAAATAATATCATCAGTCCGATTTCTAATAATACTTATTATTATGCTATATATGCGAACCAATCAAGAAATGGTCTTCGTATATCAGGAAATCATGCTGTCATTCCAGGAACAAGAAGTAAAGGGATTTATCTGAACACAGCTACAGGAAGCACTTCTGAACCTATATTGATTTACAACAACTTCATTAGTTTTACTCAATCTGAAGAAAATACCGGGATACATTTAAGTTCCTGTGAGAATGCTGGCGTGTATCATAACAGCGTGAGGATATCTGGAAACGGTACATATCAATATGATGCCTTTAATATTCAATCAGGTAGAAATATTCAGGTAAAAAATAACATATTCGCTCACTTTGGAAGAGGTCGTTCTATAAACGTTTCCGGTTCTCAAACAATCACTTCCGATTATAATGATCTGTTTTCTGCCGGTGAAACGCTTGTTATGTGGCAGAACTCTTCTTATGCAAGTCTTGAAGCGTTCCAGGCTGCTACTGGAATGGATACTCATTCTTTATCAATTGATCCTGTATTCGAAAGTTATACAAGCCCACGTATAAGCCAGTCAAATCTGGATGGAGCAGGTATCCCTGTAAGTGAGGTCAAAACTGATATTGAAGGACATACTCGTCATGCTCAAACTCCTGATATCGGTGCTGATGAATTTGGCTCAGGACTAATTACCAAAGATATAGGAATTACCTCTGTAATTGGCCCTAAGAGTGGATGTAAATTGGATGGTAATCAATACCTGGCTGTAAAACTTCAAAACTTCGGAATAGACACACTGGAAAATATCACCATTCACTATGTGCTCAATGATACACTAAAGATCAGTGAGACACTTTCAGGAATAAAAATTAAAGGAGGACAATCTTATAATTATACCTTTAAGACTCCGCTGCTGATGAACGATCACACGTTATATTCTTTTGATATATATACAACACTGGATAATGATTCAAACAAGGATAATGATTCTATTATGAATCATATCATTCACCACTACCCTGCTACTAGTGCTTATGCCGGTAAGGATACAACCATTTGTGAGAATGCTCAGTTTTCACTTGTAGCCAGTGGAGGGAATACTTACACTTGGCATATAAGAGGCTCAGAAACTGTTTATGCCTCTCAGAAAGTGCAGCCTGTTCGTTTGACCTATAAAACCATATTTGTACTGAAAGCTTACAATACTTATGGTTGCTCTAATACAGATACAATCACAGTAGATGTGATACCAAGTCCTGAAATACCTGTCATTACCGCTGTCGGAACTCTGGGGGGGGCTTGTGTCAAAGATTCTGTGACTCTTACCTCCAATGTAAATAATAACATAGTATGGTCTAATGGTAAAACAACAAAATCTATAAAAATAGGACAACCAGGTTATTATTCAGTAAAACATATCGCACCACTTTCAAGCTGTTCATCTTCTGCACAAATTGAAATCAAGAGTATGCCTATACCTCGACTGGCCACAACGGCAATAACAATATGTCCTGGTCAGGAAGTTCCACTGTCAGTCATTAATGGTGGGAATTCATTCTTATGGTCAACAGGAGAAATTACAAGTGCAATTATTGTGTCTCCAAACAATACAACTACCTATAATGTAAAATTCAAATCAGATGATGGTTGTGAAATGGAAGGCAATGTTACAGTTAGTGTCAGAGCTGGAAACCTGATTCCTAAAATAACTTCACTGAAAGGAGATTCGGCAGTATGTCCTGGAGGTGACGCAGTATTAACGGTGGAAGGGAATGCTTCCCGCTTCTCTTGGTCAAACGGAATGTCTGGTTCGACTATTAAGGTTAATCCTACTGTAAAAACCGTTTATACTGTAACTGCTCTTGGAAATGTATGTTCTGATAAAACTGTTTCCGCCTCCATCGTGGTTGATGTTTTACCAGGTCCGGATAAAGCTCCTATTATTGTTGCTACAGGTTCCAGTACATTGTCATTCTGTGAGACAGACGCCATTACCCTAACATCTTCAGACTATTCAGAACATATAAAATGGTCAACCGGAGATACAATTCCATCTATTACTGTTCTTACTCAGGGTATTTATTCACTGAGCCATGTGAGTAAATATGGTTGTACCAAAACTTCTACAGTTAAAATAGAAGATCCTAGAGTACCATATATAGTTGGCAAAAAGGAAATCTGTAAAGGTGAATCTACTACTCTTACTGTAGAGAACGGATATCATTATCAATGGAGTACAGGAGCAACAGCAAGTTCCATCACTGTTACTCCGGATACGACAACTGAATATTCTGTTCTTATTGAGAATAAGGAAGGTTGTAAATATGAGCAGAAAGTTAAGGTGATTATTTATGAAGCCCCAATAGTTACAGGAATCAGTTCGGATACTACTATTTGTCAGGGAACTGAAATAACTTTATTTGTATCAGGAAAAGCAAAAGAATTTTTATGGACAGACGGGCATGTAGGAACCAAGGTTAAGGTAAAACCTGAAGAGACAACTGTCTTCGGAGTTAAAGCTACTAATGGATGCTCCAATCAAGACGGCAATGATTATTTAAATGTTAAGGTGACAGTATTGCCTCTGCCTGAACAACCTGTTATTTTACAGGGAAATCAAATAACAATCTGCCCCGGACAGACCATAACTTTGGAAAGCAATTTTTCAGACAGTATCAGATGGTCAAATGGAGCAACAACCAAATCTATTACTGTTTCTGACATCGGTACCTATAAGCTTGAGAAGTTCAATCAGTACATGTGTACCAGAACGGCTTCGATTTCTATTACATACCCTGAGAAGGCTCATATAGTAGTTGATGGAAAAGGATACCAGACAATATGTAAAGGAGATGCAGCGCAGCTTCGTCTTGTCAATGGTGACGACTATCTGTGGTCAACAGGATCAACTTCAGCTTCTATAGAAGTGAGTCCAATCACAACTACGACTTATTCAGTAAGCGGACGAAATGAATATGGTTGTCTGTATTCAGATTCAATTAAAATTACTGTAATCGAACCTGTGGCTCCTGCAGAAGTGAAGAATCTTATTCCATTGAACAATAAGGCAGACCTGAGTCTTCCCCTATCATTATCATGGAGCCCTGCACTTAATGCAAGTCACTATGATATCCGTATCTGGGATGCCAGCGCCGCTATTCCTGAGATGCCTTTTGTTCAAAACACCAATCAGATATTATATCGCATTGCAAACGGATTGGATTATGGCAAAAAATATAACTGGCAGGTTACTTCTAAAAACTCATGTGCAGAAACAGCCGGACCTATACAACAACTGGAGTTAAGAAAACTTCCGGATCTGGAAGTGAAAAACGTACTTGTGCCGGCCTCCGCATTCTCTGGACAAGAGATCATGTTGTCATGGGAAGTTAAGAATTCAGGTGCAGGCAGAACTGTAGCCAAGGATTATTGGTTCGATAAAATCTATATATCCAGTGACAGCACCTTTGAATATGGAATTGATACTTATTTAACAGGAGTAGCAAATAAAACATCTCTTGATTCTGGACAATCCTATCTCTCATCTGCAACAATCAGACTGCCGGAAGGAGTAAGCGGTCCGCACTATGTCTTCATTGTTTCAAATCAGAACAATGAAATAAAAGAGCTGAATCATGTTAACAATATAGATAGAAACAAAAGATATTTACTCGTTAACCTTACTCCTCCTCCCGATCTTCAGGTGCAGGAAGTATCAACTTTATCTAATGTATTTTCAGGTCAGACAGTAGATTTAAAATATACGGTAATCAATAAAGGTGAGGGTAAGACAAATTCAAGTATCTGGAAAGATCAGATCTATTTCTCCGCTGATTCCGTATTCCGTTCAGGCTCAGCGCTTGTGTTGACTACGATTCCTCACAACGGACAATTGGAAGGCGGAAAGTATTATACGAATACAGTACCTGTAGCATTGCCTCACGGAATTTTCGGAAAATACTTTATTCACGTGATGACAGATCAGGATGATCAGATATTTGAACATGCCTATAACAATAACAACTTTGGAAGAAGCAGTGCTATTACTGTAACACTCTTGCCTCCTTCCGATCTTGTACCGACAGTCACGTCTATACCTTCAACGGCAAGTAACAGAGATAAAATCAAAGTAACATGGACTGTCAAAAATCAGGGTGGATCAATTACCAATACAGGCAAATGGAAAGATGAAATTTATATCTCCAATAATGTATTCTTTGATGCCAAACAAGCTGTTTTGCTTGGATCAAGAACAAATTATTCCACACTGAATCTCGGAGAAAGCTATACTGCTGAAGCTACGGTTACAATTCCTGACAAGATCACAGGAGCCAATTACATCTTTGTTGTGACAGACCGTGAGAATGAAGTTTTTGAACATGAGAACAAAGGCAATAATGCAGGGAGAAGTCTCACCTTACTTACAATCAAATCTCCGGATTTAATAGTGGAAAAAGCTACTGTTGTAAATACGACTGTAAATTCAGGTGAAATGCTTTACTTCCAATACCTTGTCAGAAACAAGGGTGCCGGAGCTGTTAATTCAACCTCATGGACAGACAGTCTTTTCATTAAAGAATCAATTGCGTCTGATATCACAGAGTTCAAAACCAGATCTGTAGTAAAAGTGCTTACCAACAGAATTCTGAATCCTGATGATACGATCTCTTTAACAGGCTCTATCATGATTCCGGAAGGAGCAAGTGGTACTGTTTATTTACAGATTCATTCCAATGCTGATAGAAACGTTTATGAAGTGACAGGAGGAAACGTCAATAACATCTTTAATAAGCCAGTGGCAGTAAACCTGAGTCCATGGGCAGATCTTAAAGTAAGTAAAATTACGGCAGCAAAAGATGAAGCAGAAACCGGTTCCGTATTCCCCCTTCAGATCAAAGTGACGAACGAAGGAAAAGCAGCAACCAAAACTGCTTCATGGATAGATAAGATCTATATATCCCCTTCTCCTGTGCTTGATAAAAAAGATACAATGTTACTGACAGGCGCAAGGGCTGACTTTATACTTCAGAAGGATTCTTCTTATGAATATACAATAGATGTACCTGTACCATTTGAAACCGAAGAAGGTGACTATTACTTCTATGTATATACAGATGCTAACAATAAGATATATGAGCATACGGATGAAAACAATAACATCACCATGTATGGTCCTGTTGCTGTTACCTATGGCCCGGGTCCGGATCTTAAACTGCTGAATCTGAAAGCTCCGGATAGTGTATTAACCGGTGTCAGCTATCCTGTAGAATGGAATGTGAAAAATATCGGAAGACAAGGAGCATATGCAGAATGGGATGATGCAGTATATCTTTCAAAAGATACCATCTGGCAGCCAGGAACTGATATTTATTTATCATCATACTTCAGCAAACATGCACTTGATACAGGGGCAACTTATTTTGGTACACGTAAAGTTGAAATACCAGAAGCGATCTCCGGTGAATATTATTGGATTGTGGTAGCAGACTATACTCATAAAGGAAAAACCTTAACAAACTCTGGCGACAGAATTAGGAATAATAACTATTCGTTCAGACCAGTACAAATCATATCGAACACCATACCTGATCTGGCAATAACTGATCTTCAGGCTTCGGAAGAAGGAATATCAGGTCAACCTTTAACTATTCAATATACTGTAACCAACCAGGGAACAGGTACAACCCGCCCCAAAAAATGGGTCGATAAATTATACCTGTCAACTGACTTTACTATTGATAAGAACGACAAACTGCTGGGATCTGTTGACCGGTCTGATACCCTTGTGGCCGGAGCGAGTTACAGTGTGAGCAAAGAAGTTAATTTACCATTAGTAGAATCCGGAAACTACATCATATTGGTTAAAACAGATCAGGAAAATACGCAGTATGAAGCAGATCAGGAAAGTAACAATTTAGCAGCCTCTCCTATTCATCTGGAAATGCCGTTGCCAGTAGACCTTATAATATCTGAAGTAAAAGCGGATAAAGATCAATACACTGCTGGTGAGAATATTAAAATTTCCTGGACAATAATGAATAAAGGAGTCAATCCTGTTAAAGGATCTCTGGAAGATCAGTTTTACTTATCCAGAGATAAGACCTGGGATATCAATGATATTTATCTGGGAAGCAGCAGAAGTTATATAACCCTCGCTCAGAACGGTTCATATACATATGCGGGCTCATACAGGATCACGAATGCTTCTGTAGGCTCTTATTATGTAATAGCAAGAACGGATGCGAGAAATCAGATTCCGGAAACAGATGAAAACAATAACGAAACATCAAGCCTGAATCCAGTTCTTATGGATGTCAGAGAGCTTGTTTTGAATATTGCTGAAGATACTGTGCTTGCTCATAAAGGAAGTCTGATGTATAAAGTCGTAATTCCTGATTCACTTCAGAATGAAACCCTTCTGGTAGAATTGACCGGTGAAGATCAGAATAATCATAATGAGTTGTATATCCGATATGGAGATGCACCTACAAGAAATACCTATGATGCCGCATTCAGCCGTCCATTCTCAGGAAATCAGGAAGCTATCATCAGTGAAATGAAGCCGGGGACTTACTATGTAATGGTATATGGTGAAAATGAGTTTACTCACACACAGTCTATCACGTTAAAAGCATCGATCCTCCATTTTGAGATACGTTCTGTGAAAACTGATGTCGGTGGAGATTCCGGTCCTGTAACGACTTGTATTCAGGGAGCTAAATTCAATCCGGGTTGTGAATTTTATATATACGGCAACAATCGTCCGATAAAGGCAAGCAAAGTATTCTTTGTAAATCCGACCAAAGTATTCGCGACTTTTGATCTGAATGGAGCTGAGCATGGATACTATGATGTTGTTTCCAAAGACACTGTCTCAGGCGAAGAAGCTGTTAAGTTCAATGGGTTCAGAGTTGAGAAATCCACACAAGAACTTCTGCTAACTGATCTGGATCATCCTCGATCTGCAAGAGCTGGACAGATCGTTCCGATACATGTTCATTTTGCTAATGGAGGAAATATTGATATTCCTACACCAAGAAGAACTATCGTATGTACAGGTGCCAAAGTACCTTTGGGTCTGACTGTGAAAGACCTGCAGTATTATTTTACGTCTCTGAATATGGACTTTACCGAACCAGAGGGCCCGGAAGGAGTGCTTAGGCCAGGAGCGATCAGTGATAAAACATTCTTTGTCTCTGCATGGGCTCATATACAATTAAAAATTCTAAAGAAATAATTTTTGCATCATATAAAAATTGAAGATTCCAATGCGAGCATATTTTAAACTATCGACTGTACTTTTCTTTCTCCTTATATGTATGCAAAACACCTTTGCGATAGATATAAATCCTGGAGAAAACAGAACAGAATGTCCGGGAACAAAAGTCAGACTTGGCGGGAGTCCCACAGCCGGTCCAGATTCGCCGGATAAATATACCTATCAATGGCATTCTGTTCCGGGAGGATTTAGTTCAAGTGAAGCTAATCCAGAAATAACAGTGCCAGATGTGAAAACTGTCTATGTAGTGCGTGTAACAGATGCTGACGGTTTTACTTGTCAGGAGTCCGTGACCATCACTCCTGTTCTGGTTAAAGGAATTAAATTTAATCCTTCCACTTTGCCTGCTGATGGGAAGTCCACAGCACTGGCAACAGTTACAACAGAACCAAGTGGACGGACTATTGTCTGGTCAATATCAGAAGCAAGTGGATCAGATGCTACCATCGGAGAAAGTAACGGAAGAGTAAAAGCATCCACTGAGCCGGCAACAATAAAGGTCAGAGCGCAGGATAAACAAGCGGCAGATAATAAAACAGAAACATGTTATTCAGAAGAAAATATCTGTATAGGTGATCCGGAAGAGTGCTGCCCTGATTTAGATGGAGAAATAAAATTTGGACTCCTCAGAATTCATTTAACTGAATCCATTCAATCATCAGGTTCAGCTGGCGATGGGTATTGCTCTTATTCTACCAATAAAGTCAGACTACATCTCGATATGAAAGGTTTCTTCCACACACCGGTATCTATTGATCTGGATGGCGTGAGAGCTTCATGGAAACAGAAAGGTAGCGGAGCCGAAATGAGCTTTAAAGAAGTTTCACTTGAATGGAGTGGAAAAGCGCCTACAAGGCAATTCGGACCGATAATGGCAAATCTGACAAGTATGAAACTGACAGTAACATCAGACGGAGCGATCTCAGGTGAGACAAAATTTACAATTAATCAGGTAGAGGCAGTTTCATTAGGTGGTATTGCAGAGTTAGCCAAAGGCACATCAGGTGAATTTGTTTACAGATATACTTCTTCTACAAGTTTTGAAGGAGAGTATGATTTCGGAGGTGTAAAAAATGTAATAATCCAATTAAAAAAGAACACGTCTGTTATTGCTGAAGCTAAAGGAAGTCTTACTTCCAAAGGGGACTTGAACGCAGAGCTTATAGCTAAAAACAGTGCGAGCTTTTCCACCAAGGGATTTAATGCCTCAATTAAAAAGCTAAGATGGAAATTCACATGGAAAATTGATGAAAACGATATTGTATTTAAAGATGGAGAAGCAGAGATAGCAATCAAAGAGATCAAGAATACCAAAGGTGAAGTAACCGTAGATGTCAGTATGAATGGAAATTCTGCGGAAGGAACAGCCAAGTTCTCTAATCTCATAGCATTCGGTTGTAAAATAGAAGGAAGCCTAAGTACTACGGTTGACTATGAATTTAATTTGCATGAAATCAGCGGAAGTAAAATAAAAGCAAAACATCAGGATTTTGACAATCCCTTCGAAATTAGCGAATTCAAAATCATTAATGGAGAACTGACTATATTCAGCTTTAAAGGAAAAGTTAAATATAAGAAGATTAATTTCAATGTAAGTAAAGCGATATATGTCAAAGACAAAGGTTTGGCAATCACCGCCAATCTTGAAATTGGTAAGTCAACCAAATGTGATGTTACAGATTTTATTATATCAGGTGAAGGTTCAGTTTCTATTGGTAAACTTGTTTTTGAATCCACTAATTACCCTCTTACAATCAAAGCAAGTCTAAGCTATGGCAATGATGAGTTCAGAGGAAAATATACCGGATCACTAGAAGGAGGAATAAAAATCGGAGGAGAAGTTGTGCTTGGCTCCATGGAAGATTTTAATTATGGTTTTTTTGAACTTACAATGCAGTCAGCCAAAGGATTTCCTGTAGGTCCCGTTATTCGTATCGATGAACTGGGTGGTCGCTTCGGCTATAATTATGATCACAGGAATAATTCTGCAAGCCAGGGAACGTATCTGATAGGATTTGTTCTGGGAATCAAAGATGCTGCTGATATCATAGGACTTAAAGGAGATGTAACATTGGTGATTGGCAACAAAAGCTCTCTTGAACTTGAGGGTGAAGTAAGAGTGCCTGCAAGATCACCTCATTATTTTAAAGGTGCTCTGAAAGCCTCCTATTTACTTGGTACCAACGATGTATCGGGTAGTACTAATGCATCACTTAAAATCCCGGCAAGAAACGGTAACTTACTATCTCTTTCCACAGGAAAAATGAACTTCAAAGTGAATCAAAGCGGATGGAGCGCAAAGGCTATGGGAATTTCAGGGCACATTATGAAGCAGGTAACAATGAATGGTTCAATTGATCTCAGAGGAGCAGCAGGAGATGATGAAGGCATCACAGGAACCGTTACGGGAGCTATTGACTATTCAAAAGAAATGCAGATCATCTATCCTGAAAGGTTTGACCCTGCGAATTGTGTTACGGCGGACAATTCAGATACCAGGCTGGGCTTTGGAATACATGGATATTTCAGTCTTAAAATGGGAGGATCATTCAATACTCAGGTGAACTCTGAAGGTTTTACCGGAACAATAAAAACACATGTTAACGGAATAAGCAGAGTAAGTGTCAAATGGCCTTGCATCGCTACCTGTGTTGATTGTGTCAGATCTACCAATGTCAATGTTGACGGTGATATGGAGATGAGCTATGATGGATCATTTACAATACTTAAAGGACATCTGAAATTTTCAGGAGCTGATCATGAAGAGGAAAGCCGTCCTATTGTATTAAAATTCTAATGTAAGCAGTTGTGAAAAATATTTATAGACTGATATTACTTTTCATAGTCGCTATCTTTCTTAATCCTGCTTATAAGGTTTTAGCCCAAAGAAGCGGAGCAAGCCTGAGAGGCGGCGAAACGGATAAGGCTATGAAGCTTTATTGGGAGACCTATGACTGGCCACAAAATCTGGTTGGTTTTAATATAAAAAAGCGAAGTGGAAATGCAGGTTGGTACAAACTCAACAAGGAGACAATCTTTCCTCAGGTAGATGAAAGAAATTGGGGAAATCAGGGACTTGATGATGATGAAGCAAAAAGCATTCAACAAACTTATTTAAAATACCTTTCAGAAGGCAAATTAAGTAAGATCACTAAAGAAGAATTGCTTCAAAAGCTTCAGCAATCAGGAGGTCTTAAATCCGGTGACAGATTAAATATGAAACAGGACTATAGCGTGGCATTGATTTTAGGATTCGCTTTTATTGATCATACTTACAAGAAATCTGACAATACAACCTATGGTTTATTTTATGTATTTGAAGATGGACATGAGTCTGAACAACCTGTCGCTACGCTCTCTCCCGGGGACGTTAAAATCAATCCTTTAATAGAAGCAAGCGTGAACAAAGGAAAAGTAAAACTTGTCTGGTCAGTGAATGAAAAAGACTATTTTAAAGCAGGACTATTCGGATTTAAGATCAGCAGAAAAGAAGATAAATCAGGAAAGGAAACGAATCTTACAGAAGAATTAATCGGATATCAGAAGTCTGATAACGGACAACTGCATTGGTTATTTACAGATGAAAGTGTCAATACATTGCTGGATTATACCTATTCCTTTATTCCTGTAACAATCCTTCAGACGCAGCTCAGACCATTTGAATTTAAGTTCAAAGCAGCTTTATATAAAAGTCTTCTTACTCCTCCCATAGATTCCATATCTGTTGTAAATGATACAGATCTCCGGATATATTGGAAAACAGACTCTCTCCTATCCGATAAAAAGCGGATCAAAGAATTTTATCTTGAAAGGAGAAATGCGGACACGTTACAGTTTACCAGAATAACGAAGCTGAATTATAAGAATAAAATTTATACCGATACTACCGGTCTTGGGTATGGCCAAAGCTATATATACAGACTTTCAGTGACAGATAAGAAAGGTAAGGAATGGTTTGGTAGTCCCGCTGACGTATTCTACACCGGAGTAAAAATTCCTTTAAAACCAGACAGTCTTAAAGCTGAATTCCAAATGATCATGGACAAACCTCATGTACATCTTTCCTGGGCGAAAAGCACAAGTAAGAACACATTTGGTTTTGTGTTTCTTTCAGATGAAGAAGGTACCGGAAAGCTTATTGAAAACCTCAGTATCCCTCTTATTAAAAGCAATGAAATCTTATATGAAATATCCGGAGACGGAGGTTTAGAATATCAATTCAGCATTGTTCCTGTAAATGAAAAAGGTATGCGTGGAGAAGGAAGTACTGTAAAATGCAGTGTTCCGCTTTTGAACCTTCCCCTATTCAATTCCCTTTCTGCTACTCTTAATAAAAACAACCTTACAGAGCTTTCCTGGGAATATCCAAAAGAAACAGCAATAAAAGGTTTTAATATACTGGTAAACGGACACATCATTGCTACTCCTGAAGATCTTCCAAAGGAAAGCAGAAAATATGTTGTACAACTTTATAATCCTCAAGATGCTAAAAAAGTCAATGTGTATCAGGTAGAAGCCATTGGTGCAGTAGTTTCCAGAAAGAGTTCTGTCTCTCCTCTTTATCTGCCTTCCTATAAATTATCTTCACCAGAGAATTTAAGGATAGCATTGAGAAAAGATAAAGGTAAATCTTATGCAGACCTTACCTGGGAATTTAATAAAGAACAAATCCAGGACATTAAAGGCTATATACTTTTTACAGATGAAAGTTCTGAGAATGCCTTTCATCAAATCACAAGAGGTAATTTACACAAGGAGTTGAATTTCAGTTATCAAATCAATAATCCTGGTCGTAGCGCTTATACCTTTAAAGTTGCTGCAGTATCAAACAAAGGTGAAATTAGTCCGGCAGCCAGTATTACACTTAATTTAAAAGACATTAAAAAGTAAACGTTATGAAGAATCATATTTCTGCGTTTTTATATACCTATAAATACATCCTGTTATTTCTCATTGTCAGTTCATTCAGTCTGCAAGGCTATGCGCAGGTAGAGATAAAAGTTACTCCTGCAACCTGCAATGGAAAAGAAGATGGGAAAATAGATGTAACACTGAAAGGTAAAAACGGTCCATATACATTCCTCTGGAATGACGGCTCTACAGAAGATCATCTTCATGATATACCAAGGGGCGATTATTATCTTATCATAAGAGACCGTAACAGTTGTATATTTGAAAAATCAATTAATGTCGGTGTGCTTGAAGACAAACCAAGAGTAAGTATTCAGGGCGGTGGCGACAGGACTTTCTGCAGCGATGCTGAAGACCAGGATGTCGAGTTACATGCAGTCACCAGTGTTTGTGCCGAATGTGAGTTAAAATGGTCAACAGGATCAACCGAAGAGAAAATAGAGGTAAGTGGAGATGGAGATTTTCAGGTTACAGCAACAGACAGTTCCGGATGTTTTCAAAGGGATTCAACAGAAGTTAAGATCAAAACAGAGGACTGTGATGATGACGATGATGACGACGATATAGATATTCCGGTAGTATTTCCAAGAGATCCCAACGATATTCTAGGTCCTAATGGATTTGGCCCTCAGAGATGGGTTTCTGTAAAAGACATTCTCCCTTATACCATTCGTTTTGAAAACGATCCTGAGTTCGCTACAGCTCCTGCACAAAAGGTTGTAATACGATCTCCTATTGATCCTCATCTGAACATCTATTCATTCCGGCTTGGCAGTTTTGGTTTCGGAGATTTCGTCTTTGAAGTACCTTCTAACAGCACCTATTATACTGGTAGGCTGGATGTCAAGGACTCTCTTGAAGTGATCGTTGATGTTATTGCAGGGATAGATGTTGTTAAAAAAGAAGCATTCTGGATCTTTGAATCCAAAGACCCTCTCACAGGAAATGAACCTGCTGCCCATTTAGGATTCTTGCTGATCAATGATTCGATTACTCGAAGAGGTGAAGGTTTTGTATCCTTTACGGTGGCTCCTGACCTTGCTTCGTCTACAGGAGATACTATAGATGCCGTTGCTTCGATCGTATTCGATACTCAGGAGGAGCTCCTGACCCCTGCTATATTCAATACAATTGATGCTGTTCCTCCTTTATCGGCTTATAAACGTAGTGATGTTATTGCTGATTCCTCTTATGCTTATCTGGTAACGATCATGGATGATTATGGTCTGGGTGGTTCAGGTGTAAAAAACTATGACTTATATCTTTCTTATGATAACGGGAATAATTTTACAAAATATGCGTCCCAAATCTCTGCAGATTCCGTTGTCATGATTAAAGGAGATCCGAATAAGAAGTATTGTGCTTATACCATAGCTCGTGATAATACAGGAAACGAAGAGTCAAAAACCTCTTCAGATCTATGCTTCTCCCCTAAGGCAGAACCATTTGTAAGATTGAAAGATCCTGATACAAAACAACCAATATGCCTGGGTGGTGGCTATGCAATAGAATGGAATTCATTCGGAGTTGATAGTCTTAATATCTATGTATCCACAAACAACGGAGAAACTTTTGATCTTGCTGCCACAAATGTACCTGATAGATTGAAAAGCTATTATTGGCCTATACCCTTTGAACTATCAACTGAAAATGATTATCTGATAAAGATTACCAGCTCCATTTCAGATACGATCTTTGACATAGCTAATAATCATATAAATGTTATAGAGCATGTTCCTGCAAAAATTCTTTCTTCAAAAGGACAGGCTGCCTGTATGGGGGATACAACAGAATTAAGTATCCTGCCAATTTATTCTGCTTATCGCTGGTCAAACGGAAATATTGGTAATACCTTCACAACGTCAGTTTCAGGCAAATACCTTATTGAAGTGACAGATGCCAGTGGTTGCAGTAGCAAAGATTCAATAAACTTTGTAGTTCATAATTTTCCTGCACAGTTGATTTCTGCCAGCACAGAGTTTAAAACATGTGAAGGTAAACCACTTACATTAAAAGGACCTGCTAATATGGCTACTTATTCATGGTCTACCGGAGAAACGAGTTCACAGATCGTTGTAAGTACACCTGGGAAAATTGCATTGAAAGTTCAGAATGAAATCGGTTGTACTGCAAACTCTGATACCATCTTTGTTGAACAGATTACGGATGCAGCAGAATGCGAAGCGCTTCAGATCAATCCTGGCTTAGCTTATCTGAACAAATTCATTCAGGTAGCACCGAATCCATTGACTGAATATACAACTTTCCAGATTTATTCTCCTCAATCTCAGTTAGTCAACTTGAAGCTTTTTGATACAAAAGGAACGGAAGTTGCAGAGATCTTTAAAGGCGAAATAACAGGAGGAACAACTGTGCCGGTGTCTTATAAGCCTTCTGAGAAATTATCAAACGGAATGTATATTTACAGACTTCTTTCTGGTGATGGGGAGTTGTTTAATGGTAAGCTGGTGATCGGAAGGTAATAATCATTAGTAAAACACAAATTAAAAAAGCCCCGGCTTCTATGTTGGGGCTCTTTGTATTTAATAGGCAACTTAGTGGTTCTTCCTCCCCGGCCGGTGTCTGCACCGGACGGAAACTTTCCATAAGTGCTGTATTAAAAAAACCAGCTATTAATAATGCCTGATGACTATCGATGTTCTGCCTCAATTTGTTTGAAATGATAAGGTATTTTTTTATCACAGATTACAGAGAATATTTTGACTAAGCTGTGATTGATAGATTCCGTCCGGTGCAGACACCGGCCAGGGAGAGGTATGAAAAGTAAAGATTCTTCATGGTGACAGCCATGGAGGGCAGGCGAGATTCTGTCAATACTGCAAGGCATGAAAGTTCTGAGAAAAGTCCTGACCTCGAAGAGGTCAAATGTTTATAGATAAGAGCAGACAAATAACATACGACCCTGTAGGGGTCGCACCAAGGCAATGTCCAGCTATCTATAAATATTCAATCCCTTCAGTATTGTGAGATTGTCTGAATCTGGATTTACAGGAATTTAGAATTAACAGGATCTTGGACTCCGAAAGATGCTTCACAAGTTCAGCATGACTAACAAAGGTTCCTTAAGTTGACCTAAGTCCTTCAAGAATTGCCCTTCATCTTTTATTTTCTCTAGCTTCTTTTACAACTATTTTAGCTTGATTTATCAATGATAAACATCTATCAAAAACAGTCCCACATCTCTATATCTGAACAAAAACCCTTTACCTTCCAGCCAATAAAAATGGGATACTTCAGTAGAATGAAGCCACCTGTCATATTCAAATGGTCTGTATTCATCAAAATCACTAAAGGGATAATATTTCCAGTGTTTACCATCTTCCGAATACAGGAAACAATAGTCTAAAAGTAAAATCTTCTGATGATTGAATTCATAAAGCAAGGGATATTCAGGATTTACATATTCCATTTTCTGAGAAGCTGTATTCCAAAATTTAACATTACGCTTTATATGAAAAACAGGGTTCCCTTTGTCTCTATAAGTTACAGGATAGCTATCACAATCATATTGTAGATATTCATTTGTTGGATAATCATCATCAACACTTTTATCCTTCAGTTTAAAAGCAAATTGATGTACCGTATTGCTCTCCGGACATTTAAAATGATCCCATCCCTTGTCTTCAATGGAATCCATTAAAATATCACTTTTAAAATAAGTGTTGAAATCAGATTTAAAGGAATGATCTCCCCTTTTTATAATCAGATATTTATTGCCATCATCTGTGAAGCAGATATTTAAGATTTTATCTTTAAACCTTGGTTCAATTTTCATCCAATGAGCCCCCAGATCTTTTGTAGATAATATGGAGTTATAATTCTTTGTAACAAAAATCGAAGAATCAAGCGGATCAATCTTAAGGTCCTCATATTCATTCAAATCGTGCTGAAGACTGGTAAAAAAGGATGGCGTATTAATGCTCCATTGATGAGTCCTTTTACGTTTTAATTTGACAAGATCACTTACTAATTTAATGCTTACACCTTTAGCAGGTACGGTATTGAAATAACTTGCAATGCTTTGATTAAAAAAATATTCACCTGGCTTATAAACCAGTGAATCTAGCGATACATTGGTATAAATGATCATTGAATCTTTCTTAATGAATATTTTTAAAAGTAGTTTTTCATTAGATTCTTCCCTGCAATCGAAAAGACCGGTAAAGCAGTATTTTCCCGGATCGGCACAAGTGTCTGAGAGCCTGACATACTTTTGAGAATATAAATTATACTTACCTGCCTCTACCCGAATGTTTCTGGTTTTATCAGTAACTAATTTGCCATCTTTAAATATGCGGAATTCATATTTATATAGAGATTGGGAATAGCTTTCAAGGTTAACAGAGAGCAAAAAATAAAATACTAAAATGATAAAGAAAAAATGGTTCATTGATTGGAGGTAAATTTTCATAATATACTAAAGCTATGCTTGTTACTTTCTAAACCCGTACGGACAATGTTTACAACGATTTTTACAACAATACCCTCTTTTTAAAAGATACTTTGCTGTAAATACCCAATTCCCATTTTCGTTGTAATAATAGTCTTCCTGTTCAATTAAAGGCTCCGTTTTTCTTTTATCTTCAGATACTGGATCTACTCCAAGTTTTTCACTAATAATCGCCTTCAGGCAAAGTGGACAATAACAGTCTCCTTCTTCAGGCAAGGACATTACATGAGGCAACTCATTACACCAGCAGTTTTCTGTACTGCATGAAAAATTGGTATTGCAGTGTGAGCAGGTTTTTATTCTGATAGTATTCATCTTTTAAGCTTCATTTCCTGAAACCAATAATTATTATGATTTCTCTTTAACAATTCAACGTTTCATTTATTGTATAGTGGACAATTCACCACAAGCGTATGGTATTCTTCATTTTCACCACAAACATCAGCATTCAACTCTTCTACTCTCTTAATTAAATATTCTTCAAGTTTTGGAGATTGAGGATGGTAAAAATATTTATAAAAGACTCGGTCACGCGTAAAAGAAATAAAGATTTTAAAAACTTAAATTAGTAAATAATTATGGAGATTTCTATCAATACGGCAAAGCCATGAAAGTCTGAAAAAAGTCCTGACCTCGAAGAGGTCAAATGTTTATAGATAAGAGCAGACAAAATAACATACGACCCTGTAGGGGTCGCACCAAGGCAATGCCCAGCTATCTATAAATATTTAATCCCTTCGGGATTGTGAGAATGTCTGAATCAGGATTTACAGAATTTTAGAATTAACAGAATTTTGGTTATCCCCGCCATGGACTTACCAGACTAAAGCCATCAACTTAACTAAGTAAAGATTCTCCTCCCCGTCCTGTGTCTGCACCGGACGGAATCTTTCCATAAGTGCTGCATTATATAATACTACTCCCTAGCCATACTGAGTCACATTTATCTCTTGCTGTTGCTCAAACTGTTGCTCCTTTCCATCCGATGGGCGAGATAAATAAAAAAGCCCCTAAAATCGGGGCTTATCTGATATCTTCTTTGGCAACAACCTATATAAACCACTATTAATCAATAATAATCAAATTCTAAAGATCTTCTCCTTTTATACTTTGCACTGCTTTTAGTATTCATCTTTGCAAGAGCAACTCTTCTTTTTTCAGCAAGCTTCTGCCTCTTTTCTTTCTCACTTTCATTTCTATCCAACACCCTGGCTGTCTCTTTTACATGGTAATTATTTTGCAAATCCGACAATTCCTTTTGTCGCCTATAACTCAAAGAATTACCTTTATATTGCTCTTTTATACAAGAGCCAAAACATATTGCTATCAGGCATAAATAGAATGAAAAAGCTCTCATAAATCTATCTGTCAATAGTTACACTTCCCTGATCCTTAAAGGGGCCCTTGTATTTCTCCGTTAATCCTTCATAGTACAAAATCCATGGATACACTCCGTTAGGCATAGGTTCTCCTAAATACGTACCATCCCATGCTTCAGTTGGATCTTCCGTATAAAAAATTATCTCTCCCCACCTATTGAAAACGGTGAATTTATAGGCAGTAAAATACTTACCGAAGGTATTAAACACGTCATTACTACCATCATTATTAGGAGAAAATATACTTGGCACAAATACTCTTGGTGGACAAATATCTACCACCTTTATACTATCGACATTTGAACAATTGAATTCATTAAAGATCTGCACATAATACGTCCCAGCCTGATTTACAACTTCCTGTTTATCTGTATTTCCTGATTTCATCCAAAGGTAATGATCTGCAGGACCGCCATCAAGTGTAACAACTTGCTGAGTCTCTTTGCAAAACTCTACCAGATCTTCTACCTGAGGTGTTGGTTTGGGATGAAATGACAAATTAACTTCATCATACCTTGAACATTCGCCTAATTGATATACCACCTTGTAAAACCCTGGTTCTGTAACTGTTATAGAAGAAGTATTGTATGGTAAATTATTATTACCCTTCTCCCAGCTAAAGCTTGCTTCTCCAAACACCGGAATATTGGAAGGTTGGGCATTCAATACTATCTGCTCTCCTATACAGGCATTTCCGTTTCCTAATATAATATCAGGAATCGTGTAAATTGTAACATTAACTGAGTCTGTATTGGAGCAACCTAAATTACCATTTGTTGTAAGAATAAGTCTTACAAACCCTGCACTTTTATCTTGTGCTGAAAATATATAAGAAGCATCCAGCGCATCGGCATCCGGAAGAAAAACTCCTGAACCTGATGTTGTCCATTCTCCGCCAGTGGCATTGGTTACATTTCCTGACAGATTAATGCGCTCATTATCCACACAAACAATTTGATCTGATATAGTTTGTGCAATAGGAATAGGTGTCATATATAAATATGCTGTATCTGTTACCTGTCTGCAGGTATTTGCTAAAATCGTTTTGTAATAGATTTTCACCAAACCATTGTCCTTATCCTGGCGAGAAGGATAATAAACCGTTATAGTTGTATTAGGATTGGAGAAAACGCCTGTACCTGTAGAATACCAGGTAGCGCCGGAAGCTATGGTATAACCTCCGGAGAATGCAATTGCATCCACATCACGACAAACTGCCTGATCAACGCCAGCATCAACATCAGGTAATGGAAACACTGCCACCGTAAGAGTATCTTTTACAGGCTGACATAAACCGTTTCCTGTTGAGGTAACGATAAACATCACAGGACCGCTTGAATAATCGGCAGCAGATAAAGTATAAGTATTATTCAAAGAAGATGCTGCAGAATTAGTACCGGTTCCTGTTGTAGTCCACTGTCCTCCGGAAGCATTATTTACAGTAGCATTAAGCGTAACACTTGTCTGCTTAGGACAAATAAGTTGATCTTCCCCTGCATATATAACTGGTCTTGGGGTAATAGTAATTTGCATGCTGTCTACTCTTGGAAAACAATCACCATTTCCTGTTGTAGTAAAATAGAGCCGAACCGTTCCGGTATCTATGTCAGCAACGGAAGGATTGTAAGTGACATTCAACAGAGTTGGATCCGGTGAAAAACTTCCAGATCCTGAAGTTGACCATATACCTCCTGCAGCATTGGCTACGGTTCCGCTTACATTAACAGGAGGATTATCAGCACAAACCACTTTATCTGTGCCTGCATCTATCACTGGGGCTGGCTTTACAGTAACAACAATATCAGCGGTTGCAGGAGGACAAACTCCATTACCTGTTGTAGATAATTGAATCTGAATATTTCCTGATAAAAAATCTGCAGGAGAAGGATAATAAGTAGGATTCAAATCAACATCAGACGGAAGAAAACTTCCGGTTCCTGTTGAAATCCATTTGATTCCCTGTGCTTTGGAATATTGCCCGCTTAACGGTGCGCCTGAATTATCTGCACATATAGTGGTAGCATCTGAACTAATTTCAGGCAGTTGCTGAAAGTCAACAAATAAGGTATCGTGTACGGGTTTACAAGTTCCGTTACCTGTAGAGGTCAGTATAAAATAAACTCCATTTGAAGTATCAGCAGGTGACACAGTGTAACTTGTATTAAGAGTATTAACAGGATTAAATGTTCCAGCTCCGTTACTCTGCCACATTCCTCCTGTGGCGACACTTACTGCACCGAACAAGTTTATTGAATTTTGATTTACACAAATCAATTGATCTGTTCCGGCATTAATTACAGGTGCTGGTGTAAATGTAATAAGGAGACTATCTGCAACAGGATTACAACCCATATTATCAAAGGTGGTGAGATATATCATCACGCTTCCTGCAGTAGTGTCTGCAGCAGAAGGTTTGTAGTAAACAATCATTGAAGTATCAGAAGATGCAAATACACCTGAACCTGAAGTGCTCCATCGAGCTCCTCCTGCAAGAAAATATTCACCACTTAATAAAACAGAATCAGCATCTGCACATATAATCTGATCAGCTCCGGCATTGACTATAGGACCAGGGTTAATATCTAATACAAGTGAATCAACAACAGGTTTACAGGTACCATTTCCCGTAGAAGTTAAATATATAGTGACCACAGAATTAGCCTTATCTGTAGCTGAAAGAAGATAATCCGTAATCAGGTTATTCGCACTTGAAAACGTTCCGGAACCGGAAGTGCTCCACATTCCTCCTCCTGCATTGTATACCATTCCATTAAGTGAACTAGTCATAACATCAATACAGATTGGTCCGGCCACACCTGCGTCAACTACAGGAGCCGGTGTCAAATTAATGGTCATTTGATCTGATACTGCTTTGCATGTCCCGTTACCGGTGCTGGTAATTGTAAGAACAACAGAACCATTTGCTGTATCTATCGCGGATGGAATATAAGCAGTAGTAAGCTGTACCGGATCAGGAGAAAATATACCCGTACCTGAGGAAGACCATATTCCACCGGTAGCTACTGATGTAAGTCCAAAAATATTTACTGCCTGAACATCTGAACAATGTGTTACATCAGGTCCCGCATATATTGTAGGCGCAGGTGTAATGATTAACATCATTTCATCTGTTACAGGATTGCAGGTTCCATTACCTGTTGTTGTCAGTGTTAATGTTACTTGTCCGGCAGCACTATCTTCTGCAGAAACAATATAATCTGTAATAAGACTTGATGGTGAGGTAAATGTACCGGTTCCATTGGTAGACCATGCACCTCCTGTGGCAACCGTAACAGCACCGTTCAGACTTATCATCGAAGAGTCGGCACAGATTGTTTGATCTGGTCCTGCATCAGCTGTCGGGGCTGGAGTAAAACTTATTGTGATACTATGTGTTCTGGCATTGCATACGCCTGTAGCATTAGCGATAAGAGTAAGAGTGGCCGCACCTGAAGTTCGATCTGAAAGCGATGGATAATATTCGACTTCATTTGTAACCGGAGAAGGTGTAAAATATCCGGACCCTGTAGAAGTCCAAAGCATTCCTGAAGTATTGGCAACCAATCCTGAAAGCGGTATTGCTGTTACATCCATACATATCTGAATATCAGAACCAGCCGACACAAATGGCACCGGTGTCAGATTCACAATCACCTGATCTGAAACCGGCTTACATAAACCATTTCCGGTTGAGGTTAAAGTGAAAGTAACCTGATGCGCTGCAGTATCTGCATTGCTAAACAAATAACCTGTATTGAGACTGACATTGTCAGGACTAAACGAGCCGGAACCATTGCTTGTCCATATTCCACCTCCTGCAACGGAAACATTTCCATTCAGCTGAACAGAACTTGTATCTGCACAAACTGTTTTATCAAATCCAGCATCCACTACAGGTGCCGGAGTGATTCTTAAAATAAGGTAATCAGAAACAGGATCACATATTGTAGCACCTGTTGTACTTAAAGTAAGCATAACGTTACCTGTTAAAATATCAGTGGCAGAAGGAACATAAGTTGCATTGATTGTAATATCATCCGGAGAAAATACTCCTGTTCCTGTGGTAGTCCATCTTGCTCCTGAGCTATTGGATATCGTAGCCGATAGAGAAACACCAGCTGTATCAGCACAAACAGTTATGTCTGGCCCAACATTAACAAGAGGTCCTCTAATGAAACTGATGACCACATTATCTGTAACCTGAGGACAAACAGAGTTGGCAATGGTTGTAATGGTTAATGCTACTGATCCTGCAGTCAGTTCTGCTGCAGATGGAGTGTAGGTTGCATTCAGCGTGCTGTCATTAGGATAAAATGTCCCAGCTCCTCCCGACCATCTTGCTTTGGCACCGGAAGCCTGTAATTGTAGGGGAATATCGTTTTCACAAACAGTCTGAGCAGGACCAGCGTCAATAACAGGTATTTGAGTAAAGTTGATCGTCACTGCATCTGAAGCGGGATTACATCCAGCCAATGGTGTAACAGAAAGTTGAAATGTAATGCTATGACTGGCAGTATCAGCAGTAGTCGGAAAATAATCAGTACTTACAGCATTGGCATTCGTGAATGCACCAGTTCCCCCTGTTGTCCAATTGTAGGAAGTCGCATTTGACACTGTCCCATTGATTTGTATCGAATTAACATCTCCACATAAGTTCTGATCCGGTCCTGCATTTACTACAGGTGCAGGTGTAATCGAGATCACAACATTATCAGATACAGGAACACATGTACCGTTTCCGGTTGATGTTAAAGTCAGGAATACTGATCCGGTTAATATCTCTGAAGCAGTTGGTGTATATGTAACAGATAAAGCATTTCTTCCTGGCGAAAAGACTCCTGCTCCTCCTGTCCATGTCCCCCCTGTCGCAACAGTAACAGAACCTGTTAAGGCAGCAGCTGGATTATCAGAACAAACCACTACATCCGGCCCGGCATTTATGATAGGTGCCGGAGTGAAATTGATTTGCATCTGATCAGTAACGGGAAAACATGTTCCGTTACCTGAAGAGGTTATTGTTATAGAAACCGATCCTGCAGCTTTATCGGCTGGAGAAGGTATGTATCTGGCATTGAGCGCCAAAGGAGAAGGACTGAAACTACCGGAACCTGAGCTACTCCAGATCCCTCCTGTCGCAATGGATACTGCTCCGTTCAGTTGAACAACCGACACATCTGAACAAACTGTAATATCAGGTCCGGCATTTATTACAGGTGCTGGCGTTACAGTTACCTGAGTCTGAGAAGTTACAGGACTACAAACGCCGTTTCCGGTACTGGTAAGTGTAAAGGTGATCACTCCAGGAGTTCTGTCTCCGGATGATAAATTATAGTTTGTATTGAGGCTGGTATTAGACGGTGAGAAACTGCCTGTTCCGGTACTCGTCCAGATACCGCCTGGTGCATTTAATACCGAACCTGTTAAACTTACACTCCCAGCATCAGCACAAATTACTTTTGGAGGTCCGGCATTTACAACAGAAGCCGGTGAAATGGTAAGCTGCATATTATCTGTTACAGGAATGCAATTGCCATTACCTGTGCTTGTTAAAGTTAAGGTAACATTGCCTGAGCTTTTATCAGAGGCAGATGGAACATAAGAAGCAGTAAGCGTATTGGCGTTAGGCGTAAAAGTACCTGATCCCGAAGTTCTCCAGTTTCCACCGGACGCTACAGTAATACTTCCATTTAATGCTACATTATTTGCAGTAGCACATATTGCTAAGTCAGGACCGGCATCAACAGTTGGCGCCGGAATTATTTGTATTCTCAAATCATCACTAACCAGCAAACACGATCCGTTTCCTGTACTTGTTAATGTCAGTATAACTGAACCGGCAGCAATCTCTGCTGCTGAAGGATTGTATTGAGTAGCTAAAGAACCTGCGTTGGGTGAAAAAGTCCCTGTTCCACCAGACCACTGTCCTCCGGTTGCAATGGTTACAATACCTGATAATGAAACAGATGAATTATTGGCACAAACAGTTACATCTGATCCTGCATTCACTACAGGTGCAGGTGTAATTGTCACAACCATGTTATCTGATACAGGACTACACAATCCGTTTCCTGTAGATGTTAAAGTAAGTGTGACCTTACCTGCGGCAATTTCAGAATTGGATGGTGTATAGCTTGCATTCAGGGCGCTTGCAGAGGGTGTAAATGTTCCTGTCCCACCGGACCATACTCCACCTGTAGCAACCGTAACAGATCCGTTTAACGCAAGACTTGAATTATTCGCACAGACTGTCCTGTCTGCTCCTGCATTTACTAAAGGTGCTGGTGATATATTTATTCGCACATCATCCGAAACAGGAAGACAATTGCCATTTCCTGTTGATGTTACCGTAAGCAACACAGAGCCCGCTGCCACTTCTGCTGCTGAGGGAGTATAGGAAGGCATTAAAACATTTCTATTGGGAGTAAACGAACCTGTACCTCCTGTCCAGTTCACACCAGATGCTACAGAAACAGTAGCGGAAATATTTGTAATCGAATTATTTGCACAGACCGCAAGATCAGGACCGGCATTAATGACAGGTGAAGGCGTTATTGTAATGAGTACATTATCAGAAACCGGAAGACATGTTCCGTTTCCTGTTGATGTAAGCGTAAAAGTTACTGAACCAGAACTGATTTCAGTAGCAGTAGGATAATAGGTAGTATTAAGTACATTGGCATTCGGACTGAATGTTCCGGCCCCGCCTGTCCAGGTTCCACCTCCTGCGTTTGTTACAATTCCATTTAGCAAAACAGATGCATTGTTTGCACAGACTGACCTGTCTGTTCCTGCATTCACAACAGGAGAAGGAACTATATTAATAGTAACATCATCTGTAGCTGGAGGACAACTTCCGTTGCCTGTTGTTGTTAAGATAAGCCTTGCACTTCCTGCTGTTATTTCTGAAGAGGAAGGAGTATAAGTAACATTCAGTGAACTATTAGAAGGACTGAAAGTTCCTGTTCCCCCCGACCATATTCCTCCTGTAGCAACAGCTACAGTGCCTGTCAGGCCTACTGACGGATTGTTGACACAACTTGTCAGATCTGGACCTGCATCTGCAGTAATAGGCATGGTATATGACGTAACTGTTACCGTATCTGTTGCAGCAGGACAACTGGTAGCATCGGTTATACGCACCCAATATCTTCCTTCTCCAACATTTATAGATTGAGTGGTTTCTCCTGTACTCCATAAGTAGGTGTATGGAGGAGCACCTCCTGTTCCATAGGCAGTGATTGTTGCATCTGTATTTCCAAAGCAAACTGTCGGGTTTTTAGGCAAAATCTCAGCAGCCTTATCGTTAACGAAATACACTCTTGTTGATCTTGTTACCCGGTTAGCATTACACCCTCCTATTGGTACACCACTTACCTGATAATCTATATATGGAGGAGCTCCAGGCTGATAAGTTGCAGTTACTGTAGAACATGCGGAAGTGCAATTGAGATAACTGTTGTGTATTGGATTGAATGGAACAGAAGTCCATTGAATGGTAGCAGGATCAAACCCTTCAGCAGAAAGTGTTGCATTACAAGCATCACTGACTGTAACAGGCGGAGTTACATTGGGTTTGGGAATAGAAACAATGGTATAAATATTTCTATTGGCTCCTGGTTTACAAAATGTAAGTCTGTGAGGCCCTGCTCCATCAAGGCAAATATTTTCACCCACCATATGATAGGGTCCGCAATTGATCTGATATCCTAACGAACCGGAAGGAACAGCACCGGATGCAATATCAAAACGAATACCTTGTGCCCCTGTATCCAGAGTAAGTACAAATTCAATACAACGAAGCGGTGGACTGGCATTAGGATCCAATCCACAACATAATCCCTGCCTTACAATACTTGGGCTAAACCATGCACTATCAGCATTACCAGATAGATCCACTACAAAAGAAGGCGTTGCAGGATCACAAGTACCTGAAGAGGCTTGTGAATATATTAAAGTATTTGAAAATAGTATTAATATGCCTGTCACTAGGCATATAAGATGAAGCTTATTTTTTGGAAAATACATTTACACATAAACGTCATTTATACTTTTTATTACAGAGGCAATTTATCAATCCGGATATACTGCTTATACTATAAATGTCGTTTCTACTCCAAATCATTTTCCATTCATAAATAAAAACATCTGAAAGATAAGGTCTCAATCATCATTAAAAGAACTTACACTTTCGCTTCAATTATAAATAGTATAAAAAAATTGAACCTTATAAGTTTAAGAAATCAATTCACTTTAATTATATGTTTGATTTTCTCAGCATTTACATTTGAAGTGAAATGTCAGGACATTCAATTTTCGCAGTTTTATGCAGCCTCATTATACTTAAATCCCGCTTTTGCAGGAAGCGCACATGCTGACAGAATTACATTTCACCAACGCTTGCAATGGCCTTCTTTGGACGCTAAGTACACCACCTCCTATTTATCTTATGACAGATATTTTGAGAAATATAAAAGCGGAGTTGGTGCATATATTCTGAAAGACTGGCAAGGGAAAAATTACATCAATTCAACTGAAGCAGCTCTGCAGTACTCTTATGAAATAGGACTTTCAGAAAATCTTGCATTAAGACCTGCAATACAATTGGGACTCATTAGCAGATCAATTGATTATACCCATCTTAAATACCCTGACCAATTTGATGACCAGGGATTAACAGGCAACCCTACTAATGATCCACATTATAATTCAAATAGAAAAACATTTGCTGATATAGGTTCAGGTATGGTTTTATATTCCAGAAAAATATGGGTTTCTTATGCAGGAAGTCATTTGAACAGACCTAACCAATCTTACTGGAATGAAAGTAGCCATCTACCTTTAAAACATTCAATTACTGCGGGCTACAGAATTGAAGCCATTAAAGGAGATTCGAAAAATCACATGGGATATGTTACACAATCGCTTTACCTTATCCCAACATTCCAATATAAGTTTCAGGGTAAATCAGACCAGCTGGATTTAGGAGTGTATGCCTTTTATAACGAATATGTTCTTGGAGTGTGGTACAGAGGTATTCCGGTAAAGAAGTATAATTCCAGACTTCAGAATAACGAATCTATGATCATACTTGCCGGATGGAGAATAAAGCAATTCAGGCTTACATACAGCTATGATTTTATCGTTTCCAAATTAAGACCAGCCCGCACTGCCGGAGCACATGAACTGAATATTACCTATATATTCAATAAGAAGAAGGCTATAAAAAAACTTAAAGTATTGCCATGTCCTGAATTCTAATAATGCTCCACCTATATTCTGTTCCTCGCCGGCCGGTGTCTGCACCGGACAGAACCTTTCCATAAGTGCTGCATTAAATAATCTAGGGGCAACTTTTTTTACTTATTGTTTGAAAGGTGATAAAAAAAAGATATTCTTTTATTACAGATTACAGTAAATATTTTGGTTAAGCAATAATTGAGAGATTCCGGACGGTGCAGACACCATCCGGGGAGTCAAGATTGACCTATCTGGTAGAATGGTTATTTAAATGGTAATCTTATTGTAACTATCAGTTCCTTCGCAGGGCTCAGGATGACACAACAGTTGATCGCAGTTTACTAAACAATGTTAAGTTGACGGCTATGGTGCAGATACCATCCGGGGAGTCATAATGCCCCACCTTTATTCTTTTCATTTTTAACGGTTTAAAAAGAATAAAATCCTTTCTTTGGATAAATCTTTATTGTTCGATAATTTGGTACTTATTTTTAATTATTCAACAATAAACCTTAACACAATGAAGAAGATTTTTATTTTAATCTTTACACTTTTGCCCCTTATTACATTCTCTCAGTCAATTGGAATTAAAGGAGGGATTAACTTTAGTAAAGTAGACATTGAAAGTCCTTACATAAAAAATGTTAATTCTATATTTTCACCTTCATTTGGCCTTGTTTTTTATCCAGGCATTTCAAAAATATTCGATATAGGAATTGAGCCCAGCTATTCAACATATGGATATAAGGGATTGGCAACTTTTACAGATATTAATGGATTTGTCCTTTCAGATAAAATAGTCAGAGTAAAAGGCAAATATATTGAAGCGCCAATAACCTTTAATTTATTTCCTCTTCATAAGTCATTTGTATTAGGGGCGCACATTGGTGTTTCTCCTATGTTCAAAATAGGTTCATCTTCTTATTTCCCCTTTGACCCAAAGTTCAATTCATTCTTAATTGCAGGCCTTGGAGGTATTACTTTAGGATGCAACATAAACGATACTATTTATTGGCACCTGACGAGTCGTTACCAATTTACTTTCAACAAATTTATTAATATACCTGCCGATAATAGAATAAAGGCTTTTAATACATTTGTGACATTAGGGTATAAGTTTTAGCAGTTATCAAGATATCACGACTGCCCTCCCCCCCGGCCGGTGTCTGCACCGGACGGAATCTTTCCCAAAGTGCTGCATTAAATAATACATGGTTACATTTTTACTTATTATTCCTTTTTATTCTTGAATTAAACCAGCTAAGAATAATAATGCCTGATGACTATCGATCTTCTGCTTCATTTTTTTTGAAATGATAAGGTATTCTTTAATCTCAGATTCCTCCCCGGCCGGTGTCTGCACCGGACGGAATCTTTCCCAAAGTGCTGCATTAAATAATACATGGTTACATTTTTCACTTATTATTCCTTTTTATTCTTGAATTAAACCAGCTAAGAATAATAATGCCTGATGACTATCGATCTTCTGCTTCAATTTATTTGAAATGATAATGTATTCTTTTATCACAGATTACAGAGAATATTTTGGCTAAGCTGTTATTGATAGATTCCGTCCGGTGCAGACACCGGACGGGGAGCTGAACATAGTAATAGAATAGTTATTATGACCTATTAATTAAATCCATATTTCTCTTCTCGTTTTTTAAAAGCATCTTTACCACCTTCTACTATATCTGCTATATGTTCCCTTATTCCCATAGATTTTAACAAGTCCTTTTCATCTGACTTTTTAACACAAGTATCTTCCAATGCTCCATTTGTATTCTCCCCGGCCCGGTGTCTGCACCGGACGGAATCTTTCCCAAAGTGCTGCATTAAATAATACATGGTTACATTTTTTACTTATTATTCCTTTTTATTCTTGAATTAAACCAGCTAAGAATAATAATGCCTGATGACTATCGATCTTCTGCTTCAATTTATTTGATATGATAATGTATTCTTTTATCACAGATTACAGAGAATATTTTGGCTAAGCTGTTATTGATAGATTCCGTCCAGTGCAGACACCGGCCGGGGAGCTGATTCCTTAAGTTAAAGGAAAAACACTTTCCCAAACTTACAAAATAAGAATATTCCTATTTAAAGCCTATACCGCTTAATAAAATTCATACTCAAGAGTATAGTAATTTTTATTATTAAAATCATAATAGTAATATATCCCTTCCCATCGTGTGATCTTAACCGGCAACCCATTTTCCCCATAGGAATATTCACTTCTTTCAACTACCCGCTGACCTTGGATATGCTCTATTTTGACTAGCTTATTATCTGTACTGTAAATAAATTCATATAATTTTCTATCGTGATCATATTCATATGTAAGCAAACGACCATCTGTACTATAGCAAAATAAGGTATTATAAAGCTTAGGATATCTACTATTGACAGTTGCCATTTTTTTATCCCGATCATAAATATCAAAAAATTGTGATTCCTCCCCCCACGTATATGAAGTTATTATTTTTCCATATTTATTAATTGTATAAATATTAATCCTTCGTTCAAATGGAGCATTTTTGTCCCGGCAATCTTCGAATACGGTATCACCACGGTAATAATAGACCTTCTCTATAGTCGTGTTGTATTCATCTTTCTGGGTATGCCTGATCAGATTTCCTTTTTTATCATAAATAAAATCTGAGATATCAGACTTTTCGCTACTCAGATTTAAATTCCCGCTTAACAAGCCGATAATGGTCATCACCAATATTGTCTGAGGTGCAGTAGATCTGCCATTTTTACCTCCCTCATCCATATCAAGTATGCGGCCTGATTCAATAAAAAAGCGCAGTAAAATATATGCCAAGATGGCTACTACTAGTGAAATAAGTATTCCTATGAATATGGATTGAAATATCTTCTTCTTTTGAAGATATTTTGCAAACAAAAGAAAATAATAAGAATAAAAGGATCCGACGGAAGGAATAAATGCAAATAGAAAAATGGTGTTTAAAGCATTCATCACACGGGATATATCATGGTTGCTTCTATAGTATAAAGCTAAAGCGATAAATACCAGCAGGAAATAGCAAGCCCAGAAGCCGACATGAAGCAAAAAGACGAATGTTTTTTTCACAACTAAATATACCAATTAAAAAGCCCAAAGACAACAAAGTAATTGCGAGCATTGGTAATCCCCCGCTAGTATAATTGATGCCATCGCTTGAAGCGATGGCATCAATCGGAGCTGGAAACAACTAGATGAATCCCAGCTATTCCGATTGATCCCAAACCTGACAGCAAATCCAAATCCGGAACTACTCATTATGCTCCAGGTTGGAGCTCTGGATTGTATTTGGACTCAATAGCATTTATGTTACGTTTCTTTATATGGAATACTCCCTGCTTTATATTAAATAACTTAGATTGTATTAAAAGGCTGCTCTGAAAAGGAAGCTTTTTTTATACTTCCGTTGTAAGTACCCGGTTTGCCAGGTGTGGAAAATATTTCAGTCTTATGGACCGGCACTTGCTTTTCTATTAAAAAGCTTTTCCTGAAACTAGTAAAAATATGGAGAGTTACGTAAAATGAACTATCTTAGGATAGATTACGAAAAACTGTTCGAATATTTATGCCTTATTCCAAACAAAGCCCAAAGTCTTATATCCATCACCACAAGGAAGCAGTAAAGATATTTACCGGTTATATATCAGAGCACCGGCTAACAGGCGAAAGGGAAAAGGGCCTGATTGATAATCTTCAGTTATCTCAGCTGTTGAAGGAGTTTCATGGGGTGATAAGTATTTTAGATTTTTCGACCCTGGGCTACATATACATGAGTGAAAGTGTTAAAAGTGTAACAGGGTATTCACATGAAGAATTTTATGAGAAGGGTATTCAGATGACGATATCCCTTTTGCCGGAGGAACAGCTTAAAATTATTCATAATCAAATTTTCCCTATCATGTTCGATCATTTTGATCGCTGCACAAGTCTTGAGGAAATCAAAGACCTCCGCGTTACTTTTAATTATAATGCATTTCGTAAAGACGGATCTCTTGGTAGTTTTCTGCAGCAATTGTCAGTTATTCATGGTGATGATTGTAAAAAAGCTAGTATAGCATTAATTCTGGTTACAGATATCAGTGATTTTAAGCATGACGGAAATATGACTCTTGGAATCTCAAAGAAGAATGAAGATGGAGTTTATCATCCCATTTTTACAAAAAATTACCTTTCAGATTCTGAACCAAATATTCTTTCCATAAGAGAGCTTGAGATTCTGAACTTAATGAGGCATGGAAAATCGAGCAATGAAATCAGCGACATGCTATTTATAAGTGAGCATACTGTTTATAACCACCGGAAAAAGATGCTGAAGAAGATGGATGCAAAAAATACAGGAGAACTGCTTTCCAAGTCGATAGCTTATGGATTGCTGTAATATCCATTCTCTTCGCTCTTGCGGATTTGCAATCTTCTCCCCGGCTGGTGTCAGCATCATACCGTCAACTTAACATTGTTTAGTAAACTGCGATCAGCTGTTGTATCATCCTTGCTCCCCGGCCGTGTCTGCACCTATCATCCTGAGCCCTGCGAAGGATCTGATAGTTACAAAGATTACCATTTAAATAACCATTCTACCAGATAGGTCAATCTTTATTCTTTTTGCAAGTTCAGATGTTTCGCAAGCTCAACATGACCAAGCAAGGATTCTTTAAGTTGACGGTTTGGTGCAGACACCGGCCGGGGAACCGGAGATTATCAATGGTCATCTGCATCATTTTATTTGGAAGGTGATAAAAAGATATTCTTTTATCACAGATTACAGGGAATAGAATTCTAATTTTTATAGGATTTTAAAAAATTGAAAGCTAAATGGTTACATTTTTATACTTTTATTGTAGATTGCTCATAGTGTCTAAACTTTCTAACATGAAAAATAGATTAACAATCTAACCCAGATCAATTATCATAATTTTTGATTTGATTCTTTTACACAAATTAAACTAGCTACTTACCCATATAACTTTTTTATGAAACAATTATCGTTAAAACTAATATTCGTCTCCAACTTCCTTGTTTTTATCTGCTCAGCTCAGAATTGGCAACCGGTAAGTTCAAAAGAAACATTCAACTTTGTTTCTTCCCCTTCTCAAAAAATACCAACGCCTATCTGGGTTGATTCAATTTCTGTAAAAGGGTCTGATACCATTTATCATCTAAACAGATTTATAAAACTGTGTAAAAATTGTTCTGTATTCAAAGAGGATTATTGCGGCTATCCATACCTCCAGGATAAAATCTATCTGAAAGACCAGGGAGATTTCCTCCAAAAGAAAATTAGAAAAGAAGGCAATGTTTATAGATTCTATGGAGATGACACCTTTGCTATAGCACCATTTACTCCAATTGATGAAAAATGGATATTTGATACTACTTATTCTGTCACTGCCAAAATTAGCAGTTCTTTAACCACACAGATATTAGGAATACATGATTCAATCAAAACAATTCTCTTATCCAGCGGAGATACGATTCTCCTTTCGGAAAATTATGGAATGATTTATTTTACCAAACATGCCTTGAAAAAACAATGGAAACTTGCTGGAATTGAAGAAAGAAGGTTAGGTTTAATTATTCCTGATGAAAGGGATTATTTCAATTATGAGGTTGGAGACATCTTTGAATATGTAATAATAAATTATGGACATGGGGCAAACAGCACCAGAGAAAAATATGAAATAAAATCTAAACAAATAAACGGTGATACAATCAAATATCATGTGCAAGGAAACCAAAAAATCACAGACAGTTATACTTCCCAAACCTTTTATTCAATAATAGATAGACATTTTTATATTGTTCTTAGCAATACTAAGAAAAGATTACCATTGGCAATTAAATCCGGAATATGTTCTCTCCAATATAACGAATTGCAGACAGACTCTAATGGTGTAATAAGCTATATCATTAAATCCGATTTTGGCAGATTTACACAAAATTCTGATATGGTTTTGGAGTATCATTATTTGAATAATGTTGAAAGTATGCTCACCGACGTATACAAAGTAGGTTTGGGAATGACGTATTCCCATTACAGTTATGGAGGAAATAGTGCGACAGAACAAAAACTTATTGCTTACAGAAAAAATAATATTACGGTTGGCACATTTACAGATACTGAAGACCTTACTTCAATATTGAACTCTTCCTATAAAAACATTACTTTTTATCCAAACCCAAGTTCAGACAGAGTTAAATTTGATTTGCCATCAAGTGATGAATACCAGATTGTAATCACAGATATTTTCGGTAAAATTATGCAAATGGAAAAAATGCATTTAACAGATGGGGAAATTAACATTTCCCAATTGCCATCAGGTCTATACATAGTTGCAATCGAATCTGAATCAATTAAATCAAAGGGACTGTTGCGTGTAAATAAGTGATAAGATTTGTAGAAAATGACGATCTAATGAAAGAACAAGTTGAGAATGGATTGGTAACTATTTATTGTTATCCCATATGCCTAATCATCTTCATTTGATCTGGAAACTAAACAAGCTTTTATTGAGAAGGTGATAATAGATTTCTTTTATCACAGATCATAGAGAATATCTTGGTTATCCTCCCCGGCTGGTGTCTGCACCATAGCCGTCAACCTAAGGAATTAACAAAGCCATTTCACATGGCTTTATTTTATTTTCCATGTTTTTTTTAGACCTTAAATATCGGAAGGTCAACCGTTTTTTTTTATGTAAAGATATAAACTTAAGCTGTTTTTATATATGTGCAAGAGATTATATCTGGCATTTTATCACAATTCCTTT
>JAEYZG010000024.1 GCA_023428135.1 Bacteroidota bacterium | reverse complement strand
TGAAGCACCGCAAGGTTGTTTATTGGCTGCTCCTGCAAGCCTGCCAATGAAGGGCCTACCTTCATCTTTTATACAGCATTGAAAAGCATTTATTTAATGCCGCTTTTCATTCTCGGCACACAGAGCGCAAGCATTTTACACACTGGGACTATTAAAAAATAAGAAAGACTATTTAGATTGCTTTATTGAAGGACTACAAGACAAATCAAACAAGGTGGTACATTCAACCTTGCAGGCCTTATCAGGTGTAAAGGACAAAAAATTATTAAACCATTATAAACAAATTGCAGAAAGATTTCCAATAGAACAAGATTATATTCTTGCAAACCTTAATCATAGACTTGCTGATTATGGATTAACAAACAAAACAATTTTAAATCAAAACATTCCAGAACAATCAACAAAGAAATGGTATGAGATATGGAAATAAAGACCTCCGTTAACCACATGACTTCTGCCCATAACTAAAAATATGTCACTAAAAAAAACACTTTCAAACAGTAGAAATGGATTCCAGACAAACAGATATAAATGAAATAAAGAGAATCATAATTTCTAAAGACCATATTGCTGTTGAAGAAAAAGCCATTGATTTAATTCTAAAATATCAAAGAGATGAGGAGATTTTATTACTACTATGCGTAATTTTTGAATCTAATTGGCATTTCATGCACGAAGACATCGCTTCAAGTTTCCAATTCATAAAAAATCCCCTAGTTTCAAAATCTTTATTCAATATTGCCTTTTCAGACTTTGAATATCAAAACTGGAACGATAACTATCCTTTGCAAAGAAAATGCGCTTGGGCTCTTGCAGATATCGGAACAGAGGAAGCAAAACAATATTTACAAGAAATTGAGAAGAACGCTAATACAACAATTGCTTCCTTTGCCACAAAACGTTTGCAAAATTGGGATAAGGAAATAAATAGAAAAGGTCAAATATAAAGTAGTAATATTCGACTTTACTAACATCCCACTCTATTAAAAGTCTATGCGAACATCTAATAAAGGTTCAAAAATATTTCAGTATATCACTTTTCAAGCTTGCATTTTGAATAAATTTTATCAGAAAGAGGGATAAGGTTTTTTTCTATATCAATACACCGTTTACCTTTATAAAAATCAATACCCTATTTTCTTATACTTATAAGATTTATCAAAAAGTATTTTCACAATTCTTCCACTCTTATTTTTATTTAATAGAACTTGTTATTTAAAACTCGGTCGCAAATGAATTGCGAAGTGAACTTGGATCTTTATATTAAAATCAAAAAGAAGTCTCCGCACAATAGTTCAAGCTAAAAAAAATGACCAGGATTGGCTATTGATTTTGAGGCAGGTCTGGTATTCCTTTGCACATTCACTAATAATAATAAATATCACATAGATCGAAATACATATTATTGAAATGGGAATTTAATGAATCACAACATCAAGTAGCTTTATTTCAAAAGATCAAATTTAAACAAGAATTTGTACTAGTCAGCTAAATCACTAATCCAGTCATTTTATAAACTGAACAATTTCAATTTTTAATTCACTTTTAACTTTAACCATTTAATCTATGAGAAAAATGAATTTTCTCCTTCTCACAGGAGGACTTCTATTGATTTTAGGGCACCAGGCATTTGCCCAGAAATACAAAGAGAAAGATCAAGGCTCTATTGATTCCTTTAAAGGAAAAATAAAAAATAAGAGAGCCCTTGATATTGATCTGCCAGGAAAAGACAAAGCATTCAGGGGTGAAGTAAACCAGGATAAAGTCAGGAATGGAGCTACAACAGTTGCCGGTATTTTAAAAGATGAACCCTCTGCGGGCTTTCAATTTACATACACAGAGAAAGGTGTAGAAGGACTGGTAGTTCTGAAAGACAAAAAGCAAGCTTTCAGATATTATACAGAAAAAGGAAAAGTAAAATCAAAGGAAGTTAATATTAACTCAGTGATGTGTGTTGAATATGCCGCAAATATCCCGGGGACTTCCCAGGCACCTCCTCCTATAGCACAAGCCCCACCGTCCGGAGATCCGATTTACAGTTTACAAAGTTTACCTGGTGCAGGTGCGGTAGTTTACCTGGACTTCGACGGAGAGACTGTAACAGATACATACTGGAATTCGTGGTATAACAACGGCAATATTATAAATGCACAGGCCGCCGCTGTAAATGCTACTCAGATTCAGGAAATATTCAATGTTGTATCTGAAGATTTTTTGCCATTTCAATTGAATATTACTACAAGTTTGAGTGTGTACAATGCAGCTCCGGCCAATAGAAGAATGAGAGTTGTATTTACAGAGACAAGTGATTTTTTCCCTTTAGCAGGTGGAGTTGCTTTTGTCGGAATTTTTTCCGGAGGAAACCCATTAGTTAGTCCTGCCTGGGTTTTTACAGGTAATTTTCAGAATGCGAAAAATATGGGTGAAGCCGCCTCTCACGAAATCGGACATACTATGGGTCTTGATCATGATGGCAAAACTGGTGTATCAGAATATTATGAAGGTCATAATGGCTGGGCACCTATAATGGGCGTAGGATATTACCACCCTTTGTCTCAATGGAGTAAATGTGAATATCCCAATGCGTACAACCCTGGTTTAACTACACCGCAGGATGACCTGGACATAATCACAACATTAAATGGTTTTGGTTACAGAACAGATGAAGACCTGAATACTACTGCTTCAGCCAGAAATCTGACTATAGATGGTTCAGGAAACGTCCTTGCTGCAAACAACAAAGGTATCATAAGCAAACGAACAGATATAGACTATTTCAAATTTACAGCGACCACTCAGTCAAATCTTGCGCTGAGTATTTCACCGGCACAGATGCATGGTGATCTTGATATCCAGGTAAGATTATTGAACTCAAGTGGTGGCCAGATCGCTGTGTACAATCCGGCAGGACCAGGTAAAGTAGATATCTCCAATGCTGTTAATACTGGAACATACTATCTGGAAATAGATGGAGTAGGGCAAGGAGATCTTACTACAGGATATTCTGACTATGGTTCATTAGGGGCTTATTCTATTTCAGGACAACTCAGTGCATGTGGAAACAATTTTGAACCGAATGAATCAATCGCAGCAGCTTCTCTGATAAACGTTAATACAACAAATAATGCGGCAATTACAACTGCCACAGATGTCGACTATTATAAGCTGAACGTTACAACTGCCAATCAGGATATAGAGCTGATATTGAAAAATCTGACAGCAAATCTAAAACTGGAATTACTAAGTTCCACTGGCACTGTATTGTTCACCTCAGATAATTACGGAACCTCAGATGAAAAAATCAGTTATCTGGCTACTACTACAGGACTTTATTATGTAAGAGTAACTGGTGTGAGTGGTGCTGTAACTGCTGGTTGCTACACATTGGCAAATTCAGTAAAAGTCAATAACTGTCCAGCCGCAAATGAGCCAAATGAAGGTATTGCAGCAGCAACAGCTTTTCCTTTGAGAAGTTCTGTACAGGGAGCAATAAACACCACTACCGATAAAGATTTTTACAAGCTGAGCAATTTAACTGCAGGATCAGTATTGAAAATAAATTTAACAGGTCTTACTGTAGACATTGATATAAGGCTATTAAATTCATCCGGAACACTGGTAGCTGGTTCATACAATGGAAGTTTTTCAGACGAAAATATCACCTATAATGTCCCTGCAACAGGCACATATTATATTGAAATGTATGGATATATGGGTGCAAACAGCAGATTTTGCTATACGCTTACCAATGATGTGATCCTTTCATGTCAGAATGCTTATGAGCCCAATAATCAGCCATCTCAGCCTATGCCGGAGATCCCTCTGAACTCGACTATAACTGCAGATTTTAATCTACCAACGTATGATTACGACTATTACGTGGTAACTGTACCTGAAAAGGGAACGCTTTCCTTTTCCCTCACCAACCCACCTGCTACAGGAATCTGGTTGCTGCTTTACAACTCAGATAATACATTTTTAACACAAAGCAATACACTGGCATTATCTTATACAGTAACCACTCCGGGAAAATATATTATCCTGGCTTTCAATTCAGTAACAACTACAAATTTAAGTTGTTATAACTTAACCAATACATTTACACCGGAATGTAATCCTTTTGAACCTAACAACACTGTTGCAACAGCTACTGCAATTTCATTGAACGGAAGTTTCAGAAGCACATTCACTGCTGCTACTGACGTAGATTATTTCAAAATAGCCGTGACTGAAAGAGGTCAACTGAACATTTCTCTGGAAGATAGAGATCCAACTTCCATTATTGTATATAACCCGGCTGGACAGCAAATAACAGGTAATTCAAATACCGGATGGAACTGGCCAAGAAACTTCCTGGTTGATGCTCCAACAACGGGAAATTATATTATTGAGCTAAAACCTGTAACAAGCTATCCTATTACTTACCCAACCCAATGTTATAAAATACAGACAAGCTTTGTCCCTATGCCTGTGACTCTTTCCGGAAATGCTGTGAAGTTTAACGGGGATAATTATGGTGTTATCGGAGATGAAAATGGTATTTATATTCCGGCAAGTAACAAGCACCACATTGAAAACGCAAATATGAAGTTTTCAATGGAAGCTATTGTAAAATCTGATCAGGTACCTTACCCAGGAAGATTTAGTAGTAGTGATTCACCTGATGAAGGAATTTTCAGTAGTCCTACTATAGGTCAATTAGCAATTGCAAGAAGTGAATCATTGACAGGTAATGATCTGTTGTACTTTTATTACTATGGTGGTGAATTATATTATGAATATAATTTTAAAGATGGCCTGTGCCACCATATTGCAGTTGTACATGATGGTATTAATTTAATTTTATATATAGATGGAGCCAAGGTTGCTGAACAATTAAAACAATATCCAACGAATACACCATACGTAACCGGAGATACTCATCCAATAATTTTAGGTGCTTTTGGCAATGGATCTGATTTTGGATTTCAGAAAAGTTTCAGAGGAACTATAAAAGAAGTTCGCTTCTGGAAAGATGTAACAAGGGCTCAGGCTACCATTCAAGGACAGATGAACATAGGACTGATTGGTAATGAAGAAGGCCTGAGAGGGTACTGGAAATTAAATGAAAGTGCTGGACAATATGCATATGACCGATCGATCACCGATTATGGTCTTATTTTCCCAATACCGGGATATCTTGGATTGACGCCAGATAATAATTATTCTGACCCAGGTCGTGTTACAAATTCATGTACTAGTATTGGAAGTGCGAGATTGGCAAATGCAGATGCCGTTGATTTTATGAATTCATCGCAAAAAAATATTCAGGTATATCCAAATCCATTTAATGAAGAATTAAAATTTATATTAAATGAAAATGATACTGAACAACTCTACAATGCTGAATTAAAAAACACATTGGGAATAACCGTTTTTGAGCAAAAAGAAGTTGTACCCGGAGTAGAGTATTCTATTAAAGAAAACATTGTCCCTGGAACTTATTTTCTAGAAATCATCAGTGGAAATGAGAAGAGGGTAATTAAGTTAATTAAACTCTAATAACTTCAATATCTTTAATAATTTCATAAAAAGGCTGCCCTCATCAGGCAGCCTTTTCTAATAATTTTTATCTTATTTGATCATTGTCGTGATCACTCCTCTCACAGAAGCTATCTGACTTCTTCCTACCAATGAGAGCTACTTTATTAACTTAAAGCCCAGATACAATAGACTATCCAGGCATTTATCCCTCTTGACCAATCGACGACTTTGAATCTTATTCCGTAAATACATATCTTGGTAGAGATACAAAAAAATATACGCAACTGGTCTGTATATAAAGAATTATGTTGCATTATAAGATTGTAGCAACTTTAACTTTTTAGAAACTTAAACTAATAGTACAATGAACAAAAAATGGTCAATTGATGACATTCAAAATACCTGGCAATTAGCAACAAAACTCCATGATGGGCAAAAGTACGGGGGAGCGAATCAAGGAGAGCAAATAGAATATATCAATCACATCGGCAGTGTAGTTTTTGAAATTATGACAGCCATTACTATGGAAGATGGAATGGATTCTGATCTGGCTATAAAATGTGCAATTCTCCATGATACCATTGAAGATACTAGCTTATCTTATGATGATATTTTATCAAGGTTTGGCAATGCAGTAGCTAATGGAGTTTTAGCATTGACCAAAAATGCAAGCATCAATGGAAAAAGAGAAAAAATGCTCGATAGTCTAAAGCGTATAAAAGAGCAACCAAAGGAAATCTGGGCTATTAAAATGGCTGACAGAATATCTAATTTATATGCCCCTCCTTTTTATTGGACTAATGAGAAGAAAAAGGAATACCTTGAGGAAGCTCGTTTAATTCACAATGAATTGCAAGCTAGCAACAACTATCTGGGAATGAGACTTGCTAATAAGATTACAGAATATCAGAAGTTTATCGATTAACTGCATGTAAAAGAATGACAAAGGAACAATCTATAAATGAATATTTTTTTAGAATAAATAAGGTTATTGATTATATCAAAGCTCATCTTGATGAAGATCTATCGCTTGAAAAACTTTCAGAAATATCAACCTTTTCTAAATTCCACTTTCATCGCATCTTTAAAGCACTGACAGGGCAAACGGTGAATAACTTTATCAGAAATGCCAGAATAGAAAGATCCGTATTCTATCTTAATCATGATCCATCCTCTACCATTGCTGATATAGCCTTCAGGAGTGGATTTTCTAATCAGGCATCCTTTTACAGAACTTTCAAAGATATTCATCAAATCAAGCCAACTGATTTCAGAGATCACAAGCGCAAAGAAAATAGCAAGATTTGCGAGAAAGATAGCAACAATCGTAACCTTCAGGAACAGATTCAATCCTACCTTGCCACCAGAATTTATAACTTAAAAGAAATAAATATGGACAAAGGCAAATCTATCCAGATAGAGATCAAGGATTTATCTGAATTGCACGTGGTTTACATAAGAAACTTAAGCATTCACATGCACGATAGTGAAACATTTGGAAAAATGATTGAAGCGCTCTTGAAATGGGCGTTACCCAAAGGGCTTGTTAATTTTCCTGAAACAAAAGTTTTAACTGTATACAGAAGTAATCCAAATGACAAAGGGATTATCCAGGCAGATGTGTGCCTGACAGTTCCTGATGAAATTGAAGGAGAAGGGATTATTGGCAAAACCATTCTGACAGGAGGAAAATATGCAGTAATACATAAAGAGGCTACTTTGGCTGAATGCTTTACAACCTGGGATTATGTCTTTAAAGAATGGTTTCCAAGCAATGGTTATCAACCTGATAACAGGAATTTTTATATCAATCACTTAAATGAGCCAGAGAAGCATCCTCAGAAGCTTCACATTTTTGATATGTGTATACCTATCAGGGAATTATGAGGTCTTTTTTTTCTCTCTCCTTCCAATCTTTTGAAATGAGAGTACGGTACTGATAAAAATATTTTAATTCGTCACTCCAATTCGTCCCTTTGAATCTTATAAGTAAATTAATAATTTAGTCCTAACTATAAGAAGCATTGGAGTGATGCGTATATAAAAAAGTGATATGGCGCAATGCTGTAATAAAAAATAATGCATTCAACAAATGATATCCATATGTATTCCGGTATATAATTTTAATATAGCTTCATTGATAAATGAATTATCAAGGCAACTAAATTCATTGAATATTCAATGTGAAATTATAGTTATTGACGATTGCTCTCAAAATTTCAAGACTACAAACAAAAGTGTATGCGAAAAACATACCTACATAGAGTTACCCGAAAATATTGGAAGAGCAAAAATCAGAAATCTATTTTTACAATATGCTAAATATGAATATTTACTTTTTCTTGATTGTGATGCTCTCATAAAAACATCCTCCTTTCTGCCAAAATATATTGAAATTATCAAGGACAACCCGAGCGTTGTTTGCGGTGGGAGGGTTTACGATCCACGTCCTCCCAAAAGAGAGTATAGACTAAGATGGAAATATGGAATTTTAAGAGAAAGCCAGCCTTACTCTGTAAGACGCAAATTTCCCAATCGGTCATTTATGACAAACAATTTTTTAATACGAAAAAATATATTAGAAAAAATTAAGTTTGATGAGCGGATTGCACAATACGGGCACGAAGACACTCTTTTTGGGTATGCTTTAAAAAAAAGTAATATTACCATTACACATATCGATAATCCAATTCTCAATGGAGATGTTGAGCTCAATAGTGAATACCTCAATAAAACCAGAGAAGGCATCATTAATCTGATTCATATTCTTAATTTTAAAGAATATGATAATGACTTAATCAATGATATTGCGTTATTGAGATTCTATCAAAAAATAAAAATATTAAGAGGAATTATAAGATTATCATTTTTCGCTTTTAAACCTTTAACGATATTACTTTTAAAAAAAGGTTACGTTAATTTATACCTGTTTGATTATTATAAACTAGGCATTCTTATTGAAAACATAAATACTAATTTGGATAACCAGAACGTTTAACATTCAATAGTATAAAGTTTTACTAACATCTAAAAAAACCATTTTTATGAAAAATCTATTTTACACACTAACACTTTTAATTGGATTGGTAACATTATTTTCATCCTGTAAAAAAGACTCAGACAGTAATACCCCTGACTGCGACCTTCCTACATCACAGGAGTTTAATGTAAAAATTACTGCTAATGAAACTTACATGTTTGACTTGGGAATTTTTGGCGATGAAGAAGGTGCATCGATCTCCAGGCAAGCGACCCATTTTTCTGTAAGCACAGTAGAAAGAGATAATAATTCGGGAAAAATCATTTATAAATATACACCTGCCACAAATTTTGTCGGCACCGATGAGGTTCAGATTAAATCAGAAAGAGGTTCAGATGGAGCAAGCCCAAATACCAACATAACTTATACAACGATAAAATTTACTATTATAAATTAAAGAGAATATCCTGTCTAAAGCCTTTTCTATGATGTTCACTTTAGAATTCCTGTCATGAATAGAATGATTAAAGTGAACATCAATTCATGAACAGTTAACCTTATCTACTAATTAATTTCACTAACAATAAATAAAGTTCTTCTTGAAGAACAAGCTATTCAAACTTTTAGACCAACCGAGCTATAAAAACTAGAAATAATAGACCACTCTGATTTGAATAAACTTATACTAAATCCTTACACTGATCCAATGACACCTGAATTTCCTGATTCTCCAGTCCGTAGCACCACTTAAAATTATTCTCCTAATTTTGCATTTTTATTTGTTGACCTTTAATTAATGAATAGCTAATGATTTCTTCGCTATCAAGATTTTCTTTATACATATCAACACCTGATATTTGGTTGTTTTCATAAGTTGTGTAGTAGTAGATACCTTTATCAGTGTTGCAGCATGAAGAATAGATCGTAATTTCATATTTATCACCTAATCGAACACAGCCACGTTGCTGTGCGGCGGAGCCTAGAATATGGAAGAATTGACTTATCGCTTCCGATTCAGAATTGCCCGAGACGGAATTCATTTTAGTAAATACCGCTTTTACGAACCTTGAAGAAGAGGATAGATCACCAGGAAGTCCTATCGCTCCCATACCCCTGCTGTATGTATCAAGTCCTAAATCGGGAGCAAAATTATTTTTCGGTGGATCAATCGATAGTGTCATGTAATTATTAAGATTAAAGAGCTGCTTGTCGAATGTTGGGTTATTCGTCAGTACCCCGACGGGATTGTCGTACACGTTTAACCCTTCTTTGAGGGACTCTACGGTAATGGACTCTTCTCTGTCTGAGATGATCCAGTGAAGGGGTGACAAGGGATATTCTTTGCTGAATGAAATATTCACAAGATTTATATCTTTAAGAGCTTCTTTTACCTCTGCAACCTTCTCGTATCGCCCTAATAACCAAGGAATAAATTCAAATGGAGTAATGTTTATTTTGTTCGGATCTTCAGGTTTATAGTCTGTATTTTCTGGAAAATTAAGACCCGCCATACTTAAGCCTTTTTCATTCGTTGCATCGTAGTAGAGCGGGTATCCGTCGACATTCGTAGATATGCCAATAAGCGCATGATGAGAACGGAGTGCATCTACCTGCCGAAAAGTGAAGACATAGTTTCGTGGTGTTACAGTTACCGTTTCGTTATAGGAATATTCCAGGTCTAGATTTCTCCCAAAATAATGATCCTTTGCTGTATAGTTTGCTGCTGTACACATAAGCCTTTTTCCTCCTTGGTTAAATAATACTGCTCTTGGGTTTAATCCTGAAGGTTGAAGTAATCGTCATATATTGATTGTGCGCGCATACCGGCGGCAAGTGATATTAATCACTTAAACCAGTGATACGTAGCAATGTTTATTTACTCATACTAAGGTTTAATAGCATCAGGAGACGCGAGCAGCATATGACGCACCAAAACATTGTTCGGGAAAAAACCAGTTGTACTACGAGGCTGAGCCAAAGCCCCCTAAGCACTACTCAAGAAGGATGGGTGAATCGATACGGGCGAAGTACACACTCCTAGGCGACGCCCAGTGAAATTAAAATTATATAACGAACCATTTATCGCCAATGAAGCGCATAGATGTCGTTTCTCAACATAAAAAATCCATCTCCCGACGCTGATTTAGCGCTGGAAAATGGATTTCTTATAATGATATTGATTAATACCTAGCAAGGACCATATCCCTTCTTATCAAAATCAGGTTTACGTTTTTCAAGAAAGGCATTACGTCCTTCTTTGGCCTCATCGGTCATGTAGGCTAAACGGGTAGCTTCACCTGCAAATATCTGTTGACCTACCATGCCGTCATCTGTCAGGTTCATGGCAAACTTTAACATCTTAATAGAAGTCGGAGATTTTTCAAGAATCTCTTGTGCCCACTGATAAGCAGTGCTTTCCAATTCAGCATGAGGGATTACAGCATTTACCATTCCCATATCAAAGGCTTCCTGAGCGCTGTAATTACGACCAAGGAAAAAGATTTCTCTGGCCTTCTTCTGTCCTACCATCTTGGCAAGATATGCAGATCCATAACCTCCATCAAAGCTTGTTACATCGGCATCAGTCTGTTTGAAGATAGCATGTTCTTTACTGGCCAAAGTAAGATCACAAACAACGTGTAAACTATGCCCTCCTCCTACTGCCCAGCCAGGCACCACAGCTATTACTACTTTCGGCATGAAACGAATAAGTCTTTGCACTTCTAAGATATTAAGTCTATGACGACCGTCTTCCCCTACATATCCCTTATCTCCTCTTACTTTCTGATCTCCACCACTGCAAAAGGCATATACACCGTCTTTGGTAGATGGACCTTCAGCAGACAGAAGTACAACTCCTATAGACGCATCTTCATAAGCATCATAGAAAGCATCATACAACTCTGAAGTGGTTTTGGGTCTAAAGGCATTTCTTACATTAGGTCTGTTAAAGGCAATACGCGCTACCCCACCGGATTTCTTATAAGTAATATCTTCGTATTCTTTTGCGGTTTTCCAATCTATGTTCATTAGTCTCTATTTATTAAATGAAAGGGTAAAAATAACGCTACTTTGGGAGATTTAGAAATCTGCGAACAGAGCTGTTGATCATATTTTCGAAGTAAAAGCTCGGAAAACGAAGCTTTGAGGGCTTAATTCCGAGGTAAAAGCTCAATCATCCGAGCTTTAAAGTCATAATTTCGAGCTAAAAAGGTCAAATGAAGGAGCTTTGAGGGCATATTTTCGAAATAAAAGCTCAAACGCCTGACCTTTGAAGTCATAATTTCGAGGTAAAAGCTCGAATTACATTCAAACCGTGCCAACTTAAACCAGAAAAAAAATGGGAGGCTTCCCTCCCATTCAATTAATGTTTTACAAAAACTACTTTTCAATAGTAACCCTTACAGGCTCTTCCCAACTCTTGAATTCATTGGTATAATACAAATAAGCACTTGCTGCCGGAGATTCATACGCTCCCGGGATCTCTGCCTTCAAATCAAGATGAATGGTCTTGACTTCTTTAGGAGCCATTTGTCTGAAATAGAGGTATACAAAATTGCCTCTGATTTCATAGAAGTCTACCTGTTTCTTTTCCAGCAATTCTTTCAACTGCCAGGGCTGTGCAGACATTCCGGAAGGAAGTCCAACAATGCCCATAGTCATAGGAAGTCCATCTGTTGTTTTGTTAGAGATAACAGCTGTAAGTCTGCTTGTTTCACCAACACGAACATTTTTATTGATCAGTTTGATATCCAAATCAACTTTGCATTCATTGCTTGAAGGAGGCAATGTAGTACTATAATTGATGCCTAAAGTAAATGGTAGCGGCTCCTTCACACCAAGGTATTTTACCTTTATTTCATGGTTACCTTCCTTCAGATAAAACTCCAAACCATCAATACTGATCTCACCAGAATCTCCGGCTTTGTATTCTTTTGTTCCTACATTCTTTCCATCTATGTAAACTATAATGGTTCCGTCTTCAGAAGTTTTCTTTGCATGAATGCTATAAGCAGTAAGCGCTTTCAAAGCAAGAACTGTTCCCTGTGTAGAAGCAAAACCACCATGTGCAGATCTTGCACTCACCAGATACTTAACGCCATCCAGAATTAACTTTTCTTTCTTCTTCTCTTCTTTCACTAAAGCCATTACAGCCAGCGAAGTTGTTTCCACAAATAATGACTGCCCGGTAGAACAAGTGATAGAATGAACTGAGCCAGGCCAGCTTCCATCCTTCAATTGCAATGCTTCCAACAGAGCTATAGCCCTTTCAGCTTTCTTAACTTCATCCAGGTTAAACATTGTATTGGCAGCTAAAGCAAGCTGGTATGCGTCTTTTGATTTCAATGCAATATCATAAGCATGTTCCGCTTCTTTCATTATATCCTTATAGCCCGCTTCAGAGAGAGCATACACAATGTAGGCATTGGTGATATCATCTGTAGCTCTTCCAAACTGATCCAGTGCCTGAGCGCTTTTCTTAAACCCTCCTTTGCCATCTCTTCTGCTCATCAACCAATTGGCTGTCCTGTCAATCATAGTCTGATCAACTTTGCTATACACCTGTTTCATATCACTGAACTGCATCAATCCATAGGCCGTCAATGCTTCATGTGCAGGAGCACCTCCAAACCATTCATATCCTTTTTCCTGAGTTTCGTAAGAAATAAGTTTCGCGTATCCTTTATCCAGATTAGCTTCCAGGTTTGCCGGAGCTTTCATTTTCTTAATACTTGCTTCAGATCCCTGGTTCATTTCCATCAGATATCTTTTTATCAAAAGATTCGGATAGTTGCTTGTAGAGGTTTGTTCAAAGCACCCATAAGGCTCTCTGATGATGGATTCAATTCCTTTGAGCAAGTCTGTCATCAAGGATGGATATGCAACCAGCTGTGCTTTCATTGAACCAGGAACCATGTGCTTCACTGCCACATTAAATTCTTTCTCTGTTTCTTTTCCAGATAAAGAGATGGTCATCGGAAAACCTTTAGCATGAACATTGATTTCCTGCTCGAAAGCATCTTTAAATCCATTGCCGGCAAAGGCTATGATGAGTTTATCTTTTCCTGTATTAGAAAGTACTTCAAACTCCAGTTCTATCGTCCTTGAAGTATTGGCAGCAATAGTAATGTCTGAGTTGAGTCCGGTATTTAATTTTAAATTTGAAGGAACATCTACCTTTAGCAAACCTTTGAGAGTTGCCATGGTATTATTCTTCAGTGTCACCGGAATATTTACCTTATCACCACTTATCAGATCTGCAGGGCATTTGGTAGTCATACTGAATGGCATTTGCGTGTAGTAAAGCTGTTCACTTCTACCTGATGTACCATCATCAGAAATTCCTTCCAATGTAATTGTATAAGAACTTACCTCATCACTGTTGAAGAACTCTACTGTTGCTTTACCATTTCTGTCTGTTTCTACTATTCCATTCCAGTAGATGGTACTTCTGAAATCCGTTCTTATTTCAGGTATTGACTGGTTCTGATACGAAACAGCGGGGAATTGTCTTGCTCTGTAATACTTCGCTACCATAGGCAGTGGCTGAGGCATTGCTCTTTTTTTCATTGCATCAAAATTTCCATCATCAAAAATGTTTCTTGCGCATTCAACAGCCACTTCCTGTATCTCATTCAATGCTCCCAGCAGAATTTCCTCCTGATTAGCTTCTCCAACTATTTCCATCTCTGCCAATACTACCTTCTCCTCCATTACCATTTCTTCTGCCCTTACAATTTCTTGCTCCACAAAATCATCTGCTATACCCTTTGCTCTTCTCGGGCGCTCGGCCTTCCGTATTTCTAAATTACCTGCTGCGGCGGGAACCTCCTTGTAATAATAATGATTACGCACATTATAAAGATGACACTGAATTTGATCACTATACTGATTTACCTGAATTACAAATGGGGCATAGTTATTAGCAGTAACCTTCAGAGTAACAATTTCACTCAGATCAACAAAAGGTAGTACAAACCTTCCGGTGCTATCTGAAGTTGTACGGATGGATTTTCCTTGTATTTCAATAGTAGCATTGGTCAATGGGGTTCCGGCATAGGCATCAACAACGTTTCCTGCAAGTATAGCTTTTTCAGCCTGGAAATTTATCTCAGGAAGTTCGCTGCTTGCAATTTGTTTCCAGGTAAATCTTCTGTAACCGGAAGTAAGCATTAAGTAATCCAGGGCCTGCTCTGACTTAGCTTCCTTATTGTTAAAGTAAAATGCAGGTTCTTCTACTTTGCCTTTGATGTCTGCTTCAAGGAATAATCTGGAAAGCAAATTACCTGAACGATCATCAGCAAAAGAAAGTAATTTTTCATCAACCACAGAGACAGAAAAGTTTCCGGGCATGGCGATTCCTCTTTCATCTGTCACTTTAACATTAAGCTTAACCTTTTCTCTTGGAAGGTATTTTTCCTTATCTGTTGTAAGAGAAATTGTCAGTTGTTTGTCTCTGTTCACAAACGCCAGTCTTTCTGCTCTTTCGAATCCCTTACTATCGAACAAAGTAAAACGAATGATTCCCATCGGAAAATCATTTGTAGCAACACTAAGCCTGCAAACAGCAGCACCGTTGGATTTCCCATTGTACACTACTTTGCCTCGGATAGTACCAATAACAGTCAAAACCTCCTTCTCAGTAGATGATAACTCCAGAATGATTCTATCCTTTGTAATTTCTGATACACTTAAAGCATATCCTCTGTATGCAGCTTCAGGCAATTGGTAAGTTGTTTTGATTCCTGAAGGTTTGGTAATATGCGCTGTATAGACTTCACCTTCTTCAGACTTCAGATAAAAGGCTCCCATGCCCTGATGAAAGCTGCTGAAGAATGCAACCTTTCTTCCTTTAGTATCTGTCACATACCCTTCTACATCGGTAGGCTTCTGAAAGCTATTAAGCCCTTTGAATGCAATTTTTGAATTGAACCCTGTAAGCATATCACCTCCCTCAGGATAGAAACTAAGGTCGATCGTATTTAACTCAATCGGAATGGATCGGGAAATGGATTCTGTTTTACCCTCGTGCTCCAGAAGGATATTCAGCAAACCATCATTACTGGTCAGGTCTTTCGGCAGCCTGAAAGAAAGAGCAAGTACACCTTCTTCATCTGTCCGGCCTTGGGCTTCTAAAAATTTTTCACCATCGATCTGTACAACATACTTCAGATCTTTCAGTGCCACAGGAGTATTGCTTATAGATTTTATCTCCGCCGTAGCACTCACAAGGTCTCCGGGGCCGAATGCTTTTTTATCATAGTCCAGTTTTAAAAGCACAGATGGAAGGATTACATTCTGCACCGTGAGCTCCTTTTCAAACAACAAAGCTTCTGTTTCATTCCTTTGCCAGTTTGTATAGGCTTTTATTTTGTAAATACCACCTGCTGCATTTTCGCTTAACTGAAAATCACCCTGCACACTCCCGTTTTTGCAGATAAGCTCCAAATGCTTTTCTACACTACCTTTAGGATTGATCAATTCTACGTGTAAAATATCACTGACACTGCTGGTAGTCATATCAGCGCCTTTGCGAACATATCCTTTAATCCAGATACTTTCTCCCGGTTTATAAAAAGGCTTATCAATATGCAAATACACTCTCTCTTCCGGATGACTGGAATTAAAAGATTCTATCTTTTGCATTAAACGCTCCATCCATCCGTTAAAACTAAGAGGTTTGTTTAACACAGATCCAATTGAAAAACCAGTAAAACCTAATCCGGCAATAAGGCTGAATAGCGGAATTAATTTTTGATACTTTGGGTTCATAGAGTTTATCCTTAAAAGTTAAATTTCTCTATAGATGCAGATGCCAGAAAAATTCCATAAACGGGAAGCAAAAATTTTTAAAATAATTTTAACAGACTGAATTTGAGAAAAATGACCACATCCCTAACCCTTCTCCTGAAGAAGAAGGGAGCAGTCAACGAAAAAAAACATATGATTATAAAGCTGAAGTGGCTAATAACACAGACATTAAAGTCCCTCTCTTTCAGGAGAGGGATTTAGGGTGAGGTCTTTAACCAATTCAGAAAGACAACTTTAAAATCAAAAACCTTGGTATTTGAAAGTTTATAAAGTTATTTTGTTACATGCGTATCGGTGATAAAGAAATGCGTTCAGAGCTAAACGATCAGGAATTGCTCCTTTTATATAAGGAGTCAGCTGATATGTCTCTGGCTGCCGCTTTATTCAGCCGATATACCCACATGGTGTTTGGTCTGTGCATGAAGTACCTCAAAGACGAGGAAGACAGCAGAGATGCCGTCATGACTATTTTTGAAAAACTTATAGAAGACCTTAAAAAGCACGAAATAAGCTACTTCAAATCCTGGTTGTATTCCGTTTCAAAAAATCATTGTTTGATGATATTAAGGAAAAAAGCTTCGGAAAATGAAAAATTCCCGGACATGCTTATGCAAAACGAGTATGTTTTGCATCTATCATCGGAAGAGGATAAAGAATTAAACCTTTTGAAACTGGATAACTGTATGGAAAAACTGGTGGAACAACAGCGCAAATGCATTGACTTGTTTTTCCTGCAGGAGAAATGTTATAGAGAAATTGAAGCAAGTACAGGCTATTCCTCCAACGAGGTAAAAAGCTTTATTCAGAATGGAAAACGCAATCTGAAGAATTGCATGGAAAGGAGGACAGATGACTGATCCAACAAAAATATTTCCTAAAGAAGATAAATGTCTTTCATTGGATGTCATGATGGATTACCTGCATGATCGGCTTTCCAATAAAGAAAGAAACCATGTAGAAAGGCATACGCTTCATTGTGAGTTCTGTAGTGAAGCTATGGAAGGCTTGACGATAGGCAAAGAAGATTCTATAAAAGATATCATCGCTTCTATCAATGAAGTCAATCATCTGGAGTCACAGATTCTGTTAAGTGCGAGCTTAGAGGAACCAGTAAGTGAAATCAGCATGGATGAAGTTGTTGAGTTCAGCAAGAATGAAGTGATGCTGGAGGAAGCAGCCTTTTCTATGGCTCCAGCTGCTGCACCTATGCGTCGCAAGGAAATATCCATTGAGGCAGAAGCTAAGCCTTTTGTAGTAAAAGATAATCAGACGAAGTTTAATTGGACAAAGATAGCTGCAGCAATTACAGGACTACTGCTCCTTGGAGGAAGTCTGTTCTTTATCCTAAAGAAAAATTGGACGAAGAACCAGCCAGTTGCTTCCGTTAAAAAATCGGAAGCAAATTCTGATGGTGACAATGCTCTTATAAATACTGATAGCACCATCGCTATAGCACCTCTGCAAAGAAATCAAACCTACTCAGATGGCGTTTTGATTCCTGAAATAACAGAGGAAGAAAAAGTGGTCATATCAGATCAAGATGCAGATGTACAACAGGAAGCCAAAGGAATACGTGAAATACAGGAGCATTCGGTGATCACAGAACAAGCTAAAGAACTTCCTGCGCCAGCGGCACAAGAGGCAATTCAACTATCTGAAGAAGTACACAACAACTTTGAATACAAATCAGAGACGATTGAAGAAATTACCCTGAAACATAGCAAATCAAGGAAGGCAGAAGCGAAAAAGAAAGCAACTATCCCGGCAGCGGCAGATGTTGCAATGCAGGATTCTGTATTTATTGCAAATGGAAACAGCAAACAAACTACTAGTTTTGCTACTGGACTGAACTTATACAACAAGGGTGAATATAAAAAAGCTTGTATACACTTCCTTGATGTAAAGAAGTCAGATCCTGACTATGAAGAAGCACGCTGGTACTTGGCAAAAAGCTATGCAGTTACAGGAGAAAAGGAGAAAGCAAAAGAGGTGTATCTTGAGTTGATTGAAATGAAAGGTAAGTTTAAAGAGCAGGCGGAGGAAGTGTTGAGGAAGTAGGATATAATCAAAACTCGTTTAACGCCTTATTGGACTGCTTGCAGCAGCAACTATCTATCACCTAACCAATAAACACACTCATTCGACATTTGCTATGCTTGATAATAGGATCTACTTTTATCAAAATGCTTTTGAATTATTTTTACTATAACAATAAAACTTATGAGCGGCATTAAACTATTTGAAAGTAAACAAATAAGGACAGTTTGGAATGAAAATGATCAAAAATGGTATTTTGTTGTTGCTGATGTTGTCCAAGTTTTAACAGATACACCCAACCCTACCGATTATATAAAAAAAATGAGGAAGCGGGATGAACTGCTTTCCCAAGGGTGGGGACAAATTGTCACCCCCCTTTTGATAGAAACAACAGGGGGGAAACAAAAATTAAATTGTGCTAACGCTCAAGGACTATTAAGGATAATTCAATCTATTCCCTCTCCTAAAGCTGAACCCTTCAAACTATGGTTGGCTAAAATAGGTTCAGAAAGACTTGATGAAATTGAAAATCCTGAATTAGCTACACAAAGAACTAGAGAGCTATACAAGTTGAAAGGTTATTCAGATGACTGGATTGAAAAAAGAATTCGAAGTATAGCTATACGAGAGGAACTTACTGAAGAGTGGAAAAACCGTGGAATAAAAGAGCAAAAAGAATATTCAATTCTTACATCTGAAATTTCAAAAGCTACATTTGGCCTTACTCCATCTGAATATAAAATTGTAAAAGGTTTAAAAAATCAGAACTTAAGAGACCATATGACAGACCTTGAACTGATTTTTTCTATGCTAGGTGAAGCTTCAACAAAAGAGATTGTTATAAACACAGACCCTCAAGGATTTGAACAAAATAAAAAAGCAGCTAAGGCCGGTGGTAAGATTGCAGGAAATGCAAGAAAGGAACTGGAATTAAAATCTGGAAAAAAGGTAGTCTCAGAACAGAATTTTTTGCCTGAGACAGAAAAGAAATCAATACGAAAGAAGAAAACTAAATAATAACCTTGTACCTAACTAGATGTAGCAAACTCTGTTACGAACGTATGAACATAAAGAAAGATAGAATTACTTTCCCCTTCTCCAATTACCTACCCGTATACAGCTTTTTAATTAAAAATGAACATTCAGAAAATAAACGAAAAGGAAGTTTTTATATGTGAGTCTCATAATGAGGTAATTCAATTTTGGGCAAAATATAAAAGTTCGAAACCTAATATTTTATCTTTTGATGACCACACAGATACTAGAAGAGCATTCCAATCAGAATGTATTTCAAAAAAATTAGACTCAAATCAAGATTTATTAAATAAGCTAAAATATGGAGATTTTGAATTAGTAAAAAAACTAAAACATGACGAACATATTGATGCCGCAATTCGCTGTGAATTTGTTAAGAAAGTATTAATACTTTCTTATAATAGTTCAAAATCCCCAATTGAAGATTTAATAAATGTGGACAATTTTGAAAAATATAATGACAATATTAGAATTATCGTTAATCCCCATTATTCAAAACCTGAAATGTCTATTGAGTCAGATATTCTAAGTGAAAAAATTAAGAGATTTGAATTATGCTTAAAACCAATTGAATGGAACACCAATTACATTTTAGATATTGATTTAGATTTCTTCTATCAGAAAAAATCTATTGAAGTTTCTGACAAAAGTTTTTTTTCAAAACTTATTATAAATTCAAAAGCAATATCTATTGCCAGAGAAAGAATATGGATTGATCAATGGAAGAGAGAATTTGATAGCGAGTTAACTGTTGAATTTTTAGAAGAAGAACTGATAAAACTAATAGAGCAAAGTACATAAGCACAACAACTATTCCCCTTCTGGTTGAAGTCTATCTGACTTCAATCCACAAATGAGAGCAAGTTTATGAACTTGCGGGACTCCTACCAAATCAACTCTACTACTAGTCCTGTAAACCCTTTCAAGCCCAGTCCCATGCCCTTATCCGCCATGAATTTTGAAAGGTCTAATTATTCTATTATTTTGAAATAAAAACAGACATCTGTTTGCAAGTAAGCGCCAAGCCTGTAAAATACTTTTCACAGACGAAGGCAGTAAAAAATTCAAAGTGAATGAGCCAAATTTTAAGACAGCAGATAGAAAAAATAACCCAATTGACTGATGCAGAGTTTGAATATGTTTTGTCACACTTTGTTAATAAGAAATATAAAAAGCATCAGTTTGTAATCCAGGAAGGAGAAGATGTTACCAACGACTTTTTCATTTTAAATGGTTGTTTGAAATCGTACTTTACAGATAAAAACGGCAAAGAACACATATTGCAGTTTGGAATGCAAGACTGGTGGATAACTGACTATCAGGCTTATTATAGTCAGACAAAAGCAACTATAAACATCGACTGTATTGAGGATAGTGAAGTACTTTGTCTATCGTATCATAACAGAGAAAAGCTTTGTGCTGAAATCCACAAAATAGAACACTTTTTCAGAAAGAAGACTAATAAAAGAAACGTTGCGCTGCAACAAAGAATTCTTTCATTATTAAGCAATAATGCTAAAGAAAAATACGACCAATTATTACAATTATATCCTCAGCTTTCTCAAAAAGTCCCCAAACAACTTATAGCCTCCTATTTAGGTGTTACAAGAGAAACCTTAAGCCGGCTAAACTCTCCTTCAAAATAGTGTGACATACATCACAAAAAACTCGTGATGTATGTCCTTTACCAATTGCCCATTCCAATAGAACTTTGTGCCATAAACTTTTAATTAAAAATTATATGGCAAAATTTCAAATGCAACAAGCAAGTTGTAATGTAAACTGGACCGGCAAAAAGGTATTAGGCTTACACACTGGCAGTATCAAGGTCTCAAATGGCTTTATTGAATTTAAAGACAATACTATTTCAGGAGGTGAAATTCAAATTGATATGACATCAATTACAATCACCGATATTGAAGACTCAAAGACACACGATGAATTTTTAGCTCACCTTAAAAATGATGATTTTTTTGCGGTAGATAAATTCAGTACTTCAAAACTCGTAATTACTAATGCAAAACAAATTGAGTTGAACAAATATAAGATTAGCGGAATACTAACGATCAAAGATATTTCACATCCGGTTATCTTTATTTCTACGGTTGAAATATTTACAGACTTCCTTCATTCATTAGGCGAAATAGTTATTGACAGAACATTGTACAACATTCGATATGGATCTGGAAAATTTATTGACAATCTGGGCGATAAATTAATTTATGATGATTTTGTTTTACAGTTCAAACTTGTCGGAAAGCTATAATAGTGCGATCATATAAAAGACCAATGTGACCAAAACAGATCCTGTGGCAGATGTTTCAGGAACTACCTTTCAGCACTTGTTAATCAATCAATATTTAACCTATCAAGACAATGTGGAATAAAACAAAACTTACAACCCTATTAGGTATCCATTATCCAATAGTACAAGGGCCTTTTGGAGGAGGTCTTTCATCTGTTAAACTTACAAGTACAGTTTCAAATGCAGGTGGATTAGGTTCTTTCGGAGGTCAGCCTTTTTCAGCTAAAGAAATAATTGAAACTTGTAACGAAATAAGAAAATTCACCGATAAACCATTCAACATTAATTTATGGGTAAGTGACAGAGATGAAGGCCTGGAAAATTATACAGATGATGCTTATACCCAATTATGCGAATTATTTAAACCCTATTTCAATGAATTAGGCATACCCATACCAGAAAGGCCAAGCAACCTGGGACCTAAATTTGAAGAACAAATAGAAGCTATCTTTGAAGCTAAGCCAGCTGTATTTAGTTTCGTTTATGGAATTCCATCCAATATCATAATAGAAAAGTGTAAGTATCTGAACATAAAAACTGTTGGAACCGCCACCACTGTTGACGAGGCCGTCGCTTTAGAGGATGCAGGAGTGGATGCAGTAATTGCCACAGGCTTTGAAGCTGGCGGACATCGTGTTTCATTTTTAAGTTCTGCTGAAAATTCTTTAACGGGCACATTTTCACTTATTCCCCAGGTTGCAGACAATGTTAAAATTCCTGTCATTGCCGCTGGTGGTATTGCTGATGCCCGGGGAGTAAAAGCGGCATTAACATTAGGAGCAGATGCTGTTCAAATGGGCAGTGCCTTTTTAGCAACATCACAATCAAACGCTTCACAAGACCATAAAGACAAATTATTTACAGAAAATGCAAAGTACACAACTCTTACAAAAGTCTTTACAGGCAGGCTTTCGAGAGGAATACGTAATAGACTAACAGACGAGTTAAAACAAAGTGAACATTTATTAGCTCCTTATCCATTACAGGGGAAATTTATGAATCACTTAAAAGCATATCCACCAGGAGCAGACAACAATCCTGACTTTAAATCTTATTGGGCAGGACAATCAGCTTCGTTATTAAAATACCGAGATGCCCAAACTCTGATCGAAACTATAGTTAAAGAAATGAATGAAATCAAATGATGAAGGGGGGGCATCTTAGGAATGTCCCAAAGAAAGGCTTAAAATGCCACAGCATTTCTTGCTATCCCCAAATGGTTGGAAGGCTTTTCCATCAAATTTTAGTTGCTTATACATCTTTACCTCAAAAGGCAGGATACTATGCTCTCAAAATGTATTAAGGAAGGCCTTCCGACTATTGAAAATAATCTAATTCTTAGGAACAGTAAACTGGAATTTAGTTTCTTCTCCCAATGTACTGTCAACCCATATGCTACCCACGTTTTCTTCTACAAGCTGTTTTACGATGGTTAATCCAATGCCGTGACTTTCTATATCATACCTGCCGGAATGAGCGACTTCAAATAAATTGAATATTTCTTTCAATCTTTCCTGAGGTATTCCCATTCCATTATCCGTTACACAAATGGTGTAATAACTTTCTTTTTCAAAATAGGAAATGGTTATTAATGGATTAGGCTTATCCATATATTTAATGGAGTTGCTCAACAGGTTCTGTAATATCTGAACAATCGATGCACGAGGATACTTTATCTGTGGAAGGCCTTGTTGTATAACATTCTTCATAATTGATCCAGGACAATCATCTGTAAAAATTCTTTTTATTGCTGCGATATCAAAACCAATTTCAGTATGGTGGTAAATTTGACCTAAACCTGAATTGTCGGTATCACAAACTATTGTCACAAAACCCCATAATCAACTTTAAAATAAAGCTTTAGCATTCGTTTTTTTTAAATTCCATTTATAACTTATACCTTTAAACAAATAACATTCACTTTTTTAGAATAAAACTTCAACTATGAAAAAAATCATTTTTACAATTCTTTTAGCTGTTTTAGCATTAGGCCCAATCTATAGTCAGGTAAACCTTGGGCTCGATTACCAAAGTAAGTTTGCTATCATGGAGCTCACTCCCCAGGAATACAATACCTGGATTACAGAAGACGGGTTTAGCAATGATGCCATCCGACAGACTATGACGAAAAGAATATACAACAAATTTAACGATGACTTCGATTTCATTTTCTTCATATCAAATGAGCAAAGCCGTCCTACCACCATACCTTACTATGGAAAATTTGCAGGCATAGCCAACAATACTTTAGGAATCGGAAGGTCCATTTATTCTTCTTCGAGCAATTATGGTTCATCAGGAAAACTGCAAGGGATAATGCACATACCATACAGATCCGGGCTTATGTATGGACCTACTCTACATGAGTTCATGCATAACTGGGGCAATTATGCTTTACAGACAGGTATTTACGACCCTGCTTCCGGACCTGACAACAACTTTGATGGTCATTGGGGGTTTACAGGAGGATCAAGTCCCGGCCAATTAGGAGGTTTTGATCAAAGTACATTAAAAACAAACATAAACGGAGATCCCAACAGATATAGCGTAAAACAATTCGGAGTAAACGTTAATGGTGGTAATTCACAACCATATAGTAAACTGGAACTTTACCTTATGGGTATGATACCGGCTAGCGAAGTTCCTACCTTTGATCTGTTCAGAGATATTACCTCTGTGACTCCTGTAGGTGAGACCTTTGAATTTGTAGCTGGAACAAGAGAGACATATAACGGCAGCAGTCTTGTTGCTAAACTAGGGGCCAGAACCCCCGATTATTTAAGCTCCCAGAAAGATTTTAAGGTTTTGTTTGTGCTCATCTCAAATACACCACTCAATGAAACGGAATGGATGGATATTAGTGATCAGGTGACTTGGTTTGCAGGAAATACTAATGACGATAAGAGTATTTACAACTTTTACGAAGCTACAGAAGGTAAAGGCACAATCAACATCAGTAACCTCGCTTCTTCTCTCAAATTAAACACATCCGGAAATATCACATTGAATTCTCCCCCAAGCTCTGTGAAATTCGGAATAGCCACTAACATCACCTGGCAAACTAACATTAGCGGTAATGTTAAAATAGAACTTTTCCAAAATGGAGTATTAAAGGAAACTTTAACATCCAATGTTGAAGCATCCTCCAAAACATTTTCTTGGACACCAACAGAATCAATGTTAGGAGATCTGTACAGGCTAAAGATAACAAGTCTATCTGATCCTTCCGTATATGATTTTACTGACAACATATTCAAAATCGATTACCAATACTATAAAATTAGCGGAACCATCACAGACGAAACAGGAAAACCACTTGCCAATGCTATTCTTAAATTGGGAGAAACAATTGTGCCGGATCAGGCTCAAACGGAGGATAACTTTACAATTTCGCTAAGCCTGGCTCCCAAAAAACAATCTTTTAAACCTTCGGGAGACTTTCTGGGTAAAATAGATCTGATGCTTAATAAATCTGCCGGTTCCACAAAAGATGTATATGTAGAGATAACCGATAACACAGGAACAGTGATAGGAAGAGATACAATTCCCAATGCGGAAATTAAAAGTAAAAGTTCGTTTGTATCAGCCTCATTTTTTCCCATCATTAAAGTCAGTCCGGAAAAAGAATATACAATCCTCGTAAGTGCGGATGACTCAGAAATATCCTGGTCTCTAGGTTATCCTTCTGCCTATACCAGAGGTGAATCAGACATAGTGGAGAATGCAGATTATACATTCATAACCTACAAAGGAAATGGCACTGAATTAAAACCTGATGAAAGCGGATACTATGAATGCTGGATCAATGCCGGCTATTCAGGTGAACTATCGCTAGCAAGTCTCAATACTTTATATCAACCATCACCTTCCAAAGTATTGACCTCTGTTGCTAATAATCTTTCGAATCAGGATTTTGTGCTCTACTCACCCGTTAAAGTGTCAGGTTATGTTTATTCCACTAATAACATCCCCTTGACTAATACAACAGTAAACTGGGGAGAGCCTTTAACAGTTGATCAAAGTCAGACCTCAACTAAAATTGGCTACGGGATTAGAAAGGAATATGAGTTATCCCAAACATTCATTCCCACAGCAAACACTCTTTCCCAGGTTCAGTTAGCCCTTATTAAAAATGGTACTCCTACACAAACGATTAACGTTCAAATAAAAAAGGAAAACGAAATTATAGGAACCCAAACAATTGTTCCTTCTTCCATTAGCAAAGCTACAAATTGGGTAAGTGCACCCTTTATACCTGCCTTGAATCTGATACCTGGACAGGAATATACCATTTCTGTAACAGCATCAGGATCCGGGGAATACTATTGGTTTTGTGACTCAGCTAAATACAACAATGGAACAGCAATTGGTATAGATAAAACCAATTATGATTTTAGTTTTATTACCAACCAAGGTAACGGGGGACAATTCTTGACAGATGCATCCGGCTATTATGAATTCAGATATCCAAGAGGTTGGAATGGGGTAATTCAGGCATCAAAGGCTGGCTACACTTTCTTTCCAATTCAGTTTTCTAATCTCACAACAAGCCTGACTGAGCAGAACTTCAAAGATGGCATAAATACTTCCATTAATAATATAGAAGAAGCTGAGGCAAAAGTAAAAATTTATCCTAACCCTGCATCTGATCTCATCTTCATTGAATCAGGATCTGCAGATGATTTGATTCTATCAGTGGAGATATTGAATGAAAAAGGTGAGTCTTTAAAAACTTTATCTGAATCTTTCACAGGTACCAAATCCTATTCCATATCTGAAGTTAGCAGCGGATTATATTTCCTTAAAATCTCAAATTCTAAAGGGGTACGTATACATAAACTAACAAAATTGTAAGATTCAAAACTTTATCTTAATCAAAGAAAAAAAAGAAGCGTCCCGGGTATTCTGAGACGCTTCTTTTATTAAAATGCTTATTAAACTGCTCCTTACTAAACACTCAACGTAAACAACTCCTTCAGCTCTTTATTACTTAAATTACCTATCCAGTTTTCACCAGTATTAACAGTAAGTTCAGCCAGGGCTTTTTTACTCTGAATCATCTCGTTGATGCGCTCTTCAAACGTACCTTTGGTGATAAATCTATGCACCATTACATTGCTTTTCTGTCCGATACGATAAGCCCGGTCGGTAGCCTGAGCTTCTACAGCAGGGTTCCACCAGAGGTCATAATGGATTACATGATTGGCTGCTGTTAAATTTAAACCGGTACCAGCCGCTTTTAGAGAGAGGATAAATATTTTGTTCTTCTTGTTTGTCTGAAAAGATTCAACCATTTCCTTGCGTTCTTTAAGAGAACAGCCACCGTGATAAAACAACGGATCTTCCCCAAAACGATCTTTTATAAAGCGCTTCAACAGATCTCCCATCTCTTTAAACTGAGTAAAAACTAACACCTTTTCTCCGGCCTCTACTATGCCATCCAGTTTATCAAACAGAAGCTCTGCCTTTCCGGAAAGAGACGGATCATAAACTTTATTCTTTAAAAAGTTAGTCGGATGGTTGCAGATCTGCTTCAAGGCCAAGATCATCTGTAATACCAGTCCTTGCCTTACAAACAGAGATTTTTTATCTGTCGGCATACCCTCTATGGCATCCATTGCCTCTTCAAGTGTCTTTTCATAAAGAGCCGCCTGCCGCGGAGCAAGATGAGAGAAACAATCCATTTCAATTTTGTCCGGTAAATCGTTGATAATTGTCTTATCTGATTTGAGCCTTCGCATCACAAATGGAGCTGATACATTTTTGAGCTTTTCTGCCGCCTTCAGATCATTCTGATTTTGTATCGGCACAGCAAAGGTTTCATTAAACTCTTTTATGTTTCCAAACAAGCCTCTGTTAGAGAAGTCCATTATACTCCAAAGTTCCGAAAGACGATTCTCTACAGGTGTACCACTCATCGCAATAAATGTATTGGCGGGAATGCTTTTTACGGCCTTGCTCTGGGCAGTTTCATGATTCTTTATATTCTGCGCCTCATCAGTGACCACTACCTGCCATTTAAGTTTTTTCAGATCTGCTACATCGCTTCTTACAACACCGTAAGTTGTTAGCAGCACATCATACTTTTCCTTTTTATTCAGTTGTCTTGAGGAGCCATGATAAAGTTTAACATTCATTGAAGGTGCAAACTTTGTAAATTCGGCCTGCCAGTTGGTGAGCAGACCTGTTGGAGCTACTACCAGAACTTTGTTTTTCTCCAATGCCCCTTCCTCTTTATACTTGAGCAATGTAGCAATTACCTGAAGCGTTTTACCCAACCCCATGTCATCGGCTAGCACACATCCAAAACCTATCTTTGCATTAGAGTACATCCATGAATAGCCTCTTTGCTGATAGGGTCTCAATACTGCATTCAGGTTTTCAGGCAAAGCAATATTTTTTTGAGCAGTAAGTTCTTTTATAAGCTTTTTGATTTCATCGGTAAGCAACACTTTTGCCCCATAATAGTCATTGCTTAAAGCCGTCCGAAGTATTTCAAACGGAGATAGATTTTTAGTTTGAGTAAAATGCTTATGTAACTTCTCAATATCGGAAGCATTGACATAAATATAACTGGTCTTGTATTTAATCAGTCCTTCTGATTTATTTACCAGCTTCGAAAATTCTTTTTGATCCAGTACATCATTACCTATAGAAACCTGCCAGTCGAAATCAAGCAGTTTATCAAGTCTAATAAATGTATTACCCGATGTCGGCTTACTTTTTATACGCAGACTGCCTTTAGGTTTTATAATCTCCTCTAGCGATTTAGGAAGAAGTATACTTATATCCAGCATCTTAATCGCTGGTATCGCATTCATAAGAAATGGACCAAATGTCTGCATATTCATGCGCAACTCTTCTTTACCATTGCTATTAATATACTGATCCAACCCGGGGATAAAAGCAGAGAGCTGCGTCAGAGATTGTAATATTCCATAACGAACAGCCTCATATTTCTTTTGATTAAGCACATCAGCCAAATTAAAAGGCTTCTCCATTACCTTGTCTCTATCCTGAATCTTCAAACTAATTCCAAAATTTTCATTCTTCAGCTCATCCACGATAATTACAGGCTTAAACTTTTCCTGAGCAAGGTAATATTTTTGCAACCACATCTGAATCCCGCCACTGAGTGCTTGCTCTCCAGGGCCCTTAAAGGCATAGCTGAACTTTTCAAAAAATAATTTCAGGAATGTATCATCAGATTTTGCAGTATCATTCAGTGCAGGAATCAGTTCTGACAAAAAAGCAGAGAGCAGATTTGCCGATAGCTCCTGATCCACATTGATACTTTTTTTCTCCTCATAAAAATAAATATCAGGTATCAGATCCTTCTGAAACTGCTCGGCCATCAACTTAACTTCTTTGCTCAACATTGCAGGAAGCCACCTTACTGCAATGTTTTTATTCTTCAGTTGAAATACCTGAGGAACAACAGCTCCTTTAGCAAGCAGATTAAGTGATAGTTGTAATACTTTCTTAAGAACAACAACTGAATCCTGATATTGGTCAATAGATACAGAAGGTATATTCCATAATAGCGGAATGAGTTGTTTTACCAACACTTTAGCTTTACCATCAATAACCGCAAAAACTTCATAATCTGCTGTTATCTTTATTGTCACAGAAGTAGAAGGAGTGATCTCAATTTTATTAAAGACAGGCAAAAAAGTACCAACTGGTGTTTTGGCCAGTACAATCTTTTCAGCATTGCGTACTATCCTCCGCAAAAGAAAAGCATAAGATTCTTTAAAGTTTTTGCTTCCATGATAAAAAGCAGGATTATCTGCCAGCAACTGAATCAGAGGTTCAGTAACAGAAGGAATCGCTGACAGATTCAGGGCAACACTTTTCCCCTCCTCGTCTGATTTATTCTTTTTAACTTTATTTTCTTTAAGTGCTTTCTCCTTTACCAAAAGTGATTTTAAATCCGGTATATCATTTTTATCGGGCTGCTGAATCAGGATATTCATCTTTTTCAGATGCTGTGCAATATCTAGCCTGTGCAGACTAAATACCAGAAAAGGATTGTTATCAATTTCAGCGCTTACTTTATAAACTACAGCTGCCAAATGTTTGCAGGGAACTGCCCAGTCCGGGCAGGAACATTGCATTTTAAAATCGGTCCATTGTTTCGGGAAAACCTTAAGGCCCTGCTTTTCTGCAATAGATAATACTTCCGGATCCAGCTCTCTGTTTAATAATTGGGAAATTATAAAAGGTTTTTCAGCAATTGCTTCAATTAACCCCTCAATATCATTTTCAAAAAAGGGAGGTATTACAATCATAACATCATAAGGTTTGGGCCTGCTTCCCCTAACCTTTGCAGTGATGATGTTTTCATCAATTTTTATACTACTGACAGAGCCATTTCTGGCATAAGTAACACCCCGTGGAAGGCGATTGTTGTAATCAATATTTGTAAGAGAATTCAGCCACTGTTCTCCCCACCAGGTTTTCCCAAAGAATTTTGACATATTAAAAGAGCTATTGGCAATATATTATATTCCTTGTGTGAATTTTGAAACTATGACTTTCTATAAACATAGCACCTTGTGATTCAGAAATTCTTATTTCTATGGGTCTCAACTAACAAATAAGTTCATCCCCACCATTGTCAAATGAGTAAAAGCATGTGCAACAACAGCACTTTCAAGCCCCCTCTTCCAGTAGGCATATCCAAAAAGCACTCCCGCTATACTATTCGCCAGAATGATATAAGCATAAACAGCGAAGGTCATCTCCGAAACCATCTGATATACTACAGGCAAATGTCCTAAGCCAAACAAAACAGCAGCCAGCACAATAGCGATCCAATAGGTTGCTGCACTCACTTTCCGGAAAATTTTATAAAGGATCCAGACGATCAATGTCATCAAACCAAAGCGACACAAAATCTCTTCTGTAACGCCACCATATAAAAGCCTTGTAATCAGACTCAACCTCAGATCATCACTGGATTGTAACAAAGCCTCAGGCAGATAGGGTTTAAAGAAATATGGAACAGCCAGAATTGCCACTCCAGCTAAAATTCCCAGAATAATGCCTTCTACCATAATGGCTTTTAAGATAAAGGAAGAAGCATCACTTTTATCAAGTAGTTTTTCTAAAAGAGGTACGGATAGATTTACCTTATCATAAAGGATGATTCCTATAGTAGTAGCAATGAGCACTAACATTGCTGGGTTTATCAGAATAATAAACTTTAGAGTCTCCGTCGGGATTTTTTCTGTTACTTCCGGAGGTAAATTCCCTAATGGTAAATCCGACAATAAAAGTGATGCGACCCCAGTCAAACCGATTATTACTAAGGACAGCCAAAGTTTAAACTTAAAATTGAGCATCCGCTTAAAACTATTGATACAGTACAAATGTACTTCATTTCAACAAAAAAGCCGAAGGCTAAAAATCACCTCCGGCTTTTTGTATTTAAATTTAATAATGCCAACTGATTAACTTCCGCAAGCCTCGCAACCTTCCGGGTTGTCAAGGGAACAAGCCATATCGCTTGCTTTCTGTGCGTATGCTGCGTCCTGTGCTTCTTTGTTTACTACTGGCTCAAGAGCAACATCTGCCTGTTTCTCCACTGTAAACTTAATAGCATCTGCAGCAGCTTTTGTTCTAAGGTAATATAGGCCTGTTTTAAGACCTTTTTTCCATGCATAAAAGTGCATTGAAGTAAGCTTTCCGAAATTCGGATCCTGCATGTGTACGTTAAAGCTCTGACTTTGGCAGATGTAAGCACCTCTGTCTGCAGCCATATCGATAAGCGACTTTTGCTTGATCTCCCAAACAGTTTTGTAAAGGTCTTTAATATGCTGAGGAATCTCTTTTATGTTCTGTACAGATCCGTTTGCTTCGATAAGCTTATTTTTCATCTTATCGTTCCACAAACCTTGTTTGATAAGATCTCTCATCAAATGTTTGTTCACTACAACAAACTCACCTGAAAGTACTCTTCTGGTATAGATGTTTGAGGTATATGGTTCAAAACACTCATTATTTCCAAGAATCTGAGAAGTAGAAGCTGTTGGCATAGGAGCCACAAGCAGAGAGTTTCTCACACCGTGTTGTTTCACTTCTTTCTTCAATGAATCCCAATCCCATCTGTTAGATGCAGGAGATACACCCCACATGTCAAACTGGAATATCCCTTTAGATACCGGAGAACCTTTGAATGTTTCATAAGGTCCGTTTTTCTTAGCCAGATCTTTAGAAGCTGTCATGGCTGCGAAATAGATCGTTTCGAAGATGTCAGTATTTAATGCTTTTGCCTCTTCCGATTCGAATGGCATTCTCAACGTAATGAACACATCAGCAAGTCCTTGAACACCTAAGCCGATAGGTCTGTGTCTCAGATTTGACTTTCTTGCTTCCTCTACAGGATAATAGTTGATATCAATGATCCTGTTAAGGTTTTTCGTTGCTACATAAGTAACATCGTATAGTTTCTGGTGGTCAAATTTACCGTCAATAACAAATTTAGGTAAAGCCAGAGACGCCAGGTTACATACAGCAACTTCATCAGCAGCTGTATATTCTATAATCTCAGTGCAAAGATTGCTTGATTTTATAGTACCAAGGTTTTTCTGATTTGATTTCTTGTTTGCAGCATCCTTGTACAACATATAAGGAGTACCTGTCTCAGTCTGAGACTCAAGGATTGCAAACCAAAGTTCCTGAGCTTTTACAGTTTTTCTGGCTCTTCCCTCTTTCTCGTATTTTTCGTAAAGAGTTTCGAATTCTTTACCATATGTTTCATCAAGGTTCGGAGCCTCGTTCGGACAGAACAATGACCACTCACCGTTTTCTTCCACACGTTTCATGAAAAGATCCGGAATCCATAAAGCAAAGAAAAGATCTCTTGCTCTAAGTTCTTCTTTACCGTGATTTTTCTTCAGATCAAGGAATTCAAAAACATCTGCATGCCATGGCTCAAGATAAATTGCAAATGCTCCTTTTCTCTTGCCACCACCCTGATCAACATATCTTGCTGTGTCATTAAAAACACGAAGCATTGGAATGATACCGTTAGAGGTACCGTTTGTTCCTTTAATATAAGACCCTGTAGCTCTTACGCCATGAATGCTCAATCCGATCCCCCCGGCAGATTGTGAAATTTTAGCGCATTGCTTCAGAGTGTCATAAATACCTTCTATGCTGTCATCCTTCATTGTTAACAGGAAGCATGAAGACAACTGAGCCTTCGGTGTTCCAGCATTAAATAAAGTAGGAGTAGCGTGCGTAAACCACTTCTCAGAAAGAAGATTGTAGGTTTCTATCGCAGCATCGATATCGTTGGTATGAATACCTATTGCAACACGCATCAGCATGTGCTGAGGTCTTTCAACTATTTTTCCGTCTAACTTCAGAAGATACGACTTTTCCAGAGTTTTGAAACCGAAGTAATCGTAATTATAATCTCTGTCATAGATAATGCTAGAATCCAGAACAGAAGCATTTTTTCTGATTGCTTCATAAACTTCTTTAGAAAGAAGAGAAGCGTTTTCTCCTGTTTTTGGATCTTCATAAGTATAAAGCCTTTTCATTGTATTTGAGAAAGACTTGCTTGTTACTTTATGAAGATTAGAGATAGCAATTCTTGCAGCTAGAATGGCGTAATCAGGATGTTTAGTTGTCAGAGAAGCAGCGATTTCAGCAGCAAGATTATCCAACTCCACGGTTGTTACCCCGTCATAAATTCCATCAATTACTTTTTTTGCTACATCAATCGGGTTGACATAATTCATGTCAAGACCATAGCACAGCTTCTCAATCCTCGCCGTGACTTTGTCAAATTTAACAGACTCTCGTCTGCCATCTCGTTTAATTACTAGCATATCAGGGGGGTAAAGGTTATTATTTTTTGACTGAATTAAATTATACATTTTAAATTTAAATCCAGCATTTTTTCGATCAATTTCTTTATTTATTCAACTACTTTCTGCCTTTGTAATTTTAAGCGGAAATCTTACCCCTAAAAATCCTCATCAAGAGAGAATTTATGGTTGTCTTTCTCATTCATTACTCCAGCTTTTTGATATTCGGCAACCCTCTTTTCGAAGAAGTTGGTTTTACCCTGAAGAGATATCATCTCCATAAAGTCAAACGGATTGGTAACGTTGTAAACTTTACTACACCCCAGAGCTACTAAAAGTCTGTCAGCAACAAACTCTATATATTGAGACATCAGTCTAGAATTCATCCCTATAAGATCTACAGGAAGTGCTTCAGTGATGAACTCCTGCTCGATTTTTACAGCATCAGTAATCAGACCTATCACCTGCTCTTCGGGGAGTTTATTAACGATATACTTAGTATATAATAAACATGCAAAATCACAGTGTAAGCCTTCATCTCTTGAGATCAATTCATTAGAGAAACTCAGACCTGGCATCAGTCCTCTTTTCTTTAACCAGAAAATAGAACAGAAACTACCAGAGAAGAAAATCCCTTCAACCGCTGCAAAAGCAAGTAACCTCTCCACGAAAGAGCCCTGACTAATCCATCTCATTGCCCATTCAGCTTTTTTCGCTACGCATGGAACAGTCTCCAGCGCATTGAAAAGCTTACTCTTCTCTTTTGGATCTTTAACATAAGTATCAATCAGCAAAGAGTAAGTTTCTGAATGGATATTTTCCATCATGATCTGGAACCCGTAGAAACACTTCGCTTCAGGATACTGAACCATTTCCAGGAAGCTTGTTGCCAGGTTTTCATTTACAATACCGTCACTAGCTGCAAAAAATGCAAGTACGTGAGTGATAAAGTGTTTTTCACCTTCATTAAGCTTCTCCCAATCAGCAAGATCAGGGGTAAGGTCTATTTCCTCTGCAGTCCAGAAACTGGCTTCTTCTTTTTTATACATCTGCCAGATGTCGTCATGAACGATAGGAAAAAGGACAAACCTGTTTTTATTTTCCTCTAGTAATGGTTCTTTTTTTTCCATATTACTATATCTAATTTCTTTTAATCAAAACATTTAGAGATTCTTCCCCGTTCCTACCGGGAAAAATCTGACAAACTTTACTATCCTGCCCTGTATTATTTAAGGAAAAAAATCCCCTGTTCCTGTTTATTAAAAGAAAGGAACTATTGGAAATGAAATAAGGATTTTGGAAAAGTTGTGTTACAAATATGATAAAAACGACTTGAAAAATCAAAGGGAAGAAAACAATGACCGGAAGTAGTAAATTCATGTTAGTAAATATAACAAAACCTATTAAATTACAATAAAATACAGGTTGTTTTTTGGTTACATTTTGTACTTTTTTAATAGCCTCTAGGCATTATACTCCAGAAAAATAGTTTTCCACATAGATATTTTAAAAAATGATTTGTTTTTTCAATTTCGACTACCTATATTTGCAGTCCGTTTTTAAAAAGATATAATACTGTTATGTACGCAATTGTCGATATAGCCGGAAAACAATATAAGGCAGAAGAAAATAAATTTATCTATACAGATAGATTAGAAGGAACTGAGGGTTCTAAAGTAGAATTTACACAAGTTCTTTTGGTTTCTGACGGAGCAAATACTCAGGTTGGTCTTCCTGTAGTAAGTGGAGTTAAAATTTCCGGAAAAATCCTTTCTCAGGAGAAAGCAGACAAAGTGATCGTTTTCAAAAAGAAGAGAAGAAAAGGTTTCAGAAAAAGAAACGGCCACAGAGCACAATTAACTAAAGTTTTAATCGAAAAAATTTCTAAATAAAGTAACACAATGGCACACAAAAAAGGGGCCGGTAGTTCCAAAAACGGTCGTGAATCACATAGTAAGAGACTTGGCGTTAAAGTTTTTGGTGGCCAGGTTGCAATAGCAGGAAATATCCTTGTTAGACAAAGAGGTACAGCTCACCACCCGGGTAAAAACGTGGGTATCGGTAAAGATCACACTCTTTTCGCTCTAACTGCAGGTACAGTAGTATTTAAAAAAGGTAGACTAAACAGATCTTACGTTTCTGTTGAGCCTTTCCCTCAAGCTTAATATTTTACAAATAAAATATTTCACGAAAAGCCTCTCACAAAGAGGCTTTTCTATTTTGTAGCACCTTCAGAATAAAGTTCATCCTTAAGTTGAGGCTTTTCTTTCACGGATAGGGCTCCACCCTACTATCAAAATCCATTCTTGGCTAAAGAAGAAAGCTTCCCGATCCCCGGCTGTGTCCTGACCATAGTCAACTTAACAAATCTTTACCTTGTCATGGCGAACCCGTGAAACATCTGAACTTTCAAACAGAACACAATTGGGCTACCCGGAAGAGTTTGATTTAAAAATGCAAAATTTTATAGACTATCAGATCCTTCGCATGGCTCAGGATTACAGGGCAGCAGCTTTTTGCTACCCCAAAAAACGTTTAGTTGACGGCCAGGCGAGAACACTGGCCGAGGAGGATTTCCCCTCTCAACACTTAAAAAGAAAAATCCCATCGCCTCAATAAAGCAATGGGATCAGAATATTCTATTTATATTTTTCTATTAAAATAATCCCGGCCAGTGAATAATCTCCTGAAAAAAGTTAGGAAGAATATGACCATCGCCCTCTAACAATACAAATACGACACCGAATAATGCTCCATAAAGGTGCGCATCATGGTTTATACGATCTCCGGATCTTTTCCCCATATAATAGGAATAGATCAGAAATAAGATTCCATAAATAAATGCGGGAACACAGAGTGCAAAGAATATGCATATATCCATTCCGACAGGCTGATACAAAATACAACCGAATATAACTGCCGACACACCTCCCGAAGCTCCTAATGAATTATACTTCTGGCTGTTTTTATTTTTTAAATAAGTTGGTAAATCAGAAACAATAATGGCTGAAAGATACAATAGCACAAACTCGACTATTCCCATCTTTGCTGCCAATAAATCTCCGAAGAAATACAAAGACAACATATTAAAAAACAAATGCATGTAATCTGCATGAATAAAACCTGAAGTGACGAACCGGTAATACTGTTTCTTACTACTGATCATGTAGGGATTTAACATCCAACCGGAATACACTGATTCGTTATTCCATGCATAAAAACTGCATGCAACTGTAATGATGATTAATATAATAGTGATTGACATATTAACTTTCTCTTTTCATAAGTCCGTTTGCAAAACGGAGCAGATGCGATTTCCTTAATAACGGGGCTTCAACTTTTTCTAACTTTTGAATACCTGCATTATAATACTCAGACATTTTTGCTTCAGTTAGTTCCTTTATTTTCAGAGAATCGTAAATTTCTTTTACTTTTTTTACCTTTTCATCCTCTTTGAGGGACTGATTTTCCAGCAGAGAGATAAGCTTTTTCTTTCCGGCTTCATTACTTTTTTCCAAAGCAGTTATCAAAAGATAGGTTTTCTTTTTTGCTACAATATCTCCTCCTACTTTCTTTCCGAATTTTTCCTGATCTGCATAAACATCCAGAAGGTCATCCATCAGCTGAAATGCCAGACCTATATTTTCTCCGAATTCTTTCAGCAACTCCAGGTCCTTTTCTTCCGCACCACCAATAATTCCTCCAAGCTTAAGACTGAAACCAAGAAGGACGGCAGTTTTCTTACGAATCATATCCAGGTATGCCGGAATGGACACATTATCGGCACCTTCGAAATTCATATCCAGCTGTTGGCCCTCGCAGACTTTAGCTGCACAATCATTGAATGCCCTGATTATTTCGCGAAGTTTTGAATCTTCTGATTCCAACAAGAGATCATAAGCTCTCACAAGCATTACATCTCCGGAAAGTATTGCGGTATTAATATTCCACTTTTCGTGAACGGTAGGTTTTCCCCTTCTCAGAGGTGCTTTATCCATAATATCATCATGCATTAAGGTGAAATTATGGAAATACTCTACAGCCATGGCAGGTTTGATAGCCTCCTCCCACTCCTCAGAAAATAAATTTGCGGCCATTAGGGTGAGCAATGGCCGCAATCTTTTTCCCCCAAGGGATATGATGTAGTTTATTGGTTCGTAAAGTTCAACGGGAGAATTACCCGGACTGTGTGCATTGAATGCAGTGTCAAGCTTATTTAAAGCTCTTTCTTGACTGAAAATCATTTTCCGGCAAAAGCAAGATCTATACTTCGTTTTTCAAGGTTGGTGTTCATCACCTTCACCTTTACATGATCTCCCAAAGTAAATATTTTTTTATTTCTTTTGCCTATTACTCTGTAATTTTCTGCATCAAGCTCATAAAAATCATCTTCCAGTTCGCTCAGACGAATCATTCCTTCGCATTTCGTTTCTACAAGCTCTACAAACATCCCAAACTCTACCACACCACTGATGATACCTTCAAACTCCTGGCCAATCATGGTCTCCATGAATTCTACCTGCTTATATTTAATAGAAGCTCTTTCCGCTTCTGCAGCTACCTTTTCCATGTCAGAAGAGTGCTCACAAAGATCTTCATAATAAGTCTTGTTCTCAGACTTGCCTCCATTGAGATAATGTTCCAGCAGGCGATGTACCATTACATCAGGATATCTTCTGATCGGAGAAGTAAAATGAGTATAGTGCTTATATGCCAGACCGAAGTGCTTTTCCGGTTCTGTCGTGTATTTTGCTTTTGCCATAGATCTTATGGCTAAACTTTGCAACACGTTTTGTTCCGGAGTATTTTCGACATCAGTTACCAGTTTATTTAATGCATTTGATAGATTTTTATCTTTCAAATCCAGACTATGACCAAATTTTCTTGCAAAAATGGCAAGCGAATTAAGCTTTTCAGGATCCGGATGATCGTGGATACGATACACAAACGTATTTTTCTCATCTCCTTTTTTCATAAAATAGACATATTCAGCTACTTTACGATTTGCAAGAAGCATCCAGTCTTCTATGAGCTTGTGTGCATCTTTTCTGACCTTTGCATAAACCCCCAAAGGTTTACCCTTCTCATCCAGTTTGAATCTTACTTCTACTGTTTCAAAAGCAATTGCACCTCTCCTGAAACGCTCGGCTCTCATGATCTTAGCGAGCTCGTCCAATGCAAAGATTTCCTCTTTGAAATCCCCGTCTTTTCCTTCAAGTATTTCCTGTACCTCCTCATAAGCAAATCTTCTGTCAGAATGAATAATGGTCTTTCCGAACCACTCATCCAGAATTTTGCCCTGGTGATCCATCTCGAAGACTGCAGAGAAAGTCAACTTATCTTCATGAGGCCTTAAAGAACAAAGATTATTGGAAAGTTTTTCCGGGAGCATCGGAACTACCCGATCTACGAGGTAAACAGAAGTAGCTCTTTTGTATGCTTCTTTTTCAAGTGGTGTTCCAGGCCTTACATAGTGTGTCACGTCAGCAATATGAACACCCACTTCCCAGTTTCCGTTTTCAAGTTTTCTTATAGAAAGTGCATCATCAAAGTCTTTTGCATCAACAGGGTCTATTGTAAAAGTAGTAATCGACCTGAAATCCCGTCTTTTCTTTATTTCATTTTCCGGAATTTCCACAGGGATTCTATCTGCATCCTTTTCAACAGTTTCAGGAAACTCCCATGGAAGACCGTATTCGGCCATAATAGAGTGCATCTCTACATCATTTTCTCCTGCATTGCCCAATACCTCTATTACCTCACCAACAGGATTATGATTTTTATCCGGCCACTCAACTATTCTGGCTACTACTTTCTGGCCTTCTTTGGCGTCTTTGATTTTATCTAAGGGAATAAAAATATCGTAGAAAATTTTTCTGCTGTTAGGAACGACGAAAGCAAAACGTGGAGATAATTCTATTTTTCCGACAAAATCGGTTCTCTTTCTTTCAAGTATTTCAACGACTTCCCCTTCCGGACTGCGACCTCTATCCCTCTTACCTTTCAGAAGTACTTTTACGATATCTCCGTCAAATGCGAATTTCAGATTATTCGCACTCACCCAGATATCTTCTTTAGAATCTTCTGAAATCACATAGGCAAATCGTTGATTGACATGATCTACTCGACCGACAATATGAGCTCCGTCTGACTTATAATTGATTTTGTAGGTACCGCTCTGCGTTCTTGCTACCTGACCCGACCTGACGAGATTATCAAGTTCTGTGGCAAACTGGCCTTTTACAGCCTGATCTTTTAAGCCTACTTTTTTTATAATCTCTTTAAAAGAATATGCTTTTGATTTTGCCCTGCTAAGCAAATTCAAAAGCTTGTCTTTTATATTATTTTCATGTCCTGGCTTATCCTTCTTATTTCTGCTTTTTGTCATGACTATTGAGGTTACCGACCCTGACTCCTCTTCAACATAGCATTCCTGATGGCGGCAAGGTCTCCTTTTGGAATTGAATTTATCAATTTCTTTGTATATTCTGACTGAGGGTTGTTATATATTTCTTCAGCATATCCTATTTCTTCTATTTTCCCTTTGTTCATTACCAGAATTCTGTCAGACATGAACTTCACAACTGACAAGTCATGAGAGATAAAAATAGAGGTAAAGTTAAAATCCTCTTTAAGCTTATTCAACAAGTTAAGAACCTGGGCCTGAACCGAAACATCCAATGCTGAAACAGACTCATCGCATATTATAAATTTAGGATTTAAAGCTAAAGCACGTGCAATACATATCCTTTGTCTTTGTCCACCCGAAAACTCGTGAGGATATCTTTCAAATTGTTTTGCACTTAAACTTACTGTCTCCAGAAGCTCTACTGCTCTCCTCCTCCTCTGGAAGTCACTTTCCAGAACTCCATTTACGCGCATCGGCTCTATGATAGCTTCCCCAATCGTCATTCTTGGATTAAGCGAAGAATACGGATCCTGAAAAATGATCTGCATATCTTTACGCAGCTTTCTCATATCTTCCCCCTGAACATCTTTTATGCTCTTTCCTTCAAAATAAATATCTCCACCGGTTGGTTCAATCAATCTTAAAATTGTCCTTCCAAGTGTTGTTTTTCCACACCCTGATTCACCAACGAGTCCTAGTGTTTCACCGGGATAAACGTCAAATGAAACATTATCTACTGCTTTTACATAATCAGTAACTTTTCCAAATAACCCTTTAGAAATTGGGAAATAGGTCTGCAGGTCTTTAACTTTAAGGTGAGGCTCCTTTTTCTTCAGGTCATCCTGGCGCTCTTTGATTTCATCTTCCGAAACAAAGTTGTAAAGTAAGGCATGCCCAACGGATGAAAATTTATGATCTTTTTTCTCTACTATATTACCAGACTCATCCTTTTCCATAAAATCTGAGACCACAGGTAAAACCCTTAATTTCATATTCAGTCTCGGGCGACAAGCGAGGAGACCTTTTGTATAAGGATGTTGAGGATTATTAAATATATCATAAGTGGTTCCTGACTCCACCACCTTTCCGTGATACATTACCATTACCCTGTCGGCAATTTCTGCTATTACGCCAAGATCATGTGTAATGAAAATAATTGACATATCATTTTCGTCTCTGAGCTGACACATCAGCTCAAGAATTCTTGCCTGTACTGTAACATCCAAAGCCGTAGTAGGCTCATCTGCTATTAGCACGGACGGGTTACAGCTCATAGCCATGGCAATCATCACCCTTTGTTTTTGTCCACCGGAAATCTGATGAGGGTAGGCGTTGAATATATCGTTGGGTCTTGGGAGTTTTGCTTTTTCAAAAAGTTCTATTGTCCTTTGCCTGGCTTCTACCTTGGAAACCTTTTGATGCAAAAGAATGGCTTCCATCACCTGATCTCCGCAGGTATATACCGGATTGAGAGATGTCATTGGTTCCTGAAAGATCATGGAAATATCATTGCCTCTTTCCTGCTGCATCTCTCGCTCGCTTATTTTCGTCAGATCAATAATTCCTTTGTCGGGGGAATTAAATAATATACTTCCTCCAACAATTTGTCCCATAGGTCTGGGTATAAGCTGCATAATCGAAAGCGCTGTTACAGACTTTCCGGAACCTGATTCCCCAACGATGCCAAGAGTTTCCCCCCTTTTGAGTTGAAAACTAACATCATCTACAGCTTTGACAATATTATCTTCAGATTTAAAGTATGTCTTTAAATTTCGAACATCTAGCAAAAACTCATCTTTTTTCCCGCCGTTAGCAGACATCTGTGTAATATTCTGATCTCAAATAAATTAACCGAAACAAAAGAAATTATTCATCAATTGCAAAACAAAATATTTTTATCCCTGACCAATTCAAGACAATGTAACTTCAGAAAAACCTGAGCTGTGACGAGCACATCTTTCTCACAATAAGTTCTGATAGCATCGAGTCCATCTTCCTTGTAGTAAGACACATTGACGTAACTTCCGTCCATCTGATCTTTACTAGTAGGGATATCAAATACAGTGGCTAAAGTTTCCAGAGACGTATAATTTTTCCTGTCTCCGAACTTCCACATTTCCAGTGTATCATAGTGCAGGATCTCCCAAGGTTTTTTTCCTGATATGTTTAATGCTTCAGGAATTGGGATAGAATTTATAAGCATTCTGCGACATAAATAAGGAAAATCAAATTCCTTTCCATTGTGTGCGCAGAGTCTTAGTTTCCTAAAATCAAATTTTTCAAGCAGCCGTTTAAAATCTTCTAAAAGTTCTTTTTCGTTGTGCCCCCAGAAAGATTTTATTTTTAGAGATAACTCCCCTTGCTGAAAAAAGAAAAAACCTACTGAAATCGTGATTACTTTTCCGAATTCGGAAAATATAGCCCCTTTTTCAAAGTAAAGTTCACCGGGTTCTTTCTGATCATCAATCATCCCTGATTTTTTCTTCCAGAGATGCTGCAGCCTGTCACTAAGCTCATGATACGAGGCCGTACCTGTGACAGTTTCAATATCCAGGAATAAAATGTCCCCGGCATTTTTTAGTATGTCCATTCTAAAAAGCTGATTGTTTCCCTAAATTTTAGGGATAAAAATCCTTTTTCCAAATATGCTCTGTAAATCAGTTATCAGGAGTGTAAAATTCCTTGAAGTTCCAGTTGAGGAATAAACACCAGATTTTTTTCTATGATACTTTCCGGTACGAAAATAAATTTCTTATCGAAAATCTGATTATTGACATAATAACTGATCCAGTATTCATTATATAAATGAAATACTGCCGGATCTATAGGCTCAATCTTAAGTGTGCTTTCAGATGAAAGCAACTGAATATGATGCCTTAAAGTAGATGTAATCTGTTGATCACCTTCCTTGGGACCATATCCCTTTGAGCGGATGGTTATGTCTTTTAAATCAAATTTATTTTCATTAATCATGAAAACATTCCAATTGTACTCTCCGGCTTCACCTTCTCTGACTATAGCCACAGAAACACCTTCTACCTGAGGGAATAAAATATCCTTTTTCATTGATTCTGAAATTTACTTTTGAACAATGATCATTTCAAATAAAACTGACAGCTTTTCTTTCAAAATGGCTTCGACTTCTTCCATGTTTACTTTCCTTCCAACTTCTGCCTCAATTGAAGTAACGGCTTTATCTGAAATACCACAAGGTACTATATTATTAAAATAATTTAAATCTGCATTTACATTCAATGCAAATCCATGCATCGCAACCCATCTGCTGGTTTTTACTCCTAAAGCGCAAATTTTTCGTCCTTTTTCCGGAGTTTCGGAATTAATCCACACACCGGTTAATCCTTCAATTCTTCCTCCTTTAATACCGTACTCAGCAATAGTCTGTATGACTCCTTCTTCTAGTAATCTCAGGTATTTATGAATATCTGTAAAATAATTTTCCATATCAATAACCGGATAGCCTACCAGCTGCCCCGGACCATGATAGGTGATATCTCCACCTCTATTGATATGGTAAAATTCAATGCCTTTCTTTTCAAGCTGATCTTCTTGTAAAAGCAAATGACCTGCATCTCCGCTTTTGCCTAGCGTATAAACATGAGGATGCTCACAAAACAGCAAGTAATTGGGTGTAGGCTTTTGGTCTTCCGCAGATAATCCTCTGTTTGAAAGTTTAACAGATACGATTTCATCAAAAAGCTTAGTTTGATAATCCCAGGCTTCTTTGTAGCTGATAAGACCAAGATTTTCAAAAAAGACTTTTTTATTAATTACTTCATTCACAACTTTATAGCTTTACACCTGAATTTCAGGGTACCAAAGATACTTCATTAACGCATCAACGACAAAAAGCCAATGGGAAACAATGTTATTTCGGGGAAAAACGGGGAGGACATGGCAGGAAAATTTCTGCAGAAAAAAGGCTACTCTGTACTCCTTCGGAATTACCGCTATAAAAAGCTTGAAATCGACATTATAGTCTGTAAAGAAAATTTGCTGGTTTTTGTAGAGGTCAAAAAAAGAAAGAATTCAAAATTTGGCTTTCCGGAAGCTTCTGTCTCCGAAAGAAAAGCTTCTCTGGTTATGACTGCCGCTGAGAACTTTATTTTTGAAAATGACTGGAAAGGCCCTATTCGGTTTGATATTATTGCGATTACCGGACAAGAGATTGTCCACTTTGAGGACGCATTCCACTGAGACAGTAAATAGAGAGCAGTAATAGTGAATAGAACCTGTTCACTATTACTGTTCATCCTATTGCTTCCTGTTTCTGTTACTATTCGGCGGTCTTTGGGCCTGTTTCTTTCCGGGGGTATCTTTTCCGGTTTTGGTGACCGGCACTACTTTGCCATTCTGGACAATCAAATTCCCTTCATCATCCCATTCAGTAAGCACATAAGGCTCAAACTGCTCATCTTTGTATGGGCTCGCCGGATATTGAGTTTCTTTTCTGCGCTTGTTCTTTTCTGTAAAATATTCTACCCAGATCCCGACTTTAATACCATCAATATATTTTCCCTGGACCAGGGTCCAGCCCTTTTCATTAAACAGACAATAAGTACCATTGAGCTGCTTATTAATTAGTGGCTTCACTTCTTTTACTTTTATCCTTTCGTTGTCAAAGTATGTGATTTCCGATTCTTTCGGCCAGCCTTTGTAAAATTTGACTTTATCGATCAAGATATTATTCTTCCCATACCGTTCCCATCTTGCATGTTTTGTGCCCACATAAAAAACTCCCGACTCCACTACCTCTCCACCTACAGTTTTCTTATAAGGGCCATGTAGTATTCTATAATTGAGCAGCTCCTTTTGATTAATGGAGGTTACTTTTAAAACCTTTCTTTTACGGACATCAAAAACATAATATTCTCCCACATATGGATTAGGTTCTTTGTAGGTTTTCAGCAAGTGAAAAGTTTCTATGGTAACCTGCTTCCCCCTTCCCATTTTTGTAAACCCTTTGCGGGTTTTTATTCCGTAGAAAACGCTTTTCTTCCTTTTCTTTTTCTTGGCTTTATTTGGAATACTATCAGCGGCCACCAAAATGTCTGGAATAGAATCAGTAGCAAACGAATCAGACGGACCATCATTTTGTGCAAATGAGGGAGAGGCTAGTCCCATTATTATAAAAAGCCATAAAGCATGCTTGCGGAAGTTTAAAAAAGCCATTCCAGTTTATTTTCTACCCGTTAAAAACGTTTGATGGAGCAAAAATAATATATCAAAACAAAAATTCATCCTGCAGATTGGTCTTCCTGATTAAATAAGATTTAGTTAACAACTCCGTCAATTGCTATTCTTCAAATCTTTGATGAGCTCCTGTTCTTCAAATATGTGAGGAATTGTTACATCGAAATATAGTTTCTCCAATTTTTGTTTGTTTTTCCCAAGAATCCAGACATCATAAAAGCGGTTGTCTCTTAGGATAGTCTGCCTCTCGACAATCTTAAACCCGAGAGCACTGAGCACCTCTATTTCATCCCCAAAGAAAATAACCTGATAAGCTGTTTCCGGAGATTTACCATCACCAGAGGCAAGCACCGCTTTAAGTAATACATTATATTTGCTTCTGGCAATTATTTCTTCCTTTTTAGCCAAAGATCTTAAAGCATAAGATTTCTCAAAAAGAACTGTCAGGTCTGTTGGCACAGAATGGACTATGCTATCAGCAAGATCAATTACATCTTCAAACTTTCTTGCATAATTCAGGTCCTTCAATCTTTTTTCAAGCTCATCCATTTCAAAAGGAAAGTAATTTTCCCGGAATGCAAAACCATAATAAAGGTGTTTAAAATCTTCCTTCTTTAAGGTTGTATCCAGAGAGTTAAACCTTCTGAGCAATAAAGGATAGAAAAATCTGCTTTCAGGATTTTTAATAGCCAGCTCAATTTCCTTTACATCAATTTGTTGCCCCTGAATGGATAAAACACCAAACAATAGAAAAAAACAAATAATTACCCCTGCTTTCATGTACTAAGCTCCGGCTTTCTCTACTCTTAATCCAAATGAATAAATCTGAGGAAGAGGATTTTGTCTCATGTATTGGCTTACTTTCAATTTGTATTTTCCTGAATAAGGAAAAATATATCCAGGTAACGCTAATACCCTGAAATCATAAACTCCTCCTACTCCTTTACCAAAAGGTTTTCCTGTTTTAGAATCCATCAGATCCATTCCTTGAAGCTTTTGATTAAGCTCTCTGCCCGCAGAATCCAACAAGTTGTATTTTACATAGAGGTTATAAAAAGGAAAATCAACAGAATACCTCACATTATACAACAAATTGTACATTTGTCTGTGATCCGGCACCTCAAAATCAAAGACAAGCTCTTTATTCTCATCCCACTTATTATCAGGCAAGTCGAAATTTTGTTCGTATATCCTCGATTTGTCGCAAGAGCTTAAAATAAATAAAATCAGGACTAAAATAGTCGAAATTCTGTTTTTCGTCATACTTGTTTGTCCGGCGTAGAATTCGGATTAATATTTGTATTTTTCTGATCAGATCCCTGTCTGTTAGGATTCCCTCCTCTAGGATGATTTGGATTGCCCTTGTGCTGTTGATTAGGATTTCCTTTTGGCCTATTCTGATTTTCCCTCGGAACGTTTTGACCTCCTTTGTTCTGATTATCCCTAGGAGTATTCTCTCTCTGCTGCTGTTTTTCCCTTGGATTATTATGAGAAGAAGGTCCTTTTTCCCTGTTAGGTTGATTGTTCTTCTCTCTATTCTCTCTGTTCGGGTGCTGATGTTGTTTCTGAGCCTGAGGCCTTCTTTCTTGCTGCGGCTTCCTTTCCTGGTCTGAACCAGAGGTTTCCCCCTGAACGCTTCCTGAAGCATTCACAGTATTAGGACTTTTTGATTTCTTCTTCTTCTTTTTCTTCTTTTTATACTTCTCATCCAGACGTTTCAATTCATTCAAATCGTCTTCTGCCTTTTTCTCTTCATCCTGGAGTGAAGTATCGTGCTCATCCAAAGAAGCAGGAGTAACACCTTTTTTATTCAATTCAAGAATTGCATTAACCCTGTCAACAGAAAGCGGGTACCAAGTGGTATCCTCTCTATATCCGAACCACATGATTTTCTTGAAGATATCTGTTTTTTGCAAATAGGCTTCACCTCTTTCAGTAAGCAGCGGATCTTCAACTGTAGGAATATCTTTTAATGCATCCACGTAGGTGTCAAGCTCATAATTAAGACAGCATTTCAACCTACCGCATTGACCCGAAAGTTTACTTGGATTCAAAGAAAGATTCTGATACCTGGCAGCAGAAGTGGAAACACTTTTGAAATCCGAAAGCCATGTTGAACAACAAAGTTCCCTTCCACATGAACCAATTCCACCGAGACGACCGGCTTCCTGTCTAAGACTGATCTGCCTCATTTCTACCCTGATTTTAAACTCTGTCGCAAGGCATTTAATAAGTTCACGAAAATCTACCCTGTCGTCTGCAGAATAATAAAAAGTAGCCTTAGTGTTATCTGCCTGATACTCAACATCTGTCAGCTTCATATCAAGCTTCAGCTCGTTGATTATTTCACGGGTACGGAAAAGTGTAGGAAGCTCTCTTTTTTGAGTATTGTCAAACTTCTCAATATCTTTTGCATTGGCAATGCGATAGATATCACGAATCTGATCATCTTCCACGATACTCTTCTTTTTCATCTGAAGACGTACCAACTCACCCTGCAGAGAGACAAACCCTAAGTGATGTCCATTGGGGACATTAACTATGACCGGATCTCCATTATTAAGTTCAATGTCATTGACATTTCTGAAATATTCTTTTCTTCCGCCCTTAAAACGTATTTCTGCTATTTTAAATGAAGATATTCTGGTAGGCTCCATGTTTCCGAGCCAGTCAAATGTATTCATTTTATTACATCCGCCAGACGAGCATCCTCCGCTTTTTCCGCAACCACCAGTGCTACACCCGCCTCCGGAACTACAAGAACTGCATCCCATCTCCTATATATATTTATATGTATGTAAAAATTGTAAATCCATCTAAAATAATGATTTACAAATATATTCTTTATTTTTCAATTAAAGCCAAAAGGTCGAGACCGATGTCTCTTCTATAGTACCTTTTTTCCCAAATCACATTTTCTGCGGCTTTATTTGATTTGGCAAGAGCATCCTGAATGTCCGATCCTAATCCGGTGAGTGCGATAACCCGCCCTCCATTTGTAACCATCTTATTATCTTTCAATGCAGTACCCGCATGAAATGCCAATACTTCACCAATATTTTCCAGACCGGTAATAACTTTCCCTTTTTCGTAATCTTCTGGATATCCTCCTGCTACCAGCATTACTGTAGTTGCTGTCTGATCAGATACTTCAAGATTGACCTTATTAAGTTTTTTGCCAGCTACTTTAACTAATACCTCTAAAAAATCATTTTTTATTCGGGGAATTACTACTTCTGTTTCAGGATCTCCCATTCGGGCATTATATTCTATAACGTATGGTTCCCCTTTAACATTCATAAGTCCGAAAAAAACAAACCCTACGTATTCAATCCCTTCTGCCTTTAAACCATTTATAGTAGGAATAATTACCTTTTTTTCCACCTTATCCATAAACACCTTATCTGCAAATGGAACCGGAGAGACAGCTCCCATTCCTCCTGTATTCAGGCCTGTATCTTTTTCACCAATTCTCTTGTAATCTTTAGCTTCCGGAAGAATTTTATAGGTCGATCCGTCAGAAATAGTAAATACTGATAACTCAATGCCATCTAGATACTGTTCTATAACAACTTTCGCACTTGCTTCACCAAATTTTTTATCTTCCAGCATTTCTCTTAATGCTGTCCTTGCTTCTTCATGTGATTGAGCAATGATAACTCCTTTACCTGCAGCCAGACCGTCCGCTTTCAGCACAACAGGAAGACTTTGCGTCTCAATGTATTCAAGACCACGATTAAGCTCATTCGCAGTAAAAGTTTTAGATGCAGCAGTAGGAATTCCATATTTCACCATAAAGTTTTTGGAAAAATCCTTACTACCTTCCAATTGAGCACCCTCTTTAGAAGGACCTATTACAGGTATCTGTTTTAAGGAGTCTATACTTCTGAAATAATCAACAATACCCTCAACCAGCGGCACTTCCGGTCCTACAAGCATAAGATCAACCTGATTTTCCAGACAAAACTTACCTAGTTTTTCAAACTCAGTGACCTGGATAGGTACATTTGTTGCAATTTCCCCTGTTCCTCCATTTCCAGGAGCTACGAAAAGTTTTTTACAAAGTGGACTTTGTTTTATTTTCCAAGCGAAGGTATGTTCTCTTCCTCCCGACCCAACAATTAGAATATTCATTTAAATTATAATGCGTATATTTTGCTTATATGTACAAGTTTAGTTTGCCAGCTCTGACAAGAACTTAATTCTCATCAGACGAATTTCTTCTTCAGAATAGTCACCACCCAGTTCTTTCATTGCAATGGCAATGTTATCATTTTCAGCCCCCATGAAATAATCATAAATTTCATCTTGTTTATCGCCATCCATGATCTGATCGATATAATAATCCAGGGTCAGTTTTGTACCTGAATAACAGATATGTTCTATTTCTTCTGTCAGCTCTGCCAGGCTTAGACCTTTGGCTTCTGCTATTTCATCCAGGTCAATTTTCCTATCAATCTGCTGAATAATAAAAATTTTGATTTTAGATTTGTTTACAGAAGATTTTACTACTACATCAGAAGCGGTCTCAATATCATTATCCTCAACATATTTCTTAATCAGTTCAATAAATGGCCTTCCGAACTTCTGCACCTTCCCCATTCCCACCCCATTGATGTGACTGAGTTCATCATTAGTTGTAGGAAAAGTAGTAGCCATTTCTTCAAGAGATGGGTCTTGAAAGATTACATAGGGAGGTAACCCTTTGTCTTTTGCTATTTTCTTTCTTAAAGCCTTTAAAGAGTCAAAAAGTGCAGGATCATAAGATTTAGCTGCCGATGCCTGTTTTTCAATTTCCTCTTCCGAAGTCTCACCTGAGAAATCATGATCCTTACTGAATGACAGCGGTAGTGGGTTTTCCAGGTATGCAAGGCCTTTCTCTGTGGCTTTAAGAATTCCGAAATTATCTATATCTTTCTCGAGTAACTCTTGCAATACAATTTGTCTGTAAAGAGAGTTCCAATATTCTATGGTCTGATCTTTTCCTTTGCCAAAAACCTCTAACTCATTATGATTGTAGCTTTTGACATATTCATTTTCCATTCCTGCAAGTACCAGACTTAAATGACTTGCATCAAATCTTTCTTCCGTCTGCATCACTGCTTTAACTGCCAGCACAACTTCCTCTTGAGCTTCGAACTTTTCCCTCGGCTTAATACAGTTATCACAAAACCCGCAATCTTTTTCTACAGTTTCTCCAAAGTAGTGTAATAACTGCTTTCTTCTACATACAGAAGACTCTGCATACGCAGCCATCTCCTGAAGCAGGTGTTTGGCATTATCACGCTCAGTTACTGATTTATCTTTATTAAACTTCTCAAGTTTCAGTATATCCTCGTAGGTATAAAACATGATACAGTTTCCTTCGAGTCCATCCCTTCCTGCTCTTCCTGTTTCCTGATAATATCCTTCAAGAGATTTGGGGGCATCATAATGAATTACATAACGAACATCAGGTTTGTCGATTCCCATTCCAAATGCTATGGTAGCAACAATTACGTCGGCATCTTCATTCAGGAAAGCGTCCTGATTGTTCATCCTTACATTGGCATCTAGGCCCGCGTGATACGGCAGTGCTTTAATACCATTAACTTTAAGCAGTTCTGCAATTTCTTCTACTTTTTTTCTGCTAAGGCAATAGACTATACCTGACTTCCCTTTATTATCAAGGACGTATTTAATAAGTTGCTTTTTGGTATTGTGTTTTTTGCGGACTTCATAGTAAAGATTCTTTCTGTTAAATGAAGACTTAAATAAAGCCGCTTCCTCCATATGGAGGTTTTTTTGAATATCTATTTGAACTTTAGGAGTTGCAGTAGCTGTAAGCGCTATGATTGGTAAGCTAGGACCAAGCTGGTCTATAATGTTTTTTATTTTCCTGTACTCAGGTCTGAAGTCGTGTCCCCATTCAGAAATACAGTGGGCTTCATCAATTGCGACAAAGGATATATTTCCCTTTTTAAGGAATTCGATATTTTCTTCTTTAGTCAGAGACTCCGGAGCAACATAAAGTAGTTTTATATCACCACTCAGAGTTTCTTTTTTTACTTTGTTAATCTCGACTTTTGTCAGTGTTGAATTTAAAAACTGTGCATTGACCCCCAGTGCATTTAACTGGTCAACCTGGTTTTTCATTAAAGCGATAAGAGGGGAGATAACAATGGCCGTGCCTTTTGTCATGATTGCCGGCAGTTGATAGCAAAGAGATTTACCGGCTCCTGTAGGCATTATAACAAAAGTGTTTTTCCCGGCTAAAACATTGCTAATGATTTCCTCCTGATATCCTCTAAATTGATTGTAACCAAATACAGCCTTAAGCTGACCGATTACCTCAACTTCATTTTCGACTAACATTTTCTCATCTAACATCATTAAATCTTAAAACCTTTATATATTTGTCAGGTAAACAATCGAATGATTCCTTACCTTGAAATTAGTAAAAAATATTAGAAATACAGCAATAAATGTTTTATTGAGTGAAGCTGATGCAATAAAAAAGCTTGTAGACTTCATCAATGAAGACTTTGAGAAAACTGTAGAAGCAATCCTTAGAATCAAGGGTAGAGTTGTTGTAACAGGTATTGGAAAAAGTGCAATTATAGGAAGTAAAATTGTTGCCACACTTAACTCTACAGGCACGCCGGCTGTGTTTATGCATGCGGCAGATGCCATTCATGGTGATCTTGGAATGATACAAAAGGATGACATAGTTATATGCCTTTCCAAAAGCGGTAATACACCGGAAATCAAGGTACTCGTACCTCTCATCAAAAGAACTGGATGTCAAATAATTGCACTTGTGGGCAATACTGAATCATTTCTTGCTCAGGAAGCAGATTTTATTCTGAATGCCACAGTAGAAAAAGAAGCTTGCCCAAATAATCTGGCTCCAACTACAAGTACAACTGCTACACTGGCAATTGGCGACGCTTTAGCTGTTTGCCTTTTGGAAATGAAAAACTTTTCCAGTAGCGATTTTGCATTATATCATCCGGGGGGATCTCTGGGAAAAAGATTATATTTAAGAGTGGGAGATATTTTTCCTCACAACAGCAGACCGGCAGTAAAAGAAAATGCAGGTATAAAAGAAGTTATATTCGAAATTTCATCGAAAAGACTTGGAGCTACTGCCGTTGTCAATAAGAATGACGAACTAATCGGTATAGTTACAGATGGGGATATCAGAAGAATGCTTGATAAATTTGGGACAATAGAAGGTATCAGTGCAATTGATATCATGAGCCCAAACCCTAAAACCATAGAAAGCGAGGAATATGCAGTAAATGCTCTAAATATCATGCAGCAGAATAACATAACCCAGCTGGTAGTCGTTAACGGAAAAAAAGTAGAGGGCTTTATACACCTTCATGATTTATTAAAAGAGGGGCTTGTCTAATCTTAATTAAGATCAATTTTTAAATTTTAAAACATAATGAATAAAGACTATTATGTGGTGATTATGGCCGGTGGGATCGGAAGCAGATTTTGGCCTTTCAGCAGAGAAAAATTCCCAAAACAGTTTCACGATGTATTAGGTACCGGAAAATCTCTTTTGCAACAAACCGCAGAGAGATATTTCAATATTCTTCCAAAAGAGAATATTTTGGTTGTGACAAACAAAATATATGCAGACCTGGTGAAGCAACAACTGCCATTCATGAAAGATGAGCAGATACTGAGCGAGCCAATAGCCAGAAATACTGCTCCTTGTGTGGCGTATGCATGTTATAAGATAAAACAAAGCAATCCTAATGCAACTATGGTAGTTGCGCCTTCAGACCATGTTATTCTTAAAGAAAATGAGTTTGAGTCTACCATAAAGATCGCAATGGATGAAGCTGCGAAAAGCGAAAAACTTATTACTCTGGGCATTAAACCAAGCAGGCCTGATACGGGATATGGATACATCCAATATTTTGAAGATAATCCAGAGAGAATAAAAAAAGTAAAAACGTTCACAGAAAAACCACAGCTAGAGCTAGCCCAGAAGTTTCTGGAAAGTGGTGACTTTGTATGGAATGCAGGTATATTCATCTGGAATGCAAATGCTATCATAAAGAACTTCCAGAAACACTTGCCTGAAATGGCTGAAATTTTTGAAGAAGGCACTGGTAAATATTGGTCTAATGAAGAAGAAACCTTTATTAGCACAGCTTATTCTCAATGTAAGAATGTCTCTATAGATATTGGTATCATGGAGAAAGCAGAAGAAGTATTTGTAATGCTAAGCGACTTTGGCTGGAGTGATCTTGGTACCTGGAAGTCATTGTATGAACTATCCAATAAAGATGAGAACAGCAATGTGATAGAAGGCAATACAATGCTTTATGATGTTAAAAACTGTATCGTTAAAGTACCAAAAGAAAAATTAGTAGTGGTAGAAGGCCTTGAAGACTTTATCATTGCAGAATTTAACGATGTTCTTATGATTTGCAAAAAAGATCATGAGCAAAGAGTTAAAGATTTTGTTTCAGATACAAAGAACAAGAAAGACGCAAGGTTCATTTAATATAAAAGCCCCGAAGGTCGGGGCTTTCTTTTTTTACAGTCCTAAACTCCTCTTTGACGAACGGCTTCATACAATATCATCCCTGCCGCCACCGATACGTTTAGAGACCCTATTTTTCCAACCATTGGTATTCTTACAATTTCATCTGCTTTTTTAATGATTTCATCAGAAATACCATCTTCTTCTGAGCCCATCACAATTGCAACAGGATCATTATATGCCGCCTGGGCAATTGTCTTCTGTGCCTTCTCAGTACATGCTATTACAGACAGTCCACTTTCTTTTAGGTATTTTATGGTTTTAATAAGACTTTCCTCTCTGCAGACAGGAATGTGATTCAATGCTCCTGCAGAAGTTTTAACCGCATCACTGTTGATCTGAGCAGCTCCTTTCGAAGGGATAACAATAGCATGGACACCCATACACTCTGCAGTTCTTGCAATAGCTCCAAAATTTCTAACATCAGTAATTCTATCCAGCACCAAAATCATTGGGACTGTGCCTGACTGAAAGCAATCAGAAATAACATTATCCAAAGAAGCATAGACAATAGAAGACATAAAGCAAATCGCTCCCTGATGATTTTTCTTGGTTATGCGATTCAGCTTCTCTACAGGCACTCTTTGAACTGGTACTTTATGATGAAATGCAGCCTGTAACAATTCATTCATTAAAGGAGAAGACTGCTCCTTCTGAACAAGAATTTTATCAATTTCTTTACCTGCTTCGATGGCTTCTATAATCGGTCTTATACCGAAAAGCAATTCTGATTTATTATGCGGGGAATTTCTCTCCATTAAGTATTCGTTTAAATCACAATGCCAGGACAAGCCTGGCATCGTGATGATTGTATTTCTTTAAATAAATTTTACTGATTAAAAAGATAAGAGTAAGACATCAATACCTCTTCATACTTCGCTGCTTCTTTGGCTTTTCCACCTTCTTTAAGTGCTCTTATGATAGAATCAAGAATATAGAAGTTCAGCTCATAATCTCTGCCATAAGGTATCTTTTCTCTTTTGTAGTATTCAAGATTCTCAATAGCCCTATCCCCCATTTTATTTGCAATATCCATAGCCATTTTTTCATTTCCAGTTTTAAAGAAAATCTGAATAAAAGGAGGTGTTGCAATATCATAAGTAATTGGATCATCAGGCATTACTTTAAAGCAATGTTCAGCTACTGCTTTTGCCTTTTCGGTCTCTCCATTGTTATAAAGTGTTGACGCAAGACGATAGAACTGAGACCTTGAATTTACAGTCATTCTGAAATAATTTTCATCGTAATAAACTTTAGGATTATCAAGTTCTCTCCAGAAGAAGTTCTTCATCATATTATCATACATTACCTTATCATAAACAAAGCCTTGAGAAGCGTTTGGATATTTTATCGGCATTAATCTGTGAGCCAAACCTTCTAATTGAGTATAATCTTTAAGATTCAAGAAATTTGACCCAGACAATGTAGTCGAGAAATATATCGGTCTTTTCCAATTATTGGTAACGATCATATCAAGAATGATAAGGTCTTTTTTCTCCAAAGTATTTGTTCCGATATTCCATGCAAGTCTGTCAAGAACCTGGCCTTTAAGTGTATCAGGAACTGCGCCTGTTGCCAGGACAGCATTTTTATCTATATTCAGGTATAGATTTTTTGAAGGAAGTGTCGTATAGTAATCACCTCTTCCGCTTTCCTGTCTGATTTCCGGATTATCTGTTTTTACAAGCTGAATATAGCCTGCAAGGTTGATTCCATTTCTGTATTGAGGTTTTTCTACAAAATAAATCTGATCATTTTTGCCCTGAATATAATTTTCAAAATTCAAGGATATTGGTAATGGAGCTGATTCATAAGCCTGCTGCTTCATCTGCTTGATATACCAGTCAGTATTCAAGAGGCTTAGGTTACATACCCGTACATCCGTACGGAAACCTTCTACTTCCTGAACATACCAGAGAGGGAAAGTGTCATTATCCCCACCCGTGAATAGTATAGCATTTGGTGCACATGAATTCAAAAGGTTTTTTGCAGAATCTACAGAATAGAATCTGTTTGATCTGTCATGATCATCCCAACCTTGCTGTCCCATTATAGCAGGTACAGAAAGACATAATATAAAGGATATACCAGATCTTGCAGATTCACTTTTTATAATTTTCTCCAATAGATCTGCGATGAAAAACACTCCTAATCCAATCCAGATAGCAAAAGCATAAAATGATCCGGCAAAGGTATAGTCTCTTTCTCTTGGTTCTATCGGAGGTTGGTTTAGATATACAACAATTGCAAGTCCGGTAAAGATAAATAACAGAGAAACAATTATTCCATCCTTTCTATTTTTGCTAAAAAGGTAGACAAAACCTACAACACCCAATATAAATGGCAACATGAAGAAATTATTCCTTGCCTTGTTGTTTTTCAGGTATTCGGGTAAATCCTTTTTAAAGTAATCCCATGGCCATAACACATCGCTATCCTGGATATCACTGGCCCTTCCGATGAAGTTCCAACCAAGATAACGTATGTACATATGTCCAATCTGATAACTAAACATATAACCCTTATCCTGCCAGAAAGAAGGTTTTTTCCCCTCTCTCAAATTCATTCTGCTTCGATAAGCTTCAACATGGTGTGACTGAGTACTATAGGCTCTAGGAAATAATGTTACATGCTTGGGATCATAGATGTAATTCATCTTGTAATCATAAACAACATATTGCCCGCTTGCACTGTCTTTTCTATAAAGTGCCCCACCTTTTTCTACATCAATCGGATAGCCTGCTGTAAATAATGGACCTTTGAATATTGGTCTGTCGCCATATTGCTCACGTTTCAGGTAAGAAACAAAGCTGATTACATTTTCAGGATCGTTTTCGTCAATCGGAGGATCAAAGTTCGATCTGACAAGGATAATACCATAAGATGCATATCCAATAAGAATAAAGGTCAATCCTAAAAGGCTTAGGTTTAGAATATACTTTTGATTTTTAATAGAATAAACTATTCCGAATATCAAAGCACTCAGGAAAAGAATACCAAAGAATATGATGCCGGAATTAAAAGGAAGGCCAAGATTATTTACAAAGAAGATCTCAAAAGTTCCCGCAAGAGAAGGTAAGCCTGGAATAATTCCGGATAATACCACTACGATGATCACTCCACTTATAAGGAATGTCGATATTACACCTACTTTTGTGATATCGTATTTCTTAAAGTAGTAAACAAAAGCAAGTGCTGGTATTGCAAGTAAATTCAACAAGTGAACACCTATCGAAAGACCGATTGTATAAGCAATAAGAAGCAACCATTTGTCAGCTCCAGTTTCTTCAGCTTTTGTTTCCCATTTTAAAATAGCCCAGAATACAAATGCTGTAAAGAACTGAGACATTGCATATACTTCAGCTTCAACAGCCGAGAACCAGAATGAATCTGAAAAAGTAAATGCAAGGCTACCTACTACCGCGCTTCCGAATATTGCAATTTTTTCACCAAGAGTAGGATTCTCATAATCCTTTGCAAATTTCCTTGCAATGAGGGTGATAGTCCAAAAGAGAAATAATACTGAAAAGCTACTGGATAAGGCAGAAACCATATTGATCCAGAATGCCACCTGAGTTACATCAGAAGCCAGTAAAGAAAATATTCTTCCTATTAATAAAAAGAATGGAGCTCCCGGAGGGTGAGGGACTTGTAATTTGTAGGAGCAAGCGATAAACTCACCACAATCCCAAAAGCTTGCCGTAGGCTCAATGGTAAGCACATAAACAGCTGTTGCAAAAATGAAAACCAACCACCCCAAGAGGTTATTTAGTTTTGAGTAATTTGAATTATACATCTTTACCAATTAAAAATTTATGGAAGGCGAAATTAGCAAAATTCTGTCAATTGACTATTAATTCCCCTTCCTTTATTGAATGTTCAAAAATACATGGCCCAAAACCTATAATATCAGACAGGGTATTTTGTGGCATAAAACACAAAAAGAGATCCCAAAGGAATCTCTTTTCTTAAATTGTAAAACAGTTTAAATAACTAAGACCTGTTTCTCAAAATTTTTCTGGTTTCTATGATGCCCTTATCTGAATATACGTTGCAAAAATAAAGTCCTGGTCTAAGATTGGAAAAATCAACCTTATAAGCTGAAGGTCCAACCTTGCTGCTTAAATCTATGGATGCCACCTCTTTCCCTATGATATCAAAAATCTTAATAAATTTGACATTTTTATTTCCTGGAAAAATTGTAAGATTCAGTTCATCATCAAATGGATTAGGAGAAATATGAAACTCATATTTAGACTCTCTAAGATCCGCCAGACTAGATGTCACCGAAACATTTATAGTCCCTTGCATGGAAGAATGGGTAGTACAAATATATGGATAGTTGGTTCCCGGAGTCAGATTTTTTGCGAACACTTTATAAGAGGTTACACTCCCCTGAGATGGAGAAGCAAATGAATTATCATTTGCTTTTACAGGATGAGAACTTGAGGAATTTCCATTTCCCAGCCAGGTAAATTCTATGGTATCGTTTGGACCGACATTCAACACCTCTGGGTCAAAACGATAATTAACAACAGCAATCTGATGTGTCTGGGCCACTGAAACCGCAAGGCCCCAGATTACCATAAAGACTATAAAAAACAATTTTTGTATATGTTTCTTCATATTGCTGATTATTAATTGTGAAGTTAACCAATTTTAGGATAAAAACCATGCCAAACATTCTGGAAATTATTGGGTTTAAAGGAGAACCATGAAATTTCTCCTAAAGTCATAATTTAATAAGAATAAATAAAGTTCCTGAATTGGTATAAAAATTTAACCTGCCCAACCTTCCCTGTCCAGACTTCTATATTGAATAGCTTCGGCCAGGTGCTCAACCTTAATCTCTTCGCTTTCAGCGAGGTCTGCAATAGTCCTTGAAACTCTTAAAATTCTATCGTAAGCTCTGGCAGAAAGACCTAATTTTTCCATAGCGCTTTTAAGCAGATTTTTTCCTGGTTCAGAAATAATACAAATTTCTTTAACCATCTGGGAAGGCATCATTGAATTTGAGTGTATAGGATGGTCACTAGTGGGCAGTTCCTCAAATCTTTTCTGCTGAATTTCTCTCGCTTTAATAACACGTTCCCTGATTTCCTCACTGCTTTCGGTTTTTCGGATCGAAGACATTTCATCAAAACCGACCGGCGTTACTTCTACATGTAGATCGATTCGATCCAAAAGCGGCCCACTTACTTTATTAAGATATTTTTGTACAACACCAGGCCCGCATACACATTCTTTTTCCGGGTGATTGTAATATCCACATGGGCATGGATTCATACTGGCAATCAACATAAAATTTGATGGAAACTCTACCGAAATCTTTGCTCTGGAAATACATACTTTTCTTTCTTCAAGTGGTTGCCGCATTACCTCAAGAACAGTCCTTTTAAATTCCGGTAACTCATCCAAAAAAAGAACACCATTGTGCGCGAGAGAAATTTCACCGGGCTGAGGATACCCACCTCCTCCTACCAAAGCTACATCACTAACTGTATGATGAGGAGATCTGAAGGGACGAGTGGAAATTAATGCTCCGGCTCCTTTTAACTTACCTGCAACAGAGTGTATCTTGGTAGTTTCAAGTGCTTCATTTAAAGTAAGCGGAGGCAAAATAGTGGGAAGTCTTTTGGCCAACATTGTCTTTCCTGCCCCAGGAGGACCAATCATAATTACGTTGTGCCCACCTGCGGCGGCTATTTCCAATGCTCTTTTAATATTTTCCTGTCCTTGTACATGAGCAAAATCGGCATCATAATTATTAATCTGATTAAAGAAAATTGAACGTGTATCAACCCTCAATGGTCTTAACTGAACTTTTCCTTCAAAAAAATCAATGGCTTCCTGAAGATCCGAAATTCCATATATATCAAGATTATTTACTATTGCCGCCTCTGTTTCATTTTCCTTGGGAAGCAAAAACCCTTTAAAACCTTGTTTTCTTGCCTCAATTGCAATGGGCAGAACTCCTTTAATTGGCCTCAGCTTTCCATCTAAGGACAGCTCTCCCATAATCACGTATTGATCAAAATCTTCTGCAATAATCTGGTCAGATGCTAAAAGTGTCCCCAAAGCAATTGGCAAATCATAAGCAGACCCTTCTTTTTTGATATCAGCAGGAGCAAGGTTTACAACTACTTTTTGCCTTGGCATTGCATAACCCAGGTTTTTAATAGCTGATTCCACTCGATGTTCGCTTTCCTTGACAGCACTGTCAGGAAGACCAACGATAAAAAATTTAGTACCTTGGCCTATATTTACTTCAATAGTAACAGTATAGGCATTCACGCCATAAACGGCGCTTCCAAAAGTTTTGGCAACCATAGCTTAGCAAGTTGAAAGAGTTAAAAAAAGGGCTTATTTAGCCAGCCCTTTTTCGATTAATAAAATTAATATATGAATAATTTTTATATGTACTTCTTGAATTCTGTCTGCAAATCCATGATGGCTAACATTAACAACCACATCTGCCAGACCTGCAAGTTTACCTCCATTTTTTCCAGTCAGCCCAACCACCTTCATACCTTTAACTTTTGCTTCTTCAGCAGCTTTTAATACATTTTCTGAATTTCCACTGGTACTGATTGCAAGTAGCACATCACCTGGTCTGCCTAATGCTCCAACATATCTTGAGAAAACAAATGCATAGCCATAATCATTTGCAGTACATGTAATATGGCTAGGATCAGAAATAGATATTGCAGCGATAGGCTCTCTGTTTTCTCTGTACCTACCAGTCAGCTCTTCTGCAAAATGCATAGCATCGCAGGAAGAACCACCATTACCGCAGCTTAGGATTTTACCACCATTTTTCAGTGAGTGTATCATTAACTCTGCTGCAGCTTCTATAGCTTGTACATTTTGTTCTGAACTGATAAAATTATTCAAAACCTCTGCTGCGCTATTTAACTCTGCAAGGATTGCATTTCTATTCATTTTAACTTCCTTTGTTTTAGCAAAATGTAAAGGAAACAAAAAGTCGATAAATAAAAAAGCCCCGAAGGTCGGGGCTTTAATCTTATAAAAATATTTTCTAATTAATATCTGTCATCCCATCCGCTGCTACCAGCAGCATCATCCTCATCCCAGCTTCCTTCTTCATCAAAATTTTCTTCTTTCCAGTTAGAATCATCATCAAAACCAGCATCATCGTCATCTGCATTTTCCCATTCATCTTTGAAGTCATACTCATCTTCTTCTTCCATTGTCTTTTCTTCATCCTCCAGGTCTTTAACAATCTGTGCTGTCAGACCTGTTCTGGAAAGGGCTTGGTCCTTTGATAGTCCGGCATCCAGCAGTGCTTTATAAGCTTCAAAACTAGCATAAAGCTCATCGTCGCTTAGGTCGTCAAGATTATTGTTTTTCATAAGCTCAAATTAATTCCTTTTTAAAATTTTAGATTCTAATAACGAAGTTAAATATGAATAGTTTGTTGCTCCAAGAGTTTTAATAAAAAAATTTTTTTCTGCTTTCAAACTACTTAAACTCTGCAATTACAGTCGACCCACCTTTCACTTTTTCACCAATAGTTACTGTAACTTTTGCATCCAATGGAAGAAAAACATCTACTCTTGATCCGAACTTTATAAAACCCAATTCTTCACCTTGTTTCACTTCTTCACCAGCTTGTAAATACCATACAATTCTTTTCGCAAGAGCTCCTGCAATTTGTCTTAACAATATGCTGGTTCCATTTTTCGAAGTTACGACAATCGTTGTCCTTTCATTTTCAGTACTGGACTTTGGATGCCATGCAACAAGATATTTACCGGGATGATATTTAAAATATGTTACCATTCCAGAAATTGGATTTCTATTAATATGTACGTTAACAGGTGACATAAAAATTGACACCTGTTTTCTTTTCTCGTTAAAAAACTCTGGCTCTTCAACCTCTTCTATTACAACCACTTTTCCATCTGCAGGAGCTATGACGTGATTATCATTTGTTATAATTAATCTGCGGGGGCTTCTGAAAAACTGCAGGATCATTATATAAACAAATGCAGATATCCCCCAAACTGTCCAGCGGATAGCTGTGCTTTCCGGCAATAAATAATATACAGCAAGGTTAACAATCAAAAGAACAACAAAAAGATACGTAAGGATTTTATATCCTTCTTTATGAATTACCATATTTTGAATAAATGAAGCAGCAAATATAATAAAAGATTAAAATCCTCCTCTGAATTTGTATGTTTTTGCTACTTTATCTATTGCAACAATGTAGGCGGCAATTCTCATCGGAACATTAAATTCGAGTGAAGTACTGTAAACTTTTTCAAAAGCTTCTTTCATGATCCTGTCACACCTTCTGTTCACTCTTTCCAAAGGCCATCTCAGCCCCAGACGATTCTGTACCCATTCGAAATAAGAAACAGTAACTCCACCGGCATTTGCCAGTATATCCGGGACGACCATTATTCCTTTTTCATTGATTATATCATCTGCACTTGCGCTTGTAGGCCCATTTGCTCCTTCAACTATAAGCCTTGCTTTTATATTCGGAGCATTATAAATATTGATTACATCCTCTTTGGCAGCAGGCACTAAAAGGTCAACCTGACAAGTAATAATCCCTTCCGGATCAGTCATTTTCTCCGCATTAGGATATCCTTCCAGCATGCCATTATTTTTATCCCTGTATTTCAAGGCATCCTGAATATCAATTCCTTTATCACTCCAGAAAGCTCCACTTACATCACTTAAAGCTTTGACTTTAACGCCTCTTTCTTCCAATAGTCTGGCGGTATTTGACCCTACATTGCCAAACCCCTGAATAGCACAACTAGTCTGACTTGGGTTCATCTTCAACCTTTGCATTGCAGCAAGTGCACTTACCATAACCCCTCTGCCAGTCGCTTCCACTCGACCCAGTGATCCACCAAGTACCAATGGTTTTCCGGTAACTACAGCATTTACAGTCATTCCTTTTGCTTTAGAATATTCATCCATAAGCCAGGCCATTTCTTGCTGACTAGTCCCCATATCAGGAGCCGGGATATCTTTATCCGGACCAAATACATCCATCATTGATAAAGTATATGCCCTGGTAAGTCGCTCAATTTCTCCTTTGGACATAGCTCTTGGATTACACATAATACCACCTTTTGCACCACCATAAGGAATATCAACAACTGCACATTTCCATGTCATCCACGCAGCAAGAGCCTTTACCTCATCCAAGGTAACTCCCATATCATACCTGATTCCTCCTTTTGATGGGCCGAGAATTGTATTATGAATAACTCTGTAACCGGAAAATACTTTAATCCTGCCATCATCCATAGTGATTGGCAAAGAGACAATCACCTGTTTGTCAGGATTTTTTAAAACATTATAAGTTTCATTGTCAAGTCCTAATTTTTGCGCAGCCAGATCAAATCTGGACATCATGGATTCCAAAGGGTTGTCTTTATCCTTAATTGGTGCTGGTTCTATATATGACATAGCCGCTTTTTTCTTGTTTGGTCGAAACGTTTTTACGGAGAAGAAGCCTTATTGTTTATGAAAAAATCTTTAAAAAGGCTGCTATAAAAGGTGATGAGAGCAATAGCCCGTCAAACCGATCCAAAAAACCGCCGTGACCAGGAATTGTTTGTGCGGAATCTTTAATAGCAAGGCTTCTTTTCAACAATGATTCAACAAGATCACCATAGCTACCTACAACAACTATAATAGTTGCCATAATCAACCAGTGAAGTGTATCAAGTTCTTTCCAAAATAAGGAAAGCGTAAATCCAATCGCAAGTGCAAATAAACCTCCACCAATACTTCCTTCCCAAGTTTTTTTAGGAGAAATTCTGAAAAACAATTTTGTTTTACCTAATGCCATTCCTGCAACATACCCTCCGATATCATTAGCCCAAAGAATGAGAAGAATACCCAGAATGATATGAAAATTATAATTCTGAAGGTAAAATGCACATACATTTAGTAAGCCAAATGGAAGAGCTATGTAGATATTTCCTAAGAATGTAAAGGCTATGTTAAAAAATGGTTTGTCGTTTTTCCTGAACAGTTCCATCAGAAAAAGTAGAAACAGAAACGGGAATAATAGAAAATAACATTCGAAGGTGAGCACCTGCTTTTCTATTAGAAAAATAAGTGTAAAAATCATCATTCCGGAAACCACTCCGAATATCTTATTTGGTTTAATTTCTGCAACCTCAATAAGATTGTAAAATTCAATTAAAGACAGAAGACAAATTGTAAACAACAAAGCAAAATAGCTCCATTCGTTAAAACAAATCGCACTGATCATAATAAATGCTCCGGCCAGACCGGCAATAATCCGCTGGGTGAGGTTACCCATGTTACGGATTTTAGTAACTAATTTCATTTCCCTTATTTTATGATTATTAAAACCTGGCGGTTTTCTATTCAAGTTTAGCAAAAAAATGGTATTATGCCGAAATTATTTTGTTATTCCTGCCTCCTTCGAAATCCTTTTGTATAAATAAATAAAAAAAGAAAAGGCAATGACCGAGATTATTACGGAATAAAAAGGTATAGATTCTGTAGAATCCGGATTAAAGCTTATATTTTTTTGCTTATACATGTTTGCCAGAACAAGAGTAAGTGCATTGTTCATAAAATGGACAAACATGGATACATATATACTACCTGACCAATAATATAAATATCCAAAAAGAACCCCCAGAAACATTCTTGGAAAAAAACCAAAGAATTGAAAATGAATAAAGCTGAACAAAAATCCTGTGATCCAGATGGACCATGTAGGGGATTTAAGAATATCATTTAACTCATTCTGAACAACGCCTCTGAAAACCAACTCTTCACCAATGCCCGGAATCAGAGCCACAACCAAAAGTGTTAACACGAATGAAGTATTGTCTTTATAATAAATTATAGTTTCTGTAAGCACTTTCGCCAGATTTTCGCTTTTCTCCATCCACTCCTGAAGTGGTTTCAAGCTTGATGGTAATTGCATTTCCTTATTCCAATCTACCAAATAGGCAAGAAGTGGCATTCCCATAAAAAAAATAATAATTGCCAAAACAAGAAAAATTGGAAGCCTTTTAGTAGCAGGGTTAAATTTTTTAAAATATGAATGCCTGAATATTGCCATATATAAAATCGGCAGAACTAAAAAAGTGATAACAGCATTTACAGCCTGACTTTTCAAAATCAAGGCCTGAGGATTTGGGGAACTTTTTATAAGATTTAGCAATTCAGTTTCAGAATTAAAACTGATACCAAAAACCTCTTTAAGTAGAATGTGACCTAATCCACTGCCAACTAGCATACTTCCGAGAACTGCTAAGAATACAACAAGTACGCCAAGTGTTTTTTCCGGTATTCCGCTTCCTGAACTATTAATATTTTCCATAAAAGTTGGTAAATTTACTTTATTGCCCCGACATATTCCGGGACCGTTCAAAAAAAAGATATAACTGCTCTTAATAATTTAAATAATACAACTTTGGTTAAAATTGGTCAGATAGAACTCGGAGAATTCCCTCTATTACTTGCACCCATGGAGGACGTCAGTGACCCGCCTTTCAGGGCTGTTTGCAAGGAAAATGGTGCGGATATGATGTACACTGAGTTCATTGCAGCAGATGGACTGATCCGTGATGCTGAAAAAAGTCTGCAAAAACTTGATATCTACGACTATGAGCGCCCTATTGGCATTCAGATCTTCGGAGACAAAATTGAGGCTATGCGGGAAGCTGCTGCTATCGCTGAAGAGGCAGGACCAGAGCTGGTTGATATTAATTACGGCTGCCCTGTTAACAAAGTAGCCTGCAAAGGAGCCGGGGCCGGAATTTTACTTGACCTGCCCAAAATGCAGAAGATGTCTGAGGAAATTGTCAAAAGATGTAAAGTACCGGTTACAGTTAAAACAAGACTTGGCTGGGATGAAAAAAACATCAAAATCCTTGAAGTGGCTCAGAGACTTCAGGATGTCGGTGTTCAGGCTTTAACCATTCATGCTCGCACAAGGTATCAGATGTATAAAGGAGAAGCAGACTGGAGCTGGATTGCCAAAGTTAAAGAAATGCAAAGCATTCACATTCCGATCTTTGGAAATGGAGACATAGATTCTCCGGAAAAAGCCCTTGATTACAAAAACAGATTCAATCCGGATGGGATTATGATCGGAAGAGCGGCCATAGGAAACCCCTGGATATTTAATCAGATCAAACACTATTTCAAAACCGGGGAAAAGCTACCTGAACCTGATATTGCAGAAAGAATAAGAGTATGTAAACAACATCTGATAAGATCGGTAGAATGGAAGGGGCCGAAAACCGGAATTTTTGAAATGAGACCTCATTACACTAATTATTTCAGAGGCTTCCCTAATTTTAAACCATTCAGACAAAGAATAGTAACTGCAGGAAGTGTTGAAGAAGTATCTGATATTCTGGATGAAGTTGAAAAGACCTATAGTGCAGGAATTGACGTACTAAATTAATTTACAAAAAAAGAGAAACCGATACAACGTTTTTAAATATCGCGAAGTCTTATGTTTGATTAATTATCGGGAAAAAGTTAATCAATTAGGGAAGTTTTAAGCTCTGGAAATTAAACACCAGAGCTTATTTTTTTAGGCAGGTCAAATAAAAAAGAGCCCCATAAGAGCTCCTTTTCATTGATACTTTAATATTTTTTATTAAGCATTTTCAGCCACAACTTCCTGCACTTCAGGAATCATCTTTTTAAGAAGATTTTCAATACCAGCTTTCAATGTGATTGTAGAAGAAGGGCACCCGCTGCAAGAACCTTGTAAAATCACTTTAACTACACCATCATTAAATGAGCTAAAAGTAATAGCACCTCCATCCTGCTCTACCGCAGGTCTGATATACTCGTCAAGAATTACTTTTATCTTTCCTACAATTTCAGAGTCTCCGGCAGTTGGAGATACGTTTTCAGGAACGAATTTTTCATTGAAAAGTGGCTTCCCTTCTTCCAGATAACCTTTAATCAGAGATTTAATCATTGGTGAAACTTCAATCCACTCAATATCATCTGATTTTGTGATAGTGATAAAATTAGAAGAGAAAAATACTCTCTTCACAAAGCTAAAACGGAAAAGATCCTGAGCAAGAGGACAATTCGCTGTACTTACAGGACTAGGAAAATCAACGCTTTCCGATACTAGAAGAAAATCCGTCACAAACTTCAGAGAATTCGGATTCGGATTTGATTCTGTATAAATATTTATAACTCTTTTTTCTGTAGACTCCATGATTTTGAATGATAAAATGGAAGAACAATTTTAAACTTAACTTAATTCATTTCAGTTAAACAAACTCTTTTTCAGTTGTTTTCTATACAAAAGATAAATATTCGTTACAACGAATCAAATTTACGAAATTATATTAAGAATTTTCCCCTGAATTTTCGGATCCGGCAACAACTACTGCTGCCATGGCATCGCCAGCTACATTTATAACAGTGCGGCACATATCCAGGATCCTGTCAGGGGCAAGGATCAAAGCTATACCTTCTACTGGTATATCAGTACTCTTTAGAACTGCAATTAAAGTAATCATTCCTGCGCCGGGAATTCCTGCAGCCCCAACAGCAGCCAGTGTAGCAGTAAAGACTATAGTAATTTGCTGAAAAAAAGTAAGCTCAAGGCCAAATGCCTGTGCTATAAATACAGCTGCAATACTTTGATAGAGTGCAGTACCATCCATATTCACAGTAGTACCGAAAGGCAAAACAAAACCTGTAATTTCTGCCGGCACCTTCAGATGATGCTCTACTCTTTCCATAGTCACCGGAAGCGTTGCATTACTTGAACTTGAGGTGAAGGCAAGCAAAAATGCAGGTCTCATTCCGTTAAAAAACTGACCGTATTTAACATCGGAAAAAAAAGTAAATATGGCAGGATAAAGTATAAACAGAATAATTGCAAGACCTATTAAAACAGTAATGGCATACCATAGGAGTGAATACAAGAGCTGAACCATCTGACTTCCACTTCCTGCCAGTTCCACAAGTACAGAAGCCATCAATGCGAATACGCCTATAGGAGCAACAGCCATGATCATCATAACCATTTTCAAAAGGGCCTCATTGACTGCTTCAAGAAAGCCAACGACAGTAGCAGATTTATCCGAAGAGATTCTGGTAAGTGCTATTCCGAAAAGCAACCCAAAAAATACAATCTGAAGCATACGGGTATTGTCTGACGCAGCTCCGAAGAAGTTTGACGGGACCATTTCTATCAATGGAGTGAGAGGAGTTTCTTCAACTTTGCCAAATGCAGAAATACTTTTGGCTGTCTCATCCTGATATTTGGCAATCATCAGATTTCTGGTTTCTTCTGAAATTACTTTTCCCGGCTTGATAAAACCGGCAAGTGTAACCCCAAGAAATGTGGCAATGATTGCAGTACAAAAAAATAAAAGGATCGTTTTACCTCCGATCCTTCCGACTTTTGCAAAGTCCTTTAAGTTGGCAATTCCTGAAATTAAAGATGTGAGAATTAAAGGAATTGCAATCATTTGAAGCAGCCTAAGAAAGATGGTTCCGAATGGCTTTACATAATCTACAGTAAACTTTGTTCCTTCTGAAAACCAGGGTGTATAAATTCCCCAGAGAATTCCGGCAAACATACCCAGAAGGATCTGCAAATAAAGAGGAAAGCTTTTCTTTGGCTTTTCTTCCATTTATAGTTTTATGGCTTTATTCCTTAAAAGTGAATCTGCAAGTACTAATGCGGCCATGGCCTCTACGATAGGTACAGCTCTTGGAACTACACAAGGATCATGTCTTCCCTTACCGGAAACTGTAACTGTTTCCCCCTCCTGATTAATACTTTCCTGATCTTTCATCAAAGTAGCTACAGGTTTGAATGCCACTCTGAAATAAATATCCTCCCCGTTGGAAATCCCGCCCTGAATACCACCGGAATGATTGGTTTTTGTTCTTACTCTGTCTCCTTCGATATAAAACGCGTCGTTATGCTGAGAGCCCAGCATTTTCACACCTTCAAAGCCACTACCATATTCAAATCCTTTTACAGCATTGATTCCAAGCATGGCTTTTCCCAGCTCTGCATGTAATTTATCAAAAACCGGCTCGCCAAGTCCTACAGGAGCTCCCTGAATAACACATGAAACAACACCTCCAATAGTATCACAGTCTTTTCTTACGCTATCGATAAGACTGATCATTTCCTCTGCCATTGCAGGATCAGGACAACGAACGATGTTATTTTCGGTCTCCTCAAGGTTCAGTTCTTTATAACTTTTCTGAAGTGCAAGACCACCCACCTGAGATACATAGGCATTGATTTTAATACCATATTTCGCAAGAAATAACTTAGCTATTGCTCCTGCTGCAACCCTTGCAAGAGTTTCTCTTGCCGAACTTCTTCCTCCGCCTCTGTAATCACGCACACCATACTTTTCCTGATAAGTAAAATCCGCATGAGAAGGTCTGTATCTGTCAGCTATATGTGAGTAATCCTTACTTCTTGCATCGGCATTCCAGACGAGCATTGCGATAGGTGTACCGGTAGATTTTCCTTCAAATATTCCGGAAACGATTTCTATCTTATCTTCTTCTTTTCTTTGTGTTGTGATTTTGGATTGCCCAGGCTTTCTTCTGTCCAATTCATTTTGAATGAATTCCAGGTCAAGATCAAGACCTGCAGGACATCCATCAAGTACTACACCGACTGCACGGCCATGAGACTCACCGAATGTACTGATTTTAAATAATTTTCCGTAACTATTACTCATCGTTTGATAATTAAAATAATGGTTGTTACCAGCATAAACAGAATGATAATATTGGTTAAAATCTTTGTAAGATCATCCCTTTCTCCTTGTCTGAGTTTGTTGCTTGACTTATCGATGAGCTGGTAAAACCCTTCTTCGTGACTTGAAATATACTCACTTTTTCTTTCTCCTTTTACATAAATCATAAATTTTGGAGTCAGTGTATCATAAGTTTTACTTGAAGTATTGAAATAAATAAGAGAGAAACAATCTGCGAGCTTAATATTCCCGGAATTCTTGGGGATAAATTCATAATTAAAAACTTTGGTAAATTGAACATCTCCCCCCCTTTCTTCTTTCTTTAGATCTTCCTTCTCTGGATAAATTTCAAAATCTGAAGATTCTTTTACATTCATTTCGGCAATGGCTGGATTAAACATCCCTGTAAGCTTCAATGAAACTTTAAGAGGTTCATTCACTTCCAACACTTTCTTCCAGATATTTGTCTGCAGTTCAGCTATTCCTACAGCTACTGAATCCGCCAAAGGATGATCCGGCAAGGGCAAAACCTGAATTGAAATTCCCCCGGATTTAAATATTTTGAATTCATCTTTTCTGTCAATTTCATTTTTAGTCCTTAAAGTAGCGTAGGTTAAAATCTTAAAACTGGCAGAAGGAATGGTTATAGTACCAGCCCCCAATGGAAATAAGCACACTTTATATAAGCGATACCTGTTGTAGATTTTATTATGAAATTTTACAGTATCCTTTTTGAGTTCACCTGCTGATGTGATTTCTTCTATCCAGCAGTCGGAGGGTTTAAGATCTTGAATGATGGCAGTTAATTGTTTATTCAGATCGACAAAATTGTATTCGGAAGGGTTATCTTTTGCCACAAGAAAACTTGCAGATAGCACAAAACCTTCATTAACGAAAATTGATTTTTGGTTACTCTCCACCAGAAACATTGCGTCCAATTCAGAAGGAGAGAATTCTTCTTTTTTTCCAGCTTTATCCTCTGTTGTATGTTCTGGAAATTTTTTACCCGGGGCTACAGTAATTTTAGTTCCATTAAAACGATAAGTCTGACCATTAACTGAAATCGTAAAAGAAGGAAGAGTAAAAACTCCGGACCTGGAAGGTAAATATTCCTGTTCTGCAATAAAAATATCTTCTTTTCTTTCCCTGTTAAAAGTTGTTCTCTTTTTAGAAAAATCCTCGATTTCCGGAAATGGACTGATTTCTTTGACTTTTTTTGCAGGAACTGTAAGCGTAATTGTAAAAATCTCCCCCTCCCGGATAGAACTGTCTGAGAATTTAATTTTCAAATCCTGGGCTGAAAGATTACATGTTAAAAAAACAAGACTGCAGCATATACATAAAAGTAATTTTTCAATCATTTTTAAAACACATTTCAGATGAATATCCACCCAAGCCATTTTCCTAATTAGTAACTCTAAGGGATAAAATTAGAGAAATGTAAAAAAACTTAAAACATTTTATAACATTAAGGCGTTAATAAGGTTAGTAAAGTAAGTCAAATCTAATGTAAGATTTGATTTCAAATTAGTAACCTTAAAAAAACCTAACAACCAAAAACTATTTAAATCAAATGCTTGAATACGTAAAATTAATTCTAGAGAAAGTAAGTTTTGATAAACAACTTTTTGAAAAAGAATTAAAAAAAAGTATCAGAGATTTAATGAAAGAAGAGTTAATTGATCTGAAAAAGTGGTGCTACGAAAATTTTTCCAAAGAGCACGAAATTCTTAACAGATGCTTTGTTTAACCTAATTAAAGCCTGATCTTCAATAATTAACATTATTGAGAATCAGGCTAAAAATTTTATATTTCTTTGAAGTCCCTCAAATTTTGTTCGCTTTATAGCTGTTTTTTTAAATACTTCATCAAACAATTCTGATGTCAGCTCTGTCCATTCTTTAAGGTTTTTAAACTCTTCAGAAGGTAAAAACTGAGGTTCCTTATGAGCTTTGGAGAACCGGTTCCAGGGACAAACATCCTGACAAACGTCGCATCCAAAAATCCAGTTATCCATCTTTCCCTTAAAATCCGAAGGAATATTATTTTTCAGTTCAATCGTAAGGTAGGAAATGCACTTACTTCCATCAACTACATATGCCTGAGAAATAGCATTTGTAGGGCAGGCATCTATACATTTGGTGCAGGTTCCGCAATAATCTTTCATTGGACCATCATACTCAAGATCAAGATCCGTAATGAGTTCTGCAATAAAAAAGAAACTTCCGGCTTTAGGGTTGATAAGATTGCTGTTTTTTCCCCTCCAGCCCAAACCTCCTTTCTCTGCCCAGGCTTTGTCCATTACAGGGGCAGAATCCACAAAGGCTCTGCCACTAAAATCTCCGATTTCCTGCTTCATATGAAGCATCAACTCTTTTAGTTTATCCTTTATAACTGTATGATAATCATCCCCATAAGCATACTTTGATATCTTTAACTGATGATTGATGGGCTCTTCTGGAAAATAATTCAGAAGGAAAGAGATGACCGACTTTGAGCCTTCTACAAGCATACGGGGATCAAGACGCTTATCGAAGTGGTTTTCCATCCACTGCATTTCACCATGATAATTATTTTTCAGCCAGTTTTCCAATCTTGGAGCTTCCTCTTCCAAAAAATCAGCTCTGGATATGCCGCAGTAATCAAAGCCCAGTTCTTTGGCTTTATTCTTAATGAGCAGGGTATTTTTGGATTTTGATGAAAACATGAAGCTTAATGATCCAGATCAAACAGTGTTCCTGTGCGGTTATTCGGCTTTATTTTCAAATGCTTATAAGCCAATTCCGTAGCTTCACGACCTCTGGAAGTTCTTTTGATATATCCCTCCTGAATCAGGAATGGCTCATAAACTTCCTCAATGGTTTCAGCCTCTTCCCCGACCGCTGTAGCAATAGTGGAAATACCCACAGGACCACCCTTAAATTTTTCTATGATGGTCATTAAAATTCTGTTATCCATTTCATCCAGACCATTTTGATCTACATTCAGGGCAGTCAAGGCCATTCTTGCTATTTCAATCGTGACCCTTCCTTTTCCTTTTATCTGGGCAAAGTCACGGGTTCTTCTCAATAGATTATTAGATATACGAGGCGTTCCACGACTTCTTCTTGCTATTTCATAAGCAGCGACCTCATCGATAGGTGTATTGATAATGCCTGCAGAGCGCTCGACAATGCTTGTAAGTAATTTTGCATCATAGTATTCCAGACGTGCATTGATACCAAATCTGGCTCTGAGCGGAGATGTAAGAAGACCAGCTCTTGTAGTTGCACCGATGAGCGTGAAAGGATTTAATCCGATCTGAACCGTTCGAGCATTCGGTCCGGAATCAAGCATAATGTCTATTCTGTAATCCTCCATGGCAGAATAAAGATATTCTTCCACAACCGGATTCAGGCGGTGTATTTCATCAATAAACAGAACATCATTGGCTTCCAGATTGGTTAAAAGTCCAGCGAGATCACCTGGCTTTTCGAGAACAGGTCCAGAGGTAATTTTAATTCCGGAACCTAATTCGTTCGCTATAATATTTGAAAGTGTAGTTTTTCCCAAGCCTGGAGGGCCGTGCAACAGCACATGATCCAATGCCTCTTCCCTTTGCTTTGCAGCTTCAACAAATATTCGAAGATTTTCAACGATTTTATCCTGGCCTGTAAAATCCTCAAAGCTTAACGGACGCAAGGCTTTTTCGAATTCCCTTTCCCCTGAACTAAAATTTTGGTTGTCGCCTTTTAAATAATCTTCGCGCATTTCAAAAAGAATACTTTAACACAATTTTCTTCTAATTTACGATATTTTAAATGACCTGCATCAGCCATCCATATATTTTGCGAATAATTTTAGCAATGTCTGAATACTGATTATCAAGTGCCTGAAAGAGCCACAAAATCTAATACATTGACATTAAGCAGGTGTCATTATTTTTCAATCAGATTAAAAAAGCTAGAGCTCACTACTGAATTTTAATGTAAATTTGCGGATTCAATTTTATGGCGCAAGCAAAAAAAGAGTGGTTTAGTGAATGGTTTAACTCGCCCTACTACCATATATTATATAAGCACCGGGACTTCGAAGAAGCAGAAAACTTTATAGATAATCTTCAGAAAACACTTAAGTTTGTTGAAGGTCAGACAGCTCTCGACCTTGGCTGCGGAAGAGGGAGACATGCATTTTACATGCATAAAAAGGGACTGGATGTTACAGGTATTGATTTATCAGAAGAAAACATTGCCTTTGCATCAAAATCAGAGGATGAAACACTTCATTTCTTTGTACATGACATGCGGAATGTATTTGCGGAAAATCACTTTGACTATATCTTTAACCTTTTTACCAGTTTTGGATATTTTGATGAAGAAAATGATAATATCCAGGCAATAAAAGCCGCATCTACAGCACTTCGCAAAAAAGGGCGAATGGTACTCGATTTTTTCAATACAGAAAAAGTAATCCGCAATCTTCAGCAAAAAAATGAAGCTATCATTGATGGCATTCAATTTAAGATAAGCAGAATGGTAGATGAGGGCTGGATTATAAAAGACATCAGAATTAAAGATGGTTCTTCCGAATTACATTTTCAGGAAAGAGTAAAAGGTGTAAAGCGGGAAGAATTCGAAAACTATTTTAAATTTGCGGGCCTCAAAATTCTGAATTTGTATGGAAACTACCAACTTCAGCCTTTTGAGTCAGAAAGCGACCGGATGATCTTTATTCTGGAGAAAGAAAATTAAAATTATAGAATGGTAACATCACTCCTGCTCCTATTTAGTTCGGCTTTGCTGGCAGGCTTAGCTGTGTTTTTCATTCCAAATCTTAATATCCAAAGATTTAAAGTTGTATTGTCGTTTAGTGGTGCCTACCTGTTCAGCATCACTGTAATGCATATCCTTCCTGAGCTATTTGTGGAATCCGGAGATATACGCTTTGCGGGAATTGCGGTGCTTACAGGCTTCTTTTTCCAAATGGTACTTGAATACTTTTCTTCAGGGGTAGAGCATGGGCATATTCATATCCATGATCATGAGCTTGAACATTCTCAAATTCCATACTCACTTTTAATCTCAATTTGTATTCATGCCTTTCTGGAAGGAACCCTTGTTGCGCATCCTTCCCACAGCCATAGCCATGGGGAATCACATACCTTGTTGTATGGATTGATATTGCATAAAATTCCGGAAGCATTTGCACTTATGTCAGTGCTTGTATTCTCTTTGAGAAACAAGGTTATTGCAGTATTACTATTAGTGCTTTTTGCATTGGCCTCTCCGATGGGATTATTACTCAGTCATTGGGCCTTTGATCATGAATTCTTCGAGGTGAACTGGTTTATCTTTTTATTTGGGGTAATCGCGGGTAACTTCCTTTATATATCTACCACCATCTTTTTTGAAACAAGCCCTAACCATAAGTTCAAAGCGAACAGGCTACTTGTTTCTATGCTTGGTGCAGTTTCAGCAATTATTGCAGAATATCTTTTGTAAAAGAAAGCCGCAAACAGTGCTTGCGGCTTTCTTTTATTCGTCTGAACTTGTTTTTTATAACTATCAGATCCTTCGCAGGGCTCAGGATGATCAGAAAATAAAGTTTACTGAATATCGATATCGAGGTTTCCGTTCATCAGATCTTCATCTTTGCCATTTACACTAGCCGGTACTTCTTTTGCCAGCGCATCATCCAATTCCTGATCCGATGGTTTCCCGCTTGTCATCTGTTGTTCTTCTGCTGTAAAGGAAGCATCCATCGGAGCCTTTGCTTTGTTCTCTGCTATTACTTCATTTGCTAAAACCCGTGCTCTATAAGAATGATATAAAGACTTCTCCAGTTGATTTTCATTATAGTATTTCTTAGCAAGCCTTTCATGATTAACAGACTTACTTAGATTTCCATTAAACACTTTCGTCTTTTTCACCACCATGTGTGCAAAACCAATTGTGCGATTCGTCTTTAACAGATAGTTTTTGACTTTCACTTTATCAACGGTAGGATTAGCAATAACTGAAGCAACTGTAAACAATGACAGAACTAAGCTGAAATATAGTTGTCTGAATAGGATCATAGTCTTTTTATTTTGTTTGGGAGATTAATACGAAAAAAAATTACGGTAGATACAAAAACAGAAATGCGTTTCTCCGGAAAAATAAAACCACAAAGCAATGAAAACCATACACATCTCTCAAAAGAGAAAGTTTTTTTTATTCTGAAACCTATTCAGCATTATTTTCAAATCACTGAAAATCTGCCAGATTACAATAAATTTAACAAAAGCACACTCCTCACCCCAATATTAAACATTAAATATCAACACATTACACTAATACCTGGCAATTGGAACCCTCAGTAGCAAAATAGGGTTTAAGTACTATATGCAATTCCTTAAATTTTTCAGAGAGCTATTAGATACCTAAAGTCCCCTAATTAAACGGGACCAGGAAATTGCATTTTCCTTCTTTTCAAAACTCCCGATACAAATCAATGATAATAAAATCAATTATGAGCTTGTCTCAAGGGAATTCTATTGCCTGATGAGAAAGTGAAACTTGATTCACATTCCATCCTCTTTCACTTATTCATCTGACAATAGCTTTTGAGGCGGCTTTCACCTCTAAATATATATTGTTATGAACTGGATATATCTTTCTCTCGCAATCGTGACAGAAGTTGTAGGCACAGTGATGATCCGATTTTCGAATAGCTTTTCGAAGATTATACCTACTATCTTAATGATAGCTTTTTATATCATAAGTTATTATTTCTTTAACCTGTCTATCAAAAAAATTGAGCTTGGTACTGCTTACGCAGTATGGTCAGGCGTTGGCACTGCATTACTTACAGCAGTGGGGATGCTTGTTTTTAATGAAAGTATTTCTCTGAGCAGAGTAATAGCTATCGCACTTATTCTTATAGGAGTACTAATATTAAATTTATCACAATCCTCTACTCAGGCTTAAATCGGGATTAAGCATTAAAAAAATATCTTTGCTAATTGATCCAGTATAAGTTATTAAACAAGGATTGAGTTTAGTGATGAACCGGATTTTTAAATGACTAATTCTAAATTTTACTTTAAAAAATGAAAGTACAACACTAAAAAAGCAGCCGTTAAACGCTGCTTTTTTATTATCCTTTATATTTAAGCTTTTAGCATGCATAGGGCTTCACCCTATGCTAATAGAATACCACCCCCTCCGGGGGCTTAAGCTCTATGATATCGAGTTAACGGCCAATATTAAATTAAGCTATTAATGGAATAAATTACTTTCAGCTTTGCGCTTTAAGCTTTCCGCTTAACTACCTATCCTAAAAAGGTAAACTGCTTCAGGAATCGCACGTCATTCTCGGTGAACAAACGAAGGTCTTTGATCTGGTACTTAAGCATGGTAATTCTTTCAATACCCATACCGAAAGCATAACCTGAATATTTCTTTGAATCAATCTTTGCATTCTCAAGTACATTTGGATCTACCATTCCAGAGCCACCAATTTCAACCCAACCAGAATGCTTACAGATATTGCAACCATCACCTTTGCAGATTAAACAGCTGATGTCAATTTCTGCACTGGGCTCAGTGAATGGGAAGAATGAAGGTCTGAATCTTAGTTTGGTATCTTTCCCAAACATCTCTTTCACAAAGTGATAAAGGGTTTGCTTAAGGTCTGCAAAGCTTACATTTTCATCTATATACAAACCTTCTACCTGATGAAATACACAATGTGCTCTCGCTGAGATCGCTTCATTTCTATATACTCTTCCGGGAGATAAAGTCCTGATAGGAGGCTTCTGACTTTCCATCACTCTTACTTGCACAGAAGAAGTATGCGTTCTTAATGCAATGTCTGGATTTTTCTCAATAAAAAAAGTATCCTGCATTTCTCTGGCCGGATGGTTCAGAGGGAAATTCAGGGCAGTAAAGTTATGCCAGTCATCTTCAATCTCAGGACCTTCGGAAAGGTTGAATCCCATACGTTCAAATATCTGAGTAATTTCTTCACGCACCATGGATAGCGGGTGACGTGTGCCATTTAGGTCAGGAATTCCAGGGAGCGTAAGATCCTTTCTTGAAGAAGTATTTTGTGAAGCTGCCTGTTCAAACACTTCTGTAAAGTGTACAAGCTTTGCCTGAGCTGCGTTTTTCAGAACATTCAGCTCTGCGCCCATAGCTCTTTTCTCTTCATTGGGTACTTGCTTCAGGAGATCAAATAATTCAGTAACCTTACCTTTTTTACTTATAAACGTTAGTCTGAATTTTTCAAGACTATCCTTAGTATCTATCTGAAATTGCTCTATTTCTTCCGAAACGCCTTTTATCTTATCTAACATACTTTATTGAGTTGAAAGTTAAAAGTTGAAAGTTGAAAGATATGACTGTCTTTCCCACTTTGAACTTTATACATTAAACTTTATACTTTTTGCTTCCTAATTTTATCAATTTCTTTGTTGGGTCGAAAGTTAATTATTGGCCTTTTCTACTTTAAACTTTCAACTTTATACTTTAAGCTTTTTGCTTTCTTTCTATCTCACGAAGGTTCTCCATTTTCTTATTTCTCAAGAACCCATTGATATCTTCAAAATGCTCTTTCACCCTTTTGTTTCCAAACTCAAAAACCTTTGTAGCCAGGCCACTTAGGAAATCTCTGTCGTGAGAAACGAGAATGATTGTTCCGTCAAACGCAAGTAGCGCTTCTTTAAGGATATCCTTGGTTTTCATATCCAGGTGGTTGGTAGGCTCATCGAGGATCAGGAGATTTACAGGTTCTAAGAGTAATTTTATCATTGCAAGCCTTGTCTTTTCTCCTCCTGAAAGAACCTTAACCTTTTTAGCAGAAGCATCACCACCAAACATGAAGGCACCCAAAATATCTCTGATTTTTGTTCTGATGTCACCAACAGCAATATTGTCAATTGTCTGGAACACGGTCAGCTCTTCGTCAAGCAAGGATGCCTGATTCTGGGCAAAGTAGCCGATCATTGAATTATGTCCGACTTCAAGCTTCCCCTCATAGTCAATTTCTCCCATGATAGCTTTTATCATGGTTGATTTACCTTCCCCGTTTTTCCCTACAAACGCTAGCTTTTGACCTCTTTCAATCGTAAAGGAAGCATCTTTGAAAACAACATGATCGCCATAAGTCTTTCCTAACTGATTGGCAATTACAGGATAATTACCAGAACGAGGAGCAGGAGGAAACTTAAGATTCAGAGATGAAGTATCTACCTCATCCACCTCAATTGGCTCAAGCTTCTCAAGCATTTTCACGCGTGACTGCACCTGAAGTGTTTTTGAATACGTGCCTTTAAAGCGATCAATAAACTCGGTAGTGTCTGCAATAAAACGTTGTTGTTCGTCAAACGCTTTCTGCTGATGCTGACGACGCTCTTCTCTTAATTGAAGGTAGTGAGAATAATTTGTTTTGTAATCATAAATACGGCCCATTGTTACTTCAATAGTGCGGTTTGTAATATTATCAACGAAAGCTCTATCGTGGGAAATTACAATTACAGCTTTTGCGCTGTTTACAAGAAAATCCTCCAGCCATTGGATAGATTCTATATCCAGGTGGTTGGTAGGCTCATCGAGAAGAATAAGATCAGGAGTTTGTAAAAGGATTTTAGCAAGCTCGATACGCATACGCCATCCGCCGCTGAATTCGCTTGTAGGTCTTGTGAAGTTTTCTCTCACAAATCCCAATCCGAGCAAAGTCTTTTCAACTTCAGCGTCAAAATTAATTTCTTCTATGGAATAATATTGCTCACTGACTTCAGAGACGCGTTCAATAATTTTATAGTATTCTTCAGATTCGTAGTCTGTTCTTGTTTCTAGTTCCTTATTCAGAGCATCTATTTCCTTTTTCATATTGAGGATAGAAGCAAATGCTTTGGAAGTTTCTTCAAAAACAGTACTATCATCGTCCAGTAGCAGGTGCTGAGGCAGGTAAGCAATAACAGCTCCATTAGGGGCAGTAATTTTTCCTTTTGTTGGTTTATCGACGCCAGCAATAATTTTTAGCATGGTAGATTTACCGGCACCATTTTTACCCATAAGGGCTATTCTGTCATTATCATTGATGTTGAAAGTAACATCGCTGAAAAGTGTTCTGCCGCCAAAAGCTACAGTAAGTCCGTCAACTGAAATCATGGAGATGTTAAAATAAAATTAAGGGTGTAAAGATACGTATTTTTCAACGATACCCGGGAATGAAAAATTCCGAATTTAGTTTATCGGGAAGATTTTAAATAGATTATTCCTGCCAGAAGGATTCACCAAAAAGTATTCACCTGAAAAATAAGACTTTAAAAATAATAAAATGCAGAATTAACACAAAATCCATCTGTTTTTTTGGTAAAGTCCACTTTCTATTGATTCTCCAGGATTTTTAAAAATTAAAAAATTGACGGCAACCACAGATTATTTAAACACTTTAAAAAGTAACAATAAAAAGATTGCCAAAGCCACAATACCAGTGGTAATATCAAGACCAAAGCAGCCCAATGTGATAATACCCGAAATCACAGTACCTGCAATTTTCATCCAGCTATAAGGCCTGTCTCCCTTTGTCTCACCTGTCCGGGCATTGATCAAAAACCTATAGGATTTCCCTCTGTATCTGAAAGAACTGATCCATAAAGGCAATAAAGTATGCTTAAATGTAGTATTACTATAAACGGTGTCGGTAGAATGAACCCTCTGGTGATTTCCTCCGATATCCCTACGAATACTATCATCAATGGTACCCTTGATCTTTCTTTTGGCTAATTCAAAACTATCTTTCAGACCTACCTGATAGCTTTCGCTCTTAAATCCTGCCAGGTAATTTTCATTAAAAGGTAAAAGTCCATCCAGATCCCAAGGTTCCAGAACATCCACATAGTCTCTGGGAAGAGAATGAGATGCATTTATGAGAACATCATCAAAAGAATTTTCAACGCTGCCTGCTGCATAATACCAATCCGTTACCACCCTGGTTCTTGACCGTGTGACTGTTTTTCCGTTTTCAACGGTAGTATAATATTCTGTTTCGTATCTGTCAATCCCCTGCTCGCCGGTATAGTCAGTCTGCGTATGCGTATCAAAAGTCCAGTAAGGCAGGTATATTCCACTTAATTTCTCGGATACTGCGTATTTCTTCAAGTCGTTGGGAGCAAACCATAAAGACCCAAGCCATTTTCCAAAATCCTTATAGGCCTGTTTCTTATCAATTTTGAATGGCAGTACCGATTTGGGTTTAATGACTGTTTGTATATGCACATTTTTCAGGACGAGGGCAGTACCGCAAAAAGCACATTCATCTGCAGTCACATTTGGTTTAAGCGTTGATTCAGCGCCGCAACCTGTGCACTTTACACTAGAAATCTGATGGCTTTCTCCTTGTATATTCTGATCAAGATCTGCATGGGTATTAAATTCCAGTTCTAAGATTTCCTCTGCGTCATTAGATATTACAATCTCATTTACAGTACCGCAATATTCACATTGAAGAGAATTTGTACCTGGTGCGAATTTTAATATCGCCCCACAACTTTTGCATCCGTTAGTATTACCCAGATCACTTATAATCGGATTTTGCTCCATTTATCAAAAGATCAGCTTTAACATGAAAAAAAAGGTATGCTTCTGGTCCTGAAAAATCACAGGACCAGAAGTAACAAATTATGATTGAGGAATTGGAGGTGGAATCGGAGGTGGCGTCGTATTATTAAAGATCACTGATAATTCCGGAATCTGCTCTGCCAGTGCCCAGGCTGGCATACCACTTTTCCAGACCATGGATTTGGCTGTGAATTGTCCCTGGGAAGCAAACTGAGACAATTGATTAACATCAAAAGGACCTGTTTGTTGACCGTTTACAGCGACAAAATATGCGGATACCGGCACAGGAGGTGGCATGCTGCCTTTGTTCATTTGCTGAGGGTTATTATTCACGTTCATCATGTTATTCTGATTCATCATGTTCATTCCCATCATCATACCAAGCATGTCTACACCAGGGTTTCCTCCACCCTGCTTTGCGGATATTTTCATAGAATCCAACAGATCCTGCTGCACAAAAGTACTGCTATCCCCAAGCGCCATTTTTTCACTTATCATTTTTAATCTGCGCTTATCCTCTTCTGTAAGAGATATACTTTCAACCAGGAATGTAGGAATTGTAAGCCCGTATTTTGCTTCTATACTCGCATTGATCATTGGGTGAAGAATATCAGACAACTCCTTAAGATTTCCGGCAAGTTTATTTGCTGGAATTCCAGACTCATTCAGTTTGTCTGAAAGCTCCATCACGAGAATACTTCTTAATTGTCCGGTGATGTAGTCGGTAGTATAAATTCCGTTTGTAGCTGAAAACCTTTCAAGGAACAGTTTCGGATCTTTGAACTTTAAGGTATAAGTCCCAAATGCTCTTGCCTCTATATCAATACCAAATCTGGGATCGGTGTAATACACAGGTTCCTTCACCCCCCATTTCATATCGATAAATTCCTTCATACTAAAGAAATATACTTCAGCTTTGAAAGGACTGTTAAAGCCATACTTCCAGCTGTTCAGCGTGGTCATTATAGGCATATTACTGGTAGTCAGTTCATACCTTCCAGGATTAAAGAGGTCAGCAACAAGATTTCCTTCATTTACCAACACAGCCACCTGACCCGGCCTCACAGTAAGCTGTGCTCCATGCTTAAGCTCGTTGTTGTACCGTTCAAAACGGTAAACCATTGTATCCTGAGTATTATCAAGCCATTCAACGACATCGATAAACTCACCTCTTAATTTGTCAAATAATCCCATTAAATTTTATCGGATAGAAAAATATGAAAACTTTACTTCAAAATAAGACTTCTGAATTTGGTTGTACTTTAACGTTGATAACCTCCAAAAATCTCATAGCTCGATTACAAATATTATAGCTAATATACTGAATTCATCAGAATTTCATAATAAACTTTGTATTATATTCTCTTCTGTTACAGTGGGAACTAAGGAAAGTTCTATAATAGCCATTGCTTCATTCTAACCCAAAGTCACTGTGATGAAAATTGCCATTCTCAGAATCATAGTTTAACTTGTAGAACGGAAAGCCTGAATCAGAAAATGGAAGAGATATTTATGCGACGTGCTTTCGACCTTGCAGCAAATGGTCGTGGAAAGGTTAGCCCAAATCCTATGGTGGGATGTGTAATTGTAAAAGACAGAGTCGTGATTGGAGAAGGCTGGCATATGGCTTACGGAGGACCACATGCTGAAGTAAATGCTATTGCATCAGTTACTGACAAAACATTGCTTGACGGAGCTGATATTTACGTAACGCTTGAGCCTTGTGCACATTATGGAAAAACTCCTCCTTGTGCAGAGTTGCTTATAAAATATCCTTTCAGAAAAGTCATTATAGCCAATACGGATCCTAATCCACTGGTTGCAGGTAAAGGAATTCAGTTGTTGCGGGATCATGGTATGGAAGTAGTTACCGGCATCATGAGTGAATACGGAGACAGATTGAATGCCCGCTTTTTCACATTTATTCAGAAGAAAAGACCTTACGTAATACTGAAATGGGCTGAAACTTCCGATGGCTTCGTCGCGCGAGATGATTATTCATCCAAATGGATAAGCGGTAAAATTTCAAGAAAACTTGTACACAAATGGAGAACAGAAGAGGATGCTATTGCAGTAGGGAAAAATACGGCTTTGTATGACAATCCTCAATTGAATACCCGCGACTGGACAGGAAAAAATCCGGTAAGAGTTTTTATTGACAGGAATCTTGAATTACCTTCCCATCTTAACCTATTTGATGGTTCTCAAAAAACTTTCTGTTATAATCTTTTAAAGGATGAAGAAAGCAACAATGTAATCTATGTAAAACTTCCTGAAGATGATTTTATACAAGCTATGCTTGACGATCTGTACAGACGTAAAATTCAATCGATTATTATTGAAGGAGGTTCTGTTCTTTTAAACCTGTTTATTTCGGAAGGACTTTATGATGAAGTTAGAATATTTAAGGCGCCACATACGTTTGAAAATGGCATACCTGCTCCAAGTATGAGAGGCAAACCCGAAGAAATAATTAAAGTTGAAGAGGATGAACTTTGGGTTTATTATAAAAAATAATCGGCCTGAAGTATGCAGCAAGTTTTAAAATCATATCTTAAGAAGTTAACGAATCTTACTGGTCAGAATAAGTCATTGCTAATGCTCAGGCTTACAGCTTCTGACCTGGACCTGCATGATCTTGACTTTGTTTATCAAAAACCTTCTTTTGATATTCTGGGCCAGCTTATTGCCGGAAAGGCAGAAATAAATCTTTGTGAAATTGCCGATAGCCGTAATGAAAAAATAAACGAAGTCAGCTCCAGACTTAAGAAGATACAAAGACAAGATGCCTTGGTATTTGAAGAACGTGGCGCTAAAGATCTTTATATTGGTTATCCTTTTGTAAAAGGAAAATTACTGGACGGAACATTGATCAGATGTCCTTTGCTTTTTTTTCCAGTTAATATCTTTCACAATGGATTTACCTGGAAGCTTGAGTTCAGGAAAGATCTGAACATTTCCTTTAACAAAAGTTTCCTGCTAGCATATATACACTTCAATAAAATAGCTCTTGGCGATGAGTTGATTGAAGAAGACTTTGATGATTTCAGCAGAGATCCCTTAGCCTTTCGGACAGCCTTGTATGAGTTGCTTAAAGAGAGTCCTCTCTCTTTAAACTTCAACCAGGATCTCATGGTTGATAAACTTACTTCATTTAAAGAGTATACAAGAGAGGACTTTGAAGAAAATCATTTTAACGGAGAGTTAAAATTATTTCCGGAAGCGGTCCTGGGAATGTTTCCTCAAGCTGGGTCCTATCTTGTTCCCGATTATGAATGCATTATAGAAAGGGATGAGTTCAAAGATCTAAGTACCTTCTTTGATACAAGGACCAATACCTCAGACGAAGTTCCTGTTTCTAATGGGTTTAAGATAAAAGAAGAACAAACCTTTACACCTTTCCCTCTTGATGGTTCACAGGAGAACGCTATCAAGGCGGTAAAATCAGGGCGATCTGTTGTTGTGCAAGGACCTCCAGGGACAGGCAAATCGCAATTTATCTGTAATCTCATCTCCGACTTTATAGCAAGACGAAAAAAAGTATTGCTCGTTTCTCAGAAGCGTGCAGCTCTTGATGTTGTTTATGAAAGACTCAGACAAAAAGGGATTGAGTCCTTTCTCTGTCTTGTGCATGATTTTAAAAATGACAGAAAATCAATTTACTCTAAAATTGAATCGCAGATTGACAAGCTTGATGAATATAAAACAGAAAATAGCAGTCTTGATGCAATGTCTCTTGAGCGTAGCTTTCTGCAAATAAGCAGAAGGACAGATCAGCTCACGGAAGAACTGGAAAGTTACAAACAAGCCCTGTTTAATGAAAAGGAATTTGGTATTTCAGTAAAACAACTATATCTCAAAAGTGATCCTGAAAAAGAGATAATAGATTTAAAAGATGAATACAAGTTCTTTTCACAACAGTCTCTTGAAGCATTTTCAACTACATTAAAATTCTATTACCAATACAATCATTTCAGGCGAAACGATTACGTTTGGAAGGATCGGAAATCTTTTGCTAACCTGTCTAATTCGGATCAGAGAGAGATTAAAAAACTAATTGATAGTATTCCTGTTTATGTTTCAAATCTGCTTCTAGAAGTTCTTTCGCTCACAGGACAATCGCTGACACTTTCTGATATAATGATAGTTTCAGAAAAGCAGCATGATATAATAAACCTTTTGGAAACATTAAAGGATGATGTCGTATTTGAGTTATTTATTTTTTTTCAAAATAAAAAAACAGACAAAGGCTGGTTAAGATTAAAAGAACGGGAGCTTGAAAATTGTTTCTCGCAATCCGAAATAGAAACAAGTATTCCATTCCAAAGGCTTGAGGCTACCCTGATGGCGATAGAGAATGCACGTAATGCACAAAGAAATATTTTTACAAGAATCATCTGGTCTGTTTTTTCCAAAGACAAAACAGAAGTGGTAAATATTCTTGCCAGCAATAGGCTAAACATTGATAGCATAGGGTTGGAAGAGCTTTCCAAAAGAATTAATACCAGAATCAGATTTGAAAAAATTACAAGTGAACTAAAAGAGTGTTCTTGGATTTCAGAGGTGCCGGATTCTATTAACATTAAAACTTTCAATGAGTGGTTTACCCGCCTGCACAAGGCTATAGAATCCAAGGATGTTTTTAATAAATTAAAACTAAAAACATATTTTCCCACCATTTCCAATCATTCGGACTTCCTTCATAATTGCAAAAAGCTGATAGGAATAGCCAATACATATCAAAAAGAGCAGAAAGTATGGTTAAACCATCTGACGGTTTCTCAAACCGAAAGAATAATACAAGACAAGACCTTTGCTGAAGACCTTCAAACAAGCTTAAAGAAGGATTTTGACTTTCTCAAAGAAATGGATGAGCTTGAAAACAAACTTGCTCCTTATGAAAAAACATCTCTTCAAAAGCTTTTATCCAAGGAACCTGAAGATGGAAACAAAGCACTTGAACTATTTAAAAATAGCCTTTATGTGCAATGGATAGATCACATAGAAAATAAGTATCCGGTTCTAAAAGCAGCAGGCACTTTTAAACTTGAACAGCTGGAAGAAGAACTTATGAGTTCCATAGATTCCAAGCTAAAAATCAGCAAAGAAATACTGCTATTAAGAGCCAAAGAAAGGACCTATAATGCATTACAGTACAACAGGCTAAGCAACAGGGTAACATACAGAGAGCTTAAACATCAGGTCAGCAAGAAAAAGAAGATCTGGCCGTTGCGAAAACTTATTCAGGAATTTCATGAGGAATTGTTTGAACTGATCCCATGTTGGATGGCCTCTCCGGAATCTGTTTCAAGTATTTTCCCACTTGATCCTTTATTTGATGTAGTCATATTTGATGAAGCCTCACAATGCTTTGCTGAGCGGGGTATACCTGCTATGTACAGAGGTCAGCAGATTGTTATTGCAGGAGATGAAAAGCAGCTCAAGCCAGCTGATCTTTATCAGGTGAGATTTGATGATGAAACAGATGACCACCCTGATACAGAAGCAGAATCTCTTTTGCACCTCGGACAGAACTATCTGATGCAGGTATATCTTCAAGGACATTACAGAAGTAAAACCAATGATTTAATAGAATTCTCCAATCATCATTTTTATAAAGGAAGACTAAAAATGATTCCTGATAAAAATGATATAAACAGTAATGATACTGCAATAAAATTCATTAGGCTCAATGGTATGTGGGAGAAACGTTCCAACATGGAAGAAGCATCCCATATTGTAACGCTTGTTCAAAAGCTTTTAAAAGAAAATAAAAGCATTGGGGTAGTTACGTTCAATTACACCCAAGCTTCATTAATCCAGGATTTGTTTGATGAACAAACTACATCGGGAGCAATGACATTGCCGGATGATTTCTTTGTCAAGAATATAGAGAATGTACAGGGAGATGAAAGAGATATTATTATCTTTTCTATCGGTTATGCCAAGGACCAGAAAGGCCGACTGGCAATGCAGTTTGGGGCGCTGAATATGGACGGAGGAGCCAACAGACTGAATGTTGCTATTACCAGAGCAAAGGAAAAGATTTATATTGTTTCAAGCATTTTGCCTTCTGAAATGGATGTTAGCAGTGCCAAACATGAAGGGCCAAAGTTACTGAAAGCATATCTGCAATATGCTCATACCATCTCTGAAGGTAAAGTGAAACAGAATATCACATATCCTGGCAAAACTTCGGAAGTTCACCTTTCCGCTATAGTCAAAAGCCTGGCTGAAAAAGAGCTTAAGGGCAAAACACTGACAAACGAATTTACATTTTCTGATCTTTCCATTACAGAAAACAATCAATATCATTCATTGGTATTAACAGATGATAACTTATATTTTCAATCTGTTTCGATAAAAGATTTCCATGCTTATTTGCCAATGACTTTAAAAAACAAAAACTGGAATTATCTTAAGCTTAACAGCCGTCAATACTGGTCAGACCGAAATCAATTCAAAGACAAAATAGTAACATACCTCAAACATGGTTAAATTAAGTATCATTGCAGCTCTGGCGACTATGACAAGTTTACTTAGTCCAGCAGCAAATGACTGCACGGGCTTTGGCTTTCAGGAAGTTGTTTATACCTTCAAACAAATAGGTACCATGCCAGCGCAGGTGAATGAAAGCTCAAGCCTCACCTATGGATCTGCAAAAGACTTATTTTATACTAATAACGATTCAGGTGGGAAACCTGTCGTGTATGAAATAGATAAAAAGGGCACATTGAAAGATTCTATAGTAATTCCTGATGCAACCAATGTAGACTGGGAAGATCTAACAAGGGACGGCTCTGGAAATCTTTGTATCGGAGACTTTGGCAACAACAACAATAAGCGTAAGAATCTAAGGATATATAAATACAACCCTGTTTCCAAGACAACCGATATTGTTTTTTTCGCTTATGAAGATCAGGAAAGTTTTCCTCCATTAAAAGGTGAAAGAGACTTTGATTGTGAAGCTTTTGTATGGTATAAAAACAACTTTTACCTATTCTCTAAAAACAGAAGCACGAACCCAGTAAAGGTATATATGATTCCCGATGAACCAGGAGAACAAGTGGCAAAGAAAATTGCTGAAATACCACTGGAAGGCATGATCACAAGTGCGGCGCTAAATAAAGACAACAATCAGCTTGCGCTGTTATCTTACGGAAGAATATATATTCTCAAATCAGATAATCAAAAAGAGCAATTGAGTCTCACTCCACAATACTGTACGCCATTTGTAATGGGCATTCAGTCAGAAGGTATAGAATATTTAGAAGGCAATAAGCTGATCATTTCCAATGAGCAGGGAGATATTATTGAAGCAGGACTAAATAAGCCTAAGGAAGCAGGGAAGGCAAAAACAAGTGGTCAAAAGAAATAAAAAAATCAGGGTTAATAAGTGAAGATATAGCTCACTCATTAACCCTGATGTAAAAGTTCTATAAAGACTTTATTAACTATAATAACTTAGAGATAATATCATCAACAGAAACCCCGTCAGCCTCGGCTTTAAAGTTTCTGACTATTCTATGTCTCAATACAGAAGGTGCAATTGCTTTAACATCTTCTATATCCGGAGAGTATTTTTTATTCATCAAAGCATTACATTTTGCCGCAACAACAAGATATTGAGACGCTCTAGGACCAGCACCCCACTCAAGATATTTTTTACTTATTTCCGGTGCATGTTCACTTTTGGGTCTGGTTTTATGAACCAGTTTTACAGCATACTCAATTACGTTATCAGGCACAGGCACCTTTCTTACAAGATCCTGATAAGCCAGAATCTGATTTCTATCCAGAACTTTGTTAGCAATAGGGCGATGCGCCGTGGTTGTATTTTTCACAATTGAAAGTTCTGATTGATAAGAAGGATAATCCAGAAACAGGTTAAACATAAACCTGTCCAGCTGCGCTTCAGGAAGAGGATACGTTCCCTCCTGCTCTATCGGGTTTTGTGTGGCAAGCACGAAAAATGGCTTCTCCAGATTATAAATGTTACCTGAAACTGTTACAGAAAACTCCTGCATAGATTCAAGCAGAGCTGACTGCGTTTTAGGAGGAGTACGGTTAATTTCATCTGCCAGTATGATGTTGGCAAAAATAGGCCCTTTTACAAATTTAAAGTTTCTATTATTATCAAGCGTTTCAGAGCCTACGATATCCGAAGGCATCAAATCGGGAGTAAACTGAATACGTTTGAAATTCAGGTCCAATACCGATGCAATGGTATTAATAAGCAAAGTCTTTGCGAGACCTGGCACACCAACTAAAAGGCAGTGCCCCTGACAAAAAATCGCCGTTAGAACAAGATTTACAACATCCTCCTGACCAATAATTACTTTAGATATTTCTGCTTTAAGCTTTTTACTCGTGTCAAAAAATTCGTCTGCCAGAGCCACTTCAGATTTTTGCGCTTCCATGTTTATCTTTTTACTGGGTTATCATCAATTCACAGTCCTTAAATTCTTCATCAATATCAATAAATACTTCTCCTTTATTTTTATCAAACCATTTATTGACTGCATTATTTTTTTTCTCAGCAAGAGTTGCTTTTTGTATTTTCTGATAATCATCTTCCAGATTAGCCTGATGTGGTGGTGTCTTGCTTTTGTAGTAGACTATTTTTATTGCTTCTGTACCATCTTCCATTCTGAATGGAATGGGATTGGATATCGTTCCCACTTTCATAGTATCAACAAGGAAGAAAATTACAGGATCAAGTTTTTCCATCGGAATGTGAGTACTTCCTGTTTCCTGGTCAATAAAAAGCCCTCCGGATGAGTTGGTACTTTTATCCTCTGAAAACTTCTTTGCAGCTTTTTCAAAACTAATGCTATCGTTAAGGATTGCAGTTCTTAAGCTATCCAGAAACATTACTGCTGTCGTCATGTCCTGGGAAGAGGAAGTAGGCTTAATAAGAATATGTCTGGTATTAAATTCATTACCTCTTCTTGCAATCATCTGAATCAGGTGATATCCGTATTCTGACTCAACGATTCCGGAAAGTTCTCCCGGTTTAAGTTTCAAAGCAGCTCCTTCATATTCCGGAACAAGTTCTCCTCTTTTAAAAAAGCCCAATTCTCCGCAATTTTTAGCTGAGCCCGGATCTTCAGAGAAAATATCTGCCATCTTACAGAAATCTCCACCTTCAAGAAGTTTGGCTTTTATTCGCTCCAATTGTTCTTTGGTTTCGTTTTTTTTCTCTTTACTTATTTTCGGGACCATAACAATCTGTCCAATTTCTGCTTCTGTTGAAAAGTAAGGGAGACTATCCTTAGGTATTTCATTAAAAAACCGCTTCACTTCACCCGGAGTAACTTTAAGATCCTTGGTGATGTTATCCTGCATTCTTTGAATAATCAGTTGTTCCTTTACCTGAGACCGCAGTTCTTTTTTCAAGTCATCTATACTTTTGTTATACATAGCGACCAGCTTTTCTTCTGACCCGATCTGACTGATGAAATAAGCCATTCTTCGGTCAAGCTGCTCATCAACCTGGGCTTTTTCAACGGTTACTGAATCTATTTCAGCTTTGGCTATCAGAAGTTTATTGATAATCAATGTTTCCAGCACCTGGCACTTGAGCTTTGAAGCATCGGTTACATTTTCCTGACTCGCCAATACCTGAAGATAGTTCATCTCAAGTTCTGACTTCATAATAATTTCATTATCGACTTTTACGATTATTTTATCCAGAACCTGAGCGGCAGAGTATTCAGATGTCAGAGTTAAAAGTATAAAAGTAAAAAATACGAAAAGCTTTATAGTGTTACTTGATTTTGATTTCATTGTTTTCTTTTGCCTGCTTATATAAATTTTCTTCAAGCGATTTAATAAGATTAATTTTTCTTTGATTCAGCAATTTTTCTCTGATTTGATTCCTTGCAAATTCATAAGGAGAAACCTGCTCGCTACTTATATAATCCTTGATTTTAATGAGATATAAATTGCTATCGTCAGTACGTTCCCCTAAAACTGTTTTTTCCAGAAATTGTCTTTTCCCTGCAATTTCATCAAAGGGAGTATTTTTTATAGTCTCGTCAAAATTATGCCAGAGAGAATCTTCCACAATATAAAAAGAAGCCAGACGAAGGCAAAGCAATCTAAGCTCTGTTTTATCTTTTTCGTTATTGGATGCCAGCAAAGCTTTGATTTTATCAATTTTCGGAGCATCCTTAGGTATTTTAATAAAAGTACCTTTAAAAATATTTTCTCTTAATTCGAACGACTGGATGTTCTTTTCATAAAAATCCTGGATTTCTTTTTCAGAAATCAAAGTATCCAACTTTTCACGCACATAGTGTTCCTTGAAAGTATGAATAAGTAGTGACTCTTTGTAGTCCTGTAATTTTTGATTGATCTCTTCATTGCTTTCGTCTATAATAGACTCCGCATGACTTAAAAGTATTTTCTGAGTTGTCCATTTCTGGATATATGCATCCGCAAGTGCAGCACTATCGGCTCCATGCAAGCCGGATATAACGGATTCCAGTTCTGAGGGGTAAAGAGCGTAATTATAAACGCGTGCAAGAGGTTTGTCTTCAAAGCTGTCAGCATCCTGGTTTTTCGTAACGAAGAGCTGACAACTTTGAATAACAAATAATATTACAACTAAAAAGATTTTGAAGGGTATTCTCAATTCTTTGTCTTTACTAGTTTCTGAATCTCAGGTTCATTAATAGATACAGGATATTTTTTCTTCATATCTTTAATCCATTCCTGTTCAAGGTAAGTCTGATAGTCAGAGATAGCCAGACCTCTTGATTCTTCGAAAGTTTTTGGTCTTGGCTCTTCTACTTTGTTAATTTTAATGAAGTAGATTCTTCCATCCTTTTCAATCTGTGAAGTTCCTTCTTTCCACTCTAAAGAGTTAAGGATTTCATTATCGCCTTTCTGAAATTTACCTTCTGTTACCTGAAGAGTTAACGGTGCATTTTGATTGAAAGTATTTTCAAGAGCTTTCTTAGATGAAGAGTAAACAACCAAGCCTACTTTTCTGTCAGCATTTTTCTCTGCTTCCGTTTTTTTAGGGGTTCCTTTTCCAAGATCTTTGATAATGATGCGAGTTGAATCTACACCTTTAGATTTGATATAGTTATAAACTCCTGCACCTCTCATAAGAGAAAGAGTAGCTGGTTCTTTCGCTTCAGCTGAAGCAGAAAGCTCAAGCACCAAATGTTTATCTTTCTGCAACTGGCTTACTACTTTATCAAGTTCTTTTTTAAATGAATCTTCGATATCAGAATTATTAGCTTTAAAGTTAACTGCTGAAAGTTTCTGATCTTTTACTTCAAATTTACCTTTCGCAAGTTCAGCCTTTAATTTCTCAAGTGTTGCTTTATCCTTCACATTATAAATTACGGCGTCTACTCTTCTGTCCCACTTAAATTTATCTCTGTTCTGATTGAAATAACCTTTTAACCCTGTAGTGTCCTCAATTGCTTTTGACCATACCTTTTCATCCATCAACTGAAATAAAAGGATACCATCTCTGTATTCTTTAACAAGCATTTTGTAATCTACATATTTGTCAGCAAGGTGTGATTCTTCGTAGCCCAGCAACTGCTGATCAGTGTAATCTTTATAAAGTACTTTAACATACTGAGCGGTTGATGTATTCTTTCTTGGTCTTTGTTTTTCTTTTACAAAAACAAGGAAGTCGTTCACAGTATAGTTTTGTTTGCCTACATTAAACAGAACCGGGTTGTTTTTAGGATCAGGTGTAAAATTCCACTTACCTTCAAGTAGAGTAGAATCTGTTTTACTGATAGCAAGTTCAAGAGATTTAGCATTTTCCGAAAAATTGTTTTCTCTTTTCAATCTTTCAATCAGTCTGGTTTTATTAAGCTCTGATCTCGAATCTTTAGATACTTTTGCTTTTAAAGTTGGTTCAAGTTCTTCGAAAGACTCAAGGCCTTTTTTCTCAAGAAGCTTGATTACATGCCAACCGTAAGGAGTCTGAACAGGTTTGCTAACCTGATTTACTTCTGTAAGGTTGAAAGCTGCCTCTTCAAAAGAAGGAATCATGCGACCTGTAGAAAACCATGCAAGTTCTCCACCTTTTGATTTAGAGTTAACATCGTCAGAAAATTGATTTGCCAATTGATTCCAGTCTTCACCTTTTTGAACTTTAGCGTAGATCTCATCAATTTTTTGTTTAGCAGCCAAAGAGTCAGCTTCAGCAGTTCCGGTAGTAGCTCTCACCATGATGTGTGCCACTCTAACCTGCCCCTGTGATTTTCGCTTATCTTTAACCTGAATAATGTGGTAGCCAAATCTTGTTTTTACAGGCTGAGAAATCTGACCTACAGGAGTTTTGTAGGCAGCATCTTCAAAAGGATAAACCATTTGAAGCGCAGTGAAGTATCCAAGATCACCACCGTTGGTTTTAGCTGAAGGATCCTGAGAATATTGCTTTGCTAGTTTTTCAAAGCTTTCGCCACTTAGTGCCTTTTGTCTGATTTCACTTATCTTATTAAAAGCTGCGAGTGTATCTTTAGGATCAGCATCAGGATTAACATTGATAAGAATGTGAGCAGCTTTTACTTCCTCTTTCATTCTCTCATAAGCCTCTTTAATAAGCTGTTCAGTTACACCTTTTTCAGTCAGATAAGGCTGAGCAAGTTGTTTTCTGTAGCCCTCAAGTTCCTTTTTGAAAGAAGTAGTTGTGTCTATTCCGAGAGATTCAGCTTCTTTAACCTTCAGTTTAAAATTGATATAAAGGTCAAGATACTCTTTGATGCTTTTTTCAGTATAGGCATCAGGAGAGCTTGAATTGTTTTTGTTGTAGACATAAACAAATTCGTTTTCATTTACCGGTTGACCACCGATAACAGCTACAGATGGATCTGCGGCAGTTTTTGAAGTTTTTTCGGAAGTTTTACAACCTGATACAATCAGGGCAGCTGAAAGAAATGCTACAAAACTTTTTTTCATAAATTTTTGCGTCTTTTAAGAATACTGGTTCCAGTAAGTAAAAAATAACATAAGAAACTGAAATTTTCTGCTGAATTTTAGCTTAAACAACGCTTGAATCAGTTAAAAAATTTCAATTAATTCTTTTTACAGGCGCAATTTTAATGATTTTTTTTAATAAAAATTAGTCCGGAGCAGGATAAAGTAAATTAGAAAGCCTTAAACTGGCTGAAAAACAATTAACAGATTGTTAATTTCTTAAAAAGGCGATATACAGTAAGGTCTTTTTCCTTAAACACTTCAATAGAATCCATGATGCGGTTTACCAGCATCAGACCTAATCCGCCTTTTTTCTTTTCTTTTACAAGCTGATTGATATCTGGTTCGCTGTATTGAGTATGATCAAATGGAGCTCCCTGATCTGAAATTTCGAAAGTGAGACCGTCACAGTTTTCTGAGATAAGGAGATTAAGGTGTAGGTTTTCGTCGCAATTATTGGAATGAATAATACGGTTAGCGCAAATTTCATCAACAGCAAGTACAAGCAAATTCACCTCAATTTCAGGCAAATGAAGATCAGTGAGGGTTTGAGTTACAAACCTTCTGATTTCCTTAAGACTTTCTTTTGTACAAGCTATGCGCAATTTATGCTTCATTTATTAGTGTCTTCGCTGCTTCTTTCGAATCTACAATCTGTATCAGTTCATCGAGGCCCAGAATCTGAAATACATTTTTTACCTTCTTACTTAGATTAAACAGAACCATAGAGATTTTGTTATTTTCAAAGTCCTGTATGTAAGACATAAAGACTCCCAGCCCAGCTGAAGATATGTAATTAAGATTTGTACAATCGATAAGAATTTTCTTTTCTCCTGCAGAAACTGCCTCTGAAATTGCTTTGTCTAAATTGATACAAGAACTTGCATCAAGATCTCCTTCAATTTCTATGAGGTAAATTTCCTCTTCTTTCCCAATTGAAATATTCATTGCTTTTTACGGTTATTCAATAAAGTTGGTTTTCAGCTTATACAAATTTGATTATTAAGAATGTATAATCGTCGTGAAGTGCTTGAGTTTCTGTGAATTCGTAGAACTTTTCGAGTATTAAGTTGCTGATTTCCTTGGTATTTAAGCCGTGGTGAATATATAAAAGATTTTTTAATTTATCAAAACCGAACTCCTCACCTAACTCATTGGTCGCTTCAATAATTCCATCTGTATAAAGAATCAGAATATCCCCTTTATTATAGCTTATCTTTTTCTTTTCTATGTGCTTGGAATAGTCCTTATTTCTGATGATTCCCAACCCCAAGCCTTTGCTTTTCAAATAACTTATCTCACCTGTTTGACTATTGAAGAATAAGGCTGGACAGTGACCCGCCCTGGCAATTTCAATTGTTTGGTTTTCGGTATCGATACTTAGAAAAGTAAGAGTAATAAAAGAGGACTTTTCCAACCCTCTTCCCAGGGCTTTATTTGCCTGGACCATAAATTCGTCAGGCGGAATCTCCGTCTGAACCAGACTTTGGAACACTCCTTTCATCTGGGCCATGGTAAATGCTGCTGAGGTTCCGTTACCGGAAACGTCTCCGATTACCATAGCGATTTTCTTATCGGAATATTCGTAAAAATCATAATAATCACCACCCACTTCATCAGCAGCTTTTGTAAAGGCTGTGATTTGTAAGTTGATGTTAAAAATCAAACTTTGAGGCAAAAGGCTTTTTTGTACCTCTTTGGCAATCTTAAGTTCTTCCTGATATCTTTCAGTAGCAACTGCCTCATCGATCAATCTAAAGTTTTTGATGGCTATACTTGCCTGACTCACGAAACTGCAGATAATATCAACCATCTCTTTATCAAAACCATCCGTCTCATTTTTAAGTAAGACCAGAGTTCCCAGCTTCTGCTTGTGGCTGTATAAAGGGATAATCAGCAGAGACTTGAATGGAAGTTTCTGAATTCTTTCCGCATGCTCCAGACCTTTTGCATCCTTTATATATTGAGGTTGATTGTCAATATTAAAGTGATTTTTTCTCAGGACTTTTTTAATTTCAAAGACATCTATTTCGCTTATTCCTTTATTGATAAATGCTTTAAAATTGCCTTTTTCATCTACAATCTCCAGCCAGCCTGCATTAGCGAAAATGGTACTCAAACTACTGTCAATCAAAATTTCGTGTACTTCATCTTCCTTATTCCCAAGCTGAATCGACTGACTCAGTTTTTGAAAGATCATTACCTCACCAAACTTCTGCTCAAAAACGGACGATGTAGGGAGGTTGAATAATAACACAAGCAGCGCTGAAAAACAGTTTAAAAGGATAAAGGAAGAAACTCCCCCAATAAACAGGTTCTGAGCAAGGTCTATAATAAGGATTGTACCAAAATGCTGCTCATAAATCTGTTGTAAAAAGGTAAATCCAATGACAATGATCAGCACGATCAGTAATATACTCTGCCATTTTTGCTTATAATTCAGGAATGCCACCCATTTAAGATTAAAAGAAAGTATCATTCCGAAAAGGAAGAGCGGAATTGCGTACAGATAAATCTTAAAATTAAAGATATCGAAATAGGCAAAATTGGACAGCATGCTCAAAAGAGCGAGCAATTCGAAAACGATCCATATCATATTGAGCTGTTTACTCTTTTGATACAGAATCATTTTTTTCCATACATAAAATCCATTGGCCAGAAAAACAGTTACCAGGGCTATATTGAAATGGTATATGAGATTATTGAACAGCAGGTTTTTCTTAAAGACAGGAGTGCCGAACAAAAACAGCATAAACTTGACCAGCAAACTAATAAGGATGGTTGTGGCTCCGAATATGAATACCTGCCAGAGCATCTCAATAAAATTAGAGCTCTTTTTCTGGCCAATATTTATCTTGAACAGAAGGAAAGTAAATAGGAAAAAACTTGTAAGAAGTACATTTCTCCAGAAGTCTGTCAGATAAAAATCAAAAACATGACTTAATGAATATAATGTCAGCAGGTCTCCTATAACCAAGGCTAACCAACTGACAATTGAAATTATCAGGTAAAGTTTAAAATATCCTTTAACAGACATTCGAAATCAGCGATCCTTTGAGTTAAAAAAAATTTCTTTTAATTAAATAACTTTTAGTCCCTTTCAGACAAATCACCTCTTGAATCATTATTAAAATAATGACACAAAAGGTGAAATTACTAAAAGGTTTATATAACTTTTGTTTTTTTTATCTGGAACTATAGTTCGGAGCCTCTCTGGTGATATGAACATCATGAGGATGGCTTTCTTTAACTCCCGCAGCTGTAATCTTTACAAATCTGGCTTTCTTAAGTGCGTCAATGTCTTTTGCTCCACAATATCCCATCCCAGCTTTAAGACCACCGATCATCTGATAAATAACTTCTGACACGAGGCCTTTGTATGGAACCCTTCCAACGATTCCTTCAGGAACAAGCTTCTTCACTGAATCTTCTGCATCCTGGAAATATCTGTCTTTTGAGCCATCTTCCATAGCTTCAAGAGATCCCATACCTCTATAGGATTTGAATTTTCTTCCTTCATATATGATAACTTCACCCGGAGCTTCTTCAGTTCCTGCCAGTAAAGAACCAACCATCACACTGCTAGCACCGCCGGCTATTGCTTTAACAATGTCTCCGGAGAACCTCACACCACCATCTGCAATGATTGGCACATTCAATTTTTCAACTGCTTTTGCGGATTCATAAACTGCTGAAAGCTGAGGCATACCAACACCAGCAATAATACGTGTGGTACAGATACTACCAGGCCCTATCCCTACCTTCACTGCATCTGCCCCTGCCTGTGCAAGGCGAAGCGCTGCTTCCCCTGTAGCTACGTTACCTGCAACCACTTCAAGGTTAGGAAACTCTGTTTTTATTTTCTCTACAGCCTGGATCACATATATGGAGTGTCCGTGCGCAGTATCAAGACTTATAAGATCTACTCCTGCTTTTACAAGAGCTTTAATTCTGTCTATAAGATCGGGAGTTACACCAACTGCTGCACCGCATCTTAATCTTCCAAACTGATCCTTACAAGCTTCTGGTCTCCCTTTTTTCTTAAGTATATCTTTGTAAGTGATAAGCCCTATCAACTTATAATTTTTATCAACAACAGGTAGTTTTTCAATCTTAAATTCCTGAAGGATTTCTTCTGCTTTAATAAGATCTATCCCTTCATTTGCAGTGATCAGATTTTCTTTGGTCATGATTTCACTGACCTTCTTAGTCTTGGTCTTTTCGAATCTTAAATCTCTGTTGGTTAAAATTCCGGCAAGAACTCCATCTCCCTTAATAACCGGAATACCTCCGATTTTAAACTCCTCCATGATCTGCAGAGCATCTCCAAGCGTAGCATCTTCACTTAAAGTGATAGGATCCAGGATCATACCGCTTTCAGAACGCTTTACTCTTTTTACCTGATCAGCCTGTTTTTCGATGGACATATTTTTGTGAATGAATCCAATACCTCCCAGGTGAGCCATAGCAATGGCCATTTCATACTCAGTCACTGTATCCATAGCGGAAGACACCAACGGAATATTGATTTGTATATTCTTGGTAAGTTGAGATACTGTACTTGTTTCGCGTGGAAGGATTTCCGAGAACGCAGGTAATAACAATACGTCGTCGTATGTTAAAGCCTCAAAAAGGAATTTAGAAGAATCTAGAGACATTGCAAATAAATTTAAAGTATCTATTTGCCGGCCAAAATTAATTTAATTTTTTCAATATAAAAAGCTATTTAAGAATAAATAAATTGGATTTTTCTCCTTTTATAGTTCATTTAAGCCGGAAACATATAAGTATCAATTCTATCTTTTTAAGAATAGTTCAATACACAGGTACATTTGAATCAATTTGTTTGGACCACGCATGAATCCCTCCTTCCAGGTTATATAAATTCTTAAAGCCAAATTCCTCAGTTAAAAACTTAACTACCATAGCGCTTCTCATTCCGAGGTGACAATATACTACCACAGGTACATTATCCGGAATCTGATCTACCTGCTGCTGAATTCTATTTACAGGTATGAGCTTTCCTCCAAGATTGCAGATCTCATATTCGTATTCTTCCCGCACATCAAGCAAAAAGACCTGCTCTTTTTTATCCAGCTTTGCTTTAAGCTCCTGCACCGTCAGTTCTTTATAACCAGGTTCAAATTCAAGCTCAGGTAATTCACAGTTGAAATCATAATTACCAAGACTTGTGATAGCAAAGTTTTCTTCGTTTCTCTGAAATGAAATAGTCGACGACTTTAAACTAAGCAGATCAAATATTAATAATTTCCCGGAAAGTGGCTCTCCGATTCCCGTGATCACTTTTATCACTTCATTGGCCTGTAATGTACCTAGCACTCCGGGCAGCACACCTACCACACCCGCTTCAGAGCAGGATGGCATTTCACCAGGCCCGGGAGGTTCCGGGAAAAGGCAGCGATAGGATGGTCCGCCTTGATAATTATATACCGACAGCTGTCCTTCAAATTTAAAGATGGAAGCAGATACCAGTGGTTTATTCAGAATTACAGCAACATCATTGGAAAGATACCTTGTAGAGAAGTTATCTGTTCCGTCTACTATGATATCGTAATTTCCAAGAATTGTCAATGCATTTTCAGAAGTAAGTCTTTCCTGAATCGCAATGACATTAATAAAGGGGTTTGATTTTCTTAACTTCTCAGCAGCAGTTTCAGCCTTAGACTTTCCGACATCTTCCTGATTGTAAAGCACCTGACGATGAAGATTACTTTCTTCTATAATATCACCATCAATTACACCTAAATTCCCCACACCTGCAGCTGCAAGATACATCAGAAGTGGACAGCCAAGTCCACCTGCGCCGATAACAGCCACTTTTGCAGCCTTCAGCTTTTGCTGTCCTTCCATCCCCATCTCAGGCAGAATAATGTGCCTGTTGTATCTTCTTAGTTCTTCGCTGCTGAACATAGATGTTAAATTTATTTATTGTTGTTTAGCCCGTAAGACGGACATAACATAATTAATAATCTGATTTTTTTAATTTATCAATACCGATACGCGCACAAAAATTGACTCCATCAATTGATTTCACTCTATTTGCTTTTCGGTCAATCACAATCCTTCTGGCTAAGACTTTATTATCATCTTTTGAATTATATTTTACAAAAATTGTATCATTCCTTAATTTAAAAGTTCCCTCAGCCCAGTTAACCCCGTTATAGAGCATTTCAAATTCACTTCCGGATTTATATAAATCTAAAATATGTAATTCATCAGATGCAGAAAACACTAAATCTTGCCTTTTTTGGCATGAGATTAATAAGATGAAAATTATTATTGAGGCTATCCTTTTCATTTTTGATTGTAATTAAAAAATCAGGAAAGATCTGACTTCAAATTTAAGCCTCAGGTTTCAAATGGTGTAGGCTCTTTCGAGCCGACACCACAGGCAACCACAGATAATTTCTAAGTTCTGAATTATACTTCATTTTCGGTATCTTATCAGAAGGAACAAAAAGCGATACAATCGCTATTCCCTGAATCCTCGCTGCAAGCGAGGACTATATTAGCTTAGTGGAAACTTTAAAGTTTTCACCTTGAACTTTATACTTTTAACTTTAAGCTTTCAGCTTTCAGCTTTTCTTAAAACTTACAACTTATCACCTACAACTTCATAAGCCTGATCCCAATCCTTCCATACCACTTCATAGCCCTGATCTTTAATCATAGAAGCAACTTCCTGAGGTGTTCTTTCATCCGAAATTTCGAATTGTTCCAAAGCATCAGTATTGGAAGCATATCCTCCGGGATCTGTTTTCGAGCCTGCACTAACGGTGGTGATCCCAAGCTTGATAATGTTATTTCTGAATTTCTCGCTTTCTCTGGTTGATATAGTCAACTCCAACTCCTCGTTAAAAATTCTATACGCACAGATCAGCTGCACGAGCTCTCTGTCTGACATGTCTACTTTGGGCTCTTTTCCTGCGTAAGGACGAAGACGAGGGAATGAAACGCTGTATTTGGTTTTCCAGTAAGTCTTTTCAAGATAGTCAAGATGAAGTGCATTGAAGAAAGAATCTGCTCTCCAGTCTTCAAGACCAATCAACACACCAAGACCTATTTTATGTACACCTGCTTTTCCTAATCTGTCAGGAGTATCAAGACGATATTCGAAGTTGGATTTTTTTCCCTTAGGATGATGGAATTTATAATTGTCCTCGTGATAGGTCTCCTGATAAACCAATACCCCATGAATACCAAGAGGAAGAAGCATTTCATATTCATCCTGATCCAGAGGTTGCACCTCCATGGAGATGTTGGCAAAGTGAGGCCTGATTTGCTTAATGGCTTTTTCAAAATAATCAACACCTACCGTTTTGTTGGCTTCCCCTGTTACAACCAGAATATGGTCGTATCCGTAGGATTTGATTACTTCTATTTCTTTCTCGATCTGTTGCTCCGTAAGAGTTGTCCTCCTCATCGGATTATCAAGGCTGAAACCACAATAAGTGCAGATGTTCTGACATTCATTAGAAAGATACATCGGAACGAACATCTGAATCGTATTACCGAATCTTTTCAGCGTCAGCTCTCTGCTGAGCTTTGCCATTTCTTCAAGGAAAGGAACAGCAGAAGGAGAAATCAATGCTTTGAAATCTTCAAGATCACGTTTCTTTTTATTCAAAGCAATGCGCACATCTGCTTCTGTTTTAGAATAGATGCTTGCCTTCACTTCTTCCCATGAATGTTTTTCGAAAACGTTGAGAAAGCTGTTCATGATTATAGTTCGTCAAGAAATGCTGTAAGAGGACTGCTTGCAACTGCTTCCTTCACTGATTTGCCCATCTTGGCTTCGAAAGCCATTCTACCAGCTTCCACTGCCATTTTAAATGCAATTGATATTTTCACAGGATCAGCTGAAACAGCCATGGCCGTGTTGATAAGAACAGCATCTGCTCCCATTTCAAGAGCTTCTGCAGCATGGCTCGGAGCGCCGATACCTGCATCGATTACAACCGGAACTTTACTTTGCTCAATGATAATTTCAAGCATCGCTTTGGTCTGCAGGCCGCTATTAGAACCTATGGGAGAACCTAAAGGCATTACCGCAGCAGTTCCTACTTCTTCCAGTCTTTTGCAAAGAACCGGATCTGCATTGATATAAGGCAACACGATAAACCCTTGTTTTACCAGTTCTTCCGCAGCCTTTAATGTTTCAATAGGATCCGGAAGAAGGTATTTAGGATCAGGATGTATTTCAAGTTTAAGCCAGTTGGTCTCCAGAGCTTCTCTTGCCAGCTGTGCAGCAAAGATGGCTTCTTTAGCATTTCTGACTCCGGAAGTATTGGGTAATAAATTGAACTGACTATGATTAAGATAAGGAAGAATTTCATCTTCCTGATTTTTCAAATCGATGCGCTTTAAAGCAACAGTTACAAGTTCAGAACCTGAGGCCAGCAGAGCATCCTGCATCAGCTTACCTGAAGAGAACTTTCCTGTACCTGTAAAAAGTCTTGAGTTGAATGTTTTGCCTGCAATTACCAGTGGTTTCATATGATTAGTTATTGAAGCGACACTTTTTCTAAATGCTGAATAAAATTCTTCATTGCTGCAGCTTTGTTTTCAGCAGCATTGACAATTGAAGCGATAGCTACTCCATAAATGCCCGTTTGGAAAATTCCATCAAGATCATCTTCTTTTATTCCACCGATAGCGATGACTGGGATATCTATTCCAGAACTCTTGCATGAACTAAGGATCTGCTTGTAACCCTCGGCACCAAGCACAGGACTAAGCTTTTCCTTTGTACTGGTGAAACGAAAAGGACCAAGTCCGATATAATCTGCAAACCGAAATTTGGATTCGAGGTGAAAGAAAGTATTAGCAGTACCACCGATAATAAACTTTTCCCCCAGCTTCTCCCTAGCCTCTTCAGGATGCATATCATCATTTCCCAAATGAACACCGTCAGCACCAATCTCTTTCGCAATCCTCACATTATCATTGATGATGAGTTTTGCATTGTATTTCTGACAAACAGCAAGCGTCTCCTCCGCAATCTTTCTCCACTCCGCTGTGCCTTTGCCCTTTACTCTTAACTGTACCCAGTCTGCACCGCCCTTGCATGCCTCTTCAGCAAGCTTTGCATGTGTATATCCCGGGATATTATCTTGTGTTATATAATGTAATCTTGAAATCCGCATGTTGATTTAACCTTTGTGATTTCCAAGCAAGGTCTGATTACTTGCAAGGAACTTTGTAATGTAGTCTTTAGCTCTGATACAGGCCTTTTTTAAAGGATAACCTTTTGACAGATTTGCTGTAATGGCAGACGAAAGCACACAACCAGAGCCATGTTTAGGATAGTTGACTATCGATTTAGGTTTAAAAGGATAAACTTTTCCATCCATTGAAAACAGATAATCCCTTGCTTCATCTTTACTATTATGCCCCCCTTTAAGATAAACATTGCAAAAGCTGCTAAGGTATTTGCCCGCTTCCATTGGATCTTTTTCAGGAACAAGAAATTGTATCTCCTGCCAGTTAGGTGTGACCATGTGAAGTGCAGAACACACTTTACTTATCTTCTCCTGGTTCTGATCTTCATGAAATGTAAAGCCAGCACTGGCTTTTATCACAGGATCCCAGACAATCTTTATCTTAGGATTATAGCCTTTCAGCACCTCAGTAAGCTTCAGAAGAACATCATAACTTTCTACCAATCCGATCTTAACAAATTCCACTTTATGCTCTTTCAACAAGACATCTATTTGTTGAAGTATGGCTTCAACTGGAATCCATTGATTGGAAAGAAATTCTTTTTCATTCTGAACCGTCAAGGATGATACCACCCCAAAACCATAAACTTTATGCGATTCAAAAGTTTTGATATCCGCAAGAACTCCTGCTCCTGCACTTGGGTCAAATCCTGCAATGGAAAGAACTTTTGTTCTTATTCTGTTCATTCTTACTGAGCCACTTGGGCTATCGTTTCTCTAAGCAATATATATCTTTGAACTGCTTTTTTAACATCTGCATCTTCAGCAAACTGCTTCCAGATAATCCCCAATACAACTACTCCGCTTAATCCTGTATTCCTCAAATGGGGAATCGTATGCTCATCAATACCACCTAATCCGAATGTAGTTGTATTATGTTCTGATAGAAATTTGATTAACTCATAGAGATCTATTCCTGCCTTGTATCCTGTTTTTGAGATACTGTCAAACAGCGGACTGATAAACTGATAATCCGTTATTTCTTTAGCTGCTTTCAGATCTTCAACAGAATGACAGGAACAACTGATCAAACGATTGTCTTGCCGGTATTTATGTATCAGTTTTAAATCCTTATTGTCTTCTTTGAAAGCATCATAACTGAAATGACAACCTCGTAAAGGAAATCTTTTAACAATTTCAGGCATCCGATGAATGGAGATTCTATTGTAGTATGCAGGATTTATCCCTTCTACATAAGCTTCTACTTCATGAAGAGCACTATAGGGTTTTCTGATATGCAATACTTCCAGACCTTCTTCAAAGAGGGCATGAATTAAATCATGCTCTCTTCTTAAAGGTTGTTCATTCGTTATGACAATGAGTTGCATGCATTCAGGAAAATCTATATGTAGATTTCTCCTCCTGTTTTTGTAAACTCAGAAGACTTTTCTTTCATTCCTGCCTCAAGAGCTTCTTGTTCTGACAACCCTTGTTTCTCAGCAAAATCACGAACATCCTGAGTAATTTTCATAGAACAGAAGTTCGGTCCGCACATAGAGCAGAAGTGTGCAACTTTAGCACCTTCAGCAGGTAATGTCTCGTCGTGATATTCTCTTGCAGTATCCGGATCAAGAGAAAGATTGAACTGATCTTCCCATCTGAATTCAAATCTTGCTTTACTCAATGCATTGTCGCGGTATTGAGCTCCCGGATGCCCTTTGGCAAGGTCGGCAGCGTGTGCTGCAATTTTATAGGTAATAACACCGTCTTTAACGTCTTTCTTGTTTGGAAGACCAAGGTGTTCTTTTGGAGTAACGTAGCAAAGCATTGCGCAGCCGAACCAGCCTATCATTGCAGCACCGATGGCTGAAGTGATATGGTCATAACCCGGAGCAATGTCTGTAGTCAATGGGCCAAGTGTGTAGAAAGGTGCTTCATGGCACTCTCTCAATTGCTTGTCCATGTTTTCTTTGATAAGGTGCATAGGCACGTGACCAGGACCTTCAATCATCACCTGCACATCATGCTTCCATGCAATTTTGGTCAATTCGCCCAGCGTTTCAAGCTCTCCGAACTGAGCAGCATCGTTAGCATCTGCGATAGAACCAGGACGTAAACCATCTCCAAGAGAGAATGCAACATCATAAGCTTTCATGATTTCGCAGATCTCTTCGAAGTGTGTGTATAAGAAGTTTTCTTTATGATGCGCAAGACACCATTTCGCCATGATAGAACCACCTCTTGATACGATACCTGTTACTCTTTTCGCAGTAAGCGGTACATATCTTAAAAGTACACCGGCATGAATAGTGAAGTAATCCACTCCCTGCTCAGCCTGTTCGATCAAAGTATCTCTGAAGATTTCCCAGGTAAGGTCTTCAGCTTTACCATTTACTTTTTCAAGTGCCTGATAGATTGGTACAGTACCGATAGGTACAGGAGAGTTTCTGATGATCCACTCTCTTGTTTCATGAATATTCTTTCCTGTAGAAAGATCCATGATGGTATCTGCTCCCCATCTGCAAGCCCATACAGCCTTTTCAACTTCTTCTTCTATGCTTGAAGTTACTGCAGAGTTACCGATGTTGGCATTAATTTTCACCAGGAAGTTTCTACCGATGATCATCGGTTCGCTTTCAGGGTGATTGATGTTATTTGGAATGATCGCTCTACCTGCAGCGATCTCGTCTCTTACAAATTCAGGAGTGATAAAACCTTTAGGAGTATTAGCACCGAAGCTGTGGCCAGCGTGCTGGCAGCCAAGATTCTGCACTTCCTGTATTCTTTGGTTTTCGCGGATGGCGATGTATTCCATTTCAGGAGTGATGATGCCTTTTTTAGCATAATGCAACTGACTTACATTATGACCTTTCTTAGCCTTTAGCGGCTTTTTAATATGTTCGAAACGAAGGTGATCAAGTTCGTTGTTGTAGAATCTCTGTTTACCATAATCAGAAGAGATTTCAGAAAGTTCTTCCACATCACCTCTCTTAAGAATCCATTCTTCACGAAGTCTTGGAAGACCTTTTTTAACATCTATCTGAACATCCGGATCGGTATAAGGTCCGCTGGTATCGTATACTGTGACAGCAGGATTTTTCTCTGTTTTATTGTTATTGAATTTAAAAACAGTATCAGTCAGAGAAATCTCTCTCATTGCCACCTTTATATCATGGAAAGTACCTTTCACATAGATTTTACGTGACCCTGTATATGGATCTCTTGTGATGCTTTCTGCTGATGGAATTTTGTCTTTTCTCATATTAAAATGGTTAAAATATAAAGAATCAGCCTCCTTGCGTGGCTCTGATAATTGTTACTTTGTCCTGATCTTTGAGGGTTTGAGTGGGCCAGTGTTTTTTGGGTAAAACTCTGTCATTGATAGCTACAGCTACGCCTTTGGACTCTTTAATATTGAGTTGATCCAGCAGAGCGCTAAGCTTGTTTGATGTAATTGGTGTTCTTTCGTTGTTGACAATCACTTCCATGTATTTGGAATTTAGTTGTAGGCAACGATTTCAGGAGATTGGAGATAAAGAGGAGAGGTCTTTAACTTTTCCCTTCGTCAGTGCTAACTGAATCAGGTTCCAAGGGTATAATCTCAGCCTTTTCCGGCACCCCTAAAGTCGCTTGAAAGTAAAAATAAGTTAATTTTAATTCCTATCCAAATTAAACCAGGATTAAGCATTAAAAACATTGTAACTGTTAATCAATCCACTATAGGTAGTAATCACTAATGGATTTACATGATGGACAGGATTTTCCAATGGCTAATGCTTATTTTAATTAAACTTATTCTAATGCATAAGCCTAAAGGACACAATTTGTTCAATTATTTTTTTCTCCTGCCACTATCCTATCTTTCCCATTCAGATCTTTAATGATTCGAATATTCTGAAAATCAAAAGATCTAAGCACATCTGCAGTTTCTTTTCCAAGCTGCTCATTGATTTCAAAATAGATTCTTCCGCCTGGTTTCAGGAGTTTTTTTCCAAGCGCTGTCAGGGCTTTATAAAATATCAGTGGATTATCATCCTCAACAAAGAGCGCAAGGTGCGGCTCATAATCAAGTACATTGGGGTGCATCAGTGCCTTTTCGCTTTCTTTTACATAAGGCGGATTACTAACAAAAATATCCAGATTATCAGGCAGCTTTTCTAAATCCGGATTAAGAAGATCGTCTTGTATAAAAGTAACGGGGGTATTATTTAGCTCTGCATTTGCTTTTGCGGTCTGCAATGCTTCTGTGCTGATATCAACGGCAAAAGTCTGTGCTGTATTCAACTCTGCGCTGAGACTTATGGCTATACATCCGCTGCCAGTGCAGGCATCCAACAGACGAAGATCTTGTTTCTTCTTATGTTCGTTGATGATGAGATGAACAAGTTCTTCCGTTTCAAACCTCGGAATTAAAACATGTTTATTGACTTTAAATTTCCTGTCATAAAACCAGGTCTCGCCTGTGATGTATTGGACAGGTTCTGCTGTGTTTATTCTTGTGATTAATGATGATAATTCTTCTTCATTGACTTCTGCTGTCTTTTGATTGAGCAGTACATCCGTTTTGGTTAGGTTCCAGAAATGCTCCATCAGTATATAAGCAATGCTCTCTGCTTCGCTTTGGTCATAAGCAGTGATGGCTGCAGATAGTTTTTTATGGAGGTTGGATGGGAGTAGTTGCACTTTTTTTTTATTTAGGATAGCAAGTTAAATGAAAATGAGAGGAGTTCATAAATAGGCTTTTGAATATGAGCAAAATTAGATAAATTTGTATATCTCAAAATTATAATATTCAAGAATTAAATTTTAAATATTATATTAGTTTATGCAACCTATTTTTCTGGAGCCATTGACTTTTTAAAATTTACTAATGGAAAAGGATGAAGCCATTTTAAAGTGTGTGAATTAGTAGAATTAAGATAAATAAACTGGCTTGAATAGTACCTGCCAATGAATTGTTAAAGCTGTAATATTGTAGGTTAGACTTAGTAGGATTTTTTTAAGCTTAGGTAGCTCAAAAGAAAACTAAGTGATCTGAGGAAAAGTAAATTTGATTTAGCTAAAAATATGGAAAAGGAGATCTCATTAATTGCCAATATTTGTGGAATTTTAGGCTTTATAATAAGCCTATTTGCCATAAATGGAGTAATAAAAATCAAAAAGAAAATTAAAAAGACAGATAATTCTATCAATCAGACTATTAAAGGAAATAGCAATAGTCAGCAAGTAACTAGCAAATAATATGAGTATTTCTCAGAAAATATATGGCTGGTTCAATAACCAGAGTGTTGTTAATAACAATACCATTGTTGATGAAAAATACATACAACAGCTTATTACATTTCAAAGTAACCCTTCTGACATAAATCAGATTGTACTCTCTCTCTATAATTCATTAACAGAAGTAGACACAGGTCAGGGAAAAAGAAGGTTGCCACCAGAAATTGATGTAAAAATAGCTTTTAACCAAGTGATTTCTTATAAGTTGCTAATTGAGGCAAGTTTTAGTGAGAATTCATATTTTTTAGATGCTGCATATGACGCACTCGATTCAGATACCCCTGGACGAAAGAAAACTGTACTTAATTACCTCAATATATTATACTTAACCGTTTTAGGTGAAAAAATGAAAGATAATCCTAATTTAGATAAGATAGAGGTTGTTCGAGCAAATTCAGATAATATTCTTTTCGAAGTGATTAATAGACTTCTTATGAGAGTTTCAAAAAATTTAAATGGGATTACACATATCCCGACTGAGTCTATAGAAATTACAGTAATAGCTATAGTATGCCATGCATTTGTTGATTGTAAAATTTTAGAAAATCCCAATAAATAATGGTTCTGCCAGAAGATATTGTACCCGAAAAAAGTATGTATGTTATGGGAGCAAGAATTTTAGATATATTAAAGAACGATTATAGATCAATCCTTGATCCGATATCAATTTACGATAGGTATATTCAACTATATCCTGAAATAAAAGTTAGTTATAATTATTTCTTATATGCATTAGACTGGTTATTTATTTTAAATACAATTGAACTTACTGGCAATGATAAGATAAAAAAATGCTTCTAGAAAAACTTACCATATCATCCAAAAAAGGTATCATTAGAGATATCCCCTTTAATTTACAAGGCCTGAATTTGATTATTGATAACACACCTATTTTTGAAGATAAAACTATTTCAGGTAATAATGTTGGAAAGACAACTTTTATAAGGACCATCGATTTTTGTTTGGGTTCTACAGGTAAGGATATCTATGTTGATAAAGAAACAAAATCTGACAATGAGCGAATAAAATTATTCTTATTTGAAGAGGATGTAGTGTTTTCTTTGTCATTGGTAAATAAGAATGCAGAGAAAATTCTTTTAAGAAGATCTTTTAATTCATCGAATGATTTATATATAAATGAAATTAAATACGACACATTAGGTGAATATAACAAAAAGTTAAATGAATTACTTTTTCATCTTCCTCCTTCAGAAACAAAAATTTCTTTTCGAAATATTATTAAAAAATTTGTAAGGTGTGATTCTTATTCTGAAAATAACTTATACAATATTTTACACCCAAACACAAAGAAACCAGTTTACGAAGCATTATATCTTTATTTATTTGGATTCCCAGATCAAGAGGTTATTTCAGATAGGTTAAATCTTTTAGTTAGCACTGATACACTTTCAAAAGAGCTAAAAAAAATTAAAGGTAAATCAACCTTGCCGAGACTCTTAAATAGGCTAACCCAACTTCAAGGAGCAATTGACGAGAAAGAACAGCAAATTAAAAGTATAGATTTGCCGAAAACGTATGAGGCGCTAATTGAAAGGTTAAAAGGGATTAAATCAAAAACATCTGAGCTATCTTCTTTAATAGGTAATATAAACACAAAGATTGACTTAAGTCAAAAAACTAAAAATGAATTAATCAGGAGTGAATCCAGTATAGATCCAGCCTCAATAAAGAAATTATATGAAGAAGCTAAAATGTTTCTTGGAAATATACAGAAGCCTTTTGAAGAAGTTCTTCTCTTCCACAATAAGATGGTTGCGAGTAAATTGAAATTTGTAGAGCAACATATTTCAAAGTTAGAACATGAAAGAAATACCATTAAGCATGATTTGGATCAATTATTAAAAGAGCAGTCACATGTATTAAGGCTGTTAGATGATACTGGAACATTTGATGATTTAGTAAAAGTTAGAGAAGAGGTCAATGTACTATATGTTGAAAAGGGAAAGTTAGTTTTACAAATTGAAACAATTGAAAACTTACAAAATCATATCGCAAAAAATGATGTTCTTCTTAATGACATCAATCTGAAGTTTGAAACATATATTGATGAGCTAAATACCAACATTAATGAGGTTTTTAATAAATATTTTACACTTTATACGAACAAAACTCATGGGGAGAAAATATACATATATTATGATCTGGAGAATAGAAGGTTCGAGTTTGATAATTTAGAAGGAAATGTTGGAGATGGCTATAAAAAAACTGAAATAATTTCTTTTGACTTAGCTTTTATTAGCTATTTTAACGAACTGGGACTAGATTTTCCAAAATTTGCCATACATGACAAATTGGAAATTATTCATCAAAACCAAATTTTATCTACTTTTGAAATTGCAGATTCAATCAATGGACAATTTATTGTTTCTGTTTTGCACGAAAGGATTTCCTTTTTAGGAACTGATTATATTCAAGAGAAAAGAATTTTAGAACTGACTCAGGAGGAAAAGTTCTTCAAGATTTAATCTAATATAACTAATATGAATCTTCAATCCTTTTGTGGATAGGTATAAAGTTTTTAGGAATTTGAACCTTTCCCAATTGAGTAAGGAAATTTTATACGGTCTACACATTTTTATCATTTCCCTCTATCCTCCCCTCACAAACCTCCTTCACCATATCCCTCAACACCTCCACGCGCGTAGCAAGATATTCCAGCTCCACTTTAGTGATGGAGTAGGTCTTCTGATAGCGCGCATCTATATAAGCTCTTTGAAGCAATTCGAAGCGGGAAAGGTTTTCAGGAGTATCAACAGGAAAAACGGTCTTGAATCTTGGATTGATTTGCGCAGCTTTTTCTCCAAGCTTTTTAATATCATGCAACTTGGGGCGATAGCCAGTAAATACTAAAAGCAATGCTGTATAATAGCGTTCTGTGACTTGATGTAATTCAAATGCTGCAATTTTATAATTACCGACACTGAATGCATGACTATATTGCATAAAGAATCCATTCGCACTTTCAAACCACATCTCAAAATCCTCTTTAGCCTGCTTCTTTAACTGCTCCTCATTTAATACAACAGGTTCTGCCAATTGAAAATTCTGAGTATCATAAAGCATAATACCCTCCTTCAGAATATCAATAAAAAAGTAGCTGTTCTTACGAACCTCTTTATTGAAGAATTTTATACCATGATGGATAAGACTTATAGGAGTTTGTACAGGAAGGCTTTTCACTTCACGTTCCATCTTAAACCACTTGCCATTGCGTCGTGGTCCCAGCTCTACTTTGGATATGACCAGTATATCAAAATCACTTTTATACTCATAAGTGATATGACCTTCCATATAACGATCTTCCACCCATTCGTTGCGGGCATAGGATCCGAACAAAATGATCATCTCAGGCTCAAACGTACGAATGATATGATCTCGGATAGCAATAAGCTCCTGCTGTTTATGGTCCGGAAGAAAGTCGATACTGGTCTTCAAAAGATTGCTGCTATTTTCTGGAATCGAATATATCAAAAAAAACTTTACGATTTAAACACAAACGCTAATAACCTATATTTTAACCGATTAGAAGGAACAAACTTTTGGTTTCGTGATAAAATTTTATACTTTTATTCCGCCAACAGAACGTGGTAGCAATGCCACAAAATTTATTAGTAGTATAAACATAGTGGTATTGTAAAAAATACTACAGCATTAACCTATTGCCCGGAGGAGCCTGATATCAGTAATGTTCAGGAGCACGAACCATGTTCTGTTGGCAACTCCTACCGGGCAAACCATTTTTATAAAAATGCCAGCAGAACCGTTCAACCAGGCTATCCCGCAAGGCGGAGATATGCCCAAACGCAGGAAGATCAAGCTTCCTGAAAATTCAAAACTCAACAATACTATCATTAAAGAACTGGATGTCTTTCTGGAGGTCGTACCGGCAGAAAGGCTCAGTCGTGGCTTGAGAGATCTGTTTTTAATTGCTATTGCTCAAGAACCCGACATCCTGCTCGGATGGCCATTTGAAAAAATACCGGAAGATCTTTTCTTTCTGTTGCAGTTTCTGGATACTGCTGCGGAGGAGCTGAAAGCGGCATAATAGCAAAATAAGCCTTCGGGATGTCTTTAATTGGAAGTCTTATTTTTTCATTGAATCTATTTACCGCAAATTTGCGGTGAATAATTCTGCTTTTCATCGCAGAGGAAAAATTGATTATGTAGCCCCTGCGTAGAGACGCCATGCTGGCGTCTCATTTGTCTATTACAACTTCCTTATCTAATTATAAACCCAAATAATGGACTAGCAAAAAACAGATTACATAATTGAATAATTATTGAAAACGGAAGATTTACTATTATGGAACGTTTTGAGACACCAGCAGGGCGTCTCAAAAAAATTATTGAAAAACCGAACATAACACAGATCTGGTCGCTTCCCAGACCTTCCTGGAAACTTATCCTTTTATTATACACCCTCCTACAACATTCTCCAGCATGGTTTAAGGCATTGAGATTTTCAGATAAGATCAATCGGGTTTAATGATTAATTCCAACAACACATGTAAGACAATTTCGTATTACATTTTTACTAAATTGCATGATAATCAGAATTTTTTTTAAAAATGAAAAAAAGTATAATTCTATTGACCTTTTTAATCTTCACCCTGAAAGGCTTTGCTCAGATCATAGAAGAACATATGTATGAACAAACTCTAACTCCTCCTTATACAAGATTCGAAATGATAAAGCTTCATTCAGGAACATGTTATGTTCAAACTGTTGACAATAAGGTTACCTTATACGGCTTGAATCATTCCATTTTTATAGAATTTAACATTCCGCAAATTGAAGGATTTAAATCAAGTATTGGTTGCATCTCAGATAAGCTTTTTAACCTGGATGATAAAGTTGAATTTTTAATAAACTATACCGATCAATATAGCAAACCAATGAAGACAGCTATAATAAATGAAGACTATGAAACATTATTTTCCAAGGATGATGTCAATTGTCAAACTATACTTGCCTATTCTCCATTTAGTCTATTCAATATTTACTCCACAGAAGAGGGATGGAAGATGACACTATCAAACCAGAGTTTTGAAAAAATTTATGTATACTCATTACCTGGTACGCTTCCTGGTTGTTGCGAAGAAGAGAAGGTCACCACCCCTGTGAATAAATCTTTAAAGCTTCGTAGTGCCATATCGAACCCATTTCCCAATCCAACTTCAGAGTCTACAAGAATTGAGTTTGAGCTACCGAAGAATGAAACATCCGGAGAGTTGGTTGTCTACAACAAAGATGGTGCTGTAATAAAAAAATATAAAGTTGACAGGTCGATTGGATATTTACAGTTAAACAACTCTGACTTACCTTCAGGTACCTATTATTATAACCTTGTTACTTCTTCAGGCACGTCCGATACTAAGAAGATGTTGGTAATTAAATAGATAATTATACAATGCCAATTGAGCTGCAATAAATGGCGTCTCAATTGGCAATACTTTTTGTTGATATTGTATACCTTCCCCTGTTGGTTTAATCCATACAAAGGAAATTAATGAATAACTCTTGAGCAGAAGTTACCTTTCAAATAAAAATACTTTATAAAACATTATTGAACTCTCATTCAGCCTTGTATTCAGCTTGCTGGCACCTTCCTATTGGCTGATTAATGGCTGGAAAAAATATCGAACAAAGGAAGAAATGCTTATTTATGTTTCTAAAATAAAAAGGGATTCACCCCTACCCAAAGAATTCGAATTTTAAGTTATAACCTCAACAAAGAGACGCATCCTTAAGCCTTGAATTGACAGAAAGATTGATAAATTGCCTCTTTTTACAGATACAGAGCCAAAATTGAGCGAAAGTATTCTTGTGACGATGCAGCTTATCACGATGTCCTTATCTAAACAAGACCAAGAAAGAACAAAAGATCAAGCGATAGTTTTTTGAGCATTAAAATAGGATTGGGATTTGAAAAATATCTCATCAATGAATAATGTCTGAATTACTAAACAAAAGAAGAAATAGAAAAGTAACAAACTAAGTAACAAAACATTATCCGCACATTCTCATAAACTTATTACAAAATAGACTTATCGCCTTTGCTGGCATGTTTTCCATCAGGAAAAAGAAATGACTATATTAGCATTATAAATACGAGAACGATAACTCTCGGATATTTTTATAGTACAAGACATGTCAGAAAAAAAAAGACAACAACAAGCGAAGCTGCTTAGAATTTTCAGAAAAGTCCATCGTGTAACCGGAGCTCTGTTATTCGTTTTTTTCTTTTTTATATCTATATCCGGATTGTTATTAGCCTGGAAAAAAAACAGCAATGGGATAATTCTTGCAAAGTCTTATAAAGGAACATCTACCAATTTAAAAGACTGGCTTTCTATTGATAGCCTTCATCAACAGGCTTGTCAGATATTACATGATTCTGTATCACCTAACTTATCACAAGAGCTTGAGCGCATAGACATCCGAAAAGATAAGGGAATGGTGAAATTCGTATTTGCAGATCAATTCTGGGGTATCCAGCTGGATGGCGCGACAGGAAAACTTTTACATATAGAAAGAAGACGTGCAGATTTTATAGAGAAGGTTCATGACGGCTCGATAATAGATTATTATACTGGCTTGAGTAATAACGAATTCAAACTTGTTTACTCTACTATCATGGGACTGGCTCTTCTTATATTTACGATAACAGGATTCTGGCTTTGGTACGGTCCAATACAGATGAGAAAATCCAATCAGGCTGCACCTAACATTCCTGTTCGAAAGAAATCATTGACTAACAATTGAGTGGTAAGATTTTTATACTAAGCCACTTTAATTCAGTTTCATTGAGCCTGCACTTTGGCATTCTTGTTATTTATTCCAGTTGGCATCGTTGCTAATCCTTCCCTTGCCCCTAACTGCATGGAATCTATCGCAGAACTTGGTACAATCACAAAAGTGGAATTTTTCTTTAATCCTTCATAAAGCATATTCATGGCTCTTAAATGTAAAGCAGTAGGATCGTTTGCATAAGTTTTCGCTGCTTCTCCAAACTTTTCCGCAACCTGCCTTTCAGAATCACCAAGAATAACTCTGGCCTGCCTTTCTCTTTCTGCCTGAGCCTGCATAGACATAGCATCTTCAAGCCCGGGAGGAATCAATACATCTTTTACCTCTACAGAATTTACCCTGACACCCCAAGGCTCAGTTCGTTCATCTATAATTTTCTGTAAAATGTTGCTGATCTTGTCTCGCCCTTCGAGCATGTCAGAAAGCTGGGTTTTACCTATAACATCTCGTAAAGCTGTTTGAGCTGCCCAGCTAATGGCACTCTGATAGTCGGCAACTTCCAATGCCGCTTTTGTCGGATCCAAAACTTTCCAGAATAAAACAGCATCTACACTCACCGGTACAGAATCTTTAGTGAGTGTCTTCTCTGCCCTAAATGATGTCGTTATCACACGGATATCAATCCAGTAAGGGATTGTTTCAATAATAGGGATGATAAAGAAAATTCCGGGACCTTTTAAATAACGGAACTTGCCAAGATGTAATATCAAGGCCTTTTCCCAGGGATTGGCTATTTTAACAGACGAGGAAACAAGTATTGCAAAGATAACAGTAAAGATACCGATTGACACAAAAGCCGGTGACATTCCAAAGAATGAATAAGCGACTGAAAGTCCTATAATAAGGATAACAAAGAATAATAAACTGGGAACTGAGTTCGATGAAGTCATATGATTGATTTACACGAGTTATTGATAACATTAATATTGACTGTCATGGGAGAAACCTGAAGAGAAACAAAATGTTCTAGTTGCTTTTTCTATGTGGAATTGATTATTTTTTATTACTGAATTCATTTCAGAAACATTTGTAGGAAAGCCTTTCAAAAACAGTATAAGCAGTCTAACCTGCTAACAACTTCAGGAGAGGGACTTTAATGTGTATCTTATTAGTTATATCAACTTTAATTCAGAATTTTTTTTTGTCGACTATTCCCTTCTCCCTCGGAAGAAGGGTTAGGATGAAGTTTATTGGCATGCAAACGGGAACTAAATAATAAATCCGGTAAAAATATTTTTCATATATTGTAATGAAGCAAGGCATAAACATGCGTCAAATATAAATCTAAGAAATGGACGATTATCAGTTAGAAAGATTTCAAATCAATACATTTGCTGTCATTAGCATTTCAATTATTGCAGCGATTCAATTCACAATCCTGTATAAATTCGGATTGAAGGGAGGAGTGATTTTTGCCTTAGCATTTTCACTTTTATTTTCTATTGGCAGTCAATTATTTCTTTCGTTTGCAAGGGGTATGGGAGATAGCAAAGGAACAGGCCCTTCTCATGAGTTTGAATTTATTTCTTTTCAATTATTGATTTGTATTGGCTTGTTC
>JAEYZG010000070.1 GCA_023428135.1 Bacteroidota bacterium | reverse complement strand
CCATTTTCCTTTTTGCCATTGGTATATTCTGCTACATACACGTAAAAACCTGTTTCGACCATGGAACCGGAATTGCTGATACCCGACCACTCATAGATTCCTGATAATAAACCAGATTTAAATACCAATTGTCCAGCCTGGTTATATATGCTAAGATAATAACTATTCCTTTCATTTCCGCTAAATGCCCATGTCTCCCCTTGTGCCGGAGAGAAAGAAACGCCTACGGGCTGACAGTTTTTCTCTGGCAGCTTAACATTCCATTTCCCCTCGCAACCATTTACATCAATGATTCTTAAGGTATAATTACCTGAATACAAATGATCAAGATCTGAAGGGTCAACTTTTTGATTTCCAGCATAAAGCTCAAACTTATAAGGTCCTTCTCCACCCTGAACCGCACTCTCATTAATTTCAATCCTTCCATCATTTCTAGCCTGACAAGCTTCAGAAATTGACCATTTACCTTTTATTGCGATATTTAAACAAGGGTCCGCCTTTACTTCTGGTTTCACAAAAGTATCAGAAACAGGCTCATTAACTGTCTTATCACTTTGATTCCTAAATTTCGAATGATGCTCAATAACAGTGGTATCCAATTCAACTTTACTTATTGCCAGGTCATTGTTTTGGATTTCAACATCCTTATCATTTTTGGTAAATTCTGAAGGTCTACTAATTTTATTACCAACAGCCTCTGATTGTTCATGTCTTTGTGGAACATCATTAGCAGGACTATCATCAGGTGCCTGATGAGGAGTATTTTCAGGTTGAGTCAGCTCTTTTTTATTATTGACCGATAATTCGGTATTTTCTTTACTCTTGTCTTTCAACAGAAAATACCCTCCACCCATAGACAAAAGACCAGCAATCAAAATTACACTTATGGTTTTATTAAATCCTTTACTGCTTGTTCCTTTATCAATTTTGGAGATATCTTCAGACATCTGATTCCTCAACTCGTGATATGCATTTGCAGATATCAGTTCATTTACTTCACTCTGAAAAGCAATATCTTCTGCAAAGCCAGGATCGTCAGAAAGATTTTTGGTAAAATCTTCAAGCTCCTTCCCGGTAAGCTCTCCACGCAGATAGCGATCTATCAAATGATATTTTTCCTGTTCCGTGCTCAATTTCTAAGAAGATTTTCCAGTAACTTATTTCCTTTAATCAAACTGATAAGCGTTTGCTTACAACGATAATGACTAGCCTTAGCGACTTGTTCATTATTATAACCAAGCTTTTCACTTATCTCTTTCATAGACAGTCCTTCGTGATTATAATAATGAAGGAGCTCTCTGCATTTTTCATTTAACTGACCGAACAACTTACTCACTGCTGCTGATCGTTCTTTTGTGATGAGGTCAGAGAGAGAATCTTTTCCTGACTCTGCAACTTCAAAGACAGACATATCTTCATAGTTTGAAATGCGTTTCTCATCCCGCAATTTATTCAACCAAAGGTTTTTTGCTACTGTGTAAACAAACGCGTCAATCGCATGTCTCTCATCAAACTTACCTTTTCTGACCTGATTAAACAAGATAATCACAGCATCTTGAAATATGTCACTTGCCTGATCCATATTTCCCCCATGAGTAAGAATATAATGTCTTACTTTTCGTAAGGTAGTTTCATACAAATAAGATAGCACCTGACTGTTTTTGCCAGACTTTATACTTTCTAATATTTCTGGGTCCTTGCTCAAGATTCGATTGGTATTACACTGTCAAAAGAGAAAAGTAAACTTTACTTCCCCGCTTTTTTTCCAGACGGCTAACCCTGATTTTAAGTTACACGTTATCAATGGAAAAATGGGAATGTGTATTTCTCTATTAAACTTAAAATTTCAGTAGAGGCAATAAAAATTGATTTATTTTCCTTTATTTTAGGAGTTTTTCGGGACTAAATATTAAATAAACATTCTCCCTTCCTTTATAAATACGGTAAAAAATGCAAACTCCAAGACTCATTAGTCTGCTTCTGATTTTGCTTTCTTTTTTGCCCGGACAGGTTAAATCCCAGTCCGCAGGAGGATCATTCCTGACATTTGATCAGTTTTTTCAAAACTATGCAATGTTCAATCCTGCAAGTGAAGACACTTCCGGAAAGTTTAATCTAAGAATCGGGAATAGCGCACTTTACGGATTATTCGAAGGTGTTAACAGAAGATATCTTGACCTTGATTTTAAACCTGGAAACAGGAAATCACTTTCGTACAGCAAAATCGGCGCCTTTGTACAAACTAACAACGACGGTCCATTTATAAAGCGAAGCAGATATTACGGAAGATATTCAAGAACAATAGCAATAGGCAGAGAACATTATGTTTCACTTGGTGTTGCACTCGGAGCTGTATCTCTGACACTCAGTGGATCTCAATCTGTGGGAGGAGGTACATCTACCGCATTCGACGGGTATGCGGGAATGTGGTATCATTGGAAAAAATTAAAAATAGGAGCATCGCTAGAACAATTCACTCAATCGGTTCTAACCCCAATACAACAGAATTTTAAGCTTGAACCTGTACTGAATTTCAATGGCATATACAGTCTTGATATCAGTCCGAGAATTACAATGTATAACCATCTTTATTTCCGCAAAGAATACCAAAACCCTGGATCTCTTGAATATGCCCCAGTATTATTGATGGCAGAAGTAATTCAAGCAGGAGCTAATTTCAAATTCAAGCGGGGCATTGCCATTATGCTTGGTATTAATGCTCATACGTTAGACTATGGCACTATAAGTTTTATGGGATCTTTTCTGATTAGCACAAGAAAGCTTTCTACCTCCGCAGATAATAAATTTGAAATTACTGCAAGGTATTCTTTTTAGAAAGCCGTTTTTTTATCTCAAGTACTCAATTTCATTAAACCAGGATATTAGCCCATTCAAAAATTTTAAACCGAAAAAAATAAGAAATTAAAAAAATAATTTTGCCTTAAAAAAACAAGCTCTTTGTCGTTAAGCAACCTAACCCCATTAGGGTTTTCCCTGATTCACTCATTGCTTTTCTAAAAAAAAGGCTTTCTTTTTACATACTCCCCCAAAATTATCAGCAATCGATACCATCATTTTAAACCTTGCTTAAAGCAACACTTTTCAACATTTAGAAATATGGCCAAACTATCAAAATCAAGTTTAAAACAACAAGACACAGTCATTTCTATGGGCCATTTCGCATAACAACTATCATTTTTTGCAGAAAGGCCAATAAATTTAAGCCATTTCAGAGGTTATTAGCAATTTTAAGCATTTTAAAATCAATAACTTATTGCTCATTTTTATGGTATTAGAAACTGATTACAGTTATATAAAAGACAAAATCTGAATTTTATGAGAACAAATAACACAGATATAAAAAAGACAATTGGCAATTACTTTCAGTACTTCGCTCTTGTTGCGTTCACATTATTCTCTATATATTTCTCATTTTCATATTACCGCTTATATCATATGGATTCTCAGGAATTAAATGAATTGACTGGCAAAGTGGAAGCTGTCCGTATGAAAGAAGGCAAAGGCAAGCAAGGTAAGCCGGAAGTATGGATCACAATGGCTGAAACAGGACAATTCAGAGTAGCTTATGGAAATAATAAAACCATGAAAGAAGTAAGCAGCCAGATAAAAAAAGATGACGCAATTACGATATATCTGAAAAAAGCCCAAAATGCCTTTATAGATTTAGGTAATGATAATGATGTGCTTCAACTTGCAAAAAATGGAGTTATCGTCTATTCCTTAGACATTCCTCAGAAAAATTTTCAGAAATACTTTATGTTTTCAGCCATTATGAGTATCCTTCTGCCATTAGGCTGTGTGTTTTACTGGATAAAATCAAGAAGCAATATGATGGCGAACCTTCATAATCCCTCGTTATAATCACAGAGTAAAGGCCAAACAATAAAGACAATAAAAAGGTCCTTCAATTTAAGAATGAAGGACCTTTTTTTAATACTAAAGATTTAAATAAAAATTTCACTAAAACCTCATATCGTTAAGACGTTTATAAAACGACTATGATAAAATTAAAGGATTTTCAAAAAGTGGCTTTTGCAAATCTTCTTCACATATAATAGCAAAAGCCTTCGTATATGAAGGCCCTTGTTGTTACATATTTCACAACACATACTTAACTTAGTCTTTCTTTTCTTTAGGCTTATCAGATTTTGTCTGACTCTTTGGTTGCTTTTCACTCTCACGCTGAGCAAAAGCCTTAGACTTTTTCTGATCTTCCTGCTGGACTGGCTTAGCCTCTTCTGTAAACCTGACTTCATTGGCAGCTGCCATCTTCTCTAATGCCTGATCAATTGTAAAGCTAGCAGCTTCTTGTCTTGGAGGAAAATCCTTAAATGTATTTGCAAACTCAAGAGCAATTGATTGCGCAGCATAAACCAGGTATGCATGATGAATAAACCAATCATAATAAGTATTTGATGTAATGTCTGCTCGCTCAAACGGGTCTGTTCGCAAATTATACAGCTTAGGCAATCTTAATGGTACGAATGGCTCTCCCCAGATCCTCATAGTCCCCTGAGCCCTTTGTTCCATAAAGACCATCTTCCAGTTATCATAGCGTAAGGCTACAAGATTCCCATCATCATCAAAATAAATAAAGCCTTTGCGTGGACTTCTTTCTTCCTCTCCAAGCAAATAAGGCAGAAGATTATACCCGTCTATATGCACTTTAAATGTCTTATCTCCTGCAGTATGCCCCTTCTTCAGCTTTTCTACTATATTTGGTTCTCCTGCCATAGCAAGGAACGTAGGAAGCCAATCATGATGTTGAACAATCTCGTTAGAAACAGTTCCTGTCTTTATTTTTCCAGGCCATCTTATAAGCTGAGGCACACGGAATGCCCCCTCCCAGTTCGTATTCTTTTCACTTCTGAAAGGTGTCATGGCACCATCCGGCCAACTATTCATATGAGGCCCGTTATCAGTACTGTAAACAACAACAGTATCTTCAGTAATACCTAGTTCATCCAGATAATCCAGAAGTTGTCCGACATTTTTATCATGATCAATCATTGTATCATGGTATCTGGACTGCCATCTTCCAGCCTGGCCAACGCTCTCTGGTTTGGTATGCGTATATAAGTGCATATGGGTTGTATTGACCCACACAAAAAATGGAGTATCATCATCAGTCTGTTTCTTTATAAACTTCTTAGCTGCATCAACGAATTCGTCATCACAGCTTTCCATTCTCTTTGTATTAAGCGGGCCTGTGTCTACTATCTTTTGTTTTCCAACTCTCCCCCATCTTGGCTCTTCTGTCGGATCGTCCACATCAGTAGCCCATGAATGGATAACTCCACGTGGACCAAATTGCTTTCTGAAATTAGGAAAGTCTTTTTCCGGCGGATAATCATCCATTTCAGGTTCTTCTTCAGCATTTAAGTGATAGAGGTTACCAAAGAATTCATCGAACCCGTGAACAGTTGGAAGATACTTGTTCAAGTCTCCCAGGTGGTTCTTACCGAACTGCCCTGTTGCATAACCAAGAGGTTTTAACAACTCTGCAATTGTAGGATCTTCTTTTTGAAGACCAATAGAAGAACCAGGTATCCCTACCTTTGTTAACCCAGTACGATATCCACTCTGTCCCGTAATAAAGGACGCACGTCCCGCAGTACAACTTTGCTCCCCATAGGAGTCTGTAAACTTTAATCCTTCGTTTGCCAACCTATCTATATTTGGCGTGCGGTATCCCATTAGCCCGTCTGAGTAGCAGCTTAGGTTAGTAATACCGATATCATCTCCCCAGATGACTAATATATTGGGCTTCTTATTTGCCATAGTATCTAAATCTCTTTTATCAAACCCATCAACACTCACAAACTATGAGCTTATATAAATTTAAACCTTGGTAAATTTGGCATTGTTACAAATCAAGGGGAACAGTCCCTATTGCTTATTAGCCAGTTATAAATCTTTATAGTCATTGTCCATTGCCATATTGCCTTTCACACATCTTATCCACTTCAGGTAATGGCCAATTCATTTTAAAGAATATAACTTTTTCAGGAAGGCTATTTTAAATGAAAAAAAAATCATGATTTAAACAATCGATTTAAAGGAAGAATAAAAAATATAACAAATTGTATATAAATACAATTAGCCACAAAGGAACAAAAGCTAAAATTGAATTATTTTTCATAAAAGAAATCCTCTCTTTAAATAAATTTTGGCATATAGCTTTCCACAAGGAATTTCCCGAATCCAGCAAGTCTCTCTTTGAAGATAATAGAAACCTGTACTTCTTTGCATTAACCTGTAGAAGACTTCCTATCTAAATTTGGTTTAAGATAACAAGTATATGATCAAGAAGCATAAAGTAGCATTTCATCTTTCCAGCAGTAAAGACAATATTCATAAAGCGCTTATCAGCGCAACTTTAAAACTTATATCCAATAGCTTTAGATTACTCTATTGCCGAAAGTAATTCCTGCTTTTATTGCCCATGTTATCTTAAGAAAGGAAGAAGGCTGGAGCAAGATTCTGAATCTTTATAAAAAGACTTTAAGGAACACAAAATTTAAACAACAAATTCTTTGTCAAGAATCAAAAGATCCCAGTTCATCACTTTACTCTTATTAACTTTTCTCAGTACCTGCATTCGGGAAAGTATCTTGCTCTTAAAATTCTGACAGGTGATGCTTTGCAGTTCAAGCATTCGGGAAAGTTCAGCTGCAGGAATATCAGTTCTGGTCTGCGACACCAGATAGAGCATATAGAAAGCCTTTTGAAGCGAGAATTTAGTTCTATGAAAAATTGTGTTTGCTGTCAGTGATTCATTGTAATTACATTTAGCACATCTCATGTCAAATTTCGCTTTGCCTTTAATAGGCCTGGTATTACCACACATTTTGCAGCAAAACCCATTTTTCTCTTTAAGATCTAAAAGATAACGCATACAAGATAAATCGTCAGGATATGCCTTTTTAAATGCCTCAAAATCTACATGGGTATTCATAACCACTGTTTGAGCAAATGCACTTAAATGCTTTTGCAGTTTGTTATTAGCAAGATCAAGAGCGATATTCATTTTTTGATTTTCTTCAGCCCTTCTTTCCAGCTCAACTTTTGCGTTATTCAACTCTACTGTTCTTTCATTTACCCGCTCTTCAAGTTCCCTGTTCACCTTTTCTCTTAACAGATCGTTTTGTTCCAGCTGAAGAATCAGATTAGCCTGCACGGCATTCCTTTCCGCATAAAGCTGCCTGACCTTCTCTGCAATACATATAGATAAAAACATAAGTTGAAAAATGACTCCTGCATTGATAGCGTACACAGAAAAAATATTGGAAGGAATGAGGGTAATGCTTTCCAGTAAGCAGATCACACCAGTAAAGTTTAATAAAGAGAAGCCAACAACAAACCATTTTGCTGAATTATTTCCAGCCCTGTAAATGTGAATTCCATAATAAAACACCACCTGATAACAAACCAGGTCTACCAGAAACATATATTCCAAAGGTGGAAATGCCAGTTGAAATAAAAAACAAAAAGTTCTGAAATAAAAAAGGATGCGAAACAATCCATAGACATTAGATGCATACTTTTTCAATTCAAAAAAATCAATAAAAAACTTAAGCATTGAAACTGTGCATATAAACAGGCTTACAAAAGGAAGATAAATATTATAATCGGGATGATTAGACCAGATATATTGAAATCCGATACCACTTCTTGTAAGAAAAAATATAGTAACTGCCAGAGCATAACTTACATAATACAGATAATATGCACTTCTGAGAATTATAAAATACAGAATATTATAAAAAATCATAAGCAGTAAAAGGCCATAAAATATGCCGAACATGATGTACTCATTCAAACCATATTTTATAAATCTGGCATAAGACCTGATTATCGGCTCCATGAGATTCAGGCTTTCGGATCTGAACCTCATATATACAGTTACAGCAGTATCACTTCTGAAGGAAATCGGAAAACTTACATTTTTATGACCAATTTGCCTTGAAGAAAATGATGTATTGAAACCTGCTTTATCTTCTTTATAAACACCATTCGAATCAGGATAAAAAAATGAAATTTCATCAATATCAAAGTCAAACATCTCAATGAGGAATCCCTTTTCATTAGATGTGCGATTGATAATTTTAAATTTAAGCCAATAGGCTGAGCTGGTTCTGGTATTTAATAAATCCTGGGCAGTGCTTGTTTTAAAACTCTTTCCGTCGTCAGCAATTTTTAAGACTTCCGAAATGGTCAAGTTTGCAGACTTATCCTCCCAATAATCAACATAAGAACGTGTTACTGACCATTCTTCAGTGTCATCAGTTAATATAATCGGAGCGGACGCATTGATCCTTGTAATATGTAATATGCAAAGCAGAATTGCCAAAATAATTCTACCGGCACATGACTTTACCAATGAAATAACCTCTAATTCAAAGACTTTCGTAAATTTATTATAAATATTGTACTCCACCTTTACTAAAATCACTTAAACCATACAGTCAATTTATTCCTGCATGATGAGATATTTGTATTAACAAATATTTCTCATAACTATTAGAAACCGTTCTGATATTATCTTTGTGCGATTTTAAAAGAATCAGCTCATCATTAAAATTTTTAATTGCTCTTCAATTAAAAAAGCGACCTTCCGCCTCCAAAACAAAATTCCTCCAATTTTAATTGTACAGCTAAATAAGGTCAAATCATCTAAAATTCAAAATCGACGATAAGGACAATCTTTCAACTTTACAAAGATAATTGAGCAACAAGTTTTAATAAAGGATCTTTCTTTCTAACAGAAACAGGAATTGAAGCACCATTTTCCATAATCAGATAACCCCCATCACTTTTAATGTACCTACTTATAAAATTTATATTTATAAGATAGGATTTATGAATTCTATAAAACAGATCTTCAGATAGTTTGTCAGCAAAAACCTTCACATTCTTTGACACTACCAATTTTTTTCCATCCTGGAGGTAAATATTTGAATATGCGCCGTCTGCTTCTATGTAACATATATTTTTGACCTTCAAAAATATACACTCCTGCTTATCCATTACCACAATTTTCTGTTCAGCAGGCTGGTTATTCTGATCAATGGCAGATTTGTCAAGAATCAGATCTGAATACATTAAATCATTGAAGTCTACATTTTTCATAAAAATCCCTCTGTTTTTAAAATAAGTAATACAAAGTAAGGGAGTGATCTCTTTTCAATGAAAAAAAGAGGCTAAAATCCAGAGGTTTGAACAGGATTTGCCATTAAAATTCTCTTAAAAAGTTATAGTTAAAAGACGTAAAAATTATTTAAAAAACTTCAAAATTGGCCATAAACTTCAAAATATAATTATTTAAAAGACGTGTAATAAAACCTCGTTTTAGAAATTATGAAGTATAGTGTTGAGTATTTGATTTAACTAAAATTCAAAACTTCAGCCAAGCACACAAAACATTAAAAATCAAGCCAATACAAAAAAACACCTATTGTATTCGTAAAAAATGGAATTTGCATTAACTTGATTCAATTTTATCTGATAGAAGCCAAGAATTTAACAGCTTTAATGCCCGGCATAAAAAAATAAGCTCCTCCAATCACTTTCGTAAATGCTGGAACATCCTTAATTCTCTCTCTAACAGGTTCCGCCTGAATTGTGAAAGTACCTGTTTCGGACTTACATCTCCCCAGCGGATTTCCGGAAATTGGATCCGGGTCATTGTAAAGTCCTTGAAACTTAGAATTGTTGATCCAAGTATCCTGGATAAATTCAAACTGACGGCTGATACTGGTATTGAAACAAATAAAATGTAACCCTCTGTCATTTGCCACTTCAGGATGAGCGGCAATTTCAGCGGGATTAAATGACTCTATATATGTACCATAAGGCCTTCCTCTCCTTAGGATTTTATGTCTTTTATTAATAAGGTCTGATTCTTCGGGAGTTGGTCCTTTAGAATTTCTAGGATTTGTCCTTCGCACATGCGAACCGATCGGGCATTTCAAACCATCTCTGTCAGCATGATAGAATTCAAATGAATCGTCCTGGCCTAAAGCAGGGTTGTCATGTTCCGGACATTTTACCAATGGAGCTCCACTTGGCCAGCGTCCCATCATTTTGGATGCGAGCCTTACCCTTTTTTCTTCATTGCTACCTTCTTCATTGGTAGTGTCCTCCATAAATTTCCAAAACTTCAGCACATCCTGACTGATCTGCCTGAAAACCATATAACTCCCATTCTTCCCAAAATCATAATTATTACCCCCATCCTGAATAAGAGGCAATAATGTATATGGATTTTCATTTCCGGTAACCCATGGACTGTCAGGCAATTTAAGGTATTCATTTTGATAGCCTAGAAGAAACTCACCGGGTTCAACCATAAATTTTGGATCTCCCTGTTTGCTAAAACCTTTGATCAAAGGTTGTGAAATACCATCATGAAATCCAAAATGCTCTTTCCTTTTCTGAAGAATTGCTAAGTTGCTATCAAGCCTCTGAATTAGCTTAACCCCTTCTAATTTTGAAATCTGAATTGCGCAGTCATCTTCAAGACTTTTTTCCAGAGCATAATAAAGCATGAGCATTATATGGACCTCCTCATTGCCAGGACCTCCCCATAACCATTTAGTTGTATCACTTTCACCAAGATCACCTAAAGCTCTTTTGCGATGATCTGCTGTCATCCCTTCTTTGAACTCTCTTGCAAATGAGCTGAGCGAAGCCTTGTCCATACCCAGTTCTTTAATTCCTGCATAGGTAAAGGCTACCTGCACGGCTCTATGAGTGGGTTTTGAAATACCATCCGTAATTTCTTCAGAAATGTTTCTTAGCCAATCCTTGGCCTTAACTGCATCTGTGATATTAAGAAGAAGAAAACAGGATGCGGGAAGCTCGCTATACCCTCTTACAATAAGCCCTTGTATATCTTTAAATTCTATATTGCTAACCATATCTTTAAAAACGTTTTAGCCATTCCTTGATTTCTTTGTCGGACATTTCCTTTGTTAATCCTTTTCGTATAGCACTATTATTATTTATATTCTGAACAGAAAGTAGCTTGTAAGCACTGTACCAAACCTGAGTGGGAATCTGATGCGCGCGGGTCCATGTTTTAAATTTTTGTTCATCTGTAGCACCTTCAAGCATCAGGAATTTGGTTTTGGGAAAATCCACCGTATTGCTCCATACACCCGTAAGGCCCACGGCGGCTTTATCTACAAAGTCACCCAGATAATTTTCCCAACTGCCATCAAAATTACTGAAGAACAATAATCGGCGGCCATTGTCAATAATAACCCATCGGGCAAAGTGAATGGAAGGAATGCTGCCGAGCTCACCTCTATTAAATTTATATATCGCCAACATATTTATAGTGAACAAAACAAATTTCAAAGTGATCTGCCTGAGCCAGCCAGGCTTTATGTCAACAAGGTGAGTAAGCTGATTCTGTACGATTTTGTCTTCTTCTTTTACAAGCTTAAGAATCTTTTCTTCATCCAGTACATTTTTCTCAGAAGAATCACGACGTTCTTTAATTCTTATGGGTATTACAGCACATATTGCCGCCGAAATCGCAACCGGTGTTAATGCCAGAATGCAAAGCAGTTTTGAAATCTGAAACCAAACCTTCCATATAAAAGTAGGATTTTCATTATTCCGTATCCATGAATATTGTTTTTCACTGTTGACATACTCTACAATTTTATTTCTTAAAACTTGAGCAGTGATACTTTTATCCGATTTAACCTGCTTGTCGATGAAGTTTGCAATATCCTCTCTTAGCTGGGCCTCTCTCACAATACGTGGTACAGAACGATATGGAGTGCCTTTATAAAAGGCAGCACATGGCATCTTATGTTTTTTTATAAATGCAGTAAGATCATCCCCTATTTCAAAGCCCTCACAATGATGATATATTTCCTCAAGTCCGTCACCTGCGATTTTTACCAACTCCTCTATGTGCTTGTTTAACGGTTTATCATAATTAGTAGAGAGCACAAGGGCTGGACTAATAGTATTTCCTTTCAGATCCTTAGCTTCCTCCAGAATAACAAAACGAGCAAAATGTATTGTAGTAATGTTTTTAAAGGGAACGATAGGATTCGTTTCTATATCGTTTGGCGGTGTGTGAATTTCATAGAGCCTTAACCTTAACTGCTCTACCATGCCAGGTTTAATTTTGGAATAAACCGTAAGTGCCCCGTGGGTAACCATTTTCAGTGTGTTAAATTAAACTAAGGAAGTATAAAGAATTGTACTATTGGAGGTCCTCTTGGTACCCAAGCACTGTGGGTTATCCTAAAAGATCCTTTTCAGGGAATTGGAAGCAATAAAGAAGTTTTTTTCTTAAAAATCAAAATTTAATTGATTCATTTGTAGCAATTTCGACGACCACACCCCTTGCCAGCCATATATAACACCCTTTCTGCTATGTTCTAAAACAGGAGAATAAACGAAGGTGAAATCAGTTTATAAATCTATCGGCGTACCATTGTTTAATTTTTATGCTAAACGACAATACACCGATATTTTTATTAAATACCTACTATAACTTTTTCAACAAGATCTTGGACTTACTAAACTTTACAGCAGCGTTTAAAAAACTAACCATGTGTGGCCAGTCCGCTGCTGTACAATGGTTTTGAGTATAATATTTTGAAGTGTTTATAACCAGTTTATTTTGCTCAACACGTGCTGTAGAAATGAAACCTCCATAGGCATTGGAAACATTCATATTCAGATTATCTACTCCATCAACACTATACCCATCAGGGATAAGAATCATAACTTCTGAATTAAATGTTCTGGCAAAGCCCATATGGATATCTCTATCCCTTTGAAGTTGCTCATCAGAAAGCTCTGTTTGCTTTTCTATAAACTTACCAACCTCCAGTATAAAATTTTTACCAGCTTTTTTGGTGCCATTATCCATTACAAATTCATCAGAATATTGTGTAACAGGCTTATCTTCCCACATTCCTACTGATTTTATTGTAAGATTTTTATACCCTGAAATTTTCGCATCCAGTTCCGTTTCAATATCGTCCTCTATTCTTTTTTCCCTTTCATAATTTTCCTGAACAGCTTGCTGCTCGGACTTTTCTCTGAGATAGGAATATTCGCTGGACAGCGACTTTAATTCAGAATAGCTGAAGTTCAGATACTGCGGCTTATCATATTCTCTCAGATAATCGTGATTAGTAAAAATCAAATACTGGTGATACGCTTTATTGTAGCCTTTAACGGAAACATCCCTTTTTACCCTGATTATAGAAAGGTCAGAAGAGTCGAAAGAGAGATTGTAACGGGAATATGTCAAGTTGCTCTCCTTTCCAGATACTGGTATTTGTTCATTAAACCTAGATGAAGTTATACTTTTGGGATATCCTGTCAGCACAGCCTCCATCCCTTCAAACAAATAAGGGAACTCACCAGGAATGGAAAATGGAGTAGGCCGTGACAGATAATACCCAGAATCTTTACCTATCTTAAGCAGCAAATCGCAACTGCTCATATTTACCAGATCACAGAAAGGGCCATAATTCCGGGAAGGAACAATCATGACCTCATGCTCAATATTGTATTTCTTCATAAACTTATTTAGCAGGAAGAAAAACTTTTCTGACACGTAATGATTGTCCAGAGGACTTCCCTGATCTATGTTAAAATATGCTTTTTGAAATACCGGACTCCTAAGGAGATAATAAATCTCCTTGACCAACATATCCTGGCTCTTACCCTCTCCAGCAATCTGCTTAACATAATCTTCAATATATCGGATATCCTGATTATTATAGTCAAAGTTTTGCAAGGCTTCCCTTGCTACTAAGGCTTCATCTGCATGTACGATATTTTTACCACTACTAATCTTGTATCTCACCTCTGCCGAAGTCCTATGTGGAAAATCCCACAAAACTTCAGGGGCCCTTCCGCGCATAGTATCTATGAGTGTGTAGATATTGTTTTTTCCCTGTTTGACCTTTATAAATTCAGGGGCGCCTCTGAAAGACTTACTGCTAAACTTAATCTGTTTGGGCACTATGAACCTGATTTGTTTATTGACAACAGGATACTTCTCTTCCAGCAGATCGCTCTCTGTAATGTTTGGAACTTCCGGCTCCTTTGATTGAATAGCAATAAAAAAATCTATAATATCTCCCTGGTCCAGATCAGGCACTGCCATCTTTGAATCCTTTTCACTTCCAATGTCTGTTTTTACAGCCGAGGTTAGATCCATTATTTTCTCCCTTCCATCAGGCTTCACAATTTTAACTGCGACAAATGAATAGGCATTAGTCTTACCAATAAGATTGGTTTTAATTTTATTCTTGTTAAATGTAAGTTCTGAATATTCCCGAACAGATGCTTTGTCCTGAAGCAGTACCCGGTAATGTATTACTATATTTTCAGTAAAGCTTTTTCCTATACCTGCAAAATCACCAAGATAATCGATGCGCGTAGCGAGTATCACTGCTGATTCATTCCTCCATTGAGCAGGAGCTTTCGTTTGTCTGAATTCAGGACCAGCATTATCCCAATATAACTTCTTTAGTTTACTTTCAAGATCCTTCTGACCAAAAGCCAATTGCAAAAAACCCATGAATACAAACAACATAATACTCCTTTTCATAATATTAGCGCTTCAAAATAATTTGACTATCGTAGTGCTGAGTTAATTTTCTTATTGCTTCATTCCATTGATTAAAGGAGTCCTTTGAAATGATCCCATTATCAATACTTATTCGCTTATTATATAATATTCTGTTCTGATCCCTAACATAAGCAGCATAAACGGAAAACTCCTTGTGATCTATTTGCAGTTTTTCGGGAAGGAATACTACAGAATCTCCGTCTATGAGTTCCAGCTCAACTTCAAGTACTTTATGAATTTTTTCACCAAAATCAATATCAGATTGTCTCCCTTCATCTACGATCCAGCTTTTGAAGTCTTTTGATATATCGATATCAATATATAACTCATTGTTAAAAGAACTTATAGCACCTCTACATTCAAGATCTGTACTAATTTCAAAGGCACCTAAACGATGATTCAAATCTGCCAATCTAACATTTTTGACTTTCATGTTTTTGTTCTCATCAACCAAACAATGCTTAACCAGTCTATCCTTTGTATCTCCTGAAGAATAGTGATAGCCACACAAAAAATTTCTCTTCTTCTCACCTTGTAATATATATTTGTATGAGCCCACAAGCATATCGTTTTTAACGGAAAGCTTCACCTGACGCAATTCGAGTTCATTTTCATAAGATAACTCCGGAATTCTTGCGAGTATATAGTTATCACCGTCTTCTATTAAAATTTGCCGGCCCTGTATTCTGTCAGCAATAATGCCAAGAGGCAAATACTTTTCTGTAGCATCCAGAAAGTATTTCCTTCCATCGAGCATAACTGTACAAATCATATGATTGTCCACTGCAAGTGATGGAATTGAGTAATCATACTTTATCCGTTTGGTACCTATCCATGAAAGCCTTGCGTCATAACCTGCATATCGAAGCATTTCTTTAGTAAGATTAGCCATTCCTTTGCAGTCACCATATTTCTTTTGAAAAACGGAATGAGCCTCATCCGGCTTAAAACCTGCAAGGCCATCTTCAAAAGCGATATATCTGATATTATCCTGCACCCAATAAAATATAGTACTGATCTTTTCATCTTCAGTTTTCTTTCCCTTAAGAATATCGTTTACCAATGGTGCAAATACTTCAGGTTGTACAGAGAGCTGACGCGTCAGGCTTCTATACCAGCCATAAAGATCATTCAGATTTGAAAGTATACTAACTCGTTCCCCTTCACTTTGGAAAGACTTGACAAGTATGAGTAAATGAGGATATATATACTGAATACTTCTACCCAAACGAACATTCTCCATTGCAGATAAATTGCTGATAGTATACTCCACAATTTTAAACCTGCCAACCCGCGTCTCATGTTTCTTTACTTCAAATTTTTCAAAGTTGAATTCACGTATATCAACTTCTATGTCTGAAGGAATTTTAAATTTGATCTTTTTATTTACGATAGGATATTTGTCATGGAAGTAAACGGAAGTCAGATATTTTGAATCATTAAAAATTTTACTTACATGTGTTTTCCATATTTCACCTGCTTCTTGCAGCTTCAATTTATGAGAGCAAAACTTATTATCATCAAAAAAATACTCTGAACTGGTGTAATTACCACAAACCTTATCTGAGTTTCCAGATTTCTGATTCAGACTACTCTCACATGAAAATTCTTCTATACCAGAATTACTGTCATAAAACTCTACTTCATTGATAAAAGAGTTATATCTGAGCGAAAGTAATTTTTGACTTTTAACTTCTTTCACTTGTACTTTATTTTCGGCCAGATCAAATTCATACTCTGATTCCGAATTAATAATAACAGCTTCGCACTCTTTATACTTATGCTGGTATAATGAGACCAGTTCATTTACTTGCTGACCAAATACAATGGAAGGGAAGAGCCAAACGAAAAAGAACAATTTCTTTTCAACGAATAAATGTAAACTCCTGCCTGTATACATAGCCTTGATACCCGAATATAGATAGATAACAAGTCTTTGGCGGTTAGGTTATTTTTAATTTCTTTTTGGAAAAATATTAAGGGGTGGTGACTTAAATGTTAATATATGATGGTGGTTTTAAGATAAGTCTGATAACTTAATAAAAATGTAAATGGTATATCCGGTTTGCCAAAATCAAAATAAAAAATAAGGTTATCTGAATTGAAAATTTCCAAACAACCTTATATGACCAATTATTTCATAGATACAGACAAATCATTTTTAGAAATGAGGTCATGAGCCTCTACAGTAAGTATGCTATATTGAAAATGCATTTGTTGCATTGCCTTCTTAAGAATATCTATGCCTTCTTTTGAATTACCGGCTTTATATTTCAAAAGTCCTGAAAGGCACAATAATGATGGATTATTCATTTGAATCGAAGAAGCTTTTTTCATATAATAATCGGCATCTTCATATTTTCCAATCTTGTAATAAATAAGCGCTAGAGCTATATTTAAATCAACATTCTCGGGCCACTTGTCTTTAGCTCTTTCAGCATAAATGAGAGCAAGATCAAAATCTTCAAGAATTTCAGTATACAGTTTAGCTCTTACAAGATCATAGTTACAACCACCTTTTTCTCCTTCTTCGATTGTATTTATAATATCCTGAACTTCTTTTCTGGCGTCATTTATCCGACCTGTATACTTATAGACCTGAGCCATATCCTGCTTAAATGATATTACAGGATTTGATATATACGCCTCTTCCAGCATTGCGACTGCCGTTTCATTTTCTTTATTTGCTGCCTTGATCCTTGCTATACCTGCTTTAGCATATGCATATCCTGAATCCACTCCCAGAATACTCTTATATATTTCTTCCGCGTTTACAAAATCTGATTCTTTTTCATATAAGGCCCCTAGTCTGTATTGTGCAGTCATGATCAGCTCTTTATTGGATTTACCTGATTCCAAACCTTTCTTTAATGATTCCTTTGCCTTAGGTATATCTCCCTTTATTTCATCCAAAGTAGCTATACGTGTATAGGCCTTTAGTCCAAAGTCGGAAGCTAGCATATAATCGGCTATCTTATGAGCATTTGTATAATCTCCTATTCCGACCAATGCATCAAACTTTATTTCACTTAGCTTTTGATTAATATGCCCTTCTTCTGATAGTTCATTACAAATCTCCAATGCCATCTCAAACTGATTCATAGTCAATAAGAGAGAGGCTTTATTCAACCTCGCCTCAGCTCTAACAACCTCATCATCTTCCGAATTATCAATAATAAAATTTATTAGATTCAGTGCTGCTGAATAATAATAGTAGTGCTTTCCTGAAATATTACCTTCTTTGATATAAATCTCCGACAGCCTGAGCCTTGAATTATTGTCATTTGAATTTTTTCTAATCTTAATATGAAGTTCATCAGCGAGCATTTTAATCTGCTTCCATTCATTTGCTTCAGAGTATGCAACATGACGTTCCAGTAATGAAGGTATTTTTTCAATTTTTAAGCTTTTATATGCTAATGCTCCTGCCGCACCAAATACTATAACAATAACCGGAATAATAATCTTTTTCATAACAATCAAGAGTCCTAACCGACTAAAATAAGGTTTACTTTCTTTATTTATTTCTGTTTCTCAGAATCATGATTTCTTCTGAGGCATTCACTAAACCATTATTTCTTAAATTAATATTACTTCTAATCGCACAATATCATTTTGGGCCCCAAAATTAAATAAGATATTGAAACCATAAAGACAATTGCAATTTCATTTTCAACCTATGCCAGCCAGTATTGTTATAACTATAAAAAAATTACCTTTTTTTCTTAAAGAAAGTCAAAAAAGCATTTTTTCTTGCTCCAGTGCTTATCATATTAGTATGTGTGAGGATTAAACCAGAAATGATAAATAAATGAAAATAATGCCATAACCTCCGGAACATTTTTTTAAATTTATATCTTATTAATGTTCGATGAAGAATTTAAATGGTATACAGTCGCTGAGTGTTGTGGGAATAATTTTCAGCATATTTGTTCAGGTAACACTATTTTTTATTGATAAACATATTCCCAATATCTGGGCGCTATATCCTTCTTGGATTTTCATATTTTTTATAGGATATCTCGTAAAAAAATTCGGAAAAGATGAAGACCATGTTCATTAACATGGTCTATCTGTTTTATGCTCTGACGTGTTTATAAAGGCTTCAAGTTTAGGATCTCCATAGATACCAAAGGCATCAATAATGGTACCCATCTTTCCGTCCTTTGTTTCTATTACATATAATACAGCCATGTCGTCAGGATTGGAGATTCCTTCAAAACGGAAATTGTCTACTACTTTTACCTGATCCTGGTTATAGGATTTGCTATCCGCTAAGTCCACCAAATGATCATCGACAAACTGAAAATCAACAGCATACCCCTTTTGACTCAGTTTTTCCAGTTTCTCCACCATTGGCGTTCTGTAGTTTGGCATCTCCGTGTCTTTTTCCTTATACTCGCTCTTCATATCTTCTCCCTTTTTGATCTTGGCTCTTTTATAGGTAACAGAACTCCTTTAAAAAAAGTTGAGCGTAGCGTTCCTTATTTAGGAAGAGAGTTGAACTTTAATATGTAAATCTGTATGGATCTTCGAATATGAATTGATAAGACAATTCGAGGATGAGCTTATCCGGGTTAATAATTTTAAACGAGCTAGGCTCTGAAGGGTCTGTAAAATAAGGCTTTTCATAGTTGTATGTTTCTGCCAGAAAAGAATAAAATTCTTTTTTTAAGGGATGTTTAGGAGCACATGCATTAAACACTTTATTCCACTTCTGTTGCCTTATTACTTCAAATAAAATCTGCACGGCATCATCTCTATGGATTAAGTTTACAGGCTCATTACCAAAAGACAGATCTTTTTTCCCTGCAAAATATTTAATCAAGATGCGGTCATATCCTGTAAGCCCCCCAAATCGCACCACTGTACATGGCTTTCCGGAATGCATGAATATTCTCTCAGCATTATATAATAAGGGATAATCACTGTCTTCTATATCTCTAGTATCCTCTTCTCTGACCTCTGAATTTGAACTTTTATAAATGGAGGTAGAAGAAGTGAAGATGAGCTTAGTATCTGCAGATGTTTTACTTACAAGAAAATCAAGAGATTCAAGGTATCTCTGTTCAGATTGCTTTTTCTGAGAAGGTGGCAATGTTACAACAAGAACATTTGTATCAAAGATATCTTCATCAGCTTTGAAATCTTCAAAAAGATTGATCAGAAAAGGTTTGATTCCCAGACTTGCAAGTTGATTGATTTTACTTTCAGTTGTTACAGAACCTTTAACAGGAAACCCTTTCTGAACAAGGAATTTGGCCAAAGGTAATCCAAGCCAGCCACAACCTATTATACTCACTTTATCCATTAATACTAAGTTTCCTTAAATATAGTAAAGGATTAATTAGCTTAACTGCATATAAGAATATCTTCTTTGCACTCAACAGGAATGGTAGTGGTTTTATATGGAGAGATTTCAGTATTCTTCTTTTCCCCGATTCCCACAGCAGACTTTAAGGTCTTTTTCAATGGTTCCGGAGAGTTAAACACTGATAAGGAAATTGCAAATCCAAATAAAATAATAAATGGCAGAATCATCATGACCCTGCCTTTGTCAAGCCCTTCCATTGCAATGATATTTTTTAACTAATCTATAAGATAAGAACAATTGTAGATTTTTAAGGGTTTCATTTTAAGTAGTCCTTTGTAAACAAAACGATATAGGATATTTACTACAAGAGTATAAATTTATGTATATAGATCTCATTTCAGCGATTGAGGATGCCCAACCTGCATTTTTTTTTATTCCGGACATTTCGGGATTTACCAAATTTATAAAAAGCACCAAAATCGAAAAAAGTAAAGAATATATTCATCAGTTATTAGAAGTAATAATTGATTCCAATATTTTGGATTTTAAAACAGCTGAAATACTGGGAGATGCGGTAATGTTCTATAAAACAGGAGATCCTCCCGGATTTGATTTGCTTGAATCACAGGTAAAGAAGACTTTTCTTGACTTTCACTTCGCTATACAGGACATCAGAGAGAAAAGCAATATCGAACCTAAAGAATTATCCAACCTGACTATCAAAATCATAGTTCACTATGGTTGCATCACCACTACAGAAATTAAAGGTATGTTGAAACTTGTTGGTCCTGATGTGATATTAGCACACCGTATACTGAAAAATAATGTTAAGGAGAAGGAATACCTGCTCATGACAGACCAGTACCTGTTTACGCAAAATGAGCCCCTCATTAAAAATAATTTTACATGGTCCAAACTAAGAAGTGGTTACAAAAGCTACGACTATATTGGAAAAGTACATTATAAATTTTTAAGTCTCAGCCCACTTAAGGATGCAATTGTTTCTAAGAAAACTTTAAATGGTATTGCTTTATAGGATGATTGCCTATCTTCAGATATATCAATATGGTTATGAAAACCAATACGGTAACAATCAATCCAACCATAAAAAATGTGTAACTGTATCGTAAGAGTTTATATTTCTTCTGCAACACCAATCCCAGGTAATATAAATCGCTGATCATATTAGAATACAGGAGAATATCTTCTTTCATCACTTCCATTATAGACACTTCAAATTCAGAAAGACTGAGATGTGTGAAGTTTCCGAAGAAAAGAAGATTATGCTTGTCATTCCTCACATCCCCTTTTTCTATCCTGTTTGTTACTTTCGGCTTGGCAGACTGGATCGCAAATATTACACTTCCCAGACTAGTTGCTATAAGTGTTATGGCAGGAAAAATCAAAGCAGGATTTTCTTTAAGACTGGTGCCAAAAAATGAAAACTTAGCTCCTACTACTGTAAGCATCAGGGAAATAATGATAGTATTAATACTAATCATCATATTGGCCTTATTATCAGCAATCGAGCTAAGGTTAATATGGTTCCGGTAAACGCTTCTAAACATGGTCTCTATACCGCGCTTAGGCTTTTTCCCTTTAGCCTTATTCTTTTCTTCATTTTGCCTGTTAGTCTCAACCTTTTTATTTAATGCAACTATATTCGATAGCCTCTGAGCTCCATAAAGCTCCTCTGCCTCTTTTGTATAATAGGAAACTGAAGAAAGAAACTTAAGCTGATCTTTGTCCCATTCCAGATCAGAACAATTGCTCATCCCGAAGTTTTCCCATTCCAATTTCAAAAGCGCTGCCTTAGAGGCAAACTCCTTATCACCGGTATGAGAAAAGTCTGCATCGCATAACAACATTTCAAGCTTATTTTGGGGAGCTTCTGATCTTGAAGTTGCTTTTATACAACTCAGCACCTTAGCTGTTTTTTCCTTACTATAATCTTCCTTTGTAAGAAAATCTTTAGCAATACGCATACTTTCAATCTCATGCTCCTTATAACTTTTTATAAAGCCAGTATCATGAAACCAGGCAGCCAATTCAAGAATTTCTGATTCTTCTTCACCAAGACCTGCAAGCTTTCCAAGCTGATTGCAGGATTTAACTATTTCACTCGTATGATAAAAGTTATGATACAAATATTGAGGAGATAAATTATCCCTTAGCAGATTAAAAACAAAAGGGACAACCTCTTCTAATATTTTAGTAGTATGAGCCATTTAAAAAAACACTTAAAGTAAAATAGAGTTAATGAAATAACCGGATATAGCTGGTAAGTGTTTACATATCCTTGCCCGATTAAAATCTTAGTGCTTTCAGAAGTAACTGATCAAAATTTTCCGAACTCCGACATGAAGTTTTTTTTAGCAATAAATGTTTTTATCCTTTCATTACTGAATGTTTCTTGCATAGATTTGCCCTACTACAAAAAAGAAGTAAGAAACTGGAGATTAATTTATCCGGATAGTTCCCGGCCAGAATTTTCAGTTTATCTGATTGGTGATGCGGGAAGCCCTTCCCTTACAACCCAGGAGCCTACTCTGAAACTTCTCGAACAAACTATAAATGGAGATACTAATAGTGCTGTTATATTTTTAGGAGATAATATCTATTTCGACGGCATGCCAGCTTCCTCTGCCAGTTCGAGAGAAAAGCAGGAAGCTAAATTAATAGAGCAACTTAAAATCTTTGCTGACTACAAGGGACAAGTATTTCTGGTCGCTGGAAATCATGACTGGGATTACATGAAAGAAGGAGGATTAAAGGCCATCAAAAGACAGGAGGCTTTTGTAGAAAACTATTTAAAGAGAGACAATTCATTCGTTCCCGACAATGCATGTCCGGGACCATTCATAACCAAGGTCCATCCTCAGATAGCTTTTGCGGCAATAGACTCTCAATGGTGGTTGCATAAATACATAAAACCCTACGGAGCATGTGGCGATTGTGAAGCGGAAGACGAAGACGATATGATTGTTCAACTAAAAGATTTTCTGGACAATAACAAAAACAGACATAAACTAGTTGTAGCCCATCACCCTTTATACAGCAATGGAAACCATGGAGGCTACTATACTTTTATGGATTATGTGTTTCCTTTAAGAATTATAAGAAAAAATCTCTATGTCCCCCTTCCCGGTATTGGAGCTATTTATCCTTTGTATAGAAAATTCGGTGGTGTGGATCAGGACATATCACACTACAGCTATCAATATTTCAAATCCAGAATAACTTCAATAATTGGAGAATATGATAATCTCATTTATTCTGCCGGTCATGATCATAATCTTCAGCTTCATATAGAGGACAAAATCAATCATGTTGTAAGCGGAGCAGGCAGTAGACTAAATCCTGTTTCAGGAGGAGGGAATGCTTTGTATACCCAACGTGCCAAGGGATTTGCCAGGATCAACTACTTTCATTCCGGACAAACATGGATTGAATACTGGATACCTGAAGGAGATGGATCAGAAGGTACCATAAAATTCAGGCATAAGCTTTATGAAAAAAAGACCGGTGCACTAGAGCTATTTTGTTCCTTATCTGAAAAAAATTATAAAGACTCTTCAGTGACTATGCCTGCGTCCAAGCAATATAAGACTTCAAAACTACATCAGTTTTTATTTGGCAACCATTATAGAAAAGATTGGACTCAACCTATCACTATTCCCTATGTCAATCTCAGCACTGATGAGGGCGGTTTGATTCCTTATGGAATCGGAGGAGGAAAGCAATCAAAATCACTTAAATTAAAAAATCCTGATGGAAGGAAATTTGTGCTAAGGTCCATCAATAAAAACCCAACCAAAGCAATTCCTGCAACATTCCGAAATACTATAGTGCAAGATTTAGCACAGGATCAAATCTCTGCTCAACATCCATATGGCTGCCTTGTAGCAGCAAAGATTGCTGAGGCAGTAGGAATATATCACACTAATCCAAGAACAGTATACATACCCAACGATAGCTGCCTTGGACCTTATCGTGAAGAATTTAAAGGCAGCCTGTCATTTCTGGAAGAGGACGCAAATGATGACCACTCCAATGTTTCAAGCCTGGGGTATGCCAAAAATATTGTTGGTACAGACAAAGTATTTGAAGAAATTGAAGAAGACAATGATAATATAGTAGATCAAAGATTCTATCTGAAAACAAGACTTACAGATATGTTGATGGGGGACTGGGACAGGCATGAACGTCAATACAGATGGACAGATATTCCTACTGAAAAAGGAAAGATTTACAAAGTAATCCCGGAAGACAGAGATCAGGTTTTTTATAAATTTGATGGGGTATTCCCCTCCATCATCAGCAGAAAATGGGCCATCAGAAACCTTCAAAATTTTGACTACCAATATGAAGATATTATTGGCCTTAACCTAAGCGCAAAAAATATTGACAGAAGATTCTTAAGTGCCCTTGAAGAAAAAGACTGGCTAGAAATTGCTGATAGTATCAGCAATGAACTCTCCGATCATGAGATTGAAGAAGCTGTTAAAGCACTTCCTGATTCAATATATCCAATACATGGACCGGAAATTATAGCCAAACTTAAAAGCAGAAGAAATTTGCTACATCAGGCAGCGCTTAAATATTATCGTGCTTTGAGCCAATACACTGACATTTATGGAAGTGATAAAGATGAGCATTTCACTGTAGAACGAATAGATGATTCTCAGACAAGAGTTTCCATCAACAAAATCAATAAAGAGGGAGAAGTATCAAAGAAATTATATGAACGTACTTTTCAGTCAGATGAAACTCGGGAAATCAGATTATATGGACTTGCAGGGGAAGACAAATTTCTCCTCAAGGGGGATGTTGATAAAGGTATAAAAGTAAGAATAATAGGAGGCAAAGATCAGGATACTATACTTGACTTATCAAAGGTTGATGGCTTCGGCAATCGCACGTTTATCTATGACACCAACTATGATACTTATATACAAAAAGGAAAGAGTACTAGCATTCAAACTTCCTTCAAAGAAAGTGTAAACTTTCCTGGCCTGGATGAATTCAAATACAAATATCTTGGACCTCAGGCCACACTATACTACAATCCTGATGATGGATTTTATATAGGAGCAGGAGTTTTGTACCAGACATACAAATTCAGGAGTTTGCCTTATGGCGCCAGTCACAGGTTCATGGTTAACGTTGCAACCAATACTCGTTCAAGAAAATTAGAATACACGGGAGAGGTAAAAAACTTTATTAAAAAATATGATTTGTACATTCATGCATTATCATATGCCCCGGCATTTGTATTCAACTTCTTCGGATATGGTAATGAAACCCCTGGGAAAACTGCAGGAATTGATTTCTATAGAGTACGTTTGCTGCATACCGTGATTAATCCAGCATTATCAAAAAACTTAACTAGCTTTTTTAAAATAAATCTTGGACCACTTTATGAGTATTACAGAGTAGAAGACAATACAGGCACATTGTTATCTGAAACACTTGGGGAATCAAACCCAGAGATATACAAAGGTCAACAGTTCCTTGGCTTAAGATCTTCATTTGTACTAGGTACAAGAGACAATATTTACAATCCTACAAGAGGAATATTATTAACCGCAGAAGCCAATATCAGCAAAAGACTCACATATAGCAAAGGTTATTACAGGCATTTTAAAAGTGAATTCGTTGTATATATTACCCCTAACCTGCCCAAACAACTTACCCTAGCTATGCGAATTGGTGGTGCTGCTACCGGAGGGGATTTTGAGTTTTACCAGGGCAGTAGTATAGGTTTAACACAAAACGTTAGAGGATACAGAAAAACAAGATTCATTGGAGATGATTCTTTCTATCAGAATGTGGAATTAAGAGGTGAGCTTTTCAACTTTAATGCTTATATCTTCCCGGCAAAATTCGGGTTAATGGCTTTATTAGATAATGGTCGTGTATATGTACGAGGAGAAAAATCCAGAGAATGGCATACATCTTACGGACCAGGAGTATGGATGTCGATCTATGACAGATTTGTAATGAATGCTACCTATGCTTTTTCAGAAGAAGATCAGTTATTTAATTTCAGACTTGGATTCTTCTATTAAAAAAATAACTTGAAAATATTATTCGTGACAGTAAGACTCCCAGTCCTGCAACACCTTTAATATCTTTTCTTCTGTAAGCGGCTTGGTAAGAAATTCACGAACCTTAAACATTTCTATTTGCCTGATATCATTTTCATTAGAAGAAGTGGAAAGCATAATGATGTTAATATTTTCCTTATTCGGAAGATTAAGAGTATTAAATTCTTTCAGAAACTCAATCCCATCCATCACAGGCATTTTAATATCAAGGAAAATCAGGTGTGAACAGTTATTATAATTTCTGCAAAATTTGTGGACATGCTCCAGCCCTTCATAGCCATTAGTGGCTGTGGTTATATTACTGGCTACGTTTAATTTTCTAAGAAGACGTTGATTTATGAAATTGGTTATATTATCATCGTCTATCAAAAGTACGTTTTCAAATTTATTCATGCATACTCGAAGTTTATACTTTTAAACCCCAAAGGCAGCTAAAGTAATTTATTAACAAACAAGTGCGAAAAATGTTTATAACTTTAACAAATATTAAACTCAAATAAAAATAATCATTTGATATACATTTATTTTGGGTTAATACAAATCATCTCATTTACAATTTGTATTAACCCAAAATTGCCTTCCTACTTTACAATGATAAGTTTTTCTGAAAACGATTTACCTTCGCTTTCATATTTTAGTAAATAGATACCAGCACGAATATCACTAATTTGAACCCTGGTTAAAACCTTATCAGACTCAGCATTAATTTCTTTTACGACCTCTCCTTGCATATTCAAAATCATAACAATGCCATTTCCGTTTATTGATTTGACATTAGTGTAATCAGAAGCAGGATTTGGGTAAATCAAAAGATCTTTGTTTGAATTACCTTTATTATAAATAGAAAGGGGAGCTACAGTACTTTTCCAGATACCATGAGTATAGGTTCCACAATATACCTCATCGTTCATGAATGCTAGGGTACCAAAAATTTCTCCGGGCAGATCTCCACGAATCTCCTCCCATGATTCTCCACCATCTATACTCCTGGCAATTCCCTCTGCATACGAAACATAAAGTGCATTATCATAATATTTCATATCTATAATCCAAAAGAAATCGCTTGAATTGGTCACATCTACTTTTGTCCAGGAATATCCATTGTCATTAGATTTGTATAAAGTAGATCCTGAAGTTTCATTATCTAAATTATAAACATCACTAGTTAAATAAAAAGTATTCCTTTCACCACTAACTATTATATTAATATAATTACCAATAGAATCCAAGCCCCCCCCAGCAAATTCCCACGTTTGTCCATAATTGTAAGACCGCATTAACTTTTTACCACCATTATCTAAATATCTGGCAGCAAACAAGACATTGTTGTTTAGAAACAAATATTGGAATTGATAATTACCGCTGGTAACAAAATTCCAATTAACTCCACCATCAAGCGACACATACTGGCCATATCCTTGTATTCCCTCAAAAGATAAAATCAAAGTATCCCCTACTCCAGTTTCAAAATAAAAATAACCCTCTATGGGGTTCGCATAAGGAATTGTTATTTTACTCCAACTTTCACCGTGGTTCTCACTTTTGTAAATTGTTTTATTTGTTCTTGCAAATAAATATTTACCGGAATTTATCAATTCATCAATATAATATTCCTCTCCCATAGGTTTATTTTCCAGGGATGTTGTCCAGGTTTCACCCTTATCCTTGGAAATAGATATACCATTGCTGTCGCGAATAATAATTACATTTCCTGAAACCGTAAATTCAAATGCTGATGTAATACGGAGTCCATTGGTTGCTTTTACCCAGGCATTGCTCCCCTCCTTCAAAAGGTACAATCCAATATCTGTTAAAGCAATATATTGTTCATTCAAATAAAAAAGCCCCTGTATCGTTTGACCTTCGAGCCCATTTTTATTAAATGATTGCCAGGACTTTCCTTTATCAGAAGAATAATAAAGAAAAAAATTCCTTGAATCCCAAGTTGAAGTGGTAAGAATAAATTGATTATTCAAATAGTTTATCGACCCAGGCGTTTCCGTCTCTGGGAAAACAGATAAGGGCTCCAGCGTACCACCATAAACCGAATGATACAACTGATTAAAACCGATAGCAAACAAGTCTTCATTTGCACCGCTTATACCATGAATGTTTGAGGAAATCGTAGAAGGGTAGTCAGAAAACAAATATCCATCATTACTCTTCTTTATTGAACTCCCATCTACTCCATAAATACTCGAACCAATCATATAGATATATTTAAAGCTCAAATCATCTACAGCCAACAACCAATGTTGAGCATTATCTGAAGACACAAACAATTTACCCTGTTTATTATCTTTATATTGATATAAGAAAAGCTTGTCATTCAACCTAAATATCTTTGCATATGACACATATGCCCCAATCACTAACCCTTCACCTGACTCCTTCCAGTTTGCCCCATTATCAACAGATTTAAAAATACCTTTAGCATTCGCGCAATAAATACCAGTCTCATCTGAAAAAATATCATAGATTACATTAGACAAAGGAGTATTCAAACCATTGCTTGAATATACCCAATGCCCTCCATTATCCTCAGATTTATAAATACCTCCTTCACTGGCAAGGAACAACTGCCCATCTTTGCTTATCATGGACGGATCACCCGCATAGAATGAGAATGAATTATAATTTAACCTTTCCCAATGCTGACAAATTCCAACTGTTTGAATAATCAATAAAAATAATACCGATAGTAAAAATTGTTTCATAGAGTTTTTAACATTATGTTTTAAAAATTAATAATAATCAATCTTCATCAATAAACTGATGAATTTATTCTAAAACTAAGAAAGATAAACTTTTTTACACATTTAATCTCCCCCACAACCACCACAGCTGCTGCACGAGCTTCCGCAGGAACTATCACCACCGGAGCTGCATCCACTGCCACAACTCGATGAGGAGCTATCTCCTCCGGAGCTGCTACTTTCATTACCTGCATTCCGTGCAGAAATAAATGTAGGAGCAAGTAATAATGAACCAGCCATAAAATATCTCCAATCCCACTCTTCAGTGTTGATATGATCGTGTGAACCTGATGCTCTGTAAAAGACAGGAATAGTTTCTTTTAATATTTGTTTAGTAAGACGCCTGAGAAAAAATATAGTCAATATAAGATAGGCTATTAAAAATACTACTAACCAGAACACAGGCCTGTCTCTAGATATCCCTGTAAAGAGCCTCACGGCTCCTGCCATATATACAAGTGATATAATTGCAAAGTTCATATAGTATAGTCTTCCAAAGAACTTTGATTTGATATAATATTTTTGAAATGCATCCATTGAGCCGGCAATGGAAGAAAATACATGCCGCCCTTTAAGAAGTCTTAAAAGTTCGTTATACTTAATTCTGCTATGACTTCCCAGTGTTTCTTTTACCACAAATTCATAAATGTTCGTAACTGCAGACTTTACCTTATTCTTCAATCTATTTTTACTCACATTAATTTTATTTTCTTCAATCATTCTGCTCACTATGCCATCAATAAAAGGTGATAGATCACAATCCTGGGCATAGATTAGCTCAGCCGGGGTGAGTTTTTTTAAGAAAGAATATTTAGGTAGGACATTCAAAAACTCTGACTGTATTCTCTTATTATAAAGATTCAACAAGCCGAATGTTGCCCCACAGCTCAACAATAACATCCACATATAATATGGATTACCAATTTGTATTACAAGAGGTCTAAACAAATAATAACAAGGCGTTACAAGAACGACAAAGGCAAAGATTCCTATTAATAAAAATGTTCTTAAATTAATTGAAGCTTTAGGTAATGAAAGTGGTCCATATATATCAGAGTAATTCCATATTTCTTCCGGTTGCATTCCGAAAGTTCCTTCATATATCACCTTCGTTCTCTCTTTAGCTGCAGCAAACTTCTTATGGTCCTTACTATTATGAGTCGAAGGAACATGTTCAATCTTTCTGCCTAACAGATTGCAGAATTCATTATAGGACTTAGTAAACACCAGGTGCTGGTGCCATACAATATCTACTACCTCAGATGGCGATACCATTTTTTCGGAGGTAGCAGCCAGATACATAAACTTTTTGTATTCCAGTATAGCAGACTTGACAAAATTTATCGTCCACTTATTTTCATTTGCAAGGCGGGTAGAAAAACCATAAACATCTGTGGGTTCATCAAGTGTAAAGTTTTCGACGCTTTTCCACAACAATGATGTATTATAAACAATTGACATAAACTTGTCTCAATAAAATTGAGTAGAATTTTACTATAGGCAATTAAATAAAGTTACAAAATAAAGGAAAAACACCTGCAACTTTAAAAATCAAACTATATCAAAAATAACAATACAGTGATGCCTAAAAATTGAACTTAAAATAGCAGGAATCGATCAGGCTGGATGAATCCTGCTATTTCTCAAGACAAACCTATTGTTCAGCATTTTTTTTAACAATCTCCAGTGCCTTTGGAAATGTTTTATTAAAATAATCCTGATATTGATTGGTTACATCAACCTCCACATTAAGTTCAGTTATTCCATCCTTTTCAGAAAGGAAATAACTTTCCTTAGCCCCTTCCCACTCTTCACTTTCTTTTGACTCTGGCTGTTCCTTGCCTTTTAAGACTGTTCCCAGATGCCTGAAGGTCATTTGGCTATTAGGTTTCTTAGTTTCTATAACACTAAACATACCATCCCCCTCAGCAGTCAGGAATTTTATTTTACTTCCTTCTTTCCAGTCAGTATCCGCGTAAGAGCCAGGACTAAAAGCCTCTGTCCATTGTCGATATGAAGCATCAGACCAAAGTGCATCCCACACTTTATCTCTCGATGCATTAATTTGCACCGAAAATTTAAGTAATGTCAATGTAACCATAGAAATATATCTTTTCAGTTAAAACAACTTTTGATTTCAAACTGGTTTCAATCCTTATATTATTTGGATTTATCAAAGCTTACCATCCAACTGGTTCCGAATTTATCTTCACACATACCAAAATAAGATCCCCAGAATGTATCTGCTAAAGGCATTGAGACTTTTCCTCCTTCCGATAGGGAACTAAAAACTTTATCCGCAATAGATTTAGAATCGGCACTAAAACTCAGGGTAATATTACTGACAACCGGAACTTCCCCATATTCAGGGTTTGAATCACAACCCATAAGTACATTGTCTTTTTCTTTATTAATCGGAAGAGTTATATGCATAATTCTGTCTCCAAACTTTGCGTCAATTTTAAAATCTTCCGAAGGTGGTAAATCCTTAAATTTTTGAATAGAAATAAACTCTCCGTCAAATACGGATTTATAAAAATTAAATGCTTCAAGGCAATTGCCGTTGAACATCAGATAAGGGTTGATTAGTGACATTTTCTGTTGCCTGTTTAAGAGTTATATACTAATACAAAGTAATCATTCTTAAGTTAAAAAAACATGAGGTTAAATGCGACAAATGAAGAGGTGGAATCAGAAGGAAAACGGCATAAATCAAACAATCATTAAGTGAGAATTCACTAACGGACAATTCCGAATGTCCTTCACATTCGATTGATGCCATCGCTCAGAGCGATGGCATCAATTGTAAAATAAAAAAGGCTATCCTTATTCAGAATAGCCTTTTAATGTTAGTAATCACAAGAATTACATGTGCAGCGCTCTGTTTTCAGTAGCAGCAAGACATGCCTCTTTGAATGCTTCCGTATAAGTAGGGTGTGCGTGAGACATTCTTGAAACATCTTCTGCAGATGCTCTGAATTCCATCGCTACTACCGCTTCTGCAATCATATCAGCAGCTCTCGGACCAATGATATGTACCCCAAGAATTTCATCTGTTCCTTTATCAGCAAGAACTTTTACGAAACCATCTGTATCCATACTCGCTCTTGCTCTACCCAACGCTTTAAATGGAAACGATCCTGTTTTATATGCTCTTCCCTGCTCCTTTAATTGGTCTTCAGTAAAACCTACTGCTGCCACTTCCGGCCAGGTATAAACTACCCCGGGAATCAGATTATAATTAATATGTGGCTTTTGACCAGCCATATATTCAGCAACGAATACACCTTCTTCTTCAGCTTTATGTGCAAGCATCGCACCTCTGACTACATCACCTATTGCATAAATTCCAGGAACAGAAGTTTCCAAATGATCATTTACAGCAATTCTTCCTCTTTCATCCAGTTTCACTCCTGCTTTCTCAAGACCTAAGCCTTCTGTATAAGGTTTTCTGCCTACAGATACGAGACAATAATCTCCTTTAAATTCAACTGAATTACCAAGCTTATCATCTGCCTTTACAGTTACTTCTTTTCCTTTTACAGTAGCACCTGTAACTTTATGATTGAAGTAAAACTCAAAGCCTAGTCCTTTCAATACCTTTTGCAACTCTCTTCCAAGAGCCTTATCCATTGTCGGGATAATTGAGTCAAGGTATTCTATAACCGTGATCTTCGTACCCAGTCTGGCGTACACAGAACCAAGCTCCAAACCGATTACACCACCTCCTATCACAATCATGTGCTTAGGAATTTCAGTAAGGTTAAGCGCCTCTGTAGAAGTAATAATTCTTTGTTTATCGATAGCAATTGATGGCAATGAAGACGGCTTTGAACCTGTAGCAATGATTGTCTTCTTGGTGGTGATGGTTTTGTTTCCATCACCACCGGCTATCTGAATTGTATTTTTATCCAGGAACGAACCAAGACCGGTATAGACATCAATTTTATTCTTCTTCATCAAAAAGTTGATGCCCTCTACCGTTTTGCTAACGACATCACCTTTTCTCTGGATCATCTGCTTAATATTCGCCTTCAGGTCTTTTAACTCTATACCATGCGATTTGAAAGCATGAGCAGCATTATGATAATGCTCTGAAGAATCAAGTAATGCTTTTGATGGTATACAACCTACATTAAGACAAGTACCTCCAAGCGAAGTATATTTCTCAACCAGAGCTGTTTTCATTCCTAACTGGGCACATCTGATGGCAGCAACATAACCGCCAGGACCCGAACCAATAACTACAACATCATATGTCATATGATCAGAAATTTAAAAAGTTAAAATTGTGAAATGTTTATTCGAAATATCTGACAAACTGCCTCAGGCTTCTACGCTCAATATTGGCATTTTCGTCTTTTGCAAAACTTATTATCTCGCCATCCCTGGCATCTATAACAACATGCAGGTAATAAATATTCCCTTCATATGCTTCCATTCCTCCCCCTGCTGTACCTTCAAAGCTTTTTCCTCTTCCCAGAATATCTGTATAAGGTATTACAGCTGTATATGCCGCTGTACTATCAGATACTTTTATCTTTTCAGCAATCTCCACGAAATCTGTCAACCTGTACTTCTGAGTATACTCTTCCGAAACATATGCAAATGTTTTGAAAACACGTTTCAACTGAAGCGTATCTATGTTGAGTGTCCGATCCTTCAAAGTCTGAGCTTTTGCTGCAATGGATTTGAAATACTCTTTATCAGAAAACCCCGGCTCCAGTTTTTTATAATCAACCAGTTTGGAAATTTGCTGAATGGAGATAATAAAATCACCTTCAATAGGTGCTGATACTGCTGTCCGCAATTTATAAAACGGCCTCTCAAAATTTTCTGACAAAGCCAGCTCAAAATATCCGTGCTCTTTAGCATTCCATAGTACAGATCTCGGATCTACCTCAGGATTAAGTTTTTCAAGAAGGGGATTCTTCTGAGATCTTAGAGATGAAAATTCAAGGGTGAAATATTCTGTATTTTTTGCAGCATACAATTTCTTCACTTGTGCAAGGTCCATGAATTCAATTGAAATGGAATCCCAGTATTCAGGGACAATCGACTTCAACAAATCATTATTCCTTTTGCCCCATGCATGAGTTGTATCTGCAAGTACTACAATCAGTTTTCTTTCCTTGATCTTCCTGGCATCACTTGTCTTTATGTCAAAGATCTGAGCATAACTTTGTGATGATGCGAAAATCAGAGAAAGAAAAACTAATAGCAGTCTGAAATAATGCATATTTCTTATATACCTAATAATAATCTTGAAGGATCTTCAAGTAATTGTTTTACTCTAACTAGGAAGCCTACAGACTCTCTTCCATCGATAATTCTGTGATCATATGAAAGTGCTACGTACATAATCGGACGTATAACTACTTGTCCTCCTACAGCAACAGGTCTCTCAACTATATTATGCATTCCAAGAATTGCAGACTGAGGAGCATTGATAATCGGAGTAGAAAGCATAGATCCGAAGATTCCACCGTTGGTGATAGTGAAAGTTCCACCTGTCATTTCATCAATAGTAAGTTTATTATCTCTAGCACGCAGAGCAAGTCTCACTACTTCTTTTTCCACCTGATCAAAAGACATTGTCTCTGCGTTACGAATCACAGGAACAACAAGTCCTTTAGGCGCTGAAACTGCGATTGACACATCACAGAAGTCATTATAAACGATTTCTTCACCGTCAATAAAGGCATTTACAGCAGGATATTCGCGAAGAGCGAGGCAGCAGGCTTTAGTAAAGAAAGACATAAAACCTAAGCCAACCTGATACTTATCTTTGAACTGATCTTTATATTTTGCTCTCAGATCCATGATTGGTTTCATATCTACTTCATTGAAAGTAGTAAGCATCGCCGTTTCGTTTTTCACAGCTACCAATCTTCTTGACACAGTCTTTCTAAGACTTGTCATTTTCTCTCTTCTCTGGCTTCTTGCACCACCTTGAACTGCAGGTTTAGTAGCTTCCGCAGGTTTTGCAGCAGGAGCACTCTCCTTTTTCACAGCTTCAGCATTCAAGGCATCTTCTTTAGTAATTCTTCCATCTTTACCTGTACCGGCAACTGCAACTGGAGAAATACCTTTTTCCGCAAGTATCTTACCTGCAGCAGGAGAAGTATGACCTTTAGCATAGTCAGTATTTCCTGCTACCGGAGCAGCAGCAGTTTTTGCTCCTGATTTGGCAACTGCTCCTGATATTTTACAAATAGTAGCTCCAATCGGCAGAACAGCACCTTCCTGTGCAATGATATCTAATGTTCCAGAAGCTTCAGCTGTAAGCTCAAATGTAGCTTTGTCTGACTCTAATTCGCAAAGAACTTCTTCAGCAGCAACAGCTTCTCCATTCTTTTTAAACCAACGAGCAAGTGTCACTTCTGAGATAGATTCCCCTACTGTTGGAACCTTCATTTCAATTACAGAGCTTCCGGAAGTTTGAGCCGGAGCTTCTTCTTTGGCAGCTTCTTTTGGCTTAGTTTCACTTTTGCCACTTGGCTCGATTTCGCAAAGAAGCCCGCCAATTACAACCGTTTCTCCTTCCTTCGCTTTGATACGAAGGATTCCAGCTGTTTCAGCATTTAATTCAAAGGTCGCTTTGTCAGACTCAAGTTCACAAAGAAGTTCATCTGCATTAACAAAGTCCCCGTCTTTCTTATTCCATCTTGCAACCGTTACTTCTGATATAGATTCCCCGACTACCGGGACTTTTATTTCTAAAGCCATTCTCTTTATTATTTAGTGAAAAAGGTTATTAATTCAATTATTATGCAAATGCTTGTTGTACAAGGTCTTTTTGTGACTCATTATGAGCTTTCAGGTATCCCACGGCAGGAGAAGCAGCCTCATCTCTGGCAACTACATCTATATCAGCTTTCTTATATAAATTTCTCAATATAAACTCCCAAGCTCCCATGTTTACAGGTTCTTCCTGAACCCACAGCACTTTAGCTCCTTTGTACTTGTTAAGAACGGCGTTCAACTGATCTTGAGCAAGAGGATATAATTGCTCAAGTCTTACGATAGCAACATCGCTTCTCTTATTGTTTACCTTCTCTTCAAGTAGATCATAATAAATCTTTCCTGTACACAACAGAAGCTTCTTCACTTTTTTAGGATCTGCCTCCTTGTCATCAATAATTTCTCTGAATTTTCCGCTTGTGAATTCACTCATCGGAGAAATTACTGAAGGGTTTCTTAACAATGACTTAGGAGACATTACGATCAACGGCTTTCTGAACGGCCAGGTCACTTGCCTTCTTAAAGCGTGGAAGAAGTTTGATGGCTCTGTTATGTTTGCAACAATAATGTTATAATCAGCACCTAGTTCTATAAATCTTTCCAATCTTGCACTTGAGTGCTCAGGACCTTGTCCTTCATAGCCATGTGGTAACAGCATTACCACACCGTTCTGTCTTTGCCACTTGGTCTCAGAACTTGAAATAAACTGGTCAATCATTACCTGCGCTCCGTTGGCAAAATCACCAAATTGTGCTTCCCAGATCACAAGCGCATTAGGATTGGCCATTGCATAGCCATACTCAAAACCAAGAACAGCGTTTTCAGAAAGTAGTGAGTTGTAAATTCTGAAACTTTTTTGGTTATCTGCTATATTGTTTAGAGTGAAGTATGGCTCGTTTGTTTCAGCATCTTTCAGAACAGCATGTCTATGAGAGAATGTACCTCTTTGAACGTCCTGTCCGCTTATCCTTACAATCTTTCTGTCAAGAAGTAAAGATCCATAAGCCAGTAGTTCGGCACTTGCCCAGTTCAATACTTTTGTTTCAAAGAATTGCTCTTTCCTGTCTTTCAAGAGCTTTTCAATTTGTTTCAATGGCTTGAAGCCATCAGGAATTGTAGAAAGAGCGTTACCTACTTTGTCAAAAGTTTCCGGAGAAATGAAGGTATCGGGAGATTGTTCAAAATCTGCAGGTGTAGAAATTCTTAGTTCCTGCCATTCCTTTTCCATTTTCTGGAACGTATAAGGAAGAGGCTTCTGCTTCACCTGGTTAAGGCGATCCTGAAGCATTTCTCTAAATTCCTTATCCATATTTTTTGCTAACTGTGCATCAACATCACCCTTTTCTATAAGTTTCTTGTTGTATACTTCTCTTGGGTTCGGATGTCTTGCAATAATGTTATAAAGAGACGGCTGTGTAAATTTAGGCTCATCACTTTCATTGTGACCATGTCTTCTATAGCACACCATGTCAATGAAAATATCTCTCTGGAATTTTTGTCTGTATTCTGCAGCAACTTTCATACAGAAAACAACCGCTTCAGGGTCATCACCATTTACGTGAAGCACCGGCGCATCTATGATCTTTGCCACATCTGTACAATAGATACTTGAACGGGCATCATCAAAGTCTGTAGTAAAACCAACCTGGTTGTTGATCACAAAGTGGATGGTACCTCCTACGTTGTAACCCGGTAGTTTAGACATCTGAGCGATCTCATAAACAATTCCCTGACCGGCCACAGCTGCATCCCCGTGGATCAATACCGGAAGTATTTTTTTATAATCGTATTTATAGATTCTGTCCGCTTTTGCTCTTACATAGCCCAAAACTACAGGATCCACGGCCTCAAGGTGAGAAGGGTTAGGAGCAAGTTTCAAGTAAACTTTCTTATTGTTTACAGTAGTAACCTCACTTGAATAACCCATATGGTACTTTACATCACCATCACCCATTGTAAGATCAGGCACTGCTGTTCCTTCAAACTCATTGAATATATGCTCATAGGTTTTGCCCATGACATTGGCAAGAACGTTTAGCCTTCCCCTGTGCGCCATACCAATTACAACTTCTTCCACACCATGCTCTGCCCCCATACTGATCAATACGTCAAGAGCCGGAATAGTTGTTTCCCCTCCTTCCAGTGAAAATCTTTTCTGACCTATGTATTTCGTATGAAGAAAGTTTTCAAAGACAACCGCCTCATTCAGTTTATAAAGAATCCTTTTCTTTTCCTCAGCGCTTAGCTTATAATTAAGAGATTCTTTCTCTACTTTATCTTTAATCCACTCTAAGATTTCAGGTTCTCTTATATAGGAATATTCAAAGCCTATCGGGCCTTCATATATATATTTTAAAGTCTCAATAATTTTGCGCAATGTAGCTCCTGGTATGCCCAATTGCTCACCTGCCTGGAAAGGAGTATCAAGATCAGCATCGGAAAGACCAAAATCTCTAAGATCAAGTAAAGCTTTTCTATCTTTTCTTTCTCTTACAGGGTTAGTCTTAGATTTTAAGTGAGCTCTGCTTCTGTAGGAATGAATTAACTGGCTAACTTTAATTTCCTTTAGAACTGCATCCGAAGAAACTGATGTAGCGCCTTTAGCTGCATGGCCATTTGTTTTTCCACCATTTTCTCCGAACTTCTGAGTTGAAAAATCAAAACCTTCGAAAAATTTTTGCCAGCTGTAATCTACTGACTCAGGATTTTCTTTGTAGCTTTTGTAAAGTTCATCCAGGTAATCTGTGTGAGCATTACTGATATATGAATATTTTTCCATTTAAATTATAATTATTAAAGCAAATATGCAATTTTTATTTTAATCCACATAATCGAACATTTGCATGTTCAAATATTTCTATAATTCAACAAATTAACCTCTTACAAAGTCCTCCAAATACCCGAACCTTTCTGTAAGCTTTCCACCTTTTGTTATAGTTGCTTTCTCAATTGTCCGATCTTTATCATCACCCAGAAGATTGGGGAGTACATTTTCAATCAGTTGTCTTCCAAAATCTTTACTTGCATCCCTCGCAAGCTCCCCTGGAAGATTATCGATTGCCATCACCGTTATATTGTCATGATTTGAGAATGCCAATTCCAGCTCCCCTGTAAATGGGTTATAGTCATACACCGGATCATTTATAGTCGAAGGGCGTTTGGTACAAGGTATGGAACCGTCTATATCACAAGTGATATCTGCAATGATCTTTATGTTAAAATCATCCCTCAACATATCTTCTTTGGTAAAGAGTGCCGGGGCTTTAGGATTCCAGTAAGCTCCCGCAATTAGAAGATCCGTAACTTTTTCATATTTATAAAAAGTTGAATAAAACCTTTCTGGGTGTGAGTAAAATTCCTCCCCCGACCAGGGCTCGCCGTTTCTTTTTTTATGATAATCTGCAGACCTGAGTTGATAATAAACAGGATAAGAGAATTTCCGAGTCAGGAAATCAGAAGCTGATACTTTAACAATCTTAAGTTCCTCCAAAACTTCAATCGCCCCATTGCTCACTCTTCCGCCACCAGTCAAAGCTATTTTAATTGGCGGTAAATTCACTTTTTTCAGTTCTTGTTTTAATTCCGCATAGTCATAACAAGCATAGGCTCTTTTTAAATCATATAAACCAAATCTCTGCCCGTAGGTATAAAAGGCGTTATAAGTACCTACAATTCCCGCATACCTGCCGAAAGCAATTATTCTGTTGTTATTTTTATCAGTCAACACCTCATAGTCTATAAGCCTGATTCTCTTTTCAAGGATAGTCTGCAAAAGTTTCTTATTGTGAGGTTGCTTCTTTATGGTATGAGAGAAAAAGAAATAGGTTTTATCATGAAGCAATAGTGGAATAGGCACTTCTTTCACTCCAAAAAGAATATGACAACAAGATAAATCTTCCTGTAAAGGAAACCCAAGAGCTTCATACTCGGAATCTTTCACACAACGTTCCGGACTAGGCTGAATAAAAAATTTAACAAAAGGATACTTTTCACTTATCACCTTGCATTGCTCAGGCAACAAGGGCACTCTTCTGTCAGTCGGAATTCTGCCCTCTCGCAGAATTCCTATGTTTATCGTTTTCATGGCTAAATTAATATTTCAAAATCCTCATACGGACAAAATTTCTCCTGCTGTTTCGTAAACAGGTCTAAATATCTTAATTTGCAAGGAAATTTGAACCTGAATTCCCTCAATATTTTATGTACAACAATAAAAAAGTCGTGGTAGTGCTCCCGGCATATAATGCGGAACTTACATTAAAGAAAACATTTGACGAGATTCCCTTTGATATTGTTGATGAAGTAATTCTTGTAGACGATGCCAGTAAAGACCAGACTGCAAAAGTGGCAAGAGAAATAGGGATAAATCATGTGGTTGTGCATACTCAGAACAAGGGTTATGGTGGAAATCAAAAAACATGTTACGATACAGCATTGAAACTAGGCGCTGACATTGTAATAATGCTACATCCTGATTATCAATACACCCCTAAACTGATTCATGCCATGACAAGCATTATCGGAAACGATTTGTATCATGTAGTCTTGGGAAGCAGAATTCTTGGTAATGGAGCGCTTAAAGGAGGAATGCCAATGTATAAATATATTGCCAACAGATTCCTTACCCTGTCGCAAAACATTCTGATCAATCAGAAATTAAGTGAGTACCACTCTGGCTACAGAGCTTTTTCGAAAACTGCACTGGAAGCTATCGCTTACCATAAAAATTCTGATGATTTTGTTTTTGACAATCAAATGCTTTCTCAGATTTTTATGGCAGGTTTTGAAATTGCAGAAGTTACTTGTCCAACTAAATATTTTAAAGAAGCTTCTTCAATCAACTTTAAAAGAAGTTCTATATATGGTTTAGGAGTATTGAAAGTTTCTTTGACTCACTTCTTCCACAAGCTGGGAATTATCAACTCTCCCATTTATTCAAAGTAAATCATTATCAGGGTAAACGGCGATAAAATAAAAAGCCGTTTTTCCCTCCTATTTTTTCGACTCCGGGAGTTTTTTCCAAATCTGCTTCACGCCCAACTTTAGTTATAAAATAGGCAGGCTTGTCTATATTGCCTGTTAACAAAATATTTAAATCTACAGGATTACCATTGTTATATCCTGGTTTTCTCTGAGAATAGAAATATTGTGCATAGCTTTTATACCCGACTACTTCAACATATACATCCTTTTCTTGCAAGCTTTCAAAAAATTCAATAGCTGCTGCCTGTGAATATTTTTCGACTTTGGGAACTATCAGTGCCATTGCCAACTCTATCACAACCATAGTTGAACAACAGATCAGAATGGCAGCACTAGTAACTTTATTCCTTGATATTAGCACAAGTGCAACGATTACAGCAATCAGATAAAATAGCCCTGCAAGAGATTCAAGTCCGGACCAGTGAACAACAGCATCCATATTTGCTCTTGCAAAGCGGTCTGGAAATAATTTATCCAGCGGTAATTTATCCTTAAACTTGTAAAACAAAGGAAGAAGGATTAAAGCCAGGCTTACAGTGACACCAATAACACCAAAACTTATATTAAAATACTTTTTTAAGCGCAACTTTCTGGTATCTATTTTATACAGGGCATAAGCAGCTAAGAAAGTAATCGGGAAATAACAGAAAGAAGAATAGTGTACAATTTTAGTCTTTACTATGGAAAACAAAATAAGTACAACTAAAAGAGAAATGGTTATCCATAACTTTAAATCCTTCTGCCTGTGTGTGTCAGTATAAACTTTACCAAATGATTTATATACAAATAAGGAAGCTGGGAAACAGCCTAGCAATAATATTACAAAATGATAGTAAAACGGACCTCCGTGGCCTGCATCCTGGGTTTTGAATAAACGAATCTGATAGTCAATAAACTCTTCGATAAACCAAAAACCGTTTTTAATCATTTCTAAGCCAAACCATACAAAAGCAACCAATCCTGCAGTGAAGAAAAACACGGCAATTTCTGTAAACTTGAAAACACCGAGCTTTTTTCTCACTACCATAAAGGCTATCGAGGTAAGTATAACTATCAGCATTGCAACCGGACCTTTGGTTAATACTCCTAGTCCGATAAAAATTCCTGCGAATAAAACTTCGAAACTTCTTTTTCTTGTTTTCTGATAATCTCCGGAAGAAGCTACTAAACTCAAAAAGTAAATTCCCAGAAATATGCAAAGGTTAAATAGCGGATCAATAATTCCGGATTTAAAATAAAAATGTGGCAAAAAGGACCCCGCATAAAACATTACCCAGAACAAACCAAATTTCAAATTAAACTCTTTTGTTCCTATTTTAAAGATAGTCAGGAGTGTAATAATTCCAATTATGGCATTTGGAAAGCGGGCTGCAAATTCATTAAACCCAAACAAATGCATACTTGCTGCCTGCAACCAGAAAAATAATGGTGGCTTTTCCCAGAAAGGCTGATAGTTGATTTGAACCCGGAAATAATCCCCGCTCATAATCATTTCCCGTGAAGACTCCGCAAAGTTTATTTCATCCCAATCAAAAAGATGTACACTTCCCAGAAACGGCAAAAACAAAACCGCACCCGCCAGAGCAATTATAAGGTAATAGGGCAAATATCGCAGATACATAAATCTAGGAGTTTAGCTTATAGATTGGTTTATTGGCAAAAGGCTTATGCTTAAGATTGTTGTGATTCTCAAAATAGTAAATAACAATAGCAGTAATTAATACCCCAATAGCTGCGCCAAAGTATGTATCGATAAAGAAATGTTGCATCAAATAAACTCTTGAAAGCGTTACCAAAAATGCCATCACAAAACAAAACATCTGTATGATTTTATTTTTCGCAAAATAAGCCAGTACCATAAATAAAGTAAAAGCTCCTGAAGAGTGTCCGGAAGGAAAGCTATGAAGCGAATATATTTCTATATTTTCTATATAATATAAATCAGGAACATCTTTTAGATAAGCTTTTGGTCTTAATACATCACTGAAAATTGTGCGCTTTAGGCTTTGAACAATGATAGTACTGACTATTAACGAAACACTGGCAACTATTCCATAATAAATCTTTCTGAAGAAAAGTATTATAATAATGCAGACAGGAAGAATTCCTTCTCCGAACATTGTGACTATCTGAAAAAACTCGTCAAGGAATGGGGTATGAAACTGATTGACAAAAATCTCAATAGGACCCTTAAAAAAAAGAAATAAGAGAACAGCTCCTGTTATTAAATACAGTAGAAACAGGAAAAAGAAATATCCCGTATTTTTCAATACGTTTAACAAAGCGCTGCTCTCAAAATATTATTAAACCAATTTATTCTTTAATAGAAGGATTAATCCTCATCGCTCTCCTCTTCAATATCATCTTCCTCGGTGATAGGATGCCCTTTCTTCAAATCTTCTCTTCCTCTGAGTTTCTTGTCGTCAACATTCTTATCAAGGAAGTCATTAACCTTATCCAGATCAAAACTGGATACAATTTCTCCAAACGTATTTACTCTTATGTCAAAACCATCAAGTTCTTTATTTACCTTTGGTTTTTCCCTTTTAGCTGCTTTTCTTTTAGCCATAGCTTTAAGCTTTTACATGTCCGCTGAGAACCTGCAAAGCTGAATCTATTCGACTAACTGTTTCTTTAACTCCTAATACCTCAATAATCTGCATCAGGTCAGGACCGGAACCGGCTCCTGTAATTGCTAATCTCAATGCCTGTAGCATTTTGCCAATCTTGACTCCGTTTTTCTCAAGCACTTGGTTGAGTAAATCTTTTGCTCGATCAGCGTTTACTTCAGATTCATTTTTCAGTTCGTCTTTAAACTCAACAATGATGTTCACAGCCTCATTGGTCCACTTAGAATTAACCACTGCCGTGTCATAATGTTCAGGTTTGCTAAAGAAGAAACGTCCCTCCTCCCAAAAGTCTTTAGGAAAAGTAACACGCTCTTTTAACAACTCAATTATCTTAGAAATTTTAGAAGCTTCAAACTTTATCCCTTTAGCATTCAGTTCTTCAATAAGGTAACCTGACAATTCTTCAGAAGATTTAGCTTTAAGATATTGCTGATTAAACCATTTTGCTTTATTGATATCGAATTTTGTACCTGATTTTCCGATTCTTTCCGGGCTAAACGCCTGAATCAGTTCGTCCATGGTGAACAACTCCTGTTGGGTACCAGGGTTCCAACCTAACAAAGCAAGGAAATTAACTACAGCTTCAGGTAAATACCCTTCCTCTCTGAAACCTATAATTTTTTCGGTCTTACCATCTTCCGGATTTGTAAACTCCCAGTTTAAAGGGAATATCGGAAAACCATGTTTTTCCGCATCCCTTTTACTAAGTTTTCCATTACCATCTGGCTTCAACAAAAGTGGGAGGTGTGCAAACTGAGGCATCGTAGATTCCCATCCCAAAAATTTATAAATAAGCACATGAGTAGGGGCACTTGGCAACCATTCTTCACCACGAATAACGTGTGTAATACCCATTAAATGATCATCAACAATATTAGCCAGGTGGTAGGTAGGCATTCCATCAGACTTCATCAGAATTTTATCATCCAGAGAAGAAGAATGAACCATTACCCAACCTCTTATCATATCATTAAGACGGATCTCCTCTTTTCGAGGAACTTTTAAACGAATTACATATGGATCTCCGGAGGCAAGCCTCTTCTTCACTTCATCTTCAGGAAGAGTAAGTGAGTTTTTCATTGTAGCTCTGGTTATAGCGTTATACTGAGGAGAAGCTACTTTAGCTGCTTTCAGCCTCTCACGCATTGCATCCAGTTCTTCCGATGTATCAAATGCATAGTACGCATTGCCTTCCTCCACGAGTTTCAATGCATACTGCATGTATATAGCTTTTCTTTCCGACTGACGATATGGGCCATTAGGCCCTCCCTCTCTTATTCCCTCATCAAGCTTGATTCCAATCCAATCCAAAGCCTGCAGAATATACTCTTCAGCACCCGGTACAAAGCGATTTTGGTCAGTATCTTCTATTCTGAGCAACATTTTTCCATTATTCTTTTTAGCAAAAAGATAATTGTACAATGCTGTTCTGACACCACCAATATGCAAGGCTCCTGTTGGGCTTGGAGCAAATCTCACTCTGACTTCTCTTTCCATATTCCTAAATCCTCTTCGGTATTATTTTAACAAGTAAATTAAATTTAAGATTTCTCTTATTATTCTGCTACAGCAATGCAGGAAATCTCAACATTAGCGTCTTTGGGCAATCTGCTCACTTCAACAGTTTCTCTTGCTGGTGGTTCTGAAGTAAAATATTCTCCGTAAACCTGATTTACTGCTACAAAATTATTCAAATCCTTTACGAAAATGGTACTTTTTACCACGTTAGAGTAATTCAGCCCCGCAGCTTTTAAAATTTCTCCAAGATTTTTCATTACCCTGTGGGTTTCTTCCTGGATAGTTTTGTTATCCATAGCTCCTGTTTCAGGAATCAATGCAATTTGTCCGGAAATATACAAGGTATTGCCAGCTTTAACTGCCTGGCTGTATGGGCCTATCGGAGCAGGCGCTGACTGACTGTTTATTATTATTTTGGCCATCATGTCTGAATTAGGGCTTAAAAATAGCTTAAAAAAGTTTTTTATCCGAAATAATGAACCTTTTGATATAAAAAAAGGGAATATAAATGTTCCATTTTTTATATATTCTTTTTCTACTGTAATAGGTTCTAACCCCAAAAGCCGTCCAAAATAAGTCCTACTCGCTTAAAATGAGCGTGGAATTCATTTCTTCCAACCTAGGGACTCCTCAGTATCCAGAATATCACATGTTTTATTCCAAACTATAGTCAATTTTCACCGAAAGGGATGGACATATGAAAAAATAGCGGATTGGTTCAACAAGAACAAATACCTTAACCCAAGAGGCAAGAGGTTTAAGGCTAACCATGTTTGGTCAATTCCAATTAAGAAAAGAAAGTCGATAGAGAGATTTAGCCGAGAATACAAACTTGAGATTATTAATATGAAAGTGGATGTAATTGACATATTAAAAGAAAGGAGGTACCTTCCCATATTCTATATAGATTTAAAACAAAGTTTAAATTATTTGCAGAAAGAGAGAAGAGTGAATAGATAGTAGAATACTCTTGAAAGACAAACAAACCAAATAAGGTCCGCACAGCGAAATACTATACGTTAAAGAACTGCGCCTGGAACCATCGAAAATTATGATAAAGCATTAAAACCAAAATGGATATCCTAAGCTAACCACGTTAGACTTTAAAAAATCAGACAAAATCATATTAAGGTATCTTAAAAACATATCCGCTCCATATTGATTCTAAAATTAACATATTTGACCTTACTATGATAAATTCATACTTTTAAGCACATACTAAAATAAGAAGAGGGTAATAAGAAATCATCCAAACTGGAGGATTCAAATAATTAATTAAAAAAACAAAAGAATTCTTCGTAGCCATCTTAGAAACTAATTTTTCAGAAAAACATAAATAAATTAATGGGAATAAATAGAACCAACAGTAGATTTTTATTATACCTAAAGAAGAAATATAATGTTAGCTATCAAGAAACGCTTACACTTGGAAGACAAGAGCTGTTTATTTCTCCCGAAAATTTAGTTTCAGATTCAAAAGAAATGAATGTCGTCTTGACTGGAAAGATTTCGTTCAAATATAAAGATTACGCAGAAAACTATTTTGAATTATTAGGGGCTGAAAAAAATGATAGTATGGATTATTCAAATTATGAAAATGCTACTATCATACATGATCTTAATTTCCCTATTCCCTCTGATCTTAAGAATAAATATTCTGTTGTTTATGATGGTGGAACATTGGAACATGTCTTCAATTTTCCTTCCGCCATAAAAAGCTGCATGGAAATGGTAAAGGTAGGTGGACATTTTATAGCAAGCACTCCTGCTAATAATTTCTGCGGTCATGGATTTTACCAATTAAGCCCTGAATTATTCTTTTCTCTCTTTACCGAGAAATTCGGGTTTAAGATAAAGGACATTATGATATATGCTGATACTAATGGAAAGGAAATACCAAATTGGTATCGTATCACAGATACTCATAAAGCTAAAATGAGAGTTAATATTACTAATGATAGCCCTACGACACTGATAGTAGTGGCAGAAAAAGTAAAGGAAGTTGATATTGAAAATGTCATTCCCTTTCAAAGTGATTATGAAAATATTTGGACTGTCCATAAATCATTAGAAGAAAACACCCCCATTGAAGGAGAGCATCGGCTAATACATCTTTATAGGTCCTTAGTTCCTGATTTTATTAAATCAATGGTAAGAAGGCTTCTTGGAAGACAATCTTCGAAAGAAATAAGAACTGAAGGGCTTGGTAATGTAGACCAAAGGTTTTTCGAAAAAGTGGATATATCAAAAAATTGATAATTGATCAATAGGAGCGCAATCTCAGCATCAATTTCTAAAGTTTTAAAACTTCTTAAAGAAGATACAAAATAAGAAGGGCGGTATAAATCCCGCCCTTAAATATTATAAATCTGCTGCACTTCAAATCAATCTGCCAATCAAATCTGTACTGGTGAAAACTACTCCACCGTTACCGACTTTGCCAGATTTCGAGGCTGATCCACGTTACAGCCCCTCATCACAGCAATATGATAGGACAAAAGCTGGAGCGGAACCACAGATACGATAGGCATCAAAAACTCATGCGTTCCAGGCACTTCGATCACAAAATCTGCCATGGCTTCGATTTGCTTATCTCCTTCGGTAACAATAGCTATTACTTTACCTTTTCTAGCTCTGACTTCCTGAATATTACTTACAATTTTTTCATACGTCTGATCTTTTGTAGCTATAACCATTACTGGCATTTCTTCATCAATCAGGGCTATCGGACCATGTTTCATTTCAGCAGCAGGATACCCTTCTGCATGGATATAAGAAATTTCCTTTAGTTTAAGAGCTCCTTCCAATGCTACAGGGAAATTCGCTCCTCTTCCCAGATAAAGGAAATTCCTTGCATCTTTATATATAGAAGCAATATATTTTATTTGATCATTGGTCTTCAATGCCTTTTCAACTTTAGCTGGAAGATTCTCCAAATCAACCAAAAGCTGATGAAACAGACTTTCTTTGATAGTCCCTCTTCTATGGCCAACAATAATAGCCATCATTGTAAGCACTGTAACCTGAGCTGTAAACGCTTTTGTACTGGCCACACCTATTTCAGGCCCTGCATGCAGATAAGCACCCTCATGAGATGCTCTCGCAATCGAAGAACCTACAACATTACAAACGCCAAATATTATTGCACCTTTAGCCTTGGCTAGCTCAATAGCGGCAAGAGTATCAGCAGTTTCTCCACTTTGAGAAATTGCAATTACAACATCCCCTTCTTTAATAATAGGATTTCTATATCTGAACTCGGAAGCATACTCAACTTCAACAGGTATCCTGGCAAATTCTTCAAAAATATACTCCGCTACCAGTCCTGCATGCCATGAGGTTCCACACCCAAGAATGATGATCCTGTCAGCATTAACAAGTTTATTGAGATATTGTCTGATTCCTCCAAGAGCCAAATGAGCTTGTTCAGAAATGACCCTTCCTCTGAGACAATCTTTAATTGATTTTGGCTGTTCAAATATTTCCTTGAGCATAAAATGCTCATACCCCCCTTTTTCAATCTGATCAAGTTCAAGATCAAGTCTGTGTATGTAAGGAGTAGTCTGAACATCCTCAATAGTCTTAATACTTAAACGTCCATCTTTAATTACTGCAATTTCAAGATCATTAAGATAGACAACCTCATTTGTATATTCAATGATGGGAGATGCATCAGATGCAATAAAAAACTCACCTTGTCCAAGACCAATTACTAACGGGCTTCCCTTTCTTGCAGCTATCAGCTGATTCGGATCATCCTTTGAGATAATTACTATTGCATATGCACCCACTACTTTAGTAAGAGCAAGCCTTACTGCTTCTTCAAGGGAACATTGATTGTTATCTCTTATATCTTCAATAAAATGGATAAAAACCTCTGAATCTGTCTCACTTAAGAACACATGACCTCTTTGTTCAAGATCCTTTTTGAGTGAAGCATAATTTTCAATGATACCATTGTGGATGATGGCCAGTTCTCTTTTTCCTGAAAAGTGAGGGTGTGCATTTACATCATTAGGAACCCCATGGGTAGCCCAGCGTGTGTGTCCTATCCCTATATTACTATCAATTTTCTGATCTTTAAGGTATTCTTCAAGCTCGCTTACTTTACCTTTTTTCTTGTAGACATTTAAATCTCCATTTAAAAGTGCAATACCTGCACTATCATAACCTCTATACTCAAGTCTTTTAAGACCTTTTATTAAAATAGGAGAAGCTTCTTTATTTCCAACGTAAGCAACAATTCCACACATCTTAATTCAATGGGGTTTAAATTAACAGATCGATATTTACTCTAACTTAGTTTTACTTTACGATCGTATAATATATGTTCAATTTTATTCTGTCAGCTTCTATTGAAGGGTCATTTTTTAAAGCCGACCTATAAAGACTATAAAAATTCAATGGTCCTCCTTCTGTTCCTCCTGTTGAATACTTTAAAATTGTCTCTGAAGCAGATACCAAAAATGGCCTTAATACTATTTTATCATCTGCCACTGCCTGCAGATATGATCCTATAGAAAATTTATATAGGTTATTCTTATAATCATAATAGGATGTGGCAGGATTTGCTGTACCGAATAAGTAACTACCATTTGCCTGAATGGCAGCAGACACATTGTTAAGTTTTAACATCTTTCCGTTTTCTCCAGTCTGGTACAAATCCATTCGAGGTATCGGATAGCCAAATCCACTTGTTTTGTCAGCTTTTATAACAATTTCAGCCTTATTGATAATAATTTGTTCGCCTTCATTCAATTCTTTTAAGAAATTTTCCAAACCTGGGAAAGAAAGTTTTGTCATCACACCAGTACCTGCCTGTGCATAAGACAGGTTTCCTGTTATTTCAGTCCCATAACTTTGATTTCCTAATCCCGCAATCGGAGTTCCGGCTCTATCAGCTACAATAGTATAAAATTTTGGATTATTATAAGTAAAGTTCAGTGTTACAGAAGAATACGTATTATCATTATGGTAATAAATCCTTATTCCACTGTATGCAGATGAAGAAGAATACAAATAAAACTGTCTAACAACGGCATCTTTATTTTCGGCCACAAGGGCTATCCCTTTGCAATACCTCAACAAAGCAGTGTCTGAAGTAATTCCATTTTCTATAATTCCTTTAGCAAATTGTTCATCTGTAAGTCTGACTGAAATAGTAGAACCTACTTTTTGATTGGCCCGGAAATTAAATGTTGCTAGCTTTTTATTTAGATCATAAGGAATTTCAGGGGAGCTAGCTCTATATACAGTATTTGTGTCTAAACTTCCGCTCAATTGGTAAACAGATATAGACTGGTCAACCTGAGAACCAGAAGTTGTATCTCCATAATAGCCATTTGGCTGTAAAGTAAATACTGCACTATCAAATACCGGATTATTACCAAAATTGTAATTTCCCTTGATATTATATTTTAGTTGCGCAAAAGTTTTGGCTGTTATTCTTCCAAAAATAGGATCATTTGATTGACCGACGAGGCCAAATACATTAACCGTTGGTACAGTGTTCGAAGTAACAATAGAATCATTTACTAAAACCGTACTGGTTTGAGCAATTAAAGAATCACTAAAGTTCAAATCCGTTTGTAAATCAGGAGGCGGTAAGCTATTTCCTATTCTTGACGGTTCTTTTTTACAGGAAAAAATAACAAGGGCTGCCAGTAAAAACAGCAGCCCTGATTTTTTAGTTAATAAGTTCATTATAAAAATTATAGTAGCTTTCAAAATTATCATCTTCCTCCAGGACATTAATTTTCTTTTCTTTTTCGAAGCTGTCAAAAAGTTTATTCAGACTTTCGCTATAAGACTCTTCAGCCTTTAAAACTGCGTCAGCATACTCCATTCCCATTTTTACAAAACCCTCAAAATCAGCTGATTTTAAATGAGAAAGCATTTTATCCTCAATATCAAGCATTTTAACTTTTTCCAGCAGGTCTTTATCAAACTTATAATTGAACGAATTATTATAAATTGTAAATACAGACTTAGTAGCTTTAAAAACCGGATCTTGTTTGTATCTTGTTTTGAGGTAAAGAGGGATTAAACTTGTCATCCAATCATTACAGTGGATGATGTCAGGAGACCAGCCAAGTTTTTTTACAGTTTCGAGAACTCCTTTACAAAAGAAAATAGCTCTTTCGTCATTATCAGGGTAGAATTTATTTTCTTTATCAACGAAGACATGTTTTCTTTGGAAATAATCTTCATTATCAATAAAATAAACCTGAAGTTTTGCATTAGGGATTGAGGCAACTTTGATAATCAGAGGTTTCTCCTCATCGCCGACTGCGATGTTGATTCCGGACAACCTTACAACCTCATGTAATCTGTTTTTACGTTCATTAATTACGCCAAATCTAGGAATTAAAATCCTAATTTCCATCCCCTTTTCCTGCATTGCTTGTGGCAGCTTCCGAACAAAATCCGCTACCTCAGTTACCTGTAAGAATGGATTTATTTCGGCTGCAACATAAAGAATTCGAAGTCTAGACATATTTTGCGAGAGATTTGGTTAAAATCAAACTAAATAGTTTACGGGCCCACGAAATTACAAAATTTTTTCTCAATTTTCAAGGAATTTCTAGTATTAACTGCTTATTTTGCCCAATTTTATTTTGTTTATATCGTGATATGGAAATAATTAAGGAACCATCTGAACTGCTTAAATACATTAAAAGAAGAAAACCGGAATTTAAAAGTATCGGTTTTGTCCCTACTATGGGCGCTCTTCACCAGGGACATATATCCCTGATAGAATGCTCCAAAAAGGAAAATGATTTTACCATTTGCAGCATTTTCGTAAATCCAATCCAGTTTAATAACGCTCAAGACTTCATTTTATATCCAAAAAATCAGGAAGAAGATTTTAAAATGCTGGAAAATGCCGGGTGTGATCTGGTATTTATGCCTGCCGCCGAATCAATGTATACTGAAGAACCAAGGATAAAAATTGATTTCGGCTCCCTTGAACTGGTGATGGAAGGAAAATTCAGACCAGGGCATTTTAATGGAGTTGCTATAGTTGTAGCAAAATTGTTTCACATTGTACAACCTGATATCAGTTATTTTGGACAAAAAGATTTGCAGCAATATTTAATTATTAAGCAAATGGTAAAAGATCTTAGTTTCCCTATAGAACTCAGATCCTGTCCGGTAATAAGGGAAAAAGACGGACTGGCAATGTCTTCAAGAAATCAGCGCCTTACTCCAAAAGGCAGGCCCATAGCTGCAAAGCTAAACGAATCTCTTTTGTTGGCTGCAAGGTTGCTGGGAAACTCTACTGTTGAAAGTACAAAAGCCAAAATCAGAGATTTTTATAAAAATATAAAAGAGATAAAACTCGAATACTTTGAAATCACTGATAGTGAAACTTTAATGCCCATAAAGGATGTTAAGGAGCACAAAGGAATTGCGATATGTGTAGCTGCCTACATTGATGGCGTTCGCCTTATAGACAACATCTTAATTTAATCTACTTAATCTACAATCAAATTACCAATACCTCCTTTTTAGCGAAATGCAAATTCAAGTATTAAAATCAAAAATTCACAGAGTAAAGGTTACCCAGGCAGAACTACATTATGTAGGAAGTATTACCATAGATGAAGATCTGATGAATGCCGCTAATATTATAGAAAATGAAAAAGTTCAGATTGTAAACATTAATAATGGCGAACGCTTCGAAACCTATGTAATTACTGGCCCACGAGACAGTGGCGTGATTTGCCTGAATGGCCCTGCTGCCAGAAAAGTGCAGGTTGGTGATATCATTATTATAATTTCATATGCCGGGATGGATTTCGAAGATGCTAAAATCTGGAAGCCTACCGTTATATTCCCGGACCAGAACAATAAACTTATCTGATTTTCATGTCTTCGCTTGTTAAAAATATAATTAAGTACACTCTAACACTGGTTTTAGCTGTTGCCCTTGTTTTCTATGTGCTCAGCACAGTCAATGTTGCAGAAATGATCAACAAAGTTAAACAAGCAAAACTTTCTTGGGTAATTCTTGGTGTCTCAATTAATCTTCTTAGTCACCTTTCAAGAGCCAGAAGATGGAACCTTCTTATGGAGCCAATGGGATACAAGCCAAAAACACATAGAACCTTTGTTGCTGTAATGGTCGGATACTTCGCCAACCTCTTTCTTCCAAGAATGGGGGAAATATCAAGATGTGCGGTATTAAAAAGAACAGATAATGTGCCTATCGACAAAGCTTTTGGTACAGTGGTAGCAGAGAGGGCTTTTGACTTCATTTGTCTAATTATACTTATCGGTCTATCGCTGATACTTGAATTTAACAGGTTAACGACATTTTTTTCAGAAAAGGTATTTAACGAACCAACCCCTACTGCAGAAGCAAGTCTTACCACCAACCCGTTACTCTGGGGAAGTGCCATTTTGGGGCTTTGCGTCTTGATGTTTGTATCTTTTCGAGAAAAAATTAAAAATCTTAATATTTATAAAAAAATAGTGGCCTTTATCAAGGGGGTGCTGGAAGGCGTTTTCAGTATAAGAAAGTTAAAGAGAAAAAATGAATTCATCTTTCATACAATCTTTATCTGGGCATGTTATTATTTTATGACTTACCTGGTATTCTTTTCCCTTGAAGCGACCTCCTCCCTCAGTCCTGTTGCCGGTTTAGTATTATTAGTCGTTGGAGGACTAGGCATGTCAGCTCCTGTTCAGGGCGGCTTTGGGGCTTTCCACGAATTTGTAAGTTCTGCACTGGAAGGATTTTATCATTTAAGCAAATTAGATGGATTAGCATTCGCTGTTGTAATACACACCTCCCAGACTTTGGCTGTAATTATAGTAGGGGGAGCTGCTGTAATAGTTACACTTTTTCTATCAAGAAAAACACAAATTGATGACCTCAGATAAAATTCAAACCTGGGATAGCATTATCCCGGAAATAAAATCCTGGAAGGAACGTGGAGAAAAAGTAGTTTTTACCAATGGTTGCTTTGACATTCTTCACCTTGGCCATGCCGATTATCTGGAAAAATCCAGATCACTAGGAGACAGACTAATTGTAGGAGTAAATACAGATGCTTCAGTAAGAAAATTAAAAGGTCCGGAAAGACCTGTTAATCCTGAATATGCCAGAGCCCGCATACTTGCAGCATTGGAATTTGTAGATGCTGTCATTTTGTTCGATGAGGACACCCCTTTTGAACTAATCAGTCATGTAATTCCTGACATTTTGGTCAAAGGAAATGATTATACGATTGAGAATATTGTTGGTGCGGATATTGTTATAAAAAACGGAGGTGAGGTTAGAACCATTAGCTTGGTTGATGGCTTTTCAACCACCGGAATTATTGGAAAAATCAAAACTCATAACAAGTAAAAAAATCCGTAGTCAACAATGTTATATGTTATTGCTATTGTCACTATGCTGGCAAGCTGGCTGGTAAGTGCACGCCTTAAAAGTAAATTCAGTCAATATTCCCAGATTCCTTTGCAATCAGGTGTGAGCGGTCAGGAAGCTGCCTTACAAATGCTGCGGGGAAATGGAATTAATGATGTAAAAGTTATCTCTGTAGAAGGAGAACTTACTGACCATTACAACCCAGCTAACAAAACCGTAAACCTCAGCCATGATGTATATTATGGTAGAAATGCGGCAGCTGTTGCCGTTGCTACCCATGAATGTGGACATGCAATACAACATGCCACCGCTTACAGCATGCTGAAATTCAGATCAGCCCTTGTTCCGGTTCAAAATGTTAGTGCCAGAATTCTAAATGTAATCATGCTTGTATTGGTCTTCGGAGGTGTTCTTGCTGGAGGAGCAGGTGTATTGCCATATGTTCTACTGATCATAATTGGTTGTAACCTTGTATTAACCCTTTTCGCGCTAATTACTCTTCCTGTAGAATTTGACGCAAGCAAAAGAGCATTAGCCTGGACAGAAAAATCCGGGATTGTTACCACCAGAGAGCATGAAATGGCAAAAGACGCATTATGGTGGGCTGCAATGACCTATGTTGTGGCTGCTGCGGGAGCCATGGCGCAGCTGCTATATTTCCTTAGTATCTTTATGGGCAGGCGAAACGATTAAAACAGAAACCGTCCCAATCAAAAAAACTTTTAAAAGCGATTCTTCATAGAATCGCTTTTATTTTTTTATTCAAAGTTTAATCCAATTCGTTTAAATTCCGTTATTTAACCAAACTTACACCTAACAAGAAAAAGTATGGATTTTCAATTGACCGAAGAGCAAAAAACAGTACAGCAAGCCGCAAGAGATTTTGCCCAGACAGAACTTTTACCTGGCGTAATAGAACGTGATGAACATCAGAAATTTCCTGCAGAACAGATACAAAAACTGGCGGAATTAGGCTTTATGGGCATGATGGTAGATCCAAAATATGGTGGAAGTGGAATGGATACAATTTCCTATGTACTGGCAATGGAAGAAATTTCTAAAATAGATGCATCTGTTTCAGTATGTATGTCGGTTAATAATTCTCTTGTTTGCTGGGGTTTGGAAAAATTCGGGACAGAAGCGCAAAAGCAGAAGTACCTCGTTCCTCTTGCTAAAGGAGAAATCATAGGGGCGTTTTGTCTTTCAGAGCCAGAAGCAGGATCAGATGCTACTTCTCAAAGAACTACAGCAGAAGACATGGGCGATTATTACCTTTTGAACGGTACTAAAAACTGGATAACCAATGGCAACACTGCCTCTGTTTATTTAGTCATTGCTCAGACTGACCGGGAAAAAGGTCACAAAGGAATTAATGCTTTGATTGTAGAAAAAGGAGTGCCGGGCTTTGAGGTTGGAAAAAAAGAAAACAAACTGGGAATCAGAGGATCTGACACACACTCTCTGATGTTTAATAATGTAAAAGTACCAAAAGAGAACAGGATAGGTGAAAATGGATTTGGCTTCAATTTCGCAATGAAAACCCTAAACGGAGGAAGAATTGGAATAGCATCTCAGGCATTAGGTATTGCATCAGGAGCATTAGAATTTTCCTTGAAATACGCACAGGAAAGAAAATCTTTTGGCAAGGAAATATTTCAACATCAGGCAATTCAGTTTAAGCTCGCAGAAATGGCTACCAAAGTAGATGCAGCAAGAATGCTCTGCTTTAAGGCGGCCTATCTGAAAGATCAAGGTCAGGATTATACCAAAGCCGCTGCAATGGCCAAACTTTATGCTTCAGAAGTCGCCATGTATGCAACAGTAGAGGCTGTGCAGATCCACGGAGGATACGGTTTTGTTAAAGAATATCACGTGGAAAGACTTATGAGAGATGCGAAAATAACCCAAATATATGAAGGAACCTCAGAGATTCAGAAAATTGTAATATCCAGAGATTTATTGAAAAATTAATATTTTAACTAAATTTTTTAATTTTTCAATATTGATAAAATATTATTCAACATTAATTATTGACAAAATTATTTGATATTCTTTTTTTTATATATTAGATTTGTACAAATTTGAAAAAATAAGGAATTATATTTTTTTCATATTTTTTTACAAATAAAAACAGGAATCAGGTAATGGAAGATTATAACAAAATCATCGAATCCCTGGGTGTTCGATTTATAAAATCGAAGAATATCAAAATTCTTCAATCTCTAACAGTTGAAAATTTCTACGATGTAGGCAATACTATTTATCTGCTACATAAAGGAGAAATTTCTTTTGGAGAAGAGAAACAAAAAGTCAACGAGGGTGACCTTCTATTTATTCCCGGAGGCCGACTGACTTCTGTAACCTACGGAAAGTTCAACCCTATGAAGTTGACCAACGAAGATTTGTTGAATAACAGAGATAAATTCTTCAGTTCGTTAACTGACAAAAATATTATTGGCCAAGACGAAGATTCTTTCAGCTATATTACTTTTGAAGCTAAGGTATTTGATTCCGTTAACTTTTTCGCCTCCCTTGATATTCCTGCATTTATCATCAGCAATCAGCCAAAACTTGCTGAATATATCATTGAGACCATAAAAGAGGATCTTTCAAATAATCCTGGGAAAGAAAGGGTAATAAAGTTAAACACTGAACGCGTTGTAGTTGAAATCATCAGATATATCCTTGAGAAAAGATTGTTTGTTGAGCAACTTGCAACCAACAGTACATATTTCAAAGATCCTCGCCTTATTGATATTTTTGCTTTTATTAAAAAACATCTTGGTGGAGATCTTTCTAATAAAGTCCTGGCTAACGTTGCAAACGTTTCCGAAGACTATGTAGGCCAATACTTTAAAATGCTTACAGGGATCAATCCTCAGGACTATATTGAATATCAGAGAATGGAGATGGCAGTGAACCTGCTAAGGACTTCTAAAAAGAGCATTCGTGAAATAGGAAGGGAAGTAGGATACAAAGACACCGCTTATTTCTGCAGAAGGTTCAAAATGATGTTTGGAATACCGGCAGGAAAAATGAGAAGAAGAGAGTCTCTTATGAACATATAAAAATAAAAAGTCGCTTATTAAACAGGCGACTTTTTATTTTATATCTATTGTTGCTCTAGTGATTTTTTTGTCTGCGAACTATTCAGTTCTCTTTTCTTAGCGGCTATTTTACCCACCAGTCCAGGATTCTTTTCGATGGCATTCCCTACAACTATTACATCAGCTCCTGCTTTCATTATATTGAAGGCAGTTTCTGCATCTCTTATCCCCCCTCCAACAATTACAGGTAGATTTACATTCTGCACAACTTGCTCAACCATCTCCCCACTAATTGACCTTAAGGCTCCACTACCACCTTCCAGATATATCAGCTTTAAACCAAGCATCTCCCCTGCAATAGCTGTACAAGAAGCTATTTCAGGTTTATCATAGGGTATCGGAGTTGTATTACTGATATAAGAAACTGTTGTAGGTTTTCCACAGTCAATTAGCATGTATCCTGCAGATATCACTTCCAGACCTGACCTTTTAAGCAAAGGTGCTGCTACCACATGTTGCCCTATGAGATACTCAGGATTTCGCCCTGAAATGAGACTTAAAAACAATATGGCATCAGCATTGGGATAAATCTGAAGATTACTTCCCGGAAATATTACAACAGGTATTGAACTTTGATTTTTTATAATGGTAATGGTTCTTTCCATATCACCATTAGTCATAAGACTTCCACCAATGAAAAAATAATCTACACCTTCTTCCTCTGCTGACCTAACAATACTGAGACATTGCTCATCACCAATCTTGTCCGGATCCAAAAGAACTGCAAATGATTTTAATCCTTTTTTTTTCTTTTCTATTAAGTCTTGATACAAAAAACTCATTTTTTAATTTCTATACCTTTAAGATAAGCGTTTAGCTTCTCTTTTACGATGGACATGAGAAAAAGCAATATCTGATCTTTAATCATTCTTACAATATCAGACTCTCTTTTAGGTTCTCTGAGTACCACTTCGGTTACTCCGTTTCCAGACTTCCTTATTACTTTGGGCTTCCTGGATGAAAAAATGCCTCTGGTAACAAGATAGGCTACCGCAAATGCTCCTCCGACCAACAGAAGGCCCATTCCGATTTTTTTTGCATCCGTTGCCATAGAAGAAATCTTCTTGTCCATTTCTTCTTTATGGAAATCTGTTTCCTTAAGCAAAATCTCCCTTTGCCTATGGACATCCTCTAAAATGTATTGTGGACTATTCATGGATTATTTTTTGGTGAGAATATGTAATAACAAATCCCGGATTTTCCGGTGTAAAAAACCTTTGGTAATATTTGACGCAAGTATTATTACCACAAGAAAAAAGAAGACAGTCATGACCACATAACCCATGTAACTGCTATCCAGCAAGTAATTCAAATAACTTCCAAGCGCAAGACTAAAGAATAGCAGCATCATTAAAAACATAAATGCAAGCAAAAAAAGAATTGAAAGAGAAGCAACTATATTAGATGCTTTCTCCATCATTTCCAGCTTAAAAAGCTGTATACGTTTATCAACGTATCCCTTTATATTTTCAAATAAACCGTCCAACTTAAGAAACTTTAAAAAGGCATTTTCCATGAATTGTCAAAAATATCCGTTAGTAAGTTAATAACTTTTTATTAAAACTTATGTTAAAAAAAGGAATCAACAATTTGTAACGGAGGCATTCCAGGAAGTGCGTTTAATCTGTTTTTCCCATTTATTACAAAATTCAAAGTTACTCCATAAGTTGGGGAAATAATATTAATCTTATCATTAGCACCTGCATTTGCAGACGGATAATAGTTTGTATCCCGTAATGCAAAGAGTCCTATATAAATACCTTTTATTACTTCAAAGTAAGCATCGACTCTTAAAATAGTCTTATTGATAAATCTCTTTTTAAATATAGAATATTCATCTCCTCCAATTTCCCTTATCTTAAAAGCTCTGTAAGATAGCATAAAACCAAGCTGCCTGTCTTTAACAAATATTGATTTATGAAGTCCTCCAAGCAGACCAATCATTGCCAGGTCATTTATATTAGCATTTATATGTTTCCTATAGTCCAAGGATGCTAGTTTTATAAAATCTATATTTTTAATCTTCCCCTGGTGTTCTACATTAAATCCGGTATACGACAATCCGTTAACCTGCCTTCTTGCCAATTTTTGACTTAATCCTCCCGACCATTTTTCTGAAATCTGAAATTGAACACCCATCCCTAAATCCACAGAATTCAGCTTATTAAACGGAGAGAAGTCCCTGATATAGAACCCTTCCTGGTAAGTGCCGTTACTCTCAACATAGAAAAATGAACCTGATTCAAAATAGTAATTACCTGAAATGTGTCCTCTTAGTGTATTAGGATAGTAGGATTTTGAAACCCCCTGGGCTGCAAGCTTTGCGCTGATAAAAATAAAAAAAAAGATTATTCGGTACCGCATATTCAAAGATAAAACAAAAGACCCTCATTTTTATTGTGACAAAAATGAGGGTCTCAAATTTATTAAGAAAATATTAATTAGAGTCAGAGTCGTTATCTGAATCTGAATCAGAAATTTTCAAAGATTTTCTCTTATGTCTTAAGACTTTAGCCTTTACATAGAAAATAATTTCCTCAGCAATATTTGTCACATAATCACCCACTCTTTCCATCTTTCTGATGATTGTAAGAAAATAAATTGCCTGCAAAATTTTATCAGGATCTGTCTGATTTTTTAGATAATCAGTCATAATCTCATTTGCATTAAGATTTATTTCATCCATGAGCTCATCTTTGGAAAATAAAGTCCTCGCCAACTTAGTATTGTCTGTTTCAAAAGACTCACTAAGTATGGAAAGCATCTCAAGAGCCGTGTCTGTCATCTCTTTGAATCTTATCTTTTCTATAAGATCCGCATCATAAGAATTCTCGCACTTGGTAACGTACTGAGCAATTCCTTTGGCGTTATCACCAATTCTTTCAAGGTCTGAAACCATTTTAAGAGATGCCACAACAAATCTTAAATCAATTGCAACAGGATTAAACAGAGCCAGAATATGTTCTCCTTTTGCATCTATTTTAAGTTCACTACCATTTACCCGCTTCTCGTTTTTGATTACTTCTTTGGCAAGATCTTTATCAAAACTGTAAAAAGATGAAATAGCCTTGTCCAGCTGACCTCTCACAAGATAGGTCATATCTATAAGTTCGCTTTTTAATTCGCCGAGTTCGGTTTCTAATAGATTCATTGTTGCTCTTTTGGGTGTATATAACGTTAAAAATTAATTTTTGATTAACCAAAACGTCCTGTTATGTAATTCTGTGTTCTTTCTTTCTTAGGATTTGTAAACAGGGTTCTGGTATCATCATACTCTACAAGATCACCCATATAAAAGAAGGCAGTCTTGTCACTGGTTCTGGAAGCCTGTTGCATGTTGTGAGTTACTATCAAAATAGTATAGTTAGCTTTTAGGCTATAAATCAATTCCTCAATTTTTATTGAAGAGATCGGATCAAGAGCAGAAGCAGGCTCATCCATCAATAAAACAGAAGGCTCTACAGCAAGGGCTCTTGCAATACAAAGTCTCTGCTGCTGCCCACCGGAAAGTGCCAAAGCAGATTTTTTGAGTTTATCTTTTACTTCATCCCAAAGTGCAGCGCCTCTTAAAGAGGATTCTACTTTTTCTTCAATGAGAGCATTATCCTTAACCCCATTAACTCTGAGGCCATAAGCTACATTTTCGAAAATAGATTTTGGGAACGGATTAGGTTTTTGAAACACCATACCTACGGTTTTCCTTAACTCATTCACATTGATTTTGGGGTGATAAATATCAACTCCTTCTATCTGGATCTCTCCTTCTACGCGGGCATTCTCAATCAGGTCGTTCATCCTGTTGAAACACCTGAGGAACGTGGACTTTCCGCATCCTGAAGGTCCGATCAACGCTGTCACGGTATTTTTTTTGATGGAAAGGGTAACCCCTTTCAATACATGTTCTGAACCGTAATAAACGTGGACGTTCTTGGCTTCAATTTTCATGATTTATATTCCAAAGAAATTCTTTCAAACAATAATTTTACCACTTTACCTTTTTCTGCCATTTATGTCTTATATAAACGGCAATTCCATTCATAATAAATGTTATACTCAATAAAATGATAATGGCAGCAGCTGCATTTTCAGAAAATTCCTTCTGCGGTCTGCTCACCCAGTTAAATATTTGTATCGGCAACACTGTAAATGAATCCATTACGCCTTCAGGAACGAAAGGTACAAAGGTTAGAGCTCCTATCACGATCAGGGGAGCAGTTTCTCCAATAGCTCTTGAAAGAGAAAGAATCACACCGGTGAAAATTCCTGAAACTGCCGCCGGTAATACCTGGTACCAGATGGTTTGCCATTTGGAGGCCCCCAGAGCATAAGAACCTTCCCTGATTGAATATGGAACAGCTTTTAAGGCCTCTCTGGTAGATACGATTATAATTGGCAAAATTAATAAAGACAAAGTCAATGCTCCTGTAAGAACGCTCTCACCTAGCTTCAAAGCACGGGCAAAGAGCTCTAAACCAAGCAGACCATAGATAATAGACGGAACACCTGCAAGGTTTGCTATATTGATTTCTATAATGTTTGAAAGCCTGCTTCTTTTATTATACTCTTCCAAGTACAAGCCTGCTGATATCCCAATAGGGAACGCTATAACAGCAGTAAGAACCATGATCCAGAGTGTACCTACCCAGGCGGTGTAAATACCTGCTTTGGCAGCTTTCCTGCTTGGAAGGCCCATGATAAAATCCCAATCCAGACGACTTAATCCTCTGTATAAAACATCGCCTAACAATAACATTAATACTACAACTCCAATGAGTGTGCAGAAAAGGCCAAAGTATTTGAATGCCTGATCCTGGTATTCATATACTCTTGTATTGCTAAAATACTTAAGCCTTTTTTTAATCTTACCTTTTCCCTTTTTGCCCATTGCCTAACTATGATGTTTCTGAAATTTTTTCTTAAGCCAAAAGCTTATATTATTTAATATAAGTGTAACAACAAATAAGGTCATACCGACAGCGAAAATGGTTCTATACTCCACACTATCATGAGGTACGTCACCCAGACTCACCTGTACAATATAGGTAGTCATGGTTTCAATAGGAACAGTAGGGTCAAATGTAAGACGAGGTTGCTGACCGGCAGCAATGGCCACAATCATTGTTTCTCCAATTGCTCTGGAAATAGCCAAAATAATAGAAACAGAGATTCCTGAGAATGCAGAAGGAACTATAACCTTCCAGGATGTTTGAAACTTAGTAGCTCCGAGAGCAAAAGATCCTTCTCTTAAAGATTTAGGCACAGCATAAAGTGCATCTTCACTTAAAGATGAAACCAGTGGCAAAATCATGATTCCCATCACAATACCAGGCGACAACGCATTAAAACCTGCAAGTGTGGGAATTACCTTTTGAAACATTGGAGTTACAAATACCAGAGCAAAGTAACCATAAACTACAGTGGGCACTGCAGCAAGAATCTCCAGCATTGGCTTTACAAGATTTCTGACTGTTTTGTGTGAATACTCGCTGAGATAAACAGCTATGGTAAGCCCAAGAGGAACAGCTACAATTGTTGCAATTAATGTGGTAAGCAACGTTCCTGTTAGCAGTGGAAGAATTCCAAATCTCTGATTGCTGAAAAGAGGAGTCCATTCTGTGTCTGTTAAAAACTCAATCAGACTAACTTCTTTGAAAAACCCAATGGTTTCAAAAATTAAAACTCCTATGATGCCTACAGTCGTAAATATTGTTAGCAGACTGCAGGCCAACAAGAGTTTTTCAATAATTGTTTCTCTAAGTTTCATTATAATAATTAAGAAGTTCTGATTATTTCAGAACTTCTTCAAGTTTTACTCCAACTGTTGATTCCTTATTAAGGAATACTGAACCTGTCTTTTTCTCTTTGAATCTCTTCTTTACCAATTCGTAAACTTCTTTGCTCAAAGGAATATATTTTGCATCCGGCACCAGTTCTCCGGCATTGTCTATGTAAAAGTTTACAAAGCTATCCAAAGATGGGTTTGAATCAGTGTTATTTTTATTTATATAAATAAACAAAGGTCTGGACAGAGGCTGATAAGTACCATTCATTACAGTTTCATCAGATGCAAGTATTGGTCCTTTTCCATTTTCGTCATTCTTATCATCTATAGCAATCAGCTTTAGTTTCTCTTTATTCTCTGTAAAATAAGCAAGACCGAAATATCCTAATGCAAATTTATCTGTTGAAATACCCTGTACGAGCACATTGTCATCTTCACTGGCAGTATAGTCACCTCTGCTGGCTTTGGTCTTTCCGACTATTGCCTCAGTAAAATAATCAAATGTTCCGGACTCGTGACCAGCTCCAAAAAGATGAATTTCTTCATTGGGCCAGTTTGGTCTGATCTGATTCCATCTTACTATTTTCCCCTGGGCATCAGGCTCCCAGATTTTCTTCAGCTCTTCAACAGTGAGATAATCAACCCAGTTATTCTGAGGATTTACAACAACTGCCAATCCATCATATGCTATTGGCAATTCAATATACTCAATCTTGGCTGCTGCACAGGCGCTGTCTTCAGATTTTTTAATCGGTCTTGAAGCTTCTGCTATATCAATTTCTGAGCGTACAAACTTCTTAAATCCTCCTCCAGTTCCTGAGACTCCGATCGTTACTTTCACTTTAGGATTTTCTACCCTGAATTCCTCAGCTGAAGCTTCTGTAATAGGATAAACAGTGCTCGATCCGTCGATCTCGACAGTACCGGAAAGCTTTTCCCCCGCATTTTCAGAGCCTTTTTTAGGACCACATCCCCAAAAAGATGCGGCAATTACCGAAAATACAACAGCTCCACTAAAAATGATTTTTCTCATAATTGATAGCAAATTAGTCAAATTTAAATATTCGAATGTTAAGAAATTGTTAAGCTTTTTGAACCCAGAAGTTGTTATAATTTATTTCCTCACTGTAAAGTCTTTACAAAAAAGATGTGGATAAATTAAAGATTATTTTAATAATTGAATTGTAACTGAAGCCTCAAAAGATTTCCTTTTTGATGATTGTTGGGCTTTTTTGAATCTTCGAATGTGCGGTCTGACATCATGTAAGCTACAGTAAACTCCAATGCTGAATTAATCTGATATTCAACTCCGAATTCAAGCTCTTTAGCAACATAACTTCTGGCATCCTGCTCAATTTTCTTCCCTCCATTATAATATTGGGCCCTTACATACGGTATGAAAACCATTTTTCTAACCTTTTGAAGGAACATAACCTGTGCATATCCTCCGTCAAGTGATTTTCTTTTCACAGAAAAAACACCATTATCATTTGTAAATCTTGGTCCCATGCCCCAGTTGTACTCCACCTGAAAACCTATTGGCTGCGGATAAACAACTAAGTATCCGTCGATTCTCTGTTCCTGAATATTTGTTGGTGAGGCTACATCTGCATTTTTAATTTCCTTAGTATTAAAATATCCTGTAAAGCCACTAACTCCTGCTTCAATGTATTGGCCGGAATTAAGCTTGAATGGATAAGAAGCTTTGGCTATAACATGCTGGGCATTGCCATACTCTAACCTATTCGTTGTTTGACCGTTAAAAATTCCGAACCCCAATACACCATACTCCCCAGATCCTTTTAGCCCAGAAGAAACCAGGTATTTGTACCTTTCTTTGATCTTCGAAGGGGTAAAGTAAAATAGTACTGCCATATCCCGCTCATTGTACGTACCACTATTAATCGCATCTGAACGATCAAACGCTATCCGGTTCTGACTTGACTGCAAATTATCAAATCCAAAAGGAACTTTACTCAGACCAACCCTGGCTCTTAATGATTTGGACTGGTTAAGAAATATATCAGCATAAAGATCTCTAAGCTGAAGGAAATTCATTCCATTGACAGAAGATACGGAACCGTTTATTAAGGAATTGGTAGCAAGGTCCGTCTGAATATACATATAAACCCTAGGATGAATGTCACCATATAATGTAAGACGAGCTCTTCTGAAAAACAATCCTCCTCCATCACCAATAGACCTGTCACATTGATCACACTTTAGCTGGCCATTGGTCTCCAGCAATCTATTATAACGTATTTGGGTATACCCTCTTAATGAAAATGTCTCATACCATTTTTTCTTGACTTCTTTTACTTCAACAGACTTTTCTTGTTTGTAAGCAGATGAATCAGATGCGTTTTGACTGAATAATACAAATGGTGTAAATAACAGAATAAAAAATAGGGCACTTAACTTCTTGTTCATAATTTTTGGTGGCTAATAAAATCAAGACAAATTTTGAAATAAAAAATGACCTTAACCAGCCCCTAACACAGTGTTAACCCAAGCTTAACACTGGCATTACAATTCCATAATACACAATTAACAATTTCTTAACATTGAATTTATTCTTACTAAATTTCAATCAATTACCACCTGCCAAAAAATCCCTGTACCAAAGGCCTGATTCTTTAATAGTGCGTTTCTGAGTATCGAAGTCAACATGAACAATACCAAATCTGGGATGAAAACCTTCAGCCCACTCAAAATTATCTGTTAGTGTCCAGATAAAATAACCTTCGACGCTTATTCCATCTTTCTTTGCCCTCAGCACTTGGTTGATATTATTCTGAATGAACTGAAGCCTTTGAGAATCCCGGACCTTACCATCAAAAACAACATCATTAAAAGCAGCTCCATTTTCAGTCACCATCAACTTCTTAATGTTGGGATATGCCTGGAATTTCTTAAGCATATAGTAAATCGCTTCCGGGTAAACCTCCCATTTCATTAATGTAAAAGGCACATTTCTTTCCTTAGCACCAACAATACTTGCCTGCAAATAAGGAGTCCACCAGGAGTACTTAACTACTTCCCGTGTATAGTTCTGTATTCCAATAAAATCAAAATCGAAAGGCATATTGCTTTCATCATCAGCTTTAATATACTTTTCTACATTCAGCAAAGGTCTTCTGAGCTCCTTCGGATAACCCAGGCCAAGTATTGGCTCTATATATAGCCGGTTCAACAAAGCATCTACGCGAATTGCTGCTTTTACATCTTTATCCCTTTGTGATACAGGCTCTATATAAGAACACGAAAATGTAGTACCAATCTCCGCATCTTTAACAAACTCTCTCAGCCTTCTGCCTCCTTCTCCCATGGCGAGAACTGCATGGTGCATTGCCGGGACAAAATTTTTCATTCCTCTTTTCCCAGGTGCATGAATACCAAGAAAATAACCGGCTCCAGTGAAAACCATAGGTTCATTCAACACCATCCATTTTTTTACTCTATCACCAAAATGCTTTGCACACAATTCAGCATAGTCTCCAAACCAATAAAGGATATCTCTGTTCGTCCATCCTCCCATCAATTCCAGCTCATGAGGAAGATCCCAATGGTACAAAGTTACCCATGGATCAATTCCCTGAGAGAGGCAACAATCTATTAGTCTGTCATAGTAATCGATTCCTTTCCTGTTCACATAAAAGTGCCCTGAGGGAAGTATTCTGGGCCACGATAATGAAAATCTGAAGTTGGGGATATTTAATAACTTCAAAAGATTTATATCCTGGCTGTAACGATTGTAAAAGTCGCAGGCAGTGTTTCCTGTATGTTCATTAAAGACATTACCTTTTTTATTGGTAAAAATATCCCATATAGAGTGGCCCTTGCCTTCAGCATCGTGTGCACCTTCAATCTGATATGCAGAAACAGCAACACCCCAGCGAAACTCTTCCCCGAAATCTCTTCTTTCCAAAACTTATCCAACAAATCTATTTTAAACGAATTGCATTTTCCAATACCTTATCAATAATGTTTTCTGTAATATCAGGATATTCCACTTTGATTCCACGTTGTTTACCAACCCAATGAACAATTGTATCCAGGTGTTTTTTCTTTAGGGATTTAATAACAGGAACTCCCATAGACATAAGGGCTGCAGCATTGTAGTGTTGCTCATACTGATTTTTCATTGGAATTACCATCAGTTTCTTACCTAGGTACAATGCCTCTGCCGGAGTTTCAAAACCAGCGCCACAAAGAACACCTTCAGACGAAGCCATACTTTTAATGAATGCTTCATTATTGATAGGCTTAATGTTCAGATTCTTTTCTTTCCATGGTTTTTGGGAATGTTTAGAAAACACTTCCCATTTTACATCCTTTACCTTCGAAAGCACTTTAATCAAACGTTCTTCATTGTAAGCAGGAAGATACACCGTATAGTGACCATTGTTGCATGGTTCAATTTCTCTTACTTCCTTTCTGATTACCGGAGTAAAAATATTCTCGTCAAAAGCTTCAAAATGAAATCCATAATGATGGGTGGCTGGGGCATATTTTTTAAGAATAAAACTTCCCATATGATCTGTATGACCAGGTTTAGGGACTTTAGGAGAAAGTATTGCAGATTGGTGACTGAGGGCAATGCAAGGTTTCCTTTTGAGATTACAAGCCCAGGCACTTACAGGTTCAAAATCATTAATAACTATATCATATTTTTCTATGGGAATCTCCCGCAGTTCAGAGAAAAATTTTTTACTATTATTCTTTAAATAAGTATTGATAAGATCTACCCCACCTGATTTTCCGAAAATAAAACTTAAACCCTGATATTTATATTTAACTGGATAAGGCAAAGTTACATCAGCCTGAATGCCACTTACCAGGATATCAAGTTCTCCTCGGCTCTTTAATATAGGAACAATATCACGGGCACGGCTCAAATGGCCGTTCCCGGTTCCCTGAATAGCATATAATATCTTCATACAGGTAATAGAAAACGCCTTTTAATCTTGCTGTCTTTTAGAGCAAAATAAAGGATAGTAACACGGTACTGTAATACAACAGACTGAAGTTTCCTGTATAATCTAAGTAGTGTTTTCATAGGTTTGAATTTTAACCGCTTATTATTATTGTTCTTTTTCTGATTTCAATTTCTTCTTTTAAATGGATGATGTCCAGATCAAATGAATCCATTGCTTCTTCTTCCTCATCTTCTGCAATGTCCTCAGCCAGACTATAATCAGAATAGTAAAAGATGCTCCAGTTCCCTTCAAAATCTTCTACCAATGCACTGAGACTTTCCACCCAGTCACCGGAGTTCATATAGATTGTTCCATTAATATTCTTTATAGCCGGTTGATGTATATGTCCACATATAATGCCATCACACTTCTTAATTTTAGCAAGACAAATGATTTCATTTTCAAACTCTGAGATATAGGAGACTGCTTTCTTTACCTTACTTTTAACAGCCTGAGATAAGGAGTAGTATGGCAAGCCTCTTTTCATGCGATAATTATTGTAGCGCTGATTAAGCCATAAAAGGAAGGTATAACCAATGTCACCAAGCTTGGCAATCCATTTGAGGTTAGTAGTTACTGAGTCGAAAACATCCCCGTGAACAACATAAAACTTTTTATCTCCGGAGGTTATGATGTAATCTTTCTGAACAGAGATATTACCGAATCTGAAAGGAATGATGGTATCCAGAAAATCATCATGATTTCCCCTCAGGTATATGACCTTTGTATCATATTTCTCAATAGCTCTGAGTATCCTTTTAAAGAATTTCGTATGATGTTTTTTCCATGCTCCGAACTTTTTCAGTTGCCATCCATCAATTATATCACCATTGAGAATGAGTTCATCACATGAATTATGTTTCAGAAAAGAGGTGATCTCTTTTGCCTTGGAGCCTGAAGTTCCAAGATGTATATCCGAAATTACGATTGTCCTGTAATGCATAACCACTGTTGTTTATTTAAATAACAATAAGCACCCGGAAAAGCAGGTTAAGAAAAGGTTAACCAATCATTAAGTTTGCTGCAACCTATTCACTGCTTTCAAACTTATATCCGATTCCTTTAATTGTATTAATGTAGTTTTCTCCAATCTTCTCTCTTATCTTCCTGACATGGACATCAATAGTCCTGGAGACTACAAAAATGTCATCCCCCCAGATTTTCTTCAGAAGATCATCTCTGTTAAAAACTTTATTTGGGTGAGAACACAAAAAGAAAAGTAGGTCAAACTCCTTTTTAGTCAGGAAAACCTTCTCATTGTTCTTCAGGACTGTATAACTTTCTTTATTGATAGTTATGTCTTTGAATGAAACAATATTCCCACTTTTTTCTTCTATTAATCCCCTTCTGAAAATTGCTGAGATCCTGCTTAGTAGTGCTCTTGGCTTAATCGGTTTTGTAATAAAATCATTGCCACCTACTTCAAAGGCTGCCACTTCCGAATACTCTTCCGAACGGGCTGTTAAAAAAATAATATGTGTATTTTCTGTGCCCTCCATGGCCCTGATTTGCCGGCATGTTTCAATACCATCAATTATGGGCATCATTATATCTAATAAGATCAGATCAGGAGCAAAAGATTTTATACAATTTATAGCATCCTTACCATTGCAGGCAGATTTGGTCAGGTAACCTTCTTTCCTAAGGTTGTAATCCAATATTTCGACAATGGATGGCTCATCATCTACTATAAGTATCCTGTATTTTTTGCTTGCGTTCATGCCTTTTTCTGAATGGCATGTAAAAGTAAAAACAGGATGTTCTCTTAATATTACAGAAGTATTAAGGAATTGTTAACTATCTCATTTATTCAAATCTTAAACAAATAGTTGAGCATAACAATCAATTCAAAACCATAACCCTTGCAAAATATTTCCTATTTGCAGTTAGCACCTGCACATAATATTCCCCTGAAGCAAGGCTCAACTCAGCGAGGTTAAGCTTAATAGATTTCCCACACAAAAGAGCCATATTCTTCCTGAAAATGATCCGGTTTCTCTCATCATATAAAGTTACTGTAACTATTCCATTTAAATACCCTTTAAATCTCATCTGAACTTTATCTGCTGTAGGATTTGGAATAGCAACCATTTCTCCGGAAAAAGTTCTCTCATTATTTCTAAAAACCGGATCTTCTTCAATCTGAAAAATCTCTATTGCATTTACCTGAGGGTTTCCTTTTTTCCTAAAAAAATTTATATTTAAAATCTTATCATTTACTTCGACAACACAAGTTTTTTTTATAGCCGCCATACCGGCTTCTGCATAGATGTCAAAATTTTCAAGTGCCATTGAATTTTCTACTTTAATATGAAAAACTTGCTGCCCTGGTCCCGTTACATCACCATTGACCTTTTGAGCAAAATAGAGATTGACCCTGTACTTTCCGCTCTGAGGAACTGGAAATTTCATAATCAAAGATTTACTTTCAAGCAAGTTTAGTCTGTTGTCTCCAAAAAGTAAATCCGGTGCACCTGTAGGATTTGTACCCGTCCACATATTACTTCCAGTTGTATAATTGGCGCTATTAGCATCAAGATAAGGGGCAGGAGCTTCCTGCACATCCGAAGCCCATTCCATTGGAAGATCTTTAACGACTGGTCCTCCCGAATTAACTCTATAAAGCATTTTGTTTACCACAATCGTAACATATATTGTGTCACTACCGCCATAACTATCAGAAGCGATTATATATACATTCTCAAATAGTCCCGTCTCCATCAATGGTGCAAGGGAAACAGAGGCCTTGCCTCCTCCATTGTAAGTAAGTTTTGCAAAGGCTGGCAGATTTGAACCAACAACTGATACTGTTTCCTCATCACAGAAGGTCATTGATGTATCAAGCGTCTCTCCCTGATCAACTTTCAGCAACATATACTTTTCACTTACAAATGGGTTTTCATCTAAGGATATGCCTCCGATACCCGCCAAGGAAGAGTAACTTCCAAAGAAACAGCCAAGTATCAATGCTAAAAATTTAGTTAAAAGATTTCTATCCATAGTATTCTATCCAAATATTCAAGGACTATTACAAGAACTTGGGGAAAATGAATTTTGTTAGAACCTTCTGTTTAAACCTTAAAGGCCAAGGATTTTGTAAACAGATTTATGGAACGCGGAGATTGAGAGTGGTAATTAAAGAAGGTGGGTAAAAAATGATGATATAGCACACAGCAACAATCAAACCACATAAAAGGCTTTACAATGGCTTCAAAATCTGTTTATACCTGAAACACCCCTCCAAATGATCATTCACTAATCCTGCTGCCTGCATGTAGGCATAACAAATAGTAGATCCCACAAAAGTGAAACCCCTCTTTTTTAATGCCTTACTCATTGCATCACTTTCTCTACTTGTAGCAGGAACTTCGCTAACGCTCTTTCTATTATTGACGATGGTTTTATCTCCTACAAAGCTCCAGATATATTTATCAAAGGAGCCAAATTCCTTTTGAATTTCAAGGAAGGCTTTGGCATTTTTAACAGTTCCAAAAATTTTGAGTCGGTTACGAATTATAGATGGGTCTGATAGAAGCTTTTCAAGTTGAACATCTGTCATTTTCGCCACTTTACTTACATCAAAACCAGCAAAAGCTCTTCGGAATGCTTCTCTTTTATAAAGTACTGTTTTCCAGCTTAAACCTGCCTGAAATGTATCCAGAACCAGAAACTCAAAATGTTTCTGATCATCATGAACAGGTACACCCCATTCATCATCATGATATGCAATCATTAATGGATCATCTTTCGTCCACCCGCATCGGTTTTTCATATTTCACCAAGTTTAATTAAACGAAATAACATACTTCAGAACTCGATTTCCCTCAACAGTCAAAGACCAGAAAAGCAATATGGTAAAACTTAAAATTATTTCACCTGAAAAAGGCTTAATTTGTATATTTAAAATTATTGATATGATAAAATTTTCAGTCGAAGCTTCTTAATTTCAACTACTTCAATGAAATAATATTTATTAAATTTTACTTAAGCTCTTTGATCTGTTACATTTTATAACTAATTTCAATAGATTTTTTTAAATATTAATCAAACTAAAGGGGGAAATATTTCAGGAAATCAATCAACCAAAAACTGACATTAGAATTATAATCTTTCTTAAGATATCCTGTTATATATTACATTAACCCTGAAAAGGTAAAAAGTAAGGCATTTAAATCTGAAAGTGTTTAAATCTTAAACAAAACCTTGACAATTGGATATTAACTGAAGCATTTTTTCGTATTCATTTACGAGTTTAATAAATGGATAACTTATAATAAAAGGCTATTACTAAATAGAAGATTTTAAAAATCAGGTTTATGATGCATGCTTTGTATTATTTCTTACTTTTCTCGAGTAGTCTCATTACATTCTTTTTGGTTTTTCCGTTTCTTACAGTTCTATTTTCACTGTTAGTCAGAGAAAAAAAAATTCAGAAAAGTACTGAGCAAAAAGATTTCGGCATTATCATAACTGCCTATAAAAATTTACTAATTACACGCCCGCTTGTAGAATCAATACTTGAACAGGGGTATGACAAATTCCATATTTATCTCATTGCAGATGATTGTTCTGCAGAGCAAGTATTAACCATTCCAGAAAACCCTAAACTCAAAATCTGTCTGCCGTCTAAAAAGCTTGGTTCTAAAGTTCGTTCGCTAATCTTTGGTATGAGCCAGACAGTAAGGCCCCACGATGCTGTTATAGTTATGGATGCGGACAACCTCATGCACCCGGATTTTCTTACTGTTGCTAACAATTATATGGGGGCGGGGTATACTGCTGTTCAGGGAAAAAGGGTTGCTAAAAACCTGGATTCTACCACTGCCTGCCTGGATGCAACGGGCGAACTCTATTTTAACTATACCCAAAAGCTTGTACCTTGGATATTAAGCTCTTCTGCAAATATTGCAGGATCAGGAATGGTAATCGAAACCGAACTGTTTAAAAAATACCTATCCTCTCCGAGAATTCGTGAAAACAGCGATGGACTCATTATTGCTGAAGATAAAATTCTTCAAAACTTCCTGGTAGGAAATAACATTCAGATAGCATTTGCAAAAGACGCCCTTGTTTATGACGAAAAAATATCCAAGTCCGATCAATTAGTAAGACAAAGATCCAGATGGCTAAGATCTTATTTTGAAAACACTAAATATTCTCTTCAATTGGTTCTATCAGGAATTGAAAGATTCTCTTTCAATAAATTCCTTTTCGGCACTATGACATTATCTCCCCCTCTTTTTATTCTTATTTTCTCCTGTGCAATCTTATTTGCCATAAATCTTTTATTATTCCCATCACTTTCGATAATGGTGTTTTCAGGAGGCTTTATCTTCGTTTTGAATTTTCTATGGGTACTTTACCTGGGAAATGCGCCTAAAGCTATTTGGTCAAATCTTTATGGAATACCAGCCTTTATAATCTACCAGGTCCTGGCTCTTTTAACTATGAAAAAAGCTGGCAAGGATTTTCTTGTGACCGAACAAGTAAAATTGGTTTCTCTTAAGGAAGTAGAGGTAGAAAGAGAGAAAAAAGCAGTTCAACAGCAATAAAATTCACAGAAAAGATTCTTCCGGAAATTGTTAAATTCGTCCATCTGGCATGTGAAGGGGTTTCAGTGATAACGTTTCTGCAGTTGCAACAAGGACCAATTTTATGATTTTTGATTTCAGACTTAAGGTATTTTATACGGTTTCTCAAAAACTAAGCTTTACTAAAGCCGCTCAGGAACTCTTCATTTCCCAGCCTGCCGTTACTAAACATATCAAAGAGCTGGAAGAACAAACCGGACTGGCTCTTTTTAAAAGGCATGGAAATAATATTACCCTAACACCGGCAGGGCAGGTCTTATTAAAACATGCCCAACAAATTTTCAAGGTTTATGCAGCACTTGAAAATGATCTTGCCCAACTTCAAAATCCAGAAAGCGGAACAATAAGAATAGGGGCCAGTACAACTCTGGCGCAATATGTTTTACCTAAAATATTAGCGCTCTTCAAGGCTGCGCATCCTTCCATTCAGCTCCATTTTGTAAGTGGCAATAGTGAGTTTATAGAGCAGCAGATTATCACAGAACAGATAGACGTTGCTATTGTGGAAGGCATATCTCATCACCCTCAAATAGCTTATGAGGCTTTTGTTAAAGACGAAATTGTTTTGGTAGCACATGCAAAAAGTAAACTTGGCCAGCGAGGAGAATTAAAACCATCTCAACTTGCATCATTGCCACTTATACTCAGAGAGCAAGGTTCCGGAACCCTGGATGTGATTTTAAAAGCCCTGGATAAAGATAAAATAACACTGAAAGATCTAAAGATAGAACTTCAGCTTGAAAGCACAGAAGCGATTAAACATTACCTCCTGTACTCTGAATCTGCCGCTTTTATTTCCATTCATGCCATCGGCAATGAGCTCAAAAACAAAGAACTCGTTATTCTGGAAATAAAGGGGCTTGACATTTACAGGACCTTTCAATTTATTCAACTACATGGGAAAACATCCAGACTTACAGACCTTTTTAAAAGATTTTGCAATAGTCATTATAACTTTTAGTTATCCAGTATAAGTTTTTATGATTGGTAAATCATTTAGAAATCCTTCAATTTTGTTTTATAAAACTAGGAGGAAAAATGGCTATTTTAATTACCGAAGAATGCATTAACTGCGGGGCTTGCGAGCCTGAATGCCCTAATACTGCGATTTACGAAAACGGGGCGGAATGGAATTATTCAAAAGGTACGAGTCTTACCGAAATTGAACTTGAAGATGGGTCTCATATTGATGCAAGTTTAATGAACGAGCCTGTTTCAAATGACTTCTTCTATATAGTTCCTAATAAATGTACAGAATGTACAGGCTTTCACGAAGAGCCTCAATGCGCTGCAGTTTGCCCGGTAGACTGCTGCGTACCTGATCCTGATTTTCAGGAAACTCAGGAAATATTACTGGCAAAAAAAGCCTGGTTGCATAACGAAAATTAAGCTGCTCCAATATAGTCCGTGGTTGCTTAGGCAATTGCGGACTCCTTTTTAATTCCATCGAAGTTGTGCTCTAGAAGACCAATATTCTGCAGGTTCTTCTTTAAGACTCTCCAAAAGAGCAATATCATTGGCATCCAGATTAATCTGGATAGATTGAACATTCGATTTCAATTGTTCCTCTGTCGATGCCCCACTAAGGACTATATTAGTCCATTTCTGATTTAATACATAAGCCATAGATAAGGCGTCAATTCCGCAACCATACTTTACAGCCACCTTATCCAATATTCCCCTTTTATTTTTAAAAGACGCATCCAAACTTCTGCTTGTCAGTCTGCCATTGGCAAGCGCTTCTTTTACAATAATACCGCAACCATCTGCAGAAGCTTTCTTCAGAACATCTGTTGAAGATTGCTCAAGCAAATTCCACGTTACCTGGACTGATTGGAAAAGTCTGTCTCTGCCGTTTTGTATCTCCAGCGCTTTATCCAGAGTTTCACTTTGGCCGACACCACTGAGTGAAAGTCCGACTATTACCCCTGATTCCTTAAGCTGCCACAACCCATCAATAACTTCTTTATTATCAAGCACCCCACTGTCTAATGTTGCTGAATGAATATGATAAACAGATAAGTAATCTCCCAAAAGCTTTTTAGATTCAGGATATTGACGACTAAGTACGTCTAAAGTATGTTCTTTAACTTCATGCTTTTCCGCATTAACTTTCCAATCAGCAGTATAGGTGTAGCCCCATTTGGAACCAACAGTAAAACCCTTCTTATGATTATTTGCTTTTATCCAACTCGATAAAAACTCTTCTCCTCTTCCATAACTCCTTGCTACATCAAAATACCTGACTCCAAGTCCATAAGCGAAATCTAGCATTCTTAATGTCTGTGATTGCATCACATTAAGATCGTAGTCAAAGTTAAGATCTTTGCCATGTCCAAGATTGATATAACCCGGCCTTCCTAATGCTGCAAGTCCGAGACCTATGCGAGATACTTTTAAGCCCGTTGAGCCAAATTCTGTTAAGTCCATTTTCACAAAAATAACTGAAGAAGTTCTTTATCTCCTCATATCTGATTTTTTATAATGTATAAAAATAATGGACACTAAAACCTTAATATTCAAATTTTTCTTTACAGGACTTTAATGCCTGACATTTTCTACAAAACACTTTTATATGGTTTAAAATAGATTTTATCTATATCCATTTACGTTTTATCTAATATTCAAAACCGCCAACCCTGATAAAACCAAAAGTGTCTTACGTCTGCATTGTTTCCCGGCACAACCTTTTACTTACAATTTTCATAAACGCCATCGTTGGCTTAACATTAACACCCTATTTAATCTTGAGAAAAGGTTTAATTCTATCTATAATAACATTCTGCTTCATTGCTATTTGTGTACTTCTTTGGAAAGAATACTTCAGATACAGCCTTCCTACAAGTGTCCCATCCAACTACAAATCTGTAAAAGCGGGGCATAATACCTCTTTATTCAAGGAATATAAAGATCCAATACTCCTTCATTTTTTCAACCCAAGATGTCCATGTTCAAAATTCAACTCATTATATCTTCAATCTCTTCACAGGAAATACAAAAACCGAATAACATTTCTTACTGTTGTCGAACAGGCACATATCAAAGATTATAAGGACCAATTTGATTTCAAACTCATTATAGATGATGGTTCCATTGCCGATTCCTTTGGAGTTTATTCAACGCCACAAGCTGTTATCCTTAAAGATGGCAAATTAATATACAGAGGCAATTATAATAAAGAGCGATTTTGCACTGAGAAAGACACCTATTTCCCTGAAATCATATTAGACTCTTTATTAAACAATAAGCAATTGCCCGATATGCCTTCTGCAGCTTACAAAGCATATGGATGCAAACTTAACTCAGACCTTAATTACATTATAACTCAATGATTACTTCAAATAAAAATTCTTCAGAGCTTATAAATATCAAGCCACAATTCCTCAGTTACGCTCTTTCTTCTTTATTTATATTCGGGCTTGTTATTTCATTTGTATATGATACATATCTGATTGCCATAACAGTCGGATCTCTGAATCTTTTCATGTATTTCTCAACTTTAAAATTGGCCTCGGACAAACTATGGTATCAGTATGTCGGGAGTTTATCTCTGGGGGTTTTTATGGCCCAGTTTATATATCAGATGCATGGCATGCTTGAGATGCATTTCTTCGCATTTATTGCTTCTATTATTCTTATATACTATAGAAATTGGAAGAATCAAATCCCCTTGGCAACTTTTGTTGTAGTACATCATGCCCTTTTGGGATACCTGCAATATGCAGGCATGGAAGAAGTTTACTTTACCACAGCAGACTACATGCCTTTAACCACCTTTATTATCCATGCATCACTTGCAGCAGTTATTTTTTTACTATGCGGTTATTGGAGTTATGAATTTGAGACATCTGCAAAGATCAGTCTTGCTTCTAACGCAAAACTTACCAGTCAATTGGATATTATAAATAAAGGGATCGAGTTCGCAGAAAATATAGCAAACGGTAATCTTGAAAAGCAATTTAATGCTGAAGAAGACGATAAACTAGGGTTGGCCTTGATTAAAATGCATAAATACATTTTTGAAGCAACTGAAAAAACTGAAAATGAAAATTTTGTTAATATAGGCATTGCCAAAATATCCGAGTTAATAAGAGCCAATGATAAACAACTAGACGAACTGTCTGACAAGGCAATTTCATTTCTCACAAAATACATAGGAGCCAATCAGGGCTCGCTTTTCATATTAAACGAATTTGAGGGAGAAAAACATCTTGAATTAATGGGCTGTTACGCCTACGGACAAAAAAAATATCTGAACATGTCAATACTTCCAGGCGAAAGTTTGGTTGGACAATGTTACCTGGAAAAAGATCTTATAATCTTATCTGATGTACCTAATGACTATATCCGAATTACCTCTGGCCTGGGAGAAGCTTTACCCCGATTTGTTGTTATCTGCCCACTGATTGTAAACGATACTGTCTACGGTGTCATGGAATTTGCATGTTTCAAAAAAATAGAAAGTCATAAAATCGAGTTATTGAAAAAGGCCGGTGAAAGTCTTGCAGCCTCTATCAATTCCTTAAAGATTAATCTTCATACACAAAAGCTGCTTCACGAAACACAGATTCAGACTGAATCTATGCGTGAACAGGAAGAGGAGTTAAGGCAAAATCTGGAAGAGATCAATGCCTCTCAGGAAGATCTTTCCCGAATTGTATCCATATCCGAAAATCAAAGAATAGAAATGGAAATCCGTGAAAAGGTTTTTAGTCTTACAACTATTCTTTCAGAATCAGACCTATACGGTAACATTACTTTGGCAAACGAAAAGCTTTGCGAAGTATCCAAGTATTCAGCGGAGGAACTTATTGGTAAACCTCATAATACATTCAGACACCCTGATATGCCATCAGAACTTTTCAAAATCTTTTGGACAACTATTAAAAGAGGAGAAACATTTCATGGCATCATTAAAAATAAAGCGAAAGACGGAAGTCATTATTGGGTAGATGCTCATATCGTTCCCGTCTTTGATGAAAGTGGCAATCTCAAAAAGTATATAGGTGCAAGATACCATATTACCAGTGATGAATTTGCCGAAAAGATGTATAACCTGCAAGCTCAAAGATTAGGACTCCCTATAATTACAGATTTTCAAAATGTTAAATAATTCCTATTAATCCCAATTTACAGATTCTCCATACCAAAGTAGAAAATAGCTTTTCATTCTGAAAATATGCAAATTGGAGCAAACAATTGTTTTTCATTCTAATGAGAGGCATTTCAAATAATAGTGATTCATTAAAAGACTTAAGAAAACTCCTGAAGCTAGTTGCAACAGCTCCTCAAGAGGAAACCGAAACTTTTTTAAAGCTATTAAAACCTGTAAGAATATATAAAGGCGAATACTTTATCTCTGAAGGACAAATTCCAAGAAAGTTTGCATTCGTTAATGAAGGCCTTTTCAGATATTTATATATTGATAAGACAGGAAAAGAATTTACCAAAAACTTTTTAACAGAAGGAAAATTTATTGTTTCCTATTCCGCAATGATTGCTCAAAGGGCTTCCTTATTATATATAGAAGCGCTTGAAGATAGCTACATTCTTGAAATTGAGTATAGCCAATGGCTTGAGGTAAAAAAAAGACATGAATGCTGGAG
>JAEYZG010000015.1 GCA_023428135.1 Bacteroidota bacterium | reverse complement strand
ATTTTACGATTTAAAACACTTTTTACTTTATTTTCCTATAGTTTTTTTCTTAGGTTGACGGCTATGGTGTCTGCACCAGACGGAATCTTTCCCAAAGAGTTGTATTTAAATATTTTCTGATAGCATTCATGGTTTAAGCTTCATTTCCTGAAACCAATAATTATTATGATTTCTCTTCGTCAAAAATTCAACGTTAAGTTCATTTCTGTATAGTGGACAATTCACCACAAGCGTATGGTATTCTCCATTTTCACCACAAACATCGGCATCCAACTCTTCTAATTTTTTGATTAATTCTTCATCCAGTCTTTTACCTAAAAAGTCTTCTCCCAATTGCTGATTACATGAAACAATAACACAGTGAACACCCTCTGCCAGCATTTTCATCACAAGATCTTTTCTGTCCTGTTTCCATAATGGTAAGATAGGTGATATACATGCTGCCTCACAGACCTTCTCTTCCCAGGCTCTGTTGGAGTCAAAGTCAATATCTCCGAATACCGCAGAATTTATTTCATACTCCTCAACAAGTTGCTTGAGCGTATCTATGAAATTTCTTTCATAATCATTCCAGGTAGAGGGAATAGTAACTATAGGCAAGTCTAGTTCAATAGCCTGTTGGTGTAAAATTTTTTCAGGGATGGCATGAGATCTTGATACCAACCCATTCTCATTCATCATATTCAGAAGAACTCTTGGTTGATATTTTAATTTCACTGCTTCCATAAAAGCATAACAACTGTCTTTTCCCCCACTCCAGGATGCTACAAAGGATTGATTATTGTTAAACTTCATTGAATGATAAAATTTTCTCTAATATTCAGGTAAATGTTATTGTAGTTATGCAGCTACTATAGAATGTAATCGTATTGAGCCTTTCGTCCCTAAGCAAACACCAGTAAAATTATAAGAATTGAAAGCTGCAAGCTTGTCTTTATAAATTCAGAGGGCGTTTGTCCTGTACTTTTTTTAAATGTTCTGTTAAAGGCTGCTTTAGATCCAAAACCGCTGTCATAGGCAATAGCTTCAATGGTAAGATCAGGTCTTTCTTTCAGCAGCTTTTTTGCTTCTTCTATTCTATAGGAATTGATGAATTCAAAGAAGTTTTTATTTCCATTTTGATTAATTGCCTGTGAAACATATTGTGTTGACAGGTTTAACCGGTTGGCAATGTCTTCCAGCTTTAATTCAAAATGCAGATAAAGCTTTTCTTCCCTGATCAGACTGATGACTTTTAAATAACAGTCATGAGACTGCTCTTTCGACAAAGAAGATCCGGAATAACGAAAAACCTTTGACGAATCAGCAGGCATAAAGATTGGAGAATACCGGAAACTCTTATACACGATCAGTATATAAATGAAATTATAAAGAACCGGAACGTATATATAGCTTACCTCTTTTTCGGGAAATGATATATAAAGTATTATAGCTATCAAATTGATCGAAATGGATAATCCTATAAAGTGTTTTAACCACTTCCCCCGATAGTTTTTTTCATTCTCTGAGTTTCTTAATAAGAAAGTCTCAGGCTGTAGTATAATTTTTTTTATGTGCTCACTTAAGTGAAATGGATACTGTCTATTTATCAGTACTGCTGAATAAGTGAGATAGCCAAGGGCCTGAATTAAAAGCAGAAAATTTAATAAGGTTATTTCCCAGGGAAATTGTCCGTGAAATACATTATCGAAAAGGACATCGGTATAGTCCCTCCCCTTGTTTATGCAGATAAGCCATAAACTGGTACAGATTGCCTGTGGAATAAAATGAGGCCATAGCATAGAAGTGCTAAAATTCATTATCAATACAGCCCTAACGTAAAATAACACTGCCGGCGCCCACAGGTGACCAAAACTTAATAATTGCAGCCAAGGATACTCTTTAATATCACCTGTATAAATCAGATAATTTAATATAAATGGTGTACCAGGACTGAATACTACAACTGACAGAAATTTGCTTGCCTTTGTTTCATCTTGTTTAAACCACAATAGGGAAGCTAAAATAGTGAGATTGAGAATGGTAAAAATATTTATAAACGACTCGGTCACGCGTAAAGAAATAAAGAATTTAAAAATTTAAATTAGTAAATAATTACGGATTTGTAAATTCGCTGTTTTAGAAAGGCAGATCAACTTGACTTCACTATATTTTACCTTTTTTTGCATTTTTCATCTGTGGATCATTTCTGCTTTACTGCTGGTCAATAAAAGGAACCGTAGTTCGAACGCACTGTTGGCTGCATTCTTTTTATTATTTTCGGTAATACATCTTCAGCACCTGGCATTACAGACTGGTTTCTTGAATGAATATCCTTACATCGACCCGGTTTCCGGTGTTTTGCTGTGTGCGGATTTCCCTGTATTTTATTTTTATGTGCAAAGCATGATGGGCAGTTTCAGGTGGAGGAACCTTAGGAATATAAAGCATCTGGTAATTATAGTTCCTGCAGTCCTCAACCTCCTGTATCTTATGGCATTCAAGAGTAACGAGGAGATCAGGGCCTATTACTATCAGGAAGAAAATCGCTTTACAGTCATGAATGCTTTGCTTCTCGGAGGAATGGTACTTTTACTCCTTTTATATGTTCTGAAAAGCTTACAGGCAATAAAGAGGTATTCAGAAAAACTGGAGGAAAACTTTTCGTCAACTGAACAAATACGGCTGGACTGGCTCAATCTTCTTATTCTTTTTTTGTTATTTCTGGCGCTTTTTCTCGGGCCTTTACTTATTGTGATCGGTTTGCCTGAATGGAACCGAATTGGCATGGGGATTTATACAAGTAGTATCTACCTGAGTCTGATGTTCAAAACTCTTAATCATCCTCTGGTACACATGGAAGAAGTGCAGCGAAAAGCTATTTTTAAACTGGATGAAGAAAAGAAAACAGATTATCAGATCCGACTTTTAAAATGTATGGAAGAACTTAAACCTTACCTTAATCCTGAATTATCTTTGAAACAATTGTCTGAACTGACCGGTATTTCAGTGAATGACCTTTCAGGTTTAATCAATGAAAAATCCAATTGCTCTTTTTTTGATTTTGTCAATTCATTTCGTGTAAACGAATTTAAACAGTTTATTTCTGATCCACAAAAGGCGCATTTGACATTAGAGGCACTTGGTGAAGAAAGTGGTTTTGGGTCAAAAACGGCATTTAACAGATCATTTAAGAAACTGACAGGAAAAACTCCGACCGAATTCCGAAAATCTCTCCAACTTGTCAGTTGACTTCATTAATACTTTTTAATTTTCTGATACATAATCACATACTCTACAAACTATCTACTTATAGTTTTTTCATGCCAGTACACCATAGGTCCAATTCATTTAAATGTTGTACCACTTTATAAGGTGATACTGTTTTTTTTATCCCTGAGCATACATTTAAACCAATAACATATTTCCCGGAACACAAGGAAAGGTCACACATTTTCCTATGGAATATGAATGGCCACTTCAGGTCTTCCCTGGAATCTTTAGTCTGACAATAATTGTCAGGCAGACTTTATGCAATATTGGAATAGTACTATTAAATAAATATCAGGTATACCGGATTGATTAGAAAAATTTTAACAGAACATCTTTTATTTTCTATGAACAGAACATTACTCAGACTATTTGAAATTACACAGCAGCTAGTAGTATTTCAGGCAAAAAGCATTCATAACCAATGCAATAATAGATATGAGCGGTATCAATACCGCCAATGAAAAGAAAATCATTTATTATCTCAGGCCGCTGATTTTTCTAAATGAATAAGTTGTGAGGAACTGAGAGGTCTCTTTTTCAATCTGGTTTTTAAAAATTTAAGTATAAAATAAAAGTTAAAACAATGATATCTTCTATTAAAAAAATAATCTTTATCCATGTTTTATGTTTGGTCTTCACAGGTTCAATGGCTCAGGAGAAATTTCCGCTTGCCTGGAAAGCAGATCATGGATTTAAAGCCACCTTATGCAGAACATGGGATGATTACGGAACCCTTTTTATCGGGGCCAGTGAAAAAGAAATAAGTGTCATAGGAAAAGAAGGTAAGAGCTTGTGGAGATTCAAGTTTCAGGAAAAAGGTTTCAAAGAAGCAAAGGAAGTATGGTACTACAATAACGGTGTCGTGGAAGTAACATACAAACCTGCCGACAAGAAAAGTCAGGAAGACATTGTCGTATTATATGACGTTCAGAATGGGAATGAATTGTGGAAAACCGGCAATGATGAAAACAAATTTAAAGAACTAATCAAGCCAAAACCTCAGGAGAATCCAGTAGATAATTCTATACCATTTGCATCACTTCCTTTGAAAAAGGTATATGGAACAAAAATAAGAAGAGATATTAACGTGACTACCGCAGACTACGGATCTTTCGTTGTATACAGACCAGGAGTACCATTTTCCTGGGGAAAAGAAGTAAGTTCTGAAATTTACATACCTGAAAAAAGTATTGAGGTAAATTTAAATTATAAAAGGAAACTGCTAAGGGCTGCTATAGGAAAAACGACGGTAATTAATATTACTGCAAGTAAAGGAGGAACTCAGTTATGGTCATCAGAGCTGAAGGTTAAAATAGTCAGTACATTAGTTTCAGATGAGGATATGATAGACTTCTTTGTTTCTCAAAACAAAGTGTTTGTGGTGTATGAAGGAATCTCGGTACTGGATCTTTCAACTGGTAAATTACTGTGGACTTCCGACTTTAATAATTCGGAAGTAAGTGTGGGATTGAAAGCAAGACAGGAGTTAAACATTGCTGATATGCCTTTGGTGACCGATGACGGGGTTTATATAGCAGACCTGACTTCGGAAACTTTTGGTATTAAGAAATGTGATCTGGAAACAGGTAACGTTTTATGGAAATCCCCAAAGTATTCTTCTTCCGATGTGATTCCCTATATTACAATTCAGGGAGGTGTGGTGCTGGCCAAATTCGGTGGAATCATTAATGTGCAGTCTGTGATTACGAATCCAAATAATGGAGCAGAAACATACAAAACGGAATTTAAGATGCGTGGAAAGGCCGGAATAAAGGCTTTTGACAGTAAAACCGGAAAGGTTTTGTGGGATGAAAAGAAATTGGGAGATAAGATTGATTTCATATCGGATCTGATTCAGGACAATGGTAAGGTAAGCTTCTTCAGTGATAAAGCTTTTTACACAATAGATCTTAAATCGGGAGATATGTTGAATAAGGTAGTTATCAAAGAGCTGAAGGTAGATAAAGCAATAGCAGTATGGAGTAGTGATGATGGGAAACTGGCTTATGCAGTATATGATAATGGAATTTTTGCTGTGGATCTTGCATCCGGAAAAACAAAGTATGAGCTCAAGGTCAATGATGTTTACGGAGTGTTTAAGAGGGGTAACAGATATTTTCTCCAGATAGGAGAAGATCTTAACAAGCTGGTCTCATTTGATCTGGAAGAAGGAAAGTTGAAAGGTAAGATGGATGATGCTTATAAACGTAATGTAACAGTGGACGGGCAAAATGTTATTAAAATTAACTGGGGAGAAATTGAAAAATACACTGTGAAATAAGGTCTTTTTTATCTGGGCTATATTTTTTCCGGATGAATTTGAATAAAGTTCATCTTCATTTTTGGATGCCCCAACAGAAGCCTGTCCTTAAAGACCTGGCTTCTGTTGGGATTCAATGTATCAATGTGAATGCGATGAAACGAAAGTTATCTTAACAAAAACCTCCAGGAATAAAAACTAAGGTACTCTCCTTCTCTGAATTTTAAACTTTCATCCCATTGACATCTTCCCATTAACCATTCATCTGATTTAAACTTTTAAGCATCTTGTTTAATCTTTCGATCCTTGTTGCCCTGTCATCTTCACTAAAGGTTTCTAATAGCAATGGAAGAAGTTCCCTTTTAATAGCTGTCTGAGCTAATGCTTTTAAATTTGAATCCAGCTTCCCTTCCAAAGCATACTGGGCATAAGCCACTGAAATAATAGCATTGTCCATACCAATAAGGTAACTATCAGCAGAAACACCTGTAACATTTGCCAATAGCTCTTTAAACTGATTATCGTCAGTCTCATCTTCCATTTCAGAAGCCATTTCCTTAAGCTGCTCTGCGAGCATATTTCCGGAAAACGGACCGTTGTCGACATCCCTCTTTTGCGTGATATAATCCTGAACTTTTGCCGGACTCAATTCAGTCAGGTCAAAATATGGGAAGTCCCACTCATTAAGTAATTTTTCAAGGTATTTTAATGGACTTACATCTTTATTTTTTTTCCTCCACTTCCAGAATCCATAAGAAGCCTCTGCCCCATCATCATTGCCAAACGGGCTTGTATCTTCTTCGTCACTCCAGTAAAAATCTTCTGTTAAAAGTTTCTTTGCATTTGGATGTGATGTTTCAGGGGTAAATTCGAAATCTTCCATGTGTTAAGGTTTTGATTTGATAAAGACCTGAATATTTATTCAGTTATATTAAGTATTACTGTTAGAGGATCAATGTTGTTTACGGTAATTATATAATTCAAATGAATCCTTTATATTCAATAACTATTTCCCCACAATACATTCCTTTATAATTCAAACATATACCTTAGATGGTTTTATTTTAAACATTTTTTGCAACGTTTTAAACTTGATGCGCCATAAAGATAAAGTCAAATCTTTGCGATTAAAATGATTATAATCCGTCAATCCATTGTTTTTAACCAGCAGGAATAGCCTTCAGGATTTTTGTAGTAATTCTTTTCTGTTCATTCATTTTTAAACGAATAATATTTTATAAAAAACAACAACTACCTTCGGCTCTTCATCAGAGCAATTGCGAGACTCAGTCTTGCGGTTTGTATTTAATAGTATCCCTATTATAATTAATTCAATTGGTATGCAGAGACACCAGGCATTGCGTCTTAAACTTTGATAAATGAACAACAACGTTAAAATGTTGCTAATCCTCCATCTTCATAAATTATATATGGTGATTGGTGGACAGAGAGGGATGATTATTATTTTGTAAAAAAGAAATTAAGTCCGGCACTTACAGCTTGTCTATCCGTTTTATAGATCGCTTTGGCCCCTATGAATGGTTCGATATAAAACCTGTCGCTTAACTTCCTGGAATATTTTACTCCTGCTTCTATACTTACCTTTGTTTCCTTGTCTGGAATATGTTCTACTCCCCATGGACTGAGATAAAACCCTAGTCTGCTTTTGCTCGTGGGATATGAGTATAAGATAAAACTTTCCGGTATTAGTAATCCAATCAGGCCAATAATTCCAAGTCCTGTAGTTTTGCTATCTTTCAACAGGTACAAACCAATTACCTGCCCTGCTCCTGTGTATGCATAGAATTGATTGGAAGAGGTTACCCCTATTCTTCCTGTATAGGAAACGCCCATCTTTGGCCCGGATGCTTCCAGGATAAATCCTCCAGCGTTAGTATTGTAACTTTCAATGTAATTGGAGTGATGAAAATGTGCTCCGAATTTTACAATCGGTTCACCTATAAATTTTTCATAATTAGACTCTGTCTGTGCTTGTGCTTTAATAAAAATCAGGCACATCAAAGCACCAGACAACATGAAATATTTTTTCATTTTGATAACCACCTGATTAAAATCTGAGTTAAAAAGTATTACTTGTTAAAAATTAATTTCTGGTCTTGAGTTCTTCTGGTTTAAATTAACTCTAGTATTTTTTTATTACCCCAATAATTACGCCAAAATTTCCATCTGTCTGAATCCAGTTCTTCTCAGGTATATAGGCTCTTGAAACAAAGCCATCCAGGTATAGTGCGTTTTTGCATCCTGCATCTTTAAAGTATTGAGCAAAATCATAAAAGTTAATTTCATTTTTTGATATAGCGAAGATAATATTTCCGTCCGGTAAAATTCCTACTCCATTTCTGATATTAAGGTTTTGGGAACCCTTCTGAAATGCGGGATGAATCTCTCCATCTATAAGCAGCATGGGGCCTGACTGTGTAGCATATTTGACATCTTTTGAATTAAATGCCGAAGTTTGTGAGACATGCGCTTTATTGTTATTGGAAATGTAAAAAACTCCATTTGGTTTCATATAGAAATTACCATTACCAGAACCTGTATCTGATCGGGAAAGTACTTTGCCTTCCTGAATATACAAACCCTGAGGAGAGTTGTCTTTTTTGTACATACCTCCATTCATGGCAAACACCAGTTTTTGATGATTTCCATCAACTAATAACTTAAGATTCTGTAAGCTTCTGATAATATTGCCATCACTATCTTTCCAGTAAAATTTCAGGTCTGCTTGCTTTAAATCTACCTTATAAAATATGATATCATTATCATATTCCTTGAATCCATATAAAGATAACAGTGCAGTCAGTATACTTCCAAAGACAAGTAACCGGGACAGCTCTTTGACTATTTTCATAAAAAATTCTTCTTAATAAATATGAAAAAAAAACTTAATCGTCTTTGTAGATTTCATTCTCCCGAATTTTTCCTCAGATAGCAATATAGATAAAAATCCACAACCTTTTGGTATCCAAAAGAATTGCTTTAAATATGTAAATAAAAGAATACTCGTTATAATTGAAACAACTAAAACAAATTTTATGTCCATAACCTTTGCGGATAAAGTGATTGATTTCAATCGGCAATTAAAATATACAGGTTCATTACCAGAAGGGTTTCAGGTATTGAATCCTTATCTGCATAATCCTGAAACAATGGAGGTTATGAAGCAATTTTATTATAAATATTACAATGATCAGGTCCAACGTAAATTCATCATCGGAATCAATCCCAGCAGGCACGGTGCCGGAGTTACAGGTGTTCCCTTTACAGATACCAAACGACTGGAAAAAGTTTGTGGTATACCGATGATATCTGCTTACACACACGAAGTATCTTCTGTCTTTATGTACGATATGATTGCTGAATATGGAGGTGCTGAAGCCTTTTATAAAGATTACTATATTAATTCCCCGTTTCCTTTAGCAATCATTAGACAATCGACAGGTGGCAAATGGCTTAATGCTAATTATTATGACGACCCAGCGCTTTTTAATATGGTGAAAGACTTTATGATTTTGTCTTTGAAAAAACATGTCAGCCTGGGATTAGACACTTCTGAGGTGTATGTATTAGGAATGAAAAATGCAGAGTACATAGGAAAATTGAACAAGGAAGCAAAACTATTTGATCGTATAAAAGTCCTTGAGCACCCTCGGTATATACAACAATATAAATCGAAACAAAAGCAGTTGTACATCAACAAATATATACTGGCATTGAAGAATGAATGAACCATACTCCCCTATTTCTCTTTATTAAGTAGAAGGGTAATTGCAAATGAAAACATTGGAGAAACATACCGTTTATACCATAGGGCATTCTAATCATAGCATTGAAGCGTTTATTGGTATCCTGCAATCCTTTGATATTAAAATTCTCTGTGATGTACGAAGCTTGCCAGGCTCTCGTAAATTCCCACATTTCAATAAAGAAAATTTAAAAATCTCTTTGGAGAATAACGGAATAAATTACATCCATATGGAAGGTTTAGGCGGAAGGAGAAAAATGAAAAAGGATTCTAAAAACAACCGCTGGCGCAATGAATCTTTTCGCGGATATGCGGACTATATGGAAACGGATGATTTTAAAAATGCGGTATCTGATCTGGAATCTATTGCATTAAAATACCCTACTGTATATATGTGTTCTGAAGCAGTCTGGTGGAGTTGCCATCGATCAATGATATCTGATTATCTGAAAGCAAAAGGCTGGTCTGTATTGCATATAATGGCAGCAGGAAAAGTTCAGGAACATCCTTATACATCTCCTGCAATTGTAACTGAAGGTCATATTTCTTATTCGGATGCAACTTTGTTTTAGTTAAAGAAAAATATTTATGGAAACGAAATTTAAGGTTGGCGATAAAGTGAGCTGGAACTCAGAAGCAGGAAGGGTGTCAGGGACAATTATAAAAATACATACAAATGATTTTGATTACAAAGGCCACACTCATCGGGCTACCAAAGACGATCCTCAATTTGAGATTAAAAGCAGTAAGACGGGTCATATTGCTGCTCATAAGGGAACAGCATTGACAAAAGAATAAATAGTCAAAGCAATGTTGATCTAAATTCCTTTGAGGAAGTATCAAAAGCATATCATCTCGAAGAATAGTATTTAATAGCAATAATATTTATCGGTCTAAAGTATTAATACTTCAGACCGATAAATATTACCCACACTATCTTAGAGCTCTCTTATTCTTTTTATTCATCTTTATTGATAATTTTTACTGCTTTGCTATATCACAATCAAATAACTACTTTAATTTACAACTTATACAAATCAAGTATACTTTCATCCCTTATTTCTTTTGAGGTAAATCTCTCGTCAACCACCCTCCTCTCCTGACAGTTGCAATAGAATATGGAGTAATCCAAAATAAGCCGAAGGCATATAAAATACTATATGAATAAGCCCAAATTGATCCTGCTATATTATATTTTTTTGCATAAAAGAAAACAGGAAAACTTGAAAGCATCAGAATACTGAAAAGTATCGAACTCAAAAACATCAGTGGATGTGTTAATATAAATATCATCATCAGTATTATAAATGGATAAGCTGTTAAAATACTTAACCATTGATCTAAAAATAAAAGTCTCGTACCAGTTTTAGATCCACTTCTAAACTTTTTAAAGATAAATTGTGCCATCTCAATATTTTCCCGCACGTTACTTCTTTCCCATCTGATAAACATTTTATATAATCCCTTATAGGTTTCAGGTACATTTGTCAGTACATAAGCATTTTTCTGAAACAATACCTCATAACCCTGTTTCAAAATCATGTTGGTTATAGCTCTGTCTTCACCGATATCTGATGGTTGCCCCATAAAGCTTTGGTTGATCCACTTAGGCAAACATTTCAGCACCGCATTTTTGCGATAAGCAGCCAAAGCACCCGGAGTACAAAGTACTGAACCTAATTTGCTCTGTGCAGAGCGCATGAACTCAAAGTTATAAATGAAACTTACATTTAACATTTTAGGGATGATTGCCTTTGCTTTATTTAAAACATGCACGTTACCTGCTACGGCACCACAATTTTCATTGGTAATAAATGGACTCACCAGGTTTCTTAAGGTATCAGGTTTTACTATTGAATCACTATCCACTGTCACAAGAATCTCTCCTGTAGCAATTTTAAATCCACGATAGAGTGCATGTCGTTTTCCTTTATTTTCAGGTTGCTGATAAATTGCCAGACGATCACCTAACTGATCTTTTGCTTTTTTAATCCAATACCATGTATCATCTTTACTTCCATCGTCAATAGCAATCAGTTGTAATTTTTCTTCCGGATAACTGCTATCAGCCAGGCTTAATAGAGTCTGCCAAACCAGCTTTCCTTCATTATAAGCTGGAACAATTACCGTACAAGTGGGTAACTGTTCATCAGACACAGATTGAATGGGCTTGTACCTTAAATACAGAAATAAATTAAACAGAAAAAAAATAATTCTGTATAAAAGCAATGAAGTGGTTATCACAATTAAGGTTAAGCCCCATGCAGAGTTCATTCTCTCTGTATGGATGCGCTCAAAATCAGATTGTAATGTATACACTCCAAAAGCTCCTATACACAACAATATTACTGTACACATTCTTACTAAAGTAGCTTTGGAGATACCACTCAAGTTCTTCTTAATGTAAGAAAATAAGCCTATTTGAGGAAATGCACCGTAACCAGGTAATACAAAACCGGCTAAATTATTATTCACCTCTCTGTTAACTGATTCTTTCTTCGAAGAACGAAGATGAGACTGAGTTAAAACAGTTTCCTCAGTTGTGGTGCTCATTGATTCAAACATAATCGATTCTAAATAAAATTATTAAAATAGTCCCGCAGTGAAATCACAGTGAGACATACCAACCAAATACAAGCCTTGTGCCAGTGAGAGTTTAGGGTGAAACAGAATAAATTAAGTTTGATGGGAAAAATTATACTGTAGAGTTTTTCCACAAAACAGGGTGTGTTTCTACAAGTAATCCCTCAATTATTCTCGAAATGCATAGAAAAGGCGGTACATACAGAAAGGTTTTTAAGACAATAAAGATGTGGTGATCTTTCCTCACTGGCGGGTTTACAGTAGAGCATAGGATTGACTGGTTAGAAAAATGAATAATTTTCGGCTCATGTGAGAGAAAGAAAGATGAATGACATTGATATACCAAATTTGAAGCGAAAAGTAAGAGTAATAAGGAGAAGTCACACATGAACATGACAACATTACATTAGATACAGATCAAGCTTAATTTCAAAGAAAGTATCATACCTAATTATTAGTAAGTATTGAATTGGTATAAAAGCATTGACACCAAAATATAATAAGTCTGTGTATAGTTAAAACATTAAGTACAAATCTCTTAATATCTATTACAATGTATTTGACAGGATACTGTCACGTGTATTTGATATTTATTTGTAAAGACCGATTTATATTAATACAACAACTATTGAACCTTAAGGCAATTTAATATTAATACTAAAGATAGCTGACCTTTTTAAATTAAGAATAACTCTATATATGAATCCTGCATCAAAATAGCCAGAGCTCCTAAAACAAAAGGATAAGTTTAAAATGAATAAAAGATTAGCCTTCTTTAAAGGCCTATATGTAAACGGAAAATCAGCATTATTTTTTTATTAGTTTAAACCTTTTTTATATTTACCTTCCCGAAGGAATTAGCTGTGTGAATTTTAACTTATATTAATACAAGATCTTTTGTTTTAGGAATAGGTGTTCAGGTTTCGTTTTTAAAGTTACAAACCATATCCCTACCCTTACTCCTAAAGGACATTCCCCTCAACTTAAGTACTCTGCCATGCTGAACCAATAAGCATCAGAGCTTTTTATAAAGAATGAAAATTTGACTATCTGGTAAGTGTAGATTGAATTGAATTTTGCTTTGTAACTATCAGATCCTTCACAGGACTTAGGATGAAAAAGCAATTGATTGATCAGTTATTTAAGTCCCGTGACGATAATGGACTTATAAGGTAATACCATAAAAGACCTCACATTAAATCTCCCTCCTGAAGGAGAGGGACTTTAATGTGTAGGGTATTAAGTTGTATTATTTTTATATCAAACATTCTTATCATCGACTGTTCCTTCTTCTTCTTGAGAAGGGTTAGCGATGAGTTTATAGGCTTTGATAAAATAACTAATCCAATAGAATAATATTACTATCACTTTCCGATTTCAACAAATGTAATTACTCAAAAAGTTAACAAAACAAACAAACAAACAAACACATCATCACACATGAAAAAAATCAGTTTACTTTTATTCCTCTTGATATGCTTCAGGGCATACAGTCAGGACAACCTACTTCGGGAAATCACCAGCTACAATACAGGACAAGCCTTTACCTGCATTACTGTGGATACAAGCGGTAACGTTTGGGCAGGAACCGACAAGGCCGGTATCTACTATCTTGACAAACGCAGCAATCCAAAGGCTACGTTCTCCGTGCTAACAGAAGTAGGCACTTCCACTGTTTCAAACTATGTAATACAGACAATAGCGGCTGACAAAGGAGACAAAGTATGGGTAGGTCATGCGGGTTTAGGTGGGAGTACTTTTGCAAGTGGTGGTATAGAAATGATCAATATTAATAACTTTTCAGAAGCCCGACATTTTTATCCTGACAGGAATGCTGAATGTCTTCCTTATCTGCAAAGGGACGGGATTGCGAGCCTGAATATAAGCAGTATAGTTGTAGACAGATTTAATACTATATGGAGCGCAAACAGATCTCATTATCTTATTTCAGGCTCCGATTTTATACTAACACCAGGAACATTTTCATATAAAAGACAAGAAGAATCTCTTTTTACCTCTTACAGTACCTGGTCGGACTACAGGAATGGAAATGAGGCACCGGAATTACCTTATCCCGCATATACATGTAACGTTCCAGCCTCTGCAACACCTGGATCCAGAAGATGTGAATCAATTGCGTGCAGTAACAACGAGGTTTGGGTGAGTGTATACCCTTATGAATACACTACAAGCAGAAAAGGACCAGGAAAAGTTGTTGATGCTGAATATTTTCCGGCAAGAATAGTACGCTACAATCTCAGTGGCCAGTTTCTTGGTTCCATTACGTTTGAAGACCTCGGTGCCACTGAGGGTGGTGTATTCAAATCGATCTACCTGACTCCACAAGACAACTCCTGGGTTGGCCTGAGTGCAGGCAAGGGCTTTGCTGCAAAAGTAAAAGATTGCTGGATTTTATTGAATAACCAGACCCTTCCTGATATATTTCTTCCATGAGCAGATGTAGGTCTTAACGCTATTTGGGGAAATGAGAGCGGACAAGTTTTCATTGGAACCAATAAAGGATTGATTGTATATAACGGTGTTGGAAAGCTTGATGATCCATCATCCTATACACTCTATACTACTGCTAACAGTGGGCTTACTTCGAACAACATTACAGGAGGTGCATCTGAAAAAGATACAGTTATATGGGTCGCTACAGACAATGGTATTCTTCGTATCAAATCGAATAACAACTTCTCACTGGAGGATGATTATACCATTTGTAAGGACGAAGATATGAATGCAACAGAAGCACAAACTCCGGAGGATCGAAAAAGATTAGACTGGCATGAATACCAAATTACCACTGTGATATGTGATCAGAACGATCCTAACAGCAATAACTGTAATGCTCAATATGTGTATAACCTTATGAAGAACGATGTTACACTTACTACTCCAACACCTTACGACTATCCATATGATAATCTTCCCATACTTCTTCTTCTGGAACTTTCAAAGGAAGACGTTGAAACAATACTATCCAATGTACAGGATTGGAGTGGCACAGGTACAGAAGGAAACAGTTTTGGAGGAATTAAAAATATAAAGCAAATACTGTCTGCCTGGATGATATTTAAATATTACTGTAAAAACCTAATAACATGCTCTGTTCAAGGTGGAGTTCCACTTGTTGGAGAAGCTCTCAATACCAGAAAGGAGCTTTTTGAACAGGCTAAAATTTTCAATAAGCCCAATGCTTCTCCATGTGCTTCTTATAGGTTATATCAAAGCCCTAATATTATAGCAGCCAGAAAAATATATGATATTACATCAGATTTTTCCTTATGCGGCAATAGGCTTGAAAGTGCCAAATATGATCCAGTTAAAGTATTTCCTGATGATAAAAACCTTACTATAACCAATTATACAAATGAAGGACACTTTCTTCACCCTGGCAAAGTAGAACGAAGGGTGGTAGAAGAATGTGGTCAGGTGAAAGTAATCACTACAGGGAGCGGACTTAACTATTGTGCAGAGCTTAGTGTAAATAGGCCTCTCTTTGACACTCCTGCTTTGAGACAAGGTATGATGAATGGAAAAGGCAACATTGTAATCGGATCAATCCTTTTTAAGAACATAGACATACGGTTACAGCACAAGTTTAAAACTGGCAAAAATCCTATTTTTTAATAAATTCCTTTACATATAAAAGAAAATATTACTATGAACAATATATTCTCAATTTTGCTTGTTTGCTTATTGATTAATCAGACCTATGCACAACCCAAAAGCTTCCTTGACCATACCTGGAAAGTAGCAGAACAAAGTATCGAATACAAAGATCGTCATATACATAACTACCACAAAGATTCTCTGGTTAATCTATTCGACTACTCCGGACTATCTTTTAGATTTTTAGAAGATGGTACTTATGAAAGACAGGAGGGTGATACCACCTACAAAGGAACCTATAAAATCTATTCAGAAGCAGATAGTATTGAAATTGATGATAATCTGTACTATCTTGCAGCGCTCACCGATGATAAAGTAATTATTCGAAGCATAATGCTTCAGCTTTCCGAAGACCTTTCAACACTTGACACAGCTTACGTATATCTTAGCCTTTATCCTTTTGTTATAACGGGAATATACAATGGTACAGCAGCAGATATCCTGCTCTACCCAAACCCATCGATAGATGAACTTCGGGTTGAATCCGCATCACAGACCACTACAATCGGTCAGATTCGTATGCTAACGGTCTATGGGAGTCTGTTATCTACAACAAATGGATCAGACCAGGCATATATTTCCATCAATACCTCCAATCTTCCGGAAGGTATTTATATTATTGAAGTATTGGATAAACGAAACAATCGTATTTGTATAAAGAAGTTTAGTAAGAAACAATAAAAGGTAATGGGAGATTTAAGAATTTTATAGCTTAATCTCCCATCCTGCTAAACAACTTTAATACTGATATATCATACCTTTAAGCTGAGTAAGTGTGTTTAAAGGACCATCAACCAGAAATAAATTTACAATCGCAACAGGAATATTGCCACCCGGATCCCCCTTAAACTGATGGATAACTTCTGTTGTATGTTCATTAATCTTTCTTAATTGCCATCCCCCTTCAGATACAGGCATTCTCACGATATCTTCCACATCCTTTCTGGAAATTGTATTTCGAGTTATATGGATAGATATAATGTCATTTGTACGTGTTGCAGATAGATTCATTACAGCATCCCTGTTTTTAAAGGGAAACGGCATGCTATATTCGATATGCATAGTCACGGTGTTATCCTGCAAACCAATTTGTTCAGATTTCTTACAATGGTCATACCATTTAGGATATGTTTTAGTATTCAAAATAATTTTTTCGATCACATGCATATTGGCTTCGAAAATTGTTACTGCTTTAAATTCTTTTATAGGAGAATCTTTGCTTTCTCTTGTATAAACTTTAATTCCATTTTTTTCTTTAGCAAGCGTCCAGTCTTGAGCAAAAGTCGCAAAATATTGAAACAGAAAAGCTATTATAAGTAGCCCTTTCGGATTAATTTTTTTATTCATTTTACAGTTATTTAAAGAGTTGTAGATGTCTTACTTCAAAGCCATTCTTTTATAAATAATGCTTTAGCTTTTCAATTCCTTTCTGACTTTCCAAATATTAAAAAGGGCCAGCATAAGAAAAATTAAAGGAATATAAGGTGGCTTGATTTTAAGAGGAAGGACCTCTGCAGGCACCTCCGGATGCATGTGAACATAAACACCAGTGGCCATCATAAAGACAATTAAAGCTGATGAAAGAATTACGATAAGGCCATAAACATTCTTTCTCGTGACAGTACTAATAGTAGCATAAAGAAGAAGTCCTCCGGCAGTTATTTCACCGGTGATACCAAGTAAATAGGATAAATCGCCCATACCACTGTTAACAATCTGTGTGGTATACCATGATTTAAATGGATTAAAAAATTTTAATACTCCAAACATTAGCATCGATGTTCCCAGGAATACATTAATCGAGAGTAGCTTTTTCATAATGATTTATTTATCAGGAAGATTAAATTCTTCAATATAAGACAAAGCTAATAATGTACTCACTAAACAATAGGGATAAAAAAAGCAAAAATCAGGATTTTTTGATCAACTTATGAAATAGATCTCGGAGGCACTCCAAACTTTCTTTTAAATAATCTTGAGAAATACCCCGGATCATTAAACCCAAGGTCGTAGGCAATCTGACTTAAAGGAGCTTTAGATATAAGGAGAAGTTCCTTTGCCCTTTCCAATCTCTTGTTATTAATATAATTGACAGGGCTGTCCTTATAAATCTCTTTAAAGGTTCTTGTAAAAGTAGAATTGCTCATATTGCATAAACCTGCAAGCTGGCTTACCGGAATACCAGTATACAGCTGACTTTCTATCACCTCCTTCAAGGAAACAGATCTCGGATTATATAACATTGAAACTATTTCTATTACAGATTCTGCATAATTGGTCTGAACCAAAATTAAAATCAATTCCTTAAGTTTTAATTCAAGAAGTTCTTGATTTATAAATCCGGGGGACTCAAAGTAAAAATCAAGGCTTTCTATAAATTTTGAAAGTGTAAGATCAGGAATGACTTTTCTTGCAAATACATCCTCTCTATTCTGAGCAATATAAGATGGCAATTCATTTCTATAGATACTCTTTAAAATTTCCTTATGGAGATGAATGGCATATACTTGAATGGGTAATTGTTCTGAACTTTTCATCCACTCAACAAAATAACTTCCGCATTTCAATAATACAGCTTCTTTAGATTGAATCAGCAGTTTTTGATTAGGCGAATGAAGGGAAGTCTGTTGTCCGAAAACGTAAAGAAAACACCCCTCATCCTCAAATATAGCCTGATACCTGAATGGAGGATCTATTTTTATTTTTTCAATTACAGTCTTATCTCCTATGGAAAATGTCTTACGCTCTATTATCATTTCCGGAAATATGAAAAATTAAATCATCAGAACAAAAGGAAATATTCAGAGTAAGGTTTTTAATTTTCTGAATAAAAGATCGGTTAGCATACTCACTAAGAACCTTACCCTAAAATTCTTTCCTTAATCAGATGAAAGCTAAATGTGTGAGTTCAGTTTTTTCTTCTATGCGTATCATATCAATCTACAAACGTCACAAATTCTTCTTTCGGAGTCCTCCACTTTTTAAGTTTCACCAGCCAGTCATTTGCTTCATCTCTGTATCCGATAGGCATCATCACAACACTTTTCAGTCCTGATGCATTAAGCTTAAGAAATTCGTCCAGTTTAGCATTATCAAATCCTTCCATTGGGGTAGCATCCACTTTTTGTTCTGCCGCAGCTGCAATGGCCAGTCCGAATGATATGTATGCCTGCTTGGCGCAACGATTCTCCTGCCAATCTTTTCCTAAAGGTCCATATAGATTCAGAAGCATATTCTTGTAATCTTCATAGGTATTATCAGGCAAACCACGCTCCCTTGAGGTTTTTAGAAATACATCCTCCACCCTTTCAGCTGAATAGCTATCCCAGGCGGCCCAGATAAGCAAGTGAGAACAGTCCGTAATCTGACTTTGATTAAAAGAAAATTCCCTGATTTGTTCCAGTTTCTTTTTGTCACTGATTACAAAGATCTTATAAGGCTGAAGCCCTGATGATGAAGGTGCATATCTTGCAGCCTCCAGGATGTAGTCTAATTTCTCTTGCGGAACCTGTTGTCCGTTCATTTTTTTTGCAGCATAACGCCACTTTAAATTGTCTAACAGAGTCATCATATAAATTTTTAATTGTTAATGCTGTAAAACTAGAATGAATTTATTTAATTTAGTAACCAAGTATCAAAAAGTAACAGTAACCTTTAAGTAACCAGGTAACTTATGACAATAAAGAAATGTCCGGATGGTGAGTGCAAAAAGCAGATAATGGCTGTTCATGATGCAATGGACGTATTAACCGGTAAATGGAAAATATCCATCATCGCAGTTCTGTGCTATCATAATAAAAGAAGATTCTCTGATATTTTAAAAGACGTTAAAGGAATATCCAATAAGATGTTGAGTAAGGAACTCAAAGAGATGGAACAAAATAAACTTATTAAAAGAACTGTACTGGACACTCAGCCTGTTACAGTTCATTATGAACTCACTGAATATGGTCAGAAACTACAATCTGTAATTAAAAATTTGTCTGACTGGGGAATTGAACATCGCAAAGAAATTATGGGAAAGTGATTGTAATAGCTGTATTGCAATTGCTATCATAATTCCTTTGGAACAATCATTAACAAAAGGGTACAACAATATTGTCCCTTTTGAACCAGATAACAAAAAAGCCCTTCGAAGTATTCGAAGGGCTTTTCTTAGTTAATAAGCTGAATCTACTTAATTTTTAGTAAATCTTATACTTTCACCATTGTCTGTTTGCAGCAGATAAATTCCGGAATTTAAATGCGTCACATCAATCGTAACTGTTCCTGCAGGAGCATTAAAGTTTTCTAATTGCTCCCCAAGCATAGATAGGATTTTGATTTCCCCTGCTTCTTTTAACTCTACATGTAATGTTGAATTTGCCGGATTGGGGTAAAGGTTGGATACCTTTGAAGTACTTTTTCCTGTTAGTGAAGTAACGGTTACGCTTATTGCATCAGACATTTCAGAACATCCGATATCATTTGTAACCGACACATGATAACTTCCACTTTCACTAATTTCAAATGTTTGCGCAGTCGCACCTTCCACTAGCTCATCATTTTTATACCACTGGTATGTCTGATACTCATCTGTAGATAATACATTTCCCGACTGATTAATGGTTGGATTTAACTCAATTACAGTTATTGTTATGGTATCGATATCCGTACAACCAAACCACTCACCTACCTTGTTGATATAAGTACTTGTTTTGGTTGGTGCATCCTGATAGGAAAATGGCATTCCTCCGCTATACAGGTCTCCAGCAGAAACCCATACATTGTCTTTATATAAGTAGTAAGGAACTTCCTCAAAACCACTAAATGTAACTGTATCTCCAGGGCAAATTTTAGTTTTACTGGCAACAAAATCTACTTCGAATTTTGGGTAAATCCAAACATATTCTTCACTCCTTTTCGATGGGCATTTATCTGGTGCTTCATTCGCAAAATAATACTTAGTAGTACTTTTCAAAATAGGGGTTACAAATACTGGACCTGTAGCAATAGGTGTTCCTCCGGTATTGGATGTATACCATTTAACGGTATAATCAGGATGTTCCTGAACCTTTAGTGTTGCTATACCAGAATCTCCACATATACTTCCTTGAAGAATATCTGTAACTGACACAGGATCCGGCAAATCTTCTTTTACAGTTATAGTTACAGGTACTCTATTCGAATAACAACCACTACTAATACTATCAATTACATAAAAAGTAGTAGTGCTATTTAAAAATTGGGAAATATAGGTATTACTATATGATAAACGATTTCCATTGTCAGAAAACACATATACCACCTTATCAGATGTCAGGTTAACATTCTCCCCCGGACAAATAGATGTTTTACTGGCATTAACTATTGGATTTAACCTGCATTTAAGACTATATATCTCATAAACTTCAAATTCTGAAAGAGCTCTATCATATACAAAAAGCTCATCGATTTTAAAATTTGTCCCCTTGGTCCCAGCAAGATTAACACCAATATTAAGAGGACCTTTTGCTGAATTGGTCAGGCTTAGCGAAACATAACTTTTATAAACGCCATTAACATAGATGCTATGTCTATAAGTTTCACTATTAAAACTAACAGCAATATGTCTCCAATCTTCTGTTCTATCAATATAATATGTTACAGTATTGAAACCATTTCCAATTATCAAATTTCCCGTTGTGTAATTGTAGGAAATAGAATAACCATTTCCCTCTGTTCCATAACTAAACAAATGATAATCCTTATTGATATTAGGCACCTGACACCAAAAAGCAACCGTTCTACTAATACCTGATGAAGGTAAGTTGTTGATATTAGATGCTGTAATTGAATAATTATCACTAGCTACCTCGTAAGAATTATTGTTAATTCCCAAACGATCTTGTGCAAAACTTGAAACAGCACTGATACTAGTCGTATTAGCTGTATTGGACAATGTTCCATTAAATGAAAAATGGTGTAACAAGTTAGTTTGTGATTGTGAAAATACGGGTTGAGCCATACACACAAGTCCGACCAAACCCCAACTTAAACGATTAACAATTTTGTAAAATAAATTCATAGATAAAAAGAGTTTATATTCATATACAAAAGTATTACTATAAAATGCAATACTTATATTTCTTTCCAAAGTGTACCTTTCAACTTCCGAAAGACGATTTTCTATAGTATTTGACAGTTAAAGATAATTTATACATTTAATGTACAGCTTACCTTTTAGCATCACGAGCGAGCTCCTCGATTTAAGTTTTTTCCATACATCTAAGTATCCATCTGTTATCAATGCTAAATAGGTGAACGAATTCCATCAGGCATGAGAGTTTGATAATGACTATTACAATTAAACAAGGTGCTCTTGTCTATATAATATATCCCAATACGGATATATATATTTTGGTTACAGCAGGTGTAAGGATTTGAATGATTAGACAGCTATATAACAAAAAATCCCTCCGAGACTCGAAGGGATTTTCTGTTAGGAAAAATATATCACCTTAATTTTTAGTAAATCTTATACTTTCACCTTTATCTGTCTGAAGCATATAAACACCAGATTTCAAATGTGAAACATCAATTGTATGTAGTCCATCAGAGACATTGACATTTCCTAATTGCTCTCCAAGCATAGATAAAATTCTAATTTGTCCAGCCTCTTTTAACTCTATATGTAATAGATTACTTGCTGGATTAGGATAAAGGTTAGTTACCTTTGAAACTCCTCTTCCATTGAGGGATGTAATAGCTACGTTTTCCACATTAGACATTCCAGAACATCCATTTTCATTTGTAACAAACACTTTATAACTACCTTCTTCCTGTACTTCTAATGTTTGCAAAGTTGCACCTTCTATTATCTGATCATTTTTATACCATTGGTATGTTTCATAAGCTTCCGTAGATAAAACATTACCAGACGTAGTAATGATAGGATTTAAAACTTGTACAGCAACAATTACAGTATCCTTTACTGTACATCCAAACCACTCTCCAGCTTCCAGTACATATGTACTAGTTTGAAATACAGTATCCTTAAATGAGAAAGGCATTCCACCACCATAAATATCTCCTCCTGAAACTATTTGATCACCTTTGTAAATATTATGAGTAATTGCATCGAAACCACTAAATTCAACAATTTCGCCAGGGCAGATTTCCGTTTTACTAGCTACGAAATTCCCGTCATATTTTGGATAGACCCAAACCCATTCTGAACTTCTGCGAGATGGACATGATCCAGGTGCCTCATAGGCGACATAATACACTTTAGTTGCTGACAAGGTAGGTGTTACAAACACAGGACCTGTAGCAATGGCTGTCCCACCTGCTGGGCTTTCATACCAATTAATTGTATAATCATTTTTCTCCTTAACTTTTAATGTAGCGTTACCTGATTCACCACAAATATTTCCCTCAAGATAATCTGTAGCTGACTCGGGCATCGACAAAGCTTCATTTACAGTTATAGAAACCGGAACTCTGTTGGAATGACAACTACCACTAATACTATCAATAATGTAGAAGGTAGTGCTAGCATTTAAATTTTGAGTGGTATATTTATCATTTATAGAAACGCGTTTTCCAGTGGCATCAAAAATATAAACAACCTTATTAACAGATATCTGAACACTTTCTCCAGGACAAACAGAAGACTTACTTGCAACCGCTACCGGGTTTGGCAAACATTTAACACTATACAAGTCAAAAACTTCTGTAGCAGAGAGTGTACGGTCATAAATAAAAAGCTCGTCAATATTAAAATTAGCCCCCCTGGCTCCATTTGAATTCTCCCCAATTCTAAGAGGAGAACTTACTGAAGATGAAAGATCTAAAGTAACATCACCTAAAAATACTCCATCTATATAGATCTTATGCGCATTTGATGCATGATTATAAGTTACAGCAAGATGCATCCAGTCATGTTTAATTTCGGTATAAAATCCAACTGAATATGTACCATTGCCAATAATAAAAATTTTTGAAAGAGTGTTGTATGAGATATAATAAGATTTTCCTGAGGTACCATGACTAAACAACTGAAACTCTCCTTCCCAATCAGGTATCTGAACCCAAAAAGCAACGCTTCTATCAGTAGGTCCTGCAGGCAGGTTATTTACAGTACTATAAATTGCATACAAATCACTTTCCACTTTATATGCTGAACTACTATTTCCAAAACGATCTTGACCAAAATAACTAAATGCACTTAAAGTATAAGTTGAAGTCGAATTGGATAACGTGTTATCGAATGAGAAATGATGCACCAGATTGGCCGAAGGTTGTGAATATGTTGGATGGACCAAATAACAAAGCCAGATAAACGCCAAACCTCCACATTTCAAAATTTTGTAAAATAGATTCATAATTATAATAGTTTAATTTAAGTTCAAAAGTCTCACTTAATTCGCAAGGCATTCATGATATCCCAAGTGAAACTTAAAGTTTACCAAAGTCAATCTTCTATGATATATGACAGTTAAAGAATTTGACACATTCCTTATATCTAAGATCCACGCTTCTTCATTTAAGTTTTTTCCATGCACCGAAGTATCCATTTGATATTAAAACTTATCTGTGAGTCAAATTTCATCAGCAATAGAGGGGGAGAAAATATTACTGTACTATAACAAGACTTTCTTGCCTATTCAATACCTCCCAATACGGATATATTTTTTTTTGTTACAACTGGTGTAAGTATTTACAGCATTTTAATGTAATAAAAGCAAAAGCCCTTTGTTTACACAAAGGACTTCTCTACCACCTTGAAGTGGTTAGACTTAATTTTTAGCAAATCTTATACTTTCACCCTTATCTGTTTGAAGCATGTAAACTCCAGTGTTTAAGTTCGAAACATCAATGGTAACCGTTCCTGCAGGAGCAATATATGTTTCTAATTGCTCTCCGAGTATCGATAAGATTTTAATCTGTCCTGCCTCTTTTAATTCAACATATAATGTTGAATTTGTTGGATTAGGATATAGATTGGACACTTTTGAAATACCTTTTTTATTAAGTGAAGTGATGACCACACTTTTTGCATCAGACGTTGCAGAGCAGCCATTCTCATTAGTTACCAGCACGCTATAATCCCCATCTTCAGTAAACTCAAAAGTTTCAGAGACTTCATCGCTCAAGGCTATCCCATTTTTAAACCATTGATATGACTGATACTCTTCTTCTGTAGATAAAACCATTCCATTTTGAATTATAACAGGATGAGGAAGGTTATTTACTGTTACGACAAGAGTATCTGCTCCCATACATCCAACCCAGTCTCCGACAGTGAGTACATAGATGCTGGTTTCCTCTGGTTTATCAGTAAAGGTAGATGGCCCAAAGATAAAGTCTCCGGATGTTATAGCGTTATTGTTCTGAAAAATGGTATAGTTTACATTTTCAAACCCTCCGAATACAACCGCCTCTCCTTTACAAATTTCTGTAATATCAGAAGTCAATTTTGCTACTGGCCTTTTATAAACTTCCACCATCATTTCCGTTCTGGCAGAAGGACAATATCCTTCGCCTTCATAAGCAGCATAAAACCTTGTAGATGCTTTAACCTCAGGAATAGAGACACTTGCTCCTGAAGCTACCGGATCACCACCAGTACTTTTGGCATACCAATTAGTTGACAAATATCCATGCTCCTCTACTGCTAGCTTTACTGTACCACTATCACAAAGAGTTATATCATTGTAATCATGCATTTTAAGAATAGGTTTGCCTGCTTTTGGTTTTACAGTTACAGTTACAGGAACCATATTGGACAAACAAGCAGACCCGCCAGACTGAAAGTAATAAGTAGTAGTTGATGTTAACTGTGGAGTAGAATAAACATCATTGAAAGTCAACGACTCTCCCCCTGCTTCAGTGGCATAGACTCTTACATTAGCTGAAAAGTTTAATATGGTACTCTCTCCTGCACAGATCGGATTATTAGCAATAGTAGCTACAGGATCTGGCAGGCATTTAAGATTATATAATTCCTCAACTTCTGCTCCCCTAATTGCTCGGTCATATATAAACAAATCATCTATCTTGATTCCTTTAGATGTAAATGATTGAGTTCTTCCTATTCGCTGACAAGATTTGTTCCTGTATTGAAATTGAAGTATCCCTCAAGCATTTTAACGCCATTTATATAAGTAATAAGTTTTCCTTGCGCATAGGTAACCACAACATGCCTCCATACTGTGCTTGATCCAGCATTGGGATCAAGTGTATAACTACCAATAGAATGCCCTATCATCACATACCCTTCACTGGTTTCACCTACTGCCAAAGGATAATCTCCATCCGATGTTCCATATCTGTTTTTCCATAGGATTTCACCACTGTCGTCTAACTTTACGATCCACATATCATACTGACCTGTTGTGTAGTTAAATTCACCACTATTAGAGTTGGATTCCCCACATAAAATAAACCCATTATCAGAGGTTTCCAGAATGTCCTTACCCTGGTCGTAATTATTCCCTTCCAGTATTTTTTCCCACAGGATTTTCACCAGACTGATCCAGCTTTGCCACATACATATTGGTCGCATAATAAGGATCAGCATAAAAGTTGTCCGTAGGGGATTTATAACCTATGAAAATAAACCCACTAAAAGAGGTTTCCCTCACTTTGGTAACCCTGTCACCTTTAGTATCACCTAATATTATGCTCCACTCCACTTCCCCGTCTGCATCAAGTTTTAATATCCAGGCATCTTCATATCCTTTTGCACCTGTAATATCCCCATCATTTGAATTGGTGTATCCTCCCAAGATGCACCCTCCGTCTGATGTGGCACTTACCGAAGTTGCATAATCTTCTTTACTTCCTCCATACAAACTCTGCCAAAGTATTTCTCCGTTGATTGAATTTACTTTGACAACATATAAATCACTGCCGCCTTTACTGGAAATACTAAGATCCCTTATAATATATGTGCCTCCCGCTGCAATAATATTTCCATCCTTTGCTGTTGCAATAGAGTAAAAAACAGAACTTGAATTACTACCTGAATAATCTTTTCTCCAAAGGGTATCACCATTTATATCCACTTTCATCATCATGGCATTTTTAGTGTACTGCCCTTTGGATGACCCTCCTATTATGTACTTTCCATCATGTGTAAGATCCACCGCTTCAAAATTTTGCTGTGGTTGTGCATAATAGTGATCCCAGTTAGATCAGGAATTTGGGCAAAACAGAAGTGGCCTGCAACAATTGCCATTAAACTCAGTAAATGTTTTTTCATTCGATTAAAATATAGGTTATTAAGTAATTCTGATTATTTATTCATTGTGTGATAGACAATTCAGTGAATAATTATAATTTAGAATCGACTATAGTAATAGAATGGCTGCCTTTAAAAGACAGCCATCTCCCCTTTCGAGTTAACCAGTTATTTTACAACAACCAGTTGACCACTTGAATTATTTCCGGATAACACGTAGTAAGTTCCTGGAGCAAGACTACTTACATCAATAGTAGACTCGCCGAGAGCAGCCTGTTCCATCAAAACAGTTTCGCCTAATATATTAACGATTCTTATTTCCATTGGCTGATCAATATTTATTTTAAACTCAGTTGCGGCAGGATTGGGATAAATATTCATTGTCTTGTTAGTAGCTTTAGACGGCCATAGACTTGCAATCGCAGGATTGTCTGTCCCGCCTAATTTTACTAAAGTAGCAGTGTATTCACTATAGAACGTTTTCAGCTGAGTTGCAGCAGAACCTCCTACGGCCAGGTAACCACCATCTGCTGTAAAAATACCATCGTTTACTTCACAAGCATAGAAAGTGCCGACAGCTGAAAAAGTTTTCTTCCAAACCTCAGTTCCGGAACTGTTTAGCTTAGTAAGTTTAAGATAAGAGTTCAAGGTCGACTTATAACCTTCAGTACTTAATAGTATAAACCCATTGTCTGTGTCTTCTTTCACCACATGACATTTGTCTACTATGGTGCTAGCAAAAGCTTTTTTCCAATCTACAGTACCATTGCTTTTTAATTTGATCACCCAACCATCTTCTTCACCGCTGTTGGTTGTAAAGTCTCCATTAGATGATTTAGAATATCCAACGATGATATATCCACCGTCTGAAGTTTGTGTACCGTATTTTAAATTATCATCAAGACTTCCTCCAAGTGTAAGATTAAAATCTTCATTACCAGCCCCATCTACCTTTAAAACCCACATATCGTAGCTTGCACCAACGCCATCTGGCATTTTAGCATTGGTTCTTGATTCTCCGAATATTACATATCCACCATCCGAAGTCTCTTGAATTTTATATGCATATTCATAACCAATAGATCCATGAGTTTTTTGCCACTCAAGGTTCCCGTCAGTATCTAGTTTTAAAATCCATGCATCATATAAGCCAGCATTAGAGGTTATATCACCGCTGGCAGATCCAGTAGAACCAGCAATTAAATAACCGCCATCTGAAGCTATATGTACATCATACGCATATTCAGTTGAAGGACCGCCAAAACGCTTAGTCCAGATAACAGAGCCATCTTCCGCATCCAATTTCATAACTACCACATCGCCATTTCCTTTTGATGTGCCAAATGGCTGATTAGTAGAAGACCAGGTATATCCGACTGCAACAAGATAACCGTCTGCATCTTCTTTCACGCTTCTAAGAAAATCGTTACCTTCACCAGCAAATACTTTTGACCAAATCTTTTGGCTATGTTTATCGGTTACCGCGATTAATAAGTCCTTGTTGTTTGGGTCTGAATTAATTTTATATCCCGCTAGTGCATAATTACCATTGGAAAGGGTATCTATGGAGGTAATCATTCCCATTTCAGAACTATTTAGATGTCTTATCCAACTTAAATCTGGTGCAGTCTGGCTCCAGCCAGCTTGGGTTAATGCTACAAATAATGAAATACTCAGTAAAGTTTGCCTCATATCAAATCAAATTTTAAATTCTGATTCAATATATGCCTTAACATGCAGGAAGGTTTTCAATAGTTTCCGAACAGCGATCAATAGTTTCCGAAAGACGTATTCTTTCGGAATGCACCTGTATTAGGATTTTAATGCCAGTTTATCTAAAAATACTTTTCGGTAATTACGTGCTACTTCGGCGCTCTTGCCACTTTTAAAGAGTATAGTGCCTCCCTCTGATTTTTTTTTGTAAGAATTTATATGCTGTAAATTTACAAGGTAAGATCGATGGACCTTTACAAAAATTTCAAACGATTGAAGCATATCATCAAAATAAGCCAAGGGTTTTGTGATTACTTTGTGTAGCCCTCCTGTTAAATGTATACAAGAATAGGATCTGTCTGCTTCAATAAATTCAATATTATTAATCGGGAGATAATCATATCCATAATTCAAAGGGATACAAAGAGTTGAATTGTCTTTTACTGCCAGATTACCAATAAGCACCTTTAGACGTTCGAGCGATTCTTTCATCAAAACCTTTTCTCGTATTTTAACCAATGCCTCCTGTAACTCCTGTCCCCGTATTGGTTTTACCAGGTAATCTATAGCCGAAAGCCTGAAAGCCTGAATAGCATATTGATGAAATGCTGTTACAAACACCACTTCAAAAGTAACTTCTTCTTTTATAAAGTCCTCTAGCAGTTGTAACCCGGATTTACCCGGCATTTCTATGTCAAGAAAGACAACATCAGGATTCACTGAACGTATCAGTGATACAGCCTGGTCAACATTCTCTGCTTCACCTGCTATTTCTATATCCTCTGCAAGATCAGCAAGCATCATCCTCAACAATTCTCTTGCCTGAGGAGCATCATCTACTAAAATACATTTCAAAATTGTAATATTATTGTTTGTACTTAAAGGTTATGTTTATATTAGTTCCCATCGCACTTCCTTCTTCATCCTGTAAATCTTCAGTTTCTACATTTATATCCAAAACTCCTTCTCTGTTAATCAAATCTATTCGATGTTGAATGGCACTGGTAGCAAATGATTGCTTTTTATATTGGTTTTGACTTTTGAGCTCTTCTGCTTTCTTCCGACCTATCCCGTTATCTGATATCTGAATCAGAAGTGTATCATTTTCAGTTTCCCTTACTGAAAGCGTTAGTCTTTTAGCTCCTTTTTGTGTCCTGAAACCATGCTTGAAAGAATTTTCTATAAATGGTTGTAAAAGCAGTGTCGGAAACTTTAAGTAATTTAAATCCAGAGACTGGTCTACATCAAACAAACAGGTGAAATCTTCTGCCACCATCATTGCTTCTAAGTCGATGTAGAGTCGTAATATTTTCAATTCATTTGCAAGAGATGTGTATTGAACACTGCTCATTTCTAACACAGTGCGCACCAGATGGGAAAAATCATCCAGATACACCAATGCCTTTTCTTTATCATTTCGATAGATATAACTTTTGATCGAGTTCAGTACATTGAATATGAAGTGCGGATTCATCTGAGATATCAAGGCACTCTGCTGAGCAACACGCAATTCATTTTCAAGACGTATGCGCTCAATTTCCTTCTGCTGCCGGTGTTTGAGCTTTTGTATTCTGTATTTTAAAAACAGTATTGCTCCAATAGCAAAAATCAGGAGCAAGAGCATAGTAAACCACCAGGTTTTCCAAAAGGGAGGCTTTATATATCCCTCAAGGACAATATACTCAGATGGTATATGGCCAAAACAATCAAGCACTTTCAATTCGACAACAAACGATCCGAAAGGAATATTCTGTAATTCAATTTTATCAATGTTTCCGGGAAGAGTCACCCATGATGTATCAATGTTCTTTATACGATAGGCATACTGAAATTTTTCCTGACACCTGTATAATGCTGCTTCCGGATATAAGACAAGTGTTTGTCCGAATTTTAACTTCAGATTTAAATAGTCCGATACAACTTCCTCATTTATACTTATTTTTTTAAGATATACTTTTGCTGATGTTTCATGACTTCTGTTATTTCCCTCCTTGACAGGCATCATTTGAAGCCCCTTGCCAGTACAAAACCAGACGATATCATTGACTATTACAAGATCCTGTATATTGTCTGAAGCGATACCTGATAGTACGTTAAGTTGCTTCCAATGAAGCAAGTTTAAATCAAATAGCCATAGTCCCTGATTGGTGGCAATGAACAGACAATTTCCATAGTATCTGAATTTCACTGCCAATACTCCCTGTGGCAATTGTGCAATGCTATGAACAGCCTTATCTTTGCCAATTTGGTATACATCTCCATTAAAAGTAATAAGAAAAAGTTGCTGATGTAAAGTATCCTCTTCTATTGCCAGCACTTGACGCCCAGCTAAAAGTGTATCGTTCAAATTCCATTTCCCATTCTTTCTAACAAGCTGTAACAAACCATCATTGGTAGCTACCCAGAGTTGTTCAGGATTTGTGGTATACACAAAATCTCTTGCCCAGGAGTTATGAAGCAGCTGATTGTTTAAATAGGTTCCATGTGAACTTGCAAGGAATATATCTTTCCCTATCCTACATCTGGCTTTAACAGCTTCAACCTGGTTCGGACTTGATTTTAACTTTTCATTCTTCAATCCAAACATGTGATTGTTTTGATTGAACCATAGTGTTTGCTCCTCAATATCAAAATCCAGACTTTGAATATCAGCGCTAATTCCTGTGTCATACGTTTTTAAAGTATGGGTAAAAGCGTTTAACTGCCCCACCATTCCACTTGTTGAAGTAAAATAGATGTTCTTGTTATCCGTTACAATCTTTGATAACCGGTCATTTGAGAATAAACCGTACTCCTTGTTCCAGACAAGAGAGTTGAGGTTGGAAACCCTTAGTATTCCTTCCTGTAATGTAGTAAACCAGTAGTTTCCTTCCGTATCCAATATACAATCGGAAAATGCTATTTCAGGATAATATATTGTAATAGAATCTTTACTTAAATCATAGCTAATTAACCCCTTATACGTGCATATCCATAATTTCCCATCATTTAACCCTCTTACACTATTGATTTTCCTATTATGCAGAAGCGAACCTATTTTTTTCGAGTGCAATACTTTCAAAGTATCACCTGTGTACAGATAAATGTTATTACCGTCCTTGGAAAATATCCACAGAGTATCATGATAAACTACCAGATCATGTTTTCTGGGAGATGCTGTATTAAAATATGAATGTTCATAAAAGTGTACACCGCTGTAATCCAGTTTACCAATACCTTCAGGACTAATAAAAAACAGTTCATCTTGTTTACATATCCTGGATGCTTTGGCTACAGGGCGGTTCTTATCCTGTTTAGAGGTTTTATCAGATTGATATATTAGTTTCCACTTCTTATCCTTTTCGTTATATGCGGAAATCCCATCCAAATGGCTTGCATATATATTACCCCGGGCATCAGAAGTCAGGTTAATGATATCAGAAAGCCCTGGATTAGGTAATTCTTTAAGGCTATCTCCTTCAACATAAAATGTTTGAGACTTAAAATTAAAACAGTAAAGTGTGCCTGAAGAAGATAATGTTAATCCTGTAACCG
>JAEYZG010000060.1 GCA_023428135.1 Bacteroidota bacterium | reverse complement strand
GTTGGATATGGTAGTTTGATCTTCCAGTCCGTCTTTCAGATCAATGGAGAAAGAGATGTAACCTTGGCTTAGTTCTTCGCTTTGGCTTTGAGCAGGAAGATTGATGTTCTCAAAGAACCATTCGATGGTTGTAGGATTGGCCTTAATGAGTTCCATAGAATATGGATGACTTATTTTAATATCCTGAATTGAGTTTAAGTCAAGACTTGGAGGTAAAGTATCTATTACCCTTATGAAATTTGCTTGCCAGTTTCCTGTATTTTGGAAACGAATCATGTATTTAAGTTTTTTCTTATTATTTACATAATCTTCAAAATTTATTTTTGTAGGGAATACTTGTTTGTCATTGGGGTCAAAGGACCCTACAACAAGTATCTTGGTGATAACTGTATCATGAACTAATTGAGGCTTCAAACAGGTTGTTGAAGTGCTTACTGTGGATCTGATATAAGCAGACTCTCCCAACTGAGCGTTACAAGAGATGGAGTCAGTGATAGATATTTTTAATTCTTTATTAGGATCGATATTGCTTGGTTTAAATGAATACTTGTTCCCGCTTAAGGAAAAGGGTACAGAAGCATTTTTTATAATATATGCTGAAGGTGCTTCTATTGAAATTTCTACATTTTCAGCTTGTATAGTACCTAAATTACTACAGGTTATTGTTGAAGCTCCGGTGAAACATCTTACCTTATTTAAAGAAATGTTAGCATTTAAGTGCAGTTTAGGGCATAAGTCACCTTTAATGTAAAAATTATTATTGAGCGAGTCTATTTCTTTTTTACTAAAGGAAACAGTTCTGAAAGGAAAGCATTCTGAGGTTTGATCTATTGCAAACAGAGGAGTAATTTTATATGAGACTCCAGTGTCTGCAGGATAGGAGTATTCTCCATTGTTATTCGTAAACAAAATGTTGTTATCTGGCTCAATTCTTAATTTCATTCCCGCGATTCCCGCCTCTTCAGCATCTTGCATGCAGTTATTATTAATGTCGTTGATTATTTTACCTTTAATATAGTTAGGGTAAATTTTACCATTTTTATCCGCTCTGACAATTAAGGTATGAAGTGGATATGTATAAGTGGAGCAGGTAGCAAGAAATCCGCCATCTGAAAGAGGAGTCAAATGAAATATTTCCCCAGTACTGAAGTTTGAAGTCCATAAAGTATTTCCAGAAAAGTCCACCTTTGAAATATTAAAGTTTAATATACCATAAGGGGTCCCCTCGCCTGATACAAAATTTGTGATAAAAAATGCATCCTCAGAAACTGATATTTTATTTGTTGATCCGTATAGGGTTATTTTTTTTGAAAATAAAGTATCACCATTGCTGTTAATAGTATAGAGTTTTAGATCTTTTGAAATTACAATAATTTTTCCTTCTTTAGAAGATCCGTATGTAAATGAGTATATATTAGGGAATTTTTTTGTCCATAAAGTATCACCTTCGTTTGTAATTCCAGCTAGTAGCAAATTAGCTGAATTTTTTTCTGTTCCCAGTAATATGTATCCAAATTCAGTTGAACTAATATTTAATATCTGTAAAGGATAAGCCTTACTCCATAAAGAATCTCCATTCGAATTATATTTCGATACATAGCCTAAATAATTGTAATGATCGTGACCAGAGAAAAGTAGATTGCCTGAAGCATCTTCAAATTCTGTTTGTTGATTGTAGGTCTTTCTAATTATCGATCTTTCCCATAAAATACCAGCCAAAGTATCAGTTTTTACGATCTTATTCCCTATTAAGAATAAATAGGATTTATCATGAAGGGGGATGATTTTAGATATTGATGAGAAGTATAAAGATTCCGGATATTTTCTTGTGTAAACGGTATCTCCGGCCTTGTTGAATTTATAAAATTTAGTAAGGTTGTGATATGAAAACCCTGGTCCCATAGGGTTATTATCATTATCGACTTGGGTAAATATGAAACTTTTATCATAAAATTTTCTTGCAAAACCTTGCCCATTCACCCAAAACGGAATAAAAATCAATAAAAACAGTAGTATTCTTCTCATATAAAAATTAAAATTATTTTTTACTATATACGAAGTTAAGGGAAATAAGCTTAGCTCGAAAAAGAAAAACCCTAACGATTATCTCGTCAGGGTTTCTTTATACTTTCAGCTTTAAGCCTTCTGCTTTCCGCTCAAAAAACTATTTCACCAGAAAACTTCCCTTTCCAATTTCCTGATTCTCCGTGTAAATGTGATAGAAGTAAATTCCCGCCTTCAATTCATTTCTATTAATTGAAACTTCATCTCCGGAGACATCTTTTTCAAGAAGTTTAGTTCCTTTTGAGTCATAGACAGCTGTTTTGAATGTGTTTAAAGCAGGAGCAATTCTTATGACAGAAGATTCTGTGATAGGGTTTGGAAAAAGAATAATGGAATGATTGGAAGAAGCTTTTTGAGTTCCTGTTGGAATGGATTCTTTATAGGTTTCTGTTTCTTCTTCAGAACTGATAAGAGTGGTGGCTCTGTTGGTGATAACAGGTTCATTGTAGTCAAAATAAATGGCCGCTCCGTTGGATATGGTAGTTTGATCTTCCAGTCCGTCTTTCAGATCAATGGAGAAAGAGATGTAACCTTGGCTTAGTTCTTCGC
>JAEYZG010000023.1 GCA_023428135.1 Bacteroidota bacterium | reverse complement strand
GGCATAAATAGACCGTTATCATCAGGCAAACCTTTAAATACAGCTTCTTTAAAAGATACTTCCGCTGCAGAACGATTGGTACTGTATAATCTCATTTTATAATGAAAATTTTAGTCCAGTATTTGTGGACCTGAATTATTGATTTTAGAAATATAAACTTCGCTTCCTATATGGATTGAGTTCAGCACTTTTTGCATCTCATTACCAACTTTATGAGCGATTTCTTCAGAAGTACTAAGTGCAAATATTGACGGCCCGGAACCAGATATTCCACAACCAAGTGCACCTGCACTTAAAGCTGCCTGCTTCACATCTTCAAACCCAGGAATCAGAATTGCCCTTATAGGCTCAACAATCACATCCTTCATAGATCTTCCGATAAGTTGATAATCAGAAAGCATAAGTCCTGCAATTAATCCTCCTACGTTGCCCCATTGGGTAACAGCATCTCTTAAAGGGATCTGCTTCTTCAATATTTCACGGGCATCTTTCGTCTGAACTTCCACCTGAGGGTGAATAATGGTTGAGAATAAATTTGCAGGAGTAGGAATTTTAATCACATCCAGGGGATCATAACTTCTGATCAAAACAAATCCTCCCAGCAATGAAGGAGCTACGTTATCGGCATGGGCGCTACCACAGGCAATTCTCTCACCTTCCATGGCAAAAGGAAGTAATTCCTGCTGATTAAGTGGCATCCCTAATAATTGATTTACAGCAAACACCCCGGCCACAGCGCTGGCTGCACTTGAACCAAGTCCACTGCCTAAGGGCATCTTCTTATGAAGTGTAATCTCAATACCTGCATCAATCTGAAGATGTTTGAGAAAACGAGAAACAGCAACACCAACGGTATTTTTATCCGCATCTTTCGTCAACCTTCCTTCATCACCTGTAATTGTTGTAATCTTTACTCCAGGTGTAGATTTTTTAGTAAGCACTACCTCATCACCCGGGTTCTCGACCGCAAAGCCAAGCACATCAAACCCACAAGCCACATTTGCCACTGTAGCAGGGGCAAACACTTTTATACTATCTTTCATACTAGATAAAACTTTTCAAATAATTGCTTATGCTGATTATCTCAGCAAAAACGCCGGCAGCAGTAACCTCTGCTCCTGCGCCCGGCCCTTTGATTACCAAAGGTCTGTCTTTATATCGCTCCGTTGTGAAAGCAATCATGTTATCGCTTCCGCTCAAAGAGTAGAATGGGTGAGCAGGGCCCACAGCCTCAAGACTCACTCTTGCCTTACCGTTTTCAAGGGTTGCAATAAATCTTAGTACGTTACCCTTCTTCGCTGCCTCATCTCTTCTTGCTGAGAAAACATCATTGTTTTTCTCAAGCTGAACAAAGAAATCTTCAATAGTTTTGGCCTTTCTGCAAGGCTCCGGAAGGATATTCTCTACATTTACATCAGCAATTTCTAGCGTGTAATTTGCTTCCCTTGCCAATATTAATATCTTTCTTGCAACGTCCATTCCGTTAAGATCATCTCTTGGATCCGGCTCGGTATATCCTTTTTCCTTAGCTTCCTTAACTACCTCACTGAATTTTGTTCCTTCTTTGAATGAGTTAAAGATAAATGAAAGCGTTCCTGAAAGGATTCCTTCAATTTTCAATATCTTATCTCCACTGTATTTAAGATCCTTCAGCGTATTAATAACCGGAAGCCCCGCTCCCACGTTCGTTTCATAAAGGAATTTCACCCCGTGCTTGAACGCTGCTGACTGGATCTTTTGATAATCCTTATATAATCCTGAGTTCGCGAGTTTATTAGGAGTTACGATAGAAATGCTTGTATTAAGTATGTCTTCATAATGCTCAACAACATCCTTACTTGAAGTAGAGTCCACGAATACTGAATTCTGAAGGTTCAGACTTTTCATTTTCTCAACGAAAGCAGACATCTTCATCTTTTCTCCGTCATTCTCAAGCTTTCCATTCCAGTCTTTCAGATTGATGCCATTTTCATCCAGCAGCATTTTTTTGCTGTTAGCAATACCAATGATATTAATCTTCAGAAGTCTTTCTTTAAGCAATTGTGAAGACTGCTTTTGTATCTGTTTCAAAAGAGTACTTCCTATCAGTCCCAAACCTACTACAAATACATTCAACGTACGGATATCTGACAGGAAGAATGATTCGTGAAGAGAGTTTAATGCTTTGGATAAATCATGCTCCCCTATTACAACCGAAAGGTTTAATTCAGATGATCCCTGAGCAATAGCACGAATGTTAACACCGTTTTTACCTAGTGAAGCAAAGAATTTTCCAGCTATGCCTGGAGTATTCCTCATGTTTTCACCGATAATAGCAACGATAGACAAATCATATTCTAGAATGGCGTTATCAATTTTCTTTGCCTGAATTTCATTGGCAAATTCTTCGTTGATCAGCTCTGCTGCATATTCTGCCTCTTTAGGCTCCACTGCAAAACAGATAGAATATTCAGAAGAAGCCTGTGTAATCATTATGACGTTGATTTTTTTCTTCGCTAAAGAGCCAAACAGACGTGCAGAAACTCCCGGAACGCCCATCATACCACTTCCCTGAAGACTGATTAATGCGATCTCACGGATTGAACTGATTCCTTTGATAAGGAAATCATTTGCCTTGGTTTTAGCACTGATGTATGTTCCTTCAAATTCCGGATTGAAAGTATTTTTAATCCAGATAGCAATTTTTTTGTTAAATGCGGGCTGTAATGTCGGAGGATAAATCACTTTGGCTCCGAAGTGTGACATTTCCATTGCTTCCACATAGGAGATGGCAGGCAGTGTAAAAGCTCCCTTAACCTTCTTAGGATCTGCAGTCATCACCCCATCAACATCAGTCCAGATCTCTATTTCCTCTGCTCCCAAAGCCGCGGCAAATACAGAAGCTGTATAATCAGAACCTCCACGGCCTAAGGTAGTAGTTTCACCCTTTACAGTAGAACTGATAAAACCTGTAATGGCCTGAATTTTTTTTGTAGTCTTAAAATGCTCCTTTATATTTTTATCTGTCGCCTTGAAGTCAATAATCGCAGCACCAAAATTTTTATCAGTAACAATCAGTTTACGAGCATCGCAGAACTCAGTATCAAGACCTGATTGTTTCATAAATTCGGAAACAATGTAGGCTGACATTCTCTCTCCAAAGCTCACTACAAGATCAGTTGTTCTCGGAGAAAGTTCTTTAAGAAGGAATACACCGTGCAGCAGATCTTCAAGCTCATTGATAAGCATTTTGATATGAGCTACCACTTTGCTCTGCACTTTTATATCTATAAGCGATTTTACAGCATTGATATGCTTATTCTCAATGGATTTAAGAATTGCATGATAGTCTTCATTACTTTCAGCAGCTTTTTTGCTTACCTCAATCAGCTGATTGGTAATTCCCGACATTGCTGAAAAAACTACGGAAAATTCCTGCTTCTTTTTTTTATAAGAAAGTAGAATATCCACTACCTTTCTGATACTATCTGCAGTTCCAACTGAAGTCCCGCCAAACTTTAAAATTTTCATTACCTCTAGATTCCGATTACAATTTATCCAATAAATAATCGGGCAAAGTTAAGATTTTGAACCTCACGTCCCAAGTTTTTAGTTTTTTTAATTCAAAATCCTGCCAGCCAATTAATAAAATATTTCCTGTAATAAAATAAATCTTTATGGCCAACTCTATACCAGAGTAATTTTCAACACAATACAATATGCATTAACATTAATTATTTTTTCAGAGTTCTTCTGTTAAGGAGGAAGAATGCGATTGGACATTTTTAATAGTTATGGAAAAAAAAATACAGCTTTATTTGTACTTACTTTTTGTAATATCAAATATTGTGGGGTTTAGCAGTTGTCACAGAAAGCCGGAAGATGTGGTAAAAAACTATCTTGACCTGACCTATATTGAGTCCCGGCCTGATGATGCATATGAACTTTTATCAGCTGAAGATCAAAAGATTAAAACAAGGGATCTCTTTATAAGGGAAATAAACAGAAAAAATTATCTTAAGAAAAAGCTCCCCAAAAATGTAAGGAAACAATACAAATATGAAATCCTGAAAACAGAAAAAAGAGCTGATACTTTAATAGTGTACACAAAACTTTACAAGCCTGATGCCGAAGAAATTATGAGAGAATTAGGCATTTTTATGCTGAATTCAATCAGTGGCAATGAAGATAAAATGCCAGATCCAGAAAATGCTCTTTTTAGTCTGATGGAGGAAAAACCTGTAGTTGTAACCTCTGAAGAAAAGATTTTCAAGGTAGTTTCTGAAAAAAATGATTATAAAATCTATCTGAATTTCAGCAAAAAAAAATCGGCAAAAACCTTTAAAAATCACAAGCTGGAAGAACAGATTTCAAAAGCAATCAATGAATTGCGCTTTGAAGAGGCTCTTTCCCAACTTAAGGTTAAAGATTCAGTCGAAGGAGGACATGTATCCCAACAGACTTCTGACATACAAAACATTCTGAAGCATACAGTTACCCTGGGAAAAACCTTAAAGATGGGGAATCTGGAAATTACAGCACTTTCGGCAGAGATAAGACCTGTAAAATTTCAATTGGACCATACACCTGGAGAAAGGTCAAGAGAACTAACCAGTGATGAACAATACTTTATTCTGACATGTAAAATAGTCAATCTTTGCAATCAGGAATTCTTTTGTCCGAAAGAAAAATTATCACTAAAAGGTGACGTAAATGTACAGGATAATTTTGGGAACCAGATGCATGAAATAGTTATCCCTGAAGGAATTAGTACAATTGATGGCAACAGCTACAAAAACCTTAGTCCGGGAGAAACCAGAACTATGGAGTTTATTTGTGAAGTGCCCTTAGTTTTACAGGCCGAGAGGTATTTATGGAAAATTAAATTAAACACAGATAACCGGAACACAGCAATGAACGCCTACGTCCTTTTAACGGATAAAGAGATTCAGGAAAGAAACAAACAATAACCAATAGGATGGAGGTCTTTGAAGAAATTATTGAAGAGTATGAAATTTAACGAGATAAAGAACTTCAGATAATGCCCTGTATCAGATAGAAAGCTTCTTTGGACCTCACCAAGTTTGTAAATGAACACTTATCAGTTATAACAGAACATCTACATATTACTGGTACCTGATGCGAGTTATATACATTCACCGTTAGCGTACCGCTTGTCATACATAGTATACTATTTATACCATTAGTAATTTTTGCTTTTATTTATGGAAACATTCAGTTCGTCCACAAGCAGAAAGTAATTGATAATGAGCGTATGGTTATGGACCAAATGTTAAATAAACAGTATTGTGCTATTTAGCGTTATTTTTTTACAGATTTTCACCGAACTCTTTTTGAAAAATCTGCATTTTACCTTAACTTCGTGCTTTCTTTCATTATAAGAAATGGTAAATACTTTTACATATTCTAACCTCATCTCTACTCCCACAACCATGGGTGCAGGAAGAATTTTACCATTCAGGAACCCCAGGCCTTAGGCCGGTATACCTCTTGAATTACCCATGTGGTAATTCTGCTCTCAATTCACTTTACTCATTTTAATATTTAAAAAGGGCTTTTTAAATATAAGCCAGGGTTAATTTTATCAATTTATTTATCTGAGCAGAAAAAATGGCTGATTTTATTGTAACTATTGCTGGGGAAAAACATAAAATTCTTGCAGACGCAATCTGCAAAGAAATGGAAGAAAGTGCCAAAGCACGTGGTACCGGTATAGCTAAAAGAAATCCTGAATACATAAAGAAAAAAATGGAAGAAGGCAAAGCCGTTATCGCCACCACTAAGGATGGCAGATTTGCTGGCTTTTGCTATATAGAAACCTGGTCTCACAATAAATATGTGGCCAACTCAGGCCTTATTGTATCACCGGAATTCAGGAAAGAAGGCCTGGCTACCAAGATCAAAGAGAAGGCATTTGAACTTTCCAGAAAAAAATATCCTGACGCAAAACTATTCGGCCTTACGACGAGTGCAGCTGTCATGAAAATTAACTCTGAACTAGGATATCGTCCGGTTACATTTTCAGAGCTAACAGATGATGAAACCTTCTGGAAAGGCTGCCAAAGCTGCGTAAACTTTCAGATACTGGAAAGTAAGAATTACAAAAACTGTCTCTGCACAGGCATGCTCTACGATCCTGAAGAAAAGAATAAGAAAAAATGGGATTTTGTAAAAAAATCCAAACTCTACGAGCGTTTTCAAAGTCTGAAGAATCATAAGCTACTCAAAGCTTTGAAGATGTCTGCAAAAGTATTGACTCTTTTTTCTACAGCAAAGGCGACAAATTAATGTCGCCTTTGACCTGTTTTTAAAATTTATCTTTAAATTTAAAGCTCAATTAAGCATTTTCACTAATGAGTAAGAAAGTAGTACTGGCTTTTAGCGGAGGGCTCGATACCTCCTATTGTGTAAAATATCTTTCTGAAGAGAAAGGTCTTGAGATTCATTCCGCCATCGTCAATACAGGTGGTTTCACAAAGGAAGAGCTTAAAGAAATAGAAGCTAAAGCTTATAAATTGGGCGTAAAAACCCACGTTACCCTTGATGTGGTTGACAAATTCTATAAAGATTGTGTTAAATACCTCATATTCGGAAACATCCTAAAAAATAATACATACCCACTGTCTGTTAGTGCTGAACGCGTGTTTCAGGCAACTGCCATTGCTGATTACTGCAAGCAGGTAAATGCTGATTTTGTAGCTCACGGGAGTACAGGAGCTGGAAACGATCAGGTGCGTTTCGACATGATCTTCAATATTTTGATTCCTAATGTTGGCATCATCACTCCTATCAGAGATAAAAAACTTTCAAGAGAAGAAGAAATCGAATATCTGAAAGCGAAAGGTGTTGTTTCTGACTGGACCAAAGCTGCTTACTCTATCAATAAAGGTATCTGGGGAACAAGTGTCGGAGGAAAAGAGACGCTTACTTCAGGTCAATATCTTCCTGAAACTGCATTCCCTACTCAGGTTACTAAAACTGAGGCAGAAGAAGTAGAATTGACTTTTGAAAAAGGCGAACTTGTTGGCATTAACGGTCAAAAGCTTTCTCCTGTAGAAGCTATTCTTAAACTGAATGATATCGCCGCTCCTTTTGGAATAGGCAGAGATATTCACGTGGGTGATACCATCATCGGAATCAAAGGACGTGTTGGTTTTGAAGCTGCGGCTCCGATGGTAATCATCAAAGCACATCATACACTTGAGAAACACACTCTAACAAAATGGCAGACTTACTGGAAAGAGCAACTTTCCGGCTGGTATGGAAACTTTGTTCACGAAGGCCAATTCCTTGAGCCTGTTATGAGAAACATAGAGCAATTCCTTGATGATTCTCAGAAATTTGTTTCCGGTAAAGTGAAGGTATACCTTGCACCTTACAGATTCCATGTAATCGGAATTGAATCATCTCATGACCTTATGTCTTCTAAATTCGGAAGCTACGGTGAGATGAACAACGCATGGTCTGGTGAAGATGTGAAAGGCTTCTCTAAAATCTTTGGAAATCAGACAATGATTTTCCATAAAGTTAATAACTAAGCTGAAAGCCGAAAACTTAAAGTTAAAAGTCTTAAGTTGTAGGTTTTGAGAAAGCTTACTTGAAGTAGAAGAATTAAAATTTTCAACGTATTAAAGTACTTCTCCTTCAGGAGAAGGATTTAGGATGAGGTTCTTTAAAACCGAAAGTTTAAAGCTAGAAATTACAACCAAATCAAATCCTTCTCTCTTATTTGAAGTAGGATGTAGAATGAGGTCATTTATAATAAACCATTTTAAAGCTTAAAGCTAAAACTGAATAAAAACTCTTTCAGCTTTTTGCTTTAAGCTTTACGCATTTAATAAAATCATGAAAAAGATTAAAGTAGGAATTGTCGGTGGTGCCGGATATACTGGTGGTGAACTTTTAAGAATCCTTGTTTTCCATCCTTCTGTTGAAATTGCTTTTGTACACAGCAACAGTAACGCAGGTAACCCGATCTCTCAGGTTCATACTGACCTTCTTGGTGTTACTGATCTGAAATTTTCTTCAACATTGTCTGATGCTATTGATGTTTTATATCTTTGCGTGGGTCATGGAGATGCGTCCAAATTCCTTGCAGGAAACAAGATTGCATCAACTATAAAAATAATCGACCTTAGTCAGGACTTCCGCCTAGATAAAGAAGGCAATGACTTTATTTACGGATTACCTGAGCTTCAGAGAGACAAGATTAAAACGGCACATCACATTGCTAACCCTGGTTGCTTTGCTACATGTATCCAGCTTGGTCTCCTTCCTCTTGCTTCAAAAGGTCTGATTCAGGATGAAGTTCATATCTCTGCAATAACCGGTTCTACAGGAGCAGGTCAGAGCCTATCTGGAACATCTCACTTTAGCTGGAGAAACAACAACATGTCTATATACAAGGCATTTAATCACCAGCATTTAAAAGAAATTAAACAAAGCTTAAGAATACTTCAACCAGGAATGGATAAAGCGATCAACTTTATTCCCTTCCGTGGTGATTTTACAAGGGGGATATTTGCAACACTTCATGTAAAGTCTACTTTGACTCAGGAAGAGGCATACGGTCTATATGAAAACTATTACGCTTCTCATCCATTTACGCACGTTAGCAGAGTAAATCCGGATCTGAAGCAAGTAGTAAACACAAACAATACAATCATCTATATTGAAAAGCATGACAACTATCTGTTGATCGTAAGCATGATTGACAACCTTCTGAAGGGGGCTTCAGGACAAGCAGTTCAGAATATGAACCTGTTGTTTGGCCTGGAGGAAACGGAAGGTTTGAGATTAAAGGCAGCAAGCTTTTAAAGTTTTAAGTCATAAGTTTTAAGTTATAAGTGAAATGCAAGACTATAAAGAATTAAAAGTGTGGCAGAAAGCTCATAATTTAACACTTAAAATTTATAAGGCAACTGAAATCTTTCCCAAATCAGAGTTATTCAATCTTGTTAGCCAATTGAGGCGAGCAGGTTCATCGATCCCTTGCAATATCGCAGAAGGTTGAGGAAGACGTTCCAATGCTGATTTTGCAAATTTCTTGCAGATATCCTTAGGATCTGCGAATGAGACAGAATACTTATTACTCCTTTCAAAGGATTTGAAATACTTGGCTCCAGATTCATTTGAAGAATTAAACCAGGAAATTAACGAAGTAAAAGCCATACTAATAACGCTAATCAAAAAGGTAAGGCAAACTACTTAGTACTTAAAACTTATAACTTACAACTTAAGTATGAAACTATTCGACGTCTATCCTCTCCTGAATGTGGAGCCTGTAAAAGCTCAGGGAATCAAGCTTTGGGACAAACAAGGTACTGAATACCTCGACCTTTATGGTGGGCATGCCGTTATCTCTATCGGTCACACGCATCCACATTATGTAAAAAAGATTACAGAACAGTTAAATAACATTGCCTTCTATTCCAATTCAGTTGTAATATCTGTGCAAAGTGAACTTGCTGAAAAACTAGGTAAGCTTTCTGGATACGACAATTATGATCTTTTCCTTGTAAACTCAGGAGCAGAAGCCAATGAAAATGCATTAAAACTTGCATCTTTCCACACAGGAAGAAAAAAAATCATCAGCTTCAGCAAAAGCTTTCATGGCAGAACATCTCTTGCAGTTGCTGCAACTGATGGTAGCTCTATGCAGGCACCTATAAACAAAACTGAAAACATTCAATTCCTTCCTTTCAATGACATCGAAGCATTTGAAAAGAACATGAATGAAGATGTGGCTGCTGTTATCATCGAAGGTATTCAAGGTGTCGGAGGCGTTCAGATTCCAAATACTCCTTTCCTTAAGAAAATAGAAGAGCTTTGCAAAAAGTTTAAAGCTGTACTAATACTTGATGAAGTACAATCAGGATACGGAAGAAGCGGTAAGTTCTTTGCGCACCAGTATTCCGGTGTTAAAGCCGACCTTATCACCGTTGCCAAAGGTATGGGCAATGGATTCCCTATTGCCGGAGTATTGATCAGTCCTGAATTCAAAGCTGTGCACGGAATGCTTGGTACAACTTTTGGAGGAAATCACCTTGCGTGTGCGGCTGGTATTGCAGTTCTGGATGTAATTAAAGATGAAAACCTTCTTTCAAATTCAGAAAACATAGGTAACTACCTGATGACCGAATTGAAAAAAGTATCGGGCGTAAAAGAAATAAGAGGCCTTGGATTAATGATAGGTGTTGAACTTGAAATTCCTTGTGCTGGTGTGAGAAATTCACTTCTTGACGATCATAAAATATTCACTGGATCATCTTCTGACAAAAATACGATGAGAATACTTCCTGCTTTAAATATCACTAAAGAAGAAGCAGACTTATTCTTGAAAGCTTTCAAATCTGTAATGTCTAAAATGCTTGTAAAATAAATGAGAAATTTTACCTCTGTTCATGATGTAGATGATGTAACAGCTCTTGTAAACCTTGCACTTGAGCTTAAGCAAGATCCATTAAAATATTCTAATATCGGGCGCAACAAAACTCTTGGCCTGATATTCTTCAACCCAAGCCTGAGAACGCGTTTGAGCACTCAAAAGGCTGCTCACAACCTTACTTTAAGGGTAATGGACATGAACGTTGGGCAGGATAGCTGGAATCTTGAGATCAGGGATAATGTGGTAATGGACGGAGACACAAGCGAACATATTAAAGAAGCTGCTGCCGTAATTGGTCAATATTGCGACATTATTGGTATCAGATCATTCCCAAGTCTTAACGATAAGGATACAGATTATAAAGAAGAAGTTATACAGAAATTTATAACCTATTCCGGAGTTCCGGTAGTGAGTCTTGAATCTGCAACCCGTCACCCATTACAGTCTCTTGCTGATTTGATTACAATCAATGAGCTAAAAAAAACTGCGAGACCCAAAGTAGTACTTACCTGGGCAGCACACCCTAAAGCGCTTCCACAGGCTGTACCTAATTCATTCGCAGAGTGGATGAATCACCCGGATGCAAATGTAGACCTGGTGATTACACATCCCGAAGGGTATGAACTAGATCCTAAATTTACACAGGGAGCTAAGATTACCTACAATCAAAATGAGGCTCTTGAAGGTGCAGACTTTGTATATGCGAAAAACTGGTCTTCATATAAATACTATGGCAATATTATTTCCAAAGATAAAAGCTGGATGATTAGTCCAGAGAAAATGAAACTTACCAATCAGGCTAAGTTCATGCACTGTCTGCCAGTGAGAAGAAACGTTATTGTTTCCGACGCAGTAATAGACAGCCCTGACTCTGTAGTTATTCAGCAAGCTGGAAACAGAGTATGGTCTGCACAGGCTGTATTAAAGAAAATAATTGAAGACAATTTAAGCTAAGTTTTTACAACTTATCACTTAAAACTTAACGATGGATAAACTTTACATCATAAAAATAGGTGGCAACGTCATTGACGATGACAAGACACTTCAAAAATTCCTTAGAGATCTTTCTTCTTTGAAGGCAAATAAAATTCTTGTCCATGGGGGAGGAAAAGTAGCTACGGAAATAAGTAAGGGTCTTGGTATAGAAGCTCAAATGGTAGATGGCAGAAGGATTACAGATGCTGAGACTTTGAAAATAGTCACTATGGTTTATGGTGGCCTGATCAACAAAAAGGTTGTCAGCCAGCTTCAGTCAATGGGAACTAATGCTATAGGACTTACTGGTGCTGATGCAAACATCATGCTTGCAAGCAAGCGTCCTGTTAAAAACGGCATAGATTATGGCTTTGTAGGTGACGTCGAAAAAATAGAAGCTGCACCTTTAGCAACTTTGATTTCTTCCGGACTGACTCCGGTAATTGCTCCTCTTACTCATGATGGTAAGGGAAACATGCTGAACACTAATGCTGACACCGTTGCTTCAACACTTGCTGTTGCGCTTTCCAAATCTTTTGATGTAAGTCTTGTTTATTGTTTTGAATTAAAAGGTGTGCTTCAGGACATCAATGACAAGAATTCAGTTATTTCATCTATTGATACTGAGAAATACGGTCAATTGAAGCAAGATGGCGTTATCGCAAAAGGCATGATTCCTAAAATGGACAACTCCTTTGATGCAATTAAAGCTGGTGTTAAGTCTGTAATCATATGCCATGCTGATGATATTGTTTCTATAGTAAACCAGTCTGTGCAGGCGGGAACGGTTTTGAAAGCTTAAAGTTTAAAGTCGAAAGTTTAAAGTTGAAGGAGCAATTAGCGTTCCTTTGTGATCCGCTCCGTGGCCCGTCCCCTGACAGGACACAATTCAAAGGATAGGAATAAAGAATGACTATAAGTTCAGTTAACAAATAGTAAAGTATTAGCAATAGTGTGGTCTGTCGGGGGACATACCACGGAATAGAATAGAGATAAATCAATTAATAAATAAAGTAAAGGCTTAATTCCTTTACTTTTTAAACTACAAATTTTTATGTTTGATAGGGATAAATTAAAAAAAGACGCTCTGGAGCTACTAAAAGGACTGATAAGAACAGAGTCCTTCAGCAAGCAGGAAGACAAAACTGCGGAATTGTTAAACCGTTTTTTTGAAGACAGAGGAGTCCCGACTCACAGAAAGAAGAACAACGTTTGGGCATTTAACAAAAACTATGATCCGAACAAGCCGACGATTCTTCTCAACTCTCACCACGATACTGTTAAACCAAATCCGGGTTATACAAACGATCCTTTTGATCCCATTGTAAAAGATGGAAAACTATTTGGTTTAGGTAGCAATGATGCAGGAGGCTGCCTGGTTTCGCTTATGGCAACATTCATGCATTTTTACGATAAGGAAAATCTAAAATACAATTTCGTTGTAGCAGCTACTGCAGAAGAAGAGATTTCAGGCTTTGACGGGCTTGAACTTGTTTATCCTGACCTTGGCCCTATTGACTTTGCAATAGTCGGAGAACCAACTTTGATGGATATTGCTGTTGCAGAAAAAGGTCTTATGGTTCTTGACTGCGTAGCTAAAGGAAAGGCAGGTCACGCTGCCCGTGAAGAAGGTGATAATGCTATTTATAAAGCATTAAAAGACATTGAGTGGATCAGAAACTATAAGTTTGAGAAAGTGTCTCCGCACCTGGGACCTATGAAAATGTCTGTAACTATTATCAATGCAGGGTACCAGCATAACGTAGTTCCTGAGAACTGCACCTTTACCATTGATGTGCGTATTACAGAAGAATATAGAAATGAAGATGTCCTTCGCATTATAGAAGAAAACATTGAGTCTGAAGTGAAGCCTAGATCTGTAAGATTGAGACCATCTTTCATCGATCCTGAACATCCTTTAGTGCATGCAGCTATAAAATATGGTGCGAAGCCATATGGCTCACCTACTACCTCGGATCAGGCATTGGTTCCTGTTCCTTCTGTAAAGATGGGACCAGGAAATTCCGGAAGATCTCATACGGCCAACGAGTTTATATGGCTTGCTGAAATTGAGGAAGGTATCGACAGATACATTGCTGTTCTTAGTGAACTGGTTGTTTGATTCTAATTATCTGATATTTAAAAATTCGTTACCATGAAGTTGTGGCAAAAAAGCACAGAAGTAAATAAAAGCATTGAGAAATTCACTGTTGGCAAAGATCGCGAGATGGATATGCTTCTGGCTGAATTTGACGTACTGGGATCTCTTGCACACACTCAGATGCTTGAAAGCATCGGACTGCTAGAGGCTAGTGAATTAACTATCCTTCATAAAGAATTAAAAAATATCTACAGAGAAATACAGAAAGGTCAGTTCTCTATTGAAGATGGCGTGGAAGATGTACACTCTCAGGTAGAATTAATTCTTACAAGAAGACTAGGCGATGTAGGTAAGAAGATACACAGCGGAAGATCCCGGAATGATCAGGTACTTCTGGACCTTAAGCTATATATAAGAGATCAGATCAGGGTAACTGTTGAAAATGTAAAGGCTTTGTTTGAGCTCTTGATTTCTTTGAGCGAAAGACATAAAAACGATTTACTCCCGGGGTATACCCATTTGCAGATAGCAATGCCCTCTTCTTTCGGATTATGGTTCGGCGCTTATGCAGAAAGCCTTGCAGATGACCTGAATATGATGCTGGCAGCGTATAAAATCGCGAATAAAAATCCTTTAGGTTCTGCTGCCGGTTATGGTTCTTCATTTCCACTGAACAGACAAATGACAACAGATCTTTTAGGCTTTGAGAGCTTAAATTACAATGTTGTTTATGCTCAGATGGGAAGAGGCAAAACTGAAAAGAACGTTGCTGCTGCTATGTCCTCCATAGCGTCAACTCTTGGCAGACTTGCGATGGATGTTTGTTTGTATATGAATCAGAACTTCGGTTTCATAACATTTCCGGATGAATTGACAACAGGTTCAAGCATCATGCCTCACAAGAAAAACCCGGACGTATTCGAGTTGATCAGAGCAAGATGTAACAGGATTCAGTCATTACCAAATGAGATAAGTCTGATTACCTCTAACCTGCCTTCAGGTTATCACAGAGATCTTCAAATCATCAAAGAAAACTTCCTGCCTGCATTTGAGGATCTGAACAACTGCCTTCAGATTGCAGCTTACATGCTTGGACAGATAAAAGTAAAAAGCAACCTGCTGAAAGATGATAAGTACAAGTATCTTTTCAGCGTAGAAGTAGTCAATCAGATGGTATTGGATGGAACACCATTCAGAGATGCATATAAGCAAGTAGGTGCGCTTATTGAAGAAAATAAATTCAAGGCTCCTGAGACCATTAATCACACCCATGAAGGAAGTATAGGCAATCTGATGAATGAAGAGATTACAGCCTCATTTGACAACATATTTGACCAGTTCCATTTCGAGCTCGTAGAGCAGGCGTATGAGAAGCTGGTGAAGTAATTTTAATTAAAAAAATAAGATAGCCTCGGAAATTTTTTTCGAGGCTTTTTAGTTCTTTATTGATAGAAAACTATGCCATGCCATACCTTTTCTAACCTCCAATCTATTATTTCTTCTATGCTCTAAAGCAAAAAGCACTCTCTATCATATTACATCCTCCTTATACTATTGATATATCAAAACAAAACCTTGAAAGCATAAGCTTTCAAGGTTCCAAAAGAAAATGATTTTATATTATTTTACTTTAATCAATTTTAATGTTTCCTCACTTCCGTCTTCATACTTGATATAAGTGACATAATTTCCTGCAGAAAAATTTCTACCCAGTTCAAGAACTTTCCCATCTTCTACTCCTGTGAGAGTATAAATTTGTTCACCTTCATTATTTGTTACAATCAAAGTCTTCACGGCCTTCTCTGACTTCAGGATAAATGCATCAATCGAAGGATTCGGAAATATGGATATAAAGGATCTCTTCCCTGTTTCACCTGCGCGAAGTGCTGGACAAAGACTTACATTCTTGCAAAATGACTGGTAATACGGAGCACCGCTATAATTAATACCCACACAGATTTGGCCTCCACCAAAGCTAGCTCCAGAAGAGATACTGGTAGAGGATGCTGTAGAGCCACCTGAAGGTTCTATACTCTGAACAGACGCATTTGACCACCAGCTAAAATTGTTTGCCCCACTTATCAGAGTCGGATTAACTGAGAATGTTTTTGATTCACTTTTGGCCATACAGTCTGGACCTATTATATCTCCTGTAGCAGGAGCATTGACCGTAATGCTTACCGGAGAAGAGGTATTCACTAAACCAAGATTGTCTGTAGCTTTTGCAGTGAGTACATAAGTGCCGGCAGGGGCATTTGTCCATATATACTGGTATGGGCTAGAAAGAGCTTCACCAAGTTTTACCGCATCTCTATAGAATTCTACTTTTGTGACCGATCCGTCTGAATCGTTTGCTGAAACATTTATCATTACAGAAGCCGGAGCTGTATATGTAGAATTATTTACCGGTGACGAGATAGAGACTGTTGGGGCAATATTTGTAACACCCTGAGAGATATACCCTGCTCTTATCGGAGAACGTGGTTCATTACCCAAAGCCCAAGCTACAGCCAAATGTGCATCGCCCCCGCCTTCTTTATGCAGAACTTCAAAATAGTATTGTTGTCCCTGCACAAGGTTGATACTTGCAGAGGCCTGTCCTGAAGTTGCATCGTAATTTTTATATCCTACTGCTCCATCAAGGTATGCTATCCTTACTTTGTTTGCGGCAAGGTTATTAGTGCTAAGCCACAATTCACTAGCATCATCGGAAGCAATCCAGAACTTGTAGGTACCTGTTGAAGGAGGACATAAAAGGCCAGTTATCCTGTTTCCGAAATCGTCTTCACCGATGAAATCTTTGTCAAGCGCATCTAAATAGATTGTCTGACTTGGTGTTGTATTAACAGGGATATCCGAAACGTAGTTGCCGCTAACGTTATTCCATCTTTGGACAGCAATAGTTGTACCCGGACTACAACATGATGTATTTGGCACAATTCCTGTTGTACCGCCAGCACAAACACCGCATCCATCGATTGCTGCAGTACCACCTGCTACTCCTTTGCAGTCCTCAATCTGAGAAGCATTTAGTATAAGACGTGCTTCCCAGGCACCTCTTCCATAAGTTGAGGCCCTTAAAAGCTTCGCAGAATTCTGTATTTCAAGATCTGTTACAACTGTATTAGGGAGCCCTGCACTATAAGATTCCCATTTGCTCATTGTACTGTTGCGGTAATAAACACCCATGTCATTTCCAACATACAGAGCGTCGTTACTTCCAGGCTGATAAACAATAGTATTGGTTGGCACATTAGGCAGGCCAGTAGAATAGTTCACCCAAGTTGCACCACCATTTGTGGATTTAAACACTTTCTGATTATCAACCCATCCTCCGGTAGTAATCCATATAACCTGAGGATTGGTAGGATGAACAGCCAATTGGGTTATTCTTTCTTTAGCAGGACTAGAATAGCTCGTCCATGAAGTCCCTTGATTAGTGGTTTTGAAAAATTTATTGATTGTACTGCCATCTGTCTGTTTTTGATCTCCGGTACAATAGATGATCCTGGAGTCGGACTGAGCAACAGCAATACTATGCATTTCTCCTCCATTAGTAAGGCCAGTGCTTATTTTAGTCCATGTGTCACCTCTGTTTGTTGATCTGTATACTTCATCATATCCTATAACAATTGAATTATGATTATTAGGATCCAACACGTACGGCGTAACCCACGCACCATTGGGTTTCCCCCCTGGAATATTATTACTGATGGTTACATAATTATTTACCCAGCCATCGAGAGATCTGTAAAGCTCTCCATTTATATAAGTTGAATACATTACATTGGCATCTGTAGGATCAATGGCCTGCATCATGGCATCTCCTCCATTTGTATTCTGCCATACTCCATTTGCATTCCTTCTGCTACCTCCATTATCCTGGCTTCCGGCAATGATTGTTACAGAATCTGTCTGAGCACAGGCAATGCTATAATACTGCGTTATCTGCAATCCGTTATATAATTCAGTCCATTGGTTGTTAGGCTCATTATACCTTGCTACTCCACCGTCATTACAGAAATATACAAGGTCATTATTTACAGGACTGTGATATATATTTCTCACATCGGCATGTATTTCAACATAAGGTGGATTACTATGCCAATGAGTTTGCTGTACCCATGTAACACCTCCATCAGTACTTTTTGAAACGTTTACCCCCCCATTATACATAATATTAGCATTGGTCTTAGAATAAAAGATATGCTGTTCTTGCGGGAGATTGGATTTAAAAGTAAAAGAAGATCCGTTGTTGGTTGAAACATAAAGGCTCTTTGTTGGCTGTTGTGATGAATAAGCTATGATATTTGAATTTGCAGCAGTAGCAGTCAACGTTAATGAATTATAAGGAAGACTGATGTTCGTAAGTTTACTCCAAGTTACACCTGCATCATCTGAAACATAAACCTCTGAAGATCCCCAATAATCATCTCTTGCGGCGTATACTCTTGTTGCACTTCCTGGTTTCCAAACCAAATCATTACAAGTCCAGTCAGTAACTTTAGTCCATGAACTACCTCCATTGGCTGTCCTGAAAATCCCGTCTTGTCTTCCTACCAGAAGAATAGAGGAATTAGTCTCGCTCGAAATCATATCGTAAATAGGTTGTCCAGCATTGTATTCATCCGACATGGCAGTTGGATTCCAGGTCAGTCCGGCATCAGTTGACTTGTAAATACCCATACTTTTATTCATCCAGCCGCCACGAGGGGCCAATGAAATGTAGACTGTATTGGGATTAGCAAAATCGACTATGATATTTCCTACCTGGCTTACTGGAAGGAAATCACCTAAAGGTGTATAAGTAATACCACCGTCTGTTGTTTTCCAGATGCCACCACCGTTTGAACCGACATAAAAGATATTACCATTAGTAGGGTGGAAGCCCATGCAATCAGCTCTTCCCATTCCCCAATAGCCTCCTGAATTCTGGGTAAAACCTATACTCTTCCAGGTATTCACATCAGGCACAAGCCTCCTTGTGTTTTTCTTAAAAACTTTGGCATTACCATATCCAAGATTGCCATTTTTATCAAGTCTTGTACTCCAATACCATTCCCAACGTTTATATTTTATGTATAGTCCTTTTTTACCTTCTTCACTACCCATAAAAGATTTCCCGAGTTTGTTGTCTTCGGCCATCTCTTGTTCTACATCTTTGAAATATTTATGGGCCCATTTTTTTACATCATAGAAATTAAGATCTCCGGAAACTTTTCCGGTTTCTTCTGAGTATTTTTTCAGCCAGTCCTGTGACATTGCTGCCTGAGTTGAAATAAGCAGGAGCAATAGAATCCCGGCAAAAAATAAATTTTGCTTTTTCATAAGGTTGATTTTTGTTTGTTTAAATGATTTCCCTCTATAGTAGGAATGAGGACATAATTACAAAATCCTGGAAAAGTAATTTGTATCAAAAGTTACATTAAGGAATGTAACCCACTTTTACATAGAATAAAAGCAATAAAATACACTCATTTTCAGATAGAATTTTCACTATTACCGTCGATTAATTTTTTTTTCATTGCCTTTAAAAGATGTCGTAATGAATGTAGATATCAGATTCTTAATAACCTTGATTAGATTATATCTGGATGGGACAATGCTCAAATCTCTCTTCGCGAGGAGGCAGATGTGATATATACAATTTCATTTATTCAAAGTACACACCACCTCATAATCTCAAAGAAAATAATTAACTACAGGTTCAAGCATCATGCCTCATAAGAAGAACCCGGACGTATTCGAGTTGATCAGAGCAAGATGTAACAGGATTCAGTCATTACCAAATGAGATTAGTCTGATTACCTCTAACCTGCCTTCTGGTTATCACAGAAATCTTCAGATCATTAAGGAAAACTTCCTTCCTGCATTTGAAGATTTGAACAACTGCCTTCAGATTGCGGCCTACATGCATGGACATTAATCACACACATGAAGGAAGTATAGGCAATCTGATGAATGAAGAGATTACAGCCTCATTTGACAACATATTTGACCAGTTCCATTTTGAGCTTGTAGAGCAGGCTTATGAGAAGCTGGTGAAATAATTTTATAATAAAAGACTTCAAAAAGTAAAAAGCCTCGGACTCCCGGGGCTTTTTACTTTTTATCAAACTCCTACTTTTTTCTCTCATTCCACAAAACAAGTGTTACAACGCACTAATTTTGAAATAATTAAATCATTACATACTTTTGAAATCTGATTTCAATCAGAGCTTTTTTCCAGCAACTTTTAAATAAATATAAAATGAACAATCAGCTATCCATTAAATTGGCATTTGTATGTCTAAGTCTCATCTTTTTTGCCTCATGTAAAAGAGAACATGAACACATTTCACCTTCTAAGGAGGGCAATACACAAACAGGACCAGCAGGAAAAATTGTACTGGGTAGGAAATTGCAAAACCCATACTCTGTCGAAAATATGAAACTTGCATTTTCCAATATTGCTTCATCTTCCAACTCAAGAATCAGTTCAGACGCTTCTCCTGTTAAACTAACACATTTGTATTTACGCTTTCTGCCGAAGGATTGGGCCGAATATGACCTTCTGAAATCAGATACTACATTAAAGCTTTATCAGATACCCCTGGATTATGAAATCCAAACATACGGGAATACATATCAGGATCCTGACATCCCTGAAGGAAATCCCACCTGGCAATATGTTGCTATTAAATATGATTATAACTTCAATAAGAATATCCGACATGAAATCCTTGCTGAACTTTATTTACCAGAGTCTGACAGTAGCATAGACCCGGAAGTAGCCAATTTAAGGATACATGGAAAAGGATTCGTAGATGCCTTAGTTGATGAGGCAATGATTCTTACTAAAAACTATGACGATACCTTGCAAACGAACAACACCTATCGCGCAGCATGGAACCCCAATGGAACGGTCAAAGTTTACGATACCAGATTAGGCAAACTAATTCCCCTACAGGGAGTGAGAATGAGAGCTAGGAGATGGTTTGATGTAAACGAAGCTGTAACAGATCAGAATGGCTGGTATCAGACAGGTGGGTTCAAAAGACCAGCAAATTATTCACTGGTATTTGAGACAGGAAGTTTTGATATCCGAAGTGGTACATTCGGACAAGCCATGATAGACGGCCCAAAACAGAAAAGCTCCTGGAATGTTGATTTATGGGATGGAGTAAACAGGTTCTATGCACATGTTTTTAGAGGGGCATGGAGATATCATTATGGGTATATTGGAGGATTATCAAGGCCTATATTGGGTTTTAAACTGAAATATGCAGCTTACGATAAAAGTGGTAGTGTTCAAGGTCTAAATATTGGTAATTGGACCTTGTTTTCTATAAATCCAAATATCTTTGTTTACCGATTTGACGGAATTGTAGAATTTGACTCAGACGAAATTTTCTCCACCACTTGTCATGAAACATGCCATACAACACATTGGAAAATTATGAATGCCGGACCAATACAGTTCGGACAAGTCAATGAATTTATTAGAGAAAGTTGGCCAATTGCAGTCGAGCTCTATTTAACATCCATGGAATATAGAAGTCTTGGAATATTAAATTATGGGACACCTGATTATGACATTTCGGTTTCTTATCCATTAAGAAGAGCTTATCAGTATTGGCCTGAAAAGTGTGACAAAAAGTATTCATCCATATTTATTAATTTAATCGATGATTTTAATGAATCTATTAACTCAAGGAACCCTCTTTTACCAAATGATCAAGTAACAGGATATAACCTTAGGGAAATTGAATCTACTTTTTTAAAGCATGTGTATGGACAAAGTTCGTTGCGTGATCAGCTCAAAAGGTATAAGCCACAGGGGACAACCGACTATCAAATTGATTTACTAATGAATAGCTATTAATAATGAAACAAATACTTATACTTTCGATTTTATTGTCCTTCATTTCCTGTCAAAAGGAAAAAAGTACAAGTTCCAAAACTATAATAATGAATACGTCAATCCATAAAATAAAAATTATGCCATATTACAAGGGAAACATATATTTGGAAGGGATGAAAAATATACCAGAAAATTCTTCTTCTGAAGTTCTTTTCTCACGAAATAGGGGAAAAAGTGCAGGTTTATCCTATGCAACAGATCTAATGTTTTCCGATTCTCTATTCGTATTATATGATGACAGCATCTGTGCTGTTCATTACCCACAAAATCTCACCGGAGATAATCCACAAGCAATAAAATACGACAATACAAGAAATCTATTCAATGAAAAAAATTACCAATACAAAATAATTTCTGAAGAAAAGTATAAAATACATACTGAATATACTTTCACCTTCATCGAGCAAGACTATTTGAATGCAAAAGAAAAATAATACCATCAATTTAATAAATGTTTAAAGCCCCTCGGGGCTTTTCTTTTATATCAGTTAAAAAGGCATAAACCTGAAAAGTCACGGACAGTCAAATTGATTTATGTATGAATAATTTTTAATAGAATGAAAACCTATAACCTATTATTAACATCTTTATTCTTACTTTTTTCAAACTGTCAAAAAGAAGAAGCTACTTCCAATAAGTTCAAAATAATAAACAATTCAGGTTCGGCCATTAAAATTATTCCAGCGTCATCATCCATAGATTCATTGGTACTATTAAACAATGAAACCAAGGAAGTTGATTTACCATTTACCAGAGGTATTGGTACTGGCATAAATTACGCAATCTTTGCTGATGGCAACCCGATAATCGTAGTATATAATAATACTGATTCAATTATCCATTACAATGACACATTAAGTCATCCATCAAAATCATACAACTTATATTCTGAAAGATGTTTTATAATAAGACCAGCTATCACAAAGAAATTGTAAATAATTCAAAACATCTTCGAACAGTTACCTTAAGCTATACTTTCATACAAAAAGACTATCTGGATGCAAAAAATAAATAAGATAACCTTATGACCAAATACCAATTTATCATAGCAATTATTCCAATGATCGGGTTTTCTTGCATCTATGAAGAAAGTTCTTACACTGAAAGTATCATCTCAAACAAGACAGCTCATTCAATCAATATCATTCCATACTATCATGGTTATATTGTCCATGAAGACGTTCTCTACATTTCCAAAGGAAGTGATACAACTGTTTTAAAAAAAAGTACCCGAGGAAAAGGAGCTGGATACAGTTATCCTATCCACCTGGCTATTTTTGACTCTACACAGATAGCCTTTGATGACACAGTAAAACGTATGCATTACAGCTACTATTCTACCAATTCGGGGTTTGGTCCTACAGGTATTCCATATACCCATAACAGAAGTATTTATAATGGAGATAATTATATCAGAAGAATTGTATCAGAGGGAAAATATAAGATTTCTAACGAATATACATTTACCTTCACGGAGCAGGATTATTTGAAAGCTAAAGGTAAATAATTATATAAATTCAATACTATATGTATATAGAATAAAGCCCTGCAGGGCTTTATACTTTTCTAACAATTCTCCTATCTGTCAATCATATCTATGACCACTATGTTAAACTTCTTTAAGTGATCAATTAAAGTAAAATCAATGTCTTAATTTGAAACTTAAAAAATGAAAAAGAAAGTACTTCTTGCGCTTGTTAGTATTTTAACTGCATGTAAAAAGGAGTCATCATATTCCACTAATAATTATATATGCAATAATTCAAATCATTCAGTTAAAATAACCTATTATAAAGACGGAATAATTATAAACAATCTAAGAGTAGATTCTATCTCTGTTTCCTCATGTTATCTGGTACATAAATCTAGTGGCTTCGGAAAAGGCAATGCCTCAAACTACTTAAATAGCACTATTAATTTAGACTCTGCATTAGTCTTATTTGATAACAATACGCTAGCAGTTCATTATGGATTTAATACGATCGGATCGAATACTAAAGCCATCGCTTTTGGAAATCCCAGGAATATTTTTGGAGGGTCTTCAACAGGTGGCTGGGAATCAAGAATAGTTTCTGAAACAAAACGTCATATTGAAACCGAGTTAAAATACACATTCACAGAACAGGATTATCTAAACCCTAAAGAGAATTAAATATCTATTAACAATAAAGCCCCTTGCGAAACTCACTACTAAAAAAGAGGGCTGTCTCAAAAGTAAGATAGCCCTCTTTTGTTTAATCTATTATGAATCAATTTTGATCAACTAATTGATTCTAAATTTATCATTATGTCTTCTTCACAAACTCCGATTTCAAAGCCATAGAGCCGAATCCATCGATCTTGCAGTCTATATTGTGATCCCCCTCTACTAACTTAATGTTTTTCACTTTTGTACCTGCTTTTACGGGTTGTGGAGATCCTTTTACCGGTAAATTTTTGATTACCACTACAGAATCACCATCTTTCAGAATATTTCCATTCGCATCCTTTACAACAAGTCCAGTTTCTTCTACTTCATTAGGATCCCACTCGTGTCCACATTCCGGGCACATCATCAATGATCCGCTTAAATACCCATAAGGTGATTTACATTGAGGACATGGTTTGTTTTCTTCTGTCATTATTTTATTTTTATTAATGTATTGAACTAGTAAATAGAATTGAAAGCATCCACTCTTTTCATTTTTTCACAATATTACTTTTTTCTCATGAAATTTATACATACTGAATGATTAGAAAATACCTGATAGGTCCGTTCTGTATCTCTATAGATCGGGCTATATTTAAACCAATATACGTCTTTTAAAAGTCCGTTTTGAGGATCAATTCTTATTCAAATATTCAAGTTTCAAATTCTTTTTCGAAATTTCAAGAGGTCGTTCTTTATTTTCTATTCATTCTTCAGCTACTCATAAACTTATTTTGGAATAGGAAGATCATGTATTTCATGACCTTGGATGTTGGCCTGAATCATTTTTCAATGGGGAACAAAAAACAAATAATAAAGAGCTGCTCGATTGTTCTTTGGAGAAGAAATAATTAAGCGGAAAAAGTGGAAATCTTAAATCAGAAAGTTTCCGTTTGACTATTATAACACAGAAATACACAGAGAATGTTCAACAAATTAAACACAAGCATCAGGATAAAGTGATAATTGCTGAACATGGCCTCTGTATATATCTGTGTAATAACTATTAACTAGTGATAAAAAGAGAAAGCATTCTCTTCAGGAATTTCTCACCTCTTTAATCTTAAATACTTTTTTACCAGCCGGTACTTCCCACTCTACGAGGTCGCCTTTCCTGTAACCGATAATAGCAGATCCCAGTGGAGCTAAAATTGACAGCTTGTTTTCTTTCAGATTAGAAAGAGAAGGCGGAACGAGCTTAAATGTCATGCTCTTCTTATCTTTCTCATCAATAATTTCCACTTCAGAGTTTACTCTTATTACATCTGCAGGAAGACTTTCACCTTCCACCACTTTAGCAGATCTCAACTCAGTACTAAGCTTCTTTAAACTATACTGAGAAAAATCTGACGGAGCATTTTTGATAAGACTTGTAATAAGATCATAGTCTTGTCTGGATAAAATAATTTCCTTTTTCATTAAATATCTGTTAGTTTAAATTGAAATGTTTAATTGAAGCAGATGAAACACCCACTGCTTTCTGGAAGTATAAATCATAAAGCGAATTGTATTTGCCTTTAATATCCTTTTTGTATATGGAATATGGCTCTACCTGCCATGTTTCAGTATATCCACCGAGTTTCATAAATTCAAAGCAACTATTTAACAATTCTTCCCTGGCTTCATACTTATCAGAAAGAATATATTTAGCATTCATTGACTTGAAATAAACTCCAGAATTAAGGAACCAGGCAGATATCCCCAGCGCAAAGGATTTATAAAGATCAAATCCAGACTCTATTGTTCCTTCTGCTATAATTTTAACCTCTTCATCCAGCTTATGCATCCTTAAGATCTTACTTGCAGAGACATAAAAGTCATCCTGATCTTTACCTTCATTTGCAGGATGGGTTTGAAAAGATTTATAAAACTCAGCAGAAAGAGTGATAAAATCCGGAATAGTTATTGACTTATTTATCTCACTGCAAAGATCAGATAAACAGCCTCTATTGTACTTCGTGAGTTTAATTCCTACAGGCTTTCCCATTGTGATACGTCTGACCTTCCAGACAAAACTCAGCAGATCTCTAATACAATCGATTCGAATACCTTCATTGAAAAATCCTGATGTCATTAAGGAAAGATCAATTTCTATCATTTTAACGCCTGGTTTCAAGGCAGTTTGCAGAAATAACTTCTCGTTGAATCTTTCATTTAACATGAATGGACCATTACTTTTTATCTCCAGCACAATGTCATTCTTATCAAATGTGTGATGAGAGTCATCGCTATTCCCTTCTAATTGAAAGTAAACACTACTATTCCGGAAATGGATAACATTCATAAAATAGGGTTGCATGCACTGAGTACTTCCGATATGTACCCTTAAGTCTCCCTTGGGCATTTCGGGCCTATGCCCTGCAACTATCATAAACTCATCCGGCATATAATCTGAACTTTTAATAGCAGAGGGATCTGAAGCGGCAATAACGGACACATTCCTTATTTTGAGACAGGACAGCCAGTAATACTTATTCCTTTTATCAGAAAGCAGTCGGAATGCTAAAGCTTTAATACTATAGCTCAACCAGTCTGAATTCTTAACAATTTTTTCATGAATAGCTGCCTTCCTGAAATACCAGCTTTCAGACGAGATCACCCTCTGTAAAACAAGAACAGATACAGTTAACAGAACGCTAATAATTACAAGTATATCACTTCCAATATAGATGGCAATAAAAATGGTTATTGCCGTAAGTAATATGGCTGCCAGGAAAATAATTTTTTCTACAGGTTCAAGAAATATTTTTTTTAACATAGCTAAAGACGAATAATTAATAACAGAAACAGAAACTCAAAAGAAGTAACTGAATTCCCCGAACCCTTTAAATAAAAAAAAGAATGGGTCGGGGATTAATTAATAAAGTCTTTAGAAGGCAGGGATAGAAGAAGATTAAATATAAAGGTTTTATCACATACAGAATCTGCCGGAAAAGCAAAGCGTTTCCCGGTTGGAGATTGCAGCAGATTATATGTTTTACAAAAACCTTCCATTATTAATCAAATCTAGTGTATAAATTCAACAAAATCATACTGTATTTTCACCTATATACTATCCATGAAAACACTGAATCCACAAAACAAAACCTATAAAAACATAGGCCGGTGCAGCAATTTGAGGGTCAAATGCGGACGAAAAGTATGTCTGACTATAAAATAAGGAAAGTTAGAAAATAGTTTCACCTACCACAAAATAGGCATAACTCTAGAAAAACACCCAGACAACAATGATAATAAAAAAGTACAGATTTAGGCTATAGAACCCAAACCTGTACTCAATGAAAATGAACTAATTAAATCTATTATTCTTTTACCAGTTTTTGCTGATGACGCAACTGCCCATCCTGAGTATAAAGCTGAATAGTATAAAAACCTGCGTTTAATGCCTCTACATTAATTGTAGAATTTGTGACCCCTTCCATACAATTCAATCCTACTGCATTCACAATTTTATATTGATAGAGAACATCTCCATCAAGATAAATAGTGTTTTTGACGGGATTTGGGTAAAGATTTATTCCTGCATCTGTACCTCCATTTATGGACGTAAGCAAGCTGAATACTTTAAAGGTACATGTAGAGTGATTATTAAGATTATCGACAGCTGTGATGGTAATAGTCATTCCATCTATCATATTTTTACCCGCAGCAGGTGTTTGACTCACACTTGGATTTTCATCAAGATTATCAGCTACTTCAACCAGATCCAGGAAATTTGGTAATACGCTTTCCCCTACCATCTGATCAGAAGGACATACTAAGAAAGTCGGACCTTGAGTATCTGCAAGAGTTTTTATATTCTGCACTTTATATATTGTTCCAATATTGCCTATTTCATCTTCCATATACAGGTATAAGGTATATGCGGTATTCATTTCCAGATTAACAATAGGCCAAAATTTATTTACATTTTCCACAGAGAATGCTCCATATTGCAAAGCATTCTTCCCTGATCTAATAACACTTTGTTGTGTTATTGTCAGTGGTATCCCTTTATAGATGGCAAAAAATATAACTCCATTTTCTTTAGGTTTCACTTCAAAATCAAAATTTTGAAACCCTAAGTTTATAATTTTTGGATAAGTATCTTCCAATGGCAATACGACATGGTCTCCACCGAACACTACATAAACAATCCCCTTCGATTGAGCATGCTCACTACCTATCACAAAATCAGCTTTACCATCCCCATTAAAATCGTGATTTCCACCAACTGGTCGACCAATATTGGAGATAGATAGGTCTTTAATTTTAAATCCTTTTGTCCCGTCTAAATCTGCAACATTGAAGGTTGCATCAAATCCGTTTTTCCTACCAAATATGACATAAGACTCCTGACTTGAAGCAATTGCAATAAAATCATTTACCCCATCAAAATTAAGATCACCAGCAGAAGACATCGATAAACTAACATTTGGAATTAGAAATCCTTTTATCCCATCTAATGTATTATCTTTTGTTACAACGGCAGGAAAAGGCATGGAAGACCCCATTATAATGCTGTTATCTGAGTAGATATCGTCAATTCCATCACCATTGATATCTCCAAGCTTACCTACCCACTTTAAAAATTCACTGCTATAATTTTCGATGGCAAACCCATTTGTTCCATTTAATGTATTGACATCAATCAATGTGGGAAAAGGTGCAGGCCTGCCAAACACAACATGAGTCAATTTTGGATTTTCTGTATTACTTTCGGCCCAGTTACCGATAATTATATCATCGTAGCCATCATTATTAATATCACCTGCAGAGCTAACGTGAAAGGAAGCTATGCTAGTATTACTAGCAGAAGACACCTTGAAACCATTTACCCCATCAACATAAGTTGAAGTAATAGTAGCAGGGAAGTTTCCATTTTTACCAAAAATCACCCAGGTTTGTTCACTCCAATGCGCTTGGCCTAAAATGATATCACTAATGCCGTCGCCATTCACATCACCAGCACCAGTTATTTCATTGATACCGCTTTGATCTATGATAAACCCATTCGTGCCATTAATATCGATAGCAATTATTGATGCCGGAAATCTACTTTTTTTACCATACAGGATAATGTGTTTGCTACCCTCTGACCCAATGACAATGTCATCAATTCCATCATTATTAACATCTCCTAATCCTTTTACAACCCTTCCTCTTCTTTCATCTACTGCGATTCCTTGCACAATAAACCCATTGGTACCATCAAGAGAGCTAAGATCAAAAGTAGAAGCAAATGGTTTATTTGAACCGAATATAATATAAGCTGTACCTCCTAACTTAAACCCAGTGTTGTTTTGCTCCTGAGAACCAATTGCTATATCATCAAATCCATCACCATTCAGGTCTCCAATAAAATCTAAATCTGATCCAATTCTATCTCCAGTGTTAAGTGCAGGTACGGCAAATCCATTTAAACCACTTAAATTAGTGACATCCAATACTGCCGGATAATTTTGAGCATAGATAGTACCTGAAATAATTAAGCAGGAAAGTACGCCCCCCAAAGCTTTTACATGTTTTAAAAACATAATGAATTAAAATTTTAATACGTAGTGCAAGATACGAAATCATGAAGGGGGGATCAAACCAGGGCATCTCTGTAAGTTTGGCTCATTATTACATACACATCCACCCAATGTAATTAAACACATCTAAGGTTCAATAAACTATGAACTATACTAGTGCAAAAGACAAAAAAAATTACCTATCAAAGTTTTTTAAGTTAGTTAACAAAAATAGCATCTGTTATCATGAATGGTTATTTTGAATTGAGCTCCGTACTAAAATTGTTTTTAGGAAACTACAATTAAAAATAACTAATAACCAGATAATCTGGCTAACATTAAAAAAAAGGGAGAACTTTGACATCCTCCCTTTTCAAATCTTGTAGCGTTTAAATTTATTCTTTAACAATTTTTTGAATACAAATGTCACCGGACTGACCAGCCACTTTAAGAATATATATTCCAGAGGGGACATTTTCAATTGCGATACTCCCCTTTCCTTCTGAAATTATTGTAGATAAAACCGAATGATTATTCATATCAAACAAAGAGACATGCATATCTTCTTTGCTTATCCCTTTAATATTCAGAATATTTTTACATGGATTAGGATAAGCAGCCATCTGAAACCCGGAATTCCGGGAAGGTTGCTCTAATGAAGTTACTTCACCATAGCCCTCATAAATTATTCTCGTCTTATAGTTTATTCCTGTTAATTGATATTCTAATACAGAACCAACCTCCTTACCTTCATTTATTGTTTCCGTCAATGCACCATTTGAATTATAGGTATTGGTAATCAATTCAGAAGATAGAAACACCCATTTATTGGTAGACCAAATTTCTGCAAGATAACCTGCATCATTTCCTTTAACATCTACCGGATAAATAATTCTTGAAAACACTATAGGGCCACCGCCATAGTCTCCCTGAATTGTCATAGTAGTATTACCCTGGTCGTCCTTAGTATGAACCTCCTCCAATGAATAAGTCCAGGTTTTTGTATTGGAGCTATATGTTTCCATTCTTCCTTTTTTTATTCCTTCACTATCTGTCGTGTAAGTAGTTCTTCGATCTGTACCTTCTTCAATTAAGCCAGAAGAAAATTTTTCTCTTTCAAAATCTGTCCAAACCATATTAGAAAATTTCCTGGACAAATACCATGTACCTAATTGCCCTGTATACTTCTCTACCATATCTGGATATTCAAGTGTACTATTAGAATAATAATAAACAGTTTGCTCTCTATTACTCCAACTAACCCCATCACTTGAGCCAAAACTCTCAAACCTCATAAGGTGCCCTTTGGAATCGTATGTTCGGATCTCCTTACTTGAAGGAACAAAATCCTTGTTTACATATCGATACGTAATATTTCCTGTCTCTTTTCCCTGGTCATTATAGGAATAAATTTTCTTAGAAGAAGTGTATAGCTCCAAAATCAGATTATTGTTGGCATCGTATTCAAATTCAGAAGCACCATTATACTCCCATGTCCCTAAAGTATAGTTCCAGCTATAATAATTCGCTTTTGTAGGTTGACCATCAATTGTCTTAAATATCCCAGCTTTAGCACCTTCTATTCGAGAGACCAGCAATAGCAAAAGCAAGGGCATTAATAAATTCTTCATTTTTTATAAAAAGTTTATTTTAAAAAGATATAAACTAAAATACAAAATCGAACGTGGTATTCCAAGCATGAAATTAGATGTACCACTACTCTTTTCTTATTTATTATGCAATTATGTAATTACGTAATTCATAAGTTTAACTTTCTCCATATCAAATTCATAGACCGAGTAAAAATATTGAAAAAACCTCGATTTGCTCCGAAGATTATCTACTCTGAAATTTTAAATACGGGACTTCTTAAGCGCAACTTCTGTTCCTTAAGTAATATTAAAACTGAATTTCGCATACCTCCTCACATTCAGCATTGTCTCCTTTCATTTCTGATTCTGGACAACATTCATATCTAAACAAACGACTTTGAGGATCATAATCAAATGTAACCTCTTCTCCCATTCTATAATTTATGTCAAATTTTTTATTCACTATAAAACTATCTTGCCTGAATTCAACTTCTTTAAGAAAGTCTGAATAACAAGTAGAACAAGATTTCCCTCCTCCTGAAATGATATAACGATTTTTCCCAAGTCCATAAACTCCTCCAACAGGCAATTCATTATACTGGATATCATAATAAACTGAATCTTTTATTTTGTGAAACATACAAATTGTGTACGATTGAAATGTACCTCCGCTATTTTCAAAAACATTTAAAACTCCTGCCTGCTGATCCTCTGAAAACACAACTGATTCTAGTGTTTTCAATTGCTCTGTATTTAATAAATTACCTTGTAACAATTGGTCAAAATAAATCATTAAAGAATCCCAATAAACAATCCATTTGCTACCATCTTCATCCTCTGAAAACTTTATATCTTCCATTTGTAAAACGCACCGATTAATTTTATCTATTAGGAATAGAACTGTGTCTGGTTTTGTTGTTAAGGAGTCCAAAGGCATCGATTTCAGAGAAACAGAGTCCCTTATAAAAGTAGCATTTTCAATATTGCCATCTGCCTTTTCAGAAAAATTTTCTATACATGAAAAAAGTAAAACTGCAAAAAGTAAAAAAATGAGTCTCATTTGATTATTAAATTATATAATTAAAACTACCTCTTTAAATTAAATTCCACAAAAAAAGCCCCGAAGTAAAACTCCAGGGCTTCATTGTTAAACTTAAGAATTTATCACTTACTACCTATTACTTATTCTTGTTAGAATCAACTTCTTCGTAGTCAACATCAGTAACTCCTCCTGTATCAGTCGGGCCTTGTCCGGCAGCACCGCCACCAGCTTCAGGACCAGCTCCCTGAGTTGCACTATACATCTCCTGAGAAGCAGCTTCCCATGCTTTATTCAAGGATGCAAGAGCAGTATCTATAGCCTCCACATTTCTTGAACCGTGAGCAGTTTTAAGCTCCGCAAGGGCACTTTCAATAGCTGATTTATTTCCTGCAGAAAGTTTATCTCCGTATTCTTTCAATTGCTTTTCAGTCTGGAAGATCAATGAGTCAGCAGCGTTGATTTTCTCGGCACTTTCTTTCTCCCTCTTATCTGCCTCCTCATTTGCTTTAGCTTCAGCTTTCATCTTCTCGATCTCAGCATCAGTTAAACCAGAAGAAGCCTCGATTCTTATCTTCTGCTCTTTTCCTGTACCTCTGTCTTTAGCAGATACGTGAAGAATACCGTTTGCATCGATATCGAATGTTACTTCAATTTGAGGAACTCCTCTTGGTGCTGGTGGTATTCCGTCAAGGTGGAAACGTCCGATAGTTCTGTTATCTTTAGCCATTTGTCTTTCACCTTGCAATACGTGAATTTCTACAGATGGCTGGCTGTCTGAAGCCGTAGAGAACACTTCTGATTTTTTTGATGGAATAGTAGTGTTAGACTCGATCAGTTTGGTGAACACACCTCCCATAGTTTCGATTCCAAGAGAAAGAGGAGTAACGTCTAGAAGAAGTACGTCTTTTACTTCACCAGTCAATACACCACCCTGGATCGCTGCACCTACTGCAACTACCTCATCCGGGTTAACCCCTTTAGAAGGTTTCTTTCCGAAGAATTTCTCAACCTCTTCCTGTATTCTCGGAATTCTGGTAGAACCTCCTACAAGGATTACTTCATTGATTTTATCTATTGAAAGACCAGCATCTTTAAGCGCTTTTTTGCAAGGCTCAAGAGTTCTCTTAATAAGAGAATCCGCAAGCTGCTCAAATTTTGCTCTTGTTAATTGTCTTACAAGGTGTTTAGGAACCCCGTCAACTGGCATAATGTAAGGCAGGTTGATCTCTGTAGCAGTAGAGCTGGAAAGTTCAACTTTAGCTTTCTCCGCTGCTTCTTTCAATCTTTGAAGAGCCATTGGGTCTTTTCTAAGATCCAGACCTTCATCTTTTTTAAATTCTTCTGCCAGCCAGTCGATGATCACCTGGTCAAAGTCATCACCACCAAGGTGTGTATCACCGTTAGTAGATTTTACTTCAAATACACCATCACCTAATTCAAGAATTGATATATCGAAAGTACCACCACCAAGGTCAAATACAGCGATAACCATATCCTGATGTTTCTTATCAAGACCATATGCAAGTGCTGCCGCTGTAGGCTCGTTTATGATACGTTTTACCTCAAGACCAGCAATCTGACCCGCTTCTTTAGTAGCCTGTCTTTCTGCATCGTTAAAGTATGCTGGTACAGTAATTACGGCTTCTTTAACTTCATGACCCAGATAATCTTCTGCAGTAGCTTTCATTTTCTGAAGAATCATCGCTGAAATCTCCTGAGGAGTATAATGTCTGTCTCCTATTTTTACTCTTGGAGTATCATTAGGTCCTTTTTCCACAGTATAAGTAACATTTGAAGCTTCTTTAGTTACTTCAGAATATTTCACTCCCATGAATCTTTTGATAGACGTAATGGTATTCCTCGGATTGATAATCGCCTGACGCTTTGCAGGATCTCCGACTTTTCTTTCCCCATTGTCAAGGAAAGCAACAATAGATGGAGTTGTTCTCCTACCTTCGCTGTTGGCAATTACAACCGGTTCATTTCCCTCCATAACAGACACGCAGGAGTTCGTTGTACCTAAGTCTATACCAATAATTTTTCCCATAAATAAATATTTTAAAAGGTTGTTAATTTTCTCTGTTGCTTCTACCTATAACAATGGTTATGCCAACAGGAATTCCGAACTGACAGCATGCCATTCTGACATAAACCCCTAAAAAAGGAAAGAAAAAGATGAAAAAAAGGCAAAGAATGAGTTCTTTGCCTGACAAAAAGCTTATTGATTATTTTATTGCCGCAGTGGGAGTTGAGATTGGCGCAGGAACAAAATCTACCTGAATATCGTGCACCTTTTCATTCCCCATTTTTTTCATATTTATTAAAGCTTCCGGTGTCTGCCATATTGCATTCTTATCGGTAATTGTCTGTGGCTCACCATTTCTTTCAGTTAAAAATGTCTTTAATTCGTTAAAATATTGAGTCTGTGAGTCCTGGTCTTCTGGATACACATTAAGCTGTATCTTATTTATCTTTAAATCTTTGCCATAAAAATAGGAGACTTCCGCCTCTTCAAGTTCATTCACATCAAAAAGATAGTCAAGATAAGTCTGTTCTGTTGAATCTCTTTTGGTATCCGATTCTAAAGCACTGACCTCCTCTTTGGTCATTCCAAAGTTTACTCCTCTGAAAACCCCACTGTCAGCCTTAAGGATTTTTATCATTTCCGTTCTCAGCGTATCAATACCAGATACTATTGTATCTGTGTCTGCTGGCTGTTCATGCACTTGTTCCTCCATTTGAGGTTTATCTTCGGAACAGGAAAAAAGACAAGCAAAGATTACCAATACCCCTGCAATACTTCTATAATTCATTTTCTATAAATTAAATACCCAAAATACTAATACACTGCTATATTAAGAAATCTTTACCAACCGTTAAAGTTTTTGAACGTTAATGACCTAAATCAGATAAATTTTATCATTCAATGAAATTGACTATCTTTAACCAGTATGTGACTTTTTTTAACTCAATGAAATCAGAACGCTTTTTGTTTATTATTCTTTTATTTCTCTTTTCCTGCAATTTAAAACAAGACCAAGAACTGGAACCCGATTGGGATGCCCAGATTTTGGGACCTTTGGTTAAAGAGGATCTCAGTATAAATGAAATTCCGGACATAGACAGTTTTGCATATGTAAACGCTTTCAGTCTGGAAAAAGACTTTGGGATTACTCAGAAAGAACCGATAAAAATAAAAGATGTACCTGAAATCGGCCCTTTGAGTCTTCCTCCTAACCACCTTGATTTGACAGAGACTTTTAAGTCTGCCGAGGTAGAATCAGGAGAGATTTATTTTGTACTTACCAACAATCTTCCCTTTGATGTAAAACCAGGGGTTATTGTTAAAATAAGTCAAAGTGGTGACCCTCTTGGTGATCCTCTTGTAAACCATGAACTACCTTTGGGGCTTCCTGGTAATGGAGGTATTTACAAAATGCCCGCTGTCAATCTGAATAATAAAACTTTACTGCCGGAGTTGGACCTGCAAATCCTCAACTTTGCAACCCAAAAAAGCACAAATACAGAAATACTGGATCCTTCCAAGGAGTTTAAAATAGAAGTCTATATAGATAAACTGAAATTTAAATCAATCACACTGTCGCAGGGCAATACATTCAATGTAGAAGAAACTGTAGATTTAAACCTTAAGGGAACAGATATAAATGCTCAATCCCTTTCCGGAAAGTTATTTACTTTTGCCAACAATGGCATGCCTTTAAAATTCAGTCTTCAGTTGTACTTCCTGGATGGCTCCTATACAGTCCTGGACTCTCTATTCAACACAGATCCGACTATTCAGGAACCTGTGATTGCCAATGGAGTAACTGTAGCTCCGAGAGAAACCAAAATAACAACTGAACTCAACGAAGCTAAAGCCAATAAAATAATCAACGCAGAATTCCTTCGAATCAGATTCAATGCTGCCAATCCTCCTGATGTGACCATCAACAAGGATAATCTTTTGAAATTTCAGCTCACCGGGGATTTAGATGTTGCAATAAAAAAATAATTTTCATGAGAAATATTTTAACAGCACTGTTCATTTTTTCAACAGGATTATTTGCTTCAGCTCAAAATAATATGGGCACGAGGTATTGCAACTATAATGATCTGAATGCTTCCAAATACTCTCCGTCCGAACTGGACTTGGGAAACAAGCATGTCCAGATTGGCATCAATAGTTATGTCTGGATGGGCAATACATCTTTTGATTATAGGACTGCCAAAGAAATTTATCAAAAAGGATTAATACAGAATCAGGACGTCAATAAAGTCTTATCAAAACTGAATAATGAAAATCTTTTTGGTGCAGGGCTTGATTTTCAGTTACTAGGAGTGGCTGTCCAATTTAAGACTAAGTCTGAAAAAAAACTCGCCTTTTCTCTAGGGGTAAATGAAAGATTCGGTACAAGTTTTTTATTTGGTGAAAACTTCCTGAAGCTTGCTTTAAAAGGAAACAAGCAATTTGCCGGGCAACGTGTAGACCTGGGCCCAGCAAGTTTAAACGTGAACTACCTTAGAGAATATGCAATTGGTGCTGCTATTCCAGTCATTGGGAAAGAAGATGGATTTGGAATAAGAGTTGGGGCACGGTTAAAATACCTGACTGGCATCGGCTCCATATATATGAGCCCTGCAAATGGGTCAATGTATACAGATCCTGAAGGACGTTTTATAGATTTTGATTTTAACTATAAAGTACAAACCTCCGGAATTGATAACCTCAATCTGCGGAACTCAAATGGAAAAGGCTTTGGTGCAGATGCAGGTGTTACTGTTTTTGTCAATAAATACCTTCAATTTACAACTAGCATATTAGATCTTGGTGCTGTAAAATATGATAAAGAAGTTACCACCTATGAACGCTCAGGACAGGTAAAATATGAAGGATTGATCATTAGCAGATTCTTCGGTAGTCAGAAATACAGCACGGATACACTTGCCCAGATTTTTGACCCTGTAAAAACCAAAGGAGGCTCGTATAAAACACCATTAAGTACGAGACTTGTGATTGAAGGAAAAATCAAAACCCCAAGAACTTCCAAAAAAGACGATCAAACTTATAACTCTAACACCATCTTCTTTACTTACATTCAGGGATTCCAGAATCTTCCCGGCTCTACAACAAAGTCCTTTTTCAGCATAGGTTACAACCATGACTTTCATAGAGTTTTTAATGGAGGCGTTTTACTTTCCGCTGGGGGCTATAATAAAAGAGCGGTAGGTGCCTTTTTCAGTTTTAAAATCGGGCAAAGTTTTAAATGGGGATTCAGCTCAGACAACTTAACCGGTTTTATTTTCCCTGAGCATGGAAAAGGAGCAGACCTTGCCACTAATATTTCAGTTGCCTTTTAGGAAAGCCCTAGGCAACTGATCCTGGTTTTTCTTTGATAGCAAGCTGACCGCAGGCTGCATCTATATCTTTGCCCCTGCTTCTCCGAACATTTACCGTGACATCTTTAGCCTCCAGAAATGCTCTGAATTTTTCAATTCTATCCTCTTTTGCATTCACATAAGAAGCTTCCGCAATGGGGTTGTATTCTATAATATTGATTTTGCAAGGTATGATTTTACTGAATTCGTAAAGCTCTCGGGCATCTTCAATCTTGTCATTAACATCATGAAATACAATATATTCATATGTGACACGCGTGCCAGTTTTTTTGTAAAAATATCTTAATGCTTCTCCTAATGCTTGAAGACTATTGGTTTCGTTGATCGGCATGATCTCATTTCTCTTCACATCATTCGCAGCATGTAGCGATAACGCCAGGTTAAACTTCACCTCATCATCCGCAAGTTTTTTAATCATTTTAGCAACCCCGGCAGTTGAAAGTGTTATTCTTTTGGAAGCCATATTCAAGCCATCCGGAGAAGTAATCATTTCTATACCCTTTAATACATTGGCATAATTGAGTAAGGGCTCACCCATTCCCATAAATACAATGTTTGTTAAAGGAGTATTATAATGTTCCTCTGCAAGCTTTCTTATCAAAACCACCTGATCATATATTTCCCCTGGTTCAAGGTTTCTTTTCCTTTCCATATAACCAGTAGCGCAGAACTTGCAGGTCAGTGAGCAACCCACTTGAGAAGAAACACAAGCAGTCATACGATCATCAGCAGGAATCAAAACTCCTTCCACCAGATTGCCATCAAAAAGTCTGAAACCTACTTTAATGGTCTTATCCGAACTTACCTGTTTTTGAGCAATGGTAACCTTCTGAAACGCAAAACTTTCCTTTAAAAGATCACGTGTTTTAATAGAAAGGTTTGTCATTTCATCAAAAGAAGACGCACTTTTATTCCAAATCCATTCATAAATCTGTTTTGCCCGAAATCCCTTCTCTCCTTTTTCTTCCAGAAAAATTTTCAGATCCTGAATAGTTTGCTTACGAATGTCTTTTAAAACCTGAGTGCTCATAGGTGCAAAGGTACAAATTATCCCTTTAAATAACTGGCCCTAGCTAAAACATATATGGACGATATAAAATTCACATCGAAATTTCAACCAGTTATAACTAAAATCCGTTAGAGTCATTTTTTTTGTAGGGATCGAATTGGATTTTTTCTTACTTTTGTATTACCAAAATAAGTTCACATGAAAAAAGCATTACTTTTCCTCGCATTTTTATTTTGCGTATCTGCTTCATTTGCACAGGTAACGCTGGGAGTATACTACTTCCCTTCCAAATCTGGTATTTTAACCAACAATTATGATCCTCAATATGATAGCAAAAATACATTTGCTGGTGGAGCGGGTCTAAATGTAGATTTCACCCTGGACAGAGCGACAAAATTCCAAACAGGTGCATTCTATGCCTCTCACAATCAAAAATTTACATCTGAACTTCTATATCACCCTTCTGATACCGCTACTATATTAAAAGGTAAAAGAAGACTTGATTATATCAAAGTTCCCTTATTTCTCCGTGTTTCTCATAAATTAACTAAAAAAACTGATTTTGTAATTTATGGAGGTCCTCAGTTGGGATATCTTATAAAGGGCGCAGGAGGAAATGTTATCTACACCCGAAGAGCAGAAGACCCAAATCTGACAGCATTCTACGATCTTCCTCCTTCTAAAAATGAATATTATAACAAGTTTATCATAGATGCAGCTATTGGAGCTGGATTAGATGTTTACCTTTCGCAGCACTTTACTTTTAACACAAGTTTAAAGTTTGACTTCGGTATTACCAATACCTTAAACAAGAAAGCTAAAACCAATGCTGATATCCCTGTGACTAACTACGATAATTACAAGCAGTTCTATCACAACTATACCTTCGCTCTTTTACTTGGAGTAACATATCATTTCGGAAATGACCACTTGTTGTCCCCAACATTGAGAGGAAGAAGGTAATCACAGTATTTTCTGAACTATCACCGCAAAAGCCGGAATTCTTTAATCTGAATTCCGGCTTTTGCCATTTTAACCGAAACTAAAATTCCCAAAAGCCGAAGTGCAAGACAAATTGACACCATAATCTTAAAAAAACAAAACGAAAGATGACATTTTTTCCTGTTTTATAAATTATGCACCAATGGACGAAAGTTTGATGTTTAGGATGTAGAATAAAAGTTACTTAACCTATGAACTTTAATAATTATACAATAAAAGCCCAGGAAGTCATTCAAAGGGCTACGGAAATAGCCGGAAGCCACCAGCAACAGGGGGTTGAATCCGGACACATTTTAAAGGCCATACTCGAATCTGATGAGAATATGATTGCCTTTCTTTTAAAGAAACTAAACGTTAATAAGAATCTTTTTGAGACCAAACTAGATGAAATCATCCGCTCTTACCCAAAAATGAGTGGAGGAAGTCCTTTTCTATCAAATGATGCCAATCAGGCTTTGGTAAAAGCAAGCTCTTTTTTGAAGGAATTTGGTGATCAATATGTCGCAGTTGAACACCTTTTACTTGGTATTTTGGCCGGAAAAGATAAAACGGCAACATTGATGAAAGATGCTGGCTTTACTGAAAAACATCTGAAAGCTGCAATTCATGAGCTAAGAGGTGGTTCAAAAGTAACTGACCAAAATGCAGAGGCGAAATACAGGTCTTTGGAAAGATACTCCAAAAACCTTAACGAACTTGCGAAAGCAGGTAAAATAGATCCAGTAATCGGAAGAGACGAAGAGATTAGAAGGGTTCTTCAGATACTTTCACGAAGAACTAAAAACAACCCTGTTCTTCTTGGTGAACCAGGAGTTGGTAAAACTGCCATTGTAGAAGGATTAGCACAGAGAATTGTCAATGGGGACGTTCCTGAAAATCTGAAGTCAAAGACTGTTGTATCCCTCGACATGGGACTCCTTGTTGCAGGAGCAAAGTACAAAGGTGAGTTTGAAGAAAGATTGAAATCAGTAATAAAGGAAGTAACCGACTCTGAAGGAGAAATCATTCTGTTTATTGATGAAATCCATACTCTGATTGGAGCAGGCGGAGGAGGCGAAGGTGCTATGGATGCGGCAAACTTACTGAAGCCCGCTCTGGCTAGAGGTGAGCTGCACGCAATCGGTGCAACTACATTAAAGGAGTATCAAAAGTATATAGAAAAAGATAAGGCACTTGAAAGAAGGTTTCAGGCTGTGATGGTGGACGAACCAGATCTTCAGGATGCTATTTCTATACTAAGGGGTATCAAGGAAAAATATGAAGTTCACCACGGTGTGCGAATTAAAGATGACGCTATCATTGCAGCAGTAGAGCTCTCTAACAGATATATCTCTGATCGCTTCCTTCCGGATAAAGCTATTGACCTTATGGATGAGGCAGCTTCCAAACTGAGAATAGAAATTGACTCTTTACCCGAAGAACTGGACGAGGTACAAAGAAAAATTATGCAGTTTGAAATTGAGCGTGAGGCTATAAGACGAGAAAATGACAAAGAGAAAGAAGCTCAGCTTTCTAAAGACATAGCAGAATTAACAGATAAACGCAATGAATTGAAGGCGCAATGGGAGAATGAGAAAACACTGATAGAATCTATTCAAAAAGAAAAGGAAAATATTGAAAAATATAAAAATGAAGCCGAACAGGCTGAACGTTCCGGTGACTATGGAAGAGTAGCAGAGATAAGATATGGGAAAATAAAGGAGAGCGAAAAAAATCTTCAGGATCTTCAAAAGCAGATTCAGGAAACTCAGGCACATGGAAGTTCCATGCTAAAAGAAGAAGTGACTGCTGAAGACATTGCAGAAATAGTGGCCAAATGGACTGGAATTCCTGTGGCAAAAATGCTGCAGAGCGATCGCGAAAAATTACTTCATCTCGAAGAAGAACTTGGGAAAAGAGTTGCAGGCCAGGCTGAAGCTATCCAGGCTATATCAGATGCAGTAAGAAGGAGCCGAGCAGGCTTGCAGGATCCGAAAAGACCTATTGGTTCTTTCATTTTCCTCGGAACTACAGGTGTAGGTAAAACAGAACTAGCCAAAGCTTTAGCAGAATTCTTATTCAATGATGAAAATGCAATGGTCAGAATAGATATGTCTGAGTATCAGGAAAGGCATTCTGTAAGCAGGCTTATCGGAGCGCCTCCGGGATATGTGGGTTATGAAGAAGGAGGACAGCTGACCGAAACTGTACGAAGGAAGCCTTACTCTGTAGTGCTGCTAGATGAAATTGAAAAAGCGCATCCGGATGTATTTAACATTCTGCTTCAGGTGCTTGACGATGGAAGGCTTACTGATAACAAAGGGCGTGTTGCCAATTTCAAAAATACGATTATCATCATGACCTCTAATATCGGAGCAAACCTTATTCAGGAAAATTTTGCAGAGATCAATGAATACAACGAAGAAGAGGTAGTTGAAAGAACAAAAGTTGATGTGATAGAGCAGATGAAAAAATCTTACCGTCCAGAGTTCCTTAACAGGGAAGATGAAATCATTATGTTCAAACCTCTTTCCCGGAAAGAAATCAGGAAAATCGTGGATATCCAATTCAAAGGAATTCAGAAGAGACTTGAAGAAAGCGGCATAAGATTAGAAGCTTCACCAGAGGTATTGGAGAGACTTGGTGAATTGGGATTTGACCCTCAGTTTGGAGCAAGACCTCTAAAACGTGTGCTTCAGCGACATATCTTAAATGAACTCTCCAAAGAAATTTTGTCAGGAGCTATTAAGAAAGATGAAGTCGTAGGCATTACTCTGGATGAAAACGATAACATTCAATTCTTAAACCTTGAGTCTGTAAAAATCTAACTTTTGTTAAAATTCCTAAAAGTAAAGGCTGCTTCAAAAATAGGCAGCCTTTACTTTTTCCCTCTTTTTTAAGCTATTAAACCTTGATTTAGCTTAAATCGTATAAAGCAAAATAAAGATAAATCATTGACCTATGTCAGACTTTATCCACCATTTCAATTTGGGATTTATCAAAATAACCTATCTGGATGTATTTGTACACATACTTTTTATCATAGCATTGTGTGGAATTTACACCTTCAAATCAATCCGACTGATTGCAACTTATGCGGGGTTCTTTGTTTTCGGATACCTTGTTACTTTCCTTTTATCAGCATTCGAAATAATAAATGTGCCTATCAAATTACTCCTTTACCTTCTTCCTTTGACTACAATAGTTGTTTCTATTTCCAACTTCTTCCTAAAAAAGAATGCTTTTACAAACAAATATTCGCCTCATAACTACAGATATTTTCTAGCTTTTGCCGGTGGATTACTTCATGGAATGGATTTCCCAGCGGCCGTTGGAACAGTTTTAAAATCTGATAAATTATTCCTACCAATTCTTGCTTTCAATATGGGGATTGTATCTGCTTTGATTTTGATAATCTTACTCCTGTTAATAACAACATTTATAATCACTTATTTATTAAGAGTAAATATCAGAGAATGGAATTTAATATTATCAGGTGCTTGTGCTGGCATTTCGGTTTATATGATAATAAATGCTCTTTTTACAGTCTGTTCCTGAAATAGATATACCAGGAACCACTTGTACCTTTTTGTTCCAAAAAATCCAAAGTATTAAAAATACAAGACCCTAAAAATCAAACTAAATCTAAAAATCAAAATATACATTTTAAGCCTTAAAAGGAATTAAAAATCATCATTCCCATACTTTTCATTTTCTTCCTTCTTCTTATTTCTAAGCCCTCCGTTACGTGCAGAGTTTAAAAAGTTAGACCAGGCAAATGGATTTAATAAACTCAATGTAGGTGAATAAAATCTATTTTCCACTCTTGCAGTTTGCTGCTGCATATAGTAATTGTGATTATTCTTACTGTTTGCTTCCTGTGTATAAAGCATTCTTCTCATTACCTGCTCATTCAGGTTTTTATGCATGTTATCGTAAGAATTATCGTTCAATTTGAGCGAGAGAAAAGCTTCTTTAAATATTTTTTCTGTAGGCCAGGGAAAAACCTCAACAGTGGGCAAAATGGAGGTGTCACCCAATAGCTCAATTACAAGACTCAATTTATTGGTGTCTTTTGGAACAATAAAAAACTTTTCCTTAAACCCTAATGATTTGATTACGACACTATCGCCCCCTAAAGCAGGCATAGAAAAATATCCGAGATAATTAGTGATGGTTCCCCTTCCGGATTTTGGCGTGTAAATAGTGACTCCCGGTATTCCGTATGCACTGTCACCTCCAATTACAAGTCCTGAAAGCTGAACTATATTTTTCCCATTTTGCCCCTGTGAAATAAGGGAATAGGAAACAAAAAACAGGATAAACAATATTCTTCTCATAATTCAAGACACTAAAGGTAACGGAATTTTGCCTGAATAATTATAGCCTTAGAGGAAATTATTGAACGCTACCTTCCCGACATTTTAGTATTCTAACTCTGCTCTTCCAGAATAAAAGCAGCGAATATGCAAATAATTGTGGCACAAATCCCGATAACGCCAAGAACATCAAAATTGCATAGCAGGTTTTCTTCGGTATAAATTATTTTCCCACTAATAGCTGTGGCTGCACTTCCTGCCAATAACTGAACAGAAGAATTAATTGTAATAAACCTGCCGCGATGTTCACTGGGAAACAAGGAATTTACCAAAGTAATACCCGACATTTGCCTCGCAGTGGAAAGGCAGAAGAAGAGGGTAGTTACAAGTAGTGTCGCGTTTTTTTCTGTGAAAGGAAATGTAGTGAGCAACAACAAGGGAATGATCGAAATGAAATTAAGCAACAGAAATACATTCTGCTTTCCAAATTTATCGATAAGGAAACCTACAATAGGGTTAACAAACAAAGCCGCAAGTCCTCCATAGAAGAACATTAATGCAATTTCTTCTGTAGCGAAATAAAAATTTGTTGATACGTATGCACTTAGAAATGGCAAAATGGTAGCCCCGCCTGCAAATGTCAATAAAGACATAAAGACAACCGGCCAGATAAAATTTGCGCTTAAGACGACCGATCTTAACCTAAGCGAGACAGTTGATCTACTTTTTGTTTTTTGCGTTTTTGTGCTGGGCAAGAAAAAATAAGTGAGTGTCAGAACTATTAAATTAATGGATAATAGTACCAAGAAAGGGAATTTCCATCCATAATTGTTTGAGAAATATACTGCAGCAGGTACTCCTACAATTGTCGCCATACCATTAGCAATCATCACGAAACTCGTCGCTACTCCGAGTTTCTTCAATGAAAATTTCTCACCCAGATAAATCATAACAAGCGAAGACATTACACCACCGAAGGCTCCCGTAAACATCCTCGCCAACATAAAGAAATAATAGGTATTCGCTATGTAACTTAATATTGAGCCGGTAAGGAAATAAAATAAACAAAACAATAAAGCCTGTTTCCTGTCAAACCGATCTATAAAAAATGAAGAAAAGAACCCTGCTATTGCAGCTGTAAGTGTATATACTGATATGATCATCCCGTATTCATCCGGGCGTAACTGAAATGACTTCATGATCTCCGGACCAAGGGGCAGAATCACTATATAGTCAATGACAAAAGTGAATTGAATACACGCCAGGAGGAAGATTAGCGCAATTTCCCTGAGAGTTGTAGAGCTCTCATCTTTAGTTGAAAAATCATTTAATGCTACCTGAGTTGACATACTTCAAATTTATTCAACACTTACGATAAAATGAGTTGATGAGTTAAGAGAATAATGTTAATAGATTTCATCCTTTTTCCTTTTTCTTAATTGCATTCTGTTAACTTTTTCAGGAACAAAAGTACTCATCCAGACATATTTGTCTTCAGTCTTCAAAAATAAAGAATATCTCCCTGATTCCCACGCACTAAATTTAAATTTCCCATCTTTATCTGTCTTTATTATTTCTTCTTCCCCTGTAAGTTCATTGGACAAAATCAAAGAATCCTTTGGTGATGGGTGGTCAAGAGTATCAAGCAATACACCTTCACATTCTTTAAATTTCAGAGGGGCAAGTTCAAGAGTGATAAACGTCAATACTGAACCTTTTCGCTTTCGCTGAACAGGTTCAAGCTTATAAATACCTTTCACGCCTTTATATTCAGCATAAAAAATATTGGTAGTATCCTTATTAATTTCACATGAAAATTCTCCTGCTTTATTTGTCTTAATCACCTCAACAGAATCATTTGAAAAATCAAAAACCTTCACCATACAATTTCTTACCATGGAAGTATCTTTTATCACCCTTCCTTTAACAAAGGACTTTTTTACCTTTTCCATTATTATTTTATTCCTCACAATATTTTCATATCTCGAGGTAAAATAGAGGTCAGTTTGGGATACCTTATAATCATCCTTTACTGCCTCTACCAGATAATACCTTCCAGGCATCAGATAGCAGGAGAATGTTCCCTTATTAGAGCTCTTAACAACCCATTCAGTTTTTCCGGTTTCTTTATCAGAAATTTTTACGGTAACACCTTTTAAAGGTAGTGCTTTTAGTTTATCAAGCAGTACTCCTTCATACTTTATCTTATGAATAATAATTCTGTAAATATCATCTCCACCAGACTTTTTCCTGTTGCTCGAAAAAAATCCCGTTGAAGTATTATCGTTAAGAATTAAAGAAAAATCATCTTTTGAGCTATTTAAAGGAGCTCCAAGATTTATAGGCTTTGACGCATGTTTTAAATCAACAAAAAACAGGTCAAGCCCTCCCATACCAGGTAACCCATTTGAAGAAAAAAACAGGCAACTATCCTTTGAGACAAAAGGAAACATTTCATTTCCTGAAGTATTAATAGATGTACCCATATTTTCAGGCATCATCCATGCTCCATTGTGGAAGATACTTCTGTAAATATCCGTTCCACCATAGCCTCCAGGCATATCCGACACAAAATAAAGACAACTTGTATTTTTATCAAAGAAAGGATGACTTACAGAATAACTTGAATTATTAAATGGCAATGGTAGAGGTTTAGTCCACTTTCCATTCTGATCTTTTTCAGAATAAAATAATTGCAAACGTTTGGTATCTTTTCCAATTGCTGTTTCATTTTTGGAAAAAACAGCTTTTCTTCCATTTTCAAAAAATGTAACGGGGCCTTCATTTAACCCTGCATTAAAGTCAGTAAATTTTTGAAGCTTTCCGAATCCTGTATCACCCATGAACTCAACATAATACAAATCAAGGAAGTTTTTCTGATCTGCTGCATCAACATTTTTTACCAGTTCAATCGTTTTTCTGTTTGAAACAAACACAAGTCCCTTCTGATAAAAAGTCGGACAATATTCTGATGCAGAGGAATTAATAGGCAATTCCTTTACACTGTAAAATAAAGAATCTCTAAAGAAAGTATCATAAGCATCAAGCCCTCTCCTTTTGGATTCTGCTATTGCTCTTTTACTCAGACTTTCTTTACTATACAGGTCATACCATACTTTAGCCTCGTCCTTCTTTCCATTAATCACCAGTGCTTCTGCAAGATGTAGCTTATAATCAGCCTGGTTTATAATGGCATTGTTTCTTTTAAATCCTTCTTTGTACCAATATTCAGCTTCAGTGGTATTGTTAAGCTTCCAGTAGCATTCCCCTATTTTAAATCTGATATCAGCATTTCCAGTGTCTTTCTTGGCAATTCGCTGGAACATCTCGCTGGCTTTCAAATAAGCCTGCTTTGCATAAAGATCTTCTGCAAGCTTCAGATCATTTTTAAAGTGAGCAACTATATTTTTATCCTGACTATAAATCACTGATGTTTTTAATAGCAATACAACAGCCACAATCAACTTCAAAAATGCCTTCATCATTAAAAATATCTTGGTGTAACGACTTTAGTTTTAGTATATGAAAAAAGGTAGCTAATCATAATTTCATGAGCCCCTGTCTTAAATCCTGACAATTTTGAAAGGCTATGATCGTAGGAATACCCAAAGCTGAGCTGATCATTGGCATAGACCTGACCCAGAAATACCAGTGAAGTGGCACTTCTGTACGAGACACCAAGCCAAAGAACTTCTTTATAAAGGAAATTAGCATTATAGTCAATCTGTACGGGAGCGCCTTCTATATATTTAATAAGCGTGCTCGGTTTAAATTTCAAATACTCATTTACTTGAGCAACATAACCTGCGGTAAAAAAGTAATGATTCTTTAATTCCAAACGATTGGCGACATATTTTGAAGCAAGGAAATTACTTGCCAGGTAGGGTACAGAAGCTCCGGCATAAAACTTTTTTGAATTGTAATAAATTCCGGCTCCAAATCCCGGAGTAATTGTATTATAATCTTCCTGCTGTAAAGTAGGGTCATAAGCAGTCTTGTAAGTCAAATCGCTGTATCTTGCAAGATAATTGGAAGCCCCAGCCTGAAGACCGAATGACAGAGTTGATTTGGAGGAAAGGTGTAATCTGTAAGCGTAAATTATATTTAATGTTGTCTGCGTAAAAACAGATATACGATCATTGGTTATTAAAGCTCCCAATGCCATCTTTTCTTTACGTATAGGTGTATGTGCGGAAAACGTAAGTGTCGAAGGTGCCCCCTCTACTCCACTCCATTGTTTTCTTCCTGTAGCAGTGAAGTTTAAAGCTTCACTGGAGCCGGCATATGCCGGATTAATCGCTAGCCCGTTAAACATGTATTGAGAATACAACGTAGCCTGCTGGGCTTTGGTTACCAAAGACATCAAAACTAAACTAACCAGTAATAAACTTGACCTGACCACGTGTACTTAATTCTTTATCTTTTTATAACGACATAACCTGTGGAAGGCTTTTTACCTTTTCCCCAATCCAGATTATAGAAATACGTGCCATCTGGTAATGTGTTATCATTTCCAATCAGCATACCGGTATTAGCTGTGCCTTTCCAGACTTTGATGTTATTATCATATCCGCTCGCTTCATAAACTAGATTTCCCCAACGATTGAAAATACTCACTTTGTTATCAGGAAAAGCTTCTATGCCGTCTATAAACCAGATGTCATTAAAACCATCTCCGTTGGGAGAAAAAGAAGTGTATATCCTCATTTTCAAGAACTCCCCAAGGTAATATGCTTCGGAAGTTCTTTCCGGACAGGTTCCCGACTTCACCACTGCCCTGTAAAAATTATGAATTGAACTTATAGAAAATTTGTATATGGAATCTGTGTTTAGC
>JAEYZG010000003.1 GCA_023428135.1 Bacteroidota bacterium | reverse complement strand
ACTGTAATACTGTCAGATGTATCAGATGAACAAAGCTTTTCAGACTCAAAGGTCACTGTGTAAACTCCAGGAGTAGTGACAGTCAAAGGATTGTCTTTTGATTCCGTCGACCAGGTAAAAGTACCTCCAGTAAATCCTATACTACTTGCAGTAAGGTCTACTGAACCTCCATCACAGAATGTCAGCGGACCACTTGCCGAAATTACTGGTTTGGGAGGTTTCGGATAAACAATCACAGTAATACTATCAGATGTATCAGAAGAACAACGCTCTTCAGAAGCAAAGCTTACTGAGTAAATCCCTGGAGTAGTGACATGCAATGGATTTTCAGTTGAACCTGTCGACCAGGTAAAGGTGCCTCCTGTAAACCCCGAACTAGTGGCAGTAAGATTTACAGAACCACCATCACAGAAGGTCAACGGTCCGCTTGCGCTTATTTGTGGTTTCGGAGGATTCGGATGGACAGTGAATTTAAAACCTGCAACATTTTGATTGGAACACTTTACTGAGTCAATAGTATTTGCTACAACCACAAAGTAGGTTGCGGTTTCTTTAACAGTTAAAGTCGTATTGTTAATTTTGGTTACAATCAGATTGGCAGGAGCCACACTATCTTTATACCAGCTGTATGTGTAGGTATCTCCAGCTTTCAAACCAGTTGCATTTGCTGTCAGCACGGAAGAGTCTCCTGCGCATATATTCGACACAGGCCCTGTTATGGTTACTTCTGTTGGGGCCTCACAGAGTGGAATACATAAGGCTTTTTCTGTTGCACAATTACAGTCGGGAGTTGCTTGTCCTATTTGGCTGGTAGCCGGGCCACAATACTTAATTTTAGGAGAATTTGATATGGGGGCATTAAAGGAGCCATATGAAGTAATTTTAAATAAAGCGCATTCGCCGTTACCTATACTATCTCCTCTGAATAAATTTGCAGTATTGTTTGTTTCCAGGTGGTTGGCTTGCATAACAGAACCCTGATTCAGATAGATAGGACCCGCATTGGAATTCACAGCAATCGTTCCGGCAGTTACAGTACCGGCATTATATATTCTACCACTGTTGATCGTAAGTTTACCACCAATCGTTATATGCGATTCACCGCAATAATTGGTCATAGCGTTACCGGCATTTTGAACCGTAAAATCTCCCGCTGCATATACATCCCCTGTATTAAAGATGAAACCTTCGTTTTGCAGAAATACTTTTCCGGAGGAAGCAAAATTCGATCCTTTGCCAACAATAATTCTTCCGCCTTTATTGGAAGTAACGTCTGCTGTATTAATATTTGAATTATCTTCAGCTGTAATAAATATCTTATTTCCCGGATTTACATTCTGAGAAATTGTAAGTGAGGCACCTGTTTTCGTTGTAAAAGAAGACATGCCGTTAATCGTAGCCGAAGATAAAAGGGCGCCTGTATTGTGAGCAATAAATGAAAAGGTATCAGGCTCTGTAACCAAATTGTTTATACGGGTATTATCCCCAAAACTTTCAATGGTATTATTTAATGCTCCTGTACTTATCTGAACATTTACTAATTGCACATTCGGAGCACAAATCTTTAATGTAACATTCCTAAAGGTAGAACTGAATGAAAAGTTACTTCCCCCCGAAATACAAATTGTCTGATTATTTGCCGTTGCTACAATTGATGCATTCGCTGCGTAAGAAGTAGTACAGTTATCGCATTGAGCATTAACTCTGAATTGTAAGTAAATGCTCAACAGGAATACTAAAGCGATGATTCTTTTATTCATATCGTAAATAAAAAAGCGGTATAAATCTATGTTACAACTACAAAAATAACTTATCTATTAATACTGTCTAAGAATTATTTCTACATAAAATAGGATATAAACAATTTAAGATTTAACTAATTTATGAAATATAACTTTAAGAATATCAAGATGTAAAAAAACACGCATAAGAATATAATGTTTACATGGGCATAAAAAAATATAGAGTCGCAAGAGAATCATCTTCCAATCCTGCTCCGAACTTTATTATTAAAAATATAATCTTTCGTTTCCATTATTTCAATAATAGTTAAATCAACACATGAATGATCATCCTTTCCATATCGGACAGCTCCATTGTTAAATTCTTCATGAGGGCTTTTTAAAGGACCAAACGGTGGGATGATTTAGAAATAGGCATCTGGTCTTTAAGATTACATTTTTTATTCAAAGATTTTTTAATAAAATAAGTAGTTTTAAAATCTGTAAGGGTTCATAGAATATTATTATAATACATACAATTAAAGTGCAAAAGGTAAACATAAATTTCGCTGATATTTTTTGACATAAATTTTGACAGCGGTGAATAATCTAAACATGAAGTATTTTTTAGAAGCAATATTCACAATTAGCTCGATTCCGTAAACATTCCGAGACAGGCCTCTCTGTCTATTGCAAGAAAATTTTGTTTATATTAACAGACTATAGCCCTCTCTTTTTTAACAATTCGCATTTCCTGGATGAACCTTTTATTACTCGATAAATGTAGGATTAGAGGAATCTGAAAGATTTTAAATGGTCATCTGCCACTTTTTATTAAAGGAAATAAATGATTTTAGAAATATTAATTCATTATATGAAAAAGTTTTCGCGGAAGTGAAATTGTAACTTCGAAAAATTCAATCCGGTTAATCCTGATTAAAACTTCTTATCCATTGACAATAAATCCAACTATATATCAATTCAACTTGTTATTCTTTAAGAAAAATCGATTGAAGCGTATGGCAAAATATGGAAAAAGAGCTCAGGAGAAAGTCGAAGAAAACATCAAAGAGATGAAAGAAGGCAAGCTCAAATCAGGGCGTTCAAGAAAGCCTGTAAAAAGCAGAAAACAGGCAATAGCAATCGGACTTTCTGAAGCCAGAAAAGAAGGAGCTAAAGTACCCAAAAAAAAGTGATAAGGGATAAGCCTTAAGTGGTAAGTTGTGAATAGCAACTTGCCACTTAAAATTTAAACTAAGATAGCCCTACTTATTAAAACTTACTACTTAAAATTTAAAACTTTTTTGTAACCATTTTCTTGTTCAGTTACTCTAATGAAGTATAACTCAAAACAAAAATAAAAATGGTAACATCTAATTCAAGCTCGCTAAGAACTGTTTTCAATTTATTAAAATTCACTTATATAATAGTACCGATTGCTGCTGGTCTTGACAAGTTCACAAATATTCTTACCCACTGGGAAGATTATCTTAATCCAAGCCTTAAAACCATGTTGCCTTTTTCCCCTCACATATTTATGATGATTGTAGGAGTCATTGAAATAATAGCAGGAGTCATAGTATTGGTAAAACCACAAATAGGAGGACTTATCGTTGCAGCATGGTTGACTCTTATTGCAATATCCCTGATCACAAGCGGTCATTATTTTGACGTAGCTGTAAGGGATCTGGCAATGGCGGTAGGAGCCTTCTCTATGTCAAGACTTTCCACTTTTACTGTTAAATCCTATTAAGGGAAATGCCAATTTTAGACCACATCAGATTGCTAAACCGCAAAATAAAGTGGCAACAGAAATCTGACCAATGCTCTTACCTATAAATTATTACAAAAATTGCAGGTAGGAGAGATCCCTTCTTTTGAAATACTCATTCGGGAGATGCCTAATGGATATACACATTTCATTTGAATATACATTAAGCTTATTTTTGATATTATGTATGGAGTTTAGAAACATAGTTTAATGTATTCTCAGTTTATTTCAGATTTTTCAGAAGGAAGGTTAGACCTCGAGAGGTCCGATGTTTATGGATAATACCTGGAAAATAGTATACGCCCCCAAACGGGGTCGTATCAATGCTGTATCTATTTTCTATAAATAAATATTCAATCCTTTCAGGATTGTAAAATGAATCGAAATACAATCTGTTTTTCTTAAAATCCTGATTCAGACAAATTGGTAGCCTTGTATTGATCTCACGGTTTTTAGAATTGTAAATATACTTCAGGCGTCCCACAGGAAGATAGGAGACAATCCCCCCTTTTAATTGTTTACAAAGTTAAACTTCAACCTTTTTTTGCTTTATAAGCCTAAGTATGTGTACCTCTTTACTCCCAATATGCAATTCATAAATGTAAACTACATTCTTTAAGCAGAAGTATATTGCCTGTTGTATCTTTCTTTGTCATTGTAAGCCTTGCGAAAGATCTGATAGTCCCAAAATAAATTTCAACTTAATTTTCAATACCAGATCATTAATTCCCCTTTCGATTATAGGATTTTTTCCAACTCCAGTTCAATTCTATGAAAAATGGTTAGGAGGCGCTTCTATTGAAATGTATAATTCATCAAAAAATGCAAAGGCTCTACAAACGTTTTTTTTCAATTAAAGCATCAGCAACTTTTTAAGTCTTTTCTCTACCAATAAACATAAAACATAAAACCACTAATTACTAATACTTTAAATTACTTTATAGTGTATTAAAGTACCGGAATAATTATAAAAAGAAGAATTATCTTTAAATAAATATTACCACTCACTAGGATCTAAGTAAAATATTAATACATTTACAAAAATTCTAAGACTAACACCCCGCCAGGTACGATAAATAAACGTTCAACTACGATTAGATTGTAAAAATCAATAACATATCATTATTTTTTTCAAAAGTAATTGTTTTTGGGCCTGATTTGTAATCATCTATTTATCAATACTTTTAAATGCATGTTATGACCACAAATGGTAAAAAAGAACCGATTGCGATCACTGGTATAGGTTGTCGCTTCCCTGGCAATATTACAAATACAAAGTCATTCTGGGAGTTCCTTAAAAGAGGAGGGGATGCTATTGTAGATATACCGGAAGACAGATGGAATGTACACTCTTTTTATGATCCGAATCCCAACAAAGCAGGGAAAATAAAAGCAAAAAAGGGAGGTTTTCTAAACAACATCGACCAATTCGATGCACGCTTTTTTAATATATTTCCAAACGAAGCACAGCGAATAGATCCACAGCAACGGTTGCTCCTTGAGGTCAGTTACGAGGCAATGGAAGATGCCGGTATTCCTTTAGATAACATTTCAGGTTCACGTACAGGTGTTTATATGGGGGTCTTTATGAACGATTACTGGGATATCCAGGCATCTACCGCCCAAAGAGATCATATCAGCCCGCATGTACCAATGGGCGTTTCACTTACTGCAATCGCAAACAGACTTTCTTATGTATTCGACCTGAAAGGTCCAAGCATGACGATCGATACTGCTTGTTCCTCTTCACTGGTATGTGTCCACCTGGCCTGTCAGAGTATATGGAATGGGGAAAGCGATCAGGCACTTGCCGGAGGAGTAAATCTGATCATACGTCCGGAATCTTCCATCATGATGTCGAAAGGAAATTTTCTTTCTCCGGATGGGTACTGTAAATCCTTTGACAGCCGTGCAAACGGATATGTTCGCAGTGAAGGTTCCGGAGTCGTCATATTAAAACCTTTGTCCAAAGCACAAGCAGATGGAGACCAGATTTATGCCATCATAAAAGGATCTGCGGTAAATTCTGATGGCCATACTGAAGAGGGATTCACAGTACCAAGTGTATCTGCACAAGTAGAGATGTTGAAATCAGCTTATGGCAATGCAGGTATAGACCCGTCAGAAATAGTATATGTAGAAGCACACGGAACCGGAACTCCGGTAGGCGATCCTATTGAAACCAAGGCTTTCGGTCAGGTAATAGGAAAAGATCGAAGTGCTGACAATCCCTGTGTAATCGGATCTGTAAAAAGTAATATAGGTCACCTGGAAGCAGCTGCCGGAATAGCAGGGTTGATCAAGTTAACACTTATATTAAAAAATCGTCTGATCCCACCTAATCTGCATTTTCAAAAACCCAATCCCAAAATACCATTTGATCAATATCGTCTGAGAATTCCGGTGTCGTTGGAAACAATAGAAAAAGAAGGGCCATTGTTAGGTGGCGTAAACTCTTTTGGAGCTGGCGGTACAAATGCACATATAATTCTTGAATCGTATGATTCTGCTGAAGAAATAAAAAAAGAATCTTTACCAGTAGAAAGAGAATCGGCATATCTGTTTATGCTTTCAGGGAAAACCAAAGAGGCACTGACCGCTAATATAGAAGCATATATACCTTATCTGCAAAGCACCTCAGATTCATTTAAAGATATTTGTTATACAAGTGTTTTAAGAAAAACAGCCCTTGAACATAAACTTACCATCACTGCAAGGTCGAAAGAAGAAATTGTTTCATGTCTGGAAGCCTTTCTGAAAGAGGAAACCAGACCGGTGATGGTTTACCGCCAAATTGAAAAAGAAAAAAGAGCAAAACCTAAAATCGGTTTTATTTATTCAGGTCAGGGACCTCAATGGCACGCAATGGGCCAGGAGCTTCTTGTACGCTCTGAAATATTCAGAAATGTAGTGCTTGAAATAGAAGCGCTTTTTAAAAAACTTTCCGGATGGTCGCTTCTTGAAGAGATGAGCAAAGATGAAGCTGCTTCGAGCATAAGTGATACCCGGATCGCTCAGCCTGCTATAATGGCCATTCAGATAGGCCTTACAGAAATATGGAAATCATGGGGCGTGGAAGCAGATGGGTATGTGGGGCATTCGATCGGAGAGGTGGCTGCGGCCTATTCATCCGGAGCACTAACGCTAGAGCAGGCTGTAGAAGTGATCTACCACAGAAGCCGTGGACAGAATAAAGCTACGGATAAAGGAAAAATGCTGGCAGTAGGTCTTTCTCATAAAGAGGCATTAAAAGCAATTGCAGGCCATGAGGCCACTGTGTCTGTAGCAGCAGTCAACGGACCTAATATGGTAGCACTGGCGGGAGATGTTGAGCCATTGGAGATCATAGATGCACAGCTTCAGAAGAAAGATATTTTTACCCGATACCTGAAAGTCAACGTTCCTTTCCATAGCCACCACATGGAACCACTCAAGGAGGAACTGATCGATTCACTGCTTCATTTACAACCTAAGAAAACAGAAAAGCCGTTGTACTCTACTGTCAGCGGAAAACTGGAAAGCGGAGAGCATCTGGTAAGCGAATACTGGTACCGCAATGTTCGGGAAACTGTATTTTTCAGCGATGCCGTACAGCAAATGATCCAGGATGGATATGATCTGTTTGTGGAAATAGCACCGCATCCGATCCTGTCTGTAGGAGTGAACGAATTATTCTCTCTGAACAAGATCAAACAAGGACTGATTGTTCCTTCTCTCCGCAGAGGTTCAGACGAAGAACTGACCATGCAATATTCACTTGGGCTTCTTCACAATCAGGGGTATAAGGTAGACTGGGAAAAATTCTTTGGAAAAGAAAAACGATTTATTAAAACACCTTCTTATCAGTGGCAGCATCAGTCATATTGGTTCGAAACAGAAGAACATCGCCAGAAACGCTCAGGAAGTAAGGAGTTTACATTTATAGATCAAAAGAAAAAATCCGCTGTTGGAGATGCTAACGAGATCTGGGATTTTGCATTGAATAAATCAACACACCTGTTTCTCGACGATCATAAAGTAGAAGGAACAATTGTATTCCCTGGTACAGGACATCTTGAGGCAGCACTGGAAGTAGGAAAAAGCAGTCAGGAACACTTTTCTTATCTGGCCGATATAACCCTGGAAGCAGCGCTATTTTTGCCAGAAGAAGGTGAGGCCCCGGAGGTAAGACTGGAAATTACCAACGACGAAGGAAACTATACCATCTGCAGTCGACCGAAATACAGTGACGATGGTTCCTGGATACGCCATTCGAAAGGCAGGATCGTATCAGGAGAAACAACAATACCCAAATCCTTGTCTCTAACTGAGGTACGGGAAAGAGTGAAAGAAACGAACTCCATTCCCGATTTTTATATGGAGCTAAAAGAGGGGGGATTGAATTACGGAGAAACCTTCCGTTGCGCACAAAAGATCTGGACTGCTCCTAATGAAGTATTGAGTGCATTAAGTCTTCCCGAATCGCTGGTATACGAAGCACCTGCTTTCTTCTTCCATCCGGCACTGCTGGATGCATGTCTTCACACTTTATTTGCTTCAAGAAAAAGTACAATAGAAGAAAAGCGCGGGATCTACCTTCCGGTGCACATTGAGGAATATCATTTCTATCAAAAGCCAGGCAAACATGTATGGACCTATATTGATGTGACCGAGGCAAGTGCCGAATACCTGAGAGGAAATTACATTATCCTCAATGAAGATGAATCGGTGGTGGCTGAAATACGAGGGCTGAGTTGTAAATATATTGAGGGTTCCAGATCAGAACAGAAGAATGATCTTTATAAGGGAATGTACGAGTACGACTGGGAACTTTATAATCTTTCTCCGGAAGAACTTTCTCCCGAGCCAGAAAAAGAATCTTATCTGATTTTTGCTGACAATCAGGGAAAGTATAAACACACCGAAACCCTCTTGAAACAAAAGGGCATGGATGTTTTTCTTATAAGAAAAGGCGATCGCTTTGGAAATGGAATATCTTCCAAACTTCGTGCAAATCCATTAAATCCTGGAGACCTTGAAAGCGTTTTTTCATATCTGCAGAATAACAAGATCAGTTATGAAAAAATAATAAGCTTCTGGGGCCTGGACTTTGAATCAAAGAAAGAACTTTCCTCTTCTCAACTGAAGCTTCAACAAGAGCAGCTTACAGCTTCGACCTTAAATCTTCTGAAGGCAATAACGGCTCAGTCCTCAGAACCAAAGGTATACCTGCTCACACAGCATTCCGAAATCGTAGAAAAAGAAGATCGCACGGAAGTAAGTCAGGCAGCGCTTTATGGATTGGGTCGTGTGATGATCAATGAATTCCCTTTCATTCCGATCACCATGATCAACCTGAGTGACGGTCATGAAAGTTTAGAGTGTGAAACACTCGACAAGTTATTAAGTGTAAATCAGAAAAAGCATAATCCTGAGATTGCGCTTCGTAAGGATAAGATGTATCAACGGAAATTAAAACCAGTGTTTGAGGCAGAAGCGGAAGAAAAGTTTGCCGTATCACTTCCTGCTCAGGGGACAGCATTCCGTGCAGTAGTAGCCGAATATGGCATAATGGATAGTATCCGGTTTAGAAAATTCCATAGGAGTAAACCGGTTGACAATGAAGTGGAAATCGAAGTCCGTGCTGCCGGATTGAATTTTAAAGATATCATGAATGTAATGGGCTTGCTGAGCGATGAAGCAACAGAAGGCGGAGTAGCAGGGAAGCAGCTTGGATTGGAATGTGCGGGTATCGTTAGTGCAGTAGGTCCGGAGGTGAAAGATTTTAAAGTTGGAGATGCTGTATTGGCCTGGGCTTCTGAATCGTTTTCCGGATATACACTCACAAGAGAAAGCTGCGTGATTCACAAACCGGAAGAACTGTCTTTTACGGAAGCCGCAGCTGTCACCGTAACCTACCTGACCGCCCACTATTCCTTGGACTATCTGGGCAGATTGTCAGAAGGGGAGAAGGTCCTTATTCATTCTGCTACGGGCGGTGTTGGGTTATCTGCGATTCAGCTCGCAAAACTACAGGGAGCAGAAATTTTCGCTACAGCAGGTACGGAAGAAAAACGTCAGCTGCTTCACAGCATGGGAATTCGATATGTATATGATTCCAGAAGTCTTCAGTTTGCAGAAGAAATATTAAAAGACACCAACGGGAAAGGAGTAGACATAGTGCTGAATTCTCTTTCCGGAAAGGCGATCAGTCAAAGCATCAAATGTATGGCTCCTTTCGGAAGGTTTATAGAGATCGGTAAGGCAGACATTTACCGAGATGCAAAATTGGCTCTCAAACGATTTGGCAATAACCTTTCTTTTCACGCTGTGGACCTTGACAGACTGATGTTGCAGAAACCTGTTCTCGGTAAAAAATTATTCATCGAGATTGGAACACTTCTGAAAAACGGATCGATCAAGCCGGAGCATGTTCACAGTTATCCTGTCCAGCAATTATCAGAGGCATTAAAGCAGCTCAGCAAAGGTATACATATTGGTAAGCTCGTGGTTTCAATGAACGACATGCCTGTAACCGTATATCCTGAAAAGGAATTATCGCTGGATGCAGAAGCCAGTTATCTTGTAACGGGTGGGGCCAGCGGTTTTGGTCTTGAGCTGGCACATTGGCTTACGAAGAAAGGAGCCCGTCACCTGGTGCTGGTGAGCAGGAGCGGATGCAAAACCGATTACGATAGGCAGACGGTGGAAGCTATGAAACAACAAGGTGTGAACGTAGCGTTGATCAATGCCGATATTGCCGATTACGAACAGGTTCAGGCGATCATAAAAAAGATCAGACTAGACATGCCTGTATTGAAGGGAATCATACACAGTGCAGCAGTGCTTCGTGATGCTACCTTCAAAAATATGGATAAAGAACGTTTCGACAGTGTATACATGCCGAAAGTAATGGGAGCCTATAATTTTCATCTTGCAACCGAAGGACTTCCGATCGACTTTTTCCTGATGCTGTCATCGATCTCATCTATCTTTGGATTGCCGGGACAGTCCAACTATTCTGCTGCAAATAATTTCCTTGACAAATTAGCCCAATACCGCAAGCAACGTGGACTAGCCGGCTGTGCGGTAAACCTTGGGGTGTTGGGAATGTATGCCGGAATGTCTAAAGAGGGAGAACAAGTATTGAAGGTATTGGCAAATCAGGGATGGTTCCCCTTAAGTCTGAAACAAGTTACAGATAAAATACAAAACATCCTGATCCAGCAACCGGCTTATAGAATGGCTGCAAACCTTGACTGGAAGCGATTCAAAGATTTCTTTGGCCATTTGCAGAACGATCCCCGTTTTGAAGAAATCATCAAAGCAGAGTCAGGAGTAAAAGGCGGAACAAAAGGAAGTGCCGGCCTGGCAGACCAGATCATGACGATGGAAGGTGCCGAACAACAGCTGTTCCTGCAGGAAAAGATCAAAGAAGCTCTGGCGAAAATTTTAGGAACTTCAGTAGATCGCATTGACACCAATGTTTCTGTTTCAAAGATTGGGCTTGACTCACTGATGTTGAATCAGCTTCGCAATTGGATTCAGCAGAAACTGGAGATCAATTTCCCATTGATGAAGATTGCAAAAGGGCCAAGCATCATAGAGCTTGCCGTACAATTGCTGACAGAAATGAATAAAGTTTCCGGCTCTCCGGACGATTCAGAACAAGATCTCTCAGGGATCGGCGCAGAAGCTGACATTGAAGTTGTAAACGCCTGGTTGGTTAAAAAGAAAAATATTCATGATGAACCAATCAATACACGTATTTTTTGTATACATCCGGTAGGAGCAGGAGCTTCTATGTTCAGTCATTTTTTATACAATGCTCCAGCTAATACGGAAATAATGGCATTTCAGCTTCCTGGTCGGGAAAACAGGATAAGCGAAGAATATTTTGAAGATGTTCCGCTTCTGATTGAACAAATGGCTCAGGCAGTAAAGCCATACCTGGATTTACCATTTATTATAATGGGACACAGCTTCGGTGGTATTCTGGGTTATGAATTGATTCGTCATCTGAAAGCCAACTATAGTCAATGTCCTATACGATTATTTATATCAGGTACCATTGCTCCACAGCTTACAAAAAAATGGAAAGAACGTGATGTAATCAGTCAGACTGCTGTTTTTACAAATTCAGAAGAGAGGTTACTGGCACTAATGAGCTATATCGATGATGTAGAGTTCCTGAAAAAAATATTACCGGTAATGCGAAAAGACATGCCATTAATCATGAACTATCAGTATCATGAAAATGGGAAACTGGATATTCCGATCACTGCATATGCAGCGGATAAGGATGAGGTAGTGCATGCACATGAGGTAGCTTGTTGGGAAGAACAGACCACTGCAGAGTTTGAACTGGAAGTGGTTCCTGGTGACCACTGGTTCCTGAGTAGGAACAAAGATCAAATTCTTGCAAAGCTTTCCGAAGTTGTAAACAAGGAGCTTGTAGAATAAGGTAAATAATCAAAACGAGGTAGTAATGATACTGCCTCGTTTTTAATTTTTGTCGAAACGAGATGTTGGATATTACCGTAGAAAAAGAAGGTCCTATTCACTTATTTGACCTTACGCTGCGACGTGAAAGAGTGGTCTACAAAGGAATTTTGGGGGTCACTAACATAGCATATGAAATGTTGAAAGAAAAAGAAAACAGAATCCTAGATCAGGAAGAGCGTAATCATTTAAAGTCATTGAACAATGATCGTCAGAGAGCATCGTATCTTCGGAGCAGGTTTGTTTGCAAAATGTCGGTTGCAAATTATATCCGGATAAAAGATCTGCTTTCTATAAAAATCCGGCATGGAGTTTTTAATCAACCACTGTTGAATGTGCCAATCAGTGTGAGTATTTCACATAGTAAAGAATTTGCAGTTTGTATAGTATTCCCGGACGAACTCCCGATGGGGCTTGATCTTGAAATGATCCATCATGATGCAGAAGAGATGATCGGATCACAGCTTACAAGAGAAGAAATTTCTATTGCCCGTTTACTCCCGGAAGAAACAAAATATTCTTATACCCGCTTCTGGACAGCTAAGGAGGCGCTATCGAAAGTGTTAAAGACAGGGCTTACCATTCCGCTACAGCTTTTGGAAATAGAGAGAGTAGAGTTGGGAAAAGGATTTGACGTTTCCTATTTCAAAAATTTTATTCAGTATAAATCGATCACTTATACACTTATAGATAAAATGATCAGCCTGGCATTGCCTGCTGAAACCCATCTTAAACTTACTAAAATAGATCCTATAAACAACCAATATAATTTATGAGTACAATTGACAAGATTTTATACGCTGGCCTTAATAAGGATATACCCGATTTTCTGAAGCGAAGAGTATATCCGACCAATCTGATCTGCCTTTTGTTGCTGTTTGGAATTGCACTGCCATTTACGATCATTTCAATTTTTTATTTTAGTTACCTGGCAATGTTTCCCGCTGTGGGGATGGTCGTCTGCGTAGTAGCGATTATTCTAAACGTGAACGGAGGGATCTATTATTCCCGGTTCATTGTCTCATTGCTGCCAATTTTGCTGGGCGCAATCTATAACGCCTATCTGAGCAACGATGGAGAGCAACCCTTACCGGCACTCTATCTTATTGAACTCAGTTTTACAATGATCCCCTTTGTGATCTATGATCTCCGTGAGAGAGCAGCCTTGGTCAGCCTTTCACTTATATGTGCTTTGATTATTGTTACTTTTCCTATTACGAATGGATGGTTTGTATCGGATATTGACAGTACAGTATTACGAACAGGGTGGTTGTCTACGCTGACCATTGTTTTATCCATTATTTGTGCATTGGGCTGTATCTGGGGATTAGCCATGCTGAATAAAAAAGCGGAAAATGAAAGTGAAGAATTGATTAGGGAAATGAATAGAAAGAATAAGATACTGGAGGAAAGTGAAGCTGCGATGAGAGAGAATCTGAAAAAAATTGAAGCTGTACAATTGCTCGAAAAGAACCGGAACTGGATCACAGAAGGGATCGCCATGATCCTTGGGATTCTGAGAACCTCTAACTCAGAACAGATATATGATAAACTCATTGCAGGTATTGTAAAATACATGAAAGCGAATCAGGCAGGGTTGTATGTGATAGATATAGGTGAGAATAGTAATAAGATAAAGCTCGCTGCCTGTTATGCTTATGAACGTAAAAAGTTTCTTGAACAGGAATTTAATCCCATTGAAGCAGGACTTCTGGGCCAAACTTATCTGGAAAGACAGCACATATACATAACCGATATCCCGGAAAATTACATGAGGATCACGTCAGGTCTGGGCGGGCATACACCAAAGGCATTAATGATCATGCCACTCGCTGTAAATGATATAATAGAAGGAATCATAGAAATAGCTTTTTTCCATGAGCTGGAGCCTCATGAAATAGAGTTTTTATCGAAAGCCGGAGAAGGAATTGCGTCCTTTATTCATACGAACCGGATCAATGAGAAAACAGCGTTTCTGTTACAACAGACCATGCATCAGGCAGAAGATATGCGTGCTCAGGAAGAAGAACTACGTCAGAATCTCGAAGAAATGGAAGCAATCCACGAAGAAAACAGCAGAAAAGAAGCCGAATATCTGCGTCAGATCCAGGAACTGAAGAGCAACATTGAACTGACAGCAAAAGCTGGAATTTAGTATTGAAATAAAGCTATTAAGTGCAGATGGTTACAGTTCTGTTGATACAATTTGTTAAGGTGTATCAGTTAAGTGAATATTTAATTCACTTGACTGATGTCAAATCATATTGGTAAACTTTTGTAATGTTCTAAATATTGAAAATGGGGAAATCTAAAACTCCATTAAAATTTATTTTTTAAGATGCGTCGTAAGGGGAATATTCAACTTAACTGATGCCAAATCATTTTTTCAGGCTGTTATATAGTGGATTTTTTAGGAAACTTCTGAACAACATTATCTATCGTCCAATTTTTGTTGCAATTTCAAAAGCGAATTAAGGAAAACTTAATCACAGAGAGCAATAAAAGGTATATTAAACCCTCCAAAATTTATTTTTCCAGATTCAAAGAAAATAACTCTAATGATAACCCGTTGATAATTTGTTTTTTAATAATTTTAAAGGATAATTTTTAACAACTTTTATAATGAAACTTTTAAGTTACCTGAAATTCTTTTTATTTATTTCAATAATACATTCTAAAGTCATCGCACAAGACATACGGTATAAAATAAGTGGCCATGTGCGCGATGCAGGAAACAAAGCAGCCTTGCCAGGTGTAATGATACTGGTATCTCCCGGAGGTGAGGGAACAACCACAGATGCAAAAGGCTATTACAACCTGTCTGTTTCACCTTCTGATTCTGCCGAAATTACCTTTTCATTTGTAGGTTACAACACTGTTAAAAAAATAGTAACCGTTAAAGCCGACGTAAGGCTTGATATATCTCTTGGAGAAGAAGCTGCTGAAATAAAAGAAGTAATAGTGGAAGGGAAGAGATATAAATCAGTAAGTGATGGGGCAGATATTAGTAATATCGAAATCCCTATCGATCAAATTAAAGATGTACCAACACTAATGGGAGAGAAGGATGTTTTGAAAACCATTCAACTAATGCCTGGTGTTCAAAAAGGAAGTGAAGGTACAGCTGGTTTATATGTAAGGGGAGGAGGTCCTGGTGAAAATCTCTTCCAGCTTGATAACGCAACGGTATACAACCCTTATCATCTCTTTGGATTTTTCTCTTCTTTTAATGGCGACGCCCTCAAAAGTGTGGAACTAACCAAAGGTGGATTTCCTGCAAAATATGGAGGAAGACTTTCTTCGGTAGTTGATATGGAAATAAGAAATGGGAACAGTGAAAAAATACATGCAGAAGGAGGCGTCGGCCTGATTGCATCCCGTCTCACTGTAGAAGGACCGATAAAAAAAGGGAAATCTTCCTTTATTGTTTCCGGCCGTCGGACTTATCTGGATGCATTGATGTATCCGTTTCTTTCATCTGACAACAAGGGGGGCTATTTTTTTTATGACCTCAACTGGAAATTCAATTTTGACATTAATGCAAAAAACAGGATTTACCTGAGCGGATATTTTGGTAAGGATAAATTCTGGGCTAGATTTAAAGATGGTGAAAGTGATTCCCGGGCAGGGTTAAGCTGGGGTAATGCTGCAAGTACTCTGGCATGGGAACATATTTATAGTAATAAGGTAAATTCTCAGACATCACTTATTTATAGTAATTATGTATTTGATATTAATATAGATGAGAAATACCAATCAGATAACTATAAACTGCGCTACCTTTCCAATGTAAAAGATATTTCACTAAAACATGAATTCAATATTTCAGCATCCTCCAGTCATTCGTTAAAGATCGGATTGATTTCCACACTTCACACTTTTAAGCCGGAAGCTGTAGCATACCGCGAGTCAGGTTTTAATGATGTAAAAGTCGACAATAAAATACAAGCAGTAGAGACTTCAGTTTACCTTCAGGATATTTTCAAACCTGTCCCAAGACTTACAATCAATGCTGGAATACGATTGTCCAGCTATATTACGAAAAATAAAAGTTATGTACTTCCGGAACCCAGAATAAGTGCAGGTTATAAATTAACAGACAATATTGCCATTAAAGGGGGATTTGCAATAATGAATCAGTACATACATCAGGTGACGAGCGGAGGAATTGGTCTGCCATTAGACCTGTGGGTGCCGACAACTGATAATTTAAAACCAGCACAGTCAAAACAAATAGCATTGGGATTGGCAAAGGATTTTCCCGGAAAGAATTTAGTATTCAGCATGGAAGGATATTATAAGAAAACCAACAGAAGCGTAGGATTTAAAGAGGGGGCTACCTTCTTATTATCTGAAGACATAGTAGAGAAGAATGAAAGCAGTTGGAAGAAAAATCTTACCCAGGGACAAGGCTGGTCATATGGTCTGGAATTTTTGCTTCATAAAAGAGCAGGAAAATTTTCTGGTTGGATTGGATACACCTTATCATGGGCTCAATTGCAATTTGACTCGGTCAATTTTGGAAAGAAATTCTATGCCCGATACGACAGAAGACATGATATCTCACTGGTTGGAATATATAAGCTTTCTGATAAGGTACATCTTTCTGCGACCTGGGTTTATGGAACGGGCAATGCCATTACCATTCCCAATGCTTCATATGGAAGTGTAGAGCATAATCCTGGCAACAGTGGTTTTGGCAGCAGGAGTCTTATAGATTATGGAGTGAAAAATGGGTTCAGGATGAGACCATATCACAGGCTTGATGTAGGCATTAAATTTATTAAGAAATTTCCTTCAGGACGCGAAAGAACATGGGATCTGAGCATATACAATGCCTATTCAAGAAGAAATCCATACTTCTATTTTATGAGTACTGAAAATGGCAGAAATGTCATTAAACAAGTATCTCTTTTTCCTATCATCCCTTCAATAACCTATAACTTCAAATTTTAATTTCACATGACTCGTATATTTCTTAATATCATTTTTATCGTAAGTGTGTCTTCCTTGCTGTCAGCATGTATCAGGACATTAGACGAAAAAGATATGCCCAAAATAGAAACTAAGCTTGTCATTGGAGGATACATTTCGCCTCAAGACACAATAGTTAAAATATTTGTGGGAAAATCAGTTCCGATTTACCAAAAGAGCGATCAGATGTTTAATGTTAATCCTCCTATAAGTGACGCTTCTGTATTATTATCGGGTAATGGTCTTTCTACTTCGCTTCTTTATGATGAAAAATTATCATCCTATACAGTTTCAACTTCCCATTTTCCGATAGCTCCAGGAGCTACTTACCATCTCATAGTTTCCACTCCTGCAGGCCTTTATGCTGAAGCAGAAACTACTGTTCCTTCAGCCATCAATTCCAGCCTCACATTTAGAATGGATACTGTAGAAACTTCGAGCACATATGGCTATTCAGGTAAAAGCCTTCAGATATCTGTGTGGTGGGATGATATACAAAATCAGGACAACTATTATCGAATCTATGGTGAGATAGGGGCTTTATATGACTCTACTTATTATAATTATCCTCAATATAATAACCATTCTGTTTTGCATTTTGATACGAAAACTATTGTGGTTAAAGATATCGGATACGAAAATGGAAAATTCGGACCTTTCAAGGCAGACACGCCATTGGAAAGGAAACAATTCAGTGATATTTTACTCAGCCTTCTGAATACCGACAGAAATTACTATGAATATTATAAAAGTTATGATTCAAATTATCAGGATAATCCATTCTCTGAGCCTCAGAATATTTATACGAATATAAAAGGAGGGTTAGGCGTATTTGCTTCTTACCAGAAGCATAATATAAAGACAATGCTGAAGTAAACCTTAACTTTTAAATTTTCAATGCTCCAGGAAATATATACATGATATATAACTCCTGGAGCCTTTGAAGAAACTTTTCCTACAAATCAATTCTTATTAAATGCCTTGTTGCACCATCTAGATGTCTGGTCTCAATGACTTTGAAATTCCACTTCAGATAAAGTCTGAGCAGTTGAGGAGTGCAAGTGGCAAGCAGGAATCTACAACCTTGTTCTCTTGCCTGTTCAAAGCAATATTCTTTCAGAAAGACCCTTTCCAGATTGTATAGATTTCCATCAAAATCAATGGTGGAGAAAAGTGTTATTATTTCACCATATTTCTCTGCAGTGACAGGAGGCTGAAAACCAAATTTGTCGAATTGGCAATAGCTGTGTTCATAGAGTCCGCCTACATAAATAGCGCTTTGTGCCTTATCATTTTTATAGGAATACATAGTTACATGTTCACCCGGAATTTTAAACCTGATGGTTTGTTTCTCATCATCCCAGCTCCATATACTTCTTAAAAATTTTTGTTCCTTTAACTTATTAAAAGCTTTGTAAAAGTGCTTCTCAAATTCTTTTCCATCTTCGGGATGATCAAGATCAATTCTTCTGCAAAAATTATCTACAACGTATGTTTGCATATGTATTATTTTTTATGATTAAACTATTTGAATGCTTGTCAATGATCTTTCATTTTATCCTCGACTATGGAAACATTCTGAGAGCTATAATCAATACTTTACTTTTCGGAAACGGAATATCTTCACGGTCAAATGCAAGCGAATGGCTTTTGCTTCAGGCTTTCCGAAAAATCAGTATTCAGTGAATATCCCTCTTAAATTTTAGTTGATCAGGACTTCTTGAAAGGTTAATCTTATAATGTAAAAGTATGCAAGATTCGAATCCACATATGAGGTATTTTACCAAGGTGTGTTTTCAATTGAGGGAAGAATAGGTTTAAGAAACTAACACTTTTTAATGTTATAATTTATGTTTCGTATTGTTGGAGGTTAAAAGGTTCAGGATGCATCTGTAAAAAATTATATGCTGAAAAAAAAATGGACAATTCCTAAAGGCAGCAGCCACTATCCAGGAATCGTCCACTTAGTACTTAAAACTTATTACTTAAAACTTATTATTGTTTTACCACTTTAATTGTTTCCACAACTTTGTCGTTCACAATGAGCTTGCAAATATAAAACCCTTTTTCAAATGCTGAAGTATTGATTAAAGATTCAGCATCAGAATTAGAATTACTTTCATTGAATACAGCTACAGTCCTGCCTGAAAGGTCTGAAATTTCAATTGTCAAAGGACCATTGTCAGTATCAGGCAATTTTATATTCAGGTAATCAGAGAAGGGGTTTGGGAAAGCCATAGCACCCAGGGCTTCATCTTCAGTATCATAAGCAACACCTTCTCTTGCATCATCATTGTCAAAGCATCTCAGATCCAGTTTAAATACCAGGAAGTCTCTGCTGCCGCTGTTTCCATCTGTAATATTGCCATCAAAACCCATCGACTCACCGCCAATTAAGACTCCTTTGTTATCAAGGCGAAGGCTGGCATGAAGTATATCTGCTTCACTGCTTCCGTATGTTTTGTCAAAATGTTTATTGCCCCAGAAGTCAGTTTTTACAATCCAGAAATCACTAAGTCCATTATTTCCATCTGTTACATCGCCGTCATCCCCCCAGGTATCTCCAGCCAATAAGAAACCATCTTTGGTTCGTATAATTTCAAAGAAACTATCAGAAGATGAACTGCCATAAGTTTTATCCCAAACTTTATTCCCAAGAGCGTCTACTTTGATGATCAGTGCATCAGTTTCACCATTGTTTCCGTCAGTGATGTCGCCGTCTGTAGATAAAGTAAGACCGGCAAGAAGATATCCATTATCCGGAGTTAGGCTCAGAGCAAATAACTGATCTTCAAAAGAGCCTCCAAAAGATTTATCCCAGATTTTATTACCTGACAAATCGGTTTTTACAATCCAGAAATCATCTCTTCCGTTATTTCCATCTGTCACATCTCCATCAGAAGAGGTGGAGCGTCCTCCAAGTAGATATCCGTCATGTGTGCGGACAATAGAAGACAGAATATCACGGCCCGAACCGCCAAAAGATTTATCCCAGACCTTGTTGCCGGAATTATCAATTTTCATTATCCAGAAATCATTAAATCCTTTGTTAGGAACAGATACATCACCATCTGAGGATTCAGATATTCCTGCAAGAATAAAGCCCCCATTTTTTGCAGGAATAATTTCGAGGAGATCGTCAAGCCCTGTACCGCCAAAGCTTTTTGTCCACACTATATTTCCTGCATTGTCCAGTTTAAAAATCTGCCAGTCCAATGTAGTAGAATCTGTTTCAGTTAATCCTCCGGCAAGGTAACCACTTCCATTGGAATAAGGTACAATAGAGTAAACGATCAGGGAAGAGGCTGGCAGAGGATTTTGCCATACAACAGATCCGTCTTCATCTGTTTTAATTATAAATCCGGTGCCTCCGAATATATAACCTCCTCCGTTTGCCTTAGCGATAGTCCACACTTCCTCAGGACGTGTACTTCCATAAGTTTTGTCCCAGATTTTTCCGGAAGCAGGAATTACTGTTACCGTTATGGCCGTTCTAGGACCGATAGGGATTCCCCATACATAGGTTTCATAATAATAAGTAGTGGTAGTTGTAAGGGTAGGAGTTATAAAAATTTTACCAGTACCAACAGGAGATCCACCCACTGGCATTGTAAACCATTTCACAGTTTGTTTAGGGCCCGCATCTGCTTTTAATTTAACACTGGATCCTGAGCAAATGGTAGGATTCCGATTTCCTGAAAGCAAGCTAACAGAGAGATCCGCAGAGTTCTTTACACTACTTTTGGCTTGTAATGGAATGACCAGGGTTAGAAAAACCATTGAAATCATAAGACTCCATTTTGCATTTAAGAATACATTATTTTTCATCATGGTATATAGGTTTAAAGTTAAACAATGAATTAAATCTGGTTTTAAAAATCCTGAGTTCCAATTTATCTCTCATTATAAAAAAATAGTTCCTCTGCACCCAGCAATAACACTAACTGAGTGCAACCCGATTCAATCAAAAATGTTTAAAAATCTTAAAATTATATTGATTGAAATTCATAAATGTCAACAATTAAATGGTGTTTATAAAAAGATATAATATTAAAAGATCAAATAGATAAAAAATATATTGGTAGCCCTTGCATGTTAGTTTAAAAAGTATTTATATAGCGCAACATTTAGGTTTTCGATCAGCTGGAGAACCTGCCACTACCAGTTTTAATAATTTATATTTCAGTTTAGCCATTAAGAAAAGATTAGAAAAGATTTCACTCATTTTATTCTTGTGGCTTTCAAGATTTCTTATAACAAACAATAGGAGAGACGCATCCCGGGCAGTTTCTTTTATCTGTTGATCAGTAAAGATTTACTTTTAAGTCTTCAGTAAATTCTATTTTAATTCAGTATCCGATTTAATACTGATTCAAAAAAATATTGCCCATGTTAACCCAATAACATGTGGGTTGCATTACATTTTACTTTAAAAGATAAAAGATGGATTTAAAATTAGAAGATGTAGAATCAATACTTGCAGGCTTACGTCCATGGCTTACTAAAAACAGAAACATAGTAGGAATGAAAGTAGGTAAAAAAGTAATTGCAGGAAAAGAAACGGAGCAGTGGTCTGTAGTGACTTATGTTGTTAAAAAAATGGCCAAGTCTAAATTAAGCAATACGGATTTTCTCATACCGGAAGAAGTGGAACTTCATTTAGCCAAACCTGAAGTAGGTAGAAAAATATCTATACCAACAGACGTGGTTGAAAGCGGCCCTTTTAAACTTGAAAGTAATACCAGCAAACAAAGGCCATGCCCGGGCGGATATCAGATACAGGGCTTCCGTAATATTTATACAGGAACCTTAGGGGTAAATATTGAATGGCAGGGAGTATACAGTTTGTTGTCCTGTAACCATGTACTATCAGTAAATGGACAAAACCAAAAAGGCGTTTACCAGCCAACTATATTAATTCCAAATATATTGGTAGAAGGTGCTCCTCAATTTGTAAATCTGACCCTGTACACGGATCCCAACACTAACTTTCCGACTTTTAACACTCAGGACCTTGCATGGATTCCTATAGATCAACAACAGGGCTCACCTGACATTATAGGTCTTTGTACCCCAGCAGGAATCCGCGCTCCTGTTGTAGGAGAAAAGGTAAGTGTCGTAGGAGCAAAGACCGGAACTATTAAAAAGGCCAAAATAACTAGTTTAAAATTTCAGGTTGGCCCAATTAATTTCAATGATAGTAATCAATATGCATGGTTTGATAATCTCATTGAATTAAGCGGAAAGATCACCCAAACTGGAGATTCGGGGGCAGCTTATATAGCAGAAAAAGATAATATGCTCGTGGGTATTCACATGGGGTCTACCTCACTTAACTCTTATGGTTGCCAACTTGCTTAACCTATTATTTTAAATAAATTTTTAACCACTATAAAAAAGGAGGCATTATGAACACTATTCCAGGAGCAGAAATTCTCGGCTTTGGCTTCAACATTATGGGAGAGTACAACGAATCATCCATTACTTTCCAGCTCTTTACCCATAAAAAACAAGACGCAACAGAGTATACTTATCCACCCACTGGCATCACCTATCAGGTTCCGGACAATACTACAGTTTTAACTCAAAATGATACATCCGGATCAACCAACGTTTTCACCACACGTCAGCAATTCCAGAGTTACTTCTCAGCCAAGGCAGGCTTGTCCGGATCGGCGGGAGGATTCAGCGGCGAATTCAATATGGCCTATTCTCAATCTTTTAACACGGAAAACAATTATTACTATGGTGTGTCAGAAGCTAATTATCAGAGCTGGCAATTGCTAATGAACAGCACCAATTCACAATGGCTTTCAACTTCTTTTACTGAAGATCCCGCAGTCCAGAACCTTCCGTCTAAATACACCAATGAAAACAAAGAATGTTTCTTTGCCGTCTTCAGGAAATTTGGCACGCACTTTATCTCTAAAGCAACGGTAGGAGGAAACCTTTCATACTTCGTAGCCATAGATCAGAGCTTCAGTAGCGACCAAACACAAGTACAGGCCAACCTTGCACTTGAATATAAAGGCGTATTCTTTTCAACCAAAGCAGAGGCAGAAGCTATCTGGAACCAGCTCGGAGAACAATGGGCTGAAAACAGAATTGTAAAAGTCGCAGCAGAAGGTGGCGACACATCTACTTTGGAAGCGCTGAATCCCGGCTTTGGAGATTCAGAAAATTCTGTTTTTACCTATTGGAGGTCGGCAGTAATGGAAAATCCTTCCATCATTTTATTTCAACTGACTCCATTATCGGAGCTGTTTACAGGAGATACTGCTTCTGCCATTGCAGAGGCCATTAAAGTTTATACCAACAGTGCCATTGTTGTCACTGCCAATGCCGATGTAAATTTCGGACAAGGACCGGATGGAGGAAATTATATCACTTCTTCCTGCATCATTGTAAATGGGGACATAGTACTTCCTGAGCCTGTTCCGGTTGCCCCACATCCAAAGGTTTATAATTGGAATGGATACGACTTCGTAATGCCAGTCGGAGGATTTCAGATAGCAATATTCGACAGCGATACCATGGAAGTCATAATGAGTCACATGTATTATGTGGATACCTATTCGCTGGAAACAGAACAAAATGTATATGATCATATCATGAATGACATCAACGAGATCATTCAGACAAACTATACAGTTGTAATAGCAGGCTTTGCAGTCGATCTTATGAATTATCCTACCACGGAATTCGCAACATGGTTATACTCCTGCGGAGCAACCCTTAGTGGGTGGAAGCATTATTTCGGCTATACAGGAGTAACCGGAATAGTTAATTATGTCTGCATCAGCAAGCACGGACAACTTCCGGGAACAGCCATTGAACAATTCGATTATGTAATGGATTGGGCCTATGATGCAAAAAGTATAGATACCGCTGCTGAAGTATTATTATATTCCAACCATGGAGAAGAGCATATCAAAAAATCTCCAAGTAATTTCGGAGTGTTATCATAATAATAAATATTCCAGGTAAAAATAACCGAAGCGGACGACAAGACGCTTCGGTTATTCTTTTTTTACAAATGAATCAATATGAAAATACTCATCATAGGTCAAGTCAGCCAAGCAACCGGGCTGTCACGTATTACAAGAATAATAGCTGAAGAACTTTCTGAAATATTTGAGGTGCACATCCTCGGATTTGATACAGATGAGAAGAGTAAAGAAACCATCAAAACATCCAGATTTATTCTGCACCATAATACCTCACCTATAGATATTTTTGCTGAAGAAAGCCTTCAAAGTCTAGTCAATGACCTTAAACCCGAAGCTATTTTAATTTACCATGATCCCTGGATTATTCCCAGATTTACGAAGTCTCTTTTCAAGAGCAATCATAAAGCAATCCTTGTTGGTTATACACCACTTGACGGAAATATTCTGCAGATAGATATTATCCGACAATTAACTTGTCTTGATGCGCTTGTTGTATTTAATGAATTTGGATATGATGCAGTAAGAAGCGCCGCGCAAAAGGCAGGAGTATCCCAGAACAAACCCTTTCATAATATAGCTGTAATTCCACATCCGCTTTCTGAAGATAAATTTTATCAATTAGGAGGGGAGGCATTGCCTTCTTCCTTAAGGCGGCTGGCAGCAAGAAAGGAACTGTTCCCCGATAAGCCGTCAATCTGGAAAGGTTTCTGGGTTTTAAACGCTAATAGAAATCAACCTAGAAAAAGAATAGACATAACATTGAAAGGATTCGCAAAATTTGCTGAAGGCAAGCCTGATGATGTTCGGCTCTATCTGCACATGTCCACGAAAAATTCTTTTACAGAGGTAGAAAAAATGGTGAGGGAGCTTGGTCTTAAAAAAAGGATTATTTACACAGCAGAAGGGAAACAGCACCCTGAAGTTCCTTGTGAACATTTGAACCTTATCTATAATGCCTGCGATGTAGGGGTAAATACTTCCATGGGTGAAGGTTGGGGACTTGTAAGTTTTGAACATGCAGCAACCGGGGCTCCTCAGGTTGTGCCAGATCATAGTGCCTGTGCAAATATCTGGAAAGAAGCTGCGGAATTAATGCCAATTACAAGAAAAACATGCGGATATACGATGCTTGAAGGAGCTGAAGTTTCTCCTGAAGCATTGAGTAAATCACTTGAACGACTTTATGCGGATAAATTGCATTATGAGCATTTGCAAAGACAGGGCTTACTAGTGACCCAAAACAAAGCCTACCATAGAGATGAAGTAGCAATACAGTGGAAAGATTTATTCCTGAAACTAACTTCTGGAGTTTATGCCTGAAAACCAGAACCAGAATATCTGTTTTATCAAACAATATGGTGAAATAAGAACAGGAACCAACCTTATCCGGGCCTTGATAAAAGAAAATTTTTCAAATACAGAAGTGCTGATGCATGTTCTGGGGGACAAACATAGTCTGCCTGTGGACTATAAAAATTTAAGAAATGAGCTTATAATAGAAGAGGATCTTATACATGAAAAACTTATTGAAGCGACCTGGTCCAAAAGTTCCAGAACGACTGTTCGAGATGATAGGAAGCAGATGGATTATATAAAATCAATAGCAGATATGCTTAAAGATTGTATCGTCAGAGAAGCGATGATATTTCTGATTTCAATTAAAAATCCATATGCCTGGGCAGCAAGTGTACTAAGGATTTCCGGGTGGCAATTAAAATATAAAAACGAAGAAAAGAAATACCTGAAAGTACTTGAAGAATCGGTGAATCTATTTAACATAAAATATAAATCCTGGATTGGACTGGAGCAGAACTATCCAGGACAAGCCGTTGTTATCAGACAGGAAGATCTTATTGAAAATCAACCTTTAATACTTAGAGGGTTAAAGAATAAGTTTAATCTTAACCCGGTAAAGGATTATCCTAAATCCATAGAGAAAATTGTACTTCCGACACATTGGGACAATACAGAAATGCAGATTCATTTTGAGCATTTCGGCAGGGAGTTTTATCGGGAAAAAGAATATATGAGAACATTGACGCCAGCAATGCTGAGGACTCTGGAAATAACTATAGACTGGCAAATGCTGGAATCATTAGGATACGTACCAGAGCGAATTAACCTGAAAAGGTAAAACAAAAGTTTTTTTTAAGATATTTAAATTTTTGCCCCAGTAATCAGGATAGAATCAAAGAAAGGAATAATACAGGTCAAAAAATGTAAATGGATATGGGTATAGTTAGAAAATCAAAAATGAAGCTGATATAATGGCGAAATAATAGTTCTTAAAATTAAAAAAATACAAGTTAAGCGGCTTAGTTGAGCCCAAAACTGTCAACAATATTTTAGGCTAAAGAAGAGAAGGATGTGTTTTATGGATAATGAAATCTTTTGTCATTATATAAGTAGTAGACTAATATTTAATATATGGGTGGATTTCGAGAACCGCTATTTAACATAATATAAATTATACAACATAAGTACATATTAAAGATTTGACTGTTAAATCAATATAGAATCCGTACAGACGAGCCATGGACCGATGAACTCTCTCAATTTTGTCCGGCCAGGTTTCTGATTTTTCCGTCCTCGTATACACGGACAAATTCCATTTTAAATTCGTACAGACGAATTCCCCCGATAAAATTATTCCAGTCTTCGTCTGGCCAGATTCTGGTGTCCCGTACAGCCGGAAAAATTATTTTCAAAACTGTACAGGCGATTCTCCTGCCGACCAAAATTTCCTCATTTTACATCCGGACGGATTTCTGAATTTCGGTGTCATGTACAGCCGGAAAAAAATCTTTTTAAAATCGTACAGGCGATTCCCAGGGCGATCAATTTCCCAAATTCTCGACCTGGCCTCCAGGACGGAATTTCAGTTCTCGTATACGTCCGCAAAACCCATTTTGAATCCGTACAGACGATTTTCCGGCCGACCAAATATTCCCAATGTCGTCCGGCCGGATTCGGAGTCTCGTATAGCCTAAAAAATTCTTTTCAAAACCGTACAGGCGAATCTCAATCAGATCAAATTTTCTAATTAGCCAAGCCGGATCACAGTCCATCATTTAAATCACAAAAATCACAGTT
>JAEYZG010000008.1 GCA_023428135.1 Bacteroidota bacterium | reverse complement strand
CCCTCGCCGGGCTCGCCGCTCAGTTCAACGCCACCTTCGCCCAGCTCGTCCGGGACGCGCGACAGAACAGCGACGGCATCGGCGATGCGCTGATTGACGATGCCGAGGCCGTCGTCCAGGCGTTCGTCGGCGCCTGGAACGCCGTGGCGCCGCTGGTGGAGAACATCGGCAAGCTGGCAGGGGGCGTGTTCAATGAGGCGCTCAGCGCCTACAACAGCCTGCCCGACGTGGTTAAGCAGTACGGCATCCTCGGCGCCATGCTCCTCGGCGCCAAGCCTCTCCAGATCATCGCCGCGCTGGCCGCGATCAAGGAGGGCGGCAGCGCCCTCGCCGGGCTGGAGGCGCTCATGAAGGGCGATGTGGCGGGATGGTACAAGGAGGCGAACAGCTCCGGCATCGGGCGCTTCTTCACCCGCGACAACTACGACCGGGCCTTCGGCGAGGATTTCTCGCGCCTCGCCATCGACGGCACCAGCGTCATCGACGGCAAGGTGACGGACGAGCGCCGGCAGGCCGTCATCAAGGAGCGGCTTGCCCTGGAGGAGAAGCAGCTTACCCAGCTCAAGGCCCAGCTCGCCGACGCCAACAAGCCGTTCGCCGTCGCCGAGGGTAGCAGCATCCCGAAGCAGATCGCCGCCCAGCGTAAAGCCCTCTCCTACGAGATCACGGCGACCGAGGAGCGCCGAGCGATGCTCCTCGGCCTGTCGCAGTCCATCGCCACGCCGATTCCGTCGCCGACCTTCAATCTCACGACCGGGCCGGGAACCGGCTGGTCACCCCTCTCCCTGCCGGACCCGGCCTCGACCTTCGCCGGCATCCGAGAAGGCCGGGACAAGGCGCGGCAGGCACGCGAGACGAAGCCCACCGGGATCAACCTCGGCGACGCCGGCAACGGCAGCATGGGTGCCGAGGAGCGCCTCAAGCTCCTCGCCCAGATGGACAAGGAGCTACGCGCCGCCGTCAAGCAGGCCAACCTACTGCGCGACAGCTTCCTAAAGGCCGGCGACGCGCTGGTGATGATGCACCACAACGGCGCCGAGTTTGCCGCGCGCCGGGCCGACGAACAGAAGCGGATTGCCGCCGGTCTCATAGACGAGCGGGAACGCCTCTTCACGCTTTCCGAGGCCGAACTGTCGCGGAAGGCCATGCAGGGCGAGGTCTTGCAGCTCCAGGAACAGCAGGAGCGCGTAGGGCTCGATCTGGCGCACCTCGGCAACGCCGCCATCCAGGCCGAGACGAACAAGCTGTTCCGCCTCCAGGCGCAAGTCTCTGTCACACAGCAGCTACGGGACGCTGCGCGCGAGTTGGCGCTGTATGACGACAAGGCGCTCCAGGCCGCGCACGCCCAGCTCCGGCTAGACCAGCTCCGGTTGGACACGAGGGAGACGCAAGCCCACGCGGCGGACTACTTCCGGCCGAAGTTCCGCACAGAGCTGTTCGCAAACGACAAGGCCAACGCCGACCTCGAGCTCAGCCGGCTCTACTACGAATACAGCCTCGACGCCGAGCAGCGCCTCCAGCTCGTCCGCGCTGACGGCATCAACGCCTTTACCGGGGAGTTTTCCGGCTTCATCTCCGACATGATGACCGGCCAGCAGACGCTCGCCCAGGGCGCGCACTCCATGTTTTCCAACATGACCAAGTACATGCTCGACTTTTTCGCGAAGTGGCTCGCACAACAGCTCATGATGAAGGCCATCATGGGGGTCGCCAACCTTCTCTTCGGTGGCGGCTCCGTCCCGACGATTGACCCCGGAACCGGGTACATCTATCACGAGGGCGGCCTCGTTGGCGCTGGCGGAATGCCGTCGCGCTCTGTGCCAATGAGCTTGTTCTCCGGCGCGCCGCGCTTCCACGAAGGCGGCTTGCTACGCGGCGAGGTACCGATTATCGCCAAGCGGGGCGAGGGGGTATTCACGCCCGAGCAGATGACCAACGCGGACCGCCTGATTGACGCCGCGATGAACGGCGGCGGGACGAGCATCAGCGTCACCAACAACATTGAGGTGAGCGGCGGCTCCGGCGGCAACCGCGAAGCCGACTCGGCGCTGGCCGCACAGATCGGCAAGCAGGTAGAGGCGAGCGTGCGTTCGGCCATGGCCGACGAGATGCGCCGGCAGATGAAACCGGGCGGAATGCTGAACTCTTACTAAGCTCCAGCTTGATCCGAGGCGGTTGCGTAGAAAGCGTAGAAGCGCAACCGCCTTGCCGGAGCCCCGCCATGCCGTCCGTCCGCCTTGCTCTCCTCGCCGCCCTGCTCCTCGCCGCGCCGGCCGTCCAGGCCCACCCTCTGTCCGAGAGCGAGGCGCGAGCCGTGAAGTGCTTCGTCGCCCTGATAGACGCGCAGGACACCGCCAAGAAGCGCGGTGACCTCCAGAGCGCCGACGCCTTCGAGGCTGCGTGGCTGGTCATCCCGGAGATGTCGCGCGTGGAGATGGACGCCATCACCGGCGCGCAGGCCGCCATGGCCGCCGCCCACCTGACCGACCGCGACCTCGAGCTCATCGCCGAGGAGTGCCAGCGCCACTACCGCTGAGCACTACCCTCGCCCATATCGCTTGCGAGGCCTCAGGGCAGGAGCGCCATGAAACTTCGCATCGCTATCGTTATTGCGGTCCTAGCCGCGCCTGCCCTGGCCGGCGACAAGCAGGCCAAGCCCAAAAGCTATCAGCTCCGAAACGAGCTTGGCGAACGCACGGGCACGCTCACACCGCGCGGGCGTGACGGTTACGAGCTGCGCGACAATCTCGGCCGGCGGCAGGGTACGTTGAAGCGCGAGGGCTATTCCGGGGATTGGGTTATCCGGGATACCCTCGGCCAGCGACAAGGGCGAGTGGAGAGGAAGCGGTGACAAGGCATCAGGTGCGGCATTTGGGCGCCGAAAGGCAAGGTCGAACGCGATTGTTCTACAAAACAATCTATGCCCAACCTTAGCCACAGCCTTGCGAACCGCTCGGGTTATAAAATGTTCGCCCGCTAGTTGTTGAACCCATACGATGGAAGCGTTAGGCTCCAAGAAACCGGATTGGTATTGGCTGCCATGATTGATTATCGTCAAAAGCTACTTAGCCTTTACGACCTGTTTCCGTTCCATGAGCATCCGCTCTGGGCTGCGGTGCAGCGAAAGGAATTATCATACCAACAGATAATTCAGGCCGAAATACAGCATTGGATTCGCACCAGATCCAGCAGAACGCTGCGAAGTAACGCCCTAGATATCGCCAAGAAAATAAGCCCTCGCATATTCGAGATGTTGTTGCAAACTTATCTCGAAGAATGCACTCATGACGTGACTGGGCCAAGCCACTTAGAGCTGATTGAGCGCCTCGTAACTTTAGGCGGCGCAACACATGAGGAACTTGAAAGAGCAAAGCCCACGCCAGGAAATTCTGCTGCGATCGCACTATACCGTGATATTAGCGCGCGCGGAGCAGGTTGCCACATGCTAGGGGCCGGAGCCGTAGAATTCTACTACAGTCAGCTATCCCCTCGTATCTACGATGTTTATGTTAACTATTACGGCATGAGCGACGAACAAGCCGAAACATACAGAATCCATGGCCCAATGGACCGCGAACATGCCGAAAGAGCATTTTCAATAATCGATGAGGCTATTTCTCTACATGGCTGGAGCGTTGTCGAATCAAGCGTACGCGATGCATTTGTAGCTACAAGCCTACACTATGACGGCATGCTGCAAGGCGCGATCGGAAAGAACACTTATTGGAACGGAGAAAAATCGTGAAGGGTTACATTTACACTCTGTATGCC
>JAEYZG010000005.1 GCA_023428135.1 Bacteroidota bacterium | reverse complement strand
GGCAATGAGAGTGGTGAAGAAAAGAATTGTCGTCCCCAGATAAGCAACAGATTCATAATTATAATATTTTGTATTAATAATCAAAAATTTATTCTTAAGAAAAGAATAACTGCTGTACAACGCTGATACATTAAATTTCCATTCAATCCAGTTATATCCTCCAGGGGATGCATTTCTTAAATCAAAATAAGTGTCTATTGATTTAGTAATTAGAACGAAAGAAACGAGAGGAGCAACAACAGTTAAAATCAGAGATTTTTCAATCTCCTTCATTGGAAGCTTTTTGAAGTAGTTATAGCAAAGTAATGTTAGAAAAAATGTAGCGGAAAGAACAAGGATTATTGCCAGAAAATATACATGAATAAAGCTTGCTAGCAGAGAGAATACTGCCAATGTGATCAATAAATTATTAGGATTCTGGCCTGTATTTATCTTTTTATAAATTTTAATCAAGAGTAAAATAGGAACTAAAAGTATCCAAGAATAAGCAAGGTTAAAATGTCCAACTGCGAGGCGCAAAGTTTGTGGATTAGTCCATGGTAAAGCAATGCTGAATATTATGATCAGAAATTTTTCTATTGAAAATTCTGAAAGTAGTCTGTAGGTAAAAATTGACGATAGAACGATTCCGGAAAGGGAAATAATTGTAAAAATTGCGATTGCATGATTTGAAATATCATAAAAATTTGAGGATATTATTTTAATAATTACTGAAAATAAGGGTGTGTTATCTGTATAAAAGATGTAATCTCCATACGGATAATTCATCGCATTATATTTGAATAAGCCCTGAGAAAAGTCCTGATTCAGATAGGATTGAATTACGAAAAGGTTTTTTAGGCCATCATAACTTCCTGTTAGAGAATAGGTTTCTGAATGAAAGATGACTGGTGAAAAAGTAAATAGTACTAAAATGGACTGGATGAAGCAAACTAAAAAAAAGTACTTTTTGTCTGAAGTTGGAATATTCATTGTTAAACAATAGTTATTATAACCGTAAAGCTACGCTATTCTTTACTTATTTTCCAACCAACTATTAATTTTGTATGTGATAGCATAGTTTCTGCATTAAAGGGTATTTTTTCTCTGTATTAATAATACTTTACTAAGCAGAAAAATGTAATTTTTATCAATAACTTAAATTGGACTGGTTTTTTCCGCTACCATATTGCATATTCTTTATATAATTTGATTCGTGTAAATTATTAATTTTAGTTAGGCGAAAATTTATTTTAGCAGGTTAAACCTCAAGTCTAAATATTTATTCTTTTGTTTTCTTTATTTAGATTGAGTTATTTTTTCTTAAATTTTTTCTCAAACTTCCTGTTCTGGAGAAAAAAGATTAAAAATAAGTTATCAATTATTCTAAATTTGTCTTTTGTGTCAATTTTAATACCTAAAGGATAATGAGAAAAAAAATAGTTGCCGGAAACTGGAAAATGAATAAAACTTTTGAAGAGGGTTTGAAGCTTGCTTCAGAAGTTGTCAATATGGTTAAAGATGAAGTAAATTCTGATGCTGGTATAGTTCTGTGCCCTCCTTTTATTGAGCTTCATGCTGTGGGCAAATTGGTGGAAGGAAGCAAAGTAGCCCTTGGTGCGCAGAATTGCCATTCAAAAGCGTCCGGAGCTTTTACCGGTGAAGTTTCAGTAGAGATGTTGAAATCTGTAGGGACTGGATATGTGATTTTAGGGCATAGTGAAAGAAGGGAATATTTTAATGAGTCTAACCAGTTTTTGGCAGATAAAGTAAATATATCTCTTCAGAATGGTCTTACTCCAATATTCTGCTGCGGTGAAACGTTAAGCCAAAGAGAAAAAGGGATACACCTGGATTTCGTTAAAAGCCAGTTAACAGAAAGTCTTTTCCATCTTCCAGAATCTGAATTTCTAAAAGTTGTTATTGCATATGAGCCTATCTGGGCAATTGGTACCGGCGTTACAGCTACTACTGCTCAGGCCCAGGAAATGCATGCTATTATCAGAGACCATATCAAATCAAAATATGGAGCTAAAGTAGCAGATGCCACTACAATTCTATATGGTGGAAGCTGCAAGCCAGACAATGCCAAAGAGCTTTTCGCATGTCCTGACGTTGATGGTGGATTGATAGGCGGAGCAAGCTTAAAGGCAAGAGATTTCGTTGATATAGTTAAATCATTCTAAAACAAATAGTAAAAGGCTGGGTTGGTAGTATTCACGGATTTAAACTCCGAATATTAGAAGTCCAGCCTTTTTAAGTAATTTAAATATTTAGTATTTTAAATAGTTTATTTTGGACTTTCTTCAAGTAATAATTCCCGCATCGGAGGATATAAAGGAGATGCTGATTGCAGAACTCGATTTTTTAGGTTTTGATTCTTTTCAGGAAACTGAAGAAGGAGTTGAAGCATATGTGCAAGATAATCTTTTTCAGGAAGAACAGTTGAAGGAGGTATTATCCAGATATCAGGATGTTCCAGCCTATACTGTATCTAAACTTGAAAATAAGAACTGGAATGAAGAATGGGAGAAAAATTTTGATCCGGTCAGAATTGAAGACCAGGTGCTCATCAGGGCATCATTTCATCACCCTGATAAGAATTTTCCGTATGAAATCCTGATCAACCCAAAAATGGCCTTTGGGACCGGCCATCATGAAACTACATCTTTGATGATTGGAGCTCAATTAGGGCTTGATCATCAGGGAAAAACAGTACTGGATGCTGGAGCAGGAACAGGAGTATTGGGCATATTTGGCGGGATGCTTGGAGCTAAAGATATTACTGCGACCGATATTGATGAGTGGGCGTTTTCCAATATGATTGAAAATGCGGAAATCAATAACATCCATAATATGAAATGTTTGCAGGGCACAATGGCGGAACTGAATCTAGCTATAAATAAATACGATATTATCCTGGCCAACATTAATAAAAATGTATTACTGGACGAAATCAAACTATATTCATTAGCATTAAATAAATCCGGATACCTTCTTTTAAGCGGGTTTTATACGGAAGACATTGAAGATATTAAATCAGAGGCACTTAACAGGGGCTTAAAATTCGAAAAGAGCTTTCAGAAAAATAACTGGGCTTGTTTAATGTTTCAAAATTCCTGAGAGAAATTACCATGATGAGGCTTAAATTTTACCTTATTTTTTTAATTGTTGCTGTTCCAATCTTTTGCAGAGCACAGTACAAACTTGCATCTGAACCCGCACAATTTGTTGTGGACGTTAGTACAATGCTCAACACCACCAACAATCAGGGAGCAATGCTTGTGGCCTCAAACTTTAATACTGCCTGGTCAGGATTTTCAGATGACCAGAAGAAAAAAATTATTGAAACCTGCCAGAAAATGTTGAAGTCTAAAAAACTAAAGACTAATCCTAATTTCTCAGATTTCTTTGCGACGCTTGTTGCATCCAAAAATAACAATCTTTCTGCTTCCAATCTTGATACTCTATTAGCGATCACTCAATATGCTGTTGAAAAATACGAAGGACAAAAACTGAATACATTTTTTCCTACAATCAGACTTGTTGTGGAGAAGGGAATGATATATTCTTCCGGATATAACAGGCTGTATTTTAAAGGCGGATCCTATAACTTTAGAATGGTAAAAGCGAAAGAGGAGATTTCTGTTATTGACCAATATGACCAGCAGCTAGCTCTGGAAGAGCAGGAGGATCCGTCTAAAAATCAAACTACTGAAGAGGGGTGGGGCAATGCGAAGGATATAGATAAAAAGAAAAAAGAATTTTTCAGCGACTGGGACAATACAGATGCTCAGGAAAACAATTGGGGAACACTTGAAGAAAATCAACAGGCTCCGGTAGACCAGAATATCTATGAGGTTGGCTATGTGCCAAATCCTCAGCCTCCAATTGACGGGGCAGTTATAGAATTTAAAGATGTTGACTTTACTTTTGTAACAGCTTATGATAGCACTTCCCTTACAGGTACTAGCGGGAGTCTTATGCTAAAAAATAATCTTTTTGTTGGTAAGGGCGGTAAATTTGATTGGACTATGGCTGGTTTAAGCCCGGGCGAAATAACTGCCGAATTGAAAGACTATAATTTCGCTGTTAAATCCACCAAATTGGTTTGCGAAAGTGCAGTACTCACCTATCCGGCCAAAACGGATGCGAAGGTAGAAGGGATTTTTGAATTTAACAGTAAAAAGCACAAAAGTATTGAAGAAAATCAATATCCACGATTCAAATCCTATGGAAGTAACATTGATATCAAAGGCCTTGGAGACAATATAAGATATCATGGTGGATTATCTCTTGCAGGAAGAAGGATGTACAGTTCATCTATTGATGAGGGATCAGCGTCTATTGAAATTCTCCACGAGGGAAAAACCAAAATAAGGTCTGTTTCTCCACGTTTTGCGATGACAGACTCTACCATCACTTCTGATGTTTCGAGTATAGTTCTTTATCAGACGGAAACGGATTCAATCTTCCACCCGGGAGGAAGTCTGAAGTATAATAAAAATAAAGCGACAGTTCGTATAACCAAACCAAATGGCTATAGACATTCTCCTTTTCTGGACAGTTATCATAAAATTGAAATAGTAGCTGATGCGCTTTCATGGGATCTTACCGGGTCTCAGATAGATTTTAATATTACTAACGGGAGAGATCAGATAGCTGCACTTTTTGAATCAGAAGAATATTTTAGCGGAGATAAATATTCGGGAATGCAGGGGATGTATAAATTTCACCCACTCCAAATGATTGTAGCACATGCTGATAAGACAAAATCAGATGTAATGTTCGCCGATGATGTTGCAAAGGCTTATAAACTGGAGCCATTGACAGTGCGAGGTGCCATGGTGCAATTGATGAAAACTGGCTTCATTGATTTTAGTCCAAAATCTGGAGAAATTAAACTAAGAAGAAAAGCCAGACACTATGTCCTTTCTCGCAGAGATAAAAAGGATTATGACAATATCACCTTCGTTTCTATCAGTCCGGGTGGCGCCAATGCAACTCTTGATCTAAATACCAATGAGTTGGTTGTAAGGGGGGTTGATAAAATTTATATCAGTGACTCCCTTAACGTAAACTTTGTTCCTGACAAAAGAGAGCTCAAAATTTTGAAGAACCGCGACTTTTCTTTCCACGGAAAAATCAACACTCAGAACTTTCAGTTTATTGGTAATGACTTCAACTTTGTTTACGACAGCTTTCTTGTACATTTAAAAACAATTGATCAAATAAGACTTGCAGTAGAGTCGAAAGAAAAAACAGAAAAAGGAAAAGCAAGAGTGCTCGGTAATGAGCTGAGGTATTCATCAGGAACACTTTATATCAATAAACCAGACAATAAATCAGGAAGAAAAAGAATCCCAGCTTATCCTATATTTGATGCAACTTCTGGAGCAACCGTATTTTTCGATAAACCAACAATTGCTAATGGTGCTTATGATACCACTATTAAGTTTAAAATTCCGCCATTTAAAATTGACAGCTTAAGTAGTGATGACCCTCAAGCCATAGGATTTGACGGAAGTTTTGAAACTGGAGGAATTTTTCCTGAGTTTAATGAAAAACTTATTGTAATGCCTGATTACTCTCTTGGTTTTATTCATGATGTGCCCAAAAATGGTTATCAACTTTATACAGGAACTGGTACATATTTCAATAAAATATCTCTAGATAACAAAGGTATTCGCGGAGATGGTGATATCACTTATTTAAATGCCATACTCAAATCCAAGGATTTTGCCTTCTTTAAAGATTCCGTTCTTACGGAAGGAACATCTGTTGTCAATAAAGAAGGTACCTGCGCACAGGCAGCATCTCAGGATGTTCATTATCCAGACATGATTGTCAATGATTACAGACTGAAATGGTTGCCGAAGGCAGATAGTATGTTCATTTCTAATGCAAAAGAGCCTATCAAATTTTATAAAAATACTGGTGATATGCATGGAACGGCTATCCTGACTAAGAATGGTATGTTCGGAAAAGGTGTGCTTATCACCAGAGGTTCAGAATCTGAATCACCTAAATTCCATTTTGAGCAAACCAAATTTGCGGCAAGAGAAACCCTTTTTAAAGTTAAATCTGATAACCCTGACAAGCCTGCATTGAAATGTGAACAAGTAAAGTTGAATTTTGATCTTGATCAAAGTATTGCTCAATTCAGTCCTGAGCAACAAGGTTATGCAAGTAATGAGTTCCCATATGCTCAGTATAAGACATCGCTGGATGAGGGAACCTGGGATCTGAAAAAGAAAAAGATATTCATGAAAATGCCGGAAGGAGGAAATATTAATAAGTCATATTTCTATTCTACCAGACCGGATCAGGACAGCTTGGTCTTTAATGCAACCGACGCAGTTTATGACATGGAAAAGCTAACGCTTAACGTATTTGGAATACCATATATTAAAGTGGCAGACGGCATGGTATATCCTGACAGCAGCAAAGTAATAGTGGAAGAGAATGCTATTATGCGTACATTAAAAAACGCAAGAATCGTGCTTGATTCTGTTACTAAATACCACCATTTATATGATGGTATAATTGATATTGAGGGTAGAAAGAAGTTTGCAGGAGAGGCGACTTACCAATACGTTAACCTGGGGGCAGATACCCTTTCATTCAAATTCCAGGATTTCAGACTTGTAGAATCTGAGAAGAAGAAAGAAGGAGCTCATACAGTGGCTATGGGAGCTATCAGGGAAGAAGACAGCCTTGAAGTGGCTCCAAAGATCCTTTATAAAGGTAAGGTTACCCTTTTTGCAGAAAAGAAATTCCTTGCTTTTGACGGTTTCCTGAAACTGGATCTTAAAGGGGCATTGAGCTATTCTCAATGGCTGAAGTACAATAATGACGGATCAAATGCAAACGTGGTAATCAACGTGGACAATGCTGTCGCTGGAAATGGAACGCCATTGACAACCGGTATGTATTTTGACACCAGATCCAATGAGATGTACACAACATTTATCTCTCAAAAAAGAAATCAACTGGATCATGATATTTTCAGTACAAAAGGGGTTTTGGAGTATATTGCTGAAAAAGGATTGTTCCGTGTCGGAGTTCCGGATAGGCTTGCAGGAAAAACTAAACAGGGTAGCATTTTCTCATATGATGATGCAAACTCAACTTCAGAATATTCTGGGAGATTTAATCTTCTTAAGGAAAATAAAAATATAACTCTTGATGCTGCCGGTTTTGGAAAATCCGACCTTACAAATTTTAAGTATGAATTCAATTCAATATTATCATTCAACTTCAAAGTAAATTCTTCAGTACTTGCTGCTGTTGGCAAAAATATGAAGACAATGGCTGCTGCATTCCCATTAGATACGTCTGAAACTTCGGAGAAGATATTTGCAAGAGATACAGTTTTAGTATATAAGCTGGCAGAACTTATAGGAAATTCAGGTGCGGAAAAGTTTAAGAGTCAAAAATCACTTGGATATGCCCCATTACCAATGATTGACAGTGATTTTGGGAAAAACGTAGTTTTCTCGGATGTAAATCTGAAATGGTCGGCTGAGTACAAAGCCTTTTACAGTGTAGGTACTATTTATGTGTCTAATATTTTAAAGGATGACATAAATAAAGCAATACCAGGACATATTGAAATTAAGAAGACGCCAAAAGGAGATGTGATAAACATCTATCTTGAAGCAAGTCCGCACTCCTGGTATTATATTACCTATGATGACAATAGATTTGCTGTGACATCTTCAAATGATGAGGTGAATTCCATATTAGCGGGGAAATCAAAAGGCGAACTGCCTGATCGTTCCAAGTTTTATTATGTCAAAGCTGAGGCTGGCGAAAAAACAAGATTTGTAACAATGTTTAAAGAAAGGTATCTTGGAATTCAGGAAGACTTGGACGAATCCATACCTGAAAGTCAGGAATATGAAGAGGAGGATGCTCCTCAGGAGGAGATTCAGGAAGAGGCTCCGGCCGATGAAACGCCGAGTGTAGGAGAGGAACCAGTAGAAGAATCACCGGCAAAGAAGTCGTCTAAGCCCGCTAAAAAAGGAAAGGAAGACACAAAGAACTATGATAAATATAAGCTGCCTGATCAAAATCTGGATCAGGGAGAGGGGCAGCCTTCGGGAGGAGATAAGTCTGATCCTTCAATAGAAGACAGAAAAAAACAACAACAGGATCAACAAAAGATGAAAAATCTATTCGGAAATTAATATCTCTGGAATTTTTATCTGAAGATTTTGGTTTGGACAAAAGAGATTAAAAATCATTATAGGTTTTTTAATCTCTTTTGTTTTATTAATCAAATTTGGTATTTTTCAAAAATTAACATTTTGTTAAGGTTACACGTAAGTAAGAAACATGAGCATATTATTTATAACAATCGGAATTATTTTTGCCTATCTGATAGGATCTTTACCTACCGCAATTTGGTATGGTAAAGCTTTTTTTGGACTGGATGTGAGGGATTTCGGAAGCGGAAACGCAGGCGCAACAAATACATTCAGGGTAATGGGAAAAAGAGCTGGCATTATAGTGATGCTGGTGGATATATTAAAGGGTTGGACTGCAACGAATAGCGCATTCTTTCTTGCATACTTTAATTTGATTGATCATCAGGATCTTGTCCTATATAAGCTATTTTTCGGATTAGCGGCTGTGGCAGGACATATTTTTCCTGTTTATGAAAAATTTAAAGGAGGAAAGGGGGTCGCAACACTTTTGGGAATGATATTATCTGTACAGTCTGAAGCTGCACTCCTTTGTATTTTGGTGTTTCTGGTTGTATTTCTGATATTTAAATATGTATCTCTTGGTTCAATGACCTCTGCATTGGCATTTCCTATTTTGTTATGTCTTCCAAGGTTTAGCCCAAATCAGCCAATTGTCGTGCTTTTTGCTTTTGCACTTTTTGCTTTGGTGGTCATCACTCACCAAAAAAATATAGTCCGTCTTCTTCACGGAGAAGAAAATAAAGCAAAGATCAGAATCAGAAGACGTTAATATTATAATTACGGGGCCAAATAAATGGCCCCTCCGCAATTATCCTTCATAGAGCCTGTCACTGAGCTCAGACTGTTTACTTCATTTCTCCACCTCAGCGTTCCTAAAAAGGCAAATATTAAAGCCTCTTTAAATGAGACTATTTTAGCTTCTGGAACGATAAATTCAATGTCATTGCCGGACTTTTCCTGAAAAAGCCCTACAAGAAATTCATTAAATGCCCCTCCTCCTGTAATCAGAACTTTTGTATGATCAGAAATTTTATTCTTTTTAATAATATCTGTTATTTTTTCTGCGATATGATGGCAAAAAGTATTCAGTAAATTTTCAATGCTGTCTTCAGTATTTTCTAACAAAGGAATAAAAAGATTGTCAACGTGTTCTTTACCAAGGGATTTTGGAATCGACTGGGAATAATACTCAATTTGTGAAAGTGTTTCCAGAAGCTTTTTGTTGAGCGAACCTACTTTAGCTAATGCTCCCCCTCTATCAAATAAATGCCCCTTTTGCGCAGCCAGTAAATTTAAAATCATATTCGCAGGGCAAATATCAAAGGCTATTCTTTTACCAGAGTTGTCGTCGTAAGAAATATTTGCAATACCGCCAAGGTTCAGGCAAAAATCGAATTCTTTAAATAATAATTTATCTCCAATGGGAACCAAAGGAGCTCCCTGTCCCTTGAGGGCTACATCCAATGATCTGAAATCGCAGACTACCGGGTAGCCACTCGCAGATGCCAAGGCAGCTCCATTGCCAATTTGAGTGGTGAATCTGTTTTCGGGTTGGTGAAAAATTGTATGTCCGTGCGCGGAAATAAAATCAACAGAAATATTTAGTTTATCAAGAAAGTTTTTTACTGCTTCTCCCTGAAAATATCCGAAGTCAAAATCCAGTTTGGCAAGACTTTCTGCGGAGCCTTTCATCACATTTTTCAAACTGTTTCTGCGGGATTCGTCATATTCAAAAGTGTTAGCTTCCAGTATTTCGTAACTCCATTTATTCTCTTTCAGCTCAAATTTACAAATCGCTATATCCAGTCCGTCAAGGGATGTTCCGGACATTAGTCCCGCAACTATATAAGTATTTTTCATGATTCAATCTTCAAACAAATAGGATAAAATGAAACAGCTTCGCAAATTTTATTATTATTTTTGAATTTATGAACCTGGTCATAGATTCCGGCAATACAACAATAAAACTCGGATTATTTAAAAATGGTATTCTTGAGAAAGTTTTTACTACGAACGATTATAATCAACTAGCCAGGATAATTTCCGGATTTGATATAAAAAGGTCTATTATCAGCAGTGTCAGGAAAGATCAGGACATAATTAAAGAAAAAGTTTTATTCAAAGTTGATCCTCTTTTGTTAAGTTCCGGGCTTCAGCTTCCTTTTAATAATAATTATGAAACTCCTCAGACACTTGGATCTGATAGAATTGCTGGTGTGGCAGGGGCCTACTATCTTTATCCCGGAAAATCCAGTCTTGTCATAGATGCCGGGACGTGTATCACCTATGATTTTATTGATAAAGAAAAAAATTATTATGGAGGAGCAATTTCTCCTGGGATCTCTATACGATTTAAGGCATTAAATGCGTTTACAGCAGGCTTACCATTGGTAGAAAAAGAAGAAAATATATCTTTTATCGGAAAAAGTTCAAAAGGATCGATTTTGAGTGGGGTTTTAAATGGCGCCGCAGTGGAAATTCAGGGGATGATTGGGGAGTTTAAAAAAAATGATGATAAATTGAATGTAATAATGTGTGGTGGTGATGCAAGATTTTTTGAAAGAAGATTAAAAGAAACCATCTTTGTAGTTCCTGATTTGGTTTTAATTGGGCTAAATAGCATTTTAGAATATAATGAGAGATTTTTATAGGATTTTACTAGCACTCCTGACGTTTTTAACAGCTTTTCAGGCAACAGCTCAGTTAACGGAAAATTCACCTTATTCAAGATTTGGTTTAGGAGATCTTTACCCTTCCGCTAGTATTAGGAATATTGGAATGGGAGGCGTTGGAGTTGCATCTCCCAACCTTGAGTATATAAACTTTCTGAACCCGGCTTTACTCACAACAAACAAAAGGCTGAATCTGGATACAACAATTAAATACACCATGTTTGAAGGGGCGTTGTATGGGGTTGGCAGATCAATAAATGATGGGACGCTAAAACAACAAAGTAAATCTGTCAATTTTCAGTATTTGAATATTTCGTTTCCTGTCTCTAATCGATGGACAACAAGTATTAGCCTTAGCCCATATAGCAATATGAGTTATGATTATTACAACAATGTTGCTTTTGATACTAGTGGAATTGTCTCTAATACATCTATTATCGGGACAGGCGGACTTTATACAGCAAGCTTCGCTAATGGTGTAGATTTAAACAAAAATTTCTCAGCAGGTTTAACAGCATCATATATTTTTGGGTCGACTAATGAGGATTTTTTCACGCAGCTTACTTCACTTGATGTAGATGTACGAGATCAGAAATACGGAATCCACCAGAGAACATCTTATTCCGGACTTAATTTAAAACCGGGTCTGGCTTACAGAAATGTTCTGAAAGCAGCTATCAAAGAAGAAGAAGAAGCCATTTATTATAATCTTGGTGCGATCTACGACTTTTCTGCAGGTTTAACATCCAGAAGAGAGCTGACCAGGGAAATAAAAAATGATCTAAATGCCGTGAATGAGGATACAATAATTAGCAATACTAAAATGCATGCTGTGCTGCCATCTAAATTTTCAGTGGGCTTTAGTATCGACAAGCCTGTTGATTGGAGTATTGGTGTCGATTTTACTTATTTGAGCTTTAGTAAATACAAAAATTTCGATGCTGGAATAGATAATTTTAAAAACGGATATAAAATTGCTCTTGGCGGTGAATACAAACTAAAGGGTCAGGAAGTGATGAAAATGCCAATTTTAAGGGCTGGACTATCTTATCAGAAAACGCCATTCTATTTTAATGGAACTCAAATAAATGATTTTTCTGTTTCTTTAGGCGGTTCAATACCAGTTGGCCGCAAAGATGCAAGATATAAGTCTAAGCCCTTGTCAAGGCTGAATGTCGCTCTGGTTGCTGGCCAAAGAGGTTCAACAAATGATGGACTTATTCGTGATCGATATTTCCAGGTCTATCTTAGTTTCCAAACAATTGACAAATGGTTTGAGCGCAGAAGAATTGAATAATATTAATGAGAAAAATCTTTTTATTCTTAACAGCTACAATAATTTTCTTTTCCTGTCAGAAGGTTAAAACCTATGAGCAGTTGAAACCTTATGATGGTCCGGTAATGGAAGTGAATGATATAGAAACTATTTATTCGGATTCCTCTATCGTAAGGGTTAGATTAAAAGCTCCCAAAGAGATAGAATTAAAAAACGGAGATCGTGAGTTTCCTAATGGCGTATTTATTGAGTTTTTTGATAAATATGGAGTTAAAACCTCCACTCTGAGGGGAAATTCTGGTCGCTTGGAAAAAGAAAAAAATCTCTACAATGTCAAAGGAGATGTCGAAATTAAAAGTTTAGAACAGCAGAAGAAAATGAATAGTGAGGAACTTTTCTGGGATCCCGGAAAGGATGAGGTTTATTGTGACACAAGCACTTTTGTGAGAATCCAGACACCTACAGAGATCCTTATGGGAAAAGGACTTAAAACGAATCAGAATTTTACCTCTTATAAAATTCTTCACCCAACAGGAGTTATCGACGTTACCGAATAAATTGATTATGAAACTTCTGAGTACAATAATATTTTCTTTGGGCGTTGTGTTCCTGCTTACTGGCATTCATCAAGCGATGACCGTAGGGTTCAAAGAAAGTTACTGGCTTTTCATGTTATGTTTCATGATGCTAATGTTGTTTCAATGGGCGAAATCGAAAGGTCCTGAAAAGCAAGAAAATAAAGAAAAATCACAGCCTTTAAAGAAAGTTAGGGTCAAGAAATAAATAATTTTATTTCAGAGGTTTATTGATTTTGATTTTGAAAATTAATAATAGTATTTTTGCGGTTCTTTAAAAGAAATTATAATTAAGCAATGGCAATTTTTAACAAAATTAATCAGCATTCCGGGGTTGTTGTAGGAATCGTGGCCGTAGGTCTGATTCTTTTCTTGGTGGGAGGCGAGGTTTTCGGACCAAATTCCTTTTTACGTAACAGATCCAGAAATGTAGGAGAAATCGCCGGAAAAAGTATTTCCGCTGAAGATTTCCAAAGTAAGGTAGATGAAACAGAAGCTGACTATGTTCTGAGAACAGGAAGAAGTGTTGGTGAAAGCGAAAGACCTTCTATTATTGAGCAGGCATGGAATGCAAAAATATTTGATATTGCTTATGCAAAACAATTTGAAAAACTTGGACTTACAGTAACAAATGACGAGTTATATGATATGGTGCAAGGTGAAAATATTCACCCTACTGTAATCCAGCTATTTTCCAACCCTCAGACTCAGCAGTTTGACAGAGCTTTCCTGAAAGAATTCTTTAACAAATTTAAAGAACGAGATCCTCGTGATCAGCAGCTTTGGTATAGCATTGAGAGAGGTATCAAAGAAGAAAGACTTAGAACTAAGTATCTAAACTTATTCAGAAAGTCAGTTTATGTGACCTCTGAAGAAGCAAAGAGAGATTATAACAATCAGAATACAAAAGCTGAAGCTAAATATTTATACGTTCCTTTTTATGCTGTTGCGGACAGCCTTGTTAAAGTAACTGACGATAAATTATCGGATTATCTGGACAAGCATAAGAATGAGTTTAAGGTTGAGGCAGGAAGATCATTTGACTATGTTACTTTCAGTGTTAAGCCAAGTGCAGAAGATAGTGCAGCTTTTAAACAGGAACTTGCAGAAGTTAAACAAGAGTTTGCTACTTCTAAGAATGACACCTTATTTATACAAGCAAATTCTGACAATCCGGTTCCTCCTTCATTCAAAACTTTTGGAGAACTGCCTGAGGAGTTGAAAAACATCGCTAACAATGTCGTTATTGACAGTATTTATGGTCCTTTTGTTTCTGCAGGAAAAGTGCAGCTGTACAAGATCAATGACATAAAATCTGATTCTGTAGCTTATGCAAAAGCAAGTCATATTCTTTTTGATACAAGAAATAAATCTGCTGCAGAAAAAGATTCTTTAAAGAAAAAAGCAAACGAGGTTCTTAACCAGATCAAATCCGGTGCAGACTTTGCTCAAATGGCGAGAATGTATGGCGCTGACGGAACTGCTTCAAGAGGTGGAGATCTTGGATGGTTTAGTCAGGGACAAATGGTGAAGCCATTTAGCGATGCAGTATTTCAGGCACCTTCAGCAGGATTGCTTCCAAAGTTAACTGAAACAGAATTCGGTTATCATATTATCAAAGTAACAGCTCCTAAAAACAATAAAAAATATTTAGTAGCTCTGGTTGAAAAGGATATTATCGCTTCTGAAGCAACTAAAGATGCTGCTTTCAGAAAAGCAGACGAATTTGCTAATTCTATTAAGGATACTGCAGACTTTAATGCAAAAGTAAAAGCTGATTCATTACAGAAATTCACTGCAACAAACATTAGAAAAGCTGATAGGTATGTAAACAATCTTTCGAATGCCAGGACAATTGTAAAGTGGGCTTTCAATGATGCTGATGTAGAAGAAGTTTCTTCTGTTTTCTCATTGGATGATCAATATGTTGTTGCGATTTTAACAGGAGAAAGAGAAGAAGGTGTTGCATCAGTTAATGATGTAAGAGATGAACTTACTGCGAAAGTGAGAAATGAAGAAAAGGCAAAACTCATTTCTGAGAAACTTTCAAAACTATCTGGTACTTTCGAGAAAATCGCTGCTGAATTTGGTTCAGGCGCTACTTCAGGCGTTGCTCCTGATGTTACCTTATCTTCTAACTCAATCGCTGCTATTGGATATGATCCTGTTGCGGTAGGCAAATTATTTGGATTGAAGAAAGGTGCACAGACCGGTCCGTTTAAAGGTGAATATGGCGTAATCAATCTTGAGTTGGTAAATTTAACTCCTGCTCCTGAAATAGCTGATTACTCTAAGTATAAAAATGATCTTATCAATCAGAGAATAGGAAGAGTTGATTACAGTGTAGATGAGGCAATCAGAAAGAATTCTGATATCGTGGATGAAAGAGTTAGATTCTTTTAATAAATAAGTTTTAAGACAAAGCATAAAAAAACCTGAGATTTTCTCAGGTTTTTTTTATGCTTATTTATGAAAGTCTCAGGGTGATATTTTTCTTGACTGTTTCATAAAATTTAAGAGGCGGCATTGTTCTCCAGTTAATTATTTCCAGAGTGCCACCAAAATTGATATAATAGTCAAGGTGGAATTTTTTCCATTCATCAAGAACAAAATCTCTGAAGTTTACAGCTGCAATCCATCCATCTTCCACATCTTCAAACCACTCCTCATAGTAGCAATCATCTGAGCCATGAAAGTTTAGAATATTTTCTCCCAAAAGGATAAACTGAGTTATTCCTTCTCCAAGCAGATGATCAATAACATTTCGTTTAAAATGCATAATGTCATTATGCAGTGTATCATTCCATTCTCCGAACATTTCAAGGATTGCAATACCCTTTTCATAGTTGATAAAAAGAATTTTTAAGTATAGGGTATCTGAGCCTATGTAATCCCACAGCGGATGAATAAAGTAGCCGTAGATGTTATTGGTATAACCCTGCATATTGTATTCAACTCCATGAAATGGAGATCGTTCGTCATCAGCAGGGTTGTAGTAGTTTTCCCAATTATAAAAAGGTTCTATCTCATGCATTTTTTTTGTACCAGTCTATCGCTTTTCTCACGCTTCCCTGTTCTTCCAGTAGGCGTGCGGCTTTTTCGGTTTCAATCTTTAACTCATCAACGATCATTTTAATTCCTCTTTCGATGAGTTTTTCATTACTAAGCTGCATATCCACCATTTTGTTTCCTTTAACTCTTCCGAGCTGGATCATTACTGATGTGCTGATCATGTTAAGAACAAGTTTTTGAGCGGTTCCGGCTTTCATTCTGGTACTTCCGGTAACAAATTCAGGACCTGTGATTACTTCCACAGGAAAGTGGGCCTGCTCTGCAAGTGGTGAATCTGAATTACAGGTAATGCACCCCGTCGTCATATTGTTATTGCGTGCAGTTTTAACGCCTCCCACCACATATGGCGTGGTTCCTGAAGCTGCTATGCCTATTACTACATCTTTTGAAGTAACATTATAAGTCTGAAGATCAATCCAGGCCTGTTGCTCATCGTCTTCGGCAAACTCTACTGCTTTGCGAAAGGCAATATCCCCTCCGGCAATAATCCCTGTTACCCAGTCTTCAGGAACTCCAAAAGATGGTGGACACTCCGAGGCATCCAAAACACCAAGTCTTCCGCTGGTGCCTGCCCCTATGTAAAAAAGCCTGCCTCCGGCTTTCATTTTTTCAACGATTGCAGAGACAAGCTTTTCAATTTGAGGGATTGCCTTTTCAACGGCAATCGGAACAGATGTATCTTCCTGATTTATATTTCTAAGAAGTTCACCAACAGACATTTTTTCAAGGTCGTTAAACCTTGAGGATGTCTCAGTGATGCGCATGCAAATATTCTTTTTTGTAATGATAGTCTGTAAGAGATTCCATTGGGTCACCTACGATATTTCCGATTTTTACGCCTTTATCTGCTGCAACTTTGTATAGCACGTCGCTCAGATAGTGTGCAATAGAACCAACAAAATTAACAGGAAGGGTTTTAGCTCCTTCATATCTTAATATTGATCTGTCAAACATCAACTCAAAGTTTTCGTAAGCCAGGTTGAATAAGTATGGATCGTTTTGATTTTCTGCTACAAATCTTGCAAAAGTAGCAAGGTATCTATTAGGAAAAGGTTTTGTATAAACTTTGTCTAAAATATCCGCCTGTCTGTCTGGAGTAAATTCTTCAAACTTCTTTGTGATATGAGCTGGCATTGCTTCTCTAATGTATTCTCTGACAATTATTCTGCCAAGGTTACCGCCACTACCTTCATCACCAAGGAAAAGGCCTAGACTATGAATGTTTTTTACAACATCTTTTCCATCATATAGACAAGTATTAGAGCCAGTTCCTGAGATGCAGGCAATACCAGGAGTATCTCCAAGGGCAGCTTTTGCAGCAGCAAGAAGGTCATGATCAACCATTACTTCAGTTCCAGGAAAAGCTTTACGGATTGCAACTGCTACCTGCTCTCTTTGCTCTAAAGCCTCGCATCCTGCACCGTAAAAGAATATTTTCTCAATTTTTTTGGAACCTAACTGAGGAATCAGGTCGTTTATCAGTGTCTGATAAATATCATCAGAGCTTTGATAATACGGGTTGAATCCAACAGTCTTTGCTGTAGACCTGCTATTGTCTTTTTCGACAATAACCCAGTTTGTTTTGGTTGAACCGCTGTCTGCAATTACTATCATCGTTTAATTTTTTATTTATTGGGAATTTATACAAATTATCAGGGCTTCAATATACCTACAATTTTAAATTTATCAAAAACATTCTCATTATGAGGAGCGTCTTTCATTTCTTCCGTTAAATCCTGTCCTGCCCAATGTTCATAATGCTTACCGCCTCTCCAAAGCCTTGACTTATTCAATTCATAAATAAAACCATTATAGGCGCACCAGATCTCTTCTTTATCCACTCCGTTCCTCAAGGCAAGCTGCGATTTTGTAAAAGTTGGGTAATCAGACAAATTCATAAAGACTAAAAAGCGGAGGTGCTGTTATAATAATCTTTAAGAATAGTTTTCAATAACACTATTGGATCCATTTGTGTTTGAATATCTAGTGCCTTTTTTATTTTTTTTGAAAGCTCACTGGCAGGAATCATGTTGCCAGTAGTCTCATAAACTTTGATAGCCTCTTTAATAATTTCCATATCACGGTCATTCAGCTTGTCAACACCTGAAAATACCGCTACATAATTGTTTTCAGGATTCACAAAAAGTGTATTGTCCAGACTATATTGTTTTTTCAGTCTTACCACAGTTGTTCCTGCAAGAAGATCTCCAAGCCTCTGTCCTTTCTTAGTTATGGCTATCATAAGCATTGCAATGCCCCCATAGAACATGAATACATCAATAGGCCTGAGTACCCATCTTAGAAAGTAATTCAAAAATGTACATTCTTTGCCATCTATTCTGATGACTTTTAAACCTCTGCTTTTCATCCCTGGCGACTGGCCATTCATAAATGATTCAAACAGTAGCTGGTATAAAAATGGAGGAAGGGCAAAAAAGATAAATAGAATAGGATTATTAAGCTCAAAGGTACTTGAAATAATTGCTAAAAGGATAATATATGAAATGATGATAAGATAATCCCGGAAATTTGCTACAATTCTATCCCAAATTGAAGCAATTTCGTATTCTATAACTACATTTTGCGGGGTTTGAATCCTAATCGTTTGCATCTCAGCAGAAAATTTATAAATTTTATGAAATATACTTATTTTTTATGAGGGAAGCGGCTTTTATAAAGCAAAATTCAGAGAAGTGGAAAAAATTTGAAATCCTGCTTGGTGATAGACATACAGGGGATCCTGATAAGCTATCAGAACTGTTTATTGAACTTACTGATGACCTTTCCTATGCACAAACAAACTATCCTTCAAGTAAGATTACTATATATCTTAATGACCTCACATTAAGAGTTCATGGAAATATTTATAAAAATAAAAAGGAAAAAAGTGGGAGATTTTTTTCATTCTGGAAGACTGAACTTCCATTATCTATCTATAAAAACAGAAATGCGCTTCTTGCTTCTCTTGTAATCTTTACCATCTCCATTGCAATCGGAGTAATATCTGCCTATTATGATGATTCATTTGTGAGGATTATTCTAGGGGATAACTATGTCAATATGACAATTAGCAATATTGAAAAAGGTGATCCGATGGCTGTCTATAAAGGAGAAGGTGAAACAAATATGTTTCTTTTCATTACTTTTAATAATATAAGAGTAGCATTTATGACATTTGCGGCGGGTATTGCATATGCATTGGGAACCGTTTACTTCCTATTTACTAACGGTGTTATGCTTGGATCTTTTCAAACTTTTTTTTACAAGTATGACTTATTGGTTCATTCGGTACTAACTATTTGGATCCATGGCACAATAGAAATTTCTTCTATTGTAATTGCAGGAGGAGCAGGCCTGGTACTTGGTAATTCATTGCTGTTTCCTGGTACATATTCAAGAGGAGAATCTTTGATGAGAGGTGCACGAGAAGGTGCCAAGATAAGTTTAGGACTTGTCCCTCTGTTTATTGTTGCAGGTTTTTTAGAAGGTTTTGTTACGAGGCATACTGAAATGCCTAATGCCGTAAAACTATTTATTATCCTTGCTTCTGCCGGCTTTATAATTTATTATTTCGTTTTTTATCCTAAAATAATACACAATCAAAACAACCATGCAACAAAAAATTAACTTTCGTCAGTCAAGAGATTTGGGTGATATAATCAGCGTAACTTTTTCATTCCTGACGACGAATATCAAGCCCCTGCTTCGGGCAATTCTGTTTATCTCTGGACCATTTATCTTATTAGGTGGAATTGGTTTTGGGCTTTATTATTCATTCATTATGAGCTCTGCTATGGGCGTCGGTGGTCCGGATTTATTCATGGTTCAGAGTATGGGATTACAGTTTGGATTAATGTACCTCATATTAATTGCTGGTTCCCTGGTATTTTTTCTTACTATTTATGAGTTTATATATTTGTATATAAATGACATGGACACCTCTGTCGGTGAAGTCTGGAAAGGTGTAAAGAAGAGATTTTTTCTTGCTTTGAAGGTGATCTTAGGTTCTGTATTTCTTATGGGCTTAACCTCTGCTGTCATTGGTGGTCTCTTGTTTCAGTTATTCTCTACTGGAGGCAGCCTTGGGTTTTTCCTTGGCTTTATTTCAGTAGTTTTGTCAGTAACTCCTTTTTTCTATATAGCCGTTACGTTGTCATTGTTGATGAGCGTTTGTCTCTATGAACAAAAAGGTTTTTTTGCAGGACTAAAGCGTTCATTCAGCCTCATATCCGGAAAGTGGTGGAGAACTTTCGGATTAATTTTTGTTTTTTCTCTAATCTATTCCGGGATATCTTTCGTGTTCGCAATACCAATGTATGCCGCTATTGGCATAGGAGCCTTCTCTCAAATTAATGGTAATGAAGTTTCATCAATTATAAAAATTGCTACTGCTGTTTCTTCTGCGCTATTTATGGTTGGAAGTTATTTTGTTTCATCAATTTTGCTGATAGGAATTAATTTTCATTATTTCAGTTTGGCAGAAGAAAAAGACGCAACAGGCTTATTGGAAAGAATCGATTCTTTCGGATCCATTTCATCTGAATCTAAAAATGTTGAAGAGTATTAAAATTCATGTAACATCGGTTTTATTCGTTTTTATTTTATCAGTGCTCTTTTTCTCTGATTGCTTTGCACAGGCTGATACCAATGCTTTGCAACTTAATCATCAGGAGTTTAATACCAAGGATTGGAATGAACTAAGATCTGAATCAGATTTTAATTACCACCCTCAGGCAAATGCATTCTTTGACTGGTTAGGAGAAATTTTCAGCTCTTTTCTCAGAAGCTTGTTTGGCAAAGATTTCAACATAGTAAATATTAAATGGGTAAACTATGTCATCTATGCTATAGCTATTGCTATTTTTTTATGGTTTCTGATAAAGGTTATCAAAGCTGAAAAGGGATGGTTATTTTATAGAAGTACAGAAGGAGTTAAACAAAATCCTGTATTTACAGAGGAGGACCTTAAAGGATCTAATCTAGATGAAGCCATAGAAAAGGCTATTAAAGCAGAAGATTACAGGTTAGCTGTAAGATATTTGTTCCTTTCAAACCTGAGCAATCTGAATACGCTTCAGTTGATACAATGGGCTCCTGATAAAACTAACAGAGATTATTCATGGGAACTAAAGAGCAGGGATTATGCAGCATCATTTAAGGAAAATGCATTGGCATTTGAGAGAATATGGTATGGAGAATATATTCCGGATAAGCAGTTATTTGAGAAGCTGAGAGAAAATTTCAGAAACTTTGACAGGAGGCTTGTTAAATGAAGAAGAAGGAGGTGAAATATGGATTGGGTTTATTGTCATTGTTTATTCTGCTGATCGTTGTGGAATACAACCAGCCTGAACCTATTGACTGGTCTCATAATTACTCTGTGGAAAAGAAAAGCCCTTTTGGGTCTTATGGTTTGTTTAAACTATTACCAGGGTATTTTAAAAATTCAAAGATTACTACTTCCAGAAAGACAATCTTTGAAACAGAAAAGGAATTTGCTGATTCAACCTTTAATTATATTATTATAGGTGATCAGTTTAATCCTTCAACAGAAGATATTGTTGCACTAAAGGATATTCTGAGCAAAGGTAATGATGTATTTATTGCAGCATCTTTTTTTTCTAATGAGGCAGAAGATTCATTACGTTTTTATGCTGGTGCAAATTTCTTCAAAGATCTTAATTTAAATAGTGATTCTTTATACAGAAAAGCTTCGGATACTGTTGAACTCGGTTTTGTAGCTCCCTATTCTGAAAAACAAAACACATACAAATTTGAAAACAGTCATATTTTCGCTGTATTTGACAGCTTAAATAAATATCCTGAAAACAGTGTGTTGGCTACTACTTCAAAAAGGGAACCGGTTATGTTATATAAGCGCATTGGAAAGGGAAGGCTTTTCCTTTCTTCATTTCCGCTTGCCTATACCAACTATTATTTCACTCAGCCATCAGGAAAGTCATTTATTGAAAAGAGTTTTAATTTCCTTCAGCCAGACAGAACTATCTTATGGGATATCTACTATCACGGTGAAGTAGTGGTGTCAACTAATCCTTTGAGGTTTGTGCTTGAGAATAATGCACTGCGTTATAGCCTCTATCTTACCATGCTTGCTGCATTTCTTTTTATAATGTTTGAGGGAAAGAGAAAACAGCGTATTATTCCCATTATTGAAACCGTTCCAAATAATTCACTTGAGTTTATTAAAACAGTTAGTAATCTTTATTTTTCGAAAGGAAATCATAAGAATATAGCTGATAAGAAAATTGTGTATTTTATCGATTACGTAAAAAATCATTACTATTTGCAGACCTCAGACCCTGACTTTGAAGAGAGGCTGATCGCCAAATCTGGAATAGAAGAGGTAAAGGTGAATCGATTGTTGAAATATATAGATACAATAAAAAGTAAATCTTCTCTGAGTGGAGATGATCTGATTAAATTAAATAACCTGATAGAAGACTTTTTAAAAAATTGCAGATAATATGCAAAACGAAATGTTTGAGAATAAGATAGATCTTAGCATAGTTGCCAATTCTATTGTGAAGATAAAGGATGAAGTAAGAAAAGTTATAGTAGGCCAGGAGACAATGGTAGAGCTTCTTTTGGCTTCTATTCTTGCGGATGGACATGTTTTGATAGAAGGTGTTCCTGGTGTGGCGAAAACACTTACTTCAAAAGTCCTTGCAAGAACGATTTCGGCAGACTTCAGCAGGATTCAGTTTACTCCTGATTTAATGCCGTCGGATGTAACCGGAGTTTCGGTATTTAATCAAAAATCTACAGAATTTGATTTTAAGAAAGGTCCTATATTTTCCAATATAGTATTGATTGATGAAATCAACAGAGCTCCGGCAAAAACTCAAGCAGCATTGTTTGAGGTGATGGAAGAAAGGCAGGTCACTGTAGATGGCAATACATATCTGATGGATCCTCCGTTTATGATTCTTGCAACACAGAATCCCATCGATCAGGAAGGTACATACAAGCTTCCGGAAGCACAATTGGATCGTTTCCTGTTTAAAATAGTTGTAAGATATCCTCAGGCTGACGAAGAATTTTTAATATTAAAAGATGCTCACCTGAATGGCAGCAGAGCTGATTTATCGAGGGTCAATGCTGTTTTATCCAAACAGGAAATAAAGGAGATAAGAGCGGCTGTTCAAAAAGTACATGTTGAAGATCATCTTATCCGTTATATCACTTCTATTATTCAGGAAACAAGAAACAATGCATCATTATATCTGGGAGCTTCGCCAAGAGCATCGGTTGCAATATTGAGAGCATCAAAAGCTATAGCTGCAATCAGAGGAAGAGACTTTGTAACTCCGGAAGATATCCAGGAAGTGACTGCTCCGGTGCTTGAGCACAGGGTGGTAGTTACTGCTGAAAAAGAGATGGAAGGTGTTACGGTCAGTGATGTACTGAAACAAATTATTAAAAAGATTGAAGTGCCCAGATAGATGAAATTGTTAAAGTCTCTTTATTTTAATTTATTATTTTTTTTCCTTATTGGAGGTAATGTAGTATTCTATATACTGGCATTCTTCTTCCCATTTCTATTGTTGCCTGCATGGATTACATTAATTTGCCTGCTGATAATTTTGAGTATTGATATTGCAATCTTATACAGGATGAAATCGGGGATAGATGGAGGCAGAATATGCTCAGAAAGGTTTTCTAATGGAGATGAAAATCATATAGGAATAAGAATAAAGAACAAGTATCCTTTTACTGTTAATATTACGATCATAGATGAAATTCCTTTTCAGTTTCAGAAGAGAGATTTTGAAATTCATGATACTTTAAAGCCAGGACTTGATAAGGAAATAGGCTATTCTTTAAGACCAGTAAAAAGGGGAGAGTATAATTTCGGATCTATAAATATTTATGCTCAGTCACCTTTCAGACTGGTCAAAAGAAAGTATATGTTCGATGGTTCATTCAATGTAAAAGTTTATCCTTCTTTTCTTCAGATGCGCAAATATGAACTGCTTGCCTTTACAGATAAGCTAAGAGATCAGGGGATAAAAAAGCTTAGGAAATTAGGTCATAATTTAGAATTTGAGCAGATAAGGGACTACAGTCTTGGAGATGATATCAGAAGTATTAACTGGAGGGCTACAGCAAGAAGAGGCCATCTGATGGTCAATCAATATCAGGACGAAAAGGCGCAGGATATATACAGCATCATTGACAAAGGAAGGACAATGAAAATGCCTTTCAACGGAATGACATTACTTGATTATTCAATTAACAGCAGTCTTGTAATGTCTAACATTGCACTGAAGAAAGATGACAAGGCGGGCCTGGCAATCTTCTCTAATAAAGTAACAGCCTTCGTTAAAGCAGACAGGATATCCACTCAGTTAAATACAATATCTGAGACGCTGTATAAAGAAAAGACTGCCTATCCGGAACATGACTTTGCTTCGCTTTATGTCTATCTCAGCAGAAAGATATCAAGGAGAAGTCTTTTAATGATTTATACAAACTTTGAAGGTATAACTTCTGCAAGGAGGCAACTTTCTTATCTGAAGAAACTTTCTGCCAGACACCTTGTGGTGGTAATATTTTTTGAGAATACAGAATTAAGTAAAGTTGCTAATGCGGGAGACGTAAATTCACTTGAGGAGATTTATACAAAGACAATTGCTGAAAAGTTTTTGTATGAGAAAAGGCAGATCAGTATTGAATTTCAGAAGTATGGTATCTATACTATTTATACGAGTCCTGAAGCGCTTACCGTAAATACCATTAATAAATACCTGGAGTTGAAATCGAGGAATTTGATATAGAGGATTAGTCAATTATTAAAATAAAAGCCCTCTGGAAAATCTTTAGAGGGCTTTTTATTTTACTGTTATGATGCTTAACAATTTTTTCCATCCACTTCACAAGACTCTCCCTGAAGAGGTGTCTCTGCAGCAATATCTTTTAATGCCTTCACAAAGACATCGGCAGGCTGTGCTCCGGAGATCCCATACTTATCATTGATAATATAAAAAGGGACCCCTGAAACTCCGGCACCTTGAATAAAACGTTCAGACTCTTTTACTTCATCCAGCCCTTCGTCAGATTCTAAAAGAGCTTTTACCTTTTCAGCTTCAAGACCCGCAGAGGTCGCGACAGAGATAAGATTTTCCTTTTTGGTCAGATCAACTCCATCTTCAAAATATGCTTTAAAGAAAGCTTCAACCGTTGCTCTTTGTTTACCTGTTTTCTCGGCAAACCAGATGATTCTATGAGAATCTAAAGTGTTAGGAGATTTGAGTTGTTTGCTGAAGTCAAACTTCAGGCCATCCTGGGCTGCGACACTTGTGACATTATTTGTGATTTGTTCATATCTTTCTTCTCCTCCAAATTTATTTGAAAGATATTCTTTCTGGTTATAACCTTCTTTGGGAGTTCCAGGATTTAATTCGAAAGGAAGATAGCTAATATCAAAATCGTAATCATTTTGAAGTTGATCTATTGCTTTCTCAATTCTTCTTTTCCCGATATAGCACCATGGGCATACTACATCAGATGCAATGGCAATTTTTATTTTTGGTTTCATAAAAAACAGTTTATTATATTTTAAGATAAGTCGGAGCCAAAATAGTTCCCATGATTTTAAATAACAAATAACCACTGTTTAGCGACTTTTAAAAGGAATTTATAAAAGTTTTATTAAAAAGGAACTCAATTTTGTTGAAGAGTATAATGAGACTTTTTATTGCCTTAGATCAATGTATAATCTTGTCTTAGATCAATGTTTAATAAAACCAAACCAACTAGTTTTACATCATAAATAACAATTAAAGTTATGGCAATGAGAAATATAGAAATTGTAGCATCTCCAAACGCACCACATATGGTAGGAGATGGCTTCAGGGTGCATAATTTCATTCCAAGCAGATTTCGTCTGGACATGCAAAGAATGGATCCATTTATTATGATGGATTATAATTCTAAGTTTTATTTTCCTCCAACACAAAAGCCTAAAGGCGTAGGAGTTCATCCGCACAGAGGGTTTGAAACTGTAACAATAGCATATAAAGGAAAAGTAGCACATCATGACAGCACCGGAAATAAAGGTATTATAGGAGAAGGTGATGTACAATGGATGACTGCAGCTTCAGGAGTATTACATAAAGAGTATCATGAAGAAAACTTCAGTAAAACCGGTGGAGACTTTCAGATGGTACAACTTTGGGTTAATCTTCCTGCAAAGGATAAGATGTCTAGACCGAAGTATCAGGCTATTACCAATGCAGAAATCAGCAAAGTACAGCTTCCTGATAATGCCGGGTTGATTGAAGTAATTGCCGGAGAATTTCAGGGAGTAAAAGGCCCTGCATTTACATTTACTCCTGTAAACATGCAAAATGCCAAGCTGAATAAGGGTGGCAAGGTCGCGTTTTCATTTCCTTCTGATTATAATACTGTGATATTGGTTATTGAGGGAAGCGTAAAGGTGAATGATAAAGAAAATGTTTTTACAGATCACCTTGTGCTTTTTGAGAACAATGCCGAGGACTTCACTATAGAAGCTCTGGAAGATTCAATAGTTTTAGTTTTAAGCGGTAAGCCAATTAATGAGCCTATCTATGCCCATGGTCCTTTTGTGATGAATACCAGAGCAGAAATAATCCAGGCTTTTGAAGATGTAAATAGTGGAAAATTCGGATATTTGGAAGACTAAGACTCCTGACTATGTCCAATATTAAACTTATAATAGAAGAACGTCCGACACATATAGGAAAATTTATGGTCGGACGTTTACTCCCATTCAGAGAAAAAAGAATGGTTGGTCCTTTCATATTCATTGATCATATGGGACCTGCAAAAATGAGTGAAACAGAAAATATCGATGTGCCTCCTCATCCCCATATAGGGCTTTCTACGCTTACATATCTTTTCGAAGGAAGCATCATGCACAGAGATAGCCTTGGTGTGGAGATGGAGATTAAACCAGGAGCAGTCAACTGGATGACGGCAGGCAAAGGGATAGTCCATTCCGAAAGAACTCCTGAATATCTCAGAGGTTCTGATAAAGTTTTGCATGGATTGCAGATATGGGTTGCCTTGCCCAAGGAGCATGAAAGTGATGAGTCTTCATTTGTTCATGTAGAAGAGTCGGGAATTCCAGAATGGAATAGTGATGGTGTTCATTTCAAACTAATAGCGGGAGAAGTCTTTGGTAAGAAATCACCGGTGCCTGTTTATAGTCCTCTTTATCTTTTGGAACTAAAGACAGTATCTGAGGCAAAATTATCCATAGGTAACGAACTCTTTGGAGAAAGTGCGATGTATATACTTGAAGGAACCGTAAGTAGCGAAGGCAATACCTTCGGGCCAAAGCAGATTCTCGTTGCTAAGGATGCTTCACTATGTGAGTTTGAAATGGGCGAAAATACCACTATATACATTTTTGGTGGAGAGCCTTTTAATGAAGAAAGATTTATCTACTGGAATTTTGTGGCTTCGGATAAAGACACTATAGAAAGAGCCAAGGAAGATTGGAAAGAGCAGAGATTTCCTAAGATTAAAGGTGAGATGGATTTTGTGCCGCTGCCTAAAGGTTGAGATATTGGTACTGTCTGGTGATTCTTAATTTTACCTATATCGGCAGTCACTGCTTTATCAATACATACATATCCATTAATTCTGATAAGCTTGGATGCCTATTAGTAAGTATAATGCTACTGCTTTAAAAAAAATCCCCAAAGCTGTGGTTGTCATTATTAAATAATTACGAAATTTGGGTTCACCATTTTTCTTAATTATTATGAAATATTTATTCTTACTTAAATTATTTTTTATTAGCCAGCTAATTTTTGCTCAAGTTAATATACCAGTTTCCGAAGAAGATAATTATACACTTGTTCCATTTACAGGTAATACAAATATTACTACTTGTGATATGTTTATTTATGATTCTGGAGGTGAGAATGGAAACTACGAAAAAAGAAATAACGGATCATTAACTATAATTCCCGGATTGCCAGGCCAGTTTGTAAAACTTGAGTTTATTAGTTTTGATGTAGAAAATAAATACGATTTTGTTTATGTCTATGATAGTATAATATCCCCGGAAACATTGTTAGGTACATTTTCTGGGACTACTCTACCTTCCCCTGTTGTGGCATCTACTTCGTCGGGTGTCCTGATTGTGAAATTTGAATCGGATTATGCAGTAGTTAAGGCAGGATTTAAGTTATATGCTTCCTGTGTTGATCCAATGTTAGTTATGCCCAAAAATGGTGGAAAGAAAATAACATCGTGCGATATAAGTCTATATGATTCGGGTGGGACAAGTGGGCATTATTCTGATGATGAAAATGGGTTTATTACTGTTTTGCCTGTTTCGCCAGAAAAAAAGGTACAATTAGACTTTGATGAAATAGATATTGAAGAAGATCATGAATGGTTATATGTATATGATGGATCTGATACAACTTCACCTTTGATTGATATTTACTCCGGAACATCTTATCCGGAAACATTAAAAGCTAGCCCTGATAATTTATCCGGTGCCTTAACCATAAAATTTACATCAGATGAGTCATCATCTGCAAATTCCGGGTTTTCAGCCAGAATATCTTGTTTTACGCCAGTAAGCAGTATAACAATAAGTGGAGGCAATATTTCATTGCCGATTGATTCATCTTTAAAACTAACAGCCTCTGTATATCCTGAAGATGCGGATGATATATCGATAACCTGGAGCACTTCAGACCCTTCCATAGTAAGTATAGATGAAATGGGAAATATAAAAGCGGTTGGTTATGGATCAGCAAAGATTTCAGCGAAAAGCAATGATGGATATGCTGTTGCAGAAATTGATATTAATGTACATGAACTTACCAGTACAAGACAACAAAACTTATCAGGAAAGTTTGTCGTTTTTCCTAATCCAGCATCTGATAAGGTCAAATTAATAAGTCATTTTCAGAATTTGAAGGTAATGATTTATGACAGTGCAGGAAAGGTAAAGCATAGGACCACTGTAGAAAATGACGGTGAAATTGATATTACAAACCTAAGCGAAGGTATATATTTTATGGAAGTTGAAGGGGAAGGTTTCTTAGAATTCCAAAAACTTTCTATAGTCAGGTAATTGTGCGTTTACATTATTGCCCTATTAAAATTAAAGGTGTTTTCTTATGAAGACACCTTTTAATTTTAAGGAAAGAATCTATACTTGAAAAAGTTTCATTCCCCAGAAATTCCGATTGATCCTTGTTTTAATGGGCATAAAAAAAGCCCTAAGATTACTCTTCAGGCTTCTTACCAAGTTGGTGTTTCAAGATCTGCTCGAAAAAGTGATAACTTATAAAACTGAATTTCCTAAAAATCTATATTTCTGAAATTAAAGCACTATTTTTTATTTATGGATGTATGAGATAAATTCCCAACTCTCAAGCGTATTTTTTCATATCAATAAACTTTTTAGAAGCGCTACATCTTCTTTCCAATGTCTGAGTTTCATTTCATAAGAAGCTTGTGTTTTCGTGAGCTTTAAAGTATAGGGGCTTCCCTTTTTAATCGTTTCCATTGCCAAATCGACAGTTACATTAACTATCGCATTTGTCATTTCGTTTCTATATGTTTCATTTTCCCTATATTCAAATATCTCCTGAGTGGGTGATTCCAGAAATGGTTTCAAAATTTGCCAAACTTTTTTATCCCTTTTAACTTCAGGAATATCTCTTCTCCAATCGGATGGTGGTATTGGTTTCTCAGCTGTGCGATTTGCTAAATCTTCCTGGCATTTCTGAAGAAGCTTTTCTACTAAGACACCTTGCTTATTAACTATTGCGACAAGTAAAACATTATTAACATATTCTCTAGGCATAGACCGGGTAATAACCTCAAAAGTATTATCAATCCAGTCAGCATTCGTTGCCTGAATTTGACTCAATGCTATTACTTTTTCAAGAATCTTAATGCTAACGTCTTTTGAGCCTGCACCTGACTTTTTTTGATTGTAATTTGTTCCCTGCAATTTAGGAAGGTTAATCCTTTCCAAATACAATGGTATTTTGAAAATATATTTTTCTAAAAAAGTCCCCAAAGCAGATGAGGTTTTTTCATTCAGTGATAATAATAATTCTAAGAAGTGCCTAACAACAGAAATATCATTTCTTTTGACTGCCAAATCAAATGAGAGAGCTAAAGCTGCTGGCTGATAATTTTCAAACAGTGTCATCCAGTTTTTTATTTGGATTTTCTCAAAAATAGTGGCAAGCATTGGACTACATTTTTCCAGGAGATGAACATCCCTTAGTTTAGAAAGAACGCTTGCAACACTGCTAAAATCAGAGTCCTCCAATTCTTCTAACATTAATTCTTCCTGCATACAGATAATTAGTTTTATTGCATATTCTTTTGAATTTAGTTTCGAATCATTCCAGTTTTCCAGATAAAATTCCAGCCACTTTAGCTTTATAGAAATGGATATCGTAGCCAATACATCGATATGTCTATTTTTCGGCCACAGAATCACAGCCCCATAATGATACCAATATTCCAAGGTCATACCAGCATTACCAGTATATCTTTCTTTCTCTTCTTCTATTGGTTTTCCTTTGCCAATTTCAATATCAGTCAATATTTCTGTTACATCTATGGCAATTTTTCCCAGGGAAGGAATATCTCTGTCCATCCAATATTCGATACAGCTATATTCTTCATAAACTTCTCCCATGGAACTTTCACTATCAGATTTTCTATTTTTATTTCGATAATTATAACTGTAGTCATAATCATTGCTTTCCAATTGACCTACCATGTAATGCGTAAGTAAACCTAATTCGGCAAAATAACCGGCTCTGGCAGCCGCCTGGACCAAAACTTCTGCCCGGGGTTTGTCATGAAGTTTGAGGGCTGACCATGAAAAATTAGTAGGGGTGTATTGATGATCCAGCAATATTACTTTAGGCCGATTTACTATGGAACCAGACAATAATTTTAATAGATCTGTCATAGGATCAATAAATCTGCTTATATGGACACCCTCTATTTTGGGAGAATCGATATTCTGAAGTAAATTATATACAATACAAGCTCTGTATCCGGATGTAATTTTTTTTATCTCATGTTCGCAATCAGCAAAAAAGGCAGCATAAGGAATTTTGTAATCGTTGGCCTGTATGGAAAAGTCAACACACTTTTCTCTGCCATCGAAACGGATTAACAATTGGCCTCCCGAATGGACAGATGGCAATCCTATTATTAAGGTGCCAAACATACCGGGTTCTTTCTCAGAATCTATGTGAGGAAGAAAGAAATCGCCTTCTTCATAAATTAAGAACTTATACAGTGAAGGAATTACTTCACTATTTTCAATACCGAGTCCTTCTTTTACCTTTTTTGTAATTTTCGTCAAAAAGCCGAACCAATCCTTATTGAGAAAAGAAATCTGAGTGGCATCTATTTCCCAGGCACTACGAACATTAGTGTCTATTATAGTTTTACTTCCCATGCCAAAAGGTGCTTTATGCGCCAATTGAATAATCTCCTTAGCCTGACTGGGCAATAGTGGTATACTAACTTCTCCAAACCCCTGAATGTGAAGGCCCGGAATAATGATTGTATCTGCACCTGAAGTTGCAAAAGAACCATTTCCTTCGATTTCATTCAACAAATCAAGTATTCTTTGATTGATATTTGCCATAGAGTATAATGTATTCAAGTCTGAGATCAACAGTAACTTATTTTTTAAATAATTAGATTCAATTAAAAATGGTGGAAATACAGAGCAAAATAATTGCTCTGATCAAAATGGCCAAAAATAATTTCATAATTGACTATGAGGCCAATTTACCATGGATATGCTGTTTGAACCTCCTCTGTTATTCTAAAAAGAAGCAAGAGTAACAGGTTGTGATTTTTTAATAAAGCGTCTTTTGTTTTCTTGCTAATGCTTATTTCGGATCAGTCCGGAAATCTTGGGGAGTGTTAAAATTTTCTATTTTGTCACTTATGCAAGTTAAGATTTATGCCTTGCAGATTCTCCATTGATTTCATTTAATTGATGCCATCGCTTGAAGCGATGGCATCAATTGGATCTTGAAACAACTAAATGAATCCCCAGAATTCCGATTGATCCTTGATTAATTGTTCATAAAAAAAGCCCGAAGATTTCTCTTCAGGCTTTCGTACCAGTGGCGGGATTTGAACCCGCACGTCCAAGCGGACATCCCGATGTAAATCGGGACATGTCTACCAATTCCAGTATTGTTTTTTTTGATTTATGGCCATAAAAAAAGCCCGAAGATTTCTCTTCAGGCTTTCGTACCAGGGGCGGGACTTGAACCCGCACGTCCAAGCGGACACAAGATTTTAAGTCTTGCGTGTCTACCAATTCCACCACCCCGGCAAAGATTTTAAGTGGAAGTTGTTGATTTTTAATAGTCAACCCCTATTTAACAAATAACCCCGGTAACCGGGGTTATATTTGAGCGGGAAACGAGACTCGAACTCGCGACCCCGACCTTGGCAAGGTCGTGCTCTACCAACTGAGCTATTCCCGCTTGGTATTTCCTTAATGGGACTGCAAAGGTAATAGATGGATTTAATAAGTCAATAGCAATGCCCAAATTTTTTTAATTTTTTTTCGAAAAATTATTGATTTCACTTTTAAAGGGTTTTTGCTAATTTTGATCATCTTCTTATTGCATGAATCTCAGAATCTTTTTTGATAACATCAAGGAGCCTTTAGAAAAGCCTTCTGTCGACCCTACACTATTTGTCAACAACATTAAAGCTTACAGTGAAGATTTTCCGGATTGGAAAGAGGCTGATATTGCACTCATCGGTCTGGAGGAGGACAGGGGGAGTACCACAAATATCAATCTCCAAAACGGACCTGATGAAATCAGAAAAAAATTATACAATCTGAAAAGAGGTGGTGGTACCTACAAGATCGTTGATCTTGGAAACCTTCGTTGTGGGGTAAATCTTGAAGAAAGTTATCTGAGAATTAAAGAGGTTTGTGAATTGCTGATGCAGCACAATACCATTCCGGTTTTATTCGGTGGTACACATGATCTTGATTATGGACAGTTTTTGGGATATGAATCATCCGGAAAGGTGATCAATATGCTTAATGTCGATGCTTTTGTTGATATGACAGCTAACAGGGAAGACATGAGCCGTCATCATATCCATAAAATTCTGGTCAACGACCCTAATATTATTTTTCACTACAGTCAGCTTGCACACCAGTCTTATCTTGTAGATCCTGAAACGATTAATGTTCTGGAAAAGCTTTATTTTGAAACAAGAAGGCTTGGGCAGATACGTGAAAGTTTGGAAGATATTGAGCCTGTGGTGAGAAATGCGGATATGCTCAGTTTCGATATTACTTCTATCAAACAGGCAGATGCTCCGGGAAATGCAAATTCGCAGCCTTTTGGTTTGACAGGTGAAGAGGCCTGCCAGATTTGCTGGTATGCAGGACTTAGTTCCCGTCTCAGTTCATTTGGGATTTATGAATATAACCCTGAGTTGGATTTCAGAGGGCAGACTTCCGGGGTGATTGCAACCATGATCTGGTATTTCATAGAAGGATTTTATCTGCGTCAGGATGACAAGGATGTGAACAGTGCTAATTTTACCAAATATATCGTTTCTCTTCAGGAAGAGCCCCATAAACTGGTTTTCTATAAAAATGAAAAATCAGAAAAGTGGTGGCTTGAAGTGCCTTATCCTTCTGGGAAAAGCAAATTTGCAAGAAATTCAATAGTTCCCTGCAGCTATGCTGATTACCAGGAGGCCAATAACGGCGAGATTCCCAACCGCTGGTTGCTTACCCATGCAAAACTAATTTGATGTAGGCAGGTTATTTCTTCAGTATGGAGAAAGAACCCATTACCGTCGTTGATAACTACACCCTTGCATCTCCTGTTGAAAGGATCCTTGCGCTGTTTATCGATTATATAGTTGCAGGGATCATTTATATTATATTCTTTTTCATCTTCCCTGGTTTTATTGCTGCGCTGGCGAGTACAGTTTATCTGATATTCAGGGATAATTTTCGTTTTCTGGGCTATAAATCCTTAGGAAAAAAAATTTTTAAAATTGAGGTTTTAAAAAATGACTCTTCCAAAATCAGTGTTAAAACTGCTCTGAAGCGCAACTTTGTATTCTTTACAGCACTATTGAATATTAATCCCGGCTCATGGTTTTATATTGCCGGATCCATCACTTTATTGTTCTTCGCTATTGAGGGTTATCTGCTGATTACAACCGACGACAATCAAAGACTTGGAGATTATTTCGCAGATACTTTAGTGGTAAAAGAATAAGCTAATTTTTTGAATATTCCTGAAGGTCAAGATCTAGGGAACCCACCAGAACATTTGCTTCTACTTTTAAAAGAATTCTTCTATCGTCATTCGTGATCCATGCTTTTACCGGAAGCTCACCACTTAGAAGACCATTAGGAGGAAGTATAGGCGCAATTTTATAGGCAGTTCCTTTACCAAATATACTTTTCACCTTCTCTGTTCCAAGGTATTTTACTTTGATATTAAAGGCGTTTTCATCGAGAAAGACATCTATTACCAATGTATCACCAACTGTCATCGAATTGAAATTAGCATTTCTCAATAAGTATAAGGAACTGATCATATCTTCCATGTCAGGTGTTATATCAAATGTTTTATTTTTGATATTCTCTTTTCTAGTGGTATCAGTTACAAATACTTTATTTTCAAGTCTGTTGAAAATGGAAAATTCATCTTTACGGTACTTATTTTCCTGAAGATGTCTTGAAAATTTTATAGGAAGCAAATCAAAGGTATCTACGCAGGTTTCCCAGGTGTCATCAAGATTAGACATCCATCCGGCTGCGCCTTTCAGCTTACAGTTGGCCCTGACGCTATAACAGGGAGTCTTGTCTACCCAGTGAAGTTTGTTGTCATTTTCGATAATCAATGTTCCTGCATTAAGCAAACCATAACTTGCATTATATTTAAATCGTTCACCTTCCTTATAATAGTTATTTGTGTGCTTTATTTGTTTATGTGTTGGAATAAAAAGCTCTTTACCCCGCCTTTCTCCTTCGCAGCTAGATAAAAACCAGACAGGTATAATTAATAGTAAATAGTAATGGAGATAGGCAAATTTATTCATGCTAATTTTTTAAGTGGTTATGGCTCTAAAAAATAGTGCCATATTTTTCAAATTTAATATTTCTGCAACGCTAAAAGCAAAAAGGAAAGTATAATGCTGTGCCTAAACATACTATTAATTAAGGATTTCGCAATAGTTAGTCACCTTGGAGCTTGTGAAAATCAATCATTTGCACCGTTTGGTAAAGTGTATATAAAAAACTTTTTCGTTTTGAGTTTAAAGATATTTAAACTTGTATAAGTTAAAATCGAGATAATATATGAAAGGAATTCTTGCAATAGGTCTTTTAATACTTTCCAATGCATTCATGACACTGGCATGGTATGGTCATTTATTTTTTAAGAAAGTGCCTTGGTTCAGCAAGCTGGGCTTGTTTGGCGTTATTATGATCAGCTGGGGAATGGCCTTTTTTGAATACTGTTTTCAGGTGCCAGCCAACCGTATTGGTTTTGAGGAAAATGGTGGTCCTTTTTCATTATTTGAATTAAAAGTGATACAGGAAGTTGTTTCTCTAACAGTCTTTACAGCTTTCGCAATTCTTGTTTTCAAATCTGATAAACTGGCCTGGAATTACGTGGTTGGCTTTTCATTGCTCATACTGGCTGTTTTCTTTATATTTAAAAAATGGTAAGTTGCAATTGCTAACGGATTTTCCTTAGACAGAAATTAATATTATTGAGCAGATGGCAGAGATTACAGATAAAGAGCGTACAGATTCATTATATACGAAATTAAAACAAGTTAGGGAAGAAGTAGGAAAAGTGGTGATTGGTCAGGAGTATATGTTTAACCGCTTGCTTTTGGGGTTGTTTACAAACGGTCACATATTGCTGGAAGGTGTTCCTGGTCTTGCCAAAACATTAATGGTGAATACCCTGGCTAAGGTTTTACATCTTGATTTTAATAGGATCCAGTTTACTCCAGATCTTCTGCCTGCTGATCTCATTGGCACTATGATTTACAATCAGGCCAAGAGTGATTTTGAAGTAAAGAAAGGACCTATCTTTGCAAATCTTATACTTGCAGATGAGGTGAACAGATCTCCGGCAAAAGTACAGGCGGCTTTACTTGAATCTATGCAAGAAAGACAGGTGACTATTGGTGAAACTACGTTTAAGCTGGATAGTCCATTCCTGGTACTTGCTACTCAGAACCCCGTAGATCAGGAAGGGACCTACCCATTGCCTGAAGCTCAGATGGACCGTTTCATGATGAAAGTACATGTTGATTATCTCGACAAGGAATCGGAGCTTGAAGTGATGAGACGTATGTCAAATATGAACTTCAGATATGAGCCCAAAACCATCCTTGATAAAGAAGATATCGCTTTAATCAGAAATGAAATCAATAAGGTAAACATGTCTGAAAGTCTTGAGAAGTATATCATAGAGCTCGTGTTTGCAAGCCGAAGACCAAAGGAGTATGGACTGAATGACGAGGCAGAATACATCCAGTACGGTGCTTCTACAAGAGCAAGCATCAATCTGAACCTGGCATCTAAGTTTATTGCATTTTCAAATCAAAGAGATTACGTTTTGCCTGAAGATGTGAAGTCTGTTGCTTATGATGTATTGAATCACCGGATCATTCTTAATTATGAAGCAGAAGCCGATGGTGTGACAACCAGACAGATCATCGAATCTATATTAAGAAAAGTAACAATAGGGAAAGTATAAATATAAGAGAGAAGCCGATAGGGGAAAAAGGTCAATTTAACATTTTGATAACCCGTGTGTAAATCAGGGATAATAAAAGTTAGCGAATTTTGAACCATATCCGGAAATGATTATTAATGGCTCTCCTGCATTAGTAATTGACTTTTAAAATTAAAAAAGCCGAAGGGACGCTTCGGCTTTTTTTAAGATTTTTTATCCTATATCTATTTCTTATCTTAATATAATCACGCATTGGATGCTTAAAAAAAAGTGGAAACAGAGCTAATTTACTTCTGCTACCAGTTTTTGTTTGGCAGATACAAGCTTATTCAAAATTTGATGCTTGCTTAAAGTATCAATTTCCAAGATATAAAACTTTCCATCTTTTAATTTATGTGCTTCAACGGAATCAGTGCAGTCAGAGGATTCTTCACCAGGTTCGGATGAGAAAGAACAATCCTGTATCAATGTAAAAAATTCTACTCCATTTATTTTATTCTCGTAAAGCCATGAGCTTTTAAAAGTGAACATTCCGTCATCACCTGATTTTTCAGCTAAGATCCATGTATCAGTGAAGTTTTTTTCTTTCACATCATAGATTAATAACCAAATTGAGCTTTCGGTATAATTCGGAATAACTCTGGTTAAAAGTCCAATATATTGACTATCAATTAGAAATTTATTGCAAGCATAAATTTCAGGATCACTGACAAAAGTTTGAGTAATCGATTTGGGTAAAAACTTGAAATAAAGACTGTCGATTTTTGTTCCATTAAAAGAATCGTCTCCTTCAGTAGAGGAATAAAAAATGGGAAGGGAATCAAATTCAAGATTGTTATATGATAATAGATAATTTTCAAAAGTGGGTATCACGGCCAGTTTAGGTGCTATTGAATCAAGTTCAGCATTGCTTGAAATTGTTCTATTCTCAGAGCTGGAAGAGCAGCCATTTATCACATTTAATAAAAACAAAGCAAGGTTTAAATAAAGTAGTTTTTTCATAATGTAGAATCTGGTTGTTAATAGTATCTGAAAAGGTTTTATAAAAAAGTATTTCAAAAATATAGAATGTGATAAAAGCTGAGGCCTCACTTCAACTTTTATCACTCTTTAGTTATTTTTTTACTTTATTTTTTTCTTTCTGTAATAAAATAGAACCAAACCAAAACCAACAATTGCAGTGACAGAAAAACCTGCAATCATATATTTTTTCTTCTGCTTCTTATTGATTATGTAATCAATCGCTTCCTTTGGTAAATTCATTTCAGTTATATTATCTCCCAGATATAAAGAATCTACCTTAAACTTTATTTCAATAGACCTTACAGAATCTTCAGGATTTAAGTTTTCTGAGACATATTGAACATCATATATAGAGTGAATTCTTTTTTGAATTTCGCTATAAATATCCGCAAGGGAGTTTGAGCCTTTGGTATAATAAAATGCTCCAGCGGTTTCTTTTGAAATATCTGAAAGGAACTTTTTATCTACATCTCCCAAACCTATTGTATAAACAGGGATTTTAAGTTTTTTTGACTTTTTAATGATCTCTTCTTTGGTGATGTGAGAACTATTGTCCAGTCCGTCTGTAAGTGCTATAATGACTTTTATACCGCTATGGTTCTTCAATGAATCAAGAGAAACATTGATTGCATCCAGAAAAGCTGTCCTTCCAAAAGATTGGATAGTATCTATAATGGACTGCAAATATTTTTTGTCCGTTGTGAAATGAGAAGATATATCAACAATAGATGAGAACCCAAGGAGATGAATAGAATCTTTTGAGGAAGGCATTTCGCTTATAAATTGTGAAACAGCTTTCTTGGCATTATCAATCGGAGCTATATAGCCGGGAGGAAAAGTCTCATAAAGCACACCATTTTTTAATTCATAGGTATATAGTGGCTTGTTTGTTACTGAATCAATAAGTTGATTTCTGTCTTCTGACATTGATCCTGAATGGTCAATTATCAGAGAGATATTGATTGGGTGATTTTGCGATATTTCACTAAGTTTTATGATGCGACAATCCTCATTGTTTTCACTAATTGTCAAGTGTTCGCTTTTCAGACCGAAGATAGGCTGGTTATTTTTTAAAGCTTCAAATATGACAGAGATGGAAGGAAAGCTATCGGGTGCCACCTTGATAATGTTAAGCTTTGTGCTGTCGGTAGATCTCAGATCCCCGTAAATAGTTTTCTTTTGAGCATTAGAGATGTAAAAGCTTTGAAGAAAAAATAATAGTAATAAAATCTTTTTCATAAAAATGAATTGAAAAATAGTTTAAAATAAGTCCTTTACTGATGTGATCATAAATTCTGCAGTTTCACTCTCCAACAATAAACCATGGTATTCCAAATCTTCCTTTGCTAAAGTATATGGTAACAACATCGTTATTGTTGAGCTCATTGTAAAGGTCCTTTGAAACGGAAACTTCTTCGGTACTCTTTTGAGGGCCCCAGGGAGTAACCATAAAATAATAACTTTTTGATTTGCCTGAACTTATCCGTTTACTTTGAATTTGTGTATTGTATATTTCAGGAATTGATTCATCAAGTATATTATTTAAACCTAATATAGATCCATAGCTAAATGCAAAAAAGCAAACAGAAAAGAAGAGTGCTAAAAAGTACCCTTTTGGACGTCTGAACGAAAATTCATTGTTCCAAATCAGAATAACGGACATGATTAGCCCAGTGATGGTAAAAACAGGAAGCCATATGTTTTCATAATTAAAAATGTTGTAATCTGATAGAGCTCTCATAGCGAGTACGATCCCAGGAAAAAATATTGCCGCAAAAACAGTTGGGTAGGCTGTGTCATTTCGATCTTCCAAACGAATAATTCCCTTTGACAATTTTAGTATCAAGACAGCGATAAGCGGAATTGGTATTAATGCACAAATTAAGTATTCATATGGGGCAGGAGCGAAGAACGTCCAGGCTGAAATTATGCCTGCTGTCCAGTTTATAACTTTTGTTGTTGTTCTGGCTTTTTTTAATTTTTGTTCTCTTTCAATTTTAGTAGATCCAAAGTCTTTATTTTCTAAAATTTCTTGCTCTTCAGTTTCAGCTCCTAACTCATCAAGGTCTCGATAGTGATTTGCCAGCCATACAAGAATTTCTTTTTTATCTTCAACATAGGTACTGAGTTTTATTTGCTTTTTCCCTTTGGTATTGGGCTCAATAAAAATATACTTGCCGGTAAGTCTGTAACCTTTAATCTCGTCTAAGAGAAGCGTTCGTTTAGTTAATGTTGTATCAATAGAAATTCTATCATGTGTAATGACAAACTTACCTTTGATTGTATCGATTAAACCAATAGTAAACAGACCAATCATCGCTACTGATATCGGTGTTAAGATCCAATAAATATATCCAGGTATTTCATTTTCCGTACCCGGGAAGAATGGTAATAATAAGAGGCCTGTAAAAAGTAGTATTATTATAGGTGCGAAAATATAAATGAATATCGCCCAACCCTTTGCTATTTTGTATTCCTTATTAAGGCTGGTTTTATCAAGAGTAGAAGAAAAAGTCTTGTACATTATTATTAAGTTGAATAATCAGATTAAAAATTTAAAAAAAAATCCCGGCTACTTCATTTAAAGATAACCGGGAATATTTTGTAATTAATATGAAAAGTTAATTTTACTTCAGATCATCAAGCTTCTGCTTCACCACATCCACAGCTTTTTTCATCTTCTCCACATCGCTGGCAGCAGCTGCCTGATCAAGTTTGTTTTGTTCAACATCTTTTTTCAGTTGTTCAAGCTGTGCAGCATTGTCCTTCAGTTTTTGTTCCAGGTTTATTTTCTCCTGTTTGTTTTTATCAATATCCCGTACAAGATTTTCTCCGTCTTTTACTTTCTTTTCCTGATTTTTAACGGAAGAACTTAATGCTTTTTCTGCATCTTTAATCTGATTGTTGATATCAATTCTGTAACATTCCAGAGCAAATTCATATAGTATTTTTTCAGCAGCTTTGAACGCACTCGAATTTGATTCTTTGGTTACGTGGGATGTTCCCATATCTATTGCCCACCATACCTTTGTGCCTTTTCCTGAGCCTTCTACCTTTGATACAATTTTAACCGGGCTTGAAGAGATATTAGAAACATTTGCAACAGGTGAAGTAAAGATGCCTTTAGAACTTTCTGTTTTTCCATAACTTTTTAATTGTTTCTCCCACATCTTCTCCACCATCTTCTGGTCAAGATCAATTACTACAAATAATCCTGACCTTTCTAACTTATCAATTGTTTCAGTTGATTCGCTAACTTTTACTTTTTGAGCCACAGCAAATTGGGAAGCAATAAATAGGAGTAATGTAAATACTATTTTCTGCATAAGATTTTTGTTTAAATATTAATTGCTAAACAATATTAATTTCTTTAAATTATTTAATCAAAGGGTTTTATTTTATTTCCTGAATATTTTAATACCTAAATGGGATGAAAGGAAAAGTATTAATTACAGGTGGTACGGGAATTATTGGATCAAGGTTAACTGAAATTCTCAAAGAAAAAGGGTATGATGTTGCACATTTGAGCAGGTCGACCGGAAAAGGTGATATTAAAACATTTGTTTGGGATCTTAAAACAGGTGCAATTGATGATAATGCAGTGAAATTTGCAGATTATATTGTACACCTTGCAGGAGCCAATGTTTTTGAACACAAATGGACAAATGAAGTAAAACAAGAAATAATAGATAGTCGGGTAAAATCTGCTGATTTGCTTATCGACACATTGAGGAAACTCAATCACCCATTAAAGGCATTTATATCTGCCTCAGCTATTGGTTATTATGGAGCAGATACAGGTGACCAAAGAATAGTGGAAACCTCTCCTAAAGGAAAAGATTTCATATCAAAGGTAACGGAAGAATGGGAGGCTGCAGTGGATAATGCATCCCGTCTGGGAATCAGAACTGTGAAGTTGAGAACGGGAATTGTTTTCAGCAAAGAAGGTGGGGCTTTGGAGCAATTGGTAAAAACAGTAAATAAAAGTATGGGAGCATCTGTGGGTAGCGGAAAACAGCTAATATCATGGATACATATAGATGATCTCTGCAATATGTATATAAAGGCTATTGAAGATGAATCAATGAGTGGAGTTTATAATGCTGCTGGGGTTCATCCGGATACAAATCAGAAAGTAATGAAAGAAGTTGCTGGCTTACTTGGGAAACATCTGCTTCCGAATGTCCCCTCGTTTGTCCTTAAGATAATGTTAGGTAGTGAAAGGGCTGAAATGGTGCTGGGAGGGAACAATATTTCAGAGGAAAAAATTTTAAACACTGGTTTTCAGTTTCAATACAAAGAACTAAGACCAACTTTACAGGAGCTTTTATCACAAAACTAAATTTTAAGTCCTTACATATCTGATGGTTTTAGGGAGGAGGGCCAAATATGACCAAGGTTTTAAAAACAACACGATCCTTAAATACGTTTAATGGAGGTAGATAAATAATCGAGGTAGGAACAAAATTTTTTAAATTATGGACGACTACAGATCACCTAATCCTTTAAAATCAGATGATTTTTCTGGAGAACCAAATGAAAATTCTAATCCAACTAGTCCTTCAAAAAATCTAAAAATTGTAAATGAAGAGCAGCAGAGGGTGGATGAAGAAAACAAAATCAGAAAAGCATTCAAAGAGCGAGACTGGAATGAAATAAAAAGTGCTGATTCATGGGCTGTGTTTAAAGTTATGGCAGAGTTTGTCGAAGGCTTTGAAAAACTAGCTAAAATCGGGCCTTGTGTGTCTATATTCGGATCTGCTCGTATCAAGCAGGATAATCCTTACTATCAGATGACTGTAGAAATTGCTGCCAAGCTGGTTCGCCATGGTTATGGTGTAATTACCGGAGGCGGGCCAGGTATCATGGAGGCGGCAAACAAAGGTGCGCATATGGAAGGTGGGAAATCCGTAGGTCTTAATATTCAGCTCCCTCATGAACAGTTTCACAATGTGTATATAGATCGCGATAAGATTCTTAACTTTGAGCACTTCTTTGTGAGAAAAGTAATGTTTGTTAAATATTCTCAAGGCTTTATTGTTATGCCTGGTGGCTTTGGTACACTGGACGAACTGTTTGAAGCATTGACTTTAATTCAGACCAAAAAGATCGGAAGATTCCCGATAGTTCTTGTCGGTAAGTCTTTCTGGAAAGGTTTAATGGATTGGATTGAACAAATCATGTACACCAAAGAAACTTGTATCGATATTAAAGATATGAGCCTTGTAACGATTGTGGATACTCCTTCAGAAGCTGTGAAGGCTATAGATGATTTCTATTCTAAATATCTGCTGCAACCTAACTTCTGATCATTGAATAAAAGCTTAACAATAGGACTTACAGGTATACTGGTGTGTATTTCAGGAGTAGGATTTTATGGCACGCTTGCTCATAAGCTGGAATACATACCGGAAGACCAACTCCGCCATCAGCGTAAAATAAAAAGAATACCTGAAGATATGACTTTTGCCGGGGAGGTGGTACATTTTAAGTCTCCGGATGCGTATTTGAAATATTATAGGGAGCTTAAGGTTAACACACAAAGTAATTCCAGTACAAGGCTTCTTTTCCGAAATGTAAGAATATGGCTTCCTGAAATCACAAGGATAGTGGAGGCTTATGGGCTTCATGACGATTTCAAATACCTTGCTGTTGCAGAAAGTAATCTGAGCAATTCCGTTTCTCCTAAAGGAGCTGCTGGTTTCTGGCAGCTTACCGAGCCTACTGCTCTCGAACTCGGCCTTATTGTAAATGAAGAGGTAGATGAACGTTATCATCCTTTCAGGGCTACCAAAGCAGCTTGTCGATTCTTTAAAAAATCATATAAGGTATTTGGAAACTGGACCTCAGTAGCAGCTTCCTATAACCGGGGAGTTGGGGGGTTACAAAGAGCATTTAATAACCAGAGTGTAAACTCTTACTATGATCTGGCATTGAATGATGAAACATCAAGATACCTCTTTCGTGTTTTAGCTATGAAAGATCTGCTTAATCATCCTGCTAAATACGGCATTACTGTTTTACGCAAACAAAGGCCAAAGATGAAGCTTGTAAAGGTGGATTCATCCATCACCAACCTTGATAAGTTTGCAAGATTACATAAGACAGATCTTGTTACATTAAAAGAATTCAACCCCTGGATTCTTGGTAATAAATTGACTGTCAGTAATAAAAAGATGAGTTTTGAAGTGATCATTCCATTAGAGACAACCCGTATAGCTCTGAAACCTCAAATAGACACTAACAGGATGCTTATTCCCGAAAAGGATGTTGACAAACTTAGCAATATCATGAATGGAGCATCAATTGGTGAATTTGAACCAGATGCTTTTAAAAATTCCTACTGAGAGAATTCACGTTATTGCTTTTTTCCTTTTAACTTGCGTTTCGGGTAAGCGAACCTTCCCTTATAGAAATTGTTATTCCAGTGGAGCGAGTTAACGAAGTGAAAAAATCTAAAGAAACAACTTTTACAGATTCTACGGGATTTGAATACATAGAAGTTTTTGGTGCAAGAGAACATAACCTCAAAAATATAGACCTTACCATTCCGAGAAATAAACTGGTAGTAATTACCGGAATAAGTGGAAGCGGTAAGTCAAGTCTTGCATTTGACACCATTTATGCCGAAGGTCAGAGGAGATATATGGAGAGCTTCTCCACATATGCCAGATCATTTATTGGTGATATGGAAAGGCCGGAAGTTGATAAAATCAATGGTCTTAGCCCGGTTATTTCTATTGAGCAAAAGACAACTTCCAAAAATCCAAGATCCACTGTTGGTACAGTCACGGAGATATATGATTTTATGCGTCTGCTCTATGCAAGAGCGTCCGATGCATTTTCTTATGTGACAGGAAATAAAATGGTGCGTCAGTCGGAAGATCAGATTCTTCAGCATATCATAGACAATTTCAATGGTCAGAAGCTGAATATCCTGGCTCCTGTGGTAAAAGGTAGAAAAGGTCACTATAGGGAACTTTTTCAGGAAATCAGAAAGATGGGCTTTACCAAAGTCAGAGTCGATGGAGAGCTGATGGAGCTGGTTCCTAAAATGCAGGTAGATCGATATAAAATTCACGATATAGAAATTGTAATCGACAGAGTTCTTGTAAGGGAAGAAGACAGGTTCAGAATTTCTCAGTCTGTTAAAACGGCAATGACGCATGGAAAAGGAATTATCATGCTTTTGCAGGAAACAAAAAATGCTCAGGCTAAATTTTATTCCAAATACCTGATGGATCCGGAATCAGGCATCTCTTATGATGAACCTGCTCCGAATATGTTTTCTTTTAATAGTCCATACGGAGCATGCCCGGTCTGCAATGGATTAGGCCAAGTAGAAGAAATCACAGAAGATGCCGTAATACCTGATACTTCCCTTAGCATCAGCAGGGGGGCAATTGAGCCGCTTGGTGAATACCGTGATATATGGATCTTTAAGCAGATAGAAGCTATACTGAAAAAATATCAGCTGAATGTAAGCGCTCCGGTTTCAAAAATTCCAAGAGAGGTGCTGGACGTTATTTTATATGGGACCGAAGAAGCAGTCAGGATGAAAGCTTCATCGGGAAACGTTTACAATTTTAAGTTTGATGGTATCATCAACTTTATGAAGCAACAGCAGGAATATGGTTCTGAAAAGACACAGGACTGGCTGAGTGATTATACTAATGTTAACGTTTGTCCTGAATGTCATGGTGCAAGGCTGAGAAAGGAATCTCTTCATTTCAAAATCAATGGAAAAAATATTTCAGAGCTTGCAAGGATGGACATTTCCACTCTTGATACCTGGTTTACCAACCTTGATAAAAAACTCACCTCAAGACAAAAGCAAATCGCAGCAGAGGTAGTAAAAGAAATTAAAAAGAGAATAGGCTTTCTTGTAGATGTAGGACTGGATTACCTGATGTTGGACAGGCCCATGAGAACCCTTTCTGGTGGGGAATCTCAAAGAATCAGGCTTGCGACTCAGATAGGTACTCAACTTGTCGGAGTACTTTATATTTTAGATGAGCCGAGTATAGGGCTTCATCAGCGAGATAATGTGAAGTTGATAAGTGCATTGAAGAATTTGAGGGATATAGGAAACTCTGTTCTTGTAGTAGAGCACGACAAGGATATGATGCTTGAGTGTGATTACATTCTTGACATTGGTCCAGGAGCTGGTCGTCATGGAGGAAATGTTGTAGCCTCTGGTACACCGGATGAGTTCCTTAAGAAAGATAGCTTAACTGCTAAGTATCTAAAGGGTAAGCTGAATATTGAAGTTCCAGCCAAAAGAAGAGATGGTTCTGGTGATTATCTAAGATTACTTGGAGCAAAGGGTAATAACCTGAAAAATGTAGATCTTGAACTTCCGCTCGGTAAGATGATTTGTATCACGGGCGTATCAGGAAGTGGAAAATCTTCCCTTATTCACGATACCTTGTTCCCGATACTAAACAAACATTTTTACAATTCAAGAAGGGAACCTCTTACCTTTAAAAAGGTCGAGGGACTGGAAAATCTTGATAAAGTAATTGAAGTAGATCAATCGCCGATTGGAAGAACCCCAAGGTCGAACCCTGCAACTTATACTGAAGTATTCACCGAGATTAGAAATCTTTTCTCTCAGCTTCCAGAGGCTAAAATCAGAGGATATAAGCCTGGACGTTTTTCTTTTAATGTAAAAGGAGGTCGTTGTGAAACATGCGAAGGAGCAGGGTTAAAGGTTATTGAAATGGACTTTCTTCCGGATGTTCATGTTTTCTGTGAAACCTGTAAGGGAAAAAGATATAACAGAGAAACCCTGGAAGTCAGATATAAAGGAAAATCAATTGCTGATGTTCTCGAAATGACTGTGGAGCAGGCTACTGAATTTTTCGAAAGCATTCCGAAAATTCATAGAAAAGTTCAGACTCTGTTTGAAGTTGGCTTGGGATATATTACCCTTGGTCAGCATGCGACTACCTTATCAGGTGGAGAAGCGCAAAGAGTAAAACTAGCAACAGAACTTTCAAAGAAGGATACTGGCAAAACCTTATATATCCTTGATGAGCCTACTACAGGTCTTCATTTCGAAGATATTAGACATTTGCTGGATGTACTCAATAAACTTGCAGACAAAGGAAATACTGTTCTTATTATTGAACATAACCTTGATGTCATAAAAGTTGCAGATTACATCATTGATCTTGGTCCTGAGGGAGGTGCCGGCGGAGGTGAAATCTTAGTACAGGGAACCCCTGAAGTGGTAGCAAAGGACAAAAGAAGTTATACTGCGAAATTTTTAAAGGAAGAACTTAAATAGTTCTTCCTTTTTCTCATCTTAGAAATTCCCCATTTCTTATTGGATTATACATTAAGGACCTTTGCTCACAAGTTCCCAATTCAAATATATGTGTATTTTGTTGCTGTTGCTCCCAACTCTTGCTGTCCTGTAGGTAGTAGCAAAGGACAAAAGAAGTTATACTGCGAAATTTTTAAAGGAAGAACTTAAAATAGTTCTTCCTTTTCTCTTCATGGAAATCTCTTTTTTTGATTGGATTATACATTATTGACCTATTCTCAAAAGTTCCTATTTCAATTATCTGTGTATATTGTTGCTGTTGCTCCCAACTGTTGCTGTCCTTTTTGGGAACGTTAGCCATTTTCATATGGTTCTTCTTAAAGATAATGGCAATAAGATATGGACTTTATTCAACAGCCGGAGAAAGGTAAAGGTGATCCTTCTGAAAAAAGGATTCAATTTATGAACATTCCAAATTCTCCCAAACCCAGACTTGTAATAATAGGAGGTGGATTTGGCGGAATTGAGCTTATTAAAGAACTTAAGTATTCTGGTAAGTTCCAGATTGTACTTCTGGACAGGCATAATTATCACACCTTTCAGCCTTTATTATACCAGGTGGCTACAGCCGGTCTTGAGCCGGATTCTATTGCTTCGCCATTAAGGAAAATATTTAAAGGTTATGACGATTTTTATTTCAGACTTACAGAAGTGGAGAGGATTAGTCCTGAAAGGAATTGCATTGAAACATCTATAGGCCATCTTAAATATGATTATTTGGTTATAGCAACCGGATCAAAGAGTAATTACTATGGAATGGAGGACTTTAAGGCGCTGGCAATGCCTATGAAAAAAGTTTCAGAAGCACTTGACCTGAGAAGTAAAATCCTCCAAAACTATGAGAAAGCATTGCTGATTGATGACCCTAAGGAGTTCAGCAGTACTGTCGATATTGTTATTGTGGGCGGAGGACCTACTGGCGTTGAGTTGGCTGGTGCACTTTCAGAATTGAGAAAGTATGTCTTGCCGAAAGATATTCCGGAACTTGATTTTTCTCAGATGGCAATTCACCTTGTGGAAGCTGGTCCTAGACTGTTGTTTGGAATGTCAGATAATGCTGGAGAAAAAGCTTTGAAATATCTGAAAGAATTGGGAATTATAGTCCATTTAAATGCGGCCGTAAAATCTTTTGATGGTTTTAATGTAAAGCTGCAGAATGGCTCAGAAATCCTCTCCGAGACAGTTATATGGGCTGCCGGAGTTACAGGTAATAGTCTTGAGGGTTTAAATCGTGAATCCATAAAAGCAGGTCGCTATGTTGTCGATGCTTATAATAGAATTGAAGGATATGATAATATACTGGCTATCGGTGATGTGGCTTTAATGATCAAGGAAAGAAATCCGAAAGGGTATCCTATGCTGGCCCAAGTAGCTATTCAACAAGGTAAACTTGCAGCGAAAAACCTGCAGACAATATTAAAAGGTGGTGTTTTAAAACCATTTGAATATAATGACAAGGGAAGCATGGCTACAGTGGGAAGAAATAAGGCTGTAGTGGATCTCAAAAATTTTAAATTCTCAGGGATATTTGCTTGGTTTGTCTGGATGTTTGTGCACTTGCTCTTTCTAATCGGTTTCAGAAATAAAGTGACAACATTTGTAAACTGGATATGGAACTATTTTACTTTTGACAGAGCTACAAGATTAATTATAAGACCATGGTCTCGATCTGCCTGTGTAAGGGAGTTTAAGGAAGAAAAGACATATGTTGAAAAACAAAGAGGCAAAAGTTAAGAACTTTTGCCTCTTCTACATTCATCTACCCGTTCATTAAACCGTTGTCTCCAGTTATACCCATACATTTTTTTCAACTTTTTGTCTGTCTTTTTATTGTTTCTTGCTAAAGCCTTTTCAACTTTTTTATTTACAACGCAGCCCAGGTCCCTCGTTTTGAAAAAGAAAAACTCCTCTGTTTTTGATGTACAGGCATCATAACTTACATGATTCGGGTCGCAATAATAAAATTCCAGATTCGTTTTCTTTTTTCTTTCAATAGCTTGTGCAAACGACAGTTGCATTATTGCAAGCATTGGAATTAGTGATAATAATCTTTTCATAGGATTATTCATTTATTAAAACAACTGTTAAGAATCTTAAACTGTTAATCATGTCTTTTAATCTCATTTTAAGGCTCTTTTAACACTGTTTTAAACCATATAAATTTTCTTTGACCTTATAAAAAACTACCTGGCTATTTGACTATACCTCTACTGATTATAAATGTGTTACAGTTTTCCTGCACAATTATTATCTCCAATATTAAAAACACATTAAATACAGGGTATTATGACATCGTCACAAAACGAAAACAAAAACAAAAAAAATCAGGTAATTGCATTGGCTGCAACCGGAGCTATTATGGCAGGGCTTTTTGCCGGAAGTACAGTTCTGTATGTTGATAACGGTCAGCTTAAAGCGGAAAATGCAGAAAAGGTTCAGCAGATCGAAAGCCTTGAAAGCATAGGTAAGAAACTGAAGAGTGACCTCAAGCAGATTAATGAAGAGCTTTCTTCAATGCAGGGAAGAAATAAAGAACTGGATCGTTTGCTTGTTTCTGCTAAAGAAGATATCAATGGCAAGTCAAAGAAAATTTCCTTACTTATAAAGGATAATGCTTCCCTTAAGAAAGTGCAGAAGCAGGTTGCTGAACTCAAAAAGATTAAATCAGGTTACTTTAACAGGATCAAGGAATTGGAAGACCGGCTGGGCCTTCTTTCCAGTCAGAATGATGAATTAAGAAGAGATAACGAAAATCTTCAGGATAAATTGGATGACCTTTCTGCAAGGTATTCAGAGATGGAAAGAAAGGTTGAGATCGCTTCTGTTTTAAGAGTTGAAAGTGCAACTACTCTGGGATTCAAAAAAGCTAAATCAGGGAAGCTTGTTAAAAATAGCAATGCTGGTAAAGTAGACAGACTAACATTCTCTTTTGATCTCGTCGAGAACAAAGTTGCAGAACAAGGAACCAAAACAATTTACGCAAGAATAATAAATCCAAAAGGAGAAACGCTTCCTGCTCCTGTATCTGAGTCTGGCACCTTTAACAATACGGACAGTAATGTTACCTTGCCTTACAGTATTTCAAAACAAGTGGATTATAACAATGAAAATCTTAAGGTAGATATGTTCTATGATTTTGCAAATGATAAAAATGCAAAGGGATTATATAAAGTTGAATTTTACTGCGATGGATTCTACTGCGGATCTTCTCAGATAAGACTTAAATAAGTTGTAAGCTAAAAGCTAAAAGTTTAAAGTAGTTTAAGATTTAAGGATACTTAACCTGTTAATTCTTCTATTAACCAAGCCCCTGAGGGAGGATATTTTCAGCATGGGTGATAGCCCTATACAGAGTGATTGGTTATCGAAAATAGCATGTAGATATTTTCTTTGAGTTTTAAAGTAATATTACTTTTAACTTTAAGCTTTTAGCTTCCAACTTTAAAATAGTATCATTTAAATTAAAAAAAAGGCAGTACATTTATATTCTTTGTACTGCCTTATTCTTTTGACTTATGAAAATACTTTTGGTTGAAGATGAAATAAAAGTAGCATCCTTTATCAAAAAGGGGCTTGAGGAGCAATTGCACGAAGTAACAGTTGCATATGATGGATATACAGGTAAACAGATGGCTTTATCTAATCCTTATGAGTTGTTTATTCTGGATATCAATTTGCCGCAGATTAATGGAGTTCAACTTTGCAAAGATCTCAGAGCAGCTAATATCCAGGCTCCTGTTTTAATCCTCACTGCTTTGGGCACTATTGATAATAAAGTCACAGGATTAGATGCCGGTGCAGATGACTATCTGGTAAAACCTTTTGAATTCCCTGAATTACTTGCGCGCCTCAGAGCACTTTCGAGAAGGACCACTTTACAAAATTCTGGAGGAACAAAGTATAAAATTGCTGATCTGGAAATGGATACTGATACCAAAACAGTTATCAGATCCGGAAAGAAGATTGATTTAACAGCTAAAGAATTTTCTTTGCTCGAATACCTTTTGAAGAATAAGGGAAGAGTTATTTCCAGAGTAGACATTGCAGAAAAAGTTTGGGAAATCTCATTTGATACCGGTACCAATGTTATCGATGTCTATATCAATTTTTTAAGAAAAAAATTAGACAAAGACTTTTCTCCTAAGCTTATTCATACTCTTGTAGGTATGGGTTATGTATTAAAAGTGGAAGACTAATATGAAGATAAGAAGTAAACTGACTTTAAAGTTTACAGGTATAGTTGCACTGGTTTTGCTTATTTTCAGCATAGCTGTATTTTATCTTTCTGAAATCAACAGATACAATGTTTTTGAAGATCGCCTTGAAGAAAGGGCGCTTAATACTGCAAGGATGTACCTTGAAGTAGATGAAATTGATGCAAGATTATTAAAGATCCTGAGAAGAAACCATCTCAAATCACTTCCTTCAGAATTTGTAAGGATATATGATAAAAACTATAATCCTGTTTTTATAGATGATACTATAAATTATCCTTTGGATAAGAAGTGGTTAAGCAAGATTCAGGAAGAAGGGAGTTTAAGTTATGAAGATGGAAACAGACAAATAGTAGGAGTTTTTTATTCTGACAATCAGGGAGATTTTTTTATTGTTGCAAGTGCGATTGATTGGTATGGTCATAAAAAGCTAAAGAACCTAGAAGTTGTACTCACATTCGGATATTTCATATCACTCATTATTGTTTATTTCTTAGGACAGATTTTTGCAAGGGAAGCACTAAAGCCTATCCAGAAAGTTGTTAGTCAGGTGCAAAAAATATCGGCATCCAGTCTACACTTGAGAGTAGATGAAGGAAATGGCAAAGATGAAATATCAGATCTTGCAATCACCTTCAATACCATGTTTACAAGGATTGAAACAGCTTTTGATTTGCAAAAGACTTTTGTGTCCAATGCCTCGCATGAATTACGAACTCCACTTACTACTATTACTGGTGAAATCAGTGTAGCTTTAATGAAAGACAGAACAGTAGATGAATATAAAGAGATTTTAAAGTCTTCATTGGAGGAAGCAAAAGAGTTAACCAAGCTTATCAATGATCTCTTGGAATTGGCTCAGACAGGCATTGATACAAATTCTGTGCTTATGGGAAATCTTGACCTAAGCGAAACGATCAGGAAAGCTACGGATGAAGTTTTAAGAAGAAAGCCTGATGCTTGCTTGAGTCTAAATCTGGCAAAGACATATCCCAATGGACCAGTTGTATTTGGTAATGAAAAACTACTGTTAACGTGTTTTCTGAATATAATTGGCAATGCGCTTAAGTTTTCCGAAGGTAAACAAGTTGTAATTGATTTTTCTTTTAATGATCATGAAGCCACTATTGCTATCACCGATAAAGGATTTGGAATAAGTGATGAGGAATTAAAAAATATATTTGTACCGTTTTATAGAGCAGAACGATCAGTAAATCTCCAGGGTCATGGAATCGGACTGCCTCTTACAAAGAAAATTGTAAGTATCCATAGAGGAAGGATAGAGGTTCAGTCGATCCCAGAAAAGGGAACAACCTTCTACATTTTTTTTCCGATATTGTTTATTTAATGTCCTTTTAATTCTCTTTTAATTACCCTTTAACTATAAAGAAAGACCTTTGTCTAAGGAAGACTGAAATGGTCCAGCTTATATAAAACTAATGCTGGGAATTTTGTCTTACAGGACAGAATTACTACAGAATCCATCATTTTTTTGGGATTTAAATAACACAAAGGGGATAAAATCATAAATAATGAAGTGGTTATTAAGCATACTGCTAAGCATTGAGCTATTAGTTGGTGCAGATGTTTTTGGACAAAATCAGGTGTTTTCAGATACGGTTAAAATCACCGTTGAAGAAGCGGATAAAAAGTTTCTGGAAAAAAATCTATTATTATTAGCATCCAGGTATGATATAGATGCTGCCAGGGCTCAGGTTCTTCAGGCACGGTTGTGGGAAAATCCTTCTGTGTATTATGAACAAAACGTTTATAATCCTCAAACAAAGAAATATTTCGATGCATCAAAAACCGGGGAGTTTATTCTTCAGGCCTCGCAGCTTGTAATGTTGGCAGGAAAGAGAAATAAAAGAATTAAGCTTGGGAATACCAGTGCTGAAATTGCAGAGTACCAGTTTTTCGATCTCCTTCGAACTCTTAAGTATGAACTAAGAACAAACATAATAGAGCTTTATTTTCTTCAGCAATCTTATTTTATGTTCCAAGAAGAGATAAGGACGATGAGAAATACTGTAAAGCTTTACCATACACAATATGAAAAGGGTAATATACCTTTGAAAGAAATCATTCGTCTTAAAGCATTCCTGTTTAACATGGAAAATGAAAGCAAAGATCTGCTTTCCCAGATTACATTAAGACAGACTACACTGCATGTCCTTCTGAACGACAAGTCCAGGTCTTTTTTTTCTCCTGTACTGGATAAGAAACAGATCGATAGTCTAAATGTGAGAGAAGTGAACCTTCAATCCCTTATAGATTCAGCTAACGTAAACAGGTATGATTTGAAAGCGTATAGATCTTCTCAAAAATATGAAGAACAAAACCTGGCATACCAAAAAGCTCTTGCAGTTCCAGACCTTAGATTTGGTGGGGTCTTTGACAGAAATGGTAATTATATACCAAATTATTATGCTGTGTCTATAGCAATGGATCTTCCATTGCTCAACAGAAATCAGGGCAATATAGAAATAGCCAAAAAGAAATTTGAAAGAAGTAAGGTGCTAACAGAGGAATATGAAAACAGGGTAGAAGCAGAGGTCGCAGGAGCATTAAGCAGATCAATTGAGTACGATGACCTCTATTCAAATTTTGATAATAAGTTTACCGGTGAATTTGACAGACTTATTGGAGGTATTCTTATAAACTATGAAAAACGAAATATAACGTTAATTGAATTCATAGACTTTTACGAAGCATACAAAGCTTCTGTAATTCAAATGAACCAATTGCAGACAAACAGAATGAATGCATTTGAGGAACTAAATTTTTCTGTAGGAAAGCCTGTCATTAAATATTGATATTATCTCATATGAAAAAGATATATTTTATAATCGTCTCTGCTGTTTTGGCAGTGAGTTGTTCTAAAAAACAAGTTGAAGTACATGACGAAAAGTTCTGCCTGAGCGATACGATGAGTCGAGTTATATCTATTGATTCAGTTAAAAGGAAAAAATTAGCAAATGAACTGATCTTGTCAGGAAAAGTTACTGCTAATGAAGATAAAGTAGTTAAAGTGTTTCCTTTAGTAGGCGGTAATATTGAAGACCTACGGGTTGAATTGGGAGACTATGTGGAGAAAGGACAGACATTGGCAATTATTCAGAGTAGCGAAATCGCAGATTTTGAAAAGCAATTGATTTCAGCTGAATCAAATCTCTCTGTAGCACAGAAAAGCTTTTCTGTAACACAGGACATGTACAAAGCAGGTTTGGCTTCTGAGAAGGAAATGGTTATGGACAGAAAAGAACTCGAAAAGGCAGAAAGTGAATTGAAGAGAATCAAGGAGGTTTTTAGAATTTATGGTGTCCAGGGTAATTCTGTATATACAATGAAAGCTCCTATTTCTGGATTCATTATAGAAAAGAATGTTACTGAAAATATGCAGTTCAGAACTGAAAGCGCAAATAACTTCTTCACGATTTCCGGGCTGGATGAAATCTGGGTCATCGCTAATGTTTATGAAACCGATATCAACAAGGTAAAGGTAGGATATGATGCGGAGATAAAAGTACTACCCTATCCTGATAAAGTATTCAAAGGGAAGATAGATAAGATCTTTAATGTTCTGGATCCAGCTACACGTGTGATGAAAGTTCGTGTCAGGATGAATAACAAAGGTTATGAACTGAAACCTGAAATGTATGCACAAGTAATTGTAAGTTACGAAGAAGGCGATCATTCCATGATTGCTATTCCATCTGAAAGCATTGTTTTTGACAAAAACAGAAACTTTGTGATGGTCTATACAGACAAGTGTTCTATTGAAACCAGAGAAGTTGAGATTCAACAAAGGTTAAATACGATTACTTACATCAAAAGCGGCCTGAAAGAAGGCGAGAGGATCATCTCAAATCATCAGTTATTGGTTTATAATGCGCTTAATAATTAATGTTTTATTCTCTGTGCATTATATAATCAAAGATCTTTCAATTAAGATCAGCCATTTACGATTACATCTATGAAACGGTTTATTGGAAATATAGTAGGGTTTTCCTTAAAACATAAATTCTTTGTTTTTTTCGCAACCTTAGTATTGATAATTGCAGGTATCTTCAGCTATCTGAATACTCCTATAGAAGCATTTCCTGACGTCACAAACGCCAGGGTTCAGATTATTACTCAGTGGCCCGGAAGGAGTGCGGAAGAAGTTGAGAAGTTCATTACCATACCTATTGAGGTAGAAATGAATTCAGTTCCAGGTAAGACTAGTTTAAGGTCAATTTCTCTTTTCGGTTTATCTGTCGTTACTATGATATTCGATGATGATGTTGATGATTTTACCGCAAGGCAAAATGCAATCAATCGTCTTATGAATGTGAACCTGCCTGATGGTGTAGAACCTGAAATGCAACCACCTTATGGCCCTACTGGTGAAATATTCAGATATACACTTCATAGCAAAACAAAGGATGTTAGGGAACTGAAGACCATTCAAGACTGGATCATTGACAGAAATCTGAAAGGTGTACATGGTATAGCGGATGTTGTAAGCTTTGGAGGAGAAGTTAAAAGCTATGAAATTAGCGTTAATCCGGATTTATTGAAGAACTACAATCTTACCGCTCTTGATGTTTATGATGCAGTTACAAAAAGCAACATGAATGTCGGAGGTGATGTAATAGAAAAAAATGATCAGGCTTATGTGGTCAGAGGTATCGGTCAGCTGAAGAACCTCTCCGATATTGAAAATATTATTATCAATGATATAAATGGTACTCCTATTTTTGTAAAAAATGTGGCAAAGGTAAGGGAGCATCATCTGCCAAAGCTTGGCTATGTTTCCAGAGATACTACAAAAAACCTTGTAGAAGGAATTGTAATCATGAGAAAGGCAGAAAATCCTAGTATAGTGCTTGCCGGACTTAAGGAGAAGATCGAAGAGCTCAATGATTACATACTCCCGAATGATGTCAAGATAGTACCATTTTATGACAGGTCCACTCTTATTGGTTTTACTACGAATACAGTAACAAAAAACCTGATTGAAGGGATTGTTCTGGTTACTGTTATTGTATTTATTTTCATGGCTGACTGGAGAACTACCATTACAGTTTCTATTATTATTCCATTGGCTTTGTTGTTTGCTTTTATGTGTATGCGGATCAAAGGTATGTCTGCAAACCTTTTATCCATGGGTGCGATAGACTTTGGTATTATCATAGATGGGGCCGTGGTAATGGTTGAAGGATTGTTTGTAATGCTTGATCATAAAGCGAATAAATTCGGCATGACGCGTTTTAACAAATTGGCTAAAATGGGTTGGATAAAAGAAACCGGCGCTGAATTGGGTAAGTCTATCTTCTTTTCTAAATTGATTATCATCACAGCACTCTTACCTATATTTTCATTCCAAAAGGTGGAGGGTAAGATGTTTTCTCCTCTTGCATGGACTTTGGGATTTGCACTTCTAGGGGCTTTGATTTATACGCTTACTCTGGTGCCGGTTTTGAGCCATATTCTTTTAAATAAAAATGTTAAAGAGAAACATAATTTCTTTGTTGAGTTTGTAAACAATATAGTTACGAAGGCTTTTTCATTCGTTTTTAAACATAAGAAAGTAAGCTTCATGACATCGTTAGTTACGCTTGGAATAGGTTTGTTTTCATTTACATTCCTTGGTTCAGAGTTCTTGCCGCAGTTGAATGAAGGGGCTGTTTATATAAGAGCCAGCATGCCAATGAGCTCATCATTGAACGAGTCCATTTCAATGACGAATAAAATCCGCAAATCCATTTCATCTTTTGATGAAGTAAATGCTGTAATGAGCCAGACCGGACGACCTAACGATGGAACGGATCCTACCGGGTTCTTTAATATTGAGTTCCACGTTGACCTGAAACCAAAAGAGAATTGGCAAAGGAAGATCAGTAAGGATGAATTGATCACTGAAATGAAAAACAAGCTTGCGGTATATCAGGGAATCAGCTTTAACTTCTCTCAGCCAATTATGGATAATGTAGAAGAAGCGGTTTCCGGGGTGAAGGGTTCTATGGCAGTTAAGATTTTTGGTGATGACTTTGGAAGACTAGAGGAACTTGGTGAACAGGTTAATAAAATTTTATCAGGTGTTGAGGGTATTGAAGATCTGGGTATAATCAGATTGATTGGTCAGCCGGAAATGCGTATTGAGCTCAATCAGCAAAAGATGGCAATTTATGGAGTGAGGACAGAAGATGCACAACGTGTTATAGAAATGGCAATTGGAGGAAAAACTGCATCAAAGATGTATGAGGGTGAGAAGAAGTTTGATATTGTAGTAAGATATCTTCCTCAGTTCAGAAAGACAGAAGAGCAGATTGCAAATATTACTGTTCCTACAATCCATGGAAACAGGGTATTGCTGAAAGAGCTTGCAGTGATTCGTCCCGAAACGGGCCCGGCATTTGTATATAGGGAGGGTAATCACAGATTTATTGCTGTGAAGTTTTCTGTGAGAGGCAGGGACTTGGGAAGTACTATCAGAGAGGCTCAGGAAAAAGTTCAGAAATCAGTGAAGCTGGATAAGGGAATGAAAGTAGAGTGGAAGGGTGAGTTTGAAAACCAGGTGAGAGCCACCAAAAGACTTGGACAGGTTGTGCCGCTGAGTATCCTTTTAATCTTCCTTATTCTTTTTGTGACATTCGGAAATCTGAAAGATGCTGTACTTGTTTTGTTGAATGTGCCTTTTGCATTAATCGGTGGTATCTGGGCATTATTGATTACGAATACAAATTTTAGTATTTCTGCTGGCGTCGGATTTATTGCTCTGTTTGGAATTTGTATTCAGAACGGAGTTATTCTTACTACTGTATTTAAAAATAATTTAAGAGATGGAATGTCATTGGCTGATACACTTGTTGATGGAGTGAGGTCAAGAATTAGGCCAGTGGTAATGACTGCGATGATGGCGGCTCTGGGACTTTTACCTGCAGCATTGTCGACAGGTATTGGTTCGGAAACTCAAAAGCCTCTTGCCATAGTAGTAATAGGAGGTTTGATAACAGCTACAGTGCTTACGCTGCTTATTTTCCCATTAATATTTGAGTGGGTCTATAAGAGAAATATGGATTTTGAAAGACAGTTAGATTAAAGTTTGTTGTTCCCATAGTTTCTTAATTGTCCCGGCAATTGTCGGGACATTTTAAAAAGGTTTGCTCTTGAATTTTTATTCTGAAATCCGGGTTTATAGCGAATATTTTTTTCATGAGCTCATTTTTTTTAATTTGGGGTTTAGAATTTTTTTATAAACAAAACCTATCAAAATTTTTATGCAAACAAAATCTTTTATTCCATTGATTGGATTAGCTTTTTCATTGTTGATAAGCTGCGGTAAAAAGAACGATCCTACGCCATTATCATCTTCTGGACCAACCATAGAATTGGTCAAAAGCAAAGGCTCTGTAACAGAAGATACAACAGTAAAGCCGGGAACAACAATAAAAATAGTTTTTCTGGCAAAAAAAGGAAGTTCAGAGTTGAAATCTATATCGATTAAGGAAGATGGATCACCTAATTCAGATCCTTATAATTTTTTACCAGACCTAAGCATGCTTAGTAAAGTTTCTCCTATTTTGGATTCAGTAACTTTTACGTCTTCAACAAGCACATCAGGAACAAAAACATTTTCTTTTTCTGTTACTGCGGCAAATGGCGACGTTGACACAAAAACAGTTAAGGTAACATATTTTGATGCGGTAACTTCAACTACCAAACAAGATGTAGTATCCCTGAATGATTCTACTTCTAATCACTCCGTTTTCCCGGTAGGGGGATTTTATTCTCTATCCAGAAAGCCTTTCAATTTTACAGGATCCTATCTTGAAAGTGAAGCAAGGTCTTATGCCAGCGATATAGATTTTTGCTACATCCACAATTATACAACTTATGAGCAGTATCTGGCGGCACCGAGTGATGAGGCTTCCAAAGGGGTTTATCCTTCATTAAAGAACTGGTCGGTGACTAATGCTACTAAGTTAGTGGAAACGACTTTGACAGTGGATCAATATAAAAATGCTACCGGATCAGATATCGAAACCTTTGCTAAAGCGGCTGGAGTGGAAAATGGAACCACAAAAATACTACTCCGTAAAAATAATGGGGTAAGATATATTTACGCAATGAAAACGGCTTCAGGAAAATATGCTTTGATTGATCCTTATTTTTTCGATAGCAGCCAGGGTATTGCTATTAATGTTAAAATGGCGAAATAAGATATATTAAGATTTTTCTAACAAATAAAATGAGGTTGTCTTAAAGGCTGCCTCATTTTATACTAATTCATTTAATTTTAAACTTCTGATTTCCGCTTCCAAATCACCTTTCTATTACTTCAAACTTTACCCGCTTGCTTTCTCCGGATTCATCTGTAACTGTAAGATAATGTTCTCCAGGATCTGGATTCACAGCAAGTTGATGAAAATCTTTAGTTGATCCTAAATAGATGTTGTCTATTGACCAGAACAATTCTTTGTTGGGATTTCTATGAGCTACTTCAAAAACAGTCTTTCCTTTTCTTTCATCTATCTCTACAGGAATAAATATTTTACTTCCATAAGAGGGATAAAGGATTTCAAAGGAACGATTTGCTATGTAAGCCATACAGTCTTCCCTGTATGGAGGTAAGGTTTTGTATGAAGCATTCTTGTTTTTGAAATAGTATTCCATTGCTGGGGGAAGTACAAATAAAGACTTGGTGTGCATATTTCTGACAGACTCACATTCGCCGCTTACTCTGTATTGTTCCGCTTCATCCAGATGAACAAGCTTATGATATGGGCATAAGCCGGAAAGATGGGAAGCCTTTTGTGTCCATTGAATGGTCCGGTCTTCACAATTTTCACCTGCTTTAAATCCACTTTTTGTGCATACTTCAATCTGAACCATTTCATTAAATGGCTGTAGAAACCAATGTTGCGATTTAAGATGTTTAAAGATGTCAAATAAAATAGGTGCAGCTGAGCCAATACCTGTGAGGTCAGGTCTGCCTTCTCCGTCAGCATTACCAGCCCACACAGCTACCACATATTGCGGTGTGCAGCCAATCGCCCAGGCATCTCTGTTGCCATAGCTTGTGCCTGTTTTCCATGCAATTTTGTATGCAGAACTAAAGTCTCTCCATGAGGCATCTTCTTCAGGTCTTGAAACTTCATTCATAGCTTCAAAGGTCAGCCAGACAGATCCTGCGTCTAAAACAGTACAATAGTTTTGATTTTCTTTTTTAGTAATAAAAGATGGCTTCTCTGTTTTTAATCTGAATTTATGATTAAGATGATAATCGTTTAAGGATGATGCCATGTTCCTATATATCCCTGCAAGATCCCAAAGAGTACCTTCAGCACCTCCCAATATAAGAGATAAACCATAGTGAGTGTATGGCCTATGAAGTGTGGTCATACCAAGTTTCTTCAGGTTATGGTGAAATTTTTCAACACCATATTCCTGAAGGATTCTTACGGCTGGCACATTAAGTGATCTGGCTATAGATTGCTTGAATGCTACTGCCCCATCATAGGTAAGAAAATAATTTTTAGGTGCGTAACCACCAATAAGTGTGGGAATGTCAGCAACAAGTGATGTATTCAATAATTTTCCTTCATTAAGAAGCATCCCGAATAACAAAGGTTTGAGGATACTTCCGGTACTTCTCCTTGCCTGTATAAGATCAACACTATACCCATGATCATCAGTTTGGTCGCTCAGTATATTGCCACCATAAGTAAGTACTTTACCAGTTTTAACATCAAGAATAAGCGCAGCAGCATTATATACCCCATTTGCTGAAAGTCTTTCCTGATGATAAGCTAGTATTTTATTTACAGTTTTTTGAAGGTGAATATTTATAGTACTGCTTATCCGTTTACCTTTCATTCCTTTTTTCTCAGAATAGGCCAGTAAATGGGGAGCAACAACTGGTAATGCATAAGGCTTACCTGGCAATGGTTCTTTTAATGCCAGTTCATATGACATTTGGTCGATGTAGCCTTTATCATGCAAACTCTTAAGAAGTCTGTTTCTTTTCTTTAAAAAGATCAGTTCATTTTTTCCGGGAAAGATAAGTGCAGGACTATTTGGTAAAACAGCAAGTGCAGCGGCTTCAGACCAGGAAAGTTGACTGGAGGGGGCATTGAAATACCTCCATGATGCAGCTTCAAGACCAACAACATTACCGCCGAAAGGAGCATTTGATGCATATAATGTCAGTATTTCTTTTTTTGATAAAGTTACTTCTAGCCTCAGTGCCTGTGTGATTTCTATAAGTTTTTCAAGAAATGATCTTCGCTTGTTTTTACGGCTCAATCTTATAACCTGCATCGTAAGAGTACTGCCTCCTCTAACTATTCTTTTGTTTTTTATATTCTGCCAGGCGGAATTACCAATAGATAAAAAATCTACACCAATATGGTTACGAAAGTTTTTGTCTTCAAAAGTTATGATTGATAATGCAAATTTATTAGGAACTGAATCACTGACGGGAAATCTCCATTGGCCATCTGCCGCGATTTTAGCGGCAAGTAGTTCTCCTTTTTTATCTTCAAGAATAGTGCTGGTGGGGTCCTTAAATAGTTTTGAAGGAAGAGAAAACCAGAATAAAAGAAAAAAAATAAGGAGAAGCGTAAGTATACCTAGATATATTTTGCTTCTCCTTTTCATAAGTTTTTATAGTAATTATTTAAGAGAAATATTCTCTCCAGCTTTAAATACTTCTACCCATTTACCTGGAACAGTTGCATTGATAGAACCATCATACATTGCTTCTGCATAAGTGGCAGGAAGATAGAACTTGCCAAGATATGCGGCGTTCAGCATTAAACGGAATGTTTTCTTCTCATTCGCTTTTATGTCAAAGAAGGTGTAAACTCTGTCGTCTCTGATATCTCTATAAGTTGGAGCATCGGCTAATGGAAGACCGTTAGAGGTTGTTTCCTCTTCTTCACTTTCTGAATCTTCATCGCTATAATAATATCTTCTTCTCCTCTTTTCTTCTTTAGTTTTTTCCGTAAAGTTATCCAATCGGGAATTATTAATCTCCCATCCTGAAGCGAAAATTTGTTTTAAAGCCATTTGCTGATAATCACCTCTGAGACCAGGATTTGATATTGTAACTTCAGCTATAAAGTCAGTTCCCTGCTCAAGTTTGTCAACATCTATTTCAACTCCGTCTTTTGATAAATATCTTACCACAACTCCAAGATTGTTTTCTGCAGCTTCTTCCATTCCTGGCTTTGGCGTTCCTGTTAATAACACTCTTGCATATGCCACACCATTGCTGGTGTTTTTAACCTGTAAGTTGAATGGGTTTACATTTGGTTTAAGATCAACCTCTGAAATTTTCATATCTGACATGGCATTGACCTGTTTGCCATTATTAACGGAATATGCAAAGCTCACTTTCGTCCCAGGAGCAGAAACATTTGCAAACTTTGTAATGGCCATTAGGCAATAAGATGTTTCTTGAGTACTTAACCATTTTTCTGAAGACAGTGCAGCTGAAACTTCTTTAGCAAGCGGAGCAGCCTGTGCTTTCATATTCATGATGCTTAATACTTCCAGAATCATCGCTTTATCTCTTAATGTTGAGCCATAGGTATTATCCATCTCTCTGTAATCTTTTACAGTAAGAGAAGCTGTACTTACAAGGTTCTTAGCAACCTCTGTTTGTCCAGCAAGATGGTACGCTGCTGCTAGCCTCCATTTGGCAGCAGAAGAAAGACTTTTCGATTCTCTAAGTCTGTTCATAGCACCAATTTCCGGATCACCTGCAAGTGCCAGAATATATAATCTGTATGCCTGAGTCAGATCATCATTATATGTTCCATAGTTCCAGTTGCGTGCTTCTTTCTTCTGGCTCTTCTTCCAATTGTTGAGGAAACCTTGAGGTAGTGCGTATCCTTTTTTCTCTGCTTCAACCATAAAATGGCCTGCATAATTAGTAGCCCAAGGGTCATAATAATTCTGCCCTGGCCAATAGGTCATTCCTCCGTCAGGCAGTTGAAACAGCTTTAGACGCTGGATACCCGCTTTAACATTTTTCTCAACCATTTTTTTCAACTCCTCAGTTGGTTGCATCAATTCCAGCACATAAAGTTGAGGGAATACTGAAGATGTTGTTTGTTCTAAGCATCCATAAGGATAATGAACCAGATGCCTTAAACGTTTGCCAAGATTTATCGGAGGTATTACAGAAATTTCAAGTGTCGCTTTGTTTGTTCCTGCTAATCCAAATGGAGTGAAATCTGAATTCCATGAAGCGTTTGACGAAAGAACGTTCTCGTATACCTTAGTAATTTCAGTATTGCCATTTCGGATGTCTATGTCAACGTTATATTCAGCTCTTTCATTTCCACTAGTCGCAGTTACCGATACAGATCCTTTTCCTGCTGCCGGTTTGGCTTTTAGGTAAAAGTTTACAACCTCATCTCCAGGTTGATTAAATGTTATACTTTTCGAACTTTCAGCAACTGGCTCAAACATATTATTTGCTTTTATCGTGACATTAACATTCTTCACGTTTTTGGTCATGGCAAATATGTTCACCGGCAACGCTACAGATTCTTCAGGTCCAAGTACTCTTGGGAGTGTAGCCAATACCATTAATGGTTTTCTTACTGGAACAGCCTTTTCTGCTTTACCATAAGCTCCATCAGGATTTCCTGCTACCACCATAGCTTTTACTGATCCAACATATTGTGGCATCTTTAAAGTATGTGTAGCCGAGCCACCAGATGCAAGGCTGAAAGGTCCTATAAACTTCACAACAGGTTTAAATCTGTTGGTTTTGTTTCCTTCGCTGCCTTTGAGCTCTCCGTCACCACCGATACTTAATATTTTATCTATTCTTTCTCCATAAGCACCTATGACATAGTCATACATATCCCAGGTGTTTACACCCAAAGCTTCTTTAGCGTAGAAGTGATCATGAGGGTTGGGTGCCTTAAAGCGGGTAAGGTCCAGTAAGCCTTCATCAACAACAGCTAAAGTATATATCATGGGTTTACCGTTCTGCTCCTTGATGGAAACAGTGAAGTCTTCCTCCGGTCTGAGCTCTTCTTTCATCGTGATGACAGGAGCCAATATCGTTTCTGGATTCTCAACTGTTAAAGGAATGATTCCATACATACGAATAGGAAGATCATTAAGCGTCTGTGCATGTGGTTGTATCAAAGTCACGTTGACAAAGATATTTGGAGTCATTGCTTCGGTAACTTTGAATTCAAAGTCGTTGTTCCCTTTCTTGGTCTCCATCCATTGTGTTTGCAGTACTTTAGCTCCCGACTCAATACTTACCAAAGCTCTGCCTTCACTGCTTCCTGGAATTGAAAGTCGGACAGTTTCGCCTACATTGTATTTCGCTTTATCTGCAGAAAAGGAAAGTAAGGCAGCGCCACCCTGATTTCTTTCCCTGGAGTTTCCAGCCCATCCTGGCCAGTCAATAAATACAATCTTTCCGGTGCTATGTCCGCTTTTTGTATCTTTGGCCCGAATATAAAAACGGCCCCATTCCGGATAGTTCACTCTGAATTGCCATCTTGCCTTGCCATTAATAGTAACCACATTTTCCCTTACTATGGCCTGTTTGTAGTTATTATCAAGATATGCTGAAAGATTCTCTTCTCCTTTTTCCCACCAGTATCTCCATTCTATTTTATAAAGTTCCATCTGAATGTTTCTTCCTGAAACAAGATTTCCATTAGGGTCAAGGCTTACTACATCAATAGTATGAGAAGTATCAGTGAGCAGCATGTTTCTTGACTTGTCTCCCTCAGGAACTCTTATACCTGTGAAGGATGTAAATGGATAATAAGGCATCGAAAACCTGTCAATACTTGAAGCTCCTCCTTCTTCCATTACTCTTACCTTAAAGTTAGCTGTCATCACTCCAGGGGCATTAGCACCGGCATCCAGATGCGCATTGACAGTTGCATTACCGTTCTGATCGATTCTTCCTTTAAAGATTTCTATTGGCTCTCCTTCGTATTTTTTTCCAGGATCATCAAAGATGAAATCAGAATATTTATTAAACTTAGTTTCTCCTGTGGCAAGTTGAACTGTCACGTCAGTCTCAAGATTCCTCGCAACAGCTCCGTGCAGCCATTTCACATTAAGATCACCTTTCATTGATGATCCACCTGCTGTGATTTTATCTTTGCCAAAATCAAGGTTTATTTTAAGCCTGTTTGGCATCACAGTTTCTATTTTTAACGGATAACTGAAAGTGGCCCCACCAACTTTAACAGTTGCTGTCCAGTTACCGGTAGGGTCATCAGGAGAAGTTGTTGTGCTAAAGTTATAGAAACCTTCCACTGCATTAGAGGACACAAGTTTCTTTACTACCTGACCTGAAGGATTGGCTAATTCAAAATTTACCGGCAGATTTTTAGGAAGGTTATGAAGCTTGTCTTCGAGTATAAAAGTTAGAAACAGAGAATCTCCTGGTCTCCATACGCCTCTTTCTCCATATAAAAATCCTTTAATGCCTTTCTGCACTTTAGCTCCAGAAATGTCAAAGTTGCTGACAGCTAATGCAGATTGATCATCCATCTTTAGATACCCGATTTGTTCTTCTTTTTTAACTTTAACTAAGAAAGGTTTCTTTTTCAGGTCAATGGTTAGAATTCCTTCTCCGTTTGTTTTATCCTGGGAAAGAAGCTGCTGTTGATAATCATAGACTTCCACAGTAGCGCCGTCAACAGGTTTGGTTGTTTTAAGGTCGGTGACTACAAAAACCAGGTTTCCTGAAGAACCTGCCTTGGCAATTATGCCAAGATCTGATGCGAAAATGTTTCTTGAAACAGATCTATATTCACCATAGTAGGACTTGTGGCAGGGATTATCTCTTTGTGAATAATCATACTCCTCATCGTAGTAGTATTCCTCACTATAGTCCCAATAACTTGATTCGTTTTCTTCAATGATATCATCTTCATTGACTTCAAGAGTGGTTTGACCTGTAGCTTCAGATACTGTTTCTTCAGAGGCATCACAGCTGTAAAAAATATCTTTTTTGTCAAAGCCGATTTTTATTTGATAGATGGCTCCTGGCTCAGTTTTGATAAGGCTTGAAATATCAAGAGCGTATCTTTTCCACTTGCCATAATCATTCGGATTTGTATTGTTTAAGGAAATATTCTTTTTCAGGACTACCTTTCCTACTCTTTTAATTTCACTGTTACCATCGTACCTGTTCACCTGAAAGAACTGTGTAACATTGTTTTCAAAGATCTTGATGATTTTTACATTAACGGATTTCAAGCTTACTGCTTCAAAAGGGAATATCAAGCCATCAGTGCTTGGAAGAATAACTCCTTTGCCGGTTAGTTTAACAGAAGGTTTTATTTCTTCAAAATTGATATCAAGATTTTGTGTTTTTCCTAAAGCTTTGCCTTTGATATTTTTCACACCTTGGTTTACAGTAATGGTTTTACTGCCAATTTGCCTAACCGGAGGGTATAGCTTTAGTACATTTTCATCTTTTACTATGTTGAAATCAGGAACATCTGATATTTGTATAAGTCCTTGAAGGTCCTGGTTTTGATCAAGGGGATCTGAGAATTGAATTTCAGCATATTGTGCTTCTCCCTGCACCGCTCTGGCAGATATGATGGAAAATTCTCCTATCGCCGGAATCTCAATAGTTTCGGTTCCTTTAGTTTCTGATTGAATAGGACTGCCGTCCCATGTTAAGATAATAGTTCCTGCAACTTCTTTTCTTTGGATCTTTTCAACCTGGAATCTATGGATCTTCCTGTCATTTTCGTGGGTCCAGCTAATGGAGAGCGTTTTACCATCCTGGCTTGCAGTTAATACTTTTTCTAGTGTCGCATTGTCTACTACATCAGCAGTACTGAGTATTCCAATCAATTTCTGAGAAGCAAGGTTTGTAACATCATAGGTCCTTAGCCCTTCTACATAGACATCAAAGGTTTGAGGGATGGTCTGAAATCCGAATTCAAAAGTCTGAAGGTCTTCAGGCATTTGCATGACTTCACCTATTTCAAATTTAGCCTCAAAAGACTTACCTGGATTAAGAGGTTCTTCCGGAACAAATTCAATAGTACTTTTATCTATCCATTTTGTAGTACCCTTGATTGATGGAGAGAATCTGAATAAGTCACTCTGAAGAGGAGTATTAATCTCTTCTGGTTTTACAATTTCAGAAACAAAAGAAACCCTTATAGGGGATTCCCTGGAGATAACTCCACCTGTGAAAGAACTGACATAGGCTTTAAATGCCGGGTTGAATTTGTATTCACCTTTAGCTTTGTTTTTTGAAGCATACCAGTAGACGCCTCCGCCTATTGCTGCTATAGCTAACACTGAGGACAAGATAACTTTTATCTTACTGCCTGAAAGTAATGTTTTTAAAGACATAAAAAAGTTAAATAATAGCTTTCTAAAAGTTTTATTATTAATGTTGGTTTACAGGTTAAAATCATACGTAAGTTAACGGAAAAGTCTCTTTAAAAGTGGAAATCAGGTAAAAAAAAATTGCCGTCTTTTCTTAGAAAAGACGGCAATTTATAAAATCGATATGTAAGAAATTATTTACCGAAGCTAAATCTGGCACCGATACCACCTTGTCCATAAACGTTAGAATATCTCGAAAACGCAATGAATACGTTGGCATCTGCAAAGAATGTGATTGGCGCTTGTTTTAATGCATATTCGATACCTCCAACCGCATCTGGTCCAATCTCAATTGTATGCACTCTATCTGATTCATAAAAGTAACGTCCATTATCCCAATAATTTGCATAAAATACTTCAAAAGTACGATATCTAATTTGTCCTCCAAAACCAATATGCCAGGTAAAGCCATCAATATCCCCGATTGGAAAACGCCACAAGTAGTGAACTTGTAATGCTGTGCTGAAATAATTGTCTGTATAGTAGTCGAAATAATGGTAATCACGATATCTCTTGTTATAGTAACGATTACCATAGCTTTCTCCACCCCATGCCGGGAATCCCCATACAACTTCAAGTGCATTTTTATCCATGTACTTTTTCAAAGTAACGCCGGTAGGGTCTCCAAGTTTAAGACCTAATGTCAGGTCATTTCTTGAAAATTCCTGATTTCCTTTTGAAGAACTTTTCTTCTTTTGTGAATATCCTGAAAATGAAATGCCAAGCATCAGGATAAATACAACTAATGTTCTGGTAATTGATTTATTCATGTTAGTTTAATTTTTCTACGCTAATATAATATAAGTCTGTGGGGATTTTAAAATCTTCTATACTGTTTTCTTCAATTTCAAGCTTTTTAACTATATCTTCTGCTATAATTTTTATCGTATTCCCATTTTTGCTTTTTATTTTTATGGGAAGAGCAAGGTCTTTTTCGGAAGCATCCAGTTTGTAAATGAGGTAATATTTGCCTTTTTTCTTTTCAATTTTGTATTTAAAAGCAGGTATATCAGTATGTAAAAGATACTGATTAAAGAATGGTTGTAAGTTAATCATTCCTTTTTGAGAAATAAAATTTATCAGTTCAGCAGAACATATCTGCTTTTGAGAAAACTGATCCTGTATTTCTTTGAGGATAGAAAACCAAAGGCTGTCATTGTCAATTACAGATCTTAATGTATGAAGCATCCATGAGCCTTTATAGTACATATCCGAATCTTTCCAATAGTGATAATTAACATTTGAAGGTCCTCTTACAGGCTCAATGTTTTTAATATAATTTCTTTGTTGCATCAGGTAATTTACGGATGTGTTAAAGTCAAATATGCACTCAACAAATAATGCTTCTGCATAGGTCGTAAAAGATTCCTGAATCCAGAGATCTCCATGATCACATGCAGTGACGTTGTTACCCCACCATTCATGCGCACTTTCATGGATAACAATATAGTCGTATCCAAGCATGTTTTTCCTGAATTTGTTCCCATATGAAATAGCGCTTTGATGTTCCATCCCGAGATAGGGTGTTTCAACTATCGCATAGCCATCTTTAGGAAATGGGTATTGGCCAAAATAATGTTCAAAGCATTTTAGCATGGGTTTTACTTGTTGAAAATATTCCCGGGCTTTTTCTTCATTATATTGTAGCACATAATACCTGAGATCTAAAGTGCTCTTGTCAGGTCGTATATATTCATCCTTGATCTCTGCATAATTCCCAATATTTAGAGTCACATTATAGTTATTTATGGGATAGTGGACTTTCCAGGTATATGTATTAAAATTCTTTCCGGAAACTTCCTTTGCCAGATTTCCATTACTTATACACTGTAAGCCTTTAGGAACTGTAAATGTCATCTGAACGCTGTCTGCTTCGTCTGAAGGATGATCTTTACAAGGCCACCAAAGGCTTGCTCCGTCACCTTCACATGCAACACCTATCCACGGTTTTTCAGCTGCGTCCTTTGCCCATACAAAGCCACCTTCCCATGGTGGATTCTTAGCTTCAATAGGATTTCCCGAATAATAAATTGCTATTGAATCTGATGAATTATGAGTTATTGTTTTTTTAAAATTGATAAAAACCGCATTGCTGTCTCGATCAAAGGTAAGTGGTTCCTTATGATATGAAATGCTGTCAATAATAAGTCTTGAAGACAGGTCTATTTGTATTCTGGTGGTAGGCTCTATTATTTTAAAGTAAATTGAATTGCTGCCATGTATGTATTTTTTATCAGGATCAATATTAAGCTTTAAGTTGTAAAAGTGAACATCATAACAGGTTCTTAACGGAGAAAGACTCCCTCGCAGTGTATCGTACTTTGTGAAGGACTTGATCTGGGATTGTCCACAATGAAAGATAAACAGAAGCGCAAGAGTTATAGAAAAAAATCTTAAGTACATTTTTCCAGAAGAGTTAGTATGGTAAAATTGGAAATAATTTTATTAAAGAAAAAATTCCGGATCGGTATCCGTTTTTCTTAATTTATCAAGCTGAGCATTGAGATTTAAAGCAGCACTGATAAGGCCTGCATGGCTAAAGGCCTGTGGGAAATTTCCAAGATGTTCACCCATAAAACCCAATTGTTCAGAGAAAATACCTACATGGTTGGCATATCCCAGCATTTTTTCAAAGTAGAACTGTGCCTTCTGCAGCTGGCCTGATCTGGAAAGACATTCTACATACCAAAAAGTGCACATGGAAAATGTTCCTTCTCTTCCTCCAAGTCCGTCGGGTGCAGCTACTTTCGGGATATAACGATACACAAGGGAATCAGAAACCAGTTCCTTTTCTATCGCTTCCATAGTTTGAAGCCACCTGGGATCAATAGGACTGATAAACTTGACAATCGGCATAAACAAGCAGGAGGCGTCGACAGTTTTCGCGCCCTGGTACTGAACAAATCCTTTTAAGTCATCATCCCAGAATTCACTAAAAATGCTTTGATAAATTTTATTTCTTTCGGTTTTCCATGTTTCAGGATATGGGAAAGATCTTGATTCTGCAATCTTGATAGCTCTGTCAAATGCCACCCAGCACATGAGACGAGAAAATAAAAAATGCTTTATTCGTCCCCTAACCTCCCATATTCCATTGTCTTCTCTTTTCCAGTTATCTGTAAGCCAGTTGATTTGAAATGCCAGATTATTCCAGAAATCATGACTTATTGGTTCAACATATTTGTTATATAAATACACAGAGTCTAATAACTCTCCATATATATCCAATTGTAATTGTTGGGATGCATTATTCCCAATTCTTACTGGTGAAGAGGCTTTATATCCTTCAAAGTTGTCAAGGGTTGTTTCCAATGGGTTGCTGTCTCCTGCTATAGAGTACATAAGATGCAAATGACCGGGATTTCCTATATCACGGCATTCATGATGAATCCATTTTATAAAGTCGTGAGACTCCTTAGTATATCCGGTTTTTACAAGGGCATATAGACAAAATGCTGAATCCCTTATCCAGCAGTATCTATAGTCCCAGTTTCTGTTGCCTCCGATAAATTCTGGTAGTCCAAAGGTTGGACTTGCTATGATAGATCCGAACCTTGCGCTACAAAGCAACTTAAGCGTTAAGGCAGATCGCTGAATTGCTTCAAGCCATCTTCCTTTATAGGTAGATTTCGATATCCAGTCTCTCCAGTACTTTACAGTCTCAAAGAATGTTTTAGTGATAAAATCTCCCAGAGAAATATTTGGAGGATCTTCTTTAGAAATGTCTTCAAGAATAAAATCAGCTCTTTCTCCTTCGTTTAAAGTAAACTCAGAATAACCATCGTTATCCGAAACATGCAATGGCACAGAGCTTTTCAGCCTTAGCTTCAAGGGCGTTTCACCCTGACTTTCGAATAGTATTTCAAAATTGTGATTTTTTTTGCGTGCAGTATGTTTATCCCGGCCATAGTTAAACCGAGGTCTGCATTCCATTTTGAATCGAATGTTTCCTCTGATACAGGAAACCCTTCTGACTAGTTCATTGCCATTCACAATGCCTTCCATCGGCATATAATCTGTAATTTCTCCTACTCCATCTGCAGACAAAAATCGTGTAAGCAAAACGTTGGTACCGGGAAGATACATTTGCTTATTCTTAACCTCCTCCTGAATAATAGGATGGATTTTAAAGTAACCACCTTTTTTATGGTCTAAAAGGGCAGCGAAAATGGATGGAGAATCATAAAATGGAAAACACAAAAAATCAATAGACCCATTGAGGCCTACAAGAGCAATTGTATTTAAATCTCCAATGATTGCATAGTTCTCAATAGGCTGATAATTCATCCGTCTTACTGATCAGAAATTCTGTCAGTAAAGAGAACCACATAAAAGAAAATATGTTAGCGGATTTTGATAGAGGAAAAATAAATTATTTTCTTACCAGGGTCAGAAGTTCTTTTTGTACTCCCCAGTCTCTTGCAAGTTTTAGAATGGCTGTTGCCTCCATTTCACTGATAAACCCTTTTCTATTGGTAGCTTCCCAGACCATATTCAGATAGGAAAGTTTAGTCTGAGTATCATAGGTTCCAATGGTTGCATTGAAAAATTCGCGAGCCCTTTCAAAAGCAGTGAAAACATCGCTGCCTATAAAGTCTTCAGCCCATTTTAATTCTTCAGCTGCGCTTAGATTCTGAGCAGTTGCTTTTAAAATCGCCTGCTCGTCTTCATTTAAACCGTGATAATTGAAAATTATTGATTTTAGAAGCAGAAAGGCCTTTTTCTGATCGCTTGTCATTTGGACAGTCATACCACCACAAATATAACATTTTTAAATTTATTTTCCCCCATAAGGCTGATTTTCTTCAAATGATAAAGAATGCTTCCGTGATTTTATCTGCAATCAATTTTCCTTTGGGTGTCAACTTTAAAAAATCATCTTCTTTAATCATAAAGCCGTCTTCAATAAATGATTTTGCAGTATTTATATAATAGTTTACCTCAAGATTAAACTTTTGTTTTATGTCTCTTAGGTCGCATCCCCATTTGGTTCGCAATCTGGTAAGGAAATATTCATTCGCTTTATCCAGATTACTTAATTGTTCTATAGTAAACTCTGGTTTTGAGATGTTTATTCCTTCAATATATTTATGATTATTGCTGATATTGTATTGTCTTGATATACCATCAAATGAATGAGCAGAAGGCCCAAGTCCTAAATAATGAGCTCCTAGCCAGTAACTGCTATTGTGACGTGCGATGTAACCTTCTTTAGCAAAGTTGCTGATCTCATATTGTTCATATGATGCTCTTTCTAATAAGGATACAAGATCTTCGAATTGAACAGCTACATTTTCCTCTTCCTCTGGGGAAAACTGTCCTTTTTTCAATCGTTTGCCTAAAACTGTTTTCTCTTCTATTGTTAGTGCATAAGCAGAAATATGAGGAATATCTAGATCGACAAGTGTTTGAATATTTTCTTCCCACTTTCCCTTGTCTAGGCCTGGTATTCCATATATAAGATCAGCAGTAATATTGTAAAAGCCCTGTTCTCTTGCTTCTTCAATAGAGTTAATAGCCTTTTCACTATTATGAGCTCTGTTCAACAATGTCAGCAAATTGTCCTGAAATGCCTGAACACCAATACTAAGTCTGTTTATGCCCGCTTGTTTTATTCCCTTTAAATATTTTTGTGATATGTCATCAGGATTTACTTCCATTGTTATTTCAGCATTATCGTTGATCTTGTAATGGGTTTTTATTTCGTCGATAATTTTTTTAACCTCGTCGATAAGAAGCAGTGATGGTGTTCCTCCTCCAAAGTAAATGGTGTTTATATCTTGGTTAATGTAGCTTTTCCTTTGTTTCAGCTCCATGCAAATAGCTTCTACCATTTTTTCCTTGAGCAATAAATTCGTTGAGAAATGGAAATCGCAATAATGACAAGCTTGCCTACAAAAGGGGATATGGATATAAATTCCTGACATTTATTTTCTGTGCTAATGAATCCTGGATTGAAAATAGTAATTTTACGGTTTAATTTCGTTAGTATAAACGTGTTGAAAAACTTTTTAATTCTCTTTGTCTTGCTCTTATCTTCCCTCTTTTCTTATGGGCAAAGAGATAGCTCCCGTATTTTTCTTTCAGTTTTCTCTGAAAGTGAAGGTTTAGTGCCTGACCATAAAACTTCATTTAGAGATTCGATTAGTGCTGTATTTGAAGTTAAAGAAGTCATACAAAAATTACACAAACTGGCCTATCTTCAAGCTTCGGTGGATTCATTCGCAACTCATGGGGATACCTTGTTGTCATTTATTTCTTTGGGTGAACGATTTAAATGGGCGGCTCTGAAAAAAGGAAATATTAATCCAATAATTTTAAGCAAAACAGAATTTCAGGAAAAATACTATGATAATAAATTCTTCAATATTGATCAATTTCTGGAATTTGAGGACGATTTGTTGACTTATCTGGAAGACCACGGCTATCCATTCGCTTCCCTTCAGATCGATTCATTTATGATTGAAAGGAATAGCTTGTATGGTGTTCTGAATTATGAAAAGGGCCCAATGATAGTTTTTGATTCCATTATTGTAATTGGCAGCACTAAGGTGAAGAACAGGTATCTCATGCGGGAACTTCATATTGAAAAAGGGCAGCCATTTAGCCAGAGAAAAGTATTAGAAGCTGATAGAATAATATCCGCACTCGGTTTTGTAAGGGTCTCCAGACCTCCAGTGGTAGAGTTCAGAAATGGCAAGGCAACTGTAACTATATTTTTGGAAGATAAGAAAATAAATCAGGCTGATGGTATTATCGGTTTCCTTCCAAATGAAGGTGGGGGGAAAAAAATACTGGTTACTGGCGAGCTCAATCTGAATCTTAAAAATGTATTTGGAACAGGAAAAGGAGTGTTGTTGGAATGGAAGAAACTAAAGGCGTCTTCTCAGACCCTGAATGTTGCCTATTACCACCCAAAGTTACTAGGATCAAATCTTGATCTTCGTATGAATTTTAATTTATTGAATCAGGATAGCTTATTCCTTACTGTATATAGAGGAGTAAATGTGTCAAGTGCCTTATCGGTAAGATCAAGAGTTAGTTTTTTTACCGGTCTCAAGACTTCCAGACAATTTTCCAATTCCGTTGGTGCTGATACTACCGTTTTACTAATGTCGGATTATAATTATTATAATTATGGTCTGAGTTATAATTGGAATAATCTCGATGATATATTTTATCCTCATAAAGGATGGATTTTTGATGTACAATTTTCTCTTGGGAATAAAGTTTTGAGGGAAAATTCATTGGTTAAGCCTGAATTGTATGATCAGCTGGACAAAAAATCTATTCAATATTCCTTTAATGTATTGATAAACAAATTTTTCGCATTGAGAGCCAAGTCTGTAATGTTTACAAAACTTGAAGCAGGGAAGATTTTTAATGATAAGAATACCTTATTTATTAATGATTTATACAGGGTAGGAGGGCTTAAGTCTTTAAGGGGATTTAATGAATTGAATTATTATGCATCGACATTTGGGGTTGCTACCGTTGAGTACCGGTATTTTACAGATCCAACCTCTTATTTGCTCGTATTTTATGATCAGGGATATGTGTCAAATGTTGTAAGTCCTTCATTCAAGGATGATTTTCCATTTGGTTTTGGTGTCGGTGTGTCTTTCACAACTGGTGCAGGTGTGTTTAATTTTGTTTATTCTCTGGGACAATCCCGAGATCAGAAATTAAGTTTGAATCTTTCTAAGGTTCATTTTGGTATAATTAGCAGGTTTTAGTTATTTTGTTTCTTTCTCAAAGTGCATGCTTTATAATTCAGTCCTTTCGTTTTGTTGGGCCTTTCTGATCGCAGTATTTGCAATTCCTTCAATAATTTATGTTGCGCACATCAAAAAATTATTGGATGAACCAAATTTGCGCACAGTCCATGAATCACTAACACCTCGATTGGGTGGACTGGCAATCTTTGCTGGATTTATGTCAGCATTAACTATTTTCGGCTCACTGGAAAATGGTGTGCAACAAGTTTTGGCAGGATCCATAATCATTTTTTTTATTGGATTAAAAGATGATGTGGTTCCGGTTTCGGCATTTAAGAAGTTTTTTGTACAGGTACTTGCTGCAGGTATTGTCATGTTTGTTGCAGATATAAGAATATCGGACTTTAAAGGAATGTTGGGATTATATGAGGTAGATCATGGTATTAGCTACGTTGTGACCTTCCTTGTTATAATTGGTATTACAAATGCAATTAACCTTATTGATGGTGTCGATGGACTTGCAGGAGTAATTGTAATGATCATCACTTCTACTTTTGGAGTCTACTTTTATTTGTATGGAGGAGAAGCTTTTGGTCCATATGCCTATGTTGCCTTCAGCCTGTTGGGATCAATTATCGGATTTTTAAGATATAATTTTCACAAAGCAATTATATTTATGGGAGATACCGGCTCTTTGGTATCGGGTTTCATTTTATCGATTCTTGGAATACAATTTGTTAGAATGGAGGCTTTTGAAGCTTCCCCATCAATTGCGATCGCTGTGTTAATAATTCCTATAATGGATACACTAAGAGTTTTTATGCTAAGAATCCTAAATGGGGCATCTCCATTCTCTCCGGATAAAAATCATATCCACCACAGGCTTATGGATCTTGGCTTTTCTCAGGTAATGACAGTATTTTTACTTGCTTTGATTAACCTTTTTGCCATTTTGGGAGTTAATGTTTTTTCTAATCTGGAAAATAACTATTTACTATTTTTAATGATAGGATATGGTTTTTTAATTACAGGAGTAATCGAAATCTTTTATTTGAGATCAAAACGAGAAAATGCTAGTGCATAAATCTGGAAACAAAATCAGCCTCGTTAAGGGCATTTTATTTTTAATTTTGGCGACTTTGCTCCCTCAATGGGGTATTTCCGCTGAAAATGAATTTAAAATTGTAAAAGATCTAAGCTCAGATTGGAAAATTTATAATGCAGATATAAATGGTTACGTACCTTTCATAAAAGGAAAGTCTCAGAAAAGCCATTTCGTTTTTCAATGGATTGATCTGGACAAATATGCCGGATATCACCTTCAGGTAAAAGCAGCTCCCAAATTATCATTATTTATAAACAATGAATTGTATTATACTAATGTAGAATCCAAATACCAGGATGTTGCGATTCCAATAAAAGATCTTCTAAAGAAGACAATAGGAGGGAGGAAGGATTTACTTACCATATATCAGCCTGATGCTTCTTTTAATGACGGCGCTGTTTTTATAGGTTATTTCCCTGAAAAACAGGTTGATTCAGCGCCAGCAATTAAAATAGAGGCTAAAAAGCAAAATTTCCTGGGAGACCTGGTTATGGCACTTTTTATAAGTTCATTTGCCATAATTGCAATTTTGAAAAATAGATTTCCAAAATCGTTTTCTCTCTTTTTTCAAAAATCTGAATTTTCACTAAGTGCATCAGAAGAGTTATTGAGTAGTCGAATTATTGATTTCCCACTCTTGTTGGTAATTATTTTAAATGCATTTTCACTTAGTACTCTGATATTTTCCAACAAAGAAAGCGAAGACTTTGTCAAATTTCTTACGTTAGTAAAAACCCCGGATTTGTCGTTATTCTCACAGTTTACATTGTCAACTCTGATGATAATCTTTCTTATAATCGTTAAATATTTACTAATTACATTTCTCGGATGGATATTTGACCTTAATAAACTCATCACATTTCATTTTTATGAGTTTTTATCTATTATGCTCAAAGTCAACCTATTTGTTGTTCCGGTTGTTTTAGTTTTGTTATCATTGAATAATTTTCACCCGTTTATGTCCATAACGGCTTTGACAATTATCTTGTTGATAATCTTCTTTCTGTTAATACTAAAGGTTTCCTATATCATATTTAAGTTTTCCAACTATAGAAATCTTTATTTATTTTCTTACCTTTGTATCAGTGAAATACTGCCTTTTATTGTAATTACTAAACTATTGGCATCTGACGTTATAAAATATTAATAAGGTATTGAGATAATGAGTGAAATTAAAGAAAAAGAGCTAAAGGATAGATATACAAAAGTATCAAGTATCTTAGTAACACAGCCCAAACCGACAGACGATAAGTCGCCTTATTACGGATTAGCTGAGAAATATAAGCTGAAAATTGATTTTAGGCCGTTTATTGAGATTAAGGCACTTGATTTTAAAGAGTTTAAAAAGCAAAAGATAGAGATACTCGCACATACCGCAGTCATCTTCACAAGCCGTAATGCAGTAGATAATTTTTTTAGGCTTTGTGCAGAGGGAAGAATAGAAGTGCCGGCAGAAATGAAATATTTTTGTATTTCTGAGCAAACAGCAAACTACCTTCAGAAGTATATAGTAATTAGAAAGAGAAAGATTTTTGTGGGTCAAAAAACTGCAAAAGATCTTGAGGAAATTCTGAAAAAGCATAAAAACGAATTCTATTTATATCCTTGTTCCAATATCAGAAAAGAAGAAATTCCTTTATTTCTTAAAGATAACGGATTCAAATTCAGCGAAGCAGTAATTTATGAGACAGTTCCAAGTGATTTGTCTGACCTCGCTGAAGTTAATTATGATATAATAGCATTCTTTAGTCCTTCAGGGATTAACTCTCTATTTACCAATTTTCCTGAATTCAAGCAGAATAAAACAAGGATAGCAGCATTTGGTCCTACTACGGCAAAGGCGGTGAAAGATGCAGGATTAATATTGGACATAGAAGCTCCGTTACCAAATGCGCCTTCAATGACCGGAGCCTTAGAGCTATATATAAAGAAAGCCAATAACATTAAATAAAATTATCCGTAAGAGGTAAGGCAACCTAGTTATCAAAACCCCCTCATTGGAAAAGAAGTGTTTTTTTCTTTTTTAATTTTATTTATATTTAATTTAAAAATATTTAGTTTTGGAACTGGATTTATTATCCCAAGGTGTCTTTTATGAAAAGAATTAAACTATCTGTGTTTTTCTTTCTGATCTTTGTATCGGCTGGTTTTGCCCAACAAGATGCTCAGTTCAGTCAGTATATGTTCAATACCCTGTATTATAATCCGGGTTTTGCTGGTACTGAAGGATTAACGAGATTTACCGCTCTGCAAAGGGTTCAATGGTTGGCCTATCAATCTACCCAATATAGTGGTTCTGCACCATATAGCACAGTAATAAGCGGCTCTTCACTACTTCCATATTTTAATAAGAGGTTGGGAGTGGGCCTTCATTTTGTAAATGATAATCTCGGCCCACTTAATAATCAAGAATACCAACTTTCTGGTTCTTACCATTTTAAAATTAAAGAAGGTGTATTGGGCGTTGGTGCTCGCGCAGGTATCTATTCAACCAGAGTCAGAACTGATTGGTATAACGTTGTAGATAAAGATGATCAAATCTATAAGGATCTTGTTGAACCTGCAAAGGATAGATTTCGTCAAACAAAACCAGATTTTGGTGTAGGTCTATGGTATCAGAGTAAAAAATTCAGCGGAGGAGTGAGCTTTGACCATTTGGGTGAAACTAAACTGTCTTATAATACTCCATCGATTAATTCGAAACTTGCAAATCACCTTTATATATCTGGTTCTTACAATTTTGATGTTGGTCCTACTCTTAAAATAACGCCTTCTGCATTCTTTCAGACAGATATGAACCAGTTCACATACCTTTTTGGGGCACTGGGAACATATAATGAAAAGTTCTGGGTGGGTTTAAATGCTCGACAGTCTTTTGCAAAAAGAGATGTAGATCAGGGTGGCAAAACACTTTCCAACGATGATATAATTTTATATGTTGGGGTGAACCTTTTGAAGAATAAACAAAATATGAATGCGTTAAGAATTGGCTATGCATTTGATTTTGTAACAAATGGTGTAAATGCCAAAAAGAGAACATCCCACGAGATTATGCTCTCCTATATAGTTCCGACACCTTGGGAATTGCCTAAACCTAAGATCAGAACGCCAAGATACAGGCACGAAGAAAATTAACAAAATTTTGGAATATTGAAATTTTTTATAGAACTTGTACAACATTTCTAAACATTTTATCAATTATTTGAGTTTTTTTTGGACTTTTATAATTGAGGTTAAAAAAGTTCGTTTAAGAAATAAAAATTTAGTAATTTAAAACACAATTTATTATCAAAAAATTTACAAAAGAAAATTAAACAAGTGTATTATGAATAAAATAGGTGTTATCAGAAGTCTCTGCTACATTGCACTGTTCGGAGCCTCTATTCTTATTCAGGGATGTGGACGAGGTACTTCCGATGGAGGAGGAGACCTAGTCGGCGTTCAGGGAAGAGAAGGATGGGTTATGACGGTGCCATACGGTATGACAACATGTCCGTCGGGGACTTTCCACATGGGTCAGGCGGATCAGGATGTTCCGGCTACTCAAATTAACCTTAACAAACAGGTGACCATCGGTGGTTTCTATATGGACGAAACCGAAATTACAAACAATGAGTACAGACAATTTATTGATGTAATGTTGAGCGATTCAGTTGACGTATTGGGTGAACAATATATCAGAACTGAATTGTATCCTGACACAGCTGTTTGGGTAAAGGATTTTGCTCACCATATGGGTGATCCAATGATGGAGTATTACTATGCACACCCTGCGTTTGACGAATATCCCGTAGTTGGTGTTGACTGGTTCGCTGCAAGATATTTCTGCGAGTGGAGAACTAAACACATGAATAACTGGAGAGCAGAGCAAGGACTTTGGAAAATGCCAAACTTCAGACTACCATCAGAAGCAGAGTGGGAATACGCTGCGAGAGGTGGAAGAGATATGGCAAAATATCCTTGGGGTAACCCATACATCAGAAACGCAAAAGGATGTATGCTTGCTAACTTCAAACCTGGTAGAGGAAACTATTATGATGATGGTTTCATGTATAGCTCACCAGTTGCTTCTTATTTTTCAAATGACTTCGGCCTGTACGATATGGCAGGAAACGTATCAGAGTGGTGTGAAGACGCTTATTATGATGCCGCTGTTCCTGTAGTTTGGGATCTTAACCCAACTTACTATGATGACGATGAGCCTAGAAAGATTATTCGCGGTGGATCTTGGAAAGATATTGCATACTTCCTTGAAACCGGAACACGTACTTTCGAGTATCAGGACACTACAAAGTCGTACATAGGCTTCAGATGTGTTATGACTTATCTTGGTAGATCTTCAGGTTTCGAGTTTTAAAATCAGATCCTTTAAAGATTTAATAAATTCAATAGTTGTATATCACAAACTATATAATACTCTATTACCTAATAATTAATTGTTAAACACTTAAAATTTAAAAATTTACGAAAATGAGTTCAAACAAAGGTGGTTTTAAAGATGTATTCTTTAACAAGATCATGCCAATGGTCTACGGACTTGGTGCCGCAGTTGTAATTGTTGGTGCGATGTTTAAAATTATGCACTGGCCAGGTGCTGGTCCAATGCTTGTTGTTGGTCTTAGTGTGGAGGCTTTAATTTTCGTTTTCAGTTCATTCCAACCAGTACCTCATGATCCAAAGTGGGAGAGAGTTTATCCTCAATTGGCTGATGATTACTATGAAGAAGAGGAAGAAGGCGAAGTTGCTTCTAACGATGGTCTTACAAGAAGACTTGATGACATGCTTTCTGAGGCTAACATCACTCAGGATGTTGTTAACAAACTAGGTGCTGGTTTCAATTCACTATCATCATCTGTTTCTAACCTTAAAGATCTATCTGATGCTTCAGTTGCTTCTAACGAATATGCAAACAATGTTAAACAGGCATCTAAATCTCTTCTTGAGATGAATAAATCATATTCTAAAACTGTAGATGCAATGTCAGAAATGGCTAACGCTTCTGTAGATGCTAAAGAATATCATTCACAAGTTCAGAACATCACTAAAAATCTTGGTGCATTGAACGCTGTTTATGAAATGGAGCTTCAGGATGCTAACAACCACTTGAGAGCTATGAACAAATTCTATGGTAATCTTTCTCACGCTATGGAAAACATGGCAGATGCAAGCAAAGATACTGCTCAGTTCAAAGAAGAACTTGGTAAACTATCTAAGAACCTTGTTCAGCTTAACAATGTGTATGGTAACATGCTAACTGCAATGAGAGGTTAATTTTCAGTAGAAATTATTTTAAAAACGAAAAAGAAAAGGTTTAAAATATGGCTGGAGGTAAAGAAACCCCAAGGCAGAAAATGATTGGGATGATGTACCTGGTTCTAACAGCACTGTTAGCACTCCAGGTAAGCTCAGCTATCATTCAAAAATTCAAATTTCTTGATGATAGTTTGATGAACGTGAACGAAAAAACAACTGCTGAGAATGCTAAAGTAAGTAGCAATATCAGAAGAATTGTTGAACAAGAAGGTAATAAAGATGCTCATATTGTTAAGAAAGCAGATGAAGTAAAAGCTGCAACTGGTGAGCTAATTACTTATATGGAAGGGCTTCGTAAACACCTTATCGAAAGTACAGGTGGAAAAGAAGAAGATGGAAACTATAAAGGTGCTAAGGAAGAAGAAAAAGTGGCAAACTTTATGGTTGGTCCGGAAGGTAGCAAAAAAGGCGAAGCATATAAGTTGAAAGAGAAACTTAATAACTATGTTGCTTCTCTTGCTAAATTTGGTGTAAACGCTCCTAAATTGGCATTGGATGGAAAAGAGGATCCGATGTTCATGAAGGATAAAGATCAGGCAAGAAAAGACTTTGCTCAGCTTAACTTTTCTGAAACTCCAATGGTTGCTGCTCTTGCGGTTTTAGCACAAAAAGAAGCGGAAGTTCTTAAGTATGAGAACGAGGCTCTTTCTAAACTTGCTAGTGAAGTAGGTGCATCAGATATCAAATTTGATAATGTTGTTGCGATGGTTAGAGCTAACTCTAAAGTTGTAGCAGCAGGTACTAAATACGAGGCTGAAATGTTCCTTGCGGCTTCTTCAAGCGCTATCACTCCAACTATGAGCCAAGATGGCAGAGCTATCCAAGTTGATGCTAGAAAAATCGGTAAAGTTTCTTTTACTGCAACTGCCGGAGCATATGACAGCGAAGGAAATGCTAAGAAAAAATGGAAAGGTGCTATCAATTTCAAGTACAAAGGAAAAGATACTACTTTCGTAGTTGAAGAAGATTATATCGTTGCTAAGCCTGTAATTCAAATTCAGTCTGCTTCAGTTTCTGCTCTTTACAAAAACTGCGGTAACGAACTTAACGTTCAGGTTCCTGCTTTAGGTTCTACTTATAGTCCTTCATTCTCTGCTAGTGGTGCTAAAGTTATCCCTGGTGCGACTAAAGGTCTTGTTACTCTAGTTCCAACTGGAGCAAAAGTAACTCTTAATGTAGCAAGCAGTGGAAACGCAATTGGCTCACAAGAGTTCAATGTTAGATTGATCCCAAAACCTGAAATCCAGGCTTTATCTAACGGTAGCCCAGTTAATGAGAAGCAAGGTGTTCCTGCTCCTGGTCCTAGAGCTATCACTATGAAAGCTGTTCCTGATGAGAGCTTTAAAACTTTCTTGCCTAAAGATGCAAGATATAAGATCACTCAGTGGGATGCTATCCTTGTTAGAGGTAAGAGACCAGTTACTCAAACTTCTTTCACTTCTGAAACTGGTAACCTAGCTCAGTTTGCTGCGGCAGCTCAGCCTGGAGACAGGATCATGATAGAGGTTAAGAAAGTTACGAGAACTAACTTCCTTAACGAGTCGGAAGAGGTTAATTTGGGAATTGTAATTAAGAACATCCCGCTTAACTAATACCTAAACTACTTAGTTATGAAAAAAATTAGTGTTATTTTGGCAGGTTTGATGTTCGCATCAAACCTGATAATTGCTCAAGAGGCAGCTGAGGCACCTGAAGGAAATTCTGCAGCTGAAAATACAGGTTATAACAAATTTTCTGTTAGACCTATACATGAGTCTGATATCATGTATAAGAAGACAATCATTAGAGCTTTGGATCTTAGAGAAAAGCAAAATAAACCTTTGTTTTCTAAAAATAGAGAATTAACTCGTTTGTTAATCGATGCTGTTCAAAGAGGTGATATAAAAGCATATGCTACAGATTCCCTTTATGATGGTAAAACTCTTACAATTGAAGAATTCAATGAGAGAATAAAAATGCCATCCGAGCAAGCTGAACTTAGTGCAGAAGAGTTAGAGATTATGAAGGCAAACGGGGAGGATATTGCTGCAATCGGTGGTGGTCCTAACTATTATTTTCCAACTGATTTATACCAGATGGAGATAAAAGAAGATATCATCTTCGATAAGCAAAGATCCAGATTGTACTATGATATTCACGCAATAACAGTGTACGTTCCTGCTGATCACCCTGCTAACATCAGAGGTATTCAGACTCCAATTGCTTCTTTTGAGTATAAAGAATTAGTAAACAAACTTTTCAAGGATAACCCTAAAGCAATTTGGTTTAATCCTCAGAACGATCAGCAGCATAAAAATCTTGCTGATGCATTTGAGTTGCGTTTATTCAGCTCTTATATCATCAAAGTTTCCAATCCAAACGATGCATACTTAGTAGACATCTATGGTGGAGATCAGCAAAAAGGTATCATGGCTGCTCAATGGGCTGCATTCGAGCTTCTTGAGTATGAGCATAACCTTTGGGAATTCTAAGAAATTTCTGACTATAGAAATTATAATAAAAAAGGAGGTTGTTAAACCTCCTTTTTTATTTTATTGATCTTCTTGTTTATCACTCTCTTTTTCGCCGGCTAGATTTAATAGTACTAGCTCTGCTTTTGCTTTTCCTACTATTTTTGATAGTTCTTCAACGCTTGCTTGACGGATTCTACTTACAGAGCCAAAATGGCTTACCAGTTTTTGAAATGTTGATTCGCCAACTCCTTTTATAGAAGCTAATTTGCTTTTAGCTAAGGTACTTTTACTCCTTTTGGTTCTGTGAAATGTAATTGCAAATCTGTGAGCTTCATTTCTTATTTGCTGTATTACTTTTAAAGATTCTGACTTTTTGTCTATATATAATGGTAGGGAGTCGTCCGGATAATAGATTTCTTCTAATCTTTTTGCAATTCCTACAATTGGGATTTTTCCATATAACTCCAACTCCTGTAATGCCTGGCATGCTGCGGAAAGTTGTCCTTTACCTCCATCAATAACTATCAGGTTAGGAAGTGGCTGCCCTTCTTCTAAAACTCTTTTATACCTTCTATAAACTATTTCATGCATGCTGTCAAAGTCATTAGGACCAACTACAGTCTTTATATTATAATGGCGATAATCTTTTTTTGATGGTTTAGCATTTTTAAAGACCACCATGGAGGCTACTGGATTTGTTCCCTGTATGTTAGAGTTGTCAAAGCATTCTATATGAAATGGTTTTTCTTTTAATCTTAGATCTTCCTGCATTGTATTGAGTATCCTTAAATCTCTTTCATTATTTGAGATGGATTTGCTCATTTGAAACGCAATATTATTCAAGGAAAGGTCCAGAAGTTTTTTCTTATCTCCAATAGATGGCACTGTAATTTTCAGGTCATCTATTTCTACTGGAATATTGGCTATTATATCTCTGGTACTGACTTCCATCTCCTCTCTGATATTAATTATTGCTAGCTTTAGAAGATCTTCATCAGTTTCATCAAGCTTTTTTTTGATTTCGATATTTTTGGTTTGAAGAATTGCCCCATTTACTATATGCAGGTAATTAATGAAAGCATTTTTCTCAAGGCTTTTTATGGTAAAGACATCCAGATCAGTTATTTTAGGATTAACAATAACTGAGCTCGTTTGGAACTTCTCAAGTAAGTCAAGTTTGAGTTTTAGCTTGTGAGCTTTTTCAAACTCTAAATTTTCAGCGGCTTCCTGTATCTGGTCTTTGTAGAAAGTTTTAACTACTGTAATGTTCCCTTTAAGGATTTGGTGAGCTTTATCTATATTTTCTAAGTAAACTTCCTCTGTAACTAAACTCTCACAAGGCCCTTTACAGTTTCCGATATGGAACTCGAGACAGACTTTGTATTTTCCATCATTTACATTTTTTTCAGAAAGGTTGAAGTTACAGGTTCGTATAAAAAATAATTTATGTATCAGGTCAAGCACACTGTTCATAGCTTTGACACTTGTGTATGGGCCATAGTAAGTACCTAATGATTTATCAAAGGTTCTTGTGGCTATAACCCTGGGAAAGCGTTCACGTGATACATAAATGTAAGGATAAGTCTTATCATCCTTTAATAGTATATTATACTTTGGTTGATTATTCTTGATAAGACTGTTCTCAAGAAGGAGGGCGTCAAATTCTGTGTTTACTATCGTAAACTCAAGTCTTCTTATCTGGCTGACAAGTTTTCGGGTTTTATTGTCAACTCCTGTATTTTTATTGAAATAGTTAGAAACTCTTTTTTTGAGAGACTTAGCCTTTCCTACATATATAAGTTCTCCTTCTTCACTGAAGAACTTATATATGCCAGGCTGGTCCGGTAGACTTTTAACTTGATCTCTTACCTCCTCACTTTCTGCCATGATTAAATCTCCTAAAATTCGTCAGGCAATACTTGCTGATGTTTTTGCTGTAGAGAGTCTGAATGTAGGGAACTTTTTTCTTTATATTTTCTGCAGTCTATTTCAACACTCAACTTAGAAGGACGCGGGAAACGTTCTTTAACCAGGCCAAGTGAAGAATCTGCGAATACCTTTTTCATGAAGATAGCCCAAAGTGGCATCGCCATTCTGGCCCCCTGACCGAGATCCATACTCCTGAAGTGTATACATCTGTCATCTCCTCCAACCCAAGCTCCTGCAACTAATTTTGGCGTAATGCCCATAAACCAGCCATCTGAATAATTTTGAGTGGTTCCTGTCTTTCCTCCGATTTCATAACCATTCCACAAAAGTCCATATTTATTCAAGCCAAGAGCTGTTCCACCTTTTTCTTCTGTTGCTCCTTTTAGCATGTGCACCATAAGATAGGCAGTTTCTTCATCAAATACTTCAACGCTTTTTGGTATGAATTCCTGTAAAATATTTCCATTCTTGTCTTCAATTTTTGTAATGAAAAAAGGTTCAGTCCAAAATCCATTGTTGACAAAAGTGCTGTAAGCGCCTACAAGTTCATAAATTGAAACATCACTTACACCCAGACAAAGAGCTGGTACAGGATCCAGCGGACTGGTAATTCCCATTCTTTTGGCATTGTTTACCACAACCTGTGGGCCAATTTCCTTCATCAGGTTAGCAGTAATGGAGTTAATTGAATTTGCCATTGCCTTTCGAAGAGTGAACATCTCTCCGGTGTATCCTTCACCATTACTGTTCTGTGGTGTCCAGGTTTGGTTTACATCTGCAGTCGGAAATGTTACTGGTAGATCAGGTAATTCGTAGCATGGAGAGTATCCAAGATCTATCGCTGAAGCATAAACAAAAGGCTTGAATGTTGAACCTGGTTGCCTTTTACCTTGCTTTACGTGATCATATTTAAAATGCTTGTGATCTATTCCTCCTACCCATGCCTTTATGTATCCTGAGTGTGGGTCCATCGCCATAAATCCACAATGAAGGAAATGTTTGTAATATTTGATTGAATCTATTGGAGACATCAAAGTATCTATTTCTCCATTCCAGCTGAAAATCTTCATTTTAATAGGAGTCTTCATTACTTTCATGATTTTCACTGTATCATTTCCATACTGAAGTTTTAATGCTTTATACCTATCGGATCTTTTAGCTGCTGTTTCTATAAAATTCGGAATAACTTTTCCTTGTTCATCTGTCCAAGGACTTCTGCCATTCCAGTGTTCAAAGAACTTCCGTTGTTCTTCTTTCATGTGGGAAGTGACCGATTCTTCTGCATATTTCTGCATTTTGGAATCGAGGGTTGTATATATTTTTAAACCGTCTGAATATAAATCCAGACCTCTTTCTCTGCACCAGGGAATCAGGTAGGATGTGATTAAACTTCTGAAATAGGTAGCAGACCCTTTATTATGGTTTTCAACATTATAATCTAACGCGATAGGAAGTTTTTTAATTGAGTCTGCTTTGGTAGAAGTCAGATATCCGTATTTGGCCATCTGACTGATCACAGTATTTCTTCTGTATGTAGATGAATCGGGATTATAAACCGGACTATAGGTCGTCGGAGCTTTCAGCAGACCTACAAGCACAGCAGCCTCTTCTACTTTAAGGCTATCCGGAGTTGTATTAAAAAAGGTTTTTGATGCTACTTCTATACCAAATGAATTACTTCCGAAATCAACCGTATTCAAATACATAGTCATGATTTCTTTTTTTGTATATGCCCTTTCTATCTTTACTGCGGTTATCCATTCTTTGGTTTTGAAAATCACCTTTCCAAGGGGACCTTTGCTTAACTTACCTTTGTATAGAGCACTCCTTGTTTGGAATAAATTTTTGGCAAGCTGTTGTGACAGGGTACTTCCTCCTCCAGAATTTCTTTGACCTAGAATAATTGTCTTAAAGAAAACCCGACCCATTCCTCTTAAGTCAATGCCGGAATGTTCTTCAAATCTTGAATCTTCCGTTGCAGTTAAAGCATTTACAAGATTTGGGGAAAGTTTTTCAAATTCTACCGGAGTTCTGTTTTCTTTAAAGTATTTTCCCAATAAAACAATATCAGCGGTGTAAAGCTCCGATGCAACTTCACTTTTGGGATTTTCCAAAGCTTCTAAGCTTGGCATAGGACCGAAAAATCCTAAAAAATTAATAGAAACGAAATATACATAAAGTACTAAACTACCGATACCGGCAATAAAGCCGAGCCAAATAGTTTTGATAAATGCGGATATAAAGAAATTACTTTTGCTCATGATTACTTCCTATAATGTTCCTCAAAGAAATTAAGGTAACTTTCAAGTTTTTTGGATCTGTTGAACAGGGAAAAATTTTCCTCTGTTATTACAAATAAGTCATATTTTAGGTTCTTGGTTTCAGATTGAAAAGGCTGAAAATTTTTAATCTGAGTGTAATATATCATTCCTCCTGATTTATCCACAAGGGTTTTTATGCTTATTAAATTTAGGGTATCATTTAATGAGACCACTTCAGTCTGGATCTCACCTGGTTTATAATGCTCCCCATTGTACTTCTTCAGAGCATTGACAATTTTGGCAGGTTTCAGATTTTTGCCATGAACTGCCACTATAAACATGTGAGGTTTATCTTTTATGTCGGTTTTATATTTAATCTGGTCTTCATTTAAAGATTTACCACCTGTTGAAGCTAATTTTATATATTCTTCCGTTGAAACCAGAAGCTCTTTTGCTTTGGGAAGAAGTACACTTTCTTTCTGATTTGCAATAAACTCATCCAGCTTTCCTTTATAAATAAGAGCATTTTTAGTCTGTCCAATGATTAGAATTTCAAGCAATTGAAGTTTGTCTTCTATATCATTTTCCTTATAAGCTACCCTGATTGCTTTTATTGCAGAATCTGCATCGAAAAATCTTTCAGCTTTGTAAAGATTATAGGCATCCCTATACAATCTGTTAATATGTTGGCTGGTCTCCTTTGTTTCAGCCATATAATTAGGGTTCCGGATCAGTTTGGAATAAATAGAGTTGGGAAATTCATCATGCAACGTAGCAGCAAAATTTTCAAACTTTGGATCCGGCTTTTCTTTATAAAGGAGATACAGAAAATATAAAACCTCGGATTTAAGTTTAGACGTCGGGAATCTTGTCAAATGTGTCTCAAATGATTTTATGGCATTCCCTTTTTCATCTAGTTTCTGATCATAAATTTTCCCTACATTATATAATGCATTTTCAACTTTAAGTGAGGATGCAGCTTTTGCTTCATCAGAAAACGGAATTTCTTTGTAGTATTTTGTTTTATCTACTTTTGCTTCTTTTTCCAGTTTTTCTTTTGAGTCAAGCGCAACAGCTGCAGAATCTATGTCTTGATTTTCATTTTCATCCATATTATCCTGTACAGCTTCTTTTGTGGATCGTCTCCAGTTGTCTTCAAGTTTTCTTTGTCCCCAGCGTTTCACGAATTCTGTTTTTCCTCGTGTTATAGATGCTTCATTATAAAAGTGCCAGGTACTTTCTCCACCACCAGAGACGGGGCCTGCTCCATTGTTATTATTGTTGGATGCATTTTTTGCTGCCAGAGCCTTCTCTCTTGCCTCTGCTTTCTTTAGATCCTCTTTCTCTTTATCGATTACTTTATCTATATGTTTGGCAAGTGCAAGACTATCCATTGAAGCAAGCTTTAGAAGACTATCCTCTTTTTGGATAATCCTTAACTGGGTAACAAATTCCTGAAGAACTTCCTGTCGAGCAGCAATAAGTCTGTAGCGCTTGTCTTTTTTGTCCATTAGAGTTATCGTGCTGTCATAATATAACTTGGAAGTCTCAAAATCCTGCAATTTTTCATAGTGAATTTCAGCGAGCATCAGATATGACGATGCTTTTTGATAATTGTTCCCAGTACTTGCAGCAACTGACTTTTGCAGGTATTCAATAGTACCAGGGAGATGTCCTTGTTTGAACTCAAACTTGGCCATCTCATAATAGATTTTGTCTTTATATTCCTGATTTTTAAGATCTTTCAGGAGCTTTTTGAAATATTTTTCAATTTTTTTCTTGTCACCGGATTTCGAAAGGTTTGTTACCTGAGCCATATAAAGCCTGGTATAGAAGGAAAGTTCATATGGTGGATTGTGTTTTAGAACAGCCTTGTAATTTTTATAGGAATCTTTATCGTCATTCTGCAATTGTTGTATTTGTCCGATTATAAAATGTACTCTGGATTTAACATCTTTTTTCTTTATGAGGGGCCTTGCAGTTTCAAGGTCTTTAAGTGCTTCTTTATATCTTTCCTGCATTATAAAATACTGAGCTCTGGTAAGGAGATATTCCCTTTGATTTGAAGAGCTCATTTTTTCCTTTTTAAGAAAGTAGTTTACACTATTTACATAGTCAAAATTCTGAGCTGTCAGAAAAAGTCTCATAAGGTGAATAATCGCCTCATGTCTTGCGACTGGATCTGTACTTTTCGAATTGACATATTTGAATGTTTCTATTGCCTGAGGCCATTCTCCTTTGTAAAATTTTACCTTTCCGACCAAAATATAGCTGTCATCAACCCATTTGCTGTTTTTGTGTTTTTGAATAGGTAAAGAGGCCTTTTTAAAAATATCCTCGAGAAGTTGTTGCTGAGCTTTCAGTTTGTTCGTATCAGGCAAAGCAAGAACATGAATAACTTTATTGTAGTCGTCAAGTCTGGCTTCATTGATTTTTTTATCTACCTGCTTCATTCGCTCTCTGGCAAGGAAATAAGCATTGTCACGTGCAGTAAGGTTATGATAGCCTTTGCTCACAAAGGAATTACTTTCAGGTGAGCACGAAAAGGCTATAAAACCTACAAGCAGGCAAAATATTTTGATATGGATTGATTTCGTTTCCAAAAAAATCAAATTGTTTAATTTAAATAAATTCGAATAAAATAATTATAATGTAAGCTCGTAATAATAATAATTCTGAATTATAATTTTGAAACACAGAAAAACACTTTCTCACTGGTTAACGAACAGATTTCTGCTAATTATCAGAAATGAAGAAAATTTTGCAGAAAAACGAACATTTAGTTTCACTTATGCGAAATTAATTGTTTTCTGCTCAATTTTTTTAATTCTGGTTTTTTCCCTGTGCTTTTATTTAAGCACAACATTGTTAGCTACTTTTTTTGATCCGACCCATAAGCAAATTGTTTTAAATAAAAAGATAATTGCACTTTCTGCTAAAGTAGACAGTCTGACGACGGAGATGGAGCAAAAAGCTGCATTTACTGACCTTGTTCAAAGGGTAATTTCAGGAAAAGATGAAGAATTAAAGTCTGAATCCTCAACTTCTGTAAAGGTTGTTAAAGTCGATGAAATTAGCCAATTGTCAATAGTAGATTCGCTGTTCAGGAAAGAATTTGAGAAAAAGGAATCGAATGTTTTTTCCGTCAAAAATGTTTCTTTTGGAAAATTGTCCAACTTAATACTTTTTAATCCCGTTTCGGGATTAGTAAAGTCTAAATACAATGCTGGCAGGCAGTCTTATAAGGTCGGGTTACTTGTTAAGCCAGGGGAATCAGTAAAGGCTGTGGCAAATGGAACAGTAATTTTTGCTGGATGGACGGATCAGAATGAAAACGTGATAATCTTGCAACATGAAGACAATCTGATGACTGTTTATAAAAAAAATTCCGTAGTTTTAAAGAAAGACGGAGATGCAGTAAAGGCTGGAGAAGTTTTGGGGATTGTAAGCGATCCTCAGGTTGGAGGAAATCCTAATTTCTATTTTGAGCTTTGGTATAAAGGAAAGCCGGTCAACCCGGAAAATTTCATAACATTTTAAACTAATTCACTATGTTTCAGAACAAAAAGGAAAAAAAAGAATTGGAAGAGCTGACCAATTCAAGTACAATTGTCGCTAAAGGTACCGTTCTTGAGGGAAATATTGAAACTTTTGGAAATATCAGGATAGAAGGTAAGGTCGTTGGAAATATCAAGAGTAAATCCAAGGTCGTGTTAAGCGAATCTTGTGTTGTGGAAGGAAATATACTTGCACATACTGCAGAAGTATCAGGAGAGGTGAAGGGTACAATTGAAATTTCAGACGTAGTTGTTGTGAAAGCGACGGCATTAATTAACGGTGATCTTATTACAAATAAAATGATCATGGAGTCTGGAGCTACGTTTAACGGGCAGTGTAAAATGGGTGCTACAATAAAAGAAATTCAAATTGGAGAAGGAGAACGAATCAAACCAATCAAACAAGAAAAAACCGCTTGAGGGTTATGCTAAATATTCCAGCCTTGTGATCCAGATGATCGCAACAATGTGTCTTGGAGCCTGGGCCGGAATAAAACTAGATGAGCATTTTCATGTCGAAAGTCAGTTGTTTACGATTTTTTTAACTATATTTTCAGTAATTGCAGCAATTTACTTGGTAATACGGGGGCTTATGAAATAACTTTGCCCCTGTGAAAAAATTTCTATTCTGCTTTACCGCCACTTCTTTAATAATAGTTTGTTTAACTAAAATTAAAGATCCGTTATTGGTCCATCCATTTATCTGGTATAGCCAGGTATTTTTCTTTTCTATTTTTTTTATATCCAATAGGATTATTTCTATAGGGTCGTTAAACGGCGATAATAAAATTCATATTTTTTATCTTGTTTCCCTTACAGTAAGATTCCTTTTATCAGTGGCTTATGTGGTGGTTGGTCTACTTAATACCGATTTTCATCCAGTGGTTTTCGCTTTAAACTTTTTTGTTTTGTATTTGTGTTATACGTGGTTTGAAATTTATTCCTTATTAAGTAACTTGCGGGCCGATTTTAAAAACAATGAAAAATCTGAGTAAAATATTCCTTATTGCATTTCTCTTCATCTCTTTGGTAAAGGGTGCTGCATATGCTAACGGACCAGCGGAATCCGGTGAAGAAAAGAAATTTAGCCCTGGTGACTTGATTATGCACCATATTTTGGATGCTCATGAATGGGAATTTGCTCATGGTCTTGCTATTCCTCTTCCGGTTATCATTTATTCTGAAAAAGGCTTAGATGTGTTTTCATCATCTCATTTATACCATAGTCCTGACAGAACTTATAATGGTTATCACCTGAATCATCATGATAAAATTGAGCCTGTAGATAAAAGCAGAACAATCTACGATATCTCCATTACGAAGAATGTTGCTTCAATGTTTATCAGTGTGGCAATACTTGTGTTAATCTTTATAGGCATTGCTAAATCTTATGGTAAAACGAAAGGCAAAGCACCAAAAGGTATCCAGTCTTTCTTTGAGCCAATAATAATGTACATCAGAGATGATATAGGCAAAGGAACTATCGGTCCTAAATACGAGCGTTTTATGCCATATCTTTTAACTGTATTTTTCTTTATCTGGTTTAACAACCTTTTGGGCTTGTTCCCGGGAGGAGCTAACCTTACAGGAAACATAGCAGTTACATTTATCCTTGCATTACTTACCTTTTTGGTAACATTATTAAGTGCAAATGGAAATTACTGGAAACACATATTTTGGACTCCTGGTGTTCCGCTTCCATTGAGAATCATCATACTTCCTATAGAGATTGTTGGTATGTTTACTAAGCCATTCTCTCTTATGGTCCGACTTTTCGCCAACATTACAGCAGGTCACATTATCATATTAAGCTTTATAAGCTTGATCTTTATGTTTGAAAGCTATGCTGTTGGATTTGCAAGTACAGCGTTTGCCGTATTTATGTCGATGCTTGAGCTGTTTGTTGCTTTATTGCAGGCATATGTATTCACCCTTCTTTCTGCTATGTACTTTGCATCTGCTGTAGAAGAGCACCAAGATCACGATTATGATCACGGGCATTGAGATTCATGCCTAGCCTTTAATTGAGGAGTTGTTTTGAAAGTATTTGTTTAACTATAATTATATAATCATGCTTAACACTATTTTAATGGAAGTTAGCCTTTCTCTTTTCGGTGCTGGTATCGGTGCTGGTCTTGCTGCAATAGGTGCTGCATACGGTATCGGTCGTATCGGTGGTAGCGCTGTTGAGTCTATCGCTAGACAACCACAAGAGGCTGGTAAAATTCAAACTGCTATGCTTATTGCAGCTGCTCTTATCGAGGGTGTTGCTCTTTTCGCAGTGGTAGTTTGTCTATTGATCTATCTAAAAGGTCTTGCTTAAAAACTAAACTCCTGAATACAGACATTAGGTCTGATTCAGGAGTTTGAATTTTATAGTTAAACAAAAGAGGGAAATTTCTTAAAACAACATATATGTTAGTCCAACCTGATTTCGGTTTGTTATTTTGGCAAACAGTAACATTCCTAATAGTATTATTTATCCTGGGAAAATTTGCGTGGAAACCAATTCTTGGTGCCCTTAAAGAGCGTGAGGCGGATATTGAAGAGGCTTTATCAGCTGCTGAAAACGCTAAGGAAGAAATGAAAAGATTGCATGCTGCAAATGAAAAATTACTTCAGGATGCAAGAATTGAAAGAGATAAGATATTAAAAGAGGCAAGTGCCGTAGCGAATTCAATTATCACAGAAGCAAAAGATAAAGCAACAGCAGAAAGCAACAGAATTGTTGAAGGAGCGAAAATTGCTATTAATAATGAAAAACTTGCTGCATTAACAGAAGTAAAAAATCAGGCTGCTACAATTGCAATTGATATTGCAGAGAAACTTCTTAGAAAAGAGCTTTCTGATTCTAAAGCGCAAAAGGAACTAGTTTCAGAATATTTGAAAGAAGCTAAATTTAACTAAGATGCACGAGTCAAGAATAGCAGCGCCGTATGCCAAATCTCTTCTTGAGCTGGCTCAGGAAAAGGGAATATTGGAAGAAGTGCAAAAAGACATGGCAGGTTTTGCCAAAATCTGTAATGAGAACAGGCAACTTGTGACGGTTTTGAGGAACCCGGTAGTAAATCATGAAAAGAAATTGTCAATTCTTACGGCTCTTTTTAAAGGCAAAGTAAATCCAGTTACTTTTTCCATTTTTCAAATACTGACAAAAAAGAACAGAGAGGCGTTTTTATACGATATCGCTATCGAATTCGGAAATCAGTATAGAAGAATTAAAGGGATACAGAGGGCCGTTCTTACCACTGCGGCGCCAATTACAGAAGAACAAAGAGCTGCTTTTGTTAAAATGGTTGAAAGTGCCAAAATTAAGAAGGTTGAGCTGGAAGAGCATATTGACGAATCAATCATGGGAGGCTTTGTGCTGAATATAGGAGGCGACAAACAGGTTGATCAGTCTATCAAAACCAAGCTAGTACAATTAAAAAGTAAATTCAAAGATAATCCATTTATTTCTAAATATTAATCATGGAAGTAAGACCAGACGAGGTTTCTGCGATATTAAGAGAGCAGTTATCAAACTTCAGAACTGAAGCTGAGTTAGAAGAAGTAGGCACCGTACTTCAGGTAGGTGACGGGGTTGCACGTATATACGGGCTATCAAAAGCTCAATCCGGAGAGCTTCTTGAGTTCCAAAACGGATTAAGAGCATTGGTGTTAAACCTTGAAGAAGACAATGTAGGAGCTGTATTACTAGGTGACTATAGTGATATTAAAGAAGGTGATACTGTAAAACGTACAAAGCAGATTGCTTACGTAAAAGTAGGTAATGGTCTTGTTGGCCGTGTTATTGATACACTTGGAAACCCAATAGATGGTAAAGGACCAGTAACTGGTGATTTGTATGATATGCCATTGGAAAGAAAAGCTCCAGGGGTTATTTTCAGACAGCCAGTAAATGAGCCTTTACAAACAGGTATCAAAGCAATTGACTCTATGATACCTATTGGTAGAGGACAAAGAGAGCTTATCATCGGTGATAGACAGACAGGAAAAACTGCTGTTGCAATCGATACTATTCTTAATCAAAAAGAATACTATGACAAAGGTCAGCCTGTATTCTGTATATATGTTGCAGTAGGTCAAAAAGCAAGTACTGTAGCTCAGGTTGTTGCTGCTCTTGAAAAAGGAGGAGCGATGGCTTATACAGTAGTTGTTTCAGCTTCTGCTGCTGATCCTGCTCCAATGCAATTCTTTGCACCATTTACCGGTGCTGCTGTTGGCGAGTTCTTCAGAGATACAGGAAGACCGGCTCTTGTTGTTTATGATGATCTTTCTAAGCAGGCAGTTGCTTACAGAGAGGTTTCTCTTCTTCTAAGAAGACCTCCGGGACGTGAAGCTTATCCTGGTGATGTGTTCTATCTACACAGCCGTTTATTGGAAAGAGCCGCTAAAATCATTGCTTCTGATGATATAGCTAAAAACATGAACGATCTTCCGGATTCACTTAAAGGTATCGTTAAAGGTGGTGGTTCATTAACTGCACTACCTATCATCGAAACTCAGGCTGGTGACGTTTCTGCTTATATTCCTACAAACGTAATTTCTATTACAGACGGTCAGATATTCCTTGAAACTAACTTGTTCAACTCAGGTGTTCGTCCTGCGATCAACGTTGGTATTTCAGTATCAAGGGTAGGAGGTTCTGCTCAGATCAAATCAATGAAAAAAGTAGCAGGTACATTAAAACTTGACCAGGCACAATTCAGAGAACTTGAGGCATTTGCTAAATTCGGTTCTGATCTGGATGCTGCTACTAAATTGATTATTGAAAGAGGTAGAAGAAATCTTGAAATATTAAAGCAAGCTCAATATTCTCCTGTAGCTGTTGAGTTCCAGGTTGCAATTATCTATGTTTCTTCTAATGGTTACATTGATAACGTTCCTGTAAAAGAAGTGAAGGCTTTTGAAAATGAGTTTTCTAACTTCCTGAAAGTTTCTCATAAAGATACTCTTGACGCTATCCGTTCAGGTAAAATTGATGATTCAGTAACAGAAGTTTTAAAGAAGGTTGCCAAAGACCTTGCGAAGAAATATAATAATTAATTATGCCAAGTCTTAAAGAGGTCAGAGGAAGGATCGTTTCCATTAATTCTACGCAGCAGATTACCAAAGCCATGAAAATGGTTGCTGCTGCTAAGCTTAGAAGAGCTCAGGACAACATTATTAAAATTCGTCCTTATGCTGAAAAGCTAAATGGAATACTAAATAATATAACTGCAAGTCTTGAAGGATCTGTAGAAAATCCATACTCTGAGATAAGAGAAGTAAAAAACGTATTGATTGTTGTCGTTACTTCTGACAGAGGTTTGGCAGGAGCTTTTAATACTAACTCAATAAAAGCTGCTCTTGCTCTTGTTAATGGAAGGTACAAAGCTCAGTATGAGCAGGGAAATGTTAAATTTCTTTGTATTGGAAAGAAAGGATTAGATACTTTCCAAAAAAGAGGAGCTAATGTAATTCCTGATTATGCAGGAATGTTTCACGAGCTAAATTTCAGTACTGTAAGAAAAGCTGCCGAGTTTGCAATGGAAGGATTCCTTAATAAGGAATATGATGAAGTTGTTATAGTTTATAATGAGTTCAAAAATGTTGCGACTCAAGTTGTGAAAACAGAGCAGTTTCTTCCTTTGATTCAGGAAAGTTCCGAACAGCAGAATTCTTCCAAAGAGCAGGAAATTGATTATATCTTTGAACCTTCTAAAGAAGAAATTGTAAAAGGCTTAATTCCTAAATCTTTGAAAATTCAGTTTTATAAAGCTTTATTAGAGTCTTTTGCTTCTGAACATGGCGCTCGTATGACTGCGATGGATAAAGCTACTGAAAATGCCAAAGAGCTATTGAAAGAGCTTCGTCTGATGTATAACAGAACAAGACAGGCGGCTATTACCAAAGAGATCCTGGAGATTGTTGCCGGAGCTGAGGCACTCTCTAAATAAATGATAGTTAACATTAAAAAAAGCTCATCAAATAGATGAGCTTTTTTGTTTTATCCGGAAAATTTTGATACAGAGATTTTTCCAATTGATACTTTTTTCAAATCTGTTTATTAGCGTAAGTTCTATTACACTTACACTATCCACTTTTCTTATTCTCAATACTAATTTAGAATCCCACGATATGCCTTTCTTGCTTTTTATTTTTGCTTCAACTTTTCTGACCTATAATGTACATATCTGGTACAACAAATCAGGTGATGATCCTACACTGCCGAGAAATATCTGGAGAACGCAGAATTCTTTTCTTACGAAGTGTATGTTTGTAGTTTTTGGGGTGGGGCTTTTGCTTTCTTTATTTTTTATTTCAGGAAAAGTAATTTGGTTTACGATGCACCTTGCTGTATTTAGTCTTTTTTATTCAGCACCTTTAATAAATTTTAAAAGAATACCCTTTCTGAAGATTTTTCTCATTTCTTATGTATGGTCTGTTAGCACTGTAATTCTTCCTTCTATTAACAAAGAGTTCGGTGTGCTTGATAAAGAAGTGATTGAAATTTTTGTACAGAGGATTATTTTTATTCTGGCATTGGCGATACCATTCGATATAAGAGATATAGAGCTGGATAAAAGGAATAACATTGATACTCTGCCTACTTTGATGGGCTTTCGAAGAGCAAAGTTACTATCTGTTATTTTACTTATTCTATTTATAGTATTGGGTTGCTTTTTTTATGGTTTGGATTACACTTTTTATTCTCGTCTGGTAATCGGAATTTTGGCAATATTTTTAATTATAAAAATAAAGAGATCCAGGTCGGATCTCTATTATATGGTAGGTATAGACGGAATAATGATTCTGTCTTATGTTTTTTTATTTGTATTTAAGATGCTTTTTAGCCCTGGTAATTAAAGATTCCTTTATCAGATTTGATTGTAAGGGTCTTACCTTCACCTTTTTCAACTCGCCCAACCACCTGCGCTTCAATATTGAAAGACTGTGCTATTTTAATAACATCCTGGGCATATTTTTCTTCAAGATACAACTCCATTCTATGCCCCATATTAAAAACTTTATACATTTCTTTCCAGTCAGTCCCGCTTTCTTTTTGTATTACCTCGAATAATGGGGGGACTGGGAATAGATTATCTTTTACAATATGTAAATTTTCGATGAAATGAAGTATCTTAGTTTGTCCACCTCCACTGCAGTGAACAGCTCCATGAATATTTGATCTGTGCTGATTCAAAATCTCTTTCATGACAGGGGCGTAGGTCCTTGTAGGTGACAATACTAATTTACCTAGATCAACAGGAACATCTTTTATTTTGTCAGTTACATTTCTTGAACCCGAATATACAAGATCAGAAGAAATTGCCTGATCAAAGCTTTCCGGGTATTTTTCGGCTAGTACTTTTGAAAAGACATCGTGTCTTGCTGAGGTAAGGCCATTGCTGCCCATTCCTCCATTGTAAAATTTCTCATATGAAGCCTGTCCATATGATGCCATAGCCACGATTACATCTCCTTCCGTTATCCTGTCATTACTGATCACTTCACTTCTTTTCATCCTTGAAATAACAGTACTATCTACAATCACTGTTCTTACAAGATCTCCAACGTCAGCAGTTTCTCCACCTGTGCTGTATATTTCTATACCATTATCTCTAAGCATTTGAAGTACTTCTTCAGTACCATTAATGATTTCAGCAATTACCTCTCCCGGAATCAGGTTTTTGTTTCTACCTATTGTGGACGAAAGTAAAATTGTATCCAGCGCTCCGACGCACAGGAGGTCATCAATATTCATGATTATGGCATCTTGTGCAATTCCTTTCCAAACAGATATATCCCCGGTTTCTTTCCAGTAAATATATGCAAGGGAGGATTTTGTCCCGGCTCCATCAGCATGCATAACGTTACAATATTCCTTGTCTCCACCTAAAAAGTCTGGTACAATTTTGCAGAATGCTTTTGGAAACAATCCTTTATCAAGTGTTTTGATAGCATTATGTACGTCTTCTTTGGAAGAGGAAACCCCTCTCTTCATGTATCTGTCGTTGCTCATTTTATTGATTTTTGGAATTACAAAAATAAAAAAAGTCCCGGTTTCTGACCGGGACTTTGTAGGATTTATCTTTAGTAATTATTCTTGTTTGATTTCCTCGCTCGTGCCTGTACTATCCTCATCTTCACCTTTCATCTTGATCTTTATTGTTTGATCTCCTTCAGCCTCATCCTTTTTCTTAATCGTTATGTTAGGATTTGTGACATTGGTGATTGTAAACTCTGTACGACGGTTTCTCTGGTGATCTTCTTCAGTCTGAGCATTTTTAACAAGTGGCTTGTCCTCACCATAACCTTTCGGTGTTATCCTGTCTTTTGCTATGCCTTTAGAAATAATATAATCAACCGCTGACTGGGCACGTTTTTGAGAAAGTTTTCTGTTATAATCTGCAGAACCCCTTTCATCTGTATGTGAACTTAATTCAATTTTAATCTCCGGATTGTCAACAAGCAATTGAACAATTTTCAGCAATTCCAATGCAGCGTCCGGTCTGATATCCCATTTATTAAAGTCATAGTAAATATTATCAATTACGATAGTTACACCAACTTCGATTTTGAGTAATACCATTTTGTAAGGAATTTTTATAAAGGATTCTCCCGGTCCTAATTTCTCAAATGGAATTTTGGTTCCAACTGTTGAGAGTTCTCCATTGCTTTCTTTTAAATAGCCAGACCTTGCTCCAATAAGTCTATATCTGGTTTCAGGTTCAATTTCATAGGTATATTTTCCTGAAGCGTTTGAAGTAAGTGCTGCAATTGTATCCCCCTTCTCGCTAACCAGCTGAATTCTTGCCGAATCCAAAGGTATTTCCGTTTTATCATCTTTGGTAATTCCAACTACTAAACCATCTAAAATATAATGAGCAATTTTGATCTTAGATTTGTCAAGAAACTCATAGATATCATCATCTCCTTTTCCATTGGGTCTGTTGGAAGAGAAATAACCTGTCAACGTATCTTTAAATGTAATGGCGAAGTCATCATAGCTTGTATTGATAGGACGACCTAAGTTCTCAACTTTAAGTTTGCTTTTAGTAGAATCTTTTCTTACAGCAAACAAATCCATGCCTCCAAGAGATGGGTGGCCATCTGAAGAGAAATAGAATATTCCTCTGCTATCTTCATAGGGGAAAAGCTCATTGCCTCTTGTATTTATCGGCGTTCCAAGGTTAGTTATATTTCCCCATTCTCCTTTTTCATCTTTTGTTGCCTTATAAATATCTACACCACCATTAGCGTCGCTGCTTTCCCTGTTTGATGCAAAGTAAAGCGTTTTTCCATCAGCAGAAAGAGCAGGAGAGGAGTCCCATGCTTCCGGATCGCTTATCGGAAGCAGCTTAGGCTCGGACCATACGCCTGCTTGAAGCACAGACTCATATATATCCACGTCTTTAGCTCCTTTTTTGCTACCGGTATTTCCGCGGGAGAAAATCATGGTTTTCCCATCTTTAGAGAAAGTTGCAGTAGCTTCATGAGCATCTTCACTATTGATAACTTCAGGAAGTTTTCTCGCCTGGCCGCTGAAATAGTCTGCACCATCAAAAATAAACTCATATAAGTCCGTAAATCCTGTTCCTGTTGCGGTATGCATTTTTTGTGCATCCCTGTTGGAGGTGAAATACAGCTTATCATTTTTGAAAGTCGGGGAATATTCCGTAAAAGGAGTATTCAGCTTGTCAAGGTTTTTAACCTCGAAATAAGACTTCTTCTCAACAATGTCATTAAGAACTTTAAGATTTTCCAGCTCATTCTTTGCCCTGTTTACCAGGTCAAAGTTCTGGCCTATTTTAACATAATTTGAAAGTTGTTTCGCTGCGCCAACATAATTCCCAACCGCTTTAAGGGCAAATCCGTAATAGTAATATGCTTCTTCCTGATTGGTATTGTTTTCTACAGCTTTCGCATAAAAAGGTTCAGCATCCTGCATTCTGTTGGAACGTCTGAACGATTCTGCGATATAATAATTCGCATCTGATGGCCCTCCTTTACTTACAGATTGCTGAAAGTTTTCTATTGCAGGTTGATATTCAGCCTGAGTATAATGTTGCATCCCTTTTTTGTAGGATTTCATGGCTGAAGGAGTACAGCCTGCAAGAATTACCAGTAAACAAAAGAATTTCGAAAGATTGAGCTTCATCTTGAGTTTTTAATATAATAGTCTAAACTATGCTTTGCACAAATATGCAGATATTAAATATTAAAAGAGTATATGCTGAAAATATTTCAACATATTCTCTTAAAATATCAAATTTAAAAAACTTTTTGAAAAATATAATTATTTGCCTGTCAGTTATTAAAAAAACGGGATACCCAAGAGTTTTTAGCAGGTAGTTCCCAGTTCATTTTTAATTCCTGAAGGCTGGTTATTGTATTGTTATAGATCAGAGTTTCCTGCGTAATTATACCTTGCTTTACTGCTGAGGAAACTTCATTAAATTTTACAATGTGGATTGGAGATGAGGCATTTCTAAATGCCACTAATGATCTGTCGAGTAGATTAGTGCCAGTGTGTGCAGCTATTTCTCTTATTATTACGACAGATTTATCAATTGAACAACCACTAGCATCTGAAATGCTTTCGTCAACAGCTATAATAATAAACCTGTTGTATCGAATCTCAAAAGTGCCTGTCAGTTTTCTTCCATGACTTTCCCATCCTGAAATGAAGGAATATAATTTTTCAGAAATATAGTCTTGTTCTTCAGACGTAAATTCTCTGTCTGATTGATATACCCAAACTTTTGAAGTTTCTGGAAAACTGGCAATTTTAGGTTGTTCTGGAATAATCATTTTATAATCCTTCGTACTTGGCAATTAATTCTGCAATATCGTAAACTTTTATTTCAGATTCTTTTTCTTTGTTTTTTATTCCGTCAGATAACATAGTCATACAAAACGGACAAGCTGCTGCTATAACTTTTGCTCCTGTTCCAATCGCCTCTTCAGTTCTTTCAATATTTATATCTTTGAAACCAGGTTCAGGTTCTTTAAACATCTGTGCTCCACCAGCTCCACAGCACAAACCCTTAGTTCTGGATCTTTTCATTTCAACTAATTCAGCATCCAGTATTTCCAGAACTTTTCTGGGTGCTTCATATATATTGTTTGAGCGTCCAAGGTAACAAGAGTCATGGTAAGTTATCTTTTTACCTTTAAATTCGCCACCTCCCTGCAATTTTATTTTTCCTTCATTAATAAGTTGTTGCAGGAACTCAGAATGGTGAAGTACCTCATAGTTTCCACCAAGTTCCGGATATTCGTTTTTTATTGTATTAAAGCAATGAGGACATGCTGTTACTATTTTTTTTATGCCATATGCATTCATTACTTCAATATTGCTCACTGCCTGAACCTGAAAAAGAAATTCATTTCCTGCTCTTTTCGCAGGTTCGCCAGTACACGATTCTTCCGTCCCTAAAACTGCAAAGTTAACAGATAGTTTATTTAAAATTTTAACAAATGCTGCAGTAATTGATTTTGCACGTTCATCAAAAGAGCCTGCGCAACCTACCCAGAATAAAATTTCCGGAGTTACACCTTTTGCTGCCAGCTCGGCCATGGTTGGAACATTTATCATATTTTCACTCATATCTTTATCAACTTCAATTATTTACTGATTTAATTTTTGAACCCAGTTTAACCTGTCAGAAGGGGAAAATTTCCATGGAGCAAAGTTGTTCTCAATATTGGAAAACATGCCGTTCCATGAAGCCGGAGCCTGAGATTCCTCCATAATTTTGAATCTTCTGAGCTGAAGAATTATGCTAACCGGATCGATATTTACAGGACAAGCTTCAACACAGGCATTGCAGGTAGTACAAGCCATTATTTCTTCAACTGTAATATAATCTCCAAGTAAAGATTTACCGTCCTGATGGTCTTTACCATTTGCTTTAATATTTCTTCCCACTTCTTCAAGTCTGTCTCTTGTGTCCATCATAATTTTCCTTGGACTCAATTTTTTACCTGTCAGGTTAGCCGGGCATTGAGATGTGCATCTGCCACATTCTGTGCAGCTATATGCCTCCATTAAATTTTTCCAAGTCAGATCCTGAACATCTTTTGCTCCAAATCTTCCTGGTGCTGTATTATCATTCCCTGCATCAACAGGAAGATTAAGCATTAATTTAACTTCTTTAGTTACTTCAGGCATATTTGATAATTTACCTGCAGGATCCAGTTTACTGAAATAAGTATTGGGGAAAGAAATAAAGATATGCAGATGTTTTGAATCTGTAAATACATACATGGCAAAAGCTAGTATTCCTATGATGTGTGCCCACCATCCAAACCTTTCAATAAATATCAATTCAGAAGTTTCCAGACCATTAAATAATGGTTTCAGAAAACTTGTAAAGAAGAAATCACCTGTAGCAATATAGTGCTCAGAGCCTCTGGTTTGTAGTATGCCATCAGAGGTATTCATGCTGAGGAAGCAAATCATTAGAAAAATTTCGATGGAAAGAATAAGGTTTGCATCAAGCTTGGGCCAACGCTTCATTTCTTCTCCATCAAATCTTTTCACTCTTATGATATTTCTTCTGACTAAGAAAATAGCACAGGAGACTAATACTGAAATGGCCAGGAATTCGAATATGTTTATCATGGAAGGGTATAAGCCTTTGAAAATCGGTGCAAATATTCTGTGGGTTCCAAATAGCCCATCAATAATAATTTCAAGAACTTCAATGTTTATGATTATAAAGCCGACATAAACAAAGAGGTGAAGTATGGCAGGAAGAGGTCTTTTGAACATCTTTTTTTGGCCTAAAGCAACCAGCGTCGTCATTTTAAGCCTTTCAGAAGGTCTGTCATAGAGGTTGATGTCTCTACCCAATAAAATATTTCTTCTTATTCTCAAGATGCTTTTTGTAATGAAAAAGCCTGATACAGAAAGAAGAATCAAGAAAATAACCTGGGGTAAAAATTCCATAAATGAAAATATTTTAAAATTTATGTAAATATTGTTTGTTTAGTTATCAAAACCTAATATCTTTGCGCCACTTAATCGGGAACGTAGCTCAGTTGGTAGAGCAAAGGACTGAAAATCCTTGTGTCGGTGGTTCGATTCCACTCGTTCCCACTGGGGCCTCAAAAGGGCCCCTTTTTATTTTTATAACGAAGAATATAGTAAAACAGGATTCCGAGACCTTTATTTTTTCTGCTTTCATTTCCTTACTTCCTTTCTGGCCAAATTCAATTTTAAAATTTTACAAACTAAGAGATTCATTCAAATTACAAACACTTAATAATTTAAATTCTCTTGGATTGTTTATTAAGTCACTATCGATTTAATGAGAAATATGGTTGCACTTATTAGGGATTAATTTATATTTTTTTGCTGAATTCTTGAGCATTCAGATCAGGTTTTATATGACAAAAAATAAGGCTACCCTTTGTTAGAGCAGCCTTGGTGAGTTTAATGAAAGAAACTTTTAATTAATGTCCTAAATGCTTCAATTTTATTATTTCTTTCTCCGTCAGATGTCTCCAGTGACCTCTCGGTAAATCTCTTTTAGTTAATCCTGCATACATAACTCTGTCCAGGCGGGTTACTTCATATCCCAAATGTTCGAACATCCTTCTGACAAGCCTGTTTCTGCCTTCGTGTACTTGTATTCCAATTACCCAGCCATCAGGTGTTACAAATTCAAGCTGATCAGGTTTAATAGGACCATCTTCAAGTGTAATTCCATTCTTTAACCTTGCAAAATCTTCATGACTCATTGGTTTGCTTAGCTCAGCCTGATATAATTTTTTTGTCCGGTTAGATGGATGCATTAATTTTTCTGCAAGTTCTCCATCATTAGTGAAAAGCAGTAAGCCAGTAGTGTTTCTGTCAAGTCTTCCCACAGGATAAATTCTTTCAGGCCCTACATTTTTTATAAGGTCCATCACAGTCTTGCGCTCATTTTCATCATCAGTGGTTGTGATAAAATCTTTAGGTTTGTTGATGAGCACATATACAAGCTTTTCTGGGGAAAGTATTTTACTGCCATACTTTACCGTATCGCCTTTCTTTACTTTATAGCCCATCTCAGTCACAATTTTGCCATTGACTTTGATAAGGCCATCGGAAATAAGCACATCAGCCTCTCTTCTTGAGCATACGCCTGCATTAGAGATATATCTGTTTAGTCTTATTTCATCAGAAGAGGTTTTGTTTCTAACTCCTGATTTCTTTCCTTCAATTTTTTTGAAAGTACTTTTTGAGCTTGTTTCTTCCGAGAGGTTTTCGAAATCATTAAATTCATCCAAGCCGTCTAATTCTTCATTCTTAGGTTTTGAGAATGGCTTTTTGAATGTTGGTTTATCTGAAGCGTTTTTAAATCCGGCCTTTTTGAAAGGCTTATCATTACGATCTCCAAAGCTTTTTCTTTTATCAGGATTTGATCTTGAAAAGGAATTTTTAGATTCTGTATCGTCAGATTTTTTGTATCCTGTCTTTTTGAAAGGTCTTTCTTCCTGATTCCCGGCCTCTTTTTTCCAGTCCTGTTTAGGTTTTGAAAAAGATCTTCCTGGTCGCGTATCTTCACTTTTGCCTCTCGGTTTACCACGAAATGGTTTTTCGTCAAATGAGGATCTTTTTTTATCAAAAGTAGAATCTGATTTTCTGCCTCTTTTTTGATCCCTCTCTCTTCCAGTGTTATCAGAAGATTTTGACTTTGGATCCTCCCCAAATTTCTTTCTGACAAATTTATTTTTGGGGGTTTCAGAATCACGAGATTCTGTTTTAAAATCTCTTCCTCTTCCTGATCCGGAAAAAGAGTTTGACTTTCTTCCATCAGAGGGTTTTCTACTTTTAAATTCGGAGGATCTTTCAGTCTTTCCTGAATCTCCTTGAGAATCAAACTTCCTTCTTGGTTTTCCTGCTGGTACACGACCTGCCGGTGTTTTCTTAGCTCCAAATGAAGATTTCCTGGCAGGGCGAGCTTCGCCCGATGCCCCATCTTTCTTTGGGGTAGCAGATTTTTTTGAAGAAAATTTAGAAGCCTTCTCTCTGTCCGAAGCCCCTCTTCCTTTCCTCTGAGGTTGGTCTTTTTTCATAATTCTTTAATGTTATTATCAAAGTTCATAAAAAAATAATCAGGAAATGATTTCCTGATTAAATTAATATAAATAATTTTTTTATTTAAGTGGGATCTATTCCTCTGGTTCTTCAGAGGTTTGACTTCCTGAGGAAAAATCTTCTTCTGTTTGGGAATTGGTCTGAGAAGAAAGGTCTCCGAAAGTGTCCTTGGTGTCGTTTTCCTGATTTTGAGTTTCGGGGTTAGTATTATTCTCCTGAGTATTGAATTCCATTTCTTCTAACTCAGCAGCAATAATTTCATGTTCTTTTTCCATTTCGTCACCGATCTCATTTTCATCTTTGGAGAAATCTTTTGGCATTGGTAAATCTTTAAGACTATTGATGCCGAAATATTCCATAAACTTGGTAGTGGTGCCGTAGAGAATCGGTCTGCCTACTCCATCAGATTTACCTTGAATTTCAACAAGCTCCTTTTCAAGAAGCTTTTGAATAGCGTAGTCGCAGTTTACTCCTCTAATCTGCTCAATCTGATGTTTGGTAATAGGTTGTTTGTAAGCTATAATGGCGCAGGTCTCAAGCGCAGACGTAGATAATCTTTTTTTAGATTTTTGCTTTAGCAAAATACTAATACTGGTTTGATAGGCAGGTTTTGTAAGAAACTGATAACCTCCTCCCATAGAAAAAACTTTAAATGGGAAATTATCATCTTCATACTTTTGAAGGAGTTTCTCCAATGAAGCCTGAATATCTTCAATAGGCACCTCTGCCTCAAACATTTCAGAAAGACAGGTTCTTATATCTTCCGGCTTTATGGGATCGGGAGAACAAAAGATTAAACTTTCAATATGATGCTGAAGGAAATCCAAATTAGTCTTTTCTATTAAGTTTTGCCTCTATTGAATGCTGTGTGTGAGGAACAGCACGAAGACGTTCTTTGGGAATAAGTTTTCCTGAATCTACACAAATACCATAAGTTCCGTTTTTAATTCTGGCCATGGCATTTTCAAGTTGCTGAATAAATTTTTGTTGCCTTGCAGCAAGCTGGGTGAAGCTTTCTTTTTCGGCTGTATCAGCACCATCTTCAAGCAGTTTTAAAGTACCTGCTGTATTGTCAGTTCCGGAATCATTTCTTCGGCTCAGAGTTTCCTTAATGAAATTTAATTCTTTTCTGGCTCTATCCAGTTTGTCAGCTATAAGCTGCTCAAACTCCTTTAATTCTTCGTCGGAGTATCTGAGTTTTTCTTCTGCCATAACGCGGATTTATTTTATATTAAAAAAACGGGATGAAAAGTTTACCTCTTTTTTTGAGAAACGGAATTCCCTGATTTTTGGTGCAAATTTAGTATAAAAAATGGTATCCCTGGGAAAGATCCAATAAATAAATTGTTAAAACTTTGGGGGCAGCAAGTTGAAAATAGTTATTTTTTTAAAGTTATTCCTTAAAGAGAAATTATTGGAAATTGTAATTGTGTTTTACTGCCTTTATGCGTGAAATAATTGACTGTCTGTCCATTTCTATATGAAGCTTCATGCGAAGGTAGCGGTCTATTACATCTACTTCTTTGTTTTTTTCTATGCAGGATGAAATTATGTCATTTACCAGGCATTTCATAAAATGCAATATTTAATATTAATATACTGAACATCAGTATGATAATATAACCGGCTTCTTAAACTTTTGTTTTTCTCCGTCCAGATGAAAAATTTCAAATAGGATCAAATAAACTCCAGTATCTGCTTTTCGATCATCGTCAGCAATACCATCCCATTGAAAAAAGCCTTCATTTCCAAGAAGTTGGTTAGAGGCAATCTTTTTTATCTCTCTTCCTTGTCCATCAAAGACTGTGATAGTCGCAATTTCACCTGGATTGTCAAGTTGGTAGGTCAATAAAGCAAAGTCATTTTTACCATCACCATTAGGAGAAAACTTCAATGGCTGTACTGAAAAAGAATTTTCGATGGTTTCAAATTCGAAATGCTGGCTATTCCCATAACCTGGAGTTGCACCTATTTTGGAGGCCGCGGAATGCCAGTTGGAAACATCTGATGTCGGATTTGTAAAAGAAATTCTTTCGATGCTGATGCCTTCAGGGTCTTTGAGGATTTTGTGATGTATTTTTTCTGTATAGCTAAAACTATCAAAAAGCTCACCCGATGGATTTAACAAACTAATATTGCCTGATTCATCATTTAAAGATGGCATTGAACTCATTTTTATAAAATTTTTGAATTCTCCATTGGGGTATTGATTTATCAATGTTTGGGGATCGGAAGTCAATACCAAATACTGCTCGGGCTCCAGAATTAGTGGGCTTGTGGAAATTGGATAAGTAATAGCGTTCTTATTTTCTGCATTGGATATTCTCCAGTTTCTAAGATCAATAAAATGAGGTGAATTGTTATAAAGTTCAACAAAATCAACTCCTCCGGGATGTGGGTTAAAAAGGATTTCATTGATCAGAAGATCTCCTTCATTAGGAATTTCAGGTAATGCGAATGTCTTTTGATTTTCTTCTATATGGTTTCCATTGCAATCTTTTATTCCGCTTAATGATATTTGGTAAAGAGTACTGGCCTTTATTGCATTTGTAAGAGAAATCAGAATATTTTTATTCCCTTTATACGTTACATTTCCTATCTCCCTTTCAGGTAATATAGTTATATTATCTTCTCTGATTTCATAAGAAGTATCAAGCTTTTCATCTAATGCAATTGAAATAGTCAGAGAATCAAGAAACTGTACATTCTTGATTCTCGGGCTTTGCACATCCGGTTTGATTGAATTTACGGAGTTTTCAGTACCAGGAGTACCCCCTATTGAAGAAACTGAGCCATCCCAATTATCACTCTCTCCGCAAGGGTTTAAAAGATCTATCATTTCTAAAGCTGTACCTCCTTCAGCATGTAACCTATTGGTAAACCAGTCCAAAGAATAGTTGACAGAATGAATAATTCTTCCTGATGGATCTTTAAGTATTAGAGAGTCGGATGCATTATTCAATGAGGGCCATGGCGTTATACCAACGACTCTGCCGAAAGGTCGAAATTCAGCAATAGAAGTCGAAGGACAGATAATGAGATATGACTTGGGAAATATTTCAACTGATGGAAATACTGCTGAAACAGAAGGATCAGAAAATCGCCAGTTGGCAAGGTTGATGGTATCTTGGGAAGTGTTGTACAATTCAATATATTCTTCTTCCGGAAGACCATGGCTGGGTGTAGGGTCGGAATAAATTTCCGTAATTAAAACGGATCCTGGCTCTATTGCTGGCCTGTAATTAAATTCAAATGATTCTTGCAGGGATTCTTTCAGGTAAAGATCCTGAATACCATACGCAAAAAGTTTATTCTTTCCTTTCTTGAATGGGACTTCAGATGTGAGAATCAAAACAGAGTCGTTAACAAAAGATAAATCCTTGATATAAGAATCGTTAATTGTTATGTTGTGAGTTTTAATCTCCCTGTAAATTTTTTTATTGAATTGAATAACAATGTTAGTGGCGTTGGAAACTTTTAAATCAATTATTGAAAGAGGAGCACTCTGAATTGAAAAGTCATCAAAGTAAAAGTCTTTATTCCTGGTTGAACTGTGAATACAGGTTATCCCAAAGTACGTTCCGGTTTTATAGGTCGAATCCTGATAAGAGAGTTCAGGTAAAAAATCGAATCCACCTAATGTGTCAGAAAAAACTTTCCAGGTATGGTTTAAGTCTCTTATAACTTTGATTCTTAAAGTATTGTTGTTTTTACCAGCTCTTCCTGAAATTCCGGGACTGAGTTTAACCGAAGTGGCTCCATCTTGTCTGTATAAATCAATGGCATCAATACTTCCGCTTGATCCACCGATTTTCAGGTAGTACCCATATAGTGGATTTATCAGGTCTGGTGAGGAGCTGGTTAAATAAACCTTTACATAATTGCTGCTACTGGGGTTAAACGGCATTTTTAGCCAAAACAGCCATTCAGCATTTGTTGCCAGAATATTTCTTGTGGATAGGTAGATTTCTTCGCTTTGCGGTTTGCCGGAACTTTGAAGTTGAAGATTTGCATTTATAAAAAATAAAGCAGTATCCCCCGTCCACTTGGGCGATGAGTTGAAATTATTATCAGAGAAAGAGTCGTTAAACTGCGCAAAACTCTGAATATAAGAGAATAAAAAAAGTAAGAAATAGCTGGTTTTCACATGGTAAAAATAATAATAAATTGATTAATTTTGTTCCCCGAATAAAAATTCAATAAAAACAATACAAAAATGAAAATTGCAGTAGTAGGTGCTACCGGCTTAGTTGGTGGACAAATTTTAAAAGTGCTGGAGGAGAGAAATCTTCCTGTATCAGAACTATTACCTGTTGCTTCTGAAAGATCTGTTGGAAAAGAAATCATTTTCAAGGGAAAGCCATATAAGGTGGTTGATGCAGCCACTGCAATCAGTAAGAAACCTCACTTTGCAATATTTTCAGCTGGAGGCAGTACTTCTCTGGAGCTTGCCCCGAAATTTGCAGAAGCTGGTATCACTGTGATTGATAACTCTTCTGCTTGGAGAATGGACCCTACAAAGAAACTTGTAGTTCCGGAAATCAATGCAAATACTTTGACAAAAGATGATAAAATCATTGCAAATCCAAACTGTTCTACAATTCAGATGGTGGTTGCATTGAATCCTTTGCACAAAAAATATAAAATCAAGAGAATTGTAGTTTCTACTTACCAGTCTGTAACAGGAACAGGGAAAAAAGCAGTAGACCAATTAATGAACGAAAGAAACGGCGTTGATGGTCCAATGGCTTATGCGTATCCGATTGACCTTAATGTAATACCTCATATTGACGTATTTACAGAAAATGGATATACAAAAGAGGAGATGAAAATGATCAATGAGACAAAGAAGATCATGGGGGACGACTCTATACAAGTAACTGCGACTACAGTTAGGATACCGGTAATGGGGGGACACTCTGAATCAGTTAATGTTGAATTCGAAAATGAATTTGATTTGGATGAGGTTAAAAAGATTCTTGGAAGTTCTGAAGGTGTAATTGTGGAAGACGATGTTAAAAATCTGGTTTACCCTATGCCTATGAATGCTCATAATCGTGATGAAGTATTTGTTGGAAGACTTAGAAGAGATGAAACTCAGCCTAAAACTCTTAACATGTGGATCGTAGCAGACAACCTTAGAAAAGGTGCAGCAACCAATGCTATTCAGATTGCAGAGTACCTTCTTAAAAATAATGTTGTAGTTGCTAATTAATAATTAGGACTAAAAAAAAAATAAAAGGGGACTGACACTTAAGTCAGTCCCCTTTATTTTTTGAAAGAATGTTTTTTGTGTGTGGCATTATCCGAAATCGTGCTGGTTTAGGTGGGGGATAAGAACTATGTTACGGATAGAGAATTAACAAGATTCTCGACTTGGAAATTGAGCTATCCAAAAGTTTGTAGAAGCCTTAAAGCAGAATGACTAGGTAATTAAAATTAAGAGATTTAGTGCCGTTTTAGTAAAGAATATATGAAGAAAAAAATTACTTTTACCTTTTGTATTTGAAAAATGCCTGATTGAGGTCTAGAGACTATTCAGGGTTTTCTTTATTTAAAATATTTATAGAATGATGACACTTAGGTCAATGACCGGCTTTGGAATGGTAAAGTCGGATGCTGAAAATCTTGAAATTAAGGTGGAAATTAAATCTTTGAATTCCAAGTTTTTGGATTTGGGACTTAGACTTCCAAAAGAATATCAGGATAAAGAAATGGAAATCCGAAATATGGTGAGCAATACACTTGAAAGGGGGAAGATCAGCATTTCTTTGGATGTGCAAACAAAAGTTGATGCCAAACCTAGGGTTTCTATAAATAAAGAGCTTGTTAAAAAATATTATGATGATTTGGTTGAGACTGCAGCTTTTGTGGGAACCAAAGAAAGTGATCTTTTCAAAATTGCTTTAACAATGCCCAAAGCGGTGAATCAGGATCTGGATAATGAAGATAATTCTAAAGAGTGGGAAGCAATTGCATCTGTTATTAGTAAAGCGATTGATCAATGTGATAAATTCCGTCTGGCGGAGGGAGCAGCACTCGGTGAAAAATTAAAAAGCTATATCCTGCGGATTAAAGATTTGCTGGAGCGTGTATCAGAATTTGACCCCCAAAGGATACAAATGATACGTGAGCGGATTAAAGCACATTTTATAGAGTTTGGCAATGAACAAATGGACAAAAGCAGATTCGAGCAGGAGCTGATTTATTACATTGAGAAACTTGACATCACTGAGGAGAAAGTTAGGCTGAACAATCACCTTGACTTCTTCCTGGAAAATATGAAAGTGGATAAGAGCGGGAAGAAACTTGGCTTTATAAGTCAGGAAATAGGTAGGGAAATAAACACTATCGGCTCTAAAGCTAACGATGCAAATATCCAGAAATTGGTAGTGGAAATGAAAGAAGAACTGGAGAAAATTAAGGAGCAATCTCTTAATATCCTTTAATGTCGATTTACTTTTTACTGTCCCAGAAAACAGAGGTAAAAATTAATATCATTCCTATGTTGGTGTTTAACAATTTGTTACCCATGGTGTATTTGAAATAGTCAGCGGGAAACAAGGTGAACCATGTAGCTGCAACAAGGCATATGAGAGCAAGGCCAAGAAGGTAATTAAATACCCTCATCAGCTTTATATTATTTGTAAAAAGTACAATACAAGCGACTAAACCCGCATCAATATAAAACATATTTGAAACGAGAGATTTGCTAAATAGATCTGCATTCAAAGGATAATATTGAACTGCCAGACCAATTAAAACGAAAATAGGACCCAGAACTTTTAGCAGAAGAGCGTTCATTCTTAATTCAATTGCTGCCATTTAAATTTTCTTTACAAAGTTTGTAATTAGACTGAAGACCTCTTTAAATCTTGTAAGAGGTAAAGTTTCCGGTCTGTCCATTACATCGTGATAGGCACTTATGCCACCAAGGGTATAAAAGAAGAAAGCTGGTACTCCTTTCTCTGAGAAATAGAAATGATCGGAGTTTGCTGCCGGACCTCTTCTTTTTATCGCAGGAAGTAGCTTCAGGGTTTCATTTATTTCAAGTAAATTATTGTATTCTTCCGGGTGAAGTGTGGCGTTTACCACTGTCATTCCGTCATCCCCTGTTCCCATTAAGTCCAGATTGATCATAAATTTTATCTTATTCAATGGAAACAAAGGATTTTCTGTAAAAAAACGTGACCCGATAAGACCGATTTCTTCTGCTCCAAAAGCCATAAATACTATTGTAAATTTGGGCGTATTTTCTTTTTGAGAATAGTATTTTACCAATTCCAGTAGCATTGAAACTCCGCTTGCATTATCATTCGCTCCGGGGAAGTATACCTTTTTGCCCATTGTACCCAAATGATCGTAATGGGCGGAAATAATAATAACAGAATCAGATTTACTTGTACCTTCTACAAATCCAATTACGTTTTGTGAACTATAATTTTTCTTCAAAGTAGCATCCAGCCGAAATTTGACCCTTTGAATGCCATCTGAGAAAGAACTTTTGGCTACCTGAAAAAATGGGTTACTGAATTGTTTTGGTGATAACGAAGCTGTAAGTTTTTTATCATGAAGTTCTATGATACATTTTCCCTCATGAATTTTATCCAGAATTTCAGGTTTTTCAATTAGTTTATTGTAATATTTAACATCGTAGATAACCGCTTTGTTTTTGGTATTCTCTGATAAAAAGGATTTTAATATGTTATCATTGTAAAATACCATTGTGTCAAGATATAAAGCTTTCACTCTGCCATGTCCCCCTCTCGAAATACAATTTGCTATGTAATCTTTTCCAGGTGCAAGCTTTTTCTTATCTGCCTGCAGTGAAATTCGTCCTTCAAAGCAATTAACATCATATTGAAAGTGTTGAAAATAATTATCTCGAATTGGTTTGAGTCCGGATTTCTGAAATTCTGATTTGATAAAATTGGCAGCGGTTTTTGCTCCATCAAAATTTGCTCCTCTTCCATGCATAGAAGGACTGCATAATGTATCAAGATAAGATCTGACTCTGGAGATGTCTTGAGAAAAACAATTATCTGCTGTGAACACAGCTATAGCTAAAAAGAATGCCAGATTCTTTATCATAATGCAAAACTTGTTATTAGTTGGAATATAATAAATGAAGGGTGAAGATAAATGTTATTTCACCTCAAACGTTTTCAGGAGAAGATTTTTTCTTAATAAAAAGAAGAGGAAAAAATGTCCCCGCAGTGTTTGCTACAATATCGAGAAGGTCAAAATTTCTGTCAGGAACAAAATACTGAAGGCACTCTAAGGTAAATCCATAAAGGAAACTGATTAAGAATGCCTTTCTTATTGTATTAATTTTTAAGGTCGGGTAGGAGGTCTGGGCGTTAAAACTTTTCACCAGCAGCCAACTCAGTACAAAGAATAAAGTAAAATGAACCAGCTTGTCAAGTTGAAAAAGACTGGAAAATGAAAATTGAGGAATTGCTTTACCTGACATGAGGTAGAGTACTAAAATTATAAGCACCCATGTCCAGGTAAAGACAATTGTAAATTTTTTATTCATACTCGGTTTAAACGCCTATACGCCAATCAACTTTTTGTATGCATCGGCATCCAATAATCCGCTTAGTTGATCCGGGTTTTTAATGTTGATTTTAATAACCCATCCTTTTCCGTAAGGGTCGCTGTTTACAAGCTCAGGGCTTGATTCCAGATCTTTATTAAACTCAACAATTTCAGATGTAACTGGCATGAATAGATCAGAAACGGTTTTTACTGCTTCTACAGTTCCGAAAACTTCACCTGCATTTACTGTTTCTCCAACAGAGTCAATATCGAAATAAACGATATCTCCCAATTCATTCTGAGCAAAGTCTGTGATTCCAACAATAGCAGTATTGCCTTCTATTTTGATCCACTCGTGTTCTTGTGTATACTTTAATTCTTCCGGAAAATTCATTTTGTCTAAATTTTTAATTTCTATCCAAAAATACACTTTTTTTTAAATTGAAGAACATTATGACAGGGTGAACCTTAATTGAATGCCAAAAGAAGTTGTCGCTCTTCTATATGAACTTGAAATTCTTGGAGTATTGATTGTCCTCTCAAAGTAGAATAGTAAATTAACTCTCGTATTTACCACATAACTGATGGTTGGTCTTAACTGGAAGTTAAGGTTACCGTTTGTTACAACAGCAGGATCACCGATTTTTCTCTGAACGGTTTTCAAATCACTGACAGTGACATCTAATTTTACATTCAACTCATTCTTCAAAGGAGGAATATCCCTGCCCTGCCATTTAAAAGGAAACTTGAAGCCTGTTTTGGCAACACCTATACCCAGCACAAGATCATTTTTGTTGTTTTCCTGTATCTGAGCATTTGACATACTCAATGCAAGTCTTCTGTCTCTTCTGTATTCAACCTTATAGGTCATTTTTCCCTTGGTCCGAACGTTAATACCAACTAACGGTGCAAATGTTTCCTGAATAACGACCTGATCTACTACATAAACAGGAACAAGTTTGCCATCTATTACAGAAGACGGAGGAGCGTTTTCGATGTCGGAATTAGGGTTTATTGCATTCGGACCGTATGCTAGAGATGAAGTAAAACTTGATACGCTGTACTTGCTAGTGTATCCGTGAGAAATGATTATACTTGGGAATAGTTTTTTGATTTTGTCAATTCTTGTCAATCCGGAGAAATCCACCCGCCAGTTTGGTAGAGGAATTTTAGGGAATGATGACAAGCTTACCCTGGATGCGTCTTTACCAGAATAAGCAGCAATAAATGCCGGAATGAGTACATCCTGAGAATTTAAGCTGTAGGTAGTATCGCCCTGGTTATTTGGATAGTTATGTCTTGCGAAAATAATTCTTCTGTTTTCAACAAACTGGTCAAAGGTTTTTGAAGAGTATTTTCCGCCGCTTCCTCTTCCTTGAAAGGCTGTTCCGATGCTTATAAATGTTACTTCATAACGACCATTTCTGTATGGGTTATCGGAAACGAAGTTTGTACTATTAACAAGGGAATCAACTCTGAAAAATTCTTTATAATCACTGGCCTTAGTCCTTGAAGCTTCTACCTGAATCCTCAAATCTTTAACAGGTTCCAGAGCAGTTCTTAAGTTAATGGTTTCAGTTTTTACCTGTGTGAGTGGTGTTGTTACATTTCTGAATTTCGCATCCCTTGTTATGTAGCCTTTCTCAGAAAATTCCCTCTTAAACTTTTGAAGATCCTGGTCTCCCAGAATAAAAGGAAGCATTGATTTAGCATCAACACCTTCACCTATTCCAAAGAAATTTGGTTTGGGCATATACCCTGGCATCAATATTCCCTGGGTCAGGTTGTATGTAAAATTAATGGTTTTAATGCTAATAAGCGCTTTAGCCACAGCCTTGAGCCCTTTCATTTCCGGTTTGGGGAGTGTTTCGGTCGTGTCTTTTTTGAGGGCTGGTTTAGGCAGCTTTTTGGGCGGGCTGTTTAACTCTTTAAGGAATTTGACTCTATTATATATTTTTTCAAGGTTTATTTTGCCATTTACCCCAACAGTACGTTCATTTCTGACTGAGTTTCCAAGTGTATCTCTTTGAAATAAGGCTCCTGAATTCCATGTATAGCCGGCAGTATAGCGGATGTCTGCACCAATCCAGTCAGTAATAGGCAGCTTATCAAATGGGACTTTATAATTTGCTCCGATAGATTGGTTATAGTCCTTCATACGACCGAATCTTTTCAGATTTTTCCAGGCATAATCCTGGTTTTCTTTTGAATCGGGAGCTGCGGTTGGAGATTCATCAATTATAGCATAAGCATTAGCAGAATAGTCTATAGATAAGCTTTTGGTAAAATTCCATACAAGTCCGTACACTCTGTTAAAGTTGAACATCTTTTCGTAATAAGGTGTAGATAAGATCCCATAAATAGGGCTTGCCTCATAGAATACAGTTGTCTTTGTCCTTCTGTCCAGATCTCCTCTGAAAGAGATTGTAGATGGAATAAAGTTGAAGTTTATATCTTTAATAAGCTTCAGGTATTTTTTATCAAATGCCTTTACCTTTTTAAAAGGCTCAAATGGTTTTGCCTGACTGGTGAAGTTATATCCCAGACCAGCTTTATACATTTTGATGGTAGAATCCTGTACTGTAGAACTTGTTCTTTTGGTGTCGCTGTACCCGAGGGTAAGCGACAGATTTTCTATATCCCACAGATGGCTCTTGGCATCTTTTTTAATCTTTACTTTCTGTATATTGGTAAAGTTAATAGCTCTCCTTGTTGTCTGGGTAAGTATAAGATTTTTGTACGCATCTCTTTCTGCACCTGTCCCAAAGCGGGAGAGGGAGTTCTTAATAAGTACGTCCGGATCAAGGGGGTCGTATTTCGGAGATATGACTTCTCTGTCATAGCCTACAAACAAAGGGAGACGGATTCCAAGTTTTTGTGGTAAAAATTTGTCAAGACTAATATTACTTTGAACACCCCATTGTAAAGTATTATTTCGTTCCCTTTGAGAAACCTTTTGCTCTAGTGTTCCGAATCCTACAGATGTATATCTCATAGATCCCGAAATAGTGGCAAGATCTGCCAGCTTAACATTTGCCCTTGCAGTAGCTGCCCACCCCGGGCTTTCCTGAAAATTAGTAGCTCTAAGCTCATTAACCCAGATACAGGCGGATTTTGCCTGTCCGTCTTTAGTATATGGGTTCCGAATACCAATCATAATTGTCTGTACAGAGCTTATGTCTGGCCTTCCAACAACAGTGATTACCCTTCCATTTACAGTTTGAGAAAAGGGGCTGCTCATAATTCTTCCTGATTTATCACCCAGAACTTTAACGTCTATAAGGTCTGCAATACGCAGGTTAAGTTCATTTTCCGATCTCCAGATCTGGTTTACATCTCTGCTGCCTTGTGGAGTGAGATAAAGAGGAATAGCAACTTCATAGAAGTTTTCTTTAAAATCTGTTCCTAATCGGATAAATGCTTCAAGGTCTCTGTCTTTTGTATTGATGTCTTCTGTCTCAGCATGGACAAACATTCTAAGGTTTTTGTAATTCAGAAGATCAAGATTGATAATTTTATATGCAGCACCTGCTTTTTTATCAGGAATGTCATCAGCACAAATTCTCAAAGACTGTTCATTCAATCTTCTGTTATTCTGAGCTGTGGCATCCTGATCTCTTGAAAACCCTGGAGGTAACACATAAGGTATTTTGTTTCCTTCGACTTTACCGTTTTCTTCAATACTGACTGTAGAGATGTTAACAGGGGTTACAGAAGGCTCAAGGAACTCACCGGTATTTTCATAAAGAGGTTCATTAAATGGTCTCCACTGACTAGATACCAGCTGAAGTTTTACAAACCTCATTACAACAGGATCTTCAAAGCCAGTAACGTACATTCTCATGAACTTAATCGTCTTAAAACCATTGATATTTCCGACGATTGAATCTGGCTCCCTGATCGGTATTCTGAATTGATACCAGGCAACTCCACTGTCTCCCGTTACTTTATCAACCACGTGATTTTTACCTATTGCAAAATCATTTTCATTAATGTTGATTTTGTATTCGTAATATTCGTCAAGGTCATTAATGGTGTTATCGGCATTCAAATCCTCATTATCAGGAAGAGTAGAGTTCGATTGAGTGAAGTTATTGTCACCTGCTGCGATAGGAGAGTTGTTCTCCATACCATTGTAGTTTTTATAGCGCTGAAGTACGCTTAGTTGTTGAGCATCATTTTCTTTTCCGAGGTAATGTCTGAAGTTATCACCTGAAGGGTCGCCAAGAATTGCATTTTTCGCGTCTTCTGTAATACCAGGAATGGAAGTTACCTTTGTAAGAAAATCATTGAAATAATTTTCCTCTGCATTATTGTCAAGACCATCAAGACCTACGTCTTGTCTGCTTCGTGTTGCAGGGTCATTGTCAAAGGCATTGGTAAGAAATGCTCTTGTTGTTACGTTTCCCCATTGGTTTTTCTTAACCCCGCCCGCTGTATCCGCGTCACTTACCGGTAGTCCGTTTTCAAAGGCATGCTGTCCGTCTTTCATGACGTCTTCTGAAATACTTCCAAGGTTAAAGAATAACTGACCGCCTTTCGTAACTTTGCTGTTTTTATTATCATCAAGAAATACGGGTACCTTAGATTTAGATGAATTAGGATTCGTGCCATTCATAAAGGGATCCATCATCCAGAATTCTATGTATTGCACATTTGCATTGTCAAAGTCAATTTCATTGCGGAAATCTCTGGTAATAGCTCCCCAGTTTTTTGATGGATTTGGAAGTTCTCCCGAAGCGTTTAGGTTTGGATTATAGTTATAAGGACCTCTTTCTCTTGGAAAATATGCAAGGTCAAAAGTCGTCTGGTTAAGTGTATAGACCTGCCTGTCCTGGTTCGGAAAAATTTCCTGCGGTCTTACAATTCTGATAAAGTGGTTTTGAATATGTTCTTCAAGGCCTTTAGGTACTCCGGTTCCATTGTTGCGATAAAATACGTTGTCGATATTGTACCATGCTAGTTTTGCTCTGCCGTAGGTGTATTCTGTAGTTGTGCTGGTACTTTGAGGAAAGCGTTTTGGTGTACTACCAATTTTCCACTTAGTCCACGATCCGGTGATATCATTAGCTGTTTTTGCACCTTCAAAGTCATCAATAAAAGCAGTACCGCCATTTTTAGAAACAGCCTTTGAGTGTCCAGGGATAAGCTGTGCAACCTCGCCGGCAGCAGTTATTGTAGAAGGTGCTTTTGTTTGGATGCCAGGTAAAAGGTCAACAGCTTTGGTAAGAATTCTGGAATCTTTCCTAAAGTTGGCATCAAACCCGAGCATGGTGTTTCTGCTTGGTTCATCACCTATACTAACTCTGGTAATATTCGGAGTTTCATTCTGATGAAGCACTGTAGCTCCTAAAAGGAAATCATCATTGATCTTATAGTCAAAGCGGGTTCCGAAGAATGACTTTCTACGGAAGTTGAAGATATCCTGCTTTTCATACCTTACTTTAATTTCTTTATTGGAAGCAAGAATACCTTCATTAGTAATGGTCAGTCTTCCTGTTCCGTCAATTGTATAATCAGAACCATATACTAGAGGTACACTACCTGCTGTAACAATGACTGATTCCTGAGCTATATTTATACCTGGTAGCTGTATAGAGTTTGTAGCTGTGGATTGATAGCGGCCTTTCAGATAATATTTATTCTTGGATGCAACAAGCATCGCATCCCTTTGTGTAGAGTCGTAAAGTTCTGTGAAAACGTACTTGTTGATTAGGTTTTGTTCTGTATTAGAATCAAAAAACTGATTCATATTGCTACCGAAAGGCTCAAGCACAGGGAAGATTATCCTTCCGTATTTGGAATCTATGGTTACATCTTCTACATAGTCAAAGTTACCGTCTGCAATAGGGTCATTGTTCATATTCAGCCTGTCGAGGCCGGTCATTTTAAGCATGGTTTTTCCTGAAGCAATAGTACCTTCCTGAAGAACCGGTAAATCAAGTCCGCTATAGTCGTTTTTGTAAATTACCCTTAGTTGAAAGTTGTCTCTTGTAAGCTGTGTTCCTCCTACCTGGTAAATGTTCTTCATCATCAGGTTCCATGTGGGAAGTCGTGTCTTTGTTGCAGAGGGCTTAATCATTTTCAGGATTATTAAAGAGTCACCGGTGATATTGGTGATGTCTTCATTCATCTCACCTACTTTGTAAGTTCTGCCCTGATAAGTATATTCAAATGCCACAGCGATACCGGCATCTTCCTGTATCTGTGTATTCAGTGTAATGTAGCCAAGGTCAGGTTGAAATTTATAGTCTGTAGGTAATAGTTTTCTTGCACTTTTGATAATCTCATAATCAGTTCCTTTGGTAAGGCCCTGGCTATTGAGGTTAGCTTCCATATTATCCGAAGTTCTGTAATTTCTAACCTTGTCGTACAGGTTATTACTTTCGTTGCTTGCAGCCTTGTTAGAATTGCCCTGTAAATTTTTGTTGTAAGGTGTTGATTCGCCGAGATCAAGATATCCTATTATACTTCTTAGGTTTTGGGTATTATTGGTTCTGTTGGTCACGTATACATCAACTCTTGTGATTTTTACTCCGGAGTTTAATACAGGCAGACTGGCAAGTGAACTTTGATAGTTGTTTCTGAAGAATTGGCCAAGGAAGAAGTGTCGTCTGTCTTCATAGTTGTCCGCTTTAATGTTGATTTCCCGTGCTTGTGATCCACCCTGGATTCTAATTTCTTCACTTTTACCTCTTTGACTTGAGAATACTGATGTAACAGAAAGCCTTCCGAATTGCAATTTTGTTTTAATACCAAAAAGGTTCTGAGGACCTTGCATAAGAGTACTGTTTAAAGGAAAGCTTACAGTACCTGCTTCTATCTTTTGTATGATATCTTCTTCAAATCCGGTGTATTCAAGTTTAAGATTGTTCTGAAAGTCAAATGTGGCCTTAGTATCCCAGTTGGCAGTAAGCTTAAGTTTTTCCCCGATCTTACCAACCACATTCATACTGATCTGCTGGTCAAAGTCAAAGCCACCTGTTCTTTGTTGCCTTACAGGAATGTTTGGGTTATTAACGCGTTGCCATTTGCCTCCGAAGTCAAGCATTACCAGACCATTAGGTCTTATGTCCACGAAATTGCTTCCGAATGGTCCTTCAAGACCGCGCACATATATTTTAGGAATAAGGTTTCCTCTGGAAGACACCGGAGTTTCTCCATCAAGACCCTGAGACTTGGATTTCCAGTAAGACTTCATCATTTCTTTCTGACGATACCTTGAGTATTCCTCGAAAGACATGGAGGAAGGAGGTCTATATTCAAGTTCACCTACTTTTTCATATATATTATAGTTCTCCATGCTTGAATCAAGCTCCACTTCTGTTTGCACATTGGTTGGATTTTTCAGCAGGAAAGGTGATTTAGAAGACCTGTTGGAAAAAGGGTCTCCTTCTCTGTCACTTGGATTATAGTTAGGTCTTTTTTTTCTGTCTTTATTCTCTTCAGTTGAGTCACCGGGAGGTTCAGATCTTCTGTGATTATAAGTGCTATTGCTGGGCTTCCCGAAGGAAACCCAGGTATAAAAAGTTACACAGCTAAGTGTTGCTACGAGTATATATTTATTCAGATTCAGCACTTGAAAAAAAATTATGCTGTTTTAAGCGCTTGTTTAATTAAATTTTCCAAAGAGATATTATCTCCCTCTTTTTTTATGATGCTATCAATACTCTTTTCAGCAACATTTTTAGCGATGCCTAATGTAATGAGTGCGGATAACGCTTCACCTCTGATTAAATTGTGTGAAGATTTTGTTAAGTTCAATATTGTTTCGTTTCCTACCGGCTCCTTCTTGATTTTATCTTTTAATTCTAGTACTATCCGTTGGGCAGTTTTAAGTCCAATTCCTTTTATTGACTGTATTGTGCGTACGTCTTCCTGAACTATAGCTCTGCTTAATTCTTCTGCATTTAATGAAGAAATAATCATCATGGCAGTTCCTGGTCCAACACCGGAGATAGATATCAGGTCAAGGAAAATTTTTTTCTCTGCAATGTGAAAAAAACCAAAAAGGGTATGGGCATCTTCTTTAATATGCAGGTAAGTATGCAGTTTAACTTTTTCTTCATCTTTAATTAAAGAATAGGTTTGAAGAGAAATTCTGATCTGGTATCCAATACCGTTAGTTTCAATTATTATAAAGAATGGATCTTTGAAGGCTAACTTACCCTCTATATATGCAATCATATTTGCTGATTAAATGTATGGTTCTGAGTATCTACCACTGCTATAGCCGCCATATTTACGATTTCTCTGATGGAGCTGCCAAGCTGAAGTATGTGGACCGGTTTTCTCATTCCCATTAATATTGGTCCGATTGTCTCAGCTTCTCCAATTTCCTGGAGAAGTTTATAGCAAATATTACCAGCGGCCAGGTCCGGAAATATAAAAGTATTTGCACCTTCCTGAGCCAGAGCGCTAAACGGATAATTTTCCTGCTGAAGTTTTGTGTTCAATGCTATATTTGCTTGAATATCCCCCTCTATAACGAGCTCCGGAAACTTTTCTTTTGCAATTCTTGTTGCAATCGCAGATTTTTCCGGTACTATTCCTTTTGATGATCCAAAATTTGAATAAGAAAGTACAGCAATACGTGGAGTGAAATCAAAAAAGCGGACTGCATTAGCTGTCAGCCCTATCAGTTCTGCTAACTCTTCTGCGTTCGGATTTTCATTTACTGTAGTATCAGCAAAAAAATATGGTCCTTTTTTATTAAGGATGATATACATTCCAGCTACTTTTTTAGTGCCTGGGGCTACTCCGATAACCTGTAACGCGGGCTTAATTGAAGTAGCATAGTCTTTAGTCAGACCAGTAATGAAACAATCTGCCTCTCCTTCATCCACCATCATAGCTCCAAAGTAATTCCGATCGCGCATCATCTTTCTGGCTTCTTCCGGAGTGATGCCTTTTCTTTGACGCTTTTTATAGAATTTCTCTCCAAAGCTATAGCGTTTCTCTCTTTCTTCCATCGGGCTAATAATTTCACATCCGGATAGATCAATCATATATTCATGACTCATCTTCTTTATCTTCTCTTTATTACCCAGTAACACCGGTATGCCTATAGCTTCGTCAACTATTGTTTGTGCTGCTTTAAGTATTTTGAAATGTTCACCTTCTGCAAGAACAATCCTTTTAGGGTTTTGTCTTGCCCTGCTGAAGATGCGGTTCATCAGTTTCTCATCCTTACCTATTTTCTGTAGCAGTTGATCATGATACAAATCCCAGTCAGTGATCTGAGTCTGAGCTACACCTGATTCCATTGCAGCTTTAGCTACAGCAGGGGAAATCGTAGTGATAAGCCGTGGGTCCAGCGGTTTGGGAATAAGATAAGTTTTGCCAAAAGAAATCTTTTCATCACCATAGGCTTTGTTCACAATTTCCGGAACAGGCTCTTTGGCCAGGTCTGCAATCGCTTTCACGGCTGCCAGCTTCATGGCTTCATTGATATCAGTTGCCCTAACGTCCATGGCTCCTCTGAAAATATAGGGGAAGCCCAGAACATTATTTACCTGATTAGGAAAATCTGATCTCCCTGTTGCTATGATGGCATCAGGTCTTGCTTCAAGAGCAGAAACATAATCTATCTCAGGTACAGGATTGGCTAATGCGAAGATAATAGGTTGCTTAGCCATTTTTTTCACCATCTCTTTGGTCAGGATATTTCCAGCTGAAAGACCAATAAAAATATCAGCTCCTTCTATTGCCTGGTCAAGTGTATATACATTGCGGTCAGTGGCAAACTGGATAGTTACAGGATTCAGGTCTGTACGGTCTTTTCTAAGAACGCCGTTAACATCAAGCATAGTAATGTTTTCCAGCTTTGCTCCAAGGTCCAGGTAAATTTTTGTACATGCAATAGCTGCTGCACCAGCGCCACTAATAGTGAAATGCACGGATTCTATTTTTTTATGAACAAGCTCAAGTGCATTAAGCAATGCAGCACCAGAGATTATTGCCGTACCATGCTGATCATCGTGCATGACAGGTATATTCATTTGTTCACGGAGCTTTTGTTCTATTTCAAAACATTCCGGAGCTTTAATGTCTTCAAGGTTGATACCTCCAAATGTAGGCTCCAGTGATTTTACTATTCTTACAAATTCATCAGGGTCTGTGCTGTCAATTTCTATATCAAATACATCAATGCCGGCAAACTTTTTAAATAATACTCCTTTGCCTTCCATTACTGGTTTTGATGCATCCGGACCGATATTACCCAGCCCAAGTACAGCTGTGCCATTGGAAATTACTCCTACGAGATTCCCTTTTGCCGTATATTTGTAAACCTCTTCCTTGTTCTGCTGAATTTCTTTACAGGGCTCAGCAACGCCAGGGGAATAGGCGAGTGCAAGGTCCAGTTGGGAAGAGAGCATTTTGGTTGGTACTACTTCAATTTTTCCTGGCTGTCCATGACTGTGATAGTTCAGGGCATCCTCTCTTCTTATATGAATAGCCATAATCTTAGTAAATAATTCGGGTTAGTTTTTTTAAGAGAAGAATTAAGTCATTTAAAAAATGTAGGAAGTACATTGAACTGTATGCTAAGAATTTTTAAATCTGTTCGCGTCAATTTGGATCTTCTGAAATTTCTTAATTGGTAATTCCCTTTTAAAAATTGTTTTCTAAAAAGTAAAAATAACTAATAAATCTTAAAAAATTGTAAGTTTTATCTACTGAGTTTCGTAGGAATAGGCTTAAAAATCAAAGTTTAAAAGAATAATGATATTGGAGTGGGGGAAATAAAAAAATGCTAAGTTTTAATTGTATTCTATTAAAACTTAGCATTTGAAAATTGCTTCTGAATTTGTTAACTCATTATTAATTTTTGTCCTACTTTTATTGCGTTGGACTTAAGATTATTCAGTTTTTTAAGTTTTTCAACAGGTATGTTATTGGATTTAGAAATAGTCCAAAGAGTGTCTCCAGGCTGTACATAATATACCTTCTTTTGAGGATCATACTTTTTGTTTTCTGGATGCTTTGCTAATGTCGGTCTTTCAATTACCAATCCGCCCTTGTAGATTGTAAGTTTTTGTCCGGATTTAATAGTTGAGCCTTTCAGGTTATTCCATTTCTTGAGGTCAGAAAGACTTACTTCATATTTGTCTGCAATTTTAGAAAGTACATCACCTTTTTTTACAGTATAATAAACCTTTTTCTTTTGTGCAGTAGCTGATCCATGAGATTTTTCTGATGCGGGCTTTGTGCTGGCAAGCTGCACTGGCGGCTGCGCTAATTCATCATCAATTTCATCACCTGATCTTTTTGAGCTTTCATCCAGAATTGCAAGTTTGTTCATCGCATAATATTCAGATTTATCTGAAGGTATTCTGATTTGAAAAGGATAATTATCCGGAAGATAATTTCTTTTTATAGCCGGATTCATTTTAGTGAACTCATCTTTGCAGATATTCAACTGCTCACAGAACATATCAAGATTTACATATTGATTGATATGTACTGTATCAAAGCGAATCGGATATTCAAGTGAATCTGCGAAGATATTATGATCTTCCAGGTGGTTCATTGTATAGGTTAGGGCTACGAACTGAGGGACATATCCTCTGGTTTCCTGAGGAAGGAAGTTATATATTTCCCAGAAAGTATCTTTGTATCCCGATTTTCTAATTGCTTTCCTGACATTCCCAGGGCCGCAGTTATAGGAGGCCAGGGCTAGTTCCCAGTCATTAAAAATTTTATATAGGTCTTTAAGATATCTGCAGGCCGCTTCTGTTGATTTGTATGGATCTAATCTTTCATCTACATACTGATCTTGTTTAAGTTTGTAGATTTTGCCTGTGCTTGGCATAAATTGCCACAGACCTGCAGCACCAGCTCTTGAGATAGCTTTAGGATTAAGTCCTGATTCTACAATAGCCAGGTACTTTAATTCCTGAGGCATATTGTGTCTTTTTAAAGCTTCTTCAAAAATTTCGAAATATAGACGTTTTCTGCGTTCCATCACGAGAGAATAGCGTCTGTTACGAACAGTGAAGTAATCAATAAAACCTCTAATTTTTTTATTAAAGGTTAGTTGTACATTTTTTTCGAGACATTTTAATCTGTCTGCTATCAACTCATCTGGAACTTCAGGAATACTATCGGCAACTGTCACAAGTGCCACAGCAGTTTCCTCTGGTTGAGGTGCAACATTGGTGGTGGTATCTTGTTCAGTTGTAAACTGTCCATAGGAAACAGTTGACAGTAAAGTGCAAACAACAAGGATTACCCCCTTTAACTTTCCAGACTTGTTGAATATTTTTTCCATATTAATTTTTGCTAGTTAAGTATTTGGAGAAGGCTAGTAAGCTGCTTTCTTCAAATGCTTTTGTCATGATCTGAATACCGATCGGCAAGCCTTGACTGTCGTTTCCGGCAGGCACTGAGATTGCAGGAATTCCTGAGAGGTTCGCTTGAACGGTAAATACGTCGGCGAGATACATTGAGATGGGATCTTCTGTTTTCTCTCCTATCTTAAACGCTGTTGTAGGAGTAGTTGGTATAACCAGAAAGTCAACATCTGAAAGTATTTTTTCAGTTTGTTCCTTGATCAGTCTTCTGACCTTTTGCGCTTTGGTATAGTACGCATCATAATAACCTGCACTAAGGACAAAAGTTCCAAGCATGATTCTTCTCTTTACTTCTGCTCCGAAGGCTTCTGACCTTGTCTTTTTATAGAGGCTTTGCAAATCAGTAGCTTCAGAACTTCTGTATCCGTATTTTACGCCATCGTATCTGGAAAGGTTGGAACTTGCTTCTGCTGTTGTAAGGATGTAATAGGTAGGAAGTATGTATTCCAGCAAAGAAAATTCAACTGGTTTTACTGTATGTCCTTCTTTTTCAAGGGAAGTTAATATGTCCTGAGTTTTTTTACGGATGTCTTCGTGTACTCCAGGACTTTCGACGGATTCCTTTAAATACCCGATCTTTACTTTTTTACCAAAGTCGAGCGACTTGGAATAAGCAGGAACTTCCTTATGTGAAACTGTACTGTCAAAATTATCGGCACCAGCCATGATTTCAAGTAAAAGAGCTGCATCTTCTACTGATCTTGAGATGATACCTATGGTGTCGAAAGAAGATGAATAGGCAATAAGACCGTATCTGGAGATACGGGAATAAGTAGGTTTTAATCCATAGATACCGCAGAAAGCAGCAGGTTGCCTAACAGAACCTCCAGTATCAGATCCCAGTGATGCAAGACAAAGGTCTGCCTGCACTGCCACCGCAGATCCGCCTGAAGATCCTCCGGGTACTCTGGTGGTGTCTGCTTCATTTAAAGAGGGACCGAATGCAGAATTTTCATTGGAAGACCCCATTGCAAACTCATCACAATTTTGCCTTCCAATGATTATTGCATCCTCATCAATAATTCTTTGAACCGCAGTTCCGTTAAACTGAGAAATAAATCCGGACAGAATTTTACTGGAAGCCTGAAGTCCATGATTTCTATGACACAGAACATCTTTTATTCCAATGACCATTCCTGCAAGTTTCCCTGCTTTGCCTTCTTTTATTTTCTGATCAACTTCGCTTGCTTTGGCTAGTGCTTCTGTCTCGTAAACTTCCAGATAAGCATTTAGGTGAGCTTTTTTCCTGATATTATCTAAGTAATATTCTGTAAGCGATCTGCATGAAATCAGTCCTTTGTTAAGGTCTGAACGTACTTCTTCTAAAGAATTATATCTTTTCAATTCCCCTCCCTAATTATTGGTTATTTTTTATCCTCTTTTGCGCCTTCTTCGATTTCGCTTTTGATTTCTTTAGTGGCATCTTTAAACTCTCTGATACCTTTTCCTACTCCTCTTGCAAGTTCTGGGATTTTTTTAGCACCAAACAATAAAATAACTACGGTAAGGATAAGGAATACTTCCCAGCCACCCATATTTGGAAGAAACAATAATATTGATGAATATGCCATTGTCTTAATTATTTATAATAATTTGATAATTTGTTACAAAGATAGGTAATAAACTGCAGGCCGCAAAACCCGGCTCCTGAAGTCTGGAGACAAAATGTGGAAAACTTTCCTCGTAAGGTTCTTTTTATGAGTTAATTATAAAATTGCCTGGTTTTTCTCAGGAGAATTTAATCGCCTTATTTATTTAATATAAAGCCATTTTTCAGGATCTAATTTTTCATTGTTTTTCCAGATCTGGAATTGTAGTTCGGAAACATCATTCTTATCAGTATAAATGTTTCCCAGAGGTGTTTTAGCATCAATTTCCTGCCCGGTTTTAACCAGTACTGTTTTTAGTTTGGCATAAACGGAGAAATAATCTCCATGCTGCACCATTACTACATAATTCATTCCCGGCACTTCAGCTACTGCTATAACCTTTCCTCGGAAGACACTTCTAACCTGTTCATCTTTCAAGGTTTGAATGTCTACACCCAGATTTTCTACATAAACCCCTTTCAAAACCGGATGTGGCTGTTTCCCAAAACGATGGGAGATACTACCATGAACAACAGGCCATGGCAGCTTAGCGATATTTCCTGCAAAAGAATTGGATAAATTATTTGCTTCAGGAGTTAAGTTTGGCGAAACCGGAGTGTTTTTGCCACTGGACTTTCCGGTATTTTTTTCTTTTGACTCTTTCTCCTTTGCGGATTTGGCGGCTTTGGCAGCCTCTCGCTCTGCTTTTTCTCTTTCTTCCTTAATTAAGTCAGTAATGAGTTTTTCAAGTTTCCTGATAGATTTTTTTCTATCCTCAAGTTCTTTAATGAGCTCTTTTTCCTTGTTGCTTAATTCTTTTACAACTTCGTTTTGCTGAACTTTTAACTCTTCCAGATTCCTTGTTTCTGTAGTTTTATTTTCAATAAGAGCCTGCTTTTCCCGTTTCTTTTGTACGAGTCTTCTTTTTTGTTTTGCCAAAGAAGCTTTTACTTTTTCTATAACTTCAACCTGACTTTTTCTTGCTTCAGAATATTGTCTGAAGTACTTTATTCTTTGAAGCATTTGATTAAATGATTCGGAGGCAAAAATAAATGTCAGCTTATCATAATAGTTATTGACTTTTGAAGCAGCGTAAATCATTTCCGCATACTCATCCTTTAATACTTCAATATCGTTTTCCAGGGCAGCAATAAAGTCTTCGGTTTCATAGATGTCCTGATCCAGTAATTCAATTTCTTTTGTAATAGCATTGATCAGTGCGTTTCTGGCACTGATTTGCTGATTGAGTGCAGAAAGTTGTCCGAGTGTTGCCTCTTTTTTAGATTTAGTCTCTTGTAAAATCCTGTGAGCTTCCTGAATTTTTCTTAGATTTTCCTCTTTTTCTTTTTCAAGCTGCGATTTACTTTTTTGTCCGAATGCAATGAATGAAGAAAATAGAAGGAGTAAAAAAATATTAACGGTTTTCAAATCTTTTAGGGACGTTAAACGGGAAACCGAGCTCTTTTTCAGGGAATTCAATTTTGGTGTAATTAGCGTCGATTGTAGTTTGAAGAACAGTCCCACCTTGCTTGTAATTTAAATTGACCGAAATCTTATTGGGGAAATTGTAATTATTTATCGGTGTAAAGTTATCATAATTTATGATGAGATGGTTATGATTTACCTTTTCAGTTAACTCAAGTTTTTGAAGAACCATGGAAACCAACGAAATAAAGTTAGTAGCAATGAGGTCGGTTTTGTGTTGTTCTACCGTGCACGTGCTTGTTTCCGTGTTTTTTATGATTTTATCATGATGGTCTCTTTTAAAAGGCATATTTCCTACTAAAAGTGATTGAATGGTAGGAAGATCCATCGGAACATTGAATTTCTGACTTAAAAAAGATAAATCAAAAGAGGAATATTTATTGTTGATTCTGTCAATCATATAGACAGAATCTTTAAGAATAAGACATCGGGCGGCTTCTATGCCAAGGGCAGGAGAAATGGAAAGCCAGACAATGCTGTCTTTCTTCATTCTGATATTTACAGTAAAATGAATATCCTGTTCATTGTCTTTAAAATCTACCTTTGCCTTACCAGAAAAATAATTATAGTCGATTTCTTGAACTGTAAGGTTAATTATTTCTTCCTGTGTAGCTGTTGTAGGGATCAGATTTTTTTTGCAGGAAGAGAATATTAAAGTCAGGCCAATTAAGAAAAAGAGACTTTTAATATTATTCATAAATTTTTTTGTCTCTTATTTTCTTATCAATAAACTCGCTTGTTTCACCAGCTACTTTGGCTTTTTGCCAATATTCTAATGCTTTATCTTTATCTCCAAGTTGGTAGAGTACATCTCCATAGTGCTCATAAATAGTACCATTAATAGAATTCAGAGCTGCCTTTTCAAGATAAATTTTAGCATTTGGATAATCTTTCAGAATATATAATACCCAACCGAATGTATCCAGAAAAGTAGGTTCAGAAGGATATTCTTTTATAAGTCTTTCACACAGGTTTTTTGCATGATCGAGCTTTTCTTTTCTTAAGGAAAGAAAATAGCTGTAGTTGTTCAGTACATGAGCGTTTTTACTATCAAACTTCAGAACTTCTTCATATGCGTCATCGGATTTCTGAAAATCTTTTGCTCCATTGTAAGCATCACCCAACTGCATAAGGAATTGAAGTTTCAGGTCATTGTTTGATGATGAAAGTTTTTTGCCCTCTTCCAGCGCTTCAATAGCTCTGCTGTAGTTGCTCTTCATTAGATGAGCGCCTCCATTGTATAGCCAAAGTATAGCCTGATTTGGGAATATTTCCAATGCCTGTTCTGAATGTTTTATTAAACTGTCACGGCGATTAAGGTCAGAGTCTAACATCAGTATCCGGTTCCAAAGATTGAAGTTATTTGGATTCAGATTTTTGGATTGAGTATAATTCAGAAGAGCTTTTTCTTTATTACCTGCAATAAAATAAACGTCTCCGCTTGCAGCATATGCGGAAGCATCGGCAGGATGTACTTTCTTCAAATCTTCACATAGTGATATTAACTGATCCTGGCCTATTTTATTTGTTGAAAGTTTTTTGAAATCTTCGAGTACGGTTATTTTTGAGCTTATTTCAACCTCAGGGTTTAGAAAAGCTTTAGACAAAGCTGTAATAGACTTGTCATATTCCCCCTGATTTTTATAATACTCTGCGAGGGCAATCCAGGCATATCCGTTATCCGGCTCTTCTTTTACAAGAGTTTCTAATATTGCCAGACCTTCCTTTTCTTTGTTGTTAGAGTATAAAATCTCTGCCTGTCTTATTTTAAATTCACTTTCTTCAGGATATGCTTTGATCAGGCTTTCCCCCTCGGCAATAGCTTCTTTAAGTTTATTTCCCTGCAGGAAAATGAGTTGTTTTTGTTTACTTACTTCAGGATTTTTCCCAAAATGAGATTCAATTTTATCGTATATTTTTATTGCCTCTTCAACATTATTTGTATATAGATATAAAGCTGCGAGGTCAAAAAGATAGTCTTCAGTGTCCGGCACTTCAGCCACTAGTTTTTTTATAACTTTAAGAGCTTCAGGATAATCCTGTTTTTTCTCATAGATTTCGCTTAAAAGAAGATAGTAGTATTTGTTCTTAGGGTCTTGTTTTAAAGCTTTTTGAGCATAGCTGATGGCCTGAGGATATTTGTCTTGCTGAAGCGCAAGCTTACCCATCATATAGTTGATGCCGGCGTTTTCCGGATTTATTTCGTAGGCTTTCTGAAAATTGCTGAGGGCATCAGCATAGTTATTTAAAACATATAGCTTCATGCCCTCAGTAAAATAGCCTTCTGCAATCAGATATTTCTCCTTTTTGTCGGTTTTGGATTTTTTTTGGCTAAAACCCTCTTGAACAGACAATAAGTAAAATAGAAAAAATGGTATTGCAAAAGTAACAAGTAATCTTTTCATAAATAATATTAAAGCACAATGGTATTGAAGTCTCCAACACTCAGGTCGGATAGTTTTCCTTCAAAGGTAGCAGAATTTCCAAGCATCGAATTGTTGATGTTTGCGTTTTTAACCACAGCCTTTTCCTGGATTATAGACTTTTTAACCACAGAATCAGTAATTTTTGTTCCATTTCCCACAGAAACGAATGGTCCCAGGATAGTATTGCTGATTTCGGCATTTTCACCAACGTAACAAGGAGGGATGATTACAGAGTTTGTAATTTTGGCCGACTTTGCAACAAGTTGCTGATCTTTAATATAATCCAGGTATCTTTCGTTGGTCTGAACTGTAGAATCTTTGTTTCCGCAATCAAGCCACTCAGTAACTTTTCCTGGTTTAAATTTAGTCCCTTTGTTTTTCATATTATCAAGTGCATTGGTAAGTTGATACTCACCTTTATCCTTGATATTATTGTCGATAAGGTACTGAAGTTCTTTTGAAAGATATTCTCCGTCTTTGAAATAGTAAATACCGATAATTGCAAGATCTGAAACGAATGTCTCTGGTTTTTCTACAAATTTAGTAATTTCCTCTTTCTCGTTCAGTGTTACTACTCCAAATGGTTTTGGATCTTCAACTTTTTGTACCCAGATAATGCCTTCAGAAGAAGTGTCAAGTTTAAAATCTGCTTTAAAAAGCGTATCTGCAAATGCTACCACAAGATTTCCTTTTAATGCTTCTTTGGCACAAAGTATTGCATGAGCAGTACCCAATGCTTCTTCCTGATAGTAAATGCTTCCTTTTGCTCCAACTGATGCAGCAATTTCCATCAGTTTTTTTTCTACTTCTTTTCCAAAGTTACCAATAATGAATGCTACTTCGTCTACTTTTGTTCCGCAAACTTTTGCAATATCCTCTACAAGTCTCTGCACAATAGGCTTGCCAGCGATCGGGATAAGTGGTTTTGGAACAGTTAAGGTATGAGGGCGCATTCTCTTGCCCATTCCCGCCATTGGAATAATTATCTTCATACTTAAAAATTAGTTAAGGTTATTATAGTTAAGGATTAATCAAAATATCTCTGAAAATTATCTGGTTCCGGTACTGCCGAATCCGCCTGCCGCCCTTTGGGAATTGGCTAGCTCCTTAACAGGTAACCAGTTAATTTGTTCATATTTACTTATTATCATTTGTGCAATTCTTTCACCGTCATTAATCAGAAATTCTTCCATGGAAAGATTAACCAATAGGACTTTAATTTCTCCTCTGTAATCGGAATCTATTGTGCCAGGAGAATTAAGAACAGTAATTCCGTTTTTAAAAGCAAGGCCACTTCTGGGTCTTATCTGTGCTTCATAGCCCAAAGGGAGTTCAATAAATAATTTTGTAGAAATCAAAGCCCGTTCCATTGGTTTTAACAAAACCGGTGCGTCAAGATCTGCCCGCAAATCCATGCCTGCAGAACCTTCTGTCTGATATGATGGAAGTTCGTGTCTGGAATTATTTATGATTCTTACCTGCATTTTCAATTATATAAGTCGGGTAAAAATACAAAAATTATGATGCTTTAAAATTCATTTGCTTTCTTTCGATCAAAAATACCACAAATAGATATGTCCCAAGCAGAATCACCTGAAAACCGTAGCTCATAATACTACCTTTCCCGAATGGATAACTGAGAGCTAGTATACTTAAAATAACAGCAAAGGTTAGATAAAATAATGCAGAACCTATATTATAAGGTACGGGAAAATACTTTTTGCCCCATAAATAGCTTACTGCAGACATAATGAAATAACATATTAATGTGGTGACTGCACTGCCCATATATCCGAAAAAAGGTATCAGAATAATATTTGCTATGATTGTAATAGCAGCTCCCAGTACGCTTATTATAGTGCCAAGCTGAGTCTTGTCTGTCAGTTTATACCAAATAGATAAGTTGTAATATATTCCAAGAAACAGATTTGCCATCAGGAGCACAGGTACTACGAGTATACCTTCTCTAAATATTTCTCCTCTCAATATTTTTTCAAAAAGAGAAAGATTACAGCTGACAACTACATAAAGGAATGCGCATGCTATTACAAACCACTTCATTACAGTCGCAAAGAGTTCAGGTGCGTTTTTATCTTTGGCCTGAGAGAAAAAGAATGGATCTGAAGCATACCTGAAGGATTGCACTGCCAGGGTCATAAACATTGAAAGCCTGTAACAAGCGCCAAAAATTCCCAGAGCTTCAAGATTGGTTCTATTCGGATAAAAGCCTTCCGGCAAAACATATTTAAGTATGATCCTGCTTAGCATTTCATCAACCATTCCTGCTAGGCCGATGAATAACATCGGGATGGAATATACAAGCATGGGTTTAAGCCTTTCCCAGTTAAAATTTATTTTGAAGCCTTTGAATGTTTTTAGTAAAAAGAAGATAGTAAGAAAACTTGCTATAAGGTTTGAAATCAGGATATATTCTACTATATACTTTTCAGAGTATATCGATTGAGCCAATGGTTTCAATGAAGGAAACTGTTCTCCTGCAGCTATTTTTTTGCAGAAAACAAGGAAAAATATGTTAAAGCCAACATTTACCAGTATGTTGAACAATTTGGCCGTTGCAAATACTCCCGCTTTGTTTTGAAGTCTTAATCTGGCGAATGGAATTGCCACTATGGAATCTATGGCTAGAATAGTTCCAAGAAGGATGAAGTAAGATGAATGACCACGGTAATCCAGACCAGTTGCAATGACGGGTGAAAGCAGAAGAATGGCACCACTGAACAGGAGACTTGAGAAAATCAATGAAGTTTCGGACTGGTTAAAAACCGTTTCTTCACTGAGATTTTCTTTGGTTGCAAACCGGAAATAAGCAGTTTCCATACCATACAGATAAAGTATGTTGAAGAAAGCTACATAGGCATAAAGCTCGGTTATGGTTCCGAACTGAACAGGAGCCAAAACTGCAGTATAAAAAGGGACGAGCAGAAAATTGATTGCCCTTCCAAGAATACTGCTTAAGCCATAAAGAGCTGTTTGCCCCGCTAATTTTTTGAGAAGTGACATAATTAAAAAAGGGTTTTAAAACCCTCATTATAATACTGTATTAAAAAGATTGCTGGATCAGGATAATTCTGAAATTTTTTATTTTCCCTTAAATTCTGGTTTCCTTTTATCAAGAAATGCTGAAGTACCTTCACGAAAATCTTCCGATTTACAGCAGATTCCGAATGAATTAGCTTCTGTCTGATATCCGTCTTCTTCTTTTGAATAAGCGGCATTGATGCATTCTACAACCTGAGCAATGGCAATTGGGGCCTTAGTTGAGATTTTCTTCAGAATCTCAAGACATTTTGGTATAAGCTGATCTTTGTCGGTAACGTGATTCACCAGCCCGATAGCAAGTGCATCCTGAGCAGATATCATGTCACCTGTCATAATCAATTCGAATGCTTTTCCTTTTCCTACCAGTTGAGGAAGTCGCTGTGTGCCTCCATATCCCGGAAGAATGCCAAGAGTAACTTCCGGAAGGCCGAATTTGGCATTATCAGATGCTATTCGGATATGACATGCCATCGCTAGTTCGCAGCCTCCACCAAGGGCAAATCCATTAACAGCAGCAATAACCGGTTTAGGACACTTTTCAAATGCATCAAAAATTTCCTGACCGTATTCGGAAAATTTTCGGGCGTTAACTTCCGGTACTTCTGATATTTCCTTGATGTCGGCTCCAGCCACAAATGCCTTTTCTCCGGCACCTGTAAGGATTACGCCTTTAATGCTGTCTTCATCATAGGCTATCTGAATTGCTACTTTCAGTTCTTCCAGGGTTTTGTGGTTCAAAGCATTCATTTTCTCCACCCGGCTGATAGTTATATGAAGTATTCCGTCTTTTTCTGTTACTGATAAGTTTTTAAAATCCACCATTTGCATAAAAAATATTGGGCTGAAACTTTAAGAATAATTTAATGTTATTTTTTACTGCTTGCTCTGAAAAGTCTTTCCTTTTCTCGCTTTGTAAGACTGGAATACCCGGATTTTGAAATTTTATCCAGGATAGCATCTATTTCTTTCTGATCAGGTTCTTTATCTTCATAATTAAAGTTTTTGTCACTGTTTCTGTAACTTACTTTAATTTTTCTCCTGGTAAACAGTTTATTGAAAAACTCACTGACAGCGCTTACCGGTTTTCCCAGATCTATACCTTTTTTAAGTTGTTTGATGAAAATATAGCCTAATAAGGCTCCTCCTAAATGAGCTAAATTACCTCCGGCATTCATGCCGACAGAGCCAATAAAAGAAACGAAAATAAAGAATGCTGCAATATATTTGATTCTTACAGGACCTATAAATACGAGATGAAAGTAATAGTCAGGAAGGAGGGTAGCAGCTGCAACTATTACTGCATATACGCTTGCAGAAGCTCCGATCATGCCATATAAAGGCGCTCGCTGTATAAAATAAGGAACAAAGTTATAAAGCAGTAAATAAATAGCAGCACCGGCAAGTCCACCAAGGATATATAAACTAATTAGCCTTCTATTGCCAAGATATTCAGAGACCAGTCTTCCAAACCAGTACAGACCCAGCATATTACCTAAAATATGAAAAGGATTAGGTACTGTATGGCTAAAGAAGTAAGTAGCTAATGACCAAGGTCTGTGAATAAAATCACTGAAATGAGCCGGAAGGTGTTGATTGATGTAGATAAGGTTGAAAAGTGTCATATTCCCAAATCCTTTTGAGAATACCCACAAAATGGTACCTATTATATAAACAATGACATTGATCAGAATAATCTTTGTCAGACCATTTTCCTTTTGTCGAAACTGATATTTTAAGTCTTCTAAAAGATTCATTTTAATAAAAACGATTTCTTTCTCTTTCCCAGTATTTAACAATCAGGAATGCGAATAACATTCCTCCAATATGAGCAAAATGCGCTACATTATCTCCTGGATTTCTTTGAATGCCTGCATAAATTTCAAATAATCCGTAAAACCCAACAATATACTTAGCTTTTATGGGAACAGGCAAAAAAAGTAAAAACATTTCGGTATTAGGAAAAAGTAATCCGAAGGCCATTAGAACACCAAAAATAGCTCCCGAAGCTCCCACCATTGGGACATTTATTGTGTAATTGTAAATTCCGATTACTTTATCTTTAGCGTAATTAATGAAAGTTGGATTTCCTGGATCTTTTTCATATCCGTCCAGAAATTGGAAACTTCCAAGAAATTTGTCCCCAACAGATTCCCTGATAAATTTGATAAATAATTCAGGAGAGGGATTTGAAATAAAATTATTCTTTAAAACCTCTAAATGGTGCATTTCAAAATATACTACTCCTGAATACAGCATCGCTGCTCCAAGGCCGCATATCATATAAAAAGCCAGGAATCTCATAGGTCCCCAGACTCTTTCCAATAATGGTCCAAATATAAAAAGTCCGAACATGTTGGAAAAAAGATGTCCCCAGTCTGCATGTACGAACATATGCGTAAAAAAACGATATGCTTCTGTCTTCATGCCAGGAGCATTTAGGTACTTGAGACCTAGTATCCCGATAAGATTTTCGCCAGTAAACTTCATAATAAGAAATATCCCGATATTTAAAATCAGGAGATTTTTTACCATGGGAGTAAGAGACATTTGCATGACTAATTAAAATTGGGTCTTTGTAAAAAACTTTTCAATTCTGTTCATGTCCAGAATTACAATGGTATGATTTCCATTAGGTGCGTAATTCGGACTTTTACAGGCAAATAACTGATCTATTAAGGTGTTCATTTCTAGTAATGTAAGCCTTGTTCCGGGCTTCAGAGAAGCTCTTTTGGCAAGGGATCTTGCCAGGTTTTCCTTCCTATCAATACTAATTTCGTCCCTATTGTTTTTAAATTGTTCAATAAGTCCTTCAAAAAGATCCTTTTCATTTCCCCCGGTAATATCAGAAGGAATTCCGTTTACAACAATGGTAGTATTCCCGAACACATTAAAGACAAATCCTAATGATTTGATTTCCTCTTCCATTTCCATGACCAGGGCAAAGTCTGAGTGCGAAAGCTCTATTTTCAGAGGAAAAAGAAATTGCTGAGAGGCGCCGAATTTATTCTGAAGCATATTCAGGTATTTCTCATAGAGAATTCTTTCGTGCGCTGCCTGCTGGTCCACTACTAGCATGCCTGATTTTACCTGAGTAACAATATATTTCTGATGAAGCTGAAATGTGCTTTGGTTTTCGTTATACAAGAGATCTTTATTTAATGAAACATCCTTTTCTTCTGGTTTGGTGTTTACCGCACTTCCCAGTCGGATTGTTTCAAAAGTCTTCGGCTTTTCTTCATTTTCAAAAGATTTATAAAGCTGTTCCCAATTATCCTTATTTTTTTCTTCTAAAGGATTAGCTGAAGAGGGGAATCGCAATCCTTGTTTAAATGGGTCGTTTCCTCTTTCAATTTCATGTTCCCTTCTTGGTGGGAAATTTTGATAACTTGAAGGATTTTGACCGAGTGAAAAATTGATATCCTGATCAAAATCCAGGGAAGGGGCAATATTGTGGGTTGCCAGTGCTTTTTTCACTGCAGCTCTGATGATGGCATAAATGGTTTTTTCATCATCAAATTTAATTTCGGTTTTTGTGGGATGAACATTGACATCGATGTGTTTTGGATCGATTTCTATAAAAAGCACATAAAATGGAAAACTATCATCCGGAAGGAGATTGTCAAACGCATGTACTACTGCATGATGCAAGTAGTTATTTTTGATAAATCTGTTATTTACAAAGAAATATTGGTCTCCTCTGGTTCTTTTAGCATTCTCAGGCTTTCCGATATATCCATGAATTTTCAGCTGGTCCGTTTCTTCCTGACAAGTAATAAGTTGTTCCTTGTAGTTCTGACCAAAAAGGGAAATTATTCTTCTGCTCAGCTTTTCTGACGGCATATTAAATATCTCCAGATCATTCTGGTAAAGCGTAAAACCTATAGCTGGATAAGCTAGTGCCGCTCTGTGAAACTCGTCCAATATATGACGCATTTCTACAGGGTTAGATTTCAGGAAGTTCCTTCTGGCTGGGACGTTGAAAAAAAGATTTTTAACACTAAAGCTAGTACCTACGGGTGTATTTACAGCTTCCTGAACTTTTATTTCCGAGCCTTCTATTCTGATCAGGGTTCCTACTTCATCATCGGCCCTTCTGGTTTTCATCTCGACTTGAGCAACTGCGGCGATGGAAGCCAGAGCTTCTCCCCGGAACCCGAAGGTTCTTATTGCAAAAAGATCTTCTGTAGAGCTTATTTTGGAGGTTGCATGTCTTTCAAAGCTAAGTCTGGCATCTGTATCAGACATACCTTTCCCATTGTCAACCACCTGAATAAGTGCTTTCCCGGCATCTTTTATTATTAGCTGAATTTTATTGCTTCCCGCATCTATGGAATTTTCCAGAAGCTCTTTTACCACAGAAGCTGGTCTTTGAACCACTTCACCTGCAGCAATCTGATTGGCTAAAGCATCCGGAAGGAGACGAATTATATCTGGCATTTGGTTTTATTCTGGAGACAAAAATAACCCGTTTTTTCTTATAATAATTTTAATTTAAAAAAGTTATTCATTTATCCTTTCTTAAAAAAGTATAACAAATTCTTAAACATTGATTTGAAATTCATTTCCCGCAAACATTTATTAATTTATATTTGAAGAGAATATTACCCTACAATAAATATTTTACTTAGTTATTTAAAACATAAAATACTGGTCCGTTTGTTGTATCTGTAAAGTTTCTCTTTTAATTCCGAGTTGTTGATGTATAGCAGGTATTTATTGGTTTCGTTTCTTTTCCTTTGTGGAGCTCTTTTTCTTTCGTGGAATAATCCAAAAAAGACACCAAAAAGGCTAATGAATCAGGATGCGTGGGTTGATAGCATCATGACCTCAATGTCTCCTCAACAGAGAATTGGTCACCTTTTTATGGTAGCTGCATATTCTAATAAAGGAAGCAAGCATATTCAGGAAATTGAAGAACTTATCTCAAAATATGGTATTGGCGGCCTGATTTTTTTTCAGGGAGGTCCAGTTCGCCAGGCAATTCTCACAAACAGATATCAGGCTCTTTCCAAGGTACCTTTATTTATTGCAATGGATGCAGAGTGGGGACTAGGTATGCGTCTCGATAGTGTTATCAGTTTTCCTAAACAGATGACTCTTGGAGCAATTGCAGATGACAAATACATTTACAAAATGGGTAAGGAAGTTGCTCGTCAATGCAGAAGACTTGGGGTGCATGTTAACTTTGCTCCCTGTGTGGACGTGAACAGCAATCCTAATAACCCGGTCATTGGAATGCGCTCTTTTGGGGAAGATAAAGTAAATGTTGCCAATAAAGGCATTGCTTACATGAAAGGGATGCAGGATAATTTTGTGCTGACTACAGCTAAACATTTTCCAGGGCATGGAGACACAGAGACGGACTCTCACCATACTTTACCCGTTATTAATCACGGTATTCAAAGGTTGACGGATGTTGAAATGTATCCTTTCCGTCAGCTCATTAAAGATAGTGTAATGGGGGTCCTTGTGGGCCATATTCATGTGCCTGCTTTGGACAATACTCCAAACAGAGCTACAACACTCTCACCTCATGTTGTAACTGACATACTTAAAAATGATCTTGGTTTTAAAGGTCTTATTTTTACTGATGCACTGAATATGAAAGGCGTTAGCAATTTTTATAAGCCTGGGGAGGTTGATTTACATGCATTGCTTTCGGGTAATGATGTCTTGTTATTTCCTGAAAATGTTCCTGTCGCGATTGGCAAAATTGAAAAAGCAATTGAAAACAAGCAGCTGTCTCAAGAGGATGTAGATCAAAAAGTAAGAAAAATATTAAAAGCGAAATACTGGGCAGGATTGGATCATATGGCACCTGTAGTATTAAAAAACCTTTATGAAGATCTTAATAGCACAGCAGCTAAAGCCGTTCAGCAGGAGCTATATGAAAAAGCAATAACAGTTGTTTTTAATGATGATCAGCTTATACCTTTAAAATATCCTGATACAACTTCTATAGCTTCAGTATCCATTGGCAGAGATAAAGGCAATACCTTTCAGGAAATGCTAAGCAAATATGCAAATGTAGCTCATTTTGCTGTTGCTAATAAAAATTCCGATGAGGCAGTTTATGATGCTGTTCTAAATGAACTTAAGAAATTTGAAGTAGTAATTGTCGGAGTTCAGAATACAAATATTTTTAATAATAAGGATTATGGTATAAGTGAAAATTCCAGAAAATTTATTAAAAAGCTGCAGGCAACTACTAAAACTATAGTCTGTGTGTTTGGAAACCCATATAGTCTGAAATTCTTCCCGACAAGCCCTAATCTTTTATGCGCTTATGAAGATAATGAGGTGACTTATAAGGTTGTACCACAAGTGATTTTCGGAGGAGTACAGGCAACAGGACGTACCCCAGTTTCCATAGGTCAGGAGATTGCGATCAATTCAGGATATGATACCAATCCTTTTGTGAAAAGACTTCGTTACGCTTATCCTGAAAATGCGGGCATGGATGGAGTTACGCTGAGACAAATAGATTCTATTGCTTTAAAAGCAATAGCCGATAAGGCTACTCCCGGCTGTCAGGTGGTTGCAGTGAAAAACGGAACGGTAGTGTTTGAAAAGGCTTATGGAACTCTTACTTATGACAAGAAAGAGCCGGTGACCAACAATACTCTTTATGATGTCGCCTCAGTTTCAAAGGTTGCCGGAACCCTCCAGGCAGTAATGTTTCTGCAGGAAAGAGAATTGATTGACCTTGATAAAAAGGCTTCTTTTTACCTTCCGGAATTAAAAAATACCAATAAAGAAGATCTGGTTATCAAAGATATTCTAACACACCAGGCTGGTTTGATCCCGTTCCTTCCACACTGGAAGCGTACACTTGATACTTCTGGTTTTAACAAATGCTACTATCGTCCGGAGAAGAATGATACTTTTTGCAGGATGGTTGTCCCTGGATTGTATTGTATCAATTCTATCGAAGATTCTTTATGGAAATGGACTATTGAATCAGACCTGTTACCTAAACCTATTCTGAAGAAAAATAAGAAAGGTAAGGTGGAAAAACGCTCTGATAAGCATGCTTATGTATATAGCGACCTTGGGTTTTATATTATGAAGCGTGTTGCCGAGAAGGTTTTAGACCAGTCCCTTGATGAATTCCTCAGACAAAATCTTTTTGATCCTCTTGGTCTGAATACATTGACTTATTGCCCATTAGGAAAATTTCCGTTAAATCAGATTGCTCCAACAGAAGATGATAAGTATTTCAGAAAGGCTCTGATACGAGGAACAGTGCATGATCAGGGAGCGGCATTGCTTGGCGGAGTGGGAGGTCATGCAGGCATGTTCAGCGATGCAAATGACCTGGCTGTGCTTATGCAGATGAACCTTCAAAAGGGATTTTATGGAGGTACCAGATATTTTCTACCGAAGACAGTTCCTTTATTTGCGGAGAAACAGTTTGAAGACAACAGAAGAGGATTGGGTTGGGATAAACCAGAACCTGACGGAAATGGACCAACTTCAGATTATGCTTCTCCAAATACCTTTGGGCATACTGGTTTTACAGGCACAGCAGTCTGGGCAGATCCTGATCAGGAACTAGTTTACGTTTTTCTTTCAAACAGAGTTTATCCGGATGCCGGAAATCAGAAGTTGATTAAAGGAGGCGTAAGGACTAAGATTCAGGATGTATTGTATAAAGCAATATTAAATTATAATACAGATAAAAGAATAACGCTGAAGTAAGCTTATATTTGTCCGGTCGCATTGTTGTTTTAACTTTGAGCTTGTAAATAAGTCTAAATAGGACCGGATATGAAGATTGGAATTGTTTGTTACCCTACCTTTGGAGGTAGTGGTGTCGTTGCGACAGAGCTCGGTATTGCTCTCGCAAAAGAAGGTCACCAGATTCATTTTATTACTTATACCCAACCTTTAAGGCTGGATTTTTTCAACGAAAACCTCTTCTATCACGAAGTAGCAATTTCTTCTTACCCGCTGTTTCAATATCCTCCTTATGAGCTTGCACTTGCCAGTAAAATGGTTGATGTTGTTCTCCATGAGAAGCTTGACTTACTGCATGTGCATTATGCAATACCACACGCTTCTGCTGCATATATGGCAAAGCAGATATTGAAGACAAAAGGAATAATTATTCCGGTGGTAACTACGCTTCACGGCACAGATATCACATTGGTAGGAAAAGACGCCTCTTATGAACCTGTGGTAACTTTCAGTATCAATGAGTCGGATGGAGTTACTGCAGTAAGTGCAGATCTTAAGAAAGATACTTACAAACATTTTGAAGTTACCAAAGAAATTGAAGTAATTCCTAACTTTATTGACCTCAACAGATTTAAGAAACAGAAGAAAGAGCATTTCAAGCTGGCCATCTGCCCGCACGGAGAGCAGCTTCTAGTGCATACTTCTAACTTTAGAGCAGTTAAAAGAGTTGATGATGTAGTGAGGGTCTTTGACAAATTACGTAAATTGATTCCGGTAAAACTTCTCCTTGTTGGCGATGGGCCTGAAAGAATTAAGATAGAAAACCTTTGCAGGGAGTTAAAGACGTGTTCTGATATAAGGTTTCTTGGAAAGCTGGATGCAGTTGAAGAAGTACTTTCTGTCGCTGATTTATTTATTATGCCTTCGGAAAAGGAAAGCTTCGGACTTGCAGCGCTCGAAGCAATGGCATGTGAAGTGCCGGTCCTTAGCTCCGATACCGGTGGTATTCCTGAATTGAATATCAATGGGAAAACAGGATTTATGTCTAAAGTAGGTGATATAGATGATATGGTGGAAAAGGCCATGATCATTTTAAGTCCGGAAAATCATCAGACATTCAGGCAAAATGCGCTGGAAAGAGCTAAGGAATTTGATGTGGTAAATATTTTGCCTTTGTATGAAAGTTTTTATCAAAGGATTCTTACAAATGTACGTGAAACCTTAAAAGTGTGATAATAAAAGTATAGTGAAATAGAATCAATTTGTTTCTAGTAAATAAAGATAAGAGATATGGAAGATAATGGATTTACTACAAATAAGCCGAAGAATAATGGTACCAAGCAATTATTCGACAACCCGATCTTAGAAAGACTCAGCAGGACGCATATATCGATACCAATATCGATTTTTATTGTGATATCAGCTGTTCTATTATTTTACGCTTTCAAGTATACACCCCTTCCCGGATATCTGATTCCACTGTTGTTTTTAGGTGGATTTCTGTTTTTTACTCTGATTGAATATCTTGTTCATCGTTTTGTATTTCACATGGCGCCCACAAGCAGTTTCAAGAAAAAGATCCAATATAATATGCATGGAGTGCATCATGAATTTCCTAAGGATAAAGACAGATTGGCAATGCCTCCTTTATTGAGCATTACACTTGCGGTCATTTTCTTTGTAATTTTCTATTCTTTAATGAATACCAAAGTATTTGGATTCTTACCAGGGTTGCTTACCGGTTATGCTTCTTACTTGTTTGTTCATTATATCGTGCATGCTTATGCTCCTCCAAAAAATATTTTTAAAGAACTTTGGGTGAATCATGCAATACATCATTATAAAGATAATTCTACTGTATTTGGGGTGTCTTCACCTTTGTGGGATTATGTGTTTGGGACCATGCCTCCTAAAAAGAAACAAGCATAAGTAGAATTAACTGAAATGTTCAAGGGCTTTTTCTGAAACGATGAATAGCTCTTGAGCTTTTTTATAAGCTTTTTCCATTTCCTCTTTTTCATGAGCCTTTGCGTAGTTTTCCAGCTTATTGAGGGCTTCTTTTAATTCTGGAATTCCAATTACATCCGCAGTTGATTTCATTTTATGCGCTGTATTCGAAACAGCTTCAAAATTTGATTCTCCAATATAAAAAGTCACTTGCTCAAAAAACTCTTTCTTGTGTTTTTTGAATAAAGAAATCATTTTAGCTAAAACTTCTTTATTGGTTATATTCCCAAATGTAAAGGGGGCAATAACTGGTTCACTGATTGTGGGGGCATTGGAGTCATTCCCAAGGTGTTTGGCAAGGATTTCTTTCAGCTCGGTTACTTCAAACGGCTTGCTGATATAACCGTTCATTCCTGCATCCAGAAATGCTTTCATGTTGCTGTTTTCGGCAGCAGTCATAGCAATAATTGGTAATTGATTGCCAGAAAGGTTAATATCATTTCGAATCATCTGAGTGGCCTTAATACCGTTGAGTTTCGGAAGGTTAATATCCATGAAAACGATATCATAGTGGTTCTTTCTGATTTTCTCTATAGCTTCATAACCTGATTCAGCAAATTCGACTTTATCCTTATACGTAGATAACAATTTCGATATAAGGAATTGATTCAGCTCATTATCTTCAGTAAATAAGATGGAAATCGGTTGTTCCTGAAATAGATATTCGCTTGAAGTACTCATAGATTTACCTCAGGAAAAGGATTATTGAAAAAAAGATAATGAAGATTATTGCTACAATAGTGCTTACGCTTTTATACTTGTTGATTTTAAGTTTTAGAGTAATGTTTTCTGAACGAAGGAAACGGAATTCCTGAGCTTTGCTGATAGCATTTAAGATACGCTCAACGGAATCATTGTTTTTGATGACGTAATCAAACGCACCGGATTTGATCAGATCTATGGCGACCTGAATATCGGACTGGTTAGAAAGAATTATTATTTCTGAATCAGGTAATCTGTCCCTTAAAATCCTCAAGGTATCCAAACCTTTTAATCCTGGAAGGTTATAGTCTAGAATAAAAATATCAGTGTTTTTCTCAAATTCCAGATTATTAATGAGTTCTTCCGAATTATTGTATATTTTGAAATTACAATTAAGAAGGTCTTTTATCTTATGTTCAAGGAATAATGCATATAGTTCGTTGTCCTCAACTAAAGTAATATTGATTTTTATCTCCTCCATTCTAAAGCTTAATTTAAAGTCCTATACGCAAGCTGTTGCTAAATGATTCTTAAAAAATTATTAAAAAGACCCTGCCTCGGAATGATTCCTCTTAAGGTAAATATATTAAAACAACCTGAAAATTAATAGGATTTGAAAATATTGTAGGGAGAAAAGAAAAATAGAAAAGTGCAAAAAAAGGAAAACAAATTTGAGCCCCTTTTTTTCTTCCCCTATTTGTAATAGAAATATTAATTTGATAACGAATGTTAGTTAGGCATTTATAAGTGTTTTATAAGGAACAAAATGCCATCTATAAACAGGATAACTTTCTAATCCGGTTCGGGATTTTGATTTTACGAGGATGTTAAGAGTATAAATTTATATCATCCTTCAGGATTATCATGTTAGTCAATAAAATGTAAAATTTCTCCTAAGATTCTATCCAATTTTATTTTTAAACGCTATAAATTTTTGGATTTCATTTATTATGATAGGGCTTATACCAAGAATTATAACAATTGACCATTGAAGACCATTCAAAGGAATTACTTCAAATGTTTGTCTTAATAGCGGAATAAACATTATTAAAATAGTAAGAAAGACGGACGTTAATGTTCCCAGAAATAATTTCCGGTTTTCTAATAATCCGGTTACGAATATTGAATCTTTACTTCTGATATTAAAAATATTCAAAGCAGAAGATAGAGACATGACAATGAAAGCCATAGTGACTCCTAATTCTCTGGAACCAGTTTCAGGTGTATTGACTCCTAAAAAGAATGCTAAAAGAACTATGATTACAAAATTTAAAGAACGTTGGAAAATTTTCAGTCCTAATCCATTCTCGAAAACACCGGAGTCTTTTCTTAATGGCAGTCTTTTCATAACGCCTCTTTCTGATTTCTCAAAAGAAAGAAAGAATCCCGGAATACCATCTGCGATTACATTCACCATCAGGATTTGGACAGCAGTCAGTGGTGCCCCCCAACCTAATGTTACTCCCGCCAGCATAATGAAGATCTGAGCGAAATTTACTGACAATAAGAAATAAATAGTTTTCCTGATATTATCAAATGAAGTACGTCCCTCTTTAATTGCGCTTACTATAGTAGCAAAGTTGTCATCTGTAATAATCATATCAGAAGCATTTTTAGAAACTTCAGTTCCTGTAATACCCATGGCTACCCCCACATCTGCAGCTTTCAGAGCCGGGGCATCATTAACACCACCTCCAGTCATCGCTACTACTTCACCTTTTGATTGCCAAGCCTGGACAATTCGAATTTTATCCTGAGGAGATACACGTGCATAAACTGAAATTTTCTTAATTCTCTCTTTCAATGCATCATCACTCATCTCAGTTAATTCTTTACCAGTAACTACTAATTCTAATTTTTCATCTTTTAAGATTCCTATTTCTTTAGCGATAGCCTGAGCGGTTCCTTTATGGTCACCGGTAATCATTACTACCTTAATGCCAGCTTCGTTCGCTTGTTTTACAGCATCTTTCGATTCTGCCCTGGGTGGGTCAATCATTCCTATTAAACCGAGGAATTCTAAATTGCTTTCCAAAGTTTCTTCGCTAATTACTTCAGGATATGCAGTTAATTTTTTGGTAGCAATAGCAATTACTCTTAATGCTCTTGAAGCAGATTCATCATGAATTTTCTGAGCTTTGAGTCTTTGTTCTTCATTCTTCCAGATAACAGGAATTCTGTCAAATGCACCTTTTGTTACTACTAATAACCACCCTCCACAAGGTGTAAAGTTGTCATTAATTTTCTTTTTGAATTGAATGGCAATTCTTCTACTCTGGGAAATTCGCGTTCAGCCTCCACTCTTGTTAAACCTTTTTTATGCAATAATCTGATAATGGCTAATTCAGTCGGGTCACCTATTACTTTTTCATTCCCTTCTTCATCTACTTCTATGGTTGTTGCATTTGAACAGACGGTTAGTAAAACGACCGTCTTCATCTCTTCTTCTGAAAATTCTTCAATTGAAAGGGTAGGCCCACCTGAATCTATCCAGATCTGTTGAATTTCCATTTGGTTTTGAGTTAGCGTTCCGGTTTTATCAGAACAAATCACAGAGGTATTTCCTATAGTTTCAATAGCAGGAATTTTTCTGATGATAGTATTCTTCTTCACCATATTGAACACACCACGAGAGAGAATCATGGTAACAATAATTGGAAGAGTTTCCGGTACTGCGGCCACGCCTAGGGAGATTCCAATCATCAGCATATCCAGAGTAGAATGGTTATGAATAAATTTGCCGATTAGAAAGATTGCCATCGCCGCTAATAAAGCTATGAAGGATAATCTCTTAGATAATTGTGCTAGTTTGATCTGGAGAGGGGTTTTTCAATTTCTCTGTTTCATTCAGGAGCTTAGCAATCTTACCCATTTCCGTATTCATGGCAGTTTTTACTACTACTGCTCTTCCTCTACCATTCGTAACAAGCGTTCCGGAGAATACCCAATCAAATCTATCACCGATTGGTGAATCATTCTGAGAGTGAAAATTCTCATTTTTTAGTATGGGTTCGGATTCTCCGGTCAGGGAAGATTCATCAATTTGAAGGGAATTAGTTTGCAGTAGCTGACAATCTGCGGTAATAATATCACCGGTGTTAAATTCAGCAATGTCTCCTGGTACCAGTTCATTGGCATTAATTCTGGATTTTTTTCCGTCTCTGATGACTGTTGTTGTGTTAGTATTAAGGCGTTTAAGTGCTTCTAGCGCGGCTTCTGATTTGCTCTCCTGGTATACTGCTACAACCACATTAATGATAACTATAGAAAGTATTACGATTACTTTAGGCCAACCCGTTCCTTGGGTTATAGCGACGTATCCTGAAATAGCAGCTGCTATCATTAAAATGATAGAAGTGATTTCAGTTAAGTGATGAAGGGATTTCTGAAAAAGAGTTTCTTTCTTTTGTCCTTCAAATTCATTATATCCATTGAGGTCTAATCTATTTTTAGCTTCTTGTTGAGTTAATCCATTAAGAGAATTAGTTTTCAACCTTCGGACAAATTCTTCTTTTGATTCTTTAAATACCATAGAATTTCCTATCGTTATGGAAGCATCCGAATGAGTTAACCCTTATAGATTAGATAGGTTATTTAAAAAAAATGGAGTCCCCAATCTTTTTTTCAGCAGATGATTTAAGTTTTTCAGGAAAGAATATGGATCAGTCCGGAAATCTGGGAGGAGAGTCTAATTTCTATTTTATCACTTTATGTAAGGTTAAGATTGATACCATCGCTTCAAGCGATGGTATCAATCGGATCTTGAAACGACTAGATGAACCCCAGCTTTTTTGATTGATCCAATATTTCCGGAAATGGAAAGAATAATACGATTATTAGAGTGGTAAAAAATAAAAAAGCCCTCAGAGATTTCTGAAGGCTTTTGCTCCCCCTGCTGGACTTGAACCAGCGACCCTCTGATTAACAGTCAGATGCTCTAACCAGCTGAGCTAAGGAGGAATATTTTCGCTAACGGAGTAACTTTTAAAGAGAATTTATCAAAACATCCAAATGAGTGAAAGTTGTGAGAATCGATAACTTAAGATTATCAACACTATATAATTCGGATAACTATATAATTCGGATATTTGAAAATTAAAAGGCCTTCAGAAATTTCTGAAGGCCTTTTGCTCCCCCTGCTGGACTTGAACCAGCGACCCTCTGATTAACAGTCAGATGCTCTAACCAGCTGAGCTAAGGAGGAATGTTATTCGCTAACGGAGTGCAATATTAGTCAATTGAATTTAATTATGCAATACCTGTCTAAATATTTTTTTTATTATTTTTTAATTCATTAATAATGAGGGTCATTTTTATCAGTTTAAAATTAAAAAAACTAAAAGTGTCATTTTGTCTTGAGTGGTGATGAAAAAAAATTTAAAAGCCGACAACTTGACATTGTTTTTCTTCGAAAAAAATGAGTGGCATATTTTTTTCTAATTGTCAATTAAATCAAAAATGGAAAAAATTATGACACTATTAGTAAAAGAAAACAGAGAAAAAGATTTCACTCCAAAATCATTTTCAGATTTTATCGATAGCTTTTTTAATGAAGCATCAGCCATACAAAGTAATCAGGCAAAATATTTTTCACCCAAAGCAGATATTTTAGAAGCTGAGAAAGAATTTCAAATTCAGCTGGCATTGCCGGGACTTAAAAAAGAAGATATCAAAGTTGATTTTCATGATAAAAGATTAACGGTTAGCGGGGAGAGAAAGGCTGAATTTAAAGAGCATGGCAAAAAAGTACATGCTTTGGGAACTGCTTATGGGCAATTCCACAGATCATTTGTATTGCCTGATGAAATTGCGCATGAAAATATTCATGCAGAATTTAAAGATGGGATTTTATTCATTACAATTCCTAAAGCTGAAAAAGTTGAAAAGAAATCCGTGATTGAAGTGAAATAATTGGATTAAAATCCGGAGAAAAATTTTAAATCTCCGGATTTTTTAAGTTAAAATACTTGTTGAATTTTTTCGTTAACGAGAAACAACTCTCAATTTTCTAAACTAAGTATGAAAGCAAAACACATTATTATTTTGGCTCTTGTCACGTCTTTGCTTGGTGGAGCCGTATCTATTTTCGGATATAAATATCTGATCGGAGAAAAGTATATTTATTCTGTACAAAACAGACCCCCTGCAGTTCTTTCTAATTATTCTGCTGATACAGCCTCAGTAGTAGTGCCGGAAGGGCTTAATTTTATTCATGCAGCTGATGCTGCAAGGCCCGCAGTAGTGCACATTAAGACTTCTTATGAACCAAAAAGTCAGGGACAGCAGAGAGTTTATCCGGGCGGCCCGATGGATCAGATGTTGAAGGAGTTTTTTGGAGACGGATTTTCAATGCCAGAAGGTAATTATCAGAATGGTGCACCTCGTGAAGCATCGGGATCAGGAGTGATCATCTCTACGGATGGTTATATCATAACCAATAATCACGTTGTAGAAAATGCAGATAATATAGAAGTTGTTCTCAATGACAAAAGAAGCTTCACAGGAAAACTTATTGGAACAGATCCTTCAACTGATTTGGCTCTTGTGAAGATAGAAGAAAAGGATCTGCCTACTGTAACATATGGTAATTCTGACAATGTAAAAATCGGTGAATGGGTTTTAGCTGTGGGTAACCCGTTTAATCTTACTTCAACTGTTACAGCAGGTATCGTAAGCGCTAAAGCCAGAAATATCAATATTCTGAAGAGCAAAGACAATCTGGCAATAGAGTCTTTTATACAGACAGATGCTGTGGTAAATCCTGGAAATAGTGGAGGTGCTCTTGTTAATCTTAGAGGTGAGTTGATAGGCATCAATACTGCCATTGCATCTCCAACAGGTTCATATGCTGGTTATTCTTTCGCTGTGCCAGTCGCATTGGTAAAGAAAGTTATAAAAGACCTTGCGGATTATGGAACTGTTCAAAGAGCATTGCTTGGAGTGAGTATAATGGAGATTAATTCAACTCTTGCCAAAGAGAAGGGACTTAAAGGTGTTACAGGAGTTTATGTCGCCTCTGTAAATCAGTCAAGCGCTGCTGATAAAGCTGGTTTAAAAGAAGGAGATGTTATTACTCATGTTAACCAGATCCCTGTAAATTCTTCAGCTTCATTGCAGGAAAATGTAGCAAGATTCCGTCCGGGAGATAAAATTAAAGTAAAATATGTACGTGATGGAAAAGAGCAAGAAGTAGATGCCGTTCTTATGAATACAAAAGGAAATACTCAGCTTGTGAAGAAGGAAGAAATCACTGCATCCACAAAATCTGTGGGAGCCAGTCTGATTGACCTTTCAAAAGAAGAAATGAGAAAGTTAAAAATTGATGGAGGAGCAAAAGTTACTAAGCTGCTTTCGGGTAAATTCAAAGAAGCAGGTATTAAAGAAGGCTTCATCATTACTTCAATAGACAAACAGAAGGTTAAAAATGCTGAAGATCTGATGCACTATCTTGATAGCAATAAATCAGAAGGTACGCTTATTGGAGGTATTTATCCGAACGGACAAAAAGCCTATTACGCAGTTGCGTGGTAAGAGGTTGGATTAGTAATAAATAAGTTGAAAGGCGCGGAATAAGCGCCTTTCTTTTTTTGTTTTACTTTAAAATCAAAACAATTTTTTACAGATTAGCATTTATATTGGTCAATCGAAAATTCTTCATTAATGAAACTGAATTTAAAAGGAGCAGAAAAAATAGACTTTGCAGGTATCCTGTCAGAACTGGGTTTAAAAAATATTAATCCGGCTTTTAGTACAGGAAAGCTTGATGCGGGTAAAGGTAAAAGGACTATAAAAGAAATATTTTCCCCTGTAGATGGTGGTTCAATATCAAAAGTATATTTTGCAAATGATGAAGATTATGATCATGTAATTGTAACAGCGCAAAAAGCATTTGAAGAATGGAGACAATGGCCTGCTCCGAAAAGAGGAGACATTGTAAGACAGATAGGAAACAGACTACGTGAGCATAAAGATGCTTTGGGAAAACTAGTTACCTGGGAAACAGGTAAAATAATGCAGGAGGGATGGGGAGAGGTGCAGGAGATGATTGATATCTGTGACCTGGCAGTCGGTTTATCAAGACAGCTTCAGGGATTTACAATGCATTCAGAACGTCCTGAGCATAGAATGTATGATCAATATCATCCGCTTGGACTTGTTGGGATTATTTCTGCATTTAATTTTCCGGTGGCTGTATGGTCCTGGAATGCAATGCTGGCAGCCGTTTGCGGAGATGTATGTATTTGGAAACCATCTGAAAAGACTCCCCTCACAGCTGTGGCTTGTCAGAATATAATAAAGCAAGTGCTTAAGGAAAATCAGGTTCCGGAAGGCGTGTTCAACTATATCATCGGAGGAGCTGAGATTGGAGCAAAACTCTCTGAAGATACAAGAATTCCTCTTATTTCAGCTACAGGTTCAACCAGAATGGGTAAAAAGGTTGGAGAAATGGTTGGTGCAAGACTTGGAAGATCTTTGCTGGAATTGGGTGGAAATAACGCCATCGTTGTAACAGAGAAGGCAGATCTTGATCTGGCAATCAGAGCAATTGTATTTGGGGCAGTAGGTACATGTGGCCAAAGGTGCACAACAACCAGAAGAATAATTGTGCATGAAAACGTCTATGATGTTGTAAAAAGAAGGTTAAAAAAGATTTATAATGATCTGCCGATCGGTAATCCGTTTAAGCAGGGCATTTTAGTAGGCCCACTGATTGACAAGGATGCAACAGAAAATTATTTTGCAGCTCTTAAAAGAGTTGTAAAGGAAGGTGGAAAACTTATAACAGGAGGAACCGTAATTGAAAGCAGGGAATTCAAAACAGGAACTTATGTAAATCCTGCATTGGTAGAGGCAAAGAATGAGTTTTCTACAGTTCAGGAAGAAACATTTGCTCCGATCCTATACATGATTAAATATTCAGGGCCAGTGACAGAGGCGATAAGAATTCAGAACGATGTGAAACAAGGATTGTCTTCATCAATCTTTTCAAATGATATAAGAGAAACTGAAACATTTCTTTCACATTTTGGTTCTGACTGTGGTATCGCCAACGTGAATATAGGAACCTCTGGCGCAGAAATTGGCGGTGCATTTGGAGGAGAAAAGGAGACAGGTGGAGGAAGAGAGTCAGGTTCAGATGCGTGGAAAGTTTATATGCGAAGACAAACCAATACAATCAATTTTAGCTCAAAACTCCCTCTGGCTCAGGGGATAAAGTTTGATTTATAGATATTTAAATAAAATTATTATTTTGAAGTGTCTATTTTGTTTTTAATTTAGCGAGATATTTAAAAAGTTAAGATTTTTTATGGCTTCCAATGGAAAGAAGTATTACGCTGTAATGCTTGTTGATGACAACGAAATCGATAATCTAATCAATCAAAAGATGATTGAAGCTGCAAATATCTGCGAGCACATTTTCGTACATTCGGGAGCAAAAAGCGCTATAGAGTTTTTGAAAAATATTGAAAAGCTCGCAAAAGGCCCGCTGGATCTTTACCTTCCTGAAATTATTTTTCTGGATATTGATATGCCTCTTATGGATGGTTTTCAATTTCTGGATGAATTCGAAAAATTGAGCGACAGTATTAAAGCTCACAGTAAGGTAATTATGCTTACTTCATCTCTAAATCCACAGGATATGAATAAGGCGAAGAAAAATCAATATGTTTTAAAATATATCAATAAACCACTAACTCAGGAGAATCTAAAAAAACTTTAGATTCTCTTAAGTTAATCTGTTTATAAAGTCCTCATCCAGCTTCAGATATTTCAATGGTGAGAAATACGGAGGGTTGATGGCTTTAATTTTCTGTATGTATCCGTGAATTTTTCCTGACTTACTCTTCTTTACATCATTCAATGATGTTTTTAATATTTTTGTAAATAAAAGGATGTGTGCACAATTTCCTTTACCCAATAATCTTACCTGGCGTTGTATACTGTTTACAAGCTGATTGAATAAATCATAATCCTTCATCAGACAATATTGCAAAGCAAGGAATAGCTTTATCTCTAATTGCGTGTACGGATACTTTTTCAGACTCAGATCATTCAGCATGTTATTTACATACTTTGCCGCTTCATCATATTTGTCTCCATAGTAACAAGATATGGCACGGTAAAGAACATAAATGATATACTGGGGGACGTTATTTTTGTCGATATCAAAATCTTCGAAAATGGATTTATTTTCTTCGTATAATAAATTCTCATTTTCAAGTCGCATGTGTCTTTCCAGTTTTGTCAGAAGAAACTGGGGAGTAAAAGTATACAGGTTATAATTTGATATAAAGATGGCGGCAGTCTCATTCACCTCTTCATAATATTTTTCCGCTTTTCTGTATACCGCAACATTGGTATAATATTCAAGCTTCAAATATTCAAATACCAGCTTTAAATGATAATAGATCGGATCAAGGTAATAGGAGTCAAAGATATTCTGTACCTTGTCAAATATATCTTCAATAGGGTCCTGCTGGCCTTCAGAATTAATGCTCTTTTCTACAAATAACCAATGATAGATGTTCAGGCAGGACATGTAAATATAAAGACGGTGCGACTGGTAAAGATTGGAAACATTCTCGAGCTCTTTTTTCAATAATGTCAACCCCAGTTTTTCAGTCTCGTCGTAAGTGAGGAAATAGACTCCGAGTTTCTTGAAGTATTCAGCAAGAAGATCTTCAGCTTTATCGACTGCAAGCATATAGGCAACATGCCTGTTGTATAACTGAGAATAGTTAAATTGATCAGGACTGTTGATCTGAAGTTTTTTCAGAGTCTTATAAATGATCGTCAACTCGTTTGAAAGGTCATAATCGAGCAATTCTTTTTCGAGTTTTCTTAATGTTGCAAGCGCAATCGCTTTCTTTTTGGTAAAAACTATTTCATTGATGGTGGCTACTTTTTTCAGAAGGGTAGTCCTGGGACTTTCCATCTGATGAAGTAAATATTCCTCAATTTTTTGATTTAGTCTGGAGCGTAAAGTGTAATATGCATTGGTATTAACATCCAACTCCTCCATTATTTTTGTGTCAGATAATTGCTTTTCCCTCATAAATTTGAGGAGATAAGCTGACTTTTCCGCGTTACTTTCAATCAGGGAATCATAAATAGAATTATAATCCTTGGGTGAAAGCTGTTTTATAATATTCTTGAGCTTTGACATTTGATTTTCCTGGGGAATAAGGATGTTATCACGCTTAAACTGGTCAAATCTACTAAAAAAAACATCGACTGGAAAGAGAAAAACCTTTAAAAGTTACATTTTTAAGGTTGAAGTGGAAAGTTCCTGGAAGAATGTAATTTTTAGAAAATGAAATAATAGAAATTAAAGTAAGAAAACACCGTGAAAATGAGTTATGTAAGATTGGTGTAATGGCATCTTTTGCAAAGAATCTCATAAAAATATTAACGTACAATAATTTAGATATTATTTTTTTTATACGCTTAAAAATGAAAAAAGATAACAACGTCTGAAATTTAAATTTCAAGTGAAGCTGAAAATGTCACTTTTTTTAAAATGGAAATTAAGAATTCTGAAAGGGCAATTATAAAAATAGTATAATTCAGTGTGCAAAAACTGCCAGGTTGGGTTTGTTAAAAAAATAAAAGCCCCTGAAGTTCAGGAGCTTTTTGTGGAGAATACCGGATTCGAACCGGTGGCCTCTTGCATGCCATGCAAGCGCTCTAGCCAGCTGAGCTAATCCCCCTTTGCGCTGCAAATATATTAAAAAGGTAGAATAAACAAGTAATCTTTAATTTATTATCCTGGCAGCTTTTATAAACCTTGGACGATAATAATCAGAATAAAGATCATCTTCAATTACTCCCATTTTGGTAGTGGAATGAATGAATTTTACACTATTGCTTTTTACCTCAGTAACAAGACCAACATGGTTTATTTTATTGCCACCTTTATTATCGCTGAAGAATAAAAGGTCGCCTTCTTTTACATCGCCTATTTTAACGGATTTCCCATATTCACTCTGAGCAGTTGAAGTTCTGGGCAGGATGATGTCAATTGTTTTGAAGGAATTGCAGACAAGTCCTGAGCAATCAATGCCGGTTTTTGTTGTTCCTCCATATTTATAGTGTGTGCCAAGATAAGACCTTGCCGAATTCACAACCTGCTGAGCTTTGTCTTCACTTGCCTTGTCTGGTTTTATTACTTTAGTTTGCGGCTGACTGTTTTTACGGGATGTATTATGTTTTGATGGCTTACAAGAAACCATGACAGCAACAAAAATCGTTGGGAATAAGATTGGGTTAATTATCGATTTGATAACTTTGAAGAAATGCATACCAAAGTTTTTGTAAATTTAATTGATTAATATAAAGGGCTACAATGAATACGCAAACGCTTACGGAAAATTTTATTGGTGAGTTGGTAAAAATTACCGGCCCTGAGTATGTGTTTACAGATTCTGAATCATTGGAAAAATATGGTCAGGACGAAACGGAAGATCTTGTTTTCCTTCCTCATATAGTGGTGAAGCCTGCAAATGCTCAGGAAATTAGTTCAATCATAAGACTGGCTATTGAAAATAAAATTCCTGTTACCCCAAGGGGAGCGGGTACAGGTTTGAGCGGAGGCGCATTGCCAGTTGAAAAGGGTATTCTTCTTTCTACAGAAAGACTTAATAAAATCATTTCCATTGATGAAAGAAATTTCCAGGCAACAGTAGAGACGGGCGTAGTGACTCAGGTTTTCCAGGAAGCTGTAATTGCTAAAGGACTTTTTTATCCGCCGGATCCATCAAGCAGAGGAAGTTGTTTCATCGGCGGGAACCTTGCAGAATCTTCTGGTGGTCCAAAAGCAGTGAAATATGGAGTGACCAAAGATTATGTTCTTAATCTTGAAGTCGTATTGCCTACAGGAGAAATTATATGGACTGGCGCGAATGTTCTGAAAAATGCCACAGGTTACAACCTTACACAACTGATGATCGGAAGTGAAGGTACTCTTGGTATTATCACTAAAGTTGTTTTCAGGCTTATTCCTCATCCTTCTAAAGATATTGTGATGCTGATTCCTTTTAAGTCTGCGGAACAGGCTTGTGAAGCAGTCAACAGCATATTGCATACAGGAGTTAGACCATCTGCTCTTGAGTTTATGGAAAGAGATGCTATTGAATGGAGCGCCGGATACCTTAATCTGGATTTAGATCTTCCAAAAGATGTTGAAGCACATCTTCTGGTGGAAGTAGATGGAAATGATCTTGACCTTCTTTCTCTTGATGCTGAAAAAATTTATGAAGCAGTAAGTGGGTTTGATATTTATGAGCCTTTGTTTGCAGATTCTGCTCAGCAAAAGGAAGACTTATGGAGAATAAGAAGAAATGTGGGACATGCGGTAAAGTCAAATTCAATTTACAAAGAAGAAGATACTGTCGTTCCAAGAGCGGAGCTACCTGCACTTATAAAGGAAATTAAAAGAATATCCACTAAGTATAATTTTAAGTCTGTTTGTTATGGTCATGCAGGAGATGGAAATCTCCATGTTAACATTGTACGAGGTAATCTGAGCGAAAAAGAATGGAATGAAAACATTCAGGAAGGTATTAAGGAATTGTTCAGATATACGGTTTCAGTGGGTGGTACTATCTCCGGAGAACACGGTATTGGATTTGTTCAGCGTCCTTATATTGATATTGCAATTGGAGAGAAGCAGCTTGAATTGATGAGACAGATCAAGAAGGTTTTTGATCCGAATGGTATTTTAAATCCGAATAAAATTTTTTAAGTCAAAGGAATATTTTAAATGTGCGGAATAACAGGAATAGTTGCCTATAATCAAATTGGAAGCCTATACATGATCAACCTTGTAAAGGCCATGAACAAGCTTGAAAACAGAGGCCCTGACTGGAGAGGTAGCTACATAGATGATAATTTTGGTCTGGGCCACAGAAGGCTTTCAATCATAGATACTAGCAGAAGTGGTGATCAGCCAATGAAAGATGAATCCGGCAGATATGTTCTGGTTTATAACGGAGAGATCTTTAACTATCAGGAGTTGAGGGCTGCACTTATTAATAAAGGTGTTTCTTTCAAATCCAATTCCGATACCGAAGTTTTACTGAATCTTTTGATTCTTGAGGGACCGGCATGTTTGCAAAAACTTATTGGTTTTTTCTCATTTGCCTTCCTGGATATAGAAGAGAATTCAATTTTATTGGCAAGAGACAGGTTTGGAATAAAGCCCTTGTATTACTATGAGGATGAAGATAAGTTTCTGTTTGCTTCTGAGCTAAAATCTTTACTGGCTTATAATATTGATAGGCATGTAGACAATATCGCTGTGCTGCAATATCTGCAGTTCGGCTTTATTCCAGCCCCACATTCCATCATAAAGGGGGTTAAAAAAGTTGAGCCTGGTACTTATCTGAAAGTAAAGAAAAGAGATGTAAAGATTCACAGATATTATGATCTGACTGAAAAAACAACTCCGATAACTGATTCTTATGATGCAGCAAAGAAGAAAATTATAGAATTACTTGATGATTCTGTGCAGAAAAGAATGATTTCGGATGTACCTCTTGGGGCTTTTCTAAGTGGCGGGATTGATTCTTCTGTCATCGTGGCACTGGCAAGCAATCATAACAAATATCTGAATACCTTTTCAATAGGATTTAAAGATGAGCCATTTTTTGATGAAACAAAGTATGCTAAACTTGTTGCAGATAAATTCCAGACAAACCATACCGTATTTAACCTAACCAATGAGGACCTCCTGGAAGAGGTCTATAATGTGATGGATTATATAGACGAGCCCTTCTCCGACTCCTCAGTGCTTCCATTTTATATTTTGAGCAAACGTACATCAAAGAAGATGAAAGTGGCACTGTCCGGAGACGGTGGAGACGAGGTGTTTGGAGGCTATAACAAACATTTTGCTGATTACAAAATAAGGCAGGGAGGTTTTCTAATGAATGCTGCTACCGCCTTGTTGCCATTGATTAAGCAGCTACCCGCTTCCAGGAACTCTCCTTTTTACAATAAGGTTCGTCAGGCAATCAAGCTGGCAGAGGGAGCAAAGTTGAAAGATGCAGACAGATATTTGCTTTGGTGTTCGTTAAATAATACCAAAGCATTGCCTCAAATATTTACAGAAAACTTTTGGGCAAGTGCAGAAGCAGGGGAATTGGAGCAGAGAAATAAATACTATCAGAGGTTTTTCAAAGGCAAGCCGGATTTAAATCAGGTGCTGTTGTCGGATATCAATTTTGTACTTCCTAATGATATGCTGTTCAAAGCAGATATGATGTCCATGGCAAATGGTCTGGAAGTCAGAGTGCCATTTCTTGATCATCGTCTGGTGGAATATGTGAACGGCTTGCCATCCTCCTTTAAAATCGGAGAGTCTATGCAAAAAAGAATCTTGCAGGATGCCTTCAAAGATGTTTTGCCTAAAGAATTACACCGTAGACCCAAGAAAGGATTTGATGTTCCTATGATGAAATGGTTTAGATTTGAATTGCGGCCATTGATCAAGGAGCAACTTCTTGAAGACGAATTTATTAAGGAGCAGGGGATTTTTTCTCCCGAATACATCAAAGGAATTAAAGAGCAACTTTTTGGAGGAAAAGCTATAGATCAGGATAAAGTTTGGAATTTGCTAGTCTTTCAATACTGGTATCGAAAATACATTTTCAGATATAATTAATTAATTTACTATTTTTGACGATTATTAATTTTAACTAGTAGCTTTTGACATTGTCAAAGCCAGAAAATAAATATTTTAAAACAGGATAGGGATTTTCAGCGTAAGGTTGAAAGTTTCGATATTTTAAAAAATGAAAAAAGCTTTAATTACTGGAATTACAGGTCAGGATGGTGCATATCTGGCAGAACTTCTACTTAAAAAAGGTTATGAAGTTCATGGAATAAAGAGAAGAACATCTCTTTTTAATACAGACAGAATAGATCACCTTTACATGGATCCCCATGAAAAAAATGTTAATCTGAAGCTTCATTATGGGGATTTGACAGATTCCACTAATATCATCAGAATTATCCAGGAAGTGCAGCCTGATGAGATTTACAATCTCGGCGCTATGTCTCACGTGAAGGTTAGTTTTGAAACCCCTGAATATACAGCAAATGTTGATGGGCTTGGAACATTAAGAATATTGGAAGCAGTTCGTTTGCTGGGTTTGACAGAGAAAACAAAGATTTATCAGGCTTCTACTTCCGAGCTTTACGGATTGGTACAGGAAGTACCTCAAAGTGAAAAAACTCCTTTTTATCCAAGATCTCCATATGCAGTTGCTAAAATGTATGGTTACTGGATCACTGTAAATTACAGAGAAGCTTATAATATGTTCGCAGTAAACGGCATCCTGTTTAATCACGAATCTCCATTAAGGGGTGAAACTTTCGTTACGAGAAAAATCACGAGAGGCGTTGCTCGTATTGCGCTTGGCCTTCAGGATAAATTGTATCTTGGAAACCTTGACGCGAAGAGGGACTGGGGGCATGCTAAAGACTATGTGGAGGCAATGTGGTTGATGCTTCAACAAACCAAACCTGAAGATTTTGTAATTGCAACTGGTATTACAACTACAGTTAGGGATTTTGTAATCCTTGCATTTAAAGAAGTGGGCATAGAGCTTGAGTTCAAAGGCAAAGGTGTTAAAGAAGTTGCGAAAGTAAAATCCTGCTCTAACAAAGCGTATCAGTTGAAAAAAGGAACAGAGGTTTTGGCTGTTGATCCAATGTACTTCAGACCTACTGAAGTAGAATTATTAATTGGAAATCCAACCAAAGCTAAGAAAAAGCTTAAATGGAAGCCTCAGTATAATTTAAAATCTCTGGTTAAGGAAATGGTAAAGTCAGACGTTGAACTATTCAGGAGAGACGAATATCTGAAACAGGGCGGACATAAGATTCTGAATTATTTTGAATAACATGCAGAAGGACAGTAAAATTTTTGTTGCGGGGGCCAGGGGAATGGTAGGATCTGCCATTGTGAGGAAATTGCAGAAGGAAGGATTAACCAATCTGATTTTTAAAAGCTCTAAGGAACTGGATTTGAGAGATCAAAAGCAAGTTCAGGATTTCTTTGAAAAGGAAAAGCCTGAATTTGTATTTCTTGCTGCAGCCAAAGTAGGGGGAATATTGGCTAACAATACTTACCGTGCAGATTTTATCTATGAAAACCTGATGATCCAGAATAATGTCATTCATCAGGCCTATGTACATAAAGTGAAGAAGCTGATGTTCCTTGGTTCTTCCTGTATTTATCCAAAACTAGCGCCACAGCCTTTAAAGGAAGAGAGCCTTTTAACAGGTTTGCTTGAGTATACCAATGAGCCTTATGCAATTGCAAAAATTGCCGGTATTAAAATGTGTGAAGCATACAGAGATCAGTATGGATGCAATTTCATTTCGGTGATGCCTACTAACCTTTATGGTCCTAATGATAATTATGACCTTAAGAATTCTCACGTATTACCTGCATTGATCAGAAAGTTTCACACTGCTAAAAAAGAAGGACAAAAGACAGTTGAGATATGGGGAACCGGATCTCCAAAGAGAGAATTCCTCCATGTGGATGATCTTGCAGATGCATGTTTCTTTCTGATGCAAAATTATAATGAAAAGGGTTTTTTGAATATAGGTGTAGGAGATGATATCACCATTAAAGATCTTGCTCTGTTAGTTAAAAGGATCGTTGGCTTTGAAGGAGAAATGGTTTTTGATACTTCTAAACCTGACGGAACCCCAAGAAAGTTAATGGATGTAGGTCGCCTTAACGATCTCGGTTGGAAGGCCAGAATTCCTCTTGAGGAAGGAATTGCTTCTGTTTATAATGAAGTCAAATCAATCCTTTAAATAATTAGAACACTGCCTGTGTCTGAAGATTTGCCCAGGCAGCGTTTATTCCTCTGATATTTTTTATAATTATAAATCCTTCTCCGTATTATAAAAATGGACTTCATTCCTTTTCTTGATTTAAGCAGACAGTACCAAAAAATAAAACAAGAGCTGCTTAAGGCAAGTGAAGAGGTTTTTGAAGCTTCAGCATTTTCACTCGGTTCCACAGTTGAAAAATTTGAAGAGCAATTTGCTTCTTTTTGTCAGGTTAAACATGCTATAGGTGTTGATAATGGAACTTCAGCAATCGTTCTCGCGCTGAAAGCTTCAGGAATTAAAGAGAAGGATGAAGTCCTGGTTCCTGCTAATTCATTTATTGCAACTGCCGCTGCCGTCTCACACATTGGAGGAGTTCCTGTATTTGTAGATTGTACTCCTGATACATGGCAGATAAGCGCAGATGATGCAATGAGTAAAATTACTTCAAAGACAAAAGCCATTATAGGGGTGCATCTTTATGGGATGCCATTTGATATTGAAAGCATTCGGAAAATTGCAGAAGAAAACAATTTAATCCTTATTGAGGATTGTGCTCAGGCGCAAGGTGCAACATATAACGGAGTACCAGTAGGAAACTTTGGTAAAGCAGGAACCTTTAGTTTTTATCCGGTAAAAAATCTTGGAGCATATGGTGAAGCAGGAGCTGTGGTGACGAACGATGATCAGGTTTGTGAAAGAGTAAAAAGGCTAAGAAATCATGGCAGTATAGAAAAATATATCCATGAAGAGATTGGCTTTAACATGAGGATAGATGCGCTTCAGGCTGCATTTTTATCAGTAAAATTAAATTACCTGCATGAATGGAATCTAAGAAGAAGGGAGATTGCGGCATTTTATAAAAGTGTAATCAAAAATCCTAAGCTCACTTTTCAGCATGTTCCTGAGAATTGCTATTCAGTATATCATCTTTTTGTAGCGACTACTAAAGATAGAGATGACTTCCGGGAGTATCTGAATCAACATAAGATAGGAAGTGGCCTTCATTATCCAATACCTTGTCATCTACAGAAAGCATACTCTTCATTGGGCTATTTTAAAGGAGATCTTCCAAATTCCGAATATCTAGCGGAGCATTGTCTTTCTCTCCCAATCTTCCCTGAGTTAAGGCAATCAGAGGTGGAGTATATTGCGGAGGTTATCAATAAATATTAGATTCTTAATTTAGAAAGGCAGTAAGTGTTTCTTGCCAGCCTTAACCATTCTCTCGATCATATCAACAACCTGCATTCCTTCTTCAGCAGTGGTGGTAGCACGACTCCTGCCTTTAAGAGTATCAACTACATTTTCTATAATGAAATGGTGATTCGCAGCAGATCCCTTGTAGCATCCATAATCGTTCGGAGGGTTAGATGGTGCAAGCTCGGGCATTGTATAGCCTTTGATATTGCAGTAAACCACTTCATTCATATATTGTCCGCCTACTTTTACTGTACCTTTTTCGCCGATTATAGTAATACTGCTTTCAAGGTTTTTTTCATAAACTGAGGTGGTAAAATTAAAAGAACCTGTTCCTTCCTTTACAAAGTCAAAGTTGATATATCCGGAGTCTTCGAATTCTGTAAGACCGTTATGTGAAAAATTATGAAAAGTAGAACGAATATTTTTGATGTCGCCGAAAAGCCAGAACATCATATCTATAAAGTGGGAAAACTGAGTAAATAATGTTCCTCCATCAAGTTTTTTGGTCCCTTTCCAGGTATGTTTATGGTAATATCGCTCATCCCTGTTCCAGAAGCAGTTGATCTGCACCATGTATATTTTGCCGAGGCGCTTTTCTTCCATTATATTTTTCAACCATACAGAGGGCGGACTATATCTGTTCTGCATGACACAGAATACCTGCTTGTTCATCCTCCTGCTTTCTTCAATCACCTCGCGGCATTTTTCTGAAGAAATGTCCATAGGCTTTTCTATTACTACAGATTTATTTGCCTGAAGAGCAATTAATGCCTGATCTGCATGAAGTGCATTAGGAGTGCAGATATTAATGACACGGGATTCCGGATGATTTTTTAAGAGAGCATTTATAGAGTTATAAAAAGGAAGATGACTAAAGCCGGCCAGATCTAGTTTTTCTTTAGGTTTTATATCGCAAAGTGCGACAACTTCAGCCTCAGGATGTTGCTCAATCATTGCAGCATGTCTTTTACCAATATGCCCGCAACCTATGATTGCAAATTTTATCGTTTCTTCCTTCACTATAATATTAACTAATTCTCTTAACTGTACTGTTTTTTAACTCGTATTGTTGTCCGCTTTCTTTGCAAACAGCAATTCCGTCTTCATTAAACTGTAGTTTATGACCGTATTCGCTCATCCAGCCCTTATGTCTGCCAGGGTTTCCTGTAATCAGGGCAAATGGCTGAACTGATTTTGTCACAACTGCACCTGCTCCGATAAAGGCAAATTCTCCGATGGTAATTCCGCAGATAATAGTTGCATTGGCACCAATCGTAGCGCCTCTTTTAACAAGGGTCTTTTTGTATTCGCTTTTCCTGACAATAGCACTTCTTGGATTTATTACGTTTGTAAAAACCATTGAAGGTCCAAGAAAAACGTCGTCTTCACATTCCACACCTGTATACACAGAGACATTATTCTGAATTTTTACATTATTGCCCAGAATTGTCCCTGGTGATATAACAACGTTTTGACCCAGCGAACAATTGTCTCCGATTTTAGAATTAGGCATAATATGACAGAAATGCCAGACTTTAGTGCCTTCACCAATGATACAACCAGGGTCTACTACTGCAGTTTCATGTACAAAATATTTCTCAGACATAAAAATCAGGCTTTAAAGAAAGCCAGTAATTTATTCGCAATATAAGATAATTCTTCGGGATTAAGATCCGGATGCATGGGCAGGGAAAGTACCTCTTCTGTCAGCTGTTCGGCTACCGGAAAATCTCCTTTTTTATATCCTAAATACGAATAAGCCTTCTGAAGGTGAAGGGGAACCGGATAATAAATCATTGACGGAATGCCATTTTCTTCAAGGAATTTCTTCAGATCGTTCCTTTTTTTCTTAACTTTTAGGGTATATTGATGAAAAACATGGGTATTTCCTGAAGAAATAGGAGGGGTGACAATCTCTTCAATTCCTGCAAATTTTTCATTATAGAATTCAGCCGCTTTTTGTCTTTTCGAAATGTCTTCAGCAAGATATTTTAATTTTACAGACAAAACTGCTGCCTGAAGTGTATCCAATCTTGAATTTACCCCAATTACCTCATGTTGATATTTCTGAGCCTGACCATGATTGGCTATCATTTTGATTTTTTGAGCCAGATTATTGTCAGAAGTGAAGATCGCTCCGCCATCGCCGAAGCTTCCTAAAACTTTGGATGGAAAAAAGGAAGTAGTACTGATATCTCCAGCTGAACCGGTTTTGATTTTTCTCTGATTTAAAATGTGTTCAGAACCAAGGGACTGGGCATTGTCTTCTATAATTTTGATTCCTGTTTTTTCAGTAAGTTTTTTTATAGATTCCATATTACAGGCCCGGCCAAATAAATGGACAGGAATAATAGCCTGAGTATTAGAAGTGATCAGTGATTGAATTTTCCGCGAATCTAGGTTAAAGGAAGTCGGATCAGAATCGATAAGTACAGGCCTTAATTTTAATAATGCTGTAGCTTCCAGAGGTGCAACATAGCTGAAGGCAGGGATAATAATTTCAGCATTTTCCTGAAGTTCACAAGCCATTAAAGCGATCTGAAGCGCATCTGTTCCATTTCCGCAACTGATGCAGAAAGGAATATTTATAAATTTGGAAAGCTCAGATTCAAAAGCTCTTACCTCTGGTCCCTGAATGAAATTAGTAGCAGAGATAGTATTCTGAATGGCGCTATCAATTTCATCTTTATACCTTAAGTACTGTCGTTCCAGGTCGACAAGTTTAATTTGCATAAAATAATGCTCCGGTTTTTCTGTTATTCCCCTAATTGAATTCCTCTCACAATCCTATTAATCGCGTCGGATTTTATTCTTTTTTTAAGAAAGAAAGAGTAATTTGTAAAGTTATCGAAAAGAATGATAATACGATCCTAAATATTTGAACTCCGTTTATAATCTGAAAATTGACCAGAGTTTAAAGTTAATAAATCTATTAAATGGAATACATTGATATAGAAAGCATTAAAGGTATAAATAATGAGCTGAAAGAAAAATTCGAATCACAAAAGCCTTTTAAATACGTTGTTTTTGAAAATTTTTTTCTTGCGGAAAAAGCTGAGGAAATTTATCAGAGTTATCCAACTATAAAAGAAGGGAAGTGGGATGGCACTACTTACATTGATCAGAAAAATAAGTTTCAAAAAACTGATTTTGAAAAAGATAGTACTTTCGATAAAGTCTTCGGAGAGCTCAATTCAGCTGAGTTTCTTAAAACGATAGAATATATCACCGGATTAGTGGGGTTAAAAGGTGATGAAGAATTATTTGGCGGCGGACTGCATCAGTCAGTTAAGGGGGCATTTTTGAATGTCCATGTTGATTATAATATTCATCCGAAAACAAAATTTCACCGCAGGCTGAATATAATTATTTACCTAAATAAAGACTGGAAGGATGAATATGAGGGGCACCTGGAATTATGGGATTTCACTGATGGCAACAAGAATCTGCTGGGTAGGATTGCCCCCACATTCAACAGATGTGTGATATTTGAAACCAATGAAATATCTTATCATGGTCATCCCAAAAAATTAAATACCCCAGAAGGTGTTAACCGGAAGTCGCTCGCTGCATACTACTACACTGAGACAAGGCCTGAAGCGGAAATAGCAGATGAGCATAATACAGTGTATGTAAATACAGAAGGGGTTGATGGCTATTTAAAAAGATTTAGATCCGGTATTAAAGCCCTGTTTGAAAGGATAAGAAGTAAATAGTTTTGACAAATTTAAAATCTTCCGAAAACTTAAGTAATCTCCATATTCTGAGAGGACTTACAGCTTTGTATGTAGCAATCTATCATGCAAAGTTTATCCTTTGGTGCGGTGGAAATGAATATATAAAGGAATACCCTATGCATAATTGGAGTGTTTTGGATTATCTGGTATTTGTATCTGATATATTCAGTAGTGCGGGATTTGAGATGGTTTTGGTCTTTTTTATTTTATCAGGATTTTTTATTGCCCATAGTTTTGAAAAACGTAAATGGAGGTTTGCTGAATTTTACCTAAACAGAACATTGCGAATCTATCCGCCTTATCTGGCCTCACTTATATTTTCTGCATTTGCTCTGGTTCTCGTCAATAAAATAAATCCAGACTTGTTCACATTAGATTTGCCATATGAAAGAAATCAGTTGCTTCAGAATACTTATAAAGCATTCAATGGTGAAGCATTAGGATTTTCATTACTATTTAATTTTGACAAAGGATTTATTGGGATGAACTTGGTATACTGGTCGTTGGTTGTAGAAGTTCTTTTTTATATCATAGCACCAATTGTTATGAGAAATTGGTTTGTTTACTTCCTGATGGCAGTAATAGGAGTTTTATTTGTTCACAATACCAGCATAGGTTTCTTAAATTCTCTCTCAACATACAGCATATATTTTGCTGTCGGAATAGTATTGTTTCACTTCAGAAATCATCAGCTAGCTGAGAAAGTTTCAGAGTTTAAATGGAGCTTTATGGCTTTGTCACTTATTCTGCTTTTGGCAACTATAGTGCTGAGTGTGGCAAAGTACAAATCGCTAAGCGCTTTTACCGCCAGTGGCTTCAGTGTAATTTCAATAATTTTATTTATAAAAATTTCCGTTCCTGTAAATCGAATATCTAGATGGTTGATGACTTTGGGAAAGTTCAGTTACAGTCTATATCTGTTTCATGTACCTGTGTTACTGATCATCTATGCTTTATTTACAAGATTTACCAATATTTATAATTTCTATTCCAGAGTATATTGGATAGCAGTTCCGTTTATATTAGTCATTAGTTATATATTTTATCTGATAGTAGAAAAAATGTCTTTGCAGTTGACCGATATACTTAAGGGCAAGAAGTCGTTAACGCCATTTGAGGAGGCGAAATAAAATGATATGGATTAGTTTTCCTTTTGTAGCCTATTCCGTAGTTACTAGAGCCGGGTTAGTTTTATTCTTTTTAATGAAAGAAAGATTAATTCGTAAATGAATAAGCTGATTTGTAAAACTGCCTTGAACTCGAAAAAAATTGAATTTAGAAAAAATGACATCCTCCGATTTAAATTTAAAAGAAGTTGAATATGAAATTAAGCCTGCAGGAAAGCTTTCGCTAAACCTGAAAGAAATTTGGCAGTATCGGGAGTTATTTTATTTTTTCACATGGAGAGATATTAAAGTCAAATACAAGCAGGCCTATTTAGGAATTGCCTGGGTAATTATTCAACCGTTATTTATGATGGTTGTTTTTTCCGTGTTCTTTGGTCGGTTGCTTAAAGTACCTTCTGATGGAATTCCTTATCCAATATTTGTTTATTCAGGAATGATGCTCTGGAATATATTTTCCTCAGGCTTATCCTCTTCAGGAGATAGTATGGTAAGCAATGCTAATATTCTTAAGAAGATTTATTTTCCAAGACTTATTATTCCGGTTTCAGCAATCATAGTATCGGTTTTTGATTTTCTGATTACATTTCTTTTGTTCATTGTTCTTTTGTTTGTTTTTCAGTTTAAGGTTGATGTAATAAGGTTTACCTATCTATTTCCATTAGCATTAATTATAGTGTTAATGACAACACTGGGCTTGGGGACACTGCTTTCTTCTCTGAATATTAAGTACCGGGATTTTAGATATGTTATACCTTTTTTAATTCAGTCAACACTTTTTGTTACTCCTGTGATATATCCTGTTTCTGTTTTAGCATATCCCTGGGCTAAATACATACTTGCGATCAATCCGCTAACAGGGGCAATAAGTTTGAGTAGGGCTGCAATTATTGGAAGTGCTGTCGATTGGAATTTAGTTGTAATCAGTTTGCTTTGTTCGCTATTTCTTCTGCTAAATGGTGTTTTAGTTTTTAAAAAAAATGAAGCTTATTTCGCAGATCTAGCATAATATTATGAAACCAATACTTGAAATTAAAAATATCTCAAAACGGTATAAAATTAACAGAAAGGGAGGACCAGGTTATTTGTCGATGAGGGATTCCGTTATGAGTTTTTTTAATCGTTCAAATTCATCAAAAGAAGATTTTTGGGCCCTAAAGAATGTTTCTTTTGATATTAATCCTGGAGATAGTATTGGAATTATTGGAAAAAACGGGGCTGGGAAATCAACTTTGCTTAAAATTCTGTCAAGGATTACACCACCAACCGAGGGAAAAATAATTTCGAGAGGACGGATTGCAAGTCTTCTTGAGGTAGGGACAGGCTTTCATCCCGAATTAACAGGACGCGAGAATATTTTCCTTAATGGCTCTATTCTTGGATTGCAAAAGGTTGAGATTTTAAAACACCTCGATTCTATAATTGATTTTAGTGGCGTTGAAAAATTCTTAGATACACAATTGAAATTTTATAGCAGTGGAATGCAATTAAGGCTTGCGTTTGCGGTAGCTGCACATCTTGAACCTGAAATACTTATAATAGACGAAGTGTTGGCTGTTGGAGATGCGGAGTTTCAGAAAAGGTGTATTGGGAAAATGAGCGAGGTTAGTAAAAGTGGTAGAACAATCATTTTTGTGAGTCATCAAATGGGATTAATCTCAACTCTTTGTTCAAAAAGCGTATTACTAAATGGTGGACATATTGAAAACTCTGGTAATACAAGAGACATCATTGATCAGTATTTTCTGTTAAATGGAAATAAAATCTCAAAATACATTGCAGAGGATACTGCAAAAGAAATTTTTATCTCAGAGGCAGTAACTATCAATAAAGAAGGAAAAGAGACAGATTCTTTTGAATTTGATAAAAGTGTTTTCTTAAAGATATCCATAGTCATAAATAACCCCAATCCACTTTCAAAATTTTCCTGTACTCTCCAAAGTAAAAATGGTTACTACCTTTCTACTCTTGTTGAGGATATTGAAAAATTGTCTAAAGGGAAAAATAATTTTGAGTTTATTGTAAAATTCCCTGAGCGACTTATAGCACCTAATCGCTATATGTTTAGACTGGCGATATTTATTCCTAATAGAGATGTATTTGATTTACAAGAGTCCATTTGCAACTTTGAGATTATTGACAATGGTACACCAATGGCCTTGTTTGAAGGAGTTGATTATGGTAATGTAATTTTAAACTATGAGATTATTTAATAAATGCAATCGGGTTTAATTACACTTTTGAAAAGGACACTAGTAAAGTTTAAGTCATTAATATCTGAAAAGAAGGAAATGGGCAAAGCTTTGGTCTGTGGTCAGAATACAATCTTCAATGTTCGTAATAATATAATTCTTAGAAAACCTTTGACAGATAAAGTATACTTAACTATAGGAAACGATAGTGTTGTTGAGGGACTTTTTATTTTTGAAAAGGAATCTGGGGTAATAAAAGTTGGAGATAGAACATTTATAGGTGGAGGCACAAAGTTTATTTGCATTAATGAAATAGATATTGGAAACGACGTAATGTTTTCCTGGGGATGTACAATCATTGATAACGATGCACATTCTTTAATCTGGGAAGAGAGAAAAATGGACGTTTTGGAATGGAAAAAAGGATTGGAGGAAGGAAACATAGGTGTTTATAAAAACTGGAAAAATGTAAAGTCTTCTCCGGTAATTATAAATGATAAGGCTTGGATTGGGTTCAATGTGATAATTTTAAAAGGTGTAACTATTGGAGAAGGTGCGGTTGTTGGTGCTGGCAGTGTTGTTACAAAGGATGTGCCAGCGTATACCGTTGTTGGAGGAAATCCAGCTAAAATTATCAGGCAATTAAAGGATCAATGAACTGGCACGAAACAATAGAGTTTATTTCTCAAAAAGAGGAATATAAGGATTTAGTTAGGTTTGGCTACTTTGATAAAGACCTTAAACTTAACGTTAGTAGATTTGGAGCTTCTAATGAATATTTAGAAACATTAAACCTTATCAGAAAATATGTCCCGAATGCCCAAAAAATACTCGATATAGGTGCAGGCAATGGCATAAGTTCAATTAATTTGGCCTTAAGTGGATATAAAGTTTTTGCTATAGAGCCTGATCCGAGTAATTTGGTGGGAAGAAGTGCTATCAATAAACTTAAAGAAGATTTTAATCTGGATCAACTCAGTGTATTTAACCATTGTGCAGAAGATATGGATTTTCCTGATGAGAGCTTTGATTTGGTGTACATAAGGCAAGCAATGCATCATGCTAATGACCTTGAAAAATTTTTAAGGAATGTTGGGCGTGTTTTAAAAAAGGGAGGTTATCTATTTACGATAAGAGATCATGCAGTATTTAGTTCTAAGGACAAGGAACTGTTTTTAAATTATCATCCTCTTCATATGTTATATGGAGGGGAAAATGCATTTTCTCCTGAAACATACAGACAAGCAATGGGAACAGGCGGACTAAAAGTAGTTGAGGAAATTAAATACTTTGATAGTGAAATAAATTATTATCCATATCAAGCTCATGAAATTGCTGAGATTCCATCACAAATTAAACGAAAGCTTAAAGAAGAATTAAAATATAAATTAGGGATAATATCGAGAATTCCATTCGTGCTTTACCTATATAAAATTAAGAATGGGTACTGGTCAACCAAGGATTATTTTAATGAAGAACTAATTCCTGGTAGAATGTATAGTTATATCGCAAGAAAAATATGAAAGTTCTTATTATTGGTGTAAAAGGATTCATCGGGTCACACACATATCGTTATTTTTCAGGGTTTAATGACTATGATGTCTATGGATGTGATGTCCATACTGATTATATCCAAAAGAAATATTTTCAATTGGATATAACCAATTCCGATTTCTCAAAAATTTTTATTGTTAATAAATTTGATTTATGTATTAATTGCTCTGGAGCAGCCAGTGTGCCTGATTCTTTTAAAAACCCTTATAGAGACTATGCTCTAAATACCTTTAATGTTTTTAAGATTTTAGATTCTATAAAGGAATACAATCCTGAATGTCGTTTTATTAATTTGTCAAGTGCTGCAGTATATGGTAATCCTGCTTCATTGCCAGTTAAGGAAACCCATCCTTCTAAGCCTTTGTCTCCCTATGGATATCATAAAAAACAGTCTGAAGTAATATGTGAAGAATATGCCAACTTTTATGGGGTTAAGTGCTGCTCCGTCAGAGTGTTTTCTGCATTTGGAGAAGGTTTAAAGAAGCAACTCTTTTGGGATTTATATCAAAAATCTATTGGAGATGAAAATATTGAGTTGTGGGGTACAGGAAACGAAACAAGGGATTTTATATATGTAAAAGATCTGACTCGTGCATTGTGGGTTGTTGCTGAGCATGCGCTTATGCAGGGAGAGTGTATCAATGTTGCCAATGGAGAAGAGATCGCTATAAAAGATAGTGTTGCTCTTTTTTATAATATACTGAAAGTTGAAAAGGAGTATAGATTTATAGGAAAGGAGAGATTGGGAGATCCTGTTTGTTGGAAGGCAGACATAAGTCTTCTGAAAGGTATGGGGTATGAACCAAAGTATTCAATTGAAGATGGTCTTAAAGGATATGCAGAATGGCTGAGAGAATTAAGATAGGATTGATATATGAATACAATGAAAATTGGATTGGGGGAACTTATTATACTGAAAATATCATTCATGCACTAAATAGTTTAATTGATAGTGTAAAGCCAGAGATCTACATTTTCACCCCCGATGATAAAAGTTATGAGAGGTTGGTTGCAACTATCCCATATCCATATATTAAAAGAGGTCAGTATCCTTATTTTAATGTTTTTGAAAAAATTGTAAATAAAATAGTCAGATCAGTTGCAGGTAGAAATCTTCTGAATAAAAACTTATCGGAGCTTAAATTTATAGGATTAAATCCCCCCCAGTTTTTTCTGGATTGTCAGGTGTATTGGATTCCGGACTTTCAAGATCTATACTTCCCGGAGTTTTTTAGTTTTGAAGAGAAGAAATATCGATTGAATACTCATCTCAACCTGCAAAAATTTAAAAGGCGTGTAATTTTTAGTAGCCAGAGTAGTAAGAGAGACTTCCTAAAACATTATCCGGCAGCCAAATCAAAGATTTATGTTCTTCCATTTGCTGTCACCCATCCGGAATTTCAGAGTCTGGATATTGAAAATATCAGATCACTTTATCAATTGCCAGAAAGATATTTTTTTTGTCCCAATCAATTCTGGATACATAAGAATCATATTTTAATTCTTAAGGCAATAAAAATTCTTAAAGAAAAGGGGATAAATGTATTTGTAGCTTTTTCTGGAAAGGAGTATGAATACAGGGCTCCGGATCATTTTAATTTTCTGCTGAGGTATGTCGAAGAAAATAATCTTTCTGACAATGTAAAGTTTCTTGGTTTTATAGATAGAAGGCATCAGCTTAGACTGATGAAAGATTCGTTAAGCATTATTCAACCATCATTGTTTGAAGGATGGAGTACTGTTGTAGAAGATGCAAAAGCAATCAATCAGTTTATTATTGCTTCAGACATAGATGTTCACAGAGAACAGCTTAAGGATAATTGTGATTTCTTTAATCCCATTGATGAGCACTCTCTTGTTAAAAGTATTGAGCTGGTTCTAAATAAAAACTCCGAGAATAATTTTGTGAATTATGAGCAGCAGGTGAACCAATTTGGATTAAACTTTTTAAGCATGATTGAAGATATTTCAGGAAGAAAATTTTAAGCCGATTAATTATGAGTTTGCCCAAAATTTCAATCATCACACCTACTTATAATTGTTTAAATACAATAGAAAAAACAATTGAATCTGTAGTCTCTCAAAGTTATCTTAAAGTTGAATATATTATAGTAGATGCATTGAGTAATGATGGTACAATTGATATAATTGATAAATACTCAAAAGAATTTCCAAACATTGTCAGATATATATCTGAAAAGGATCATGGCATTTATGATGCCATGAACAAGGGAACATGGTTAGCTACCGGGGAGTGGGTTTATTATCTTGGAGGGGATGACTATTTATATGATAGGGACGTATTAAAGAATGTCTTTGCTCAGGCCGATACCTCAGAATTTAATCTGATTTATGGTAATGTAAAGCACGGAAGTGGTGCTGTGGGCAGTGGAGAAGTTTCCAGGAAGGAACTTTTGGGGATGAATATTCCACACCAGGCAATTTTCTATAGAAGAATTAAAGTGCTTGAATGGGGGGGATATGAATTGAAGTATAAAATTATGTCGGATAAGCTTCTCAATCTTCAAATATTCAGCGAGGATATTTCTAAGGTGAAGTACATAGATGTTATTATATCTTTCTTTGCTTCCACTGGAATAAGTTCTCATAATTTTGATAAAGATTTTATCAGTGATATTGATGAAATTGCACTGAAATATTTCAGTAATCACTACACAAGGAAAGAAATTTATGAAGCCATCATGTACTATAGTTTTTTGAATATTAAAAGATTTGATATGATAAAAGGCCTGATTTGGATTTTAAGAACAGGAAAATTCAATCAGTACTGGAGAGATGTTGCCTATTGTATTCTGTTTAGATATGGATTTAGGAAGGAAAGCTAGGTTTAAATGAGTGCACCGGGAATATCTGTTATTATATGTTGCTTCAATAGCGCTAAAAAACTGCCAGATACGCTAAAATGTCTGGCGCATCAAAAGTTTTTGGGTGGTGTCAGTTGGGAAATCATCCTTGTTAATAACGCTTCTTCGGATAATACTGTTGAAGTGGCATTAAATGAATGGAAGGAATATCCTGTATCTGTTCCTTTTCGGATAGTTGAACAACCTCTGCCTGGGCTTTCATTTGCTAGAGAGAAGGGAATTGCAGAATCATCTTATGACATCCTTGTATTTTGTGATGATGATAATCATTTAAGTGAAAATTATTTGTCACTTGCATTTGATCTGATGACTAAGAATCCTGAAATAAGTATGTTGGGAGGTAGGGTTGACGGAAAACTTGAAGACAATAATTTTGACCCAAGGATAAAGCCCTTACTACCCTCTCTGGCTATAGGCGCCCAAAGCAAAACCACCGGATTTATTGATAAGCCAATATTTGGCGCAGGTATGGTTTTGAGAAGAAAATCTTATAACGGCTTAATGAGTAAAGGCTTTAAATCGTTGCTTTCGGACAGAAAGGGGCGTTATTTGTCCTCGGGTGGAGATACAGAGTTATGCATTGCTTTACTGGTGTGTAAATATAGAATTTATTATGATGAAAGGCTTAAGCTTGAGCACTTTATGCCATCTGGGAGGTTGGATATAAATTATATTAATAAGCTATGGTCTGGAGGAATTGTGTCTTCTTCAATCCTTATGTTATACGATTACTTTATGAAGGTTAAGGAGAACAGAACTTATAGAATGGCTTATTTAAATATGATCCTGAGTTATTGTAAAGATATCGGATATTTTTTTCCAAGGATATTCATTGGAAAAAATAAGTTTTACTCTGTTTTCAATTTAAAGCATTCAGTTAAAAGGCTGGTTTTTGTGATAGGGAGTTATAGTTTGCTTAAAGAGTATTATCAAAAGGTGAATCATTTTTATTCATCTTGTGAAAGAGTTTAAAATTAGTAATGAAATAAAAGCGTGAATATATTATTCTACACACCTTTTAGAACCAGATCCAGAGATACAGAGTCTCTAATGTTCTCTTTCATGAAGCAGGGACATAAACTTTACTTTCTGGGACAGGTAGAAGCAAAGGAATATGTGGAGTTTTTAAATAAAAGAGGAGTTACAGCTTCCTTTAAGGATATTAAATTTTCCAGTAAAATATTAACTTATTTATTTCAGATAATTTATCTCATTAAATTTTGCAGAAAGCATAAGATTAATGTAGTATATAGCCACCTTGAGTCCGCGAATTTTATTGCTGTTCTTGCTCAGTTTTTTATCAGTGCTAAGGTTGTAGTATGCAGGCATCATGTCGATGAAATCCATTTAAATAACCAGGAAAAATCATTGAGTTATTATCTTATTTATAAACTGGCAAGAAGAATAATTGTAGTATCAAAAAGAGCAAAGAATTTTATGGTCGATGTAGAAAAAGTGAATCCTAATAAGATCTATAAAATAAATCTGGCATATGATTTTAAATTGTATGATCGGGTGAATGTGCAGAAGGTTGAGGAGCTAAGAAGAGAATATGATTGTAAGCTCTTAATTGTTACGGCTTGCAGACTGGTTAAAGATAAAAGGCCCGAGCTGGCAGTGGAACTTATTGAAAGACTATGCATGCTGAATTACGATGCTAAAATGCTTATTTTAGGACGAGGTGAAATGGAAACATTATTGAATGAACAAATCAGAGAAAGAAATTTGGAAGATAAATGTTTCTTATTAGGGCACCAGTCAAACATACTTGATTACCTTGCTGCGTCTGACATCATTTTTCATCCTTCCTTTCTTGATTCAAGCAGCGTAATTGTAAAAGAAGCAGGCCTTGTCAGAAAGCCGGTCGTTGTGTGTGCCGGCGTTGGAGATTTTGATGATTATATTGTTTCGGGAAAAAACGGAGTATTGGTGAGTAAAGAAGAGACAGTTAAGGACACTGTTGAGTTCCTTAAAAAGTTTTATGGCGGAAAGGATGATTTTAACTTTCTAGGAGAAAACTTATCCATTGATGTGAACAGATTGTTCAGCCTGGAAAATATTTTGCCAGAATATCAAAAGTTTAATTCATGATCATGGGAGATATTTTATTTTCAATTGTAATACCAACATACAACAGAGCTGCCTTTATAGGCAAGACTATTAATTCATTACTCAGTCAGACTTATAATAATTTTGAAATAATTGTGGTTGACGATGGTAGTGTCGACAATACATCTGAAGTCCTGAATGGTATTACAGACAGTAGAGTTGCTTATTACAAAAAGGAAAACGGTGAACGAGGTGCTGCTCGAAATTATGGAGCAAGATTGGCAAAGGGTTCTTATATTAACTTCTTTGATTCAGACGATCTTGCATATCCCAATCATCTTGCAGAAGCGTACAAGTTCATCAATGCAAACAGCAGGCCATCCTTTTTTCACTTAGGCTATGATTTTAAATCACCTGATGGAAGCCTGATCCGTAATGTTGATGATTTGCATGGTGATCTTCATGCAAAACTGATCAGAAATAATTTCTTAAGTTGTAATGGGGTGTTTTTGAGCAAAGAGCTGTCTGCCTCATTTCCATTTGAAGAAGATAGAACACTCGCAGTTGCAGAAGATTGGGCATTGTGGCTCAGAATATCCAGCAGATATCCGATTTTAGTTTCAAACGTAATAACCTCTTCTGTTATTTGTCATGACGAAAGGAGTATTATGGATTATAACATTGAGAAAGTAGTAAAAAGAGATCTTCTCTTGTTAAAGGTACTTTTCAATGATGATCAGTTTAAAGCTAAGTATAAGAAATATCTGCCAGTATTTACAGCAGACAGATATACATTCTTTTCATTACTCCTATCTTTAAAGAAGAGAAAAAGGGAGTGCGTGTCTTATCTGTTTAAGGCTTTCAAAGCTTATCCTCTTGTTATTTTAGAAAGGAGGTTTTGGGCCTCTGTTAAGCATATGATTAAATAGTTCAATTCATAATTATATTGAGTTCATAAGCAATTCAGTTTTTTATGATTTTTATTTGTTGAATAGTAATATGAAAAAAATTCTTGTTACAGGAGGTGCTGGTAATGTAGGCGGCTCACTGGTTGAAGCATTATTGAAAGATCAGGATAAGTATGTTGTGGTTGTCGACAACCTGATAACGGGTTCACTTGAAAAGATTCCTTTTATGCACTTAAATAATTTTAAGTTTATAAAAGCAGATGTAAACAATTATGATGAGATAGCAGCAATTATGCTATCGTATCAGTTTGATTATGTTTTTCACTATGCTGCACTGGTGGGAGTAAAAAGAACTTTAGAGAATCCGATAAAGGTTTTAGATGATATACAGGGAATAAAAAATATACTAACGCTCTCTAAGAATACAGGAGTATTACGTGTTTTCTACTCCTCCTCTTCCGAGGTTTATGGTGAGCCAGTTGAATATCCTCAAAATGAGCATACAACACCGCTAAATTCAAGGCTTCCATATGCAATAGTGAAAAATGTAGGAGAGGCGTTTCTGAAATCCTTTCACAAAGAGTATGGCCTTAACTACACTATATTTAGATTCTTCAATACATACGGTCCGAGACAAAGTGAGGATTTTGTAGTTTCAAAGTTTATGCAGGCAGCTATGAAGAATGAAGATATAACGATATACGGAGACGGCAGCCAGACAAGAACTTTTTGTTTTATTGATGATAATCTTGATGTAACCTTAAAGTGCCTTAACGAAGGTCACTGTGTGAATGATGTTATGAATATTGGTAATGACAAGGAAGTTACAGTATTGAATTTGGCTTCAAAGATTATCGAGATAACTAAATCTTCATCAAAGATCATTCATTTGCCTCCACTTCAGGAAGGCGATATGACCAGACGTATGCCAGATACTACTAAAGTGAAGATCATCCTTGGTCGTGAATTAATAAAGCTTGAAGATGGGTTGTCTATCATTTTTAATTCGTGGAGAGATAGTATGAAGTCATGATATTAAAAAAACTGATAAAGAATATTATTCCTTCTCTGTTGCTTAAAAGAGTATATTTGATATTAAATACTTTTAAGATAAAGACCATAGATAAGGTTTTTTTTCCTGAGTTGAAAATAGGCAGGAACGGGTTTCTTCTTTATCAGGAATTATATCCATTCAGTGAAAATAATATACAAATTGATGATTTAAAGAATAATGAGGTTTATTCTTATATGAGCCAATGGTACAATTGGACTCAGGAAGAATTTATTCTGGAGGGCTCCAACTGCCTTATAGAGCCTGACATCGGATGGGCTTTGGAAAGTAAGAGGAAACTCAATTATTACTCTCTTGGCATAAGCCGTACGCTATTCCTTCCTAAACCTTCACTTATTAAACTCTCGTCCCCAAAGACTGTAATAAAAATTGACAAAGTAATCTCTTTAAGGGATACAGGGGAAGAAAATTATTTTCATTTTTATAATGATGTTCTGGCTAAGCTATTTTTTTTGCAAAGGCATGACATAGATATCAGTAGCTTTACTATACTGGTATCAGAAAAATTATGGAAGAAAAGTTATTTTCAATTCTTTTATAATGAATCTCCATTTTTGAAAAGTTTAAACTGGTATGTGCAGAAGCATGAATATATACGTGCGGAAAAAGCTCTCTTTTGCAAGCCACTTACACATCGAAAAGATTTGTTTGATGATTTGTTATCGGAGATAAAATTGCCTGAAGCGACAGGAGAAAGAAAGATATATCTGAAAAGGAGTAGGGCGAGGGCCAGATATATTGAGAATGATGAAGAAATTGAAAAGGTTCTTCAGATGGTTGGCTTTGAAATCGTTGATACGGATAGCTTAAGTCCCAAGGAACAAATACTGTTGTTTGGGCAATCGAGGTATCTTGTTGCCATCCATGGAGCAGGAATAACAAATGTTATTTTCAGACAAAAGGCTTCGCTAAGTATTCTTGAATTATTTCCACCTCCCTTAGATGGCTACTTACCTTTCCATTATATTATGATTTCTAAAATGTATGGGTTTAAATATCAGGCATTGATTGGGAAAAGAGCAAAAACTAAGTTTTCTTCCGGATTTTACATTGATCCCGCAATATTAAAGTGTGAAGTCGAAGAACTATTAAAGAGTTAAAGATGGAAAAGAAAAAGGTGCTGATGATAATACCTTATCTTGGATTTGGTGGTGCACAAAAGGTATTTTATAACTTAAGTGTTGAGCTAGGCGAATTCTATGAAATAACGGAATGCGGCTTTAACGCTAATGATGGATATGCATATCCTTCAGGAAATGAATTGTTGTATTTGAATGTGGAGGGCTCTGCAAACTTGATTGGAAAGTTTCTGAACTTTATTAAAAGATGTGTTAGATTAAGAGTTATAAAAAAGCAGCTAAAGCCAACAGTTACAATCAGTCATCTGGAAGGAGCGGATTATGTGAATTTATTATCTGGCGGGCCTGGCAGAAAGATTTTATGTATTCATGGAACAAAGAACTATGATGAAAAAATTTCAGGATTTTTAGGAATTGTCAGGAAGAAGCTGCTCATGCCTCTTTTATATGGCAGGGCTGACAAAATTATTACAGTTAGCAAAGAAATAAAGGAAGAACTTGTAATGGATTATAGAGTACCTGCTGAAAAGGTTCAGGTTATATATAATTGGTTTGATATCAAAAATATTGATAAACTGGCAGCTGAGTCCATTGAGGAAAAATATGACGGTCTTTATAATAAAAAGGTTATCATACTTTCAGGACGTTTTGATATACAAAAGAACTTTATAAACTTCCTGAAGGTAATCAAAGCTATAGTTGAAAAGGAGAATTGTAAGTTTGTATTTCTCGGTGATGGAAGTCTGAGAGAATCATTGCTTCAGACAGCAACAACTTTAGGATTAAAGTTTCATTCCGATTGGGCTTCCACTAGTCCGGTAGCAGATGCTGATATAGTTTTTTTGGGATATCAGAAGAATCCTTATAAGTTTCTTTTAAAAGCGGATCTTTTTGTATTACCATCGAGTTGGGAAGGCTTCCCCTTGGCTCTTGGGGAGGCTATGTGCTGCCGATTACCTGTTATTTCGGCGAATTGTCCTACCGGTCCAGCCGAAATGCTTGATGGAGCGTTTGGACATAATACTAAGGCAGAGACCCAGTATACTCAGTATGGTATATTGTTGCCATTGCTTAGAGACGATTCTTTAACTATTGATATTTGGAGTAAAGAGATAAGGAAAGTTGTAAATAACGAAATGTTGCTAAGGCGGTATTCATTGACCTCCAAAGTGAGAATGCAGAACTATACTAAAGATAAAATAATCAATCAATGGATGGCAATGATAAACCAACTGTAGTGATAGTTGAGAATGGATTGGGGTTTACAGGTGCTTTTAAGGCAATTTTACAAATCGCAGAAGATCTGTCTGATCAATACAGGTTCGTGTTTGTAATTCCGAAAGATTCGGATGCAGTAGCTTATCTTCGTGATAAGAATATAAAGTTTTATGCAATTCCATATTTTCCCTTGCAGAAGCAGTTTAAGAGCATCCTGCTTTATATTCCAGGTTTACTATTAAGCGCTATTAGATTAAAAAGAATTATAATTAAAGAGCAAGCCTCAATTCTTCATGCAAATGACATTTACAACCTGTCTACTATAATTGTAAAGCTGTTTTATCCAAGAGTAAAACTAATCACTCATGTAAGAATATTAAAAGCTTCATTTCCCCCAGTCATATATGGTATATGGACACGGCTGACTCAAAGATTTTCTGATATAATTGTTGGTGTCTCAGAGGTTGCATTGTCACCTTTCGGAAGAGATAATAGAATAAGACTAATTTATGACGGTGTGTTTCAAACTGAAAAACATCCATATAATTATGAGGTACATCCATCAACTATAAATTTACTTTATCTGGCTAACTACATACAAGGTAAAGGTCAGGATCTGGCGATCGAATCTTTTGCTTTAGTATGTAAACAGAAGAGAAATGTTCGTTTAACGTTTGTTGGAGATACTTTCAAACTGCCAGCCAATGAAAAGTTTAAATTATCCATAATCAAAAAAGCGAGGGAACTGGATGTTGCAGATTCAGTCGTATTTAAAGAATTTTCGGTTGATGTTGAAAAGGAATTCAAAGAATCTAGTATTTTTTTAAATCTTTCGGAAGCAGAGTCTTTTTCATTTACATGCCTTGAATCTCTTTATTACGGAATACCATGTATTGCTACAGCTTCCGGAGGACCTCAGGAAATACTTAATAATGGAGAGTACGGTGTTTTGATATATGAAAGGAATAAACACAAGATAGCATACGAAATCTTAAAACTTATAAATGATCCAGACCAGCGGTTGTTATTCAGCAAAAAAGGAAGATTGTATGCCAGAAAAGTCTTTTCTCCGAAAAACACATCCGATAGAGTTAGAGAAATTTATTCACAGGTAAGATCTTATTAACTATATTTTCTTTGATGAATTTTATACTAAGAAGAATAAGGGCGTCAAGGCATATAAACCGCTTAGGACGAAATTTAATATTATTGTCAAAATCTTTTATTGAAAAAATTTCCCTGAGGTGGAGAGTACATGGGATAATTACATTAAAGATAGGTGGCAGTTCTGTTAAATATTATTCGGAAGCTGATGATCCGAATGCAGATTCATTGTTTTATGACTATAATGATGAAGCGTCAGAACTTGAATTGTTTGCCCACCTAGCGAAGAGGTCTGCTGTTATTTTTGATATTGGTGCTAACACAGGCCTTTTTAGTGTTCTATCGGGAGTTAAAAATGAAAATTCCCAAGTCTATGCTTTTGAACCTTATTCAACCAATTTTAAAAGATTGGAAAAAAACATAAGATTAAATGATTTGAAATCAGTAAACCCTTTTAAATATGCATTAGGCTCAAGGGATGGTATTTTATCATTTTATGTTCCACAAGATTCAAGAATTTCATTGGTGGCCAGCGCAAATAAGGAATTTTCAGATAAGTTTACCTTTAACAACGAAGTCTCCTATACAGAAGAGTTAGTAGATCAGAGAACAATTGATTCTTTTGTTGAAGGAAATGATATAACCCAAATAAATCTTATTAAGATAGATGTCGAGTCGCATGAAATAGAAGTACTGAAAGGAGGAGCAAAAGCAATAAATAAATTCCATCCATTGATTCTATGCGAGATATTCCTTGAGGATGACGAAGATCGTAGGATCTTTTTTGAAATATTCGTTCAGAGAAATAATTACTTTACGTATTGGATTATAGATTCAGGAATAGTTTTCACAGAGAATATGATAGCAAATCCATCTGGTAGATCTTTTCTATTTTCAAGAAAGAAAGCGGTAAAAAACTATTACCCTATTGATGATTATGATTCTTTTGTAAAGGAAATTTGCGAAGAATTGTGATGATATATTGAATTAATTTACCTCTTTTATCTGATGCAGTGAAGACTTTGTTTTTTTTGTGTTGGACAATATATATATGCTGGACAGAAAGAATGGCATCATTGGAATTTTATATCTTACTAAGCTTCCAAAGTTATATGTTGAAATGCCCACTGCAAAAGAAAATGAAAGAGAAAACACCAATGAGAATTGTATATAAGGATTTTGTTTGATCTCCTTAAATAACCTTAGGAAGCCCAATTTGAAAATTACTCTAAAAGTAAGAAAGAGAAAAAAAGCACTTTCAAAAGCAGAAAGTAACATGATCAAATTTTTGGATTCCCATAAATAAGGTCTGAACAGAGTAACCCAGATTGCTTCAGGTGCCTTCATAAGAATACCTGTTAAAGAAGCTTCATAATTTCCTAATGAATAGGAAGATCCATCTTGCTGTTCACTTACATAATTAATCCATCCGGCGGTTGTTCTGGCGGTTTCAGCCAATTTGTCAAGTCGATACAAAGAGCTTTCTTTGGAAATTTCGGCAATGGCATAATAGGTGAGGCCACTTACTATGAGTAGTAGCAAAGGCTTTAATATCAGTCGCAGTGCTTTGGATTTTATCCGATTATTAAATATTAGATATAAATAAACCATTAATGCCGGGATAAGGCAAAGTGCAATATAAATTTTGATAGATTTAAGTATGTATATACCAAGAATTAAAAGGAGGATGTCTTTGATTTTTTTCTTTTCTCCGAGAAAGAAATTATGAAAGGCAAAGAAGGTTAACGCAACTGCTCCAAAGGTTATACTATCTTTCATGATACCCGAGCCCCAAAAAAATATGGATGGTATGAAGAATATGGATATTGCAAACTCCTTTCGCAATTGAGGAAATAACTTCATTAAAGCTTGATAAAATGCCCAAATGCATATAAAACTCAATAGTGCAAATCCTAAGGATATGATTGTGTAGGTTCCAAAGCTAAATAAGGATAGTATACCACCTATTCTTACAACAAAATAGCTTGGTGCGTCTTTGGCAAAGATCATATTACTCAGGTAGGGACTAAGTTCTGGCTTAAAATCACTATTATTATAAGTAATAAGTTTAAACGCAATACTTGGGTCTCTAAAAAAGGAATTATAAACTACAGAAATGTCATTAAAGTAGTGAGTCGTATCGCCACCACCCACATAATAGAACTGGTATATTAGCCCCAGGAATATTGCCCCTAGAAGTTTTAATGAAAGCCCGTAAATAAAATATTTTTTATCCTCCTTATTTTTTACAAACTTACTTCTGTAAATAAAGGCTACAAGGTAAATGATAAATAAGTAAGCGGGAGTGAGCAATAAATCCTTTATTCCGAGCATTTTAATCGTATTATGAAAGTCCTCTTCTTAATCCCTTACCCCTTAAATTCCGCACCTTCTCAAAGATTCAGATTTGAACAGTACATAAATTTATTAAAAATAAATAACATAGAGCCTGTTTCCCAATCTTTTATTGGCGTGAATACCTGGAAAGTTCTGTATTTCAACGGGAATTTATACCTTAAAATTGCAGGGTTACTTTCAGGGTTTTTCAAACGATTTTGCTTCTTATTTACAGTCTCAGAATATCAATATATTTTTATTCATAGGGAAGCAGCTCCTGTCGGGCCACCTGTCTTCGAATGGTTTCTTGCTAAAGTCCTCAGAAAAAAGATCATCTTTGATTTCGATGATGCCATCTGGATTGCTCAGACAGGTAAGGAAAATTTTCTTACTAAAGTGGCAAAAAATCCCGGCAAGGTTAATAAAATAATCAAGTGGTCCTATAAGGTTAGTTGTGGTAATTCTTATCTGAAAAATCATGCATTGAAGTTCAATAAAAATGTGATACTTAACCCGACAACGATAGATACCGAAGGACTTCATTTTAAACTTAAAGACCAAAATACAGACAAGGTTGTAGTCGGCTGGACCGGCACGCATTCCACAATGATGTATCTTGAACAAGCTATTCCTTTTTTGAGAAAATTATATCAGATCAAAGAATTTAAATTGTTAGTCATATCCAATCGTAAACCTGATTTTGAATTTCCACACATGGAGTTTGTTAAGTGGACGGAACTTACGGAACAGGAGGATTTACTTGAAATGAATATAGGCATTATGCCCCTTGCAGATAACGAATGGACAAGAGGAAAGTGTGGATTTAAAGCCTTGCAGTATATGGCGCTTGGAATTCCAGCAGTCGTTTCTTCAGTGGGCGTAAATACCGAAATCGTTGATCAAGGGGTTAACGGCTTTGTTTGTGATTCTGAAGCTGATTGGCTGAAGCATCTTACAGATCTTATCAATAATGCTCAGTTACGTTCTGATATGGGTATAAAAGCCAGAGAAAAAGTTTTAAATAACTATTCCGTAAAATCAAATCAGGAGAATTTCTTAAGTTTATTTTCTTAATATTAGATCATGCCTGGTTACTTTGTCATATCACTGGATTTTGAATTACTATGGGGTGTAAAAGACCATCGTACTAAGGCAAGTTATGGTAAAAATATTTTAGGGGCTCGTAAGGCCATCCCTTTAATGGTTGATCTTTTTGAAAGAAAGGAAATTCATGTATCATGGGCCACGGTTGGCTTTTTGTTTTATGACAAAATGAAAGATTTGCTGGATTCGTTTCCTCAAGAGAGGCCGGAATACCATAATTCTAAGTTATCTAACTATAATCAGTTGATGGATCTTGGTGAAGATGAACATAGTGATCCTTACCATTATGGAAAGTCATTGATTCGTCTTATTCAATCGAAAAAATATCAGGACATTGAAACGCATACTTTTTCCCATTACTATTGTCAGGAACCCTATAATAAATTAAGAGCATTTGAATCAGATATCAAAGCTGCAATGAATGCTGCAGAAGGTTTGGGTGTAAAAGTTAAATCTATTGTATTTCCGAGAAATCAGGTGAATAAGGAGTATCTGCAAGTCCTTGCTGATAATGGTATCATAGCTTATCGGGGTAATCCTGATTCATATTATTACGATTCAAAAAGTCAGAAGGAAAACACAAAGTTCAAAAGAATTGTAAGATTGCTCGATGCTTATTTCCCACTGATAAAAATTTCCACTCCTTCACTTCAGGAGATTAATCCTGAAGTGCCTGTAAATATTACTTCAAGCAGATTTTTAAGGCCCTATTCTTCTAAACTTTTCTTTTTGGAAGGATTGAAAATGAAAAGGATAAAAAAAGAGATGTACCAGGCTGCCGTAGCAAATGAAATTTACCATCTCTGGTGGCATCCTCATAATTTTGGAATATCTACAAATCAGAATATGGAACAACTGGAGGAGCTGCTGGACTGGTATACATATCTGAACAAACAATTTGGGATGGCTTCTGCAAGCATGACAGAATTGGCTACTCATGTTTTAAACAAGCATAAGACAATATGATGGAGCAAAAGATCATATTACTTGCTGTTGATTGTGACTTCACAAATATGATTTATCATGCTTTGAAAAAATCATATCCTAATATTGAAGTGATCCTTGAAAAGCCTGTTTCAAAAGGAAAGCTTATTCGCGGACGAATTAAAAAAATAGGATTGTTCAAAGTATTGGGTCAGCTTATCTTTCAGGTCGGAATTTATCCTTTTTTAAAGAGTAAATCTGAATCGAGAATTAAAGCAATACTCCATAAAGCAGGCCTATCTTCAGAACCGATTCCTCTCAAATTAGTACAAAAGATTGGATCCGCAAATGATAAGAAGTCTATTGAACTGATCAAAAATAAAGCCCCGGATCTCATTATTATCAACGGAACCAGGATTTTGTCAAAGGAGTTTGTTCAGACTTTTCAGGGAAGAATAATGAATATTCATGCCGGTATTACGCCTGCATATAGAGGAGTTCATGGTGCTTATTGGGCTCTTGTTAATAATGATTTGGAGAACTGCGGCACTACTGTCCATTTTGTAGATGCAGGAATTGATACGGGAAACATTCTGGCTCGTGGCAAAGTTGAGGTTGGACGAGAAGATAATTTTGCAACCTATCCATATTTGCAATTTGCTATAGGAATCAGCCTTCTAATAAGTTCAATGCAGAAATTTTTCGAAGATAATTTAAGAGTTATTCCGACAGTATCAGATAAAACTGAATTATGGTATCACCCGACATTCATTGAGTACTTTTATAATTGGAAAACAAAAAAAGTTAAATAGTTTTAAGAAAAGTTTTAGTTTTAAATTTAAAATAATTCGTTAGCTGTTGAAAAGTCCTGCTAATCATTACAATCAGTAGCTTTTAATAAATTCTAATGAATTGATTAAAAGGTAAGTTTTTAACGCTAAACCCCGGTTTAACTTCGGCTCTTATTCAAAATGCAAAATATTTCTAAACTGGATCCAATCGACAGACAGATACTGGAAAAGCTGCAGGCAAATGCAAAAATCACTAATTCTCAGCTTGCTCAGGAAATCGGACTTTCCCCTGCACCTACTCTGGAAAGGGTAAGAAAGCTGGAAAATGCCGGGCTGATCAAAAGTTACCACGCTCAGGTAGATACAGAAAAACTTGGGCTAGGAGTAGGTATTTTTATTCTTATCTCACTTTCTAGCCATAAAAAAAATCAGATTAAATCTTTTGTGGAGAAAATAAATAAAATTCCTGAAGTTATAGAATGCCATCATATTACTGGCTCAGGTGATTTTCTATTAAAAGTATTGACCCATAATATTTCAAGTTACCAGGAATTGATTTTAGAGAAACTGGTGGATATTGAAGAAATCGGGAATATGCAGTCAATGGTAATCCTTTCTACATACAAGGACTCTAAAGTAATGCCGATTCTTTAAATTGCTTGAACAAAAAAAACACGCATTAAGTTAAATGCGTGTTTGTAAAATTTATTTTTTCTTTTTGTCTTTCTTCTTCGGTGGATCAAGGTATTCTTTCGCCTCTTTATACAAAGGATCTTTCTTTTCCGCTCTTTTCATCAGAGTTTTATAATACCTCTTAGCGGTTTCGTAGTCATTTTCTTCATGGGCTATCTGGGCCAGATTGGACAGTGAACTCAAGTAGTAATAGGAGTCTGTGAGGTTGGTTTTCTCAGAAAAGATTAGCATCTTCTGAAAATACTCTTTTGCCTTTTTATTATCCCTGTAATTGTACTTGTTGATATATCCAAGAAAATAAGAAGCGTACCTTCCTGCTCTTTCTTCATATCCGGGATATTTTTGGTCGAGCTTGTCAAGAATCGATTGTGACGCGACTTCGGCTTCACTTCTCTGACCATTAACGAAGGCCAGCATCGCATACATTCTCTGAAAGTAAGGATTATCAGGGAAAGTCGTTGACAAATACCTCGCAATTGGAAAAGCTTTCGCATAATTTTCTTCTTCCAGGTAATGTATTCTCATTAAGAAATACTGAGCTTCAATCCTTGTATAAAAGGCGTTGTATGAAACTTCTTTGAGCTGCTTCATTCCCAGCTCTTTGTTACCGTTTGGAAAAAATGCAAGTATAGGTCGTAGCAGGGGATATTCTTCTTTAATCCAAACTTCGTAGTAGTTGAAAAGTGCTTTTCCGAATAAGAATTCAGCAGTAAGAGTATTGTTGTCAGAGTATTTGCTTAGGTAGTACAAAGCTTCTTTTCCAGCAAAAGCAGCTTTACTGTATTTCTTTCTTTCTCCATAAAGCCTGCCTTTAAACCCATAAGCTCCGGATAGAAAGAAGGCAGCTTCGTAATTCTCAGAATTTTGATCAAAAAGCGCTTTGGCAACTGTTATAGAAGAGTCCATATATGCCTCAAATGTTGCATCATAGGCTTCATTATCAATATTAGGCATGATTTTCCACCAGGTACTTAATCCCATAAGAAAATAAGGCATTGGGTGCCAAGGCCATTTCTCTTTAAATTCTCTGAATTTTTTTTCAGCAAAATCAAATTTGAAATTGTACATCGCATTCACTGCATCGGTTGCTTCCAGCTGCAGAATTTCGTCAGACAACAGCATGTTTGAATTCTGCTTTGGCTGGGCAATGAGAGTAGTTCCCGTAAAGGAAATGATAAATAAAAAGAATAAAAGTGCTTTACGCATTATCAAAAGGTCCCTTCAATTTTTTTACAAAATGGCTTATAAGGATTTAACCTATTCCTCCTTTAAACGAGGAAGTCGTGCAATTTAACGCTTTAAATTATGAATATTTTTATTGAAACAATAACTATTCATGAAACGTGCCATTTTTTGGTATATATTTAAAGCAAATAAATCAAAAACCGTTGAAAAATCCTGTTAATCATAATAATCAATCATTAGAATAGAACACTTGTGTTTATTGATTATCAATGATTTTTTGTTGCTTAATCCCGGATTAAACTCATTCAATTCTTTTTATGGATTTAAATTTACTTAAAGAACTTTGCTCTGTTCATGCGCCCTCCGGAAATGAGATTGCAATGAAGGAATTTCTTATCACATATATCAGGTCTAATCAGCATACCTGGAAAGTTAAACCCTTGATTATTGAAGGGGATGAGTTTCAGGATAGTTTTTTACTTGTCTTTGGAAGCCCTGTTGCAGCAGTGTTTGCGCATATGGATTCGATCGGTTTTACTGTGAGGTATGGTCAGCAGCTTGTTCCTATTGGTGGTCCTGAACAGAAGTCGGGATATAAACTCAGAGGCCGTGACAGTCAGGGTGATATTCTCTGTGAAATGGAAGTTAGCAAAGAAGAAGAAATTACCTATAAGTTTTCTCGCGATATAGATCGAGGTACTGAGCTTGTATTTGATTGTAATTTCAGAGAGGATCAGCACTATGTTCAATCATGTTATCTGGACAACAGATTGGGTGTCTTCAATGCCTTGAAACTGGCAGAAACATTAGAAAATGGTATCATCGCATTTTCATGCTGGGAGGAACATGGGGGTGGATCAGTCTCGGTACTTGCAAAATATATTTATGAAAACTACAAAGTTCGTCAGGCTCTTATATCGGATATCACCTGGATTACAGAAGGTGTGAGGCATGGACAGGGTGTGGTTATTTCCATGAGGGACAGAAGTATTCCCAGAAGAAGTTATTTAAATAGGATTATAAATCTGGCCAAAACATCGGGAATACCATTTCAGCTTGAAGTGGAAGCATACGGGGGGAGTGATGGAAAGGAATTACAGGCTTCTCCATATCCTTTCGACTGGGTCTTCATTGGCGCAGCAGAAGACAATGTCCATTCTCCGGATGAAAAGGTTCATAAAGAGGATATTACCTCGATGATTAAATTGTATAAATTTTTAATGGAAAACCTCTGAAATGCCAAGGTGAAAGGTGCCTTTATGTATCATTTATCACAAAATAGGGTCAGTAAATTTTTGTACCTTTAGGATAATGAGATTTTAACCCTATTAGCTTTTGGCCAGGCCCAATGAAAATATTAGATAAAGAATTTGAAATTTTTATCCCAAAGGAAAAAATTCAACAGAGAATCCAGGAATTGGCCTACGATCTTTCATACAAACTGGAAGGAAAAGATCCCCTGTTTGTTGCCATTCTGAACGGGGCGTTTATGTTCGCTTCAGATTTGTTCAAGGAAATTTCTATTCCTGCCAGAATCACTTTTATCAAAACCACTTCCTATGCAGGTACAGAAACTACAGGAAATGTGCAAAAACTGATCGGTTTAAAGGAAAATATCACTGGACAGCATATAGTCCTTGTAGATGATATTTTTGATACTGGCCTTACCATGCAGGCTGTTTGTGAAGAAATTGGGAAGCAAAATCCTGCATCCATATCAGTTTTGACTTTGCTTGACAAGGTTTCTAAACATAAAACGCATTTAAAGATTGATTTTAAAGGATTTGAAATTCCGGATAAATTTGTAGTGGGTTACGGCCTGGACTACAACGGCTATGGAAGAAATTTAAAGGATATTTACGCTTTAGCTGACTGAATAAAGATTTAAATCATTAATTTTAGTCCCTCAAAAGAAAAAAGAACTATGTTGAACATCATTCTATTTGGACCTCCTTACGCAGGAAAAGGCACTCAAAGCCAGAATATCATTGAAAAGTATGGTTTAATTCACCTTTCTACAGGTGATTTGCTGAGAGCCGAAATGAAAGAGGGTACCGAATTAGGTAAAAATGCTCAGAAGTTGATAAATGATGGTTTCCTCGTTCCTGATGAAGTCGTTATCGGAATGATTAATAACAAGATAAAAAGTAATAAGAACAGCAAAGGGTTCATATTTGATGGTTTTCCGAGAACCGTGCCTCAGGCTGGCGCTTTAGATCATCTTTGTAAAGAAAACGGAATCTCAATTAATGCGGTGATTGGTCTTACGGTCGAAAAAGACGAATTGACGAAAAGAGCTGTATTAAGAGGACAGACTTCAAACAGAGCTGATGATAAAGACCCTGTGGTGATCGGCAAAAGAATAATTGTTTATCAGGAGGAAACAGCTCCTGTGGCGAACTACTATCAGAAAAAAGGAATTTACGAGGAGGTTGATGGCATGAATTCAATTGAGCAGGTGTTCAGAGATATTTCAATAATCCTGGATTCTGTAAAAAAATAATTTCGGGAAGCTTTTCCCATTTCTAATTTCTTTAAAGCTAAAACTAATTGGCTTCTTCAAACTTTATTGATTACGTAAAAATCTGCTGCAGATCTGGTGCAGGTGGTGCTGGTTCCATTCATTTCAGGCATGAAAAGTTTGCCGATATGGGTGGTCCGGACGGTGGAAACGGTGGCCATGGCGGTCATATTATCCTTAGGGGAAACGCACAGCTTTGGACATTGCTCCATCTCAAATACAGAAAACATGTTATTGCCGAGCCCGGTCAGAAGGGTGAAGGTGGAAGACGTACCGGTGCAAGTGGCGCACATGTTATACTCGATGTTCCTCTCGGCACTGTTGCCAAGGATGCAGAAACCGGTGAGTTTATGCAGGAAATCAGCGAAGATGGCCAGGAAGTTATCCTGGTTCCTGGAGGAAGGGGAGGATTGGGAAACGATCATTTCAAAACTCCTACCATTCAGGCGCCGAGAACAGCACAGCCAGGTGAACCAAGCATAGAACAGTGGGTAATTCTTGAGCTGAAACTTCTTGCAGACGTTGGTCTCGTCGGTTTTCCTAATGCGGGAAAGTCTACACTTTTGTCAAAGGTTTCTGCTGCCAGACCGGAAATTGCCGATTATCCTTTCACTACACTGACTCCCAACCTTGGTGTGGTTAGTTATAGAGATGACAAGTCATTTGTCATGGCAGATATACCGGGAATTATTGAAGGTGCATCAGAAGGAAGAGGACTGGGACTCCGTTTTTTAAGACACATAGAAAGAAATTCTATTTTACTTTTTCTTGTTCCTTCAGATAGCAAGGACATAAAAGCAGATTATAATGTTCTGTTAAATGAATTGAAAGAGTTTAACCCTGAATTGCTTGATAAAAAGAGGATTTTGGGGATCTCCAAAACCGATTTGCTTGATGAGGAACTTCAAAATCTGATAGAGAAGGAACTTCCTGATGTACCTTTCGTCATGTTTTCGTCCTATACAGGCAATGGCCTGATTCAGTTGAAGGATCTGATATGGCGAACTTTAAATGAATAATGTCAACTTGTCAGTGAAGATTCTTTTGGCAAAATAATTGAATCTCCACTGCCAATGTCTTTCCAGCTAATGGAAACTAATAATAAATTGAAAACCTAGCGATATAAGTAATGATACCGGAAGAAAAGAACGAACAAAAAGATTTTCAGACAGAAAATACGGATCAGGAGACTGTAACTTCGGAAGGAAAAGTAAATGCAGAAGGAACTTCTCAGGGGGTAAATGAGGTTGAAAGCTTGAAAAAGGAAAACGAGGAATTGAAAGATAAATATCTGAGACTATATTCCGAGTTTGACAATTTCAGAAGAAGAACCTCAAAAGAACGCGTTGAACTTTTGAAAACTGCAGGAGAGGATGTTCTTTTAAGCTTACTGCCAGTATTGGATGACTTTGAAAGAGCGTCCGTTTCAATGGAAAAGGCTACTGAAGTTTCCGCAATAAAAGAAGGAGTCACTCTTATTCATAATAAAATATATAAAACCCTTGAGCAAAAAGGTCTTAAAGAAATGGAAGATCAGAGGGGAAAAGAGTTTAACAGCGAAATTCATGAAGCTATTACTCAAATTCCGGCTCCTACACCAGACCTTAAGGGCAAAATTGTTGATGTTGTTGAAAACGGATATTATCTGAATGATAAGGTGATTCGTTTTGCAAAAGTTGTTATTGGAGCATAAAAAATGGCTAAAAGAGATTACTACGAAATTCTTGGTGTTTCTAAATCTTCAAGTGCTGAAGAAATAAAGAAGGCCTACAGAAAAATCGCAATTAAGTACCATCCTGACAAAAATCCTGATGATCCTTCTGCTGAAGAAAAATTCAAGGAAGCTGCTGAAGCTTATGAAATATTAAGCAGCCCTGAGAAAAAGCAAAGGTATGATCAGTTTGGCCATCAAGGAGTTGGTGGTGGTTTTGGCGGTGGTGGCGGCATGAACATGGACGACATCTTCTCTCAGTTCGGAGATATTTTCGGAGGAGGAAGTCCTTTCGAGAGCTTCTTCGGTGGAGGCGGTGGCAGAGGTGGCCGTGCACAGCGCAGAGGAAGTAATCTCAGAATAAAGCTTAAGCTTACCCTTCAGGAAATTGCACAGGGTGCTGAAAAGAAAATTAAGGTAAAGCGCTACGTTGCCTGTGATGATTGCGGCGGAAACGGATCAAAGAATGGCGCGGCACTTCAGAATTGCCCTGTATGTCAGGGAACTGGCCAGACCAGAAAAGTTGTAAATACCATGCTAGGCCAGATGGTGAGTACGTCTACCTGTCATGCTTGTCATGGAGAAGGTACAACGATCTCTCAAAAATGTCCGACTTGTGAGGGAGAAGGAAGAGTTCTGAAGGAAGAAGTGATCAGCATAAAAGTACCTGCAGGTGTAGCTGAAGGTATGCAATTGAGCATGTCCGGTAAAGGTAATGCCCCAAATCGCGGAGGAATACCTGGTGATCTCCTTATATTAATAGAAGAAGTTGAAGATGAGTTGTTGAAGAGAGATGGACAAAACATTATTTATGAGCTATATATTAGCTTTATAGATGCAGTTTTGGGAACTTCTCTGGAAGTGCCAACCATTGAAGGTAAAGTGAAGATCAAAATAGAACCGGGAACGCAGAGTGGCAAGATATTGAGATTGAAGGAGAAGGGATTGCGGGAGGTGAACGGATATTCTAAAGGAGATCAGCTTATTTATGTAAATGTCTGGACTCCACAGACTTTATCTAAAGAAGAAAAAAATCTTTTGACAACACTTAAAGATTCGGAAAACTTCAAGCCCAATCCGGGCAAACATGATAAAGGCTTCTTTGAGAAAATGAAAGAATTTTTTTAAAAGTTGTAAGTAATAAGTTATAAGTATTAAGATAAAACAAAAGGTCATCAGAGAATGGTGACCTTTTTTACTTAAAACTTATTACTTAAAACTTATCACTTAAAACTTATCACTTAAAACTTATCACTTATCACTTTTTAGCCATTTTCTTCCTTTTTACAAAATCCAGAGAAGCTGAGTTCATGCAGTATCTCAAACCTGTAGGCTTGGGCCCGTCGTCAAATACATGACCCAGATGAGCATCACAGCGATTACACCTGACTTCCACCCGATCATTATCTTCCAGATATTTTACATGTGTTTTATCAATTGGTTGCCAGAAGCTTGGCCATCCAGTTCCAGAGTCGAATTTCTGGTAGGAGCTGAATAAACTGTTTCCGCAACAGATGCATTTGTAAACACCTTTTTCGTTATTTTTGTCATACTTATTGTTAAATGGAGGCTCTGTACCTTGTTCACGTGTAACGGTGTATTGTTCAGGGGTTAACTGCCTCTTCCATTCCTCATCTGACTTAGCGATGGTATCTGTTTGATTGAAGTTTTGAAATTTCGGAAACTGACTGGTATGAGAGCATCCTGTAAATAGACGAAGTACGATGGTTACCAAAACCAGATTTTTCATATTAATAGAGCGATCTTTGTAAGATCAACTTCTCATAAATGCTTAAGTTTGAATTTAGAAGGAGAGTAAAAAAGTCAATAATTTTAACAAAAGCATGTCTTTTTTAGTTTGGTACGTCTAAAATAATATAACTTTCCAATAAAAATTTGTATATTTCTGACTGGTATCAATGATTAAACAAGAATAGTCATATTTTACAACTAAAAAATCCCATTTGAATTAACTTTAACCTATCTAATATGAAAAAAGTTATACTATTCCTGATAGTGGTATTGCTTACTTTTACATCTGAAGTGTTTGCAAATACCTACACGGTAAGCAGCATTGCTGATAATGGAGCAGGAACTTTGAGGCAGGCAATAATAGATGCTAATAGTACAAACAATGGAGGAACGCCTCACCTTATCGTTTTTAGTGTTACAGGTACAATATTATTGAATTCAGATCTTCCCACGATTAATAATGGTGCTAATGCTAATGGTTTGGTTATAGATGGAACAACTTCACCAGGTTATAATGGAACTCCTGTGGTTGCAATCTCAAGGGCCGGAGGTCAATACGGTTTCAATATAGATGGAGCTAATAATGTGACAATTAGAGGTATAGGTATACAAAATTTTGAGAGAGGTATTAGAGTTAATAATTCAACAGGATCTATATTAGATAAAAACTTTATAGGTACCAATTTAGGCGGTACTTCTATTGCAGGAACTACAATACAGAAAGATGGTATATTACTTGACAATAATGCAGGCAATACAACCATTTCAAACAACCTTATTTCAGGGTGTATTACTGTAAATGATGGAGGGGGGTATGGAGCTATCCATGTAAGAGGTTCAAATAATAACGGAGTTAAGATTATATCAAATCTAATTGGTACAGATGTTAACGGGACTAATTTACTTGGAAATGGTAATAACCAGCCTTATAGACATCACGGTGTTTTTATAGAAGGAGCTTCCACTACTGCTAATCCTATAGTTATCAATGGAAACACTATTTCAGGAAGTGTTGGTAATGGTATTTTTGCAAATAATAATTCTTCGGGCTTAAAAATTACTGGAAACTTTATTGGTACTGATAAAACAGGAAAAAAACCCATTCCTAACAAAGGAGCTGGGATATTTATTGAGACTGGATCTGGTCATATAATTGGAGGCTCGACTGCTGCAGATAAAAATGTAATTTCCGGAAATGGAGGAGCAATAGACAGCAGACCTTGTGGGCCTGCTTATTGTGGTCAACCATGCGATTTTCCCGTTTGTACTTGGGCATTTGATGCAACATTTCAAACTGGGATATATTTTGATAGAGTTTCAAATTCGAAAATTTCTGGAAATTATATTGGGGTTGATGCTGATGGAAAGACGACAGGTACAGACAACAATCTTGGAAATTTTTACGCTGGTATTAAGATTGAGGCAACTAAAGGAGGATCATCATTTAACAATATAATTGGAGGAAATACCAAAGATGAGGCAAATATAATAGGTGGGAATGGTTTTGGTATTTATAATGATCCCTCTAAACCAAATAATGGAGATGGATATAGGGGGCATGGAATTCTACTTAATGGTCCAACTGTCTATAATATAAATGTTTATAATAACTATCTAGGGGTTGGGAAGAATTATGAAAATCTTGGAAATCGCCAGGATGGTGTTTCATTCATAGCGGCCCATGATTGTATAATTGGGGATTTGGATAAACCTAATTATATAGGGTTTAATTCTTGGGGAATTTTTATGCAATCAGATTTTAACGGTGGACAAACTAGAAATAATATTGTTAGAGGTAATTACTTAGGAACAGACGGTGCAAATAATTTTGGAAATGGAATCAGGACATTAGATGACGAAGGGGCGGGTATTGGAATTCAACACGGAAGTAATAATAACACCTTTGAAGGGAATAAAATTTCGGCAAATAGAGAAGGTATTGCTTTTAGGGGGGGAGGACAAGGCGCTCCTGTGAGAACAAATAATGTGTATGGTAATACTATCACTGCCAATAGGGATAATGGTATTCTCATAATAGAAGGTGCTACCCTGAATAACATCGGTGGAGTTGGGTCAAGTCAGGGAAATACAATTTCCCAAAACGGACAGGATGGTATTCACATGGAAAATGGTGTTGCCAATAAAGTCTTCAATAACATCATTGATCAAAACGGTGGTGATGGTATTGAGTTGAAGCAAAGTGCATCGGGAGGAAGCGAAAGTAATATCATTGGTGGTGTTACTGATCCTCAGAAAAATACAATAACCGGAAATGGAACAGCTAAAGACCCGGATGGACTTGGTGGGAATGGAGTAGTAGTAAGTGGTACAACATCAACCAAAAACTCTATTCACCATAATTCTTTCTCTTGTAATGCTCTGAGAGGGATTGTATTATCAAATGGAGGTAATAACTCTTATGCAACTCCTACCTTTACTGGAACACCTGAAGCATTCACCCTTACTGGTCCTGCTGATTCTTTTATAGAATTATACGCGCTGGATAATTGCAACAATTGCGATGCCGGAACCAATAATAAATTACAGGGATTAACGCTTATCGCATCAGGACCCTCTCCTCTAACTCCTACTGCGTTGCAACTTGCAGGAAGAACGAACCTACAGGTTACGGCTACTGCTTCTGCCGGAAGCACAACAGCTGCTCATAACACATCCGAATTTTCTGCATGTACTACTCTTTGTATAAAACCAGAACCAAAAATTACACGGACGGATGGTTTTGCGATTTGTGCAAATACTAGAAATGTTACGTTTACAACACCTTTAGTTGCAGGAAATAATTATGTATGGTCTGTAAATGGTGGGTTGACTCTTGTTGGAGTTGCTACGAATGAATCAATTACAGTAAACGTTGGATCTACAGGTGGTACTATTACTCTGACTGAAACTGCTGGTGCTTGTAGTACAACAGTTACTCAGTCTATCACTGTGAATCCGTTACCAACTATAAACATAACTGCTGATACTGCAGTAATTTGTAACGAAAGCCTTCCGACTTTAACAGCAAATGCAACGCCGGCAACTGCTACTTACCAGTGGAAAGATGCTGCTGGCAATGACATCGCAAATCAAACAGCAAGTACATTCACTCCTTCAGCACCAGGCTGGTATAAAGTTCAGGCGACTTCTCAAGAAAGCTGTAAGTCAGCATTGGACAGTGCGTATATTGAGGACAAATCTATAAATGTTGACTTAGATCCAAAAGGTTCAGTATTTATCTGTGAAGACCAGCCTGTAGATCTTAAAGCGTTGGTAACTCCTGCTGCACCTGCTGTTGGTGCATATACGTTTAACTGGTTTAAAGAATCTACCAGTGTTCAATCTGGTTTAAGTGATACTTATTCAACTAAAGTTAGTGGTGAATATAAAGTTACAGTGTCAAATGACAAATGTTCTACTACCTCTCCAATTGCTACGATAGAGAACAATACGCTTGTAGCCAAGATTGATTTAACCGGAACACAGACGATTTGTGATAATGAAGCGATCGAACTAACTGCGAGTCCTAGTATTTCTGGAGGTACTTACATCTGGAAAAGAAACGGTGTGGAGGTACAAAACAGTTCTTCTAATAAGTACAGTACTTTATTAAATGGGAAATATACAGTTACGGTAGTTGCGGGTACTGGCGGATCTTGCTCTGATGAGTCAGACACAACGACCATCGAGAATAAAACTGTTGAAGTGAGTGCTAAAATTAATGGCAACGGTGTTATCTGTGATGACACAGCTATTCTGATTACAGCTGATACTAGTGGTACAAATGCCGGAATTATCGAGTGGTACAAAGATGGAGTCCTTATTCCTAATAATGGATTAACATATAGTACTAAAGAAACAGGAACATATAGTGTAAAGATTATAAATGGGCTATGCTCAGATGTTTCTGATGACGTTAAAATTATCAATAATACTGTTACGATCAATGCATCGATCACTGGTGGTAATATCATATGTGATAATAAACCTATTCAGGTGACAGCTGATACTACCGGAACTAATGCTGGTATAATCAAGTGGTACAGAAATGGAGTACTTATACCAAATGCTTCAGGCCTTTCAGTTGATGCTTTAGCTTCTGGACAGTATTCTGTATCTATTCAATATGGTTTGTGCTCTGATTCTGCAGATGGAGTTGCAATAATTAATAATACCAAAAAAATAACTGCCGGACTTTCAGGAAGTGATCTGATTTGTAATAACCTTCCGATAGATATTACAGCAGATACTGTAGGCGGAGGTCCTGGAACACTTAAGTGGTATAAAAACGGAGTTTTAATATCCGGAGAATCAGGTTTAACACTTTCAACAAATGAAACAGGTGAATATACTGTTTCAATAAATGATGGAATGTGTTCAGATTCTTCTTTAAGTGTTAAGATTACAAACAACTCTAAAGAGATCAGTGCAAATATTGTAGGAGATACGATCATCTGTGATGATAAGGAAATCACAATTGTAGCAGATACTACTTTAGGAAGCGGCACTCTCGTTTGGTATAAAAACGGCCAGGTGATCAATGGACAGTCTGGTCTTGAGTATACTACAAAAGAGACAGGTGACTACAAAGTTGTAGTAATAGGAGGCGGTTGCTCTGATACCTCTGCAACGGTTTCAATTAAGAACAACACGATTGATGCAAGTGCTACACTTGCAGGCTCCGGATTGATTTGTGATGATAAGCCTATTACAATTACTGCTTCTGCAACTCCGGCAAAAAATACTTACAACTTTGAATGGTTGAAAAACGAAGCAACGATTTCCGGGGCAAGTGCGAGTACATACAGTACTGCGGAAACTGGTAAATATAGAGTGATAATTTCAGGTGATGGTTGTACCGATACTTCAGCTGTTGCTTCCATATTCAACGGTACAATTCTGATATCTTTAAAGGCTCAGTCAGATACTATTTGTAAAGGTCTGGATACCGACATATCAGTTGCAATAACTAAAGGAGGAATTCCTCAGATCAATTATGTGTGGAAAGCATCTCTGGGAACTAATCCGGCTGCAAACAACGACACTATCAATGTTAAGCCTGAAAAAACAACAACCTATACTGTAACAGTAAGTGATTCTACCACATGTTCTGTTAACGCGTCGGTTGAGGTTGCGGTGATAGATGTGCCAGAAGGGCCATTGTCAGCATCTACTCCAGATCCTATTATTTGTAGTTCAGATACTGATAATATTACGCTGGAGGCTACGGGTGAAACAGCCAAATCAAAACTTGTTTGGTATAAAACATCTTGCGGAGTTGATTCTGTAGGAAATGGTCCTCGTGTAGAGCTCCCTCATCCGGTAAAGACAATTACTTATTATGTTTCACTTAAAAACATATGCGGAAACTCAATCTGTAAACCGGTGACAGTAAAAGTAAATAAGGATCCTAAAGATGATTTATTAGGTGTTCTACCAAAGGATACAGCAATTTGTAAGGTATATAATGGAAATATTGAGTTTAAAATAGATTCTGTTTATAATCCGGATGCAAGAGTTGCCTGGTATATGAAAGGTTGTGGAGATAGCTTAATAGCATTTAACAACAATCCATTTGTTTTATCCACTATGCCTAAAGTTTCAACTTCCTATTATGTTAGGTTAGAGGTTGAGGCATGTCCTTCATCAGCTTGCGATTCTTCAAGAATAAATATCATTGATCCTGAAATTTTTGCAGATAATCAGAAGTTTTGTAAGAATGCTGATTTCAATACAATAATTGCTGATGTTCAACCTGCAAATGTGAAGTGGAGATGGGTGCCAAAAGATCCTAGCTATCCTTTGCTATTTGATACAACCAAATTGGTTTCAGAAGTTAACGTAAAAAATCCTGCAGAACCACAGACTTGGTATCTGGTAGCAGATAATGAAATTTGTCCGCCAGTAATTGATACAATTTCAATAGTTGTTCACGACCTCCCTGTTGTAACACTTGACATCCCTCAGGATACCCTTTGTTCCAAAGTGGAGTTTGATGCAGTTGCAACAGTAGTAAAAGGAGTACCTAATGCTTATGTATGGTTAACTCCAAATTCAAGTATTCCTGATACAATAATAGTTGCAAATCACACTAACCCATTGACGAAGAAATTTATTGGCGAGGTAGTCGGCAGAAATTACTTCCTGGTTACAGTTGTAGATACAAATGGGTGTTGGGCAGAGTTACCAGCCATAGATTCTATAGAGATCTTTGACCACCAGGAGTTGGTTATTCCAAACTTAATGACGCCTAACCATGATGGTAAAAATGAAACATACATCATCAGAGATGTAAATAACTATGACATTCTTCCAGGAGCTAAACTTGAAGTTTATAATCGTTGGGGGGAGAGAGTTTACAGAAACTCAAGCTATGATAACAGCTGGAATGCAGCTAATATCAGTGATGGTATGTACTACTACTATCTGAAGACCGGTTGTGCTAAAGAAGAATATAAAGGCTGGCTGCATATTATAAGTAATAATAACAGAAACGAGTAATCAAAAATAATTCAAAATACAAGAGGCCGGTCAGAATTGATCGGCCTCTTGCTTTTATATCTCAGAAGATGATGAAAATATATTGAAAACCGTTTAAAGTATAGGAGATGGTACAAAGTCATCTTCACAAATCACATAATGTATCATGGATAAATTTATGTTTAAGCATTCAGGAAGATTCCAACTAATAGATTTTCAGTTGAGCCATAATGAAATGCTTTTGAGAAGTTATGCTAATGCAGAAAGAGACTATAATATTGATATTTTATTTAAAGGCGTAACTAGTTTGAATATTAAAACTACGTTTTATGGTGAGATAAATATTGAGGTGACAACTAAAAAACAATCTCAGTTAGCCGAGATAATCATGCCCAATGAAGCTTTTATATTTAAAATTTTTGATAAGTATAAAATTGATAACTTCATTGAGGCTGCATCCTTTGGTGCATTTAAAAATAAGCTGGACTTCGGATGTACAAGCCTGGGTGAATTTATGTGGTCTCCAAGCAATGAATGTATATACTGGTCTCATGATGATGAAGAATTTAAGCGGATGTTTCTTTTATAAAGGCACTAGGCTAGAGTTGGATTGCTGGGTCAGCTGGTATTAAAAAATCATACAGCAGATAAACATTCTCTGATATTACTTTTAGATCAGAGTCGTAGATGTCGTTTTCAATATAATAGATATATGGTTAAAGAATAATCATTGTTTGCTGCAATTCCTACGCAGGTCGATTGGCTAAACAGTAACTTCCTTCAGAGCATAGTCTGTAATTTTTTCTGATTTTTTCTCTCTGAACTAAGTCTGTTTAGTGAAGAAGTTGAAAGTTGAGGCTGGAAACTTAAGATTTACACATAAAATGAGTTTAGGTGGTTCCAAAACTTTTCTAAAAAGATTGGGAACGATTTGGGAATGGAAAGTCTACTTTATATAACCATGATTTTAAGAAGATTTTTAAAACGATTATTTTTATCTCAATAATTCTGTTCATCTTTATGTATAATGGTTAATGTCAGACGCTAACACTTTGTATTGATCAGGTAATTTCCTCTTAAATTTTTACTATGAAAACCCAGGCACTATTTATTTATTTTCTTTTTTACAATTATTAATGTAAAAGCCCAAAACTTTATATGGTCTAACAGGATAAAGGTGGGGTTGGATCCAACATCGCCAAAATCAATAGCCTGTGATGATTCGGGCAATGTTTATGTAGCAGGTATTTCTCATGGTATAGTTTCATTTGATAGCGTTAAGTTTTCCGGGACATTGTTTTTTGCAAAATACAACTCAGAGGGTGATTTGGTATGGGGGAAAACGATTAATGGAGGTAAGGTGAACACATTAAAGGTCTTTCTGGACTCTAAAGGGAATATTTACATGTCTGGGAACTTTACAGGACCTGTACTATTTGGTCAACATCAGTTGTCGACAGCCTATTATTCTGAATATGCCAATTTTCTGGTTAAATGTGATTACAACGGAAATTTTTTATGGGCAAAGAAAGTTTTTTCAGGGGGGTATGGTGCAAATCCGCGTATTTCAACCGACAATAGTGGTAATATATACCTCTTAGGAGGAAACTTTGAATCTAATTTGCCAATCTTAGGAGAGGGAAGTATTACAATTTCAAAGCTTAATGATTCGGGAGAATTTCAATGGATCAAAAGAACAGGAGTATCCGATGGGCCGGTTCATGTGAATGATTTCTCAGTGGACGCAGTCGGTAATATCTATATGACCGGTAGCTTTGGTAGGTATTATAGTACTTTTAGTGGGAGCCTTTCCTTTGGTACTAATACTTTGGTGTCAGATGGGGAAATAAATATTTTTTTGGCGAGGTTGGATATGCATGGGAATCCAGTTTGGGCTAAAAGGGCAGGAGGGGAAAGTGCTCCATATGTAAATTATTATAATGATAAAGGACAATTTCTTGCTTTAGATAATTTAGGCAATGTTTATATGAGTGGGACTTTTGGGGATTCTGCCGTTTTTGAAGGCGTAAAAATAAAACGCAATCAAGATGATTTCGTGGGAATGTTTTATTGTAAGTATGACACTTCTGGGAATTTTAAATGGGTTAAATCTGGAGCCAAAGGTGATATTGCATGTGATAATCAGGGAAATATATTTGTTGTATCAAAAAAAGATTTGTTAATAAAGTGTAATCCGGATGGCGAAAAAATTTGGTCAATCAGCGCTCCAACAGAAGCAATTGACTTCTTAGATGGACCTCGAAATTTACTTGCCACAGATTCAAGAGGAAATTGTTATATGATTGGTAGATTTTTCAAAAAAATTACCTTAGGTCATAGTACTATTGTTTCTTACGAGGATGAGTCAGCTTTATATGTTTCATGTATCAACGATGGTACCTATGTGCCCAAGCGCGTTAATACTATAAAAGGAAAAGTTTTCTCGGACATGAATGGAAATTGCTCCTTTGATTCCGGAGAGGAGGTGTTATCCAATGTAGCAGTTACTGCCACACCTGGAGGCTATTATTCCATTACTGATCAAAATGGAAATTATGAGCTCAAGGTTGATTCAGGTACTTATCATGTTTCTTTGGTGAAAGTGAAATCTGATGTAGCACTATGGAAGGAGAACTGTTTGCAAAATAGTTATGAGGTAAAGTTTACAGGAGACGATCAGAATATGGAGGGATTAGATTTGGAATTAAAAATAGAAAACTGTCCATTGCTTGAAATAAGATTAAGAGAATCGTATTCAGAATTTTTAGGGACAAGTTTTAATTCTTGTGACTATCCTGATTCTACGTATATTTTCTATTGTAATTATGGAGATGTGCCGGTAAACAATGTGCAAATAAAATTGGAATATCCTCAGGGTTTTTCACCAATAGCCAGTACTATTCCATGGGATAATATTTCGAATAACGTAATTACCTTTGATTTTCCAACTTTAGGCGCAAAAGAATATGGTTATATTGGAATAAAAGATTTAATAGAGCCTTGCGATTACTTAGGGCCTTTTACTTATTCTGGATCCATAGCTCCATTTCTCTCTTGTAAAAGTAAGGATACCATTTTTTACAAATCTTCTTTGGTTAAATCAAAGTTTCTTCCCTTGAATTTAACAGGTTCAATTAGTTCGGAAAGTTCAAAGATTTTGACTTACCCAAATCCATTCACGGAAGATGTGACATTCTCAATAAAAGGGTTGAATAAAATAGAAAATGTAGTTTTAAGTTTGATCGATTCTCAAGGAAATATAAAATATAAAGAGGATGTGGAAGTCTCTTCCATAGATGTCAGTATAACATTAAAGAATCTTAACTTGGATCACGGAATATACTTTTATAAAATAGAATCGAAAGATAGAATGATTGGAAAAGGAAAACTAATAAAAATGTAAAATGCTTTTTGAATATTAAATATAATATTCAGCTGTCTCAGAGTGTGTCGAAAATAAAAGACGGCCCTGCAGGCCAAAGTATTTTATCCTTGCTTAAGTCATATAGACATCAAGGAGAGCGGCCTGGACTATTATACATATTCAAGTGCAAGCCATTATACAGGAAAGAAAGTGTTGAATGAGGTAGAGGTTTATCTGGTAACATCCCCGCAAGTCAATAGACTTGCTCTCATTAATAGGTTGAAGTTAGATAGACTTCAACCAGAGCTGGATAAGGCTGAAAAATAGGAAAGAATAAATTGAACAAACTATGAATATAAAAGAGATGTTTTTACTTTTAATAATGGTACTTTCAGTGATAGGTTTTGGCTACGCCGTCTATTATTCGTTTTTTAGTACTCCAGATTTTAATGCTGTGGGGAAGAATACTGTTGTAACTTTAGTAAAAATCATACCTGATAAGAATGGAGTTAAAGGAGATTATACTTTTAATTGCAATGGTGAAATTAGAACCGTAGGAGGTGGTGGTGTGATATGGGGAGCAATCTGTGGTGATAAGTATGAGGCTCTATATGATAGCTCAAACTGTCGTCATGTGAAAATATTGTTTTACCGTCCAGTGTTTTCTGACACAGAAATAGTTGGAGTCACAACAGGAGAAATTTACCAAGTTGGTCCTCCTTTTATTTTCAAACCTTTTGTAAAGTTTAAATACTCAGTTGGAGAAAGGATGTATGAACGTTTTCAGAACCTGGAAAAGTATCCTGAAGTTAAGAAGGGGGCAAAATTTCCTGTAAAATATTGGGTAGAAAATCCAAAACGGTCAATTATTTATATTGAAAAGAATAAGTAAATGAGATTGGGAATATTTTTGCTGTTATTGTCAATAAATAAAGTAGTATTGGAATAGATGGATTATAAAGATTATACTGATGCAGTATTAGGATTTTCTATATTATATCACTCTTATAGTCTAAGTCTGTTTATCTGGCTTATTCTGGCGCCGCTGGGCTAAGCGTGTGGTTGTTCCTGGCTTAAGTTTTTTAACTTAAGCCCACAAATGAAGGCAAGTCTATTGACTTGCTGGTTATAAATGCAGACAATTTTAAATTCAAAATAGTTTTCAAAAAGGCTAGCCAGAAATAGCCACCTATTTTAATAATAGAAGAAGAATAATAAACTAACCAGCTATGTCATCCAAATACACTATCAATGATCCTGAAAGATTATATTTTAATTTCACCGCCGTAGTAGATGCATTATCAATTTTGGCAACAGGACAAAAGGCCGATAGAATTATATCCATGATCATGCCGTTAAATCAAGAATTGTTAAATGTTCAGAGGAATATATATTCAAATGCAATCAATTATTCAGGAGAGAAATTGTTGAATGATGCAGAGTTTATCTGGAAACATCCCCTCACTGGTTTAAGTGTGGTTGCTGGCTTAAGTTTTTAACTTAAGCCCACAAATGAGAGCAAGTCTATTGACTTGCTGTTTAAAATTATCTGACCGGAATAATCCTGGCAGGTTGCTCCTCAGCAGAGCCTGATTCCGCTTCTTCCGGTGACCCAGCTGGCCCAGATTTCCCTCTTTGTGGGCTGTCGCTCGGTGTGCCGAGAATGAAAAGCGGCATTAAATAAATGCTTTTCAATGCTGTATAAAAGATGAAGGTAGGCCCTTCATTGGCAGGCTTGCAGGAGCAGCCAATAAACAACCTTGCGGT
>JAEYZG010000064.1 GCA_023428135.1 Bacteroidota bacterium | reverse complement strand
ACCGCAAGGTTGTTTATTGGCTGCTCCTGCAAGCCTGCCAATGAAGGGCCTACCTTCATCTTTTATACAGCATTGAAAAGCATTTATTTAATGCCGCTTTTCATTCTCGGCACACCGAGCGACAGCCTTCCGGGACAGCTGATTTGGCAATATTCCAATGACCTGTTCCTTCCCATAAAAAACCCCAATCATTATAGGGATTGCAAAGATCATATCCGGCTTGAACTCCACCAGAATTAACGCGAGCTGTTTCCAGACATATCGGGACATGCTGCACTGTAAACCGCCAATGAAGGACCAACCTTCATCTTTATATAGCATTGAAAAGCTTTTATTTAATGCCGCTTTTCATTCTCGGCACACCGCGACCCTGCTGAGTTAGAATTTCTTTTATTTTAGGTTGTAAGAACCACAATCCAATCTCAAAAAATATCAACTGAATGAATATTTCAAATTGGCTCGTTTTTTTTAAAACACTTATTCTTCTGGAGACAAAAAATAAAATGTAAAAAAAACTTACAATATAAAAAATTGACAAAATGCAATATATCACAGCGAACACCAAATCCATTCCCTCCATACTTCTCCAAAATTGAAAAGGAGCTAGCCTATTATAGTTTAAAACTGCATTTCCTGCTAAAAATAAAACACTAAATATAATTGATAAATTTAGCTTTATAATTCCAATTAAATTCCCGTAAATGATTTTATGCAATTGAACACCTAAAAGGTATAGCCAAAATAAATACATAACAATCAATATTATAATACCATCACCAAATCCCAATGCCACCAATATAATAGGGCTATTAATTATTAATAATAATTGCCATGATTTTAATGTTAAAAATCTTTTCATTTCTATCTAATAAAATTTTTCAATACAAAATTCATTTTATTGTCTTTTTCCGTAAGTGGTCTCTTGTTTATACTATTCTTCTTTGCTGGAGTTGTAGTTTTTGACTGATAACTAAGAGATACCTCACCTCCAACAAACAAGGAAAGTTTCGCTCCAGCAAGTTGGCCTAAGTTATATAACTTAAGCTAGCTCCGGTGCCAAATCACCTGTCTTTGGTTGTTTGTTATATTGCTCAGGTGTTAGTGTCTTGTCAGGGGACAAGCCACGGATGAGAAGTCATACCTATAACAAATACAAAAACCTACATCGCCTCTTCCAGCTCTTCTTTGGAAACTTTAAAGATACAGATTCGGGGGAACCTGCCTGCGATCCAGGTAGTGCCTGCAACAACCAAACTTTTATCATTGGCTACTGTATAACCTGCCAATGTGTAGGGATTCATTGAGCCGAGGTACTTATTACCTAAAAGCATTCCACTATTCACATCATAGAAATACAGAGCAATTTGTCCTGATTTGGTATCAGAGCCATAAACAAGCGCATTGCCATTGTTTAAGGCACAATTTTTCAGGACCACATTGGCATCAGGCTTCAGTTCAAACATTTTATTTCCGGGGATGTCAGAACTTGAAGAAACTGCATTGGGTGCATAGTTCAATGTGACATTCGGAATAAAGAAATTATCACCATAAGCAAACCGTGATATAGCAAATCCATTCCCTTTAAAGACAAGGCTGCTGATCACTCTTTCATCCTGATAACCCTGCACCAAACCCACTCGTGGATTTCTGTCCGTTGAAAGCATATCAAAGAAAACAAGTGAAAGGGTATATCTGTAAAATGCATTGAAATAATACGTGTTATTATTTAGCTGTCCGCAGAAAAAAGGAAGGTGCTTGCCTTGTCCGCTGAGGTGTTCAATGATGGCTTGTTCAGCGTCAAAATCTCCAAAACCTATGTCAAATGATTTCTGATTGAGTATGGTTCCTCCGGTGCTTATTCTTGAAACAACAGTCCTCTTATCTTCTCTGTTATAACTAAGCAATGTAAGACTATTGTTGTCTCCGTTTAAAGAAGCATAAAGCGGGTAAAGCAATCCTAATCCTGCTACCTCTGTTGCAATACCAGTCTCATCTATTTTCATGAGCTTTGCTTCAAGACTCAGACGGTCCATGCAGAAGAAAAAAATCTGGTTTCCGACTTTTACCAATTGATTCACCGGGTTAACATAATCAGAAGAAACGTTTTGTTCAGAAACAAAATTTCCGTCTTTGTCTGTCTTCATTACATAAACGCCTTTAAAAGGAGACTCCGAAACCTTCCTTCCTCCGAGGATTAGAAAGCCTTCATCTGCAGTCTGCTGAATATCGTAGGGAATATATTCCGATGTAATATCAGAATGATCATAGATCTTCAAAAAAGTCTCGGGCTTTACATCTTTATTCTTCTTAATATCACAAGATGTAAAAAAAAGAATAATTAAAGCTCCCAATAATACTGTAATCCTGTTCATTCCTGCACTATTATCTTGATCTGAAATTATTTGCATTGACATACCTCATTGGAAGCAGGCATCCCAGACTAATGCTGATGTTTCTGAGTTTTAAATCATCAAGCGCATCGCCTGCTCCGCTAAGCGCATTATTGGTATACCTGTTTTTTCTGTTGGTAATATTATTAGTTCCCAGTCGGTAATTGACATCCAGTAAGACCTTAACGTTTCCTACATCATAACTCACTCCTGCACCTGCCATAAATCCTATAGAAGATCGGATAAACAAATCCTTTGCACCAACCATGATATCAGGCTGCTTAAATTCAGTTCCTCCGGAAGCCATATCGGTACCGTTGATTTCAACCTTTTTATTTGCAACGCTCAATATACCATAGTAAAAACCTGCCTGCACATAAGGCTTAATGGCATTCTTAAGTATGTCGTATTTGATTAAAAGCGGCAATTCTATATAATCCAGCTGATGATCCTGTTTATAATTCAAATCAAAAGTTACAACGCCCGAAGTATCTTTCCATTCATATCTGTTGCTGTAGCTAAATCTCTGTCTTCTATAATTTGGCTGAAAGCTCAGCGAAACGGTCTTATAGGTAAATGTAAGTTCAAGACCGGCCAGTGCTCCTGCACCTTTAAAACCATTGTACTTTTTATCAAGACTATTTGGTTGGCCTTCAGTAGAACTGAATACAGAATACCTGTCACCAGGCTTTACTTTAGAATAACTAAGACCGCCTCTCACTCCTATCCACCATTGCTTCTCAAGGAATTCAGCATTCCTTCTGGAAGTCGGAGTTCTTCTCTTGTTTCCCTGAGCATTTGCATCAGTACCTGGAAGAAGAGACACAATAAAAACAGCAAAAATATAATACAGTAAAATACGATTCATGTACTGGTGTTACTTTAGGATTACAAGTTTCTTAACATCTTTTACCGAACCCGCCTTGATCTCATAATAATAAACACCCGAAGGAATATCACGAAGATCCACCATTTCTCTGTGCTCACCGTATCCACGTCGTTCATTAAATACATTTTTAACTATGCTGCCATTAGCATTCAGAATATTAATTTCAACATTTGTATCAATAGTAATATTGAATGAAATAGTGGTAGCAAAACTTGCAGGATTAGGATAACAACTGCTGGTTCTGATTCTCTTATCCAGGAAGTCTTTAACAGCAGTGACATCGGGATTTACAATCGGAAGTACTGTACCTTTACCAGGATAATCTCCCCATATAGTTCCAAATTCCGCATCTACTTTAGCTGGATCTACACAGAGCCATTCTTTCAGAATAGAGGAATAGATCTGTCTGTAATCCACCTGCATTTCAACATTATCTTTTGAAAGGTCAGGATTATTACCCACCACACCTGGTATGACGCCTTTTCCGAAGAGCATTACAGGTGCTCCGGAACCATGGTCTGTTCCATAACTACCGTTTGAATACACCCTTCGTCCGAATTCAGAAGTAGTTACTGTCAATACGCGATGGTCAATACTACGAAGTTTAAGATCTTCCTGGAAAGCTCTCATGGTTGCAGAAATGTGGTACATCAAAGCAGCATGGTTTCCGATGGTATGATCATTGGCTTCCACTTGTTGAGCATGTGTATCAAAACCTCCGATCTTTACCAGGAACACTTTGGTTTTGCAGCCACCGCTGATCAGATTGGCAATAATTTTAAAATACCCGGCAAGAGGATTTTTAATTCTGCCTCCCGGTGCGCTCAGAGGATATGTCGTAGGATAAGTAACACTTGGGTCAAACTTTTTACCTTCATTATACACAGCCAGAAGTCTGTCATCATACTGATCTGTCTTCTGTTCCAGGTCCAGCAGCCATTTCATTTCCTTTCCATAAGGAGAGTTACTGAGACTTGCCGGAGGAATACCTCTCGGGTCTACCCCTTCCACATCATCAAAGCCAGGAAGCTCATCCACAAGGTTGAAGAACTGCTGAGGATTATCTATAGCTAAACCAGTAGATATATTATCACCCTGATGAAATATAAGAGATACTTCGCTACCGAATTCCAATGCCAGCGGGTCTTTCATATTGTCATTAGGGAAATTATCCGGATAAACCAGAGGAGCGTAGTGGTCTTTCAAGTAACGACCTACCCAACCAGAGCTGATATAATCGTTTGAGCTGCCACCCATGAACATGATATCCCTGCTTCTGAAGTGTGAACCATTATGATGTTCATATGATACTCCCTGCACAAAACTCACCATTCCCTGATCATATAGATCTTTCACTCCTACCATATCAGGATGCAGGCCGACAGATCTTTCAGTGGAAAGGGAACTATCCAGCAATATAAATTTTCGATTTCCATTTTCAGGTATCGCAATATTAGGACGCACATTTTGATAATTATCATAATCACCTGCAGGAATCAGCATATTTAAACCATCGTTGCCTCCATGCATCTGAAGTATGATCAAAACCCTGTCGTTAGGACATTCTGCTGCAAGTCTTTGCAATGGAGATGCCATAGACATAGATTTAAAAAATATACCATCAAGTGCAAAGGAAATCGCGCCAAGAGCGGGTAGTTTATTAATAAAGTCTCTTCTTTTCATAAGACTGTTTTTTCCTGATTAAAATAACTGATATTCTGGCGACTGTAACATGGCATTTATAAGGTATTGCAACATACCTCTTGCATCTTCTTTGCTTTCGGGTATGGTATCAGCATTGTTCCAGCTGAATTCCCAAAATGCTTCCGGACCTTGTGGCAAGCCTTTTCCTATTACAAAAAACTGTGATTTGAAATAATTAAGACGCTCCACTGTAATCTCTGTTCCTGCCTGTGACATTGGCAAAAGGTAAGATGCCAGTTCATTAATCAGGTCATCAGGATTTAATGCTACACTGGCAAATCTTTGCTGAATAAATGGAAAAATATCTATTTTAATTTCTTCCATTTTATCAATACTTATGTTATCGTAAATAAACTTATAACGTTGTGTAAGTGTATTGGCAGAGATCCAGTTTCTGTTGTATAAAGGATATTGAAAATAAGCATCGTAGCCCGCAACATCATAAGGATTCAGGAAATACATTCCCTGATCTTTCATAGACTCCAGAATCTTACCTGTCACCTCATAGAACTGTTCGGCTTCCGTCTGAGGATCCGGCAAATTGTATTCAAAGAAGCTTAGTGTATTTAAAACCAGGTCAAGAGGAGACTTGATCAAAGCTCCGAAATTATTATCATCTACTGAAGCTGTAGCTGAATCATAGAAATGCTGACTTTGCAGTAGTTCCATAATTACTGGTTGCAGTTTAAAATTATTGGCAACGAAGGTATTTGCCATATCGGCAATGATACTGTTATCTATAGATTGTGTGATTTCATGATATACATAAAATCTGTATATCCTTCTGCAAATATTTTTTACAGTTTCCTGTTGAGCATAAACCATTTCCACAAGCTGATCCAGTTCATCCAGCATACTTGCTTCTGTTGCCTTATCCCCAAACAGCAGGGTTGTATCCGGAGTAATAACAGTATTTCCAAAACGATCGCTGAATTCTTTAGGATCATTATCATGCTGATTGGCCACGGTGCCTGTACCTTTTATTTTCACCCTGGGCAATTCGGTGTCTTCATCTATGGTAAGAAAAGTAAAGTCTGTATCGTAGCCTGAAAACACACGGGCTGCAGCTTGTACATCCTGCTCTGTAAAATATATATAATCACCCGGTATAGTTGAAGGCGGCACATGACCAGGAAGACCTTTACCTATCGTATACAATTCCAGAAACTCTCTGGCATAGTTTTCATTCGGCCTGCCTTTCACGTTGAGTCTGCCATCCAGCAATACCATCATGGCATTATCAAGGGAGACTTTCTTGGTAAGCATTTTAAAATTCCATAATGGATCCGGCTCATTGTCGAAGGCAAACTTTCTGAACAATGCATTCTGGAAATAGAGTGCCCTGCTATTATTTACAGTTTCCTGAATGGTGGTAAAATGGGTGTGAAGCAGAAAAACTATTTTTTCTCTGGTCAGAAATGCAAGTTTCTGTGAAGGTTCAATGCCTGTTCCGGCAAGCATCCCCAGCCACCATTTTATAAAAAAACCTTGCAGGTCTCCCTCCTCACTGTCTCCGGAGACTGGTAATGTATCCACCCAGGTTATTCCTGTGGCAGGATCTAATGGAGGTAAAGGATCAGCGGTTGTAACAAACAATTGTTGTATTGCCTGAGATGCTGTAAGTCCAGACATTGCATCAATATCTGTTTTGGTACCTCCAAATGTTGCCCGTCTTAACAAATGGGCAGCATTCTTCTTTCCCAATACTCCTGTAAAAGGTGCTAAAGGCATAGATATTTATGGTGTTAAAAGTTTGAGAATCTTTCCCCGCGTAACGAAATGGGTTTACGCTTTATCAGGGTGAAAGATTCTATCATTCAATAATTTCTACAAAAAATATAATTTTAAAAAACAGATTCAAAATTAAATTTCCCCACACCTCAGGTAACATGGGGCTTTTTCACACCTGATAAGATTGATTTTCAGTAATTAATACAATTTTTAAGGTGTCACAAATTTATTGGCTAGATTATTCTATCTTCCTGATAGTAAAAGTTTTTCCATTCAATAGAATTGCATCTCCTGACTTTTTCCCGATCAGTAATGCCCCGATAGGAGATACTGGTGACACGGCAAAATATGTCATTCCTTCCAGATCCAATTTCCCTGCGCTAATAGAGATATAAAAATTCCCCTGATCTGTATAAACAAGGCTTCCGGATTGTATAGTATCTGTAGTTTTTTCCGGATTTATTTGTGACAGGACGTGCTTTAGTTTCATTGCTTCCGCTAACTGGACAGACTGCTTTTCAATCTCAAGCTGCATCATTGCTCTTCCAGTCTCATATTTATCTCCTGCACTACTTTTGGTTTCTTCATTGGCAGCAAGTTGAGCATGTTCAATAGCTTTTTGAGATGAGGCTATTCGCTGTTCCACAAAAGCCACACACAATTCGTACAATTTTATTTTAACCGACATCAAATAATTTTAAAATGGATGGTTCTTTTTATGAAAATACTTAGTGATTATTACTTATATCAGGATATAAATGAAGAAGTCTTCCGGTGAGGGAAGACTTCTTCATTTAAACTTTTAAAGCCACTTATTTTTTCTTTTCTTTCTTCTCAGCTCTCTTCTCTTTAAGCGTCTTAGTTGGCTTTTTCTTAGTTTCTTTTTTGGCGTCTTGTGCTTTTGACATATTGGTAAACAGTTAAGATAAAATAATATTATGTTTAACGAATCAAGCTTAGTTTAATTTTTAATATTTTCCAATTTAAACGAATTATTTTTTTATAAGTTCCCTTACTCCGACAAAAGTTAAAATCTTTATAAAATATGAATTTCATTCGCTAAGTTTAGTTTATAGAAGAATGAATTATCAAATCGGTATGCTTGAATTACAATCACTTCATCACTCAATTGACAAACAAATTCAAACAAATAAAGGCAAAAATCTGTATTACTTTGACAGAGACAATTTATTCAATTTCTGGAAAGGTAATAACCTGCTTTCAAACAGACATCAGTTAGCAGAAATATTATCAGATAATTCCGTCCGTGAAGATCTTATTGATCATACAATTTCAAAAGTGCTTCGTGAATTCTTTCATACCAATCAGTACATTACCGTAAACGAGAGGGATAAATACATTCTGAGAAAAGTCTATAAAAAATTAATATCTGAGCTCAGTGACCAGCAATTAAGCTTATCAGACATATCCTCCAGACATTTTACAAGATTGACGACTTGGTTGTCATACTCTAATCCGCATATAGAAAAGATTAATCATCGTGACAAAAAATCCGTTGCCGGAGTTGTATGCTCTGAGTATTCGGCTGAACTGCAGTTGGAACTTCTGGATATCAATCCGGGAAAACTACTAGAACCTATTCTGGATATTGGCTGTGGAGAACATGCACATTTATCTGCTTTTCTAAAAGAGAAAGAGCTCAATGTTACCGGGATAGATCGGCTTCTAATTAAAAAAGAAAGCTGGCTGTCTGAAATCAGCTGGTTTGAATTTGAACTCAAACCGGATAACTGGGGAACTATTATTTCCAATCTTTCTTTCTCAAGTCATTTTCTTAACAACCATTTAAGAGCTGATGGATTATTTCTGGAATATGCTCAAAAGTACATGGAAATTTTACAGTCTCTGAAACGCGGTGGTTCCTATCATTATGCTCCCTCATTGCCTTTTATTGAAGAACATCTTGATAAAAAAACTTATAAAGTTGAGAGAAAAATCATCAATAAAAATTACGAGCGAACCATTATTACTAGGATTTGAGGCTTAAGGAGTTAATAGATCATAATCATCAGATTTATCTTTTAGAAATACTCCTGAAATCTTTCTTTTCAATGACTCATTGACAAGAAAGCTTAACTTCTCTGCTGCCTGTGAATAGGATAATCCATTACTATGAATATTTGAAATGCAGTTTCGGGACTCATCCGTCAGTCCCGGGACAGGATTATAGGTAAAATAAATCCCCATGCTGTCCGGCGCACTTAAACCAGGCCTTTCCCCTATCAGGACAACAACCAATTTTGTTTTTAAAAGAAATCCGACTTCATCACCAATAGCAACCCTCCCATACCTCACAACTGCAAGCGGTGAATAGGAATAGGCTGCATTACGAACCATAAACTCAGATAAAAATCTACCAGCATGATGATGAATGGCGGTAGCAGATAATCCATCACAAATTACAAAAGCGATATCAGAAGGCAGTGGATTTAAATCGCTGAGCAAGGATGCCGAAGAGGTATTTAATTTCCTGCCCAGATCAGGCCTATAAAGGAACTCAGTTTTATTGTTGATTTCAGACTGGAGATAATACAATGGCAATTCCTGCCGGGAAAACTGCTCGTTGATCAACCTCTCATCCAGTTCTTTTTGTACCGCATCTTTCGCTTCTGCAAAATTAAGTTGAAACCGAAGCAGATCCTCAGTTGAGATGCTTGTGCCTGATTTTCTGAGGCCTATACGGGCATTGGTAAACTTTTTCAGATTATTCCAGAATTCTTCTTCTGTCATAAAAGGTTAATAAGTTTTGTAAGATCACGATTTCCGGAAAGTGTAAAATCAGGATTCATAATTTTCATGTCAGACAGCCAATTCGCAAATTCCGGAGCAGGTTTTAACCCCAATAATTTTCTTATATAAAGGGCATCATGAAAAGATGTACTCTGATAATTCAGCATAATATCATCACCGCCTGGCACCCCCATTATGTAATTACAACCAGCAGCAGCAAGCAGCGTAAGCAGATTATCCATATCATCCTGATCCGCGTCTGCATGATTGGTATAGCACACGTCACATCCCATAGGAAGTCCCAGCAGTTTGCCACAAAAATGATCTTCGATACCAGCTCGGATAATTTGTTTTCCGTTAAATAAATATTCCGGACCAATAAAACCGACTACTGTATTTACCAACAAAGGATGATACTTTCTCGCTACTCCATATGCCCTTGCCTCTATGGTCTGCTGATCTAAACCATGATGTGCGTTTGCAGATAAGGCACTTCCCTGGCCTGTTTCAAAATACATGACGTTATTGCCAAGCCCTCCTCTTTTTAAACCCAATGTGGCCTCATAGGCTTCCTGAAGCATAGACAAGTTAATACCAAAACATGAATTTGCCTTTTCAGAGCCTGCAATAGACTGAAATGTCAGATCAACAGGATAACCTTTCTCTACCAGCTCCATTGTCGTTGTAATATGGGACAGCACGCATGACTGAGTAGGAATATTCAGCTTTTCAATCAAAGCATCCAGCATAATTAAAAGTTCACCGGTAATTTTAAGACTATCCGTAGCAGGATTAATCCCGATGACAGCATCTCCGCTGCCTTTGAGCAAACCATCAATCACCGATGCTGCTATTCCTTTCAGATCATCAAAAGGATGATTGGGTTGTAACCTCGTTGAAAAATACCCCTTAAGTCCAAGAGTATTGCGGAAACGGGTGATGACTTCACATTTTGAAGCAACCAGAATCATATCCTGGATACTCATAATTTTGGACACCGCTGCAGCCATTTCCGGAATGATGCCAGAAGCAGTAGCTTTAAGTATTTCAGAAGTCACTGCTTCACTGAGCAACCAGTCTCTAAAGCCTCCGACAGTCAGGTGACTTACAGACTGAAAGGCAGTTGCATCATGTTCATCTATAATCAGTCTTGTAACCTCATCCTTTTCATAGGCTATCAGATGTTCATCCAGAAACTTTTTGAGGGGAACATCCGCAAGAAGAATCTTTGCAACTACCCTTTCTTTCTCAGTTGCAGCGGCAACACCAGCAAGCTGATCACCGGAACGCAGCGCAGAAGCCTTTGCCATAAGGTCTTTAAGGTCTCTGAATACGTAAGTCTGGCTTCCTGATAAATATTTATAAGCCATAGAATTAATTAAGTCAGTTATTTAAAAATAAAAAGGTTCCGGATATGCTTTTTCACTCAAAATACTGATATATAAATGATTGTTTAAAATAATAAGAAAAAGAATCAAAAAATAAGGAGAAATAAAAAACGAAGACTTCTTTTTCAGGTTAATCTAAAAAGTTATACTATGAAGGGAAACTTCGTGTTATTACTGATTTGGATTTTAATGGCATGCCATGTAGAAAAAAAACCAAATTCTGAAGGATTGGCTGAAGAAGATGTCATCTTCGAGGCAAAGGAAATTACCCCCGAACCTGTTCAGGAAACTTATATTGGCTTGCTCCCCTGTGCCGATTGCCCGGGTATCAGAAAGGAACTGATACTCACACATGATCCGGAAAAACAAGAAGGAAATTTTGAGTTAAAACAAAATTACATAGAGCGAGACACCACTACTTATCTGATCAAAGGCTATTGGAAAAGCACCATCGGAAATGAAGACTCACATAATGCCTTACTCATTCAGACTTATCCTGAAGGCCAGAAAAAAGCTGACAACTATTTAAAAATCACAACGGAGCAAATCGTAGATTGTGGTAAAAAAACAACCCTACCTGATGATCAATTTTTATATGTATTGTACAAAGTAAAGAAACCTTCAGTCAGGATAAGCGGCTATTTCAGGTATTTTGCAGATGCTGCTACATTCCGGAAATGCAAGGCAAAAACACCCTTAATAGTTGAACCTTCGATTTTATACAAATATGCAGAACAGGTTTATTTGCATCAGCAAACCAATCCGGGAGAGGAGTTATATTTTACAATTGAAGGCTACACAGAAAAGAAACCTACCGAATCGGGAGAAACCAGAGAATACCTGACCATTACCAAAGTACTGGATATCAAACCCGGCTTTAAATGTCAGTAAAACTGCTTTGATTATATGATTGCAAAATCAATATTTGTGTTTATCTTTCGTTAAAAAAATATGAAAGATCTATATAAAAGCACCTTAGGCAGACTAAGAATAGTGGGCTTTGTAGAAGGCCTCTCCTATCTGGTACTTCTTTTCATTGCCATGCCAATCAAATATATCGGAGGAATCCAGGAGCCTGTTCGCATGACTGGAATGGCCCACGGATTACTCTTTGTTCTTTATGTTTTATTGGTAATACAGTCAACCATCCAATATAACTGGACAATCAAAAAAGCATTCATTGCATTTCTGGCTTCTCTTGTTCCATTCGGTACGTTCTATGCAGATATGAAGCTGTTCAGAGAAAATGAAGAGGCCGGAGCTTAAGTCTTCGATTCTTAGTTGAGAAATCTTACCTGGGTCTTTGTCCTCATCTGAAGATAAAGATCCAGTAAAAAATCCACGTAGTGATTCTCCTTAAGGCACACCGTTTCGCTATTCACCTTATAACAAAATCCTGAAGGAGATACTCTGAAAGAGATCACTTCCACTTTATCTGTAAGATTCAGGTGAACAAGTATTTCTGTAACACTTGTGTTGGTATCGCCTTTTATGATTTTATAGTACTGAGGTTTGTATTCCGAAATTACCGATTGTTGATTCAACCAATCCAGCATACTTAAAAAAGCTTTTTTGTCTATCATTTGAGAAGAATTTCCAGGTTGAAAACCCCAAATGAAATTTTTTCGTTCCACTTTCATCAAATCTTCCCGGAAAGACTTATTTAAAAAAAGCAATATGCTTTACAAAGTAATATGTAAAGATTCTATTTTTTTATCCATAAACACTGAAGCAGCAGCATCGAAGCTGGATGTAGAGTCTGTAGTATAAAAAGTACAAGTGCCGCCTTTAGAACATTTCGCCTGCATTTCAGGATGTTTGAAGAGATAATCTTTAAGACTTTTGGCTACAATTTCTCCCTGCGACACAAGTGTTACTTCAGAAGGAAGGTAATTTTGAATTTTCTCTGCAAGTAAAGGATAATGTGTACAGCCCAATACAAGAGTATCTATTTCAGAAGATTTTGATAATATATTAATGATATGCTTTTCAATAAAATAGTCAGCGCCCGGACCGTCATATTCATTATTTTCTACCAACGGAACCCACATTGGACAAGCTTCCTGAAAAACTTTTATTTCAGGATAAAACTTATGAATTTCAATAGGATAAGAATCTGATTCTATAGTACCCTTGGTTCCCAGAATACCAACATGTCGTGTTTGTGAAACAGAGCCAATTATTTCAGTAGTTGGCCTTATAACGCCCAGAACCCTTTTTTCCGAGTTTATCGCATTTAAATCCTGCTGCTGAATACTTCTCAAAGCCTTAGCCGAAGCAGTATTGCAAGCTAAAATGACCAGATGGCAGCCTTTATCAAAAAGGTACTTTACACATTCAAGCGTATATTGATAAACAGTATCATATGACCTGGTTCCATATGGAGCCCTCGCATTGTCACCCAGATAAAGGTAATCGTATTCAGGGAGTATTTTTTCAAACTCTTTCAGAACTGTTAACCCTCCAAAACCTGAGTCAAATACCCCAATCGGCCCTTTTTCCATGATTATTATTTATATTAATGCAGCAACGAAAATAAGTACAATTTCTATAAAGATTAAAATATTTTGTGCAGTCGCTATTGCCTGGAAAAACAATTTTTCAGGAAAATAATTGCATAGTGGAATTCAAAAAAATAAAATTCCATATTTGTCAAAAGGCAATAAATAATCTACTAATTTTATAGAGAATTAAATTTAAGTTTTACAATGTCGCAAAACAAACCACATTTTGAAACCCTTCAACTGCATGCAGGACAAGAGGTTGACCCTACAACTCAGTCAAGAGCTGTACCTATCTATCAAACTACCTCCTATCAGTTTACAAGTTCGGAACACGGAGCTAATCTGTTTGCGCTGAAAGAGTTTGGGAATATTTATACCAGAATAATGAACCCCACTACAGATGTCTTTGAAAAAAGGATGGCTGCCTTGGAAGGTGGAGTTGCGGCTTTGGCTGTTGCTTCCGGCCAGGCTGCTCAGTTCATTGCATTAAATAACATACTTCAGGCTGGCGACAATATTGTCTCTACATCATATCTTTATGGCGGTACCTACAATCAGTTTAAAGTATCCTTTAAGAGACTTGGCATTCATGTGAGATTTGCTGAAGGAGATAAAGCTGAAGCTTTTGATAAACTTATAGACAAGGACACAAAGGCCATATACCTTGAAACCATTGGTAATCCTGGGTTTAACATTCCGGATTTTGAAGATATTGCCAATGTGGCTAAAAAACATGATATTCCTTTGATTGTAGATAATACATTTGGTGCCGGTGGTTATCTTTTCAGACCGCTTGAGCATGGAGCCAATATAGTGGTAGAATCAGCTACCAAATGGATTGGTGGTCATGGTACAAGCATTGGTGGTGTTATTATCGACGGTGGTAATTACAACTGGGGTAACGGAAAATTCCCTCAGTTTACAGAGCCTTCAGAAGGTTATCACGGATTGAAGTTCTGGGATGTATTCGGAACAAACGGTCCTTTCGGAAATATAGCATTTATCATTCGTGCGCGTGTTGAGGGGCTTAGGGACTGGGGACCGGCTTTAAGTCCATTTAACTCCTTCCTTTTACTTCAAGGATTAGAAACCTTGTCATTGAGAGTTCAGAGACATGTAGACAATGCTTTGGAACTGGCAAAATGGCTGGAAAAACATCCACAAGTAACGTCGGTGAATTATCCTGGATTGGAATCCAGTCCTTACCACAAACTAGCTAAAAAGTATCTGAAAAACGGATTTGGAGGGGTATTGTCTTTTCAGATAAAAGGAGGAAAAGATACAGCTGATAAATTTGTCAATTCACTTAAACTGGTTAGTCATCTAGCAAATGTCGGAGATGCTAAGACATTGATCATTCACCCGGCTTCCACTACACACCAGCAGTTAAATGACGCGGAACAAAAATCAGCAGGTGTAATACCAGGGCAATTAAGGATTAGCGCAGGTATAGAACATATTGAAGATATAAAATCAGATTTTCAGCAAGCGTTTGATGCTGTAAAATAATCTTAGAAGCCCGGACTAAAAACCGGGCTTTTATTTTTATAACGTTTATTAAGCCTGACTACAATCCTCCATAGGGCTCCACCCTATGCTGACAAAACATCACCCCCTCCGGGGGCTTGAAGAAACTCTGCTGTATTGCATCAACAAGCCCTGTAGGGAGGCTTTTTGTCGACGTATAGTAAATTCCCACGTTAGAGCTATATAAAAAGATTCTGTTAAGTTGACAGCTATATCCTGAAAGAGAAGGACTTTAATTGTTTTATGATTTACTCTCTGACTAAAAGATTTTCTGCAGGAAGATATATTCTGAATGTAGTTCCCTCTCCTGCTTTACTTTCTATCTCAATAGTCCCTCCTGCATTTTCAACTATCCTTTTAACGATATAGAGCCCCATTCCAGAGCCTTCCACATGCGCATGTAATCTCCTGAACATTTCAAATACTCTTTTTTTATTTTCCTGTTTTATACCTAATCCATTATCCCTGACAAAAATCACTATCTTATCATTTTCATGAAAAGTTCTGATATCAATAACCGGTGCAGTCTTGCTTTTCCTGTATTTAATAGCATTTGAGATCAAATTATAAAATATGCTTCTAAGATTCTTTTTGCTGAATTTGATAGCTGCTACATTAAATTCCAGATTAATTTTAGCTTCAGTATCCTTGATGAACCTTTGCAGATCCTGCATTACTTCTTCCACTAGTTCAGAAATCTCAACTACTTCATTGGTCCAATCATTTTGTTTCTGATTTTTTGCAATTTCAGTTAGATCATTGATTGTTCTTCCCAGTCTCAATAAAGATTTATTCATTAATTCAATCAGCTCATTTCTTTCAACTTTATTTTCATCAGCAACTTTTAATGCTTCAACCAATCCTTCCATATTGGATATCGGAGCCTTAAGATCATGAGAGGCTGTATAAATAAAGTTATCCAGGTCTACATTGATTTTCTTTAACTCTTCAACCTGTAACTTTTGCTCATGGATATCAGTGCTGGTTCCAACCCACATCTCCACTCTACCATTTTTACTGGTCTGAGGAAACCCTCTTGTAAGATGCCATCTATACTCTCCATCGAATCTTTTAAATCTGTGTTCTATTTGAAAAGACTTATGTTCCTGAAGTAATTGTGTAATGGTTTTATCATCTTGTACTTTATCTTCGAAATAAGTAATCAGATCTAAACCGTGTTTCAGAAATTCATCAATAGTATAACCAGAATACTCTTCCCAATTATGGCCGAAAAAATTAAAAACGCCATTTCCATCTGCAGTCCACACCTTATCTGGCATGGCTTCCAGGAGGAAATTTTTTGTTTCCAGGTTTTTTGCAATGGTTTCTTTAGCTTTTTTTTCACCGGTAATATCTTTAACCTCTACCAATGTTCCGAACGGAACTCCATTTTCAATGATAGGATTAGCAGAACACAATGCAGGAAATAAACTTCCATCCTTCCTTATCAGCGTATCCTCCTGATCGTGCACATAATTGCCCTGTAGAATCATGTGATAAATATTCCGTCCAGGATCAATATCTTTATGCTGTCCTTTATGGCTTTGATGCATAACATCATAAAAAGTCTTTTCTCTGAAATCTTCAGGTCTATATCCGGTAATCCTGGTTACCGCTGGATTAATAAAGGAAACAAAGCCTTTTCTGTTGATAACAAATATCGCAGCAGTGACGGTGTCAGTGATCGTTTGCTTGAGTCTGTTTACCCTTTTAGCTTCTGATCTTATGAGCATGATAAAAAATATCAGAACGCTGATCACAGATCCTCCGATAAGAATCAGCAGGGCATCATTAGACTCTCTTCCTCCGAAAAAAGGTTTTGAAGAAATATAGATAATCCAGTTTGTTCCGCCAACATGGATGCTTTCATACTTCTTAAATTCTTCCCCCTTATTTCCCTTAACTCCATTCTCTCTTGTAGAAAAAAGCAAAGCATCTTTTGTTAGCTCCTCTCCATTGTATATTTCAATATTCAGATCTTTGAACCTTGCAGGAAGCAGTGCATTAAATAAATCACCCGACCTGAAAGGGCTATAGACAAATCCTCTGATCTCCTTTCTTCTTTGTTCTGTTGAAAGCAAATCACCTGATGCAATATTCGATTTATAAACAGGAACATAAATTAAAAAACCAGGCTGATTGCCGTCTCCTGTTTCCTGAACCAGTATCAACTTGGTTGTAAGGGCAGCCTGACCGGTTTCCATAGCCCTTTCCATTGCTCTCCTCCTAACGGGTTCGCTATACATATCATAACCAAATGCCCTAAGATTCCTATCGGTAAATGGTTCGAGATAGATAATGGATGTATATATTTCTCTGGGCCCCGAAGGTGTGATAGAATATGAAGGAAAGCCACTAGCCCGGACTTCTTTAACGTGCTTCTGCAATTCATCAGGCTTTATGAAGATCGTATAACCTATCCCCTGAATTCCCGGGTAGTTCTGATCTACATCAAGACTTGAAATATACCGTTTCCACTCCTTCCTCGTAATCGAATCTGAAGATTCAATGAAGGCCTTTCCTCCCTTAAGAATCTGTATATAATCCAAAATCCGGTTATAAATCGCTGTTTTAACCAGATAGGATCTTGATTCAAAATATTCTGTTTTTTGCTGTTTTGTCTTTTCTTTAACCTGGATATAAGAGTATATAACTAAAAAATAAATGATCAGAAAAGAAATGACTGGAATAAAATACAGCCTGAGTAATACGCGTATTTTATTATATATTTTCATCTGAAATATGTAGTGTTCCTGATTTATTAAACTATTTATTTTTTGTTTCCGAATGGTATACTTGGGTTTTGCTTATCTAAATTGCCTTAGAAATTTCGAGTAAGCTTTTATTCAATCTAATAAAAAAGATATTCACTTTTTTTTCCTGACAAAAGGTTTAAATATATCTTTTACTATTGCCTTTTCCAGCCCAGAACTCACAGCATGCCAGACAAATGTAAAAAATTCATCTGTTTCTTGCCTTTCATATGATAAGGAACCAGTTTTATTCTCATTATTCTTGATAGCTATATTCGCAATTTTTGATTTCAGCTTCTTTTTCTCTCCTGAGGTGTTAACAATATTAATCCTCAGATCCTGGTAGACTAAAGCAAATGTCCCATTGGCTTTGCCGCTTCGCACTTCCATGTTTATCGATGGAACTGATACGGTTCCTGACCTTAGTTCCATATCTGAGAATTGCATAATACTGTTAAATTTTGTAACATCAATAGTAGCTAACTCTCCCTTAAGCGTAAAATCAAAAGACTTTCTATACAGCGGATATCTAATCACGATATCCATCACACCCTGATTCATGACTGTGGATTGAATGTTAAATACTGAGCCGGAAGGATCTCTATTCAGATTGGAAAGGTTTTTTATTTTTAGATGTGTATTATTGAAAGTAAGCTGTCCCTGTTTATTATTTTTCCCATCAAATACTTCAAAAATGATATCACTGTCTATCAAATCCAACTCATTTATATTTAGGTAAAAGCCTAATTCTTTAAGTAGTTCATTGGGCATTCTCCTCATCTTGGAATGAGAAGTTTTTATATTTTCATTATTGTAAATTTTAAGCTGCATACCTGAAACCTTTAGCAACTCCATTTCCAGCCCCGTCCCTGCTATCAACCTGTGAAAATTCACAGATTCACCTTCGATCTTCTCGATATTGTTATCAAACGTGATAGATGTTTCTGCTTTTTTATGCATCTGAGAAAGAGAAAAGCCACTTAGAGAAATTTTCCCATCACCAGTAAAAGCTTTTAGATTTTTCACTTTCAGTTCAATATGTTGAGGAAGCATTCTTGTCATAAAGTTTTTAACACCAAAATTTACTTCTCCCCAATAATTGCTTGTTTTAATCGTCTCAGTGCTTATTGCAATATCTTTTGCCAGCATTAGTATATCTTCTGCAGCCTGCTCAACAAGACCTTTTGAAGTATATACCTTTAAGCTTACTTTCCCTTCTTTTAAGCCGAATGTTTTTATGCTTAAGCTGTTACTGATGTATGGTAAAAACTTAACCAGCATGTCTCCAATACTCACAGAGCTGCTATTTCCAGTAATAGTAGATGTAAAATCAATATCCGGGGTCTGGAAAAAAAGTTGTCCGATTTCGATTTTATTCTCTTTGAAAAAGAGTGGAAAATCTATTTTGTATGCCTTTATAAATTTTACCTTCGCTTTATATCTTTCTTTATCCGATTCTTTTAATGGAGTAACTTCAACGCCATACATACCTAATAAGGAATCTTCATAACTGCCATGAAATTGCTTTACTGAAATTTCAAATAAGCTGTCACTTTTCACAAGCTTATAGTTACCTATATTGAATTTTACTTTTGTAGTAAACAGAGCATTTCTGGAAGCTCCGGTATCTATGCGAATATCGTGCATATCAAGAAAAATACTGTCCGCATTCTGCTTGGTAGTTCCGCCTTTTCCTTTTAAATCAACGGCAAGAGCTCCTCTGTTAATTTTAAGCTCATCAATATTAAGAGACCCTGCAAAACTTGCAACAATGCCAGGAACTACATCCAGAAAACTATAACGGGCTACTTCAATTGTATCTACAGGGATATTTCCTTTAAAAGAGAACTTAGGATCCTGTATTTCTATTCCGTCTACCTTTAATGCTCGGTCCAGTATATAAGTCAACCACTTGACATTTTTGACAGTTATCTTTTCTGCTCTTACCTCTACTGCTGAATGGTTTCCCTGAGGATTTTCAAGTCTGACTTTCCTCAGAATCATAGTATCCTGAAAAATGTGTACATTACCAATAAGCGCATTTCCTTCTAAAGGCATAAGACTAAATTTGTCAAACTCCAACAAATAAAGCCCTCCAGAGGATTGATGTACAGAGTCTATAATTTTTTTCTTTACTATCGGAGTGATAAAAATATTAACAATTAAATAAATCAATGACCAGAGAATGACAAGGCCTGACACCGTTATTCCCAAAGCTTTAAAAAACTTTACTGCTTTTCCTTGTATATTTAGCTGATCACTCATGTACGATGGCTACAGAGGTCTAACCTTTACCCGAAGAAACTGTTTATCTGTCGCTGGTATTTAAATAATTTCGAAATGAAATCTCAACTCATCCACCCCAAAAAATCAGGCTATAAAAAGCCTGTAAAAGAAAATACAGCAGGGAATGTAACCGGAAAGAACAGTAGATATGATATTCTGAAAAGGATCAATAACTGTAATAAAATCAAAATGTATTATGGCAATGCTGGATTTATAATCAATAATAAATTCTCAGTCAGAAAGGATAAGTTCTCACTTTGGCAAAAATAGAAAGAACAAGGAGCGCGTGAGGAAGGCAGCGGAGAGAAAGTGTGTGGGTGTGTGAGAGTGAGAGTATGGGTGAAATAAAAATAAAGCCCATCCGGGGAGGGTGGGCTTCAAAGTAAGTAAGGGATGAGCTTTGCTATTACGGTTAAACTAAGGAAACATTTACAGCATTAGGTCCTTTCTTACCCTGTTTTACCTCAAACCGAACCTTGTCATTTTCTCTGACCTGGTCGATCAGTCCACTAGCGTGAACAAAAATTTCTTCTCCGGATTTTTCATTTTTAATAAAACCATATCCTTTGGAATTATTGAAGAACTTTACAGTCCCTTGTAACATTGAAAGTTGTAGCATTGACATTAGATTTTAATAATGTTACATCAACCCAAACTGAACCGGAATGTTTAACAGAATCTAAATATTTTTTTCTAATCACATTTTTCTGGAACACCTTTGTCTTTCACGAGAGACATATAACCCTCAAAATCATAAAGATTCTTATCCAACAAATGTGATGGTGATACATTTTTTAATGCATTAAAAATAACTTCAGTCCTGTCTGAATATTCTTTTTCCCAATTCTCAAGCATTTTTTTAATAACCTGTCGCTGCATATTTTGCTGCGACCCACAAAGATTGCATGGAATAATCGGATATGCCTTTGCAACAGAGTACTTTTCTATTTCTTTTTCCTTACAGAAAGCAAGAGGTCTGATCACTATATGCTCCTGGTTATCAGTTTTGTATTTAGCTGGCATTGCTTCCATTTTTCCACTGAAGAAAAGATTCAGGAAGAATGTCTCAATGATGTCTTCTCTGTGGTGTCCTAATGCAATTTTTGTTGCTCCCAGTTCTTTTGCTGCAGTATATAAAGTACCTCTTCTTAATCTTGAACAAAGGGTGCAAAGCGTTTTTCCTTCGGGAGTTTTTTCTTTAACAATTGTGTAAGTATCACGCTCTATAATTTTAAAGGGTACACCAACACGAGTCAGGTATTCAGGGAGGATGTGTTCCGGAAAATCAGGTTGTTTCTGATCCAGGTTTACGGCTATTATTTCAAAAGAATATTTTCCATTTTGCTGAATATGCATGAGGATGTCCAACAAGGTATAACTATCCTTTCCTCCAGAGAGGCACACCATAATCTTATCCCCATCTTCAATCATCTTATAGTCCTCTATCGCATTCCAAACAGCTTTTCTAAGCTTTCTTTCGAGTTTTTCGAATTCAAAATCCTGATTTTCCATATTTCAAAGCAAAACTAATTGCAAAGTTTCTAAAATAGTCTTGCTTAACCAACTTTTTATACAGATTAATCAGCAATCTTATGACTAAACCCTCAAAATCAAGCCCTATCAGCTTTGTCTAAAATCAAAAGGAGATGCTTTAAAAAATAAATTAAAAATGGTACCACATCCCGATTCACTTTCCACTTCAATCTTTCCATTATTTTTCTCCATAATACTTTTTATAAGATATAGTCCTCCTCCCAAACCCTCTTCAATATTATGAGCTTTTTTGAAGGCCTGAAAAATCCTGTTATGATCTTTAGGGCTAATACCTATCCCATTATCACAAAAGCTTAGCAAAAGACCTCCTTTTTTTATCTGGGTTTTAATTACAATCCTGACATTGTTTCCTGGAGTCCTGAATTTAACTGAATTTAAAAGCAGATTGAACATTACAGATTTCAATTGCTTTCTTGGAAAATATACTGTTGATATCTGAAACTCTCTTTTCACGTTGAGATTGATATCGAATAATTCCGGATATAAATCATCCAAAACTTCATCGAGCACATCAGAAAAATTTAAAGATTGCTTTCGTTCTATCAGATCTGTATTATAAATCTCAGAGATTTCAATCAAAAATTCAATTGTTTTTTTTATTTGGGCCAATGATGCATGGAGCATCTGTGTGAGCAATTCTACTTCCCTGTTATCGTTTGCAACCTCCAACATCATCTCTTTAAGCAGCCCTTCTATATTAGAAACCGGAGCTTTTAATTCAATATAAACTTTATTAATAAAGTCATCCAGTTCCGAATAAGCCTTCTTCAGATTATTATCTTTTGCTTTCAATTCAATGAATGACCTTTCCATACTTGCGTTGATTAGACTTTTAGTATCAAAATATACAGGAGTCACAGCCTTCTGATTCAGGGATTTTTTAACAGCTTCAATTTCCTGCTGACGAAGTGTAAAAAAATCTTTTAAAATCACCCCTTCCTGCACTGCATAGAAATGATTCATTTCTTTTATTACCTCAGAAATTTCACTTATATCTGTCGAATAAAAAATTAAATATTCAATAATAGAACTCCTTATAACATTTACTCTTAATGAAAATTTTTCTATCTGAGCTTCTTCGAATTCGTAATATTTATTTATTGGAATATTTTCACCGGTGTAAATTGATTTGAGATACTGTTCCATTGCTGTACGAAGGCAATAAAAGTCATTTTCGGGCAGGTCATTATAATAAAGCTTGAGGAAATGATTTTTATCAGAAATTATTTTTTTTGAATACTCAACCGTTATATGATCCAGGTAATTTTTATATAAATAGAAAGCAAAGTTTCTGAAATGAGTATAAACCATTAGATCACTTATTTATTAAAATGAAAAAGTATCCCGATTATAAATCGTCAATAACTATGATATTTTTAAAATGTTTTTCAACAGTGATTTTAGAATGAAAAAACTATCCGAATAAAGTTTCTTCCGGAAGATAAAACCCAAGCTTTTCTACTTCCTTTCTTGTACTTTTATAATTGCTATGTAAAATAGATTTAATACCAAGCTTTCCCGCTATAGCTGTCATTAGTTCCCGTTCTTCAACGTATAATACTTCGCTGGCATCAGAACCTGAAATATCAAGCGCTATTTTGTAAAACTCAGGATCAGGTTTGCACAGCTTTAGATAAGAGGAAGAAATAAATGTGTCTACGAATTCCTGAAGCTTAAATTTTTTAATTCTGAATTCATTAAGTTCTCTTCCTTCATTATTGAGGGCTACTATTTTCAATCTGAAATGTCCTCTTAAAAATTTTATATATTTAACCATTTCATCATTTGCCCTTGATTGCATAAAGACGAAATCTTTATACTCATCACATCCAAAACTTCTATCCGTAAAAAAAACGACATATTTAATATATTCATCAAGACTGATTTTTCCGCAATAATATAGAGAAGCAACTTCTGAATGTCTGAACAAGACTTCTTCCCCTTCTATTCCAAAATAGTTTACCGAATCTTTCACACATTTTCCATCCCAACTATTGGATAATAATACTCCTCCGATATCAACAAATATAGTTTTTATAACTGGCTGTGATTGTTGCATCAACTTTAGAAAATCTGAATCATTCATTTGGCTACTTTTGTTCTGTAGGAAGATTTGATTTAAGAACTAACATCAATTTAAAAACCAGATTTATATTAAAATGTTACCATTTAAAAGATGTAATTATGTGATTCGTTTTTAAATTGAGCATTACGATTTCACTGTAAAATAAAAAACTGATCCCTTTCCAACTTCTGATTTTAACCCTATTGTTCCTCCGTTTTCTTCTACTATCTTTTTCACTATAGATAAACCCAGTCCTGAACTACTGATGCCCGGATCATCATGGGCAATAGTAAATTCATTAAACAGTTTACTTTGATATTCCGATCCTATTCCTCTTCCATTATCAGAAACGGAAAATTGGTAATATTCATCCTGTCTTATGCAATCAATAATTATAAGTCCTTCCGGTTTATCCATATATTTGATAGCATTGCTGATAAGATTCAGAAAGACCTGAAGAAGGGATACCTGGTGGTATTGAACAGTATTTGGAAGATTTTTTGTAATCTCTATTTTAATATTCTCCGGCGGATGGAGATTATCAATAATATGATCGACAAGATCATAAACTTTAACAGGCTCTTTCATTTTATACTCTTGTCTTGCAGACTTAAGCACACCATCAATAAGGTTTTTCATATCAAGGGATTTTTCCTTGATCATTGAAAGCATTTCGTTACCCTGGTCATCTAAAGGTTTATTTTTATAATCGTCTTTTACAAAATCTGTCAGAGGCATAATAGAGCTCAAGGGTGCCTTCAGATCATGAGAGATAACATAGGCATATCTTTCAAGTTCGAGTATCTTACGCTCAAGTTTTTCTGTCATTTCATTGAATGTTCTTCCTAACATACCAATTTCGTCATCAGATTTTATCTGGACTCTTTCTGAAAGTTCTCCTTCATTGATCAATTGAGCCGTTCTGGTTAGCTTTTCTATAGGCTTTCCTATATAGCGGCCAATGATATATGCAGGTATTGTAAGAAAAATCACTAGAAATAAATTTAATAAAATGAGAATATTTGAAAGTTCCTTTACAGGTTTTAAAGCTTCTTCTTTGCTTATCTGTGTCACCAAGCCCCATCCCATGTCTTTTATAAACCTTGTGGCAGCAAATACTTTTTCCCCCTTATAATTATGTATGTCATACATTATACCTGATTTTCCCTGAAGGGCTTCTTTGATGGCTGTACCATCAAAATCGTTGCTAAATTTCATTGTTGTACTCCTGTCATGTCGGAGCGGCACCAGATAAACAACTCCGCTATCCTGCTTTTCACCAAGTAAAGTTTCTCCTGTCTTTCCCAACCCAGTTGAATCATCCATGATTTCCATAAGATCATCACCATTCATATTTGCAAGGACTACTCCCAGCATGATACTGTCTTCATTGAATATAGGAGCCGATATATAAAAACTCAGCCTGTTATTTTCATCATAAGAAAACATATCTAAAAATATCTTATTTTTTTGAGCCAGCAGGAAGGCTTTCTTTTGTATAACTGAAATTCCCGGAAGGGTATCAGGCCTTGTTGAAAAAAGTAAATTTCCAGTGCTATCTATTATGTTGAATTCATTTACTGTCGGAAATCTTTCATTCAGCAAATCAATAGAATTAAAAAAATCCTTGTCGAATTTATTTATTTCAAAAGCATCTTTAAAGAGGTCTATTCCGGATATTAAACGAATCAGATATATGCGTCTTTGGATAAACTGATTTATATCGATGAACTTGGCCTCCGCAATGGACTCAAGTTGACTTTCTATCTGGTTGACAAATGTTCTTCTTACATTTAATGAGTATATGAAATATAATAAAGTAATCAGTATAACTGCGGCAAAAAAAATGATAAGGGATAGCTTGTATTTTATTTTCATCCTATATAAGAATCTCCCGTTAGCGAAAATATTTTGTTTTTTTCCTTTGACCGATATAAGTTAGACTGACAATTTTCTCTCAATAAATAACTTCGATATCGTTTTTTCCGGTAAAAAGCTTCCAGTACTCCTCACCTATTTTGTCAGGATTGTATTTTTCATCGTCAGGTCGGACTATACCGCTGATAGTAATGGTTCCAACGTAAATCCTTTTTGCAAGCAAAGCGTGATTGAGAGAGACAGCCAGATTTCTTATTCCTGCTTTACCCACTGCCAAAGAGCCGTATTGAGGGATAGGATGAATGGATAATCCTCCACCGGTAAGGAGAATACTTCCTGAGCCTGGTTCCATGTCAGGAATAGCATATTTAACAGCAGTAATTACGTTTGCGACATTAATTTTAAAATCCTCTGTAAGTGATTCAGAGGTTTCATTGAGGATATTGGAGGCTTTTAATCGTGCGGCATTATAGACGAGAACCTGAGTTGCTCCAATAAGTTCTTTTATCTTCTTTAATGCAGCTTCTATTTCTTCCGGTAAAGAGGCATCTGCAACAGCATAACCTGCATCAATCCCTTCGTTTTCTAACTCCTGTACAAGCTTTTTAAGTTTATCTTCAGTTCTGGCAATAAGCGCAACTGTATAGCCTTCTTTCCCAAACTTTCTTGCTACACCAAAGCTCACACCTTTTCCTGTACCGATAATCGTAACTACTTTTTTCATTATGCTGAAGAAGATTTATTCTTTCAGATAATAAAAAATCATTGTTTTTGTTTAATCAATTATCTACTTATTCATTCTGATCATTAAGAGCTACAGGATAACATGGAACAGCCGGCTTTCTGTGTTGCCCATTCAGGGCGTTTCATAAAAAACTCATCAAAATCTCTTGAATAGGGATATCTCATAGCCAATTGAAGCCTCAGGAATAATTGATTCTCTCCACGCTCCAATTCCTCTATGGCCTTATGAAGAAGATAATTTCTTAAAATATAACGGGGATTATTTTCAGACATTTTTTTCAAGGATTCTTCCCTGGATATTTTGTTTGCTGCTATTCTCTCCCTCCAGGCTTTAATTGCTTGTAAAAAGGATAATCTTGCCTCCGAAGTCAGTTCCTTATAAAATGCTTCTTTGAAATGCTCAACTATCTCTTCATCTGTTGTTTGATCTGACTTCAGCTCTGCAAGCAACTGATAAAAAATAGTCATATCAGGCTCAATAGATGAAAGCACTTGCTCGATACGATTGATAAAATCAAGATCAGAATCTTTCAGCGAATCCAGGCCCAGTTTCTTTCCCATCATGGCATAATACTTCTCCCAGAAAATATTTTCATAAGATTCTACCGCTTCAACCAAAGGCTCTGTACTCTCAAAGAGAGGAACTAAAGCGTTGGCAAGGCAACCCAAATTCCAATAAGCTACGGATGACTGGTTTCCGAAGGCATATCTTCTCCCCGGCAGGTCAGTAGTATTTGGGGTAAATTCAGGATCATAATTATCAAGGAAAGAATAAGGACCATAGTCGATAGTCAGGCCGAGAACTGACATGTTATCTGTATTCATTACCCCATGAACAAATCCCACTCGCAGCCATTCAACTATGAGTTGGGCAGATTTTTCAACAACCTCTTTAAACCATCTGATAACTCTGTCTTCACCTGTAATATGAGGGTAATAGCGATCAATAGTCCAATCCACTAGTTTGGTTAAATTGGCAACATCTTTTCTTGCAGCAAGCATTTCGAAATTTCCGAAACGGAGAAAACTCGGAGCAACCCTCATTACAATTGCCCCTGGTTCATACTGAGGATTTCCGTTATAAAACATATCCCTCATCACCATATCTCCGGTTGTAACAAGCCCCAGTGCTCTTGTAGTAGGTACTCCAAGATAATACATTGCTTCACTCATCAGAAATTCTCTGACAGATGATCTCAGAACGGCTCTTCCATCAGCTCTTCTGGAATAAGGTGTTGGTCCTGCACCTTTTAGCTGAAATTCCCAGCTATCTCCTTTTGGAGTCTGCCATTCACCTAACGTGATTGCCCGACCGTCTCCAAGCTGGCCGGCCCAATTGCCGAACTGGTGACCGGCATAGCATACAGCATATGGATACATGGTGGGAGTTACAAGATTTCCACCTAAAACATTCACATCATCTGCTGCAGGTATTTCAACCCCCAACTGATCGGCAAGGTCATCTGACCATCCGACCAATTGAGGATTTTTTACAGGTGTAGGAAGCGCTTTACTATACAGCACTCCGGGAGTCTGTCTGGAAGTAAGATCTCCACTATGGTCTCCATCGAAGAAGTCTACAAAATCCCTATTATATTTTTTCGAACTTAAACTATCCATTGATCTCCCGGCTTTACAATCTCTTTTCTCTTTCCCTGAAAACAAAATTTATTTGCTTTTCATTGATTTATTTCGCTTTCTTCTCCTGCGTTTTTACAGGAAAACCTCTTTTCTTCATCAAAGCATCAATTTTTGGATCCCTGCCTCTGAAGCCACGGTAGCCGATTTCCGGATCAATTGTATTACCTACAGAAAACACATATTTATTAAGCCTTGTAGCTACATTTTTATCATAAGGCCCCTTAGCTTCAGTAAACGCCTGATATGCGTCAGCTGTAAGTACATCAGACCAGAGATAACTGTAATATCCTGCCGAATAGCTGTCTCCGCTGAAAATATGTGCAAACTGAGGAGTACGATGTCTCATCACCAATTCCCTTGGCATTCCCAGATCCTTTAAAGTAGCAGCCTCGAAAGAATCAGGATTTATTTTAGGAAGTTCAGACAAATGAAGCTTCATATCAATTAAAGCACTGGCCAGGTACTCTGTTGTAGCAAAGCCTTGATTGAAAGTTGAAGCCTTCTTTATTTTTTCAGCAAGAGTGGATGGAATCGGTTTTCCAGTCTGATAGTGAAGGGCGAAACGCTGTAAGACTTCAGGAGTAGACAACCAGTGTTCCAGTAGTTGTGAAGGAAACTCCACATAATCACGAACTACGTTTGTACCGGAAAGCGAAGGGTAAGTAACATTGGAAGAAAGACCATGCAAAGCATGCCCGAACTCGTGGAATAATGTAACAGCATCATCCCATGATATTGAAATTGGTTCACCTTCTTTTCCCTGAACGAAATTGGAGTTATTGGAGACTATTGTAGTAACATTCCCGATTAACTTCTGCTGATCTCTGTAGGCATTCATCCATGCTCCTGACCTTTTTCCTTCACGGGCAAAAGCATCGAAATACCAGTATCCGACGTGGGCACCGGTTTTCTTATTTTTCACCTCCCAGACACGTACATCGGGGTGGTTTACAGGAATATTTGAAACTGGAGAAAATTCAAAGTCAAATAGTTCTCCTGCAACCCAGAACATACCTTCACGCAATTTCTCAAGCTGAAGATATTGTTTAACTTCCGTCTGGTCCAGATCATAGCGGGCTTTTCTTACCTTTTCGGCATAGTATCTGTAATCCCAAGGTTCAATCTTAATATTTGCTCCTTCTTTATCTGCCAAAGCCTGCATATCTTTAACCTCTTCGTGAACTCTGGCCACAGCTGGAGTCCATACTGCTTCCATTAATTCAATGGTACGCTCAGGAGTTTTAGCCATCGTATTTTCAAGGCGCCAGTGAGCATGTGTTTTAAAGCCAAGCAAATGCGCTCTTCTTGCTCTCAGCTGAAGAATTTCAGTAATAATTGCATTGTTGTCATTTTTATCTCCATTGTCTCCCCTGTTTATAAACATCTTCCAGACCTTTTCCCTTAGCGCTCTGTTAGATGAATAGGTAAGAAAAGGATCTACCGACGATCTTGTATTGGTGATTACCCATTTTCCTTTTTTCTTTTTTGCTGCTGCATTAGCTGCTGCATCTATAAGTGACTGAGGAAGACCAGCCAGATCTTCTTCCTTTTCAATAACCACTACTTGCTCTGATTCATCTGCCAGAAGGTTCTGGCTAAACTTAGTAAATAAACCTGCAAGCTTTTGATTGATCTCGGAAACTTCTGCCTTTGCTGCAGGGGATAAAGCGGCTCCGGCACGGACAAAGTTTGTATAGTATAACCAGGTGAGTCTTTGTTGCTCAGGTGTAAGTTTTTTCTTTTCAGGAGAATTATAGACTGCTTCAATTCTTTTGAATAATTTCTCATTCTGAGTTATTTTGTCATAAAATGCAGCCATAACTGGTTCCATCTCCTGCTCCACTCTCTGGAAAGCTTCATCGCTCATAGTTGAGCTCCAAATACCGTAAATCGTTTGCACCCGCATGAGTGTCTGACCGGTTTTTTCCATTGCTGCAATGGTATTCTCGAAAGTAGGTTTTTCGGAATTTGAAGTAATCCGATCTATTTCAGAAAGATTCTCCGCCATGGCAGCTTCCAGTGCAGGCTTAAAATTTTCGGTTTTAACCTTATCCAAAGGAGGAAGTCCGCCATTAGGTCCTTCCCATTTTTTTAGCAAAGGGTTATTGCTTAACGCAGTATCTGCAGGGTTTAAATTAGATGTTAATGACATATCAGGTCGGTTTAAAACAGTTTCAGAAAGAGCAGGAAAGCTGCTCACAGCTGTTGCGCAGAATAATGACGCGTAAATTACCTTATGAATCATATTAAATACTTTAGAATATGTTAGGTTATACAATCGATTAAAAATACAAATTAAATCGGGATTAAGCATTTAAAAAGTGATCTGTATTAATCAATGTTTAGAATTTATAACAAAGCTATGGATTATAATGATTACAGGATTTCTTAATGGTTAATGATTAACTTGGTTTAATTGATTCCTGAATTAAGGAAAATTTCAGGTGGATTTTTTGATTGTATTAAAAAGAAATTCAAAACAGGATAAAGTCTTCTAAATATCAACCAATTAAAACTAAGCTTTACAAAAGCAGGCTTTGAAAATCGAGATAATGTTACTAATTCAAAATCATTAAGTCTAAGTACTTTTTTCCTGGTGATAAAATCAAAATGTAAGTCATCAGGATATTCTGCTTAAGGAATATTAAACAATAGTTTAATCCTTATGTTCTTTTTTTACAACCATAAAAACAGCTATGAAACATATATTACTTTTATATTTTATTTTATTCTCATTTTATACATCGAGAGCTCAAAACTGGACACAAGTGAGTGATACACTTTTTGCCCAAAAAGATATTCGAAGAGGCTCATTTATTAGTCATAAAAATCAACTATTTTATCTCGATAGGAACTCATTATATACGAGTTCAGACAATGGTCTTCACTGGACTCTTGTAAACTCCAATCTCACTGATTTTCCATATCTCTATTCCTATGAATATGACTATCAAACAACTAAAGCTTATCCTATAGTTACCAATGGAGACTATATGTTCACGTGCAGATTTGGTAAACTGTTGAAATCTTCAGATGGAATAAAATGGTCTCAGGTTAATAACAACTTTTTTCAGCCTGAAATACTCGTTTCCGTGGACGACAGAGCATACATAAGAAGTATGGATTCTTCTAAGCCAATACCTAACGAGGCATATATATACTATAGCGATAATGGAGATTCTTGGATAAAAAGTGACATCCTGGATTCAGAACTGGACTTCATATATTCCCGTTCCCTGCCTTTATGTTTTTATAACTCCGAAGGGAGATTCAAATGTGCAGATAAAAATGGAAAAATAACATCAGTTGATACCGAAAGGTCATTCTATGCAAGACCTGTTTTTAAACTCAATAAATTTGTTTTTCAAATTTATGAAACATCTTTTGGGCTAAACAAATATTATTCCCTTGACAGATTTGACCTAACCGCCGGAACCTGGATGACTATATCCCAGCAACTGGACAGCCTGGTACATATTGGCACTGTAGATACCATTATATTCGTCCGAACCCTTTCTGACAATGTTTATAAAATTATCAGATCTATAGATGCAGGGAATTCGTGGACTACAATTAAAACGGGAGATGAGGCGAAAAATTTCAGAATGCCTTTTAATACAATCCAAACAAACTATAGAGCAATGCTTAATGCGGGTACAGGCTTATACTCCGGTAATAACTTGCTTGATGGTTTAAGGATATCCATCGATAATGGAGAAAGCTGGAGCACGAACAACAAAGATATCTACAGCAGAAATTTTGTATATGCATCCGGTCCGAATCTCCTGGCGCAAGCCTCTTCCAAACTTACTATTTCAAGAGATAATGGTAAAAACTGGGAAGAGGTTTCTTTCCCTGGAATAAACAAGGATTACGTCCTTAATAATATATTCTTATTGCCGGATAAAAAGGTCGTCGCTCATCTGGGTTTTAATGACCTTTATTACAGTATTGATAATGGAGATTCCTGGCAATCATTCAGCATTCCATATAACCACTCCCACATTATGTTCAATAATATCACCTCTGTCAACGATAAATTACTCCTCAGGACCAACCAGGTAATTAATGACTATACTTATTATTTTGACTACGTATCGGAAGATAATGGTAAAACATGGAAAGATATTACTCCCAATATTCCTCAGCAGCCATATTATTATACAGACCCATCAATGGTTTTCTTAAGTAATGGTTCAGTACTTTTTGGTATTCAATACGACACGCCTAGTGGCGGCTCCTATTTCAGGATGTCATACGATGAAGGAAAAACCTGGAAAGCTTATAAAGGAGACAGCTTGCTATCCAACGAATATGTATTCCATAATCTCTATTGTGATGGCATTGATGCATACTTCAGTGCATCAAAACTATATACTGAAAATGAATACAAATTATATAAAGTAAAAACCAGTGGCGTCATTACAGAAATTACAGACCCGGACATGCCATTGCCTCCTTATAATTCATTTATCAGAATCGCAGATCATATATATGTTAGTAGCAGCCATGCATTTAAAAAATTAAGAGACAATGAAACCACCTGGACAAATGTTCCTGCTGAAGGGCTTCCATACAATGTTCTGAAGACTTCGATAGGCTATAATGGTAAAGTTTTGGCGCTTGGTACTGAAAATGGAATTTATATTTCAGATAATGAAATTACCTTAGCAATAAACAAAAGCAATAGCGCCTATGAGAATTTTCAATTATTTCCTAATCCTGCAAAAGAAGTGTTTAAAATACTGAATCCCAATCCTGGTACAGATACACCAAAGAAAATTACAATACTTGGACTTGATGGAAAAGAAGTGATAAGATTTGATTATAATGAGGGAGAAAAGTACGATATATCAGGACTTTCCAAAGGGCTTTATATAGTTTTGCTCTCTGGAAATTCGGTAACACATGCTACAAAGCTAATAGTGAACTAAATACAAAATCCCTTATAGTCTGAAATTTGACTATAAGGGATTCATTCAACTATACGCCCGGATTTCAAACTAAAACACCAATCCAATATTAAATTTCAATAATCAGAGCAGGATCAAATCCATTGTATGCATCATCGATATACCCATGAGGATTACAAATGATTTGAGTAACTCCAATTTTATAAAAAGAAGGTGAATGAATATGACCATGTATCCAATAATCAGGCTTATACTGAAGAATTAAACTTTCAAGATTGGATGCATAGGCAGAGGTAACAATATCTTCCCTTAACCTATCCGGTATTGATTTTATAGAAGGTGAGTGATGACTTATAACAATATTTTTCTTTGATGAGGAGGCTGCAAGGTTTTCCTCCAGCCACTTTAAAGATGCTTTATGAATTTGGTAAGTATCTATTGTCCTCAGTTTTGAATAAGATGGATCTCTGCGGATCAACTTATAATCATTCATTTTGCTCTGAACCAAACCTCCCGTATAGCGGGGATTTCCAAACAATTCAAAATCTGTCCAGAGTGTCGCTCCATGAAATGTAATTCCATCCAATTCTATAGAATTATTTTCTAAGACATGCACATGAGTATTCTTTGCCAGATCTTTAATTTTATTTAAAGTTTTCGGATAACTGCCTTTGTAATATTCATGATTACCTAAAACATATATGACAGGAGTCCTTATCTCCGAAAGAATCCACTGAATGCCTTTAATACCCTGATTTACATCACCTGCTAAAATTATCAGATCAGCGTTATCAAATTTAATTTCGTTACGTCCAAACTCGTGGTGCAAATCACTTACAACTTGTATTTTCATCTCACCACTAAATATCAAAAATTAAACTCTTCCAGGTCCATATAATTGTCAGTATCTCCCATTACCAGCTCTTTGTTCCTTTCTGCTCTGAAAACCAATATACCATTAAGGTCTGCATTAAGGTCAATCTGGACTTTTTCAGCTTCACAAGTAGCCAGCTTTTCATGCTTTTTAACATGATCTCCTATCTTTTTCTTCCAGTACGTTATTTTAACGATGGTACGATGATCTGTAGAAATTTCAGGCAGTAGAATAAAGTTAAATTGTACATCTGCATAATTATTGCTCAACCTGTCTTTGATATCATTCAAATAAAGCTCCCTTTCTTCTGGAGACTTGAATTTATCCGGCTTTTTTCCAAATTTTAAAAAATCAAACATAAGTTTATCTCTTGCTAAATTTTGTAAATACTAATTCCTATGCATCTTGATAAGATGATTATACTTTTATAGTAATTATTCGTTTTCAATGATTAAATTCTTTACCCCAGGTAGAAACTCAAGAAAATTTCACCCATAAGGCAGAATTTAGTAAACAATTTCTTTATTTTTGACACTGCCATGGTAAATTATTGTGATAAAAATTTCCATTTGGCTCAATTTGGTATGATTATCCTGAGAGTTAACTGCTTCCCGGGAAAAGCTTTATCACCAGTACTTTAAACTCTTAGCATTAAAAATTACAAAATGAAAGTTTCAGGTTTTACAATCATTAGAAACGCTATAAAATATGATTTTCCTATTGTAGAGGCCATTACCTCCATCCTGCCAATCTGTGATGAATTTGTGGTTGCCGTTGGAAAATCAGAAGATGCAACTTTAGAACTTATCCAATCTATCAATTCTCCTAAAATAAAAATTGTAGAAACTGTATGGGACGAGACTTTAAGAGAGGGAGGAAAAGTACTTGCTGTGGAAACAGAAAAAGCATTTCACGCCATTTCTCCTGACTCAGACTGGGCTTTTTACATCCAGGGCGATGAAGTACTTCATGAAAAGTATCTATCTGAAGTTAAAGCTGCAATGGAGAAATATAAAGACGACAAAAAAGTTGAAGGATTAATCTTTGGGTATATCAATTTTTACGGGTCATACAGTTATATCGCTGATTCAAGGAAATGGTCAAAAAATGATATCAGGATAGTAAGACCAGACAGATCGATCAGATCTTACAAAGATGCTGTGAGCTTCAGAAAAGATAATGGAGAAAAATTAAAGGTAAAAAAAGCGGGTGATGCCATCATGTATCACTATGGTTGGGTAAAGCCTCCGGACGCACAGCTGGAAAAGAGAAGAAACTTTGAAAAGCTATGGCATGGAGATGAAACCGTAAGCAAAATGTTCGATAATAAAACAGAGTTTGACTATTCTCAGATAGATTCTCTTTCTCATTTTAACGGAACACATCCGGAGGTTATGAAAGAAAGGATTAATAGAGTAAACTGGAAGTTTTCCTTTGATCCGACCAAAGGTATCAAGCTGAGTTCGAGATTGAGATTACTAAATTTTATATACAGAACTACAGGCTGGAATATAGGTGAGTTTAAAAATTATACTTTGTTGAAATAATCATTTAACGATATAAAAATTAAAAACACCCTCCTGGATTCATTCCAGGAGGGTGTTTTTTTATTCTGCCTTCTGATAATTAAACATCCAGTTGATACCGAATTTATCTTTGAAGCTGCCGTAATAAGCCCCCCAGAACATATCTTCCAATGGCATGATCACTTCCCCTCCTTCAGATAGTTCCTTAAATATTCGCTCTGTTTCTTCTCTTGATTCGGGCTCCACGTTGATGTGCATATTATTTCCCTCAATCAGCTTGAATCCCATGCTTTCAGGGGAATCGGTAGCCATCAGCACATGTCCGCCCAATATTGTCAACTCAGCATGGATGATTAACTTTTTATCAGCATCGCTCATAGGAGGAACCTCTGCAGGCAATTCAATATCTCCGAATCTTCTTAAGCCTACTCCTGTGAATTTTCCATTAAATACTTTTTTGTAAAAGTTAAAAGCTTCTTCTGTCTTTCCGGGAAAATTCAGATAAGTGGTAACCCTGGCTTTATTGCTTGTTTTATTTTCTTTGCGTAGACGGAATTGCGTACTAAGATAATGATCAAGATTCTCAAGCCCTGCTGTGAAGCCTTCTTTAAAGCCCATTTTTACTGTAACTTCCAGATCCTCCAGCTTATCATAACTGATCTCTATATTAACTGTTGTAGTCTCCTCGGTTTGCTTAAAGACATTAGACCATGTAGATCTTGGAAAGTCTTTATTTATATTTCCATTCTCATCGCAAAAGGCATCCAGAAGAACAAACTGCTTCTGGGGTTTTATAGATTTATAATCTGCCCTGGCCCAATGTCTTTCTCCTTTAGGCCCTACCATGCAATAAAGCCACATTCCACCTTCTCTGAAGTCCATGGATTTGGTTTCGGCTCTGTAAGGCTGTGGAGCCCACCACTGGTCAAGCAATTCGCTTTCGGTCCATGCAGACCAGACCATGGCGACAGGAGCATCAAACTCCCTTTCAACTTTGATTTTGTTGTTGGCCTTATCAACTGTGAAATTCATTAATAAAGTGCTCTTCATTTTTTATCGGATTTAAGTTTGGCTAATACATTATCAAGCTGATTAAAACGCTTCTCCAGCAATCCCTTAAACTGCTGAAGCCATTTATCTATTTCCTGCATTTTATCAGGGTTAATGTGATAATAAATTTCTCGGCCTTGTTGTTCCTGTTTTAACAATTCACATTCAACAAGAATCTTTATATGCTTTGACACAGCCTGCCTGCTGCTGTCAAAATGTTCAGCAACAGCGTTTGGCGTTAAAGCCTGCACAGCGATCAGACATAAAATTGCCCTCCTGGTCGGATCAGCAATTGCCTGAAAAACATCTCTTCTCATTTTCTATTCTTTCCTTTTGCAACTAATCGGTAGCAAATATATACGCAACCTTTCGATTGCGCAAACATTTTTAACCTTTTTTAACCCATTCTAATTTGATCTAAGGTTTTAAAAATTTTCTCAATATAATTAACCTTTAATGGAATAGTTTTCATTTCAAGCTCTCTAATCAAAATGATCATCAAGAGAAATACTTTTCTAATATTACCATTGCTCTCACCCATCATGTACTCCTGCGATGCAAAGCTTTCATTGGAATATATAGCTGATAATTCTGTAAAATTTAGAATTTATGACTATAAAACTGGCAGATTCGATTTTATAGAAGACACTACAAGAGTCTTAATTTCCGGAGAGGAAATCAGGGTTTCCAGCAAGGAAAAAACAGGTTTTCCATGGGAGACCAAAACGATCTACAACGAAAACCCAGGAATTGATAACTTTGAACTAATAAACAATGACTCCGTCATTTCAATTAAGAAGGACCTGACAAGTGGGAATATAAGGATGGCAGAAGCTTTTTCTATATTTATTGATCGATAAACTTATCTACTTTATTCTGACTTTTATAGTGAACCCCTAATTCATTAATCTTATATCCTTGAGGATAAGAATCAACAGTTCTTCTGGTTCTTAAAACAGGTTTTCTTCTTGCTGGCAGGAATTGCAGAAAAACCTTTCTTAAATTCATACCTGTATTAACCAGAGTAACAATAACCGGTGAAGGCTTCTTTAACCTCAATGCATTTAATAATGGTTCATCCATCAAGGCGTACATAAATGGTCTGCACATGCCCCACATATACTTTGGAAAAAACCAGCCCAGCATCAGATTAACAGTCGCATCAGCAACCTTTCTTCCTCCTTCCGTATATCCGAAGTTAGCTTTTTCATAAGCAATATTCATTTCCAGCATTGCTTCAAAACTTTCAGGAATATCTTTTATTCCCATCCTGACTCCTATCTCATACCATATTTTATGTCCTGCAATGTTTTCTTGGTTTGTAGCTTTCCTGTATCCAAACCTTTGATTCCATCTGTATGGCTCCATTACAAAAGTAGAAAGTACATAGCGCATATCTTCGTTTGATATCTTAAAGCGGCCATGCATGCCATTGATGCGACTCAGAGCAGCTTTCCCCCTTTCACTGTCATATCCATGTTCAATGATTTCACTTAATAACAAATCTGTATCATCATAACGCTTCTGAGTTCTGTGTTCAAACTCGCCTGTATAATTAAGTAAATTACCTATAGCTGGCACAGCAAACGTCCTGAACAGGGCAAACTCCAGTGCTCTGGTGTTATCCCATGGAAAATCATAAAAAGAATTCAGATGTACAATCTCCAAATGATCCTTGATAGGGTCAAGAGCTAATATTTGTCTGAGTATTTTTTTGCGATTCATAATTTTAACAGAATGAAATGAAAAAGAGATATTGACTTACCAAAATATCTCAAGCGACACTCTTATTATATTTATTTCTGTATTCTGCCGGAGACAAGCCTGTAATCTTCCTGAAAACTTCTCTGAATGCTTTATCATCAGCATATCCGACATCCGTCATAATTTCAAAAATTGATTTGCGCCCTTTTTCAAGTTCTTTTTTAGCTGCTTCTACTTTTACCCTTTGAAGATACTCCACTGGTGTATTGCCTGTTGCTTTAATAAATCTTCTGTCAAAGCTTCTTCTACTGATTGCCAACTCTGAGGCCAGATTTTCAAATGAAATTTTTGTATCTATATTTTCTTCTATATAAGTCTGAGCTTTGCCGATCAGTTCATCTCCATGACTTTTTTGTATGTTAAAAACAGTAAAATGAGATTGGGCCGTTCGTTCCATATCTATCTGAAATACCTTTGAACAATATACCGCTACTGATCTGTCAAAGATCTTCTCCACAAGATAAAGAATGAGATTTAAAAAGGAATAAGCACCACCATTGGTATAGATACCATTTTCTTCAGTAATGATTTTATCTTCCGCAATATTTATTTCGGGAAACATTCTTCTGAACTCTTCAACTTTATTCCAATGTATAGAACAGTTTTTACCATCCAAAAGTCCTGTAGCGGCCAGCAAAAATGCGCCTGAACAAATACTGGCAATTTCTGCCCCACTTTGATATTGCTTGCATATCCAGTCTATGAGCTCTTTATTGTCTTTAACAACCTTTTGAAAATCGTCTATAAGCGAAGGGATAATCACCAGGTCTGTGCTTCTGATAGTCCTGATATCAATGGGATGGATAGCAAGATAGTTTCCATGAGCCTTCAACTCGGTCATGAATCCTGCAATATGAATATCAAGTCTGGATTCGTTGCCGGCCTTTTGCCAGAAGTCATTTGCTCTCCGAAGTATTTCGAAAGCTCCTCCAATACTGTTCAGATTTACTCCACAATCCGGGACAACTATCGTTATGTTTTTCATATTTCTTATATCCAATATATGGAAAATAGTCCAAATTCACCATGCTTGAAGTCTATTTTGACCTAGATCAAACAAAAACTCTTGTATTAGATTTGTCTGATATTATTCAATTAAAGCATAGAGACACATGAATACTAACGATTATACAACAAGCCTACTGGTAAATCAATCTCCATCAGAGGTATATAATGCGATCATCAATATTCGCGGCTGGTGGTCAGAAGAAATTGAAGGAAGTACCGACAAGCTCAATGATGTATTTATGTATCATTATAAGGATGTACACATCAGCAAAATGAAATTGATAGAAGTAATTCCCAACCAGAAAGTAGTATGGCTTGTATTAGAAAACCATTTCAATTTTACCAAAGATAAAAGCGAATGGAAAGATACTAAAATAAGTTTTGAGATCACTAAAAAAGGCCAGCAGACTGAACTTCGCTTTACGCATATAGGCCTGGGGCCTCACTATGAATGTTTCGAAATATGCCAGGAAGCCTGGGGCAATTACATTCACAATAGCCTTCGAAAGCTCATAGAAACAGGCAAAGGAGAACCTAATCCTAAAGAAGGAGGCTTCAATGGAGAAATAGTAAAAAAGTGGAAACTGCAATCATAATGTAGTTTCGGTAAATTTATTAATACCAATATTATGAAAAACCCTAGCTATACAACAGCAATCCTTGTAAACAAACCTCTGCACAAAGTATTTGAAGCGGTCAATAATGTAAGAGGCTGGTGGACTGAAAACACCGAAGGAAAAACCAATCAATTAAATGATGAGTTTGAAGTCAGATTTGGCGATGTCCATTACTCAAAACAGAAATTAACGGAGGTGATTCCTGATAATAAAGTTGTCTGGCTGGTCAAGGACAGTAAGCTGAATTTTGTGAAAGATCAGCAGGAATGGACGAATACCAAAATTATTTTTGAACTTTCTGAATCGAACGGACAGACGCTCGTTCGTTTTACACATGATGGTCTGGTTCCGGATTATGAATGCCATGAAGCTTGTTCTGGAGCATGGAGCAGCTATATACATGATAGCCTGAAGGAACTTATTGAAACAGGTAAAGGCAAGCCAGACATGAAGGTCGTATAGGCTTCTATACTCATCTTTATTAATCTGATAAAAGTTAACTGCATTAAAACAGTTAACTTTTATTCAATCTCATATTTAAAGATCGGATGAACTGCATCAATTGTATTCTCAGCATGGATCATCTCATGAATCAATCCTTCTTTCATGCCATAAACCCAGCCGTGTACTTTAAGTGTCTTTTGCGCTAATGCAATTTGCACCACTTTAGTTTTGCATAAATTCTTCACTTGCTCCACAACATTGATTTCAACCAGACGATTAACTCTTTCTTCTTTTGTAGGTAAAGCTTCAAGCTCATCTATATTATTGACATAAATTTCCTTGATATTTCTGAGCCAGTTGTCGACATAGCCGTATGCTATATTATCCATAGATGACATAATCCCACCACAGCCATAATGACCGCATAAAATGATATGCTTTACCTTTAAAAATTTAACAGCATATTCAAGAACACTTAACAGATTAAGATCTGTGTGAATAACCATATTGGCAATGTTCCTGTGCACAAATATTTCACCTGGTGTAGCTCCGGTTATCACTTCACACGGAACCCTGCTATCAGAACATCCTATCCATAAATATTCAGGTTTCTGGACTTTGCTTAATTTTTCAAAGTAGTTTGCGTCTTTTTCTAATTGTTCAGCCGCCCATTTTCTATTTCCTTCAAGTAATTTATTATAACTTTTAATCATATGCAGATAGATGAGTAATATTGGAATTGAAGTTAAATTTATGACTAATCATCGAATAAATGAGTCTGAAAACAAAATAAATAAACAATCCACTGATAACCTGGCAGATAGTTTTCATACACCAAATTTATCCGCAGAAAAGATAAACTATTATACGTCTCGCAGCTCAGTGGGAGCATAAAAAATAAAATGTAAATTTCTTTTTCAGGATGAAGCTAATTGGTAGAACTAACTTTATTTGACTAACATATCAATCGGCTAATTGTCCTGGGCCGTGCAAAAGAGCTGATAGTCTCGAAATATATTTGCAATTTCAACCCAATCTTCCGGATGTTCAACTTTCATTATTTTTTAGAAACAAATGTATCGAAATCTCAACATATTTACTAAGCTGACAGGGAAGAGAACTATATACTTAATAAAATAAAAAGAAGGAAAAAAACTACTAGCTAGTATCCACTTCATGATACTCCATTGATTATAATTCCTCATTAATTCCTGCTGCCACTTTGGCTCTACAGTTCAAAACAGCTTTAATTTCTCCATAACTATATTTTTCACCCAACCTGTCTTTATATACAGCAATTCTCATATCTCCCATTTCTTCAACTACATCTACAATAACTTTCAGTTTTTCTTCCTTCACTATTTCCTCTACTGCCACCTCACCGGTAAAAATAAATGAAGCAAGGTGACCTTCAATAGTGCTTATGCTAAGCCCTCTTTCCTTTGCTATTTTCTCTAATACATAACCCTGCTTGAACAACGCAAGGCTCACCTTTTGAGTATCTCCTTTCTTTAACTTCGCTTTAGGCAATTGCTTCACGACCTCTTTCTTATCCATTTCCAGTCTATTTTTTCCTTGTTGCACCTCCCGTAACAGTAAGCCAGGATCTGATCCTGTAGCTAAACATGCTGTTAACTGCATGGATTGTTCAAGCTGGTATTTTTTTCTCTTAATCAAATCCGCTACTTCATTGAGATCCTGTAGGTATTGCTTAACCTTTTTAAGATTTTTCACATTATCATGATGATGTTCAATAGGTATAAAGAGTTCCATTTTCAGATTTTCTAAAAAATATTTTCCTGCAGCGTCTACCCTTTCCCTCAATCTTTCATATTTATTATCAGATTCAGCATTCAAGAGCTGTTCCATTTGCCTTACAAATTTCTCAGCTATCACTTCCATCGCTTTTACCCTTTCTGAAAGACATTTTGCTAAAACACTGGCTTCATCCAGAAAAGTCAATCTTCTGTCAAACATACTTGTTTGAAATTGTTCCATGACATCTGAAAGGGAAGCAAAATTGAACACTTCAAGAAGTTTGGCATGTACATATTGTTTTTCTCCATCTTTAAGATCCTGAAGTAAACTCTGATCATCTCTTTCCAGTAAAGCAAAATTCAATGCGTGTTGGTCTGCATTTATGGAATCTAACCTTATTTTTGAATAAAGAACCAATCCATCCAAAGAGGTCAGGCGGCTCAACGCCACATAAACCTGTCCAGGAGCAAATGATTCTCCGGCATCTACAATTGCTTTTGAAAAGGTCAGTCCCTGGCTTTTATGAATAGTAATGGCCCAGGCGAGCCTCAGGGGATACTGGGTAAAAGTACCTAACACCTCTTCTTCAATAGTATCAGTTTCTTTGTTGAAGTTATAGCGTAGATTTTTCCATGTTTCTTTCTCAACTTTAAATTCATCTTTAGCAGCAGCAAAGCGAACATATACAGCATCTTTTTCGAGTCTGTTAATAATACCTAATTTCCCATTGTAAAACTTTTTATTCTCCCCTTTGTCATTTCTGATAAACATTATCTGTGCACCCTCTTTGAGTGTGAGCTCAGCTTCTGCTGTCACAGTTTTTACATTAAAGTCACCTTCAATTTCTGCTTTATAGATATACGCTTCGCCGTTAAGCTTTTCCAGTTCTCTCTGATTGTTATCTTCTGCTTTCCTGTTATGAGTAGTAAGCGTAATGTACTCCTCCTGTATTTGTGGTTTGAATTCAGGACGATAATAACTGTTTAGTAAATCCAGGTCTTGTTGCAGGACCTGGTCATTACGAAGTCTGTTTAAGAGATTGATAAAGACCTCATTGGTCTGGCGATAGATTTTCTTTAGTTCCAAATATAGAGGCGGATTTGCTTGCAAGACCTGAGCATCAAAAAAGAAAGGACTTGGATAAAATTGTTTTAGTGTTTTCCAATCTTCATCATTAACTACCGGAGGTAACTGCAAGAGATCACCAATAAATACTAATTGTATTCCTCCGAATGGGACATTGAATTGCTTTCGCACGTGCTTTAATATTAAATCTATTGCATCAAGCAAATCGCTTCTAAGCATGGAAACTTCGTCAATAATAAGCAGCTCAAGCTCCAACAAGAGCCTCCTTTTCATTCCGCCAAACCGAAGTTGTTTTAATAGCATATGGCGATTAAAAAAATTACCTTCAGGCATTTCCTTGTTATCTATAAGCGGTAAAAAGCTCCCTAAAGGAAGCTGAAACAATGAATGTAAAGTAACACCTCCTGCATTAATGGCAGCTATACCTGTAGGGGCGACCACTGCCAGTTTTTTATGCGAATGTTGCTTAATGTGTTTTAGGAAAGTAGTTTTTCCGGTACCTGCTTTTCCGGTCAGAAAAATACTTTGTGAGGTATTATTGACAAATTGTACTGCCAATTCAAACTGAGGATTAGTTGAACTTGCATCGTTCATAGCTGTTGTTTTTTTTATGACAATGCGAAGGTCTTAAATGTTATGTAAAAAGCAAAAATTGATGGGCAGAAAATGGTATTTAGAGAAATAAAAATACTTCTTGTTTTTTTACGACTTTTTGCAATTAAATTTCTTGACCATCAAAACACATCCAGAAATTAGAACAAAAAGTGATGTGACGATCAATTTAATGTTTAATCAGAATTCGCTATTAAAATTTTGAACTTATACTGATAAATCAATTAGTTCCCCAATTGTATAGATATTACAATTCCATTTAGCTACCATAGGTGGGTATTGCTCTATTCAGTTTGAGTATGGAATGATATTCTTTAATAGTAACCAGGGCTAAGTGTTTTAATCGATATAGTAAATTATAAGTATTTGAATTTTGTTGTGATTAGTAAGGTAAGATGAATAAGGAAAGGAGAAAGATATGGAATTAGGTATCAAAGAAAAATGGAACAAATTGAAGGACAAATTGAGCGAAAAGGCCAATGATTTCGGCGAAAAAATCGGAAAGCAAGGCCCCTTCAAAGCCCTGGAAAAAGATGCTAAGCTTGGGCGGACTCTTCACTCTGAATGCATCGCTGCAATGAACATTCTGCAGGAGAAACAGCCATCGGTTAAGGAATTGTTAGAAAAATCATATGGGTTCGCTGTGATTCCCGCTATCGGAAGTGCATCGCTTGTACTCGGTGGCGACTATGGTGTTGGCGAAGTTTTCGTAAAAGATCACGTGATCGGCTACGCTGGAATCGGCAAAGTTACCCTTGGCGTCCAAGTCGGTGGAACCAACTTTCATCAAATGATTGTGTTCAACAACGAGGAAACGTGGAAACAATTCAAGGCAGGTAAATACTCCTTTGCAGCTGACGCAGGTGTCGCCATTGTGAAAGCCGGGGCTCAAGCATCCAAGGGATTCGGCGCTGGCACTGTAGCCTTTATCTTCAACGAAGGCGGTATGCTGCTAGACCTCGACATAGGAATACAAAAGTTCATCTTCAAACCAACGGTACTCGGAAAGATGCGCACGACAGAAGGAGCACAAGATGAAGGTTCAAAAGAGGAAGGTGAGGAAAGTGAGGAGAATCGCGAAAATCAGTCCTCAAAGCAACGTCCACCAGAGCCACGTAAGTAAATGAACATAACTAAAATTAGTAAGCTCTTCCTCACAATTCTGCTCTTATAGCAGTTTTTATGTTGAGCTTTTGTGGGCACGACTTGTAAGCCTGCCCATAGGATATTAAATAAATAAAATAGCCAGTTCAATAGGACTGGCCATTTTTAAACTTTTCCCCAAACCCAAGTCATTAGAAATGCGATACTGCTTTATACTTTTAGAATTTAATTTTCCTTCCAGCACAAATTACAATCGATTTATTTACTAAAGATCCATGATTAGACCAGTTCCCAAAATGCATTAATGAGTGCCATTTAACTTAAATATAATTTCGTTTTCGTAATTATATTTAAAGTGATCCCAAAAATTTATTAACTAGAATATTACTTGTTCTTTTTTGAAATATACCGAGGGCCAATAAACGGAATTCTCCCATATACTTTTAAAACAGGTTTATAATTCAGCACTGGATCTTATCCCTCTATTAATCTGAAAAACGAATCTTTATTGAAACAATTAAGTAGTTCTATCATAGCGACGGTTAATCAATATATAAAAGCTGAGTTTGCATAATTCTTTAAAAATTATTTTAACGATAAGTGGTATTTATAAAAGAACTTCATTCTGTAAATGAAAAAGTAGTATGAGAAATGCTTTTTATTGTCACATAAAAATATTGAAGTATTATCTTATTTATACTTTCAATATGGCTTATGTCTCCTGACAATTTCTTATTATCCATTCATTAAATTCTAAAACAATTTCTTTTACTTAAACTGAAAGAATAATGAACAACTATTAATTGTATCATGACAATATTAAATAATTATTAAGAGATTCAATTGAATAAAAATCCTTAGAGAGATTATAATAACAACATCATTAAATATCATTTATATGAAGTAACATTGAAATTGTATAAATATTTTTTTATTACACCGGGCGACGTTTTCATTTTCGACCAGGTCTTTATAATAAAACAACACAACTATTGTAAAAACAACAACTTGAAAAAACAAAAACTATGAAAGTAAAAATCTACTTTAAGCAATTACTTGCGCTGGCAATTGTATTCGTCTTTTCCATCAATGCCAATGCTCAGAAACATGGATTGCACGGGCACGGGCACAAGAACATAATAACCTCTATACATCCTAATCATTCTACAGAAGGAGATACTTTAGTATTAAAAGTACATGCTGTAGCATCGGACACTTTCTCGGTTGCCATATTTAATGATGCAGATAGTATTAACCTTCAGGTAACCGGAGGTAATACGACCTTGCCTCTTCTTAATGCCGGAGCTTATCATTATATAGTTTCAGGCATTGATGGTAAAAAAGTTTCATCTGGTCATATTATAGTAAAAGAACCCAAAGTAAGGACCATCATTACCCCCAACCCTTCTACTGTAAGAGACACCATCTCAATTAAAGTTGAAGCGCCTGCTTCAGAATCCTTCACGCTTACAATTGCTGACACAGGTGATGTAGTATCGCATACTTTAACAATAACAGGAGGAAAATCTATTTTGCCACAGTTGAGTGTAGGCAAATATTCTTATTCATTAGTAAACGCTGATGGAAAGACAGTGTCAAAAGGGAGAATAGATGTAAAGGCTCCGAGAGTTCATTCACATGTCCATCGATCTGTAGTTGGAGATACTATCTCTCTTTTAGTGGTTGCGCCGGAAACAGAGATCTTTACATTAACAATTTCAGATACTGGTAATGTTTTAATACAAACATTGAATGTTCATGGCGGGACAAATATACTACCTGTTCTTTCGGTCGGAATGTACAATTACACTTTAGAAAATATCCAGGGCTATATTGTCTCGAGAGGTAAAATAGTTGTGAATGTGCCGAAAATAAAAAGTCATATACATCCTCATCACATTCATGCAGGAGATACCTTGTCCATCAAGATCTCTGCTGATGCAACAGAATCCTTTACATTGAATATTTATACATTCAGTGACAGTCTTGTACAAACCTTAACTGTCAATGGTGGTTCTAATGCCTTACCAATTCTTTCTTCAGGATTTTATTATTATGAACTTGTAAGCAGTGAAGGATATAAAGTATCTAAAGGAAAATTTGCGATACTTCCTCCAAAAATACATACAGTAATAGCTCCCAATCCATCTAATTCCGGAGAAGCAACCATAGCAGTTGATGCTGATGTGACTGAGACTTTTACTCTGAATATTTATAATGCTGCAGATCTAGTTTCTTCTCAGACTATTCAAGGCGGAATTACTTTACTACCTGCAACGCTTGATTCCGGCATACACTTTTACACTGTGGTGAATGCTGAAGGAAACATCGTATCAAAAGGAAGAATTATGATTTACTAAATTCAGGTGTTATGATTAAAATGAGCTCATTGGTCATATACCAATGAGCTTTTTATTTTAGTTTTTTAAATTAATAGTATTAGGTATTTAGTTTTCGTTGCCTTAAAACTTCACCTTAAATCCATCTCCTGAAGGACATAGTCAACTTAACATTGTTTAGTAAACCACAATCAGTTGTTTTGTCATCCTGTACCCAGCAAAAGATCTGATAGTCACAAAATAATTTACAATTTAAACCACCATTCTGCAAGATAGCTTAGTTTTATTAATTTTGAAAACTCAGATGTTTCACAAGTTCAAAATGACAAAGGATATATTCTGCTAAATTGACTATATCCTGAAGGAGTGAGTGACATTAATGTTCTTCCATTTGAGAAAAGCTAGAGATGAGGTTATGAACTTTGAGAGGGAAACTAAATACTTAATCTAAAAATTTAATTTCAGGCAATTAAACACTATAATATGCGTATGAAGCAATGTGCATTTTATTGCAAATCCTGATGGCTAATTTTTTCTTTTATAGTCTCATAAATCCTTTCTTCCATGTCTGCATCAAACTGCTTTATGGCATCAAAGGAGTTTTGCACAGATAGTCCTGTTGTAGTAATACTCTTAGTGGTTCCATCTCCCTTTATATACACCTTTCCTCTTTGTTTGTGACTGATCCTATAACTTTCGAGCGCTTCTAAACATTGATTGTACTTTTCATTCAGAACCTGATCATTTTTCCTTTTCAAATAAGACTTAAGCTTATTTCTGTGGGGTTCAAGTGCTTCAAAGAAATCCCTGCTATGTTTGGGAAAGTACTTTCTGGAAGCCAGCATGGCCCTACCCATTGTAGATTCCATTTCCAATCCTAATACCAGATCCATCAGCTGAATACAGCCAATCTGCAGGCCACTCACCCCTTCCAAAGGACTTTGGCTATGAAGATCCTTTAGCCCCCAGATGAAGGATGGCTGGATATGCTCTCTCCATTGAGCCATATTAAGTTTCTGTCCTCTTACTTCTCGATTAAAGACAGTGATTATTCCAATGATGCTTTCATGGAGTAGTTCTAATGCCTTACCCAGCATCTCCTTATCATTTTCTATGATTGCATTCAACACTTGCATACAGGCTTTGTTAGCACCAGTACCAACCATTTCAGTCATAATAAATATTTTAATCCAATGTTCTAACTGCCCCTGAAATTCTTTGCAAACCCAGTTATGAGCCAAAGAAAGATCCTGGAAGCGGACATTATCTATCTGAAGATTTGTTTCGGGAGCTTGTCCTTTAACCTGAAAATTCATGAGCATGATACTCCACAAAGTACCGCAATGAGGATGTTCTAACTTGCAAGCAATGTAGCTTAAAGGTTTCCAGAGCTGATCAGGAAAATCCATATTTTGCTTCACGAATTCCTCAGGCTCGGGAGGGAGATAGTTCCATCTATAACAATGTGCAAGCAACGTTAATACTGAAAGAAGTTTTTCTTGCTCCCAATAACCCAAAGCGTCTATCTCTTGGCTATCAATAGATACATCTAAAAGAGCATTCCGAAGAAAACTTCTGACTCCTCCCCGATCTTTGCTATTCCAGAGGTATATACTATCCAGCAGATTGACGTATATTTTAAATGGTTCAGGCAACTGAGTATGAGGCACCTTTTGAGGCAGGAAACTAGGATGTTTTAGGAATAGGTGAATCTGCTCTGTAAGAACAAGGGGAAGCATAATCTATACTTTTAGTCTAACAAAATTGAATATAGATAAAGTTACTTTTGAAAAACTGATCAGTTTGTGAATGCAGCATTACAGCATGTGAAAGTATGTTTTGAATTATTAATACAATAATTCAATCAGAATTTATTATTCCAATAAGTAAATTCCAGGAGGAAAAAAAAGGTATGATTAAAAAAGCAGACTGTAAGAAAAAACTACAATCTAATACCAATGATATAATTTGCTCCTAGTGTAAATCCCAAAGAATAAGGCTTATTGGAAACATTTTCAGAAGGCAGGTAAATGGATAAAAGAAAATATTTAAATGAAGTCGTTACAATTAAATACTAATCATTTATATCTCCAACACTTATCTATATGAATATCAGGACTTTTTTTTGCAGTATAGGAAAAGCTCAATAAATCCTCCACCCAAATAGACTGTGGTTCAAGAGATTTACCTTTACAATTCTCTCAAATAATCTGTCTATCAACTTTTCTTTTTATAAACTCGTATATTTAGAATCGTTTAAAATTGTTCTTTCACATTTCCCTTTTTATATGAAAAAATATATACTAACTTTTATTTCTGCTATACTTCTTTCTTCCAGTCTTAATGCCCAAACAACAGGCACCTATGTTGTGGCAGATAACCCTGCCGGACTTTCTTCCTGTGTTGATTCCGTTCTAACATTAGAAGACATTTTTAAAATTGCCGAAATAAGAGATCTCAATGACCCCAATGACGACGTAAGCATGTATAAAATGTTTCGTCTGCATGGATCTGTAATTACAACCGATGAATTAACAAGTATTCATTATAGTGATTATTCAAGTGTTTTCGTTAAAAAAATGAATGCAACGAATTTACATCGCGGAGGCATTCAGGTTTTCCTGTATCTGACCACACCACCAACCTCCATATTTAGTGTGGATACCCTTAAATATACGGTGGATAAAGGAGCTACAGTAAATTTTACGCCTGACTTCTTTGCAAAATTTACCTTCTTCAGCAGCGGTAAAGATCTGACCAGTCTTAACGAACGTATTTTGTTCACAGACGAATCAATAGGAACAGAAGCTCCGATAGGTCCCAATTCAACCTGGTCAATTGTGGGTAAGGGAAAATATAAAATCAGGGTCCAGGTTGCAGTTTGTGACCCAACTGATTTTTATTATGACAGCATTTATGTAATAGTGAATGAATCACCTTGCCTTAAACTGGAAATTAGAGATATGCCTTCTCTTTGCAGAAATGAAATAGTGGACATTACACCCTATGTATATCTGGATAATCATATAGCAACCTCATCAGATCTTTCACAAATGACTTTTACAAATAAAAGTTTATTAGGAGGACCAGGTGAAACCTTTGATCCTACAGCTATGAAAATGATACAAATGGTAGATAGAACAAGCCGATACCCTCAGATTTTAATTGATTATCAACCAAATGTTGCATTAGGCATGTGCACAGATTATACCTATATGCCTACTCTAAAAGTACCTACTAAACTAATTACTTCAGATCTTATACTTACAAAAAACAATTCTGGAGCAATTGTAAACTATACAGTTGAAGGTGATTATTATGGATTCAATAATATGTTCAGTAAAGATGTATTTAAAAAATTATACATTGACAACTTCACTTCTGTTCATACAGGCACTATCATGGACTTCTATTCAGATGCCGCATTGACAGTCCCAGTTCCCGGGAATAATTTAACTCCAGGCACTTATTACATCACTGCTACCAATCCAGATTGCTCAGATGACAGCACACTATTTACAGTAAATGTAAAGAACAGGGATTTTGATATTTTCTGGCAATCTGCACCTGCCCTTGGTAAAGGGTATTATACATTTACTGCACCCGTATATAGCGGAGCTGCCTATTCATGGATTGTTTGGGGAGGTTCTGTGATATCTGGAAACAATACCAACCAGTTAACAGTATATTTTTCTGAAACTGCCGCACCATCCGTAAGTGCTCGATGCACCATCACTCTACCTGCTGCCCGTACAACTATCAATGGTAATAACTTAATTTCTGCAGTGTATATCACATCTAACGAAAGCGGTGATAAAGAAGAAATAAAACCAGGTATTACCACTCCAGTGATTTCCACCTATCCAGAAAGTTCGCTTAAGGCTTATCCAAACCCAGCATCAGAGATATTTACATTGTCTGGTTCCGGCTTTTATGATATAAAAATTTACAATTCAATTGGCCAATTGGTATTTACTAATAGTTCTTACAAAGCAGAGACGCCCATTACCCTTTTAAATAAAGGCTTACATGTGGTACACGCAATACAAAATGGAAATTCAAAGGTTCTAAAAGTCATTATCGAATAACGAGCATCATCAATAATATGACCGATTATAAATGACTCAAAAACAAAAAAGATCTGAATATAAATACTCAGATCTTTTTTGTTTTTAAAACCTCATTTATGAATTTAAATGGTACTGTAGATGGGATTAGGTAAACCATAACGTATAATTCCGACTATGATCTAAGCAGGAATACATGCTGTCCTAAAATATGATGTAGATACTTATCTAAATTAGGTTATTCTCTTCAAATATTCCTTTCCCCCAAGTAAATAAACCCTGTTGCTTGACTCTTTAAGAGTTGTTTGTAGAAAGCTCCTCTCCTTTTCTGGGGCTGATATATTGTTTGATTAAGTAAATTGTTTCTTCTGCAGCATCTTCCTGGATGTACGTTTTCGAGTTCTTGATTTCCACCCATTGAACATTCGGAAAGACTTTTAACAGCTTTTGCATTTGTTTCTTTGGAAATAAAGCTGTATCCCTATTGCCCCATACTACCAGTACCGGAACTTGAAATGTTCTTAGTTTTTCTGCCGCCATTAGTGTATAAAAAGGTTGCCAGTATTTCACCACTTTTTTAAAGTCGTTTCGAATAGCTTTATCTTTTATAAAAGAAGCCAAATATCCTTCTGCCAGCTCCTCTTTTGTAACACGGAATGATAATTTACCAAACAGTAAAGGATGTTTCAGAATACTTGTAACTCCAAAAACCATACTCATCAGAGGTAAAAAAAATGGTACACTAACAGCATAACGCAAATAAATAAAGGAAGGTGGAGGAAAAACATCTACGCCCTCACAATTTGACAATATCATCCCTGTAACCTTCTCCGGGTAAATCGCTGCAAAGACCTGAGCATAGGCTCCTCCGGTATCATTTGCAATGATTGTATATGACTCGGCCTGTTTATAATCCAGAAAACTTTTCAGTAAATGGCCTATGCCTATAGGACTCAAGTCACTATTAGCTCCTATTGGTATCTGATGCCCGCCTAATGGCAGATGAGGAACAATACACCGATAATATTTACTCAACTCTTCTAAAACCTTTCTCCAGGTATAACCATTGGCCAATGCCCCATGTAAAAAAATCAATGTCTGGCCCTTCCCCTTCTCCCAATAAGAGAATCCATTGCCTATCGGAGCGGTTTTTAAATTTTCTGAATATTCTGCAAAAGAAATCATTTCTGTCATTTATTTTTCCCAAATAAAAGCAGTACCCTGCAAATGATTCCCGGACAAATGTCCGTCTTTTATAATATTCTTCTTTTATCAGAAACATGAGCTTGGAGAATTTCTTTTCGAAGGCGTGTCAAATGTCTGTTACTGATTCCCAAATAAGATGCAATATAATGCAATGGTACCTTTTGCAACAGTATTGGGCGTTCTTCTACCAACCTTAAATACTTTGCCTTAGCAGATTCATTCTTTACAGCAGATGCATGTAGTTCCACTTTCAGATATTCCTGTTCAGTCAGCAACCTTCCTATCTTACTCCAGAATAAATGTGTATCAAACAAAAGTTGTAAATCGGTTTTATCTATGATTAGCAATGAAGTATCTTCTAAAGCCTGTATAGAAATAGATGATGGTTCTCCGAGTAAAAAACTCTTAAAAGAAGTTTCAATATCATTGTCAGCACAAAAACAATAAGTGATATCCTCTCCTTTTTCATTTATATAAAACGATCGCAAGATGCCTTGATTTACATAAGCCAATTGATTGCACACAGTTCCCTCCTTAACTAAAAATTCTCCTTTGGAAAGCCTGTACTCTTTAAAAAAATCGTTCGCAGATTCAAATGCATTTTCATCGATGATGATAAATCGGGATAAAAGTTTTTTAAAGGAATGCCACATACTTTTCATTTCAACATCAAATTAATCAACAAATATATTTAGTTAATACCTATGAAAAGCTTCAGTCGTTTTGAGGATTTGTATTGCAAATACATATTTAAAATTCACAAAGAAGAACAATAATGCCTGCATTGCCAGCCTCAATGCCTTGATAATTCCATATGTAAAATCGGATAAGGTTTTCCAAATCCATCTACATCAGAAATGGATTTTACTTCAAAGCCAAAATGATTATAAAACTCGACAGCTTGGAAGTTTTCTTTATTGACATCAACTTTTGTCACGTTAAGTTTTTCTATCGCATACAATAAAAGTTTTTTCCCAATACCTTTACCAATTTCATTTGCAGTAACAAACAACATCTCTAATCCGCCATCATTAGTCCCAATAAATCCGACAATCTGAGATTTCTCATTTTTCACACAATGCAAGATTACATTATCAAAGAAACCTGGGATAAGTTCCTTATAATAATTAAAATCTTCAATCTTTAAAAAATTATGTGTGGCTTTTACAGAGGATTCCCAAACAGAGACTAACTCTTGATATTCTGTATTCTTAACTTTAATTATCACTTTTGTCTTAGTTTATTAGGTTGATATTCCTATTAATATCGAAGTAAATAATTATCTTTCTTTTGATCTGAATTATCCCATTATAAAGAGGTCCGGAGGTTCTATTAAAATTATTAGCCTAAAATATCTTTATTAATTAACCTAAAGATTAAAGAAATTGGCAGAATCAAAATACAGGAATTTAAAATTGGATTGTATCCGTCCGATTCGAATATATTATTCATTATATCAGTTAAAAAATTAGCAGGAGGAAGATTTAAAAAACCTGCAGTTATAAAATATCCAACCAGAATAAAATATAAGACTTTCAGTAATTTAATTTTCAAAGTGACTTTTTTTATGTTGAGTATCCGTTCCTTTTTGTTTCTAATAGACTCTTCATTCCAGCTTTTATAGATCTTCAATGCTTCAACGAATTTAACGCTGTCATCAAGTCTTTTAATCTCATCCATTGGTAGCCACTTCATATTAAAAGGGGAAACCGGCGAAAATGCATCATTAAGTTGTTTAGCCTGAGAAAGACTTACATTCATTTTAAGGGTGAACCTACAATAAAAAAAGGTTGATAAGGTCCTGAAGAAAAAATAATAAGTAAAGTAGAATAACATCAAAGAAGTCGTGATACAGATAATTCCATGTTGCTCAAAAAATGGAATCTGAATTAAAATTAATAATGAAAGCAGCAATATTACTACCTTCACGATCAAATCATAAGTATGAGTCCAAAACATCTATTATAGCCCTTTTATTATTTATTAGTGTTTTTTTTGTTTTTGACATACCAATTAAGTTTTTTTTCAATAAATACTTCATAACTCATCAATAGACTGGTTATCAAAGCTGCTTAAATGTCATTTCTGCAAACTCGGCAAGTGAAGGATCTCTTGCCCCCATCATTAAAATGACGTCTCCTTGTCTTGTTTCTTTTGCCAGGTAGTCTGGCATTTTATTACGATCCTCAAACAACAGGGCGTTTTTACCTGCTTTAATCACCTCATTAATAACCACATCAGAAGATATATCCTTAGATACTGTTCCCCCTGCATAATATACATCTGACATCAGATAGTAATCTTCCGGTCTTAGTGTTTCAATGACTCTTTCCGAGAGTTCTTTGTGCATGAATCTCAAAGGACCATATCCATGAGGCTGAAACCAGGCAAATACTCTCTTACCTATCTGCTGACAACTGCGGATAGCAGCCTGTACTTCGGCTGGATTATGAGCAAAATCATCAATAAGATAAACACCCTTTTTCTCTCCTACCAATTGTGTTCTCCGGAATATTCCCACATAAGATTCCAAAGCTTTTGCTGACTCTTCTATAGATACGCCTGCCATGTAAGAAGCGGCTACTGCAGCAGCAGCGTTTTCCATATTATGTCTTCCAATTACAGGAATTTTAAAAAGTATACCGTTAAGAGTAAACTGAATTTCAAAACCGGTTTGTTTGAAATTCTCCGCTAAGAACCCTGCACCAGGCTGGGTACCGAAATCGTTGTTAGTAACCTGAGAAAGGTTTCTTGTCAGCTCGAGATCATAATTGACGATAAACTTACCCTTCGTATTTCGCTTAAAGGTCTGGAACAGCTCTATCAGTTCCTCAAATTCCTTATGGTCTCTATCTATGTTTAGAACAATTCCGACTTCCGGGATATAGTTAACTATAGATCCATCAGATTCATCCGATTCAATCACCAGCCATTCACTATCCCCAACCCAGGCATTCCCGGGAAGATTTTTCTTCTGCAAAACTGTAAGACCTGCACCAGTAATCAAAGAAGGAGATTTTCCATTTTCCTGTAGAATATGAAAGATCATTGCTGTAGTGGTAGACTTGCCGGAAGTACCTCCGACAGCAATTGTTTTCTTTTCAGAAGAAATAGCAGCAAGCAATTCGGAACGTTTGATTATCGGAATACCCGCTTCTTTTGCCTTTTGATATTCAACATTGGTTTCTTCTATGGCTGTGGAAACAATTACCGCCTGTGTTGTTTCATTAATCCCTGAGCCATCCTGATAAAAACATTCAATGCCCATAGACTCAAACTGCTCCTGGATAAGCATTTTTTTATCCTTGCTAAATAACCTGTCGGAACCAGCTACCTTTTTCCCCACGCCTCTAAGGTATTGAGCAATGGCACTCATACCGGTACCGGCAATTCCTACAAAAAAGTAATTATCAATTGATTGAGTGTTAAATTTCATATAAAGACTTAAGTAACAATAGCCAAATTTAAACAAAGAAAACGATTATATATCTAATATGTTAAAAGATAAGGTAGTAAACGAATAATTTAAGTCATAGCAAGGAAAGCATGACTTGTGAAGGAGAATTTAATATTTATGTCGCTTATCATACAAGTTCTCTTACAATATCAAGTCAATTAGCTTGGTTCATCCAATGAAAAAGAAATCTGGTATTGAATTTTCTGTTCTTTTTGGTGTTATAAGAAATTCAACTCGCTATTCTGTAATCCTTTCCTCTTTTACATAAATGAATTTTCCAGGTTCTGGTTCATCAATATATTCTTTCTGCAGAATTAGTACTACTGGTTCCTCCGCTCCATTTGTCATCCTATAAAAATCAAATGCTTCGCCATAAGTAGCAAACACATAATAGTAATCATCTCCGACTTCGATATCCTCCGCTCCATCTTCCGGATAGCACCATACCCGATATTCTAATACTTCATCCCAAACATATCCACCACCTGACTTTACTAATGATGGGCAATTTCCTATTTGATCTTTATTAATTACCTCTGGATACATTACCTCTCCTTATTTGTTTTTATTGAATGTCTCTGGTGATAAACTTCACAGATCATCGAAGCTTGAGACCTGTCATTATTGTCTGCCACTACATAATTCAGTTCTGTTACCATAGCTGTCAATTAAGTTCTGTGCAAGAAGTGAATCTGTTGCTGTCGGGATACCCAAAAACAAGATGTCACTACCTGCCTCTAATATTGATAAGCCCCGAGGCATGTGTGTATAGATCTGTCATTTTTCTGTTGAGTTCAGTTCAAATACATATTATTTTCAAGATGATTACTATTTTTGCAAAGAATGTATTAATGGGCTAAATAAAAACAGTGGAATTTATGTTTGAGAAAGTTTGTAATTGGTTTCGTGAGCACGGGATCTTATTAAGTAATGAAGAGGCTAATTATCTGAAAGAAAACACAAAAGAAATCATCATTCCCAAAAACACGATAATCATGTCTCAGGGAAAATCTGTAGACCGTCTCTTTTTTCTTAATGAAGGGATTGTAAGGCTTTACAGACTACATAATGACATTGACTCCACCATAGACTTCGTATCATGGAATGAATTTGTATCTTCAGTGTTTTATATAGTGAACCGGCAACCTTCACCCTGCGCCCTGGAAACACTTACAGAAATAAAGGCATTGTATTGGGATCGTGAAGAAATACTTACTATAATGAAAGAAGTAAAATGTGCAGGTAAAATTGAAAACACATTGCTTGAAATACTACTAAACTGGACTCAGGACAGAGAAATAGACCGCATGTGTCTGACTCCGGAAGAGCGATATCTAAAGCTAATAAAAAGCCATCCTTCAGTTGTACAGCAAATACCTCAGAAATATATTGCATCCTTCCTTGGTATTCACCAGGACAGCCTTAGCCGTATCCGTAAAAAAATCTCCCGTCAAAACTGACAAGTGTCAGATTAACTTTATCTCCTATCTCCTACTTTTGCATCTGCGAAACGGCTTCATGCGTTTTATTATCCCTGTGCTAAAATTACATATCACGATAGTTGTGGTTCAGGGAATGAAAAACATAAGCCCTGAACAACTTAATGCGATCACAACAGATAGTAACCCAGAAGATGTATTTGAAGTATCCTTTCTCTAAGTACCTTTTTAACTCAATCAGGAATGATCACCATAAAAGTAATTTTATTTTCACAGGATGAAAGTGCATTCTCTCTGATGAAGTTGTTATCAGACAAGATACATTTGGCGCTTCCGATGCAGTAAATCGAATCAACAAGATGTACGGCTATCAATGCTACTTCCATCACTGATGAGAAGAAAGGAACTCTATTGTTTAAATTTTTCACTATACTTTCAAACGACTATGAAAAAACTCTATGTTCTACTCATGCTGTTCCTTATGGGATTCTTGTCCAACAGTAACGCACAGGATCTTCAGTGGGCTAAAGTATTTAACCCTCTTGGTGGCGGCGTTAACGACTATACAAATATTTATACACATTGTATAGATATTAACGAAAACATCTATGCTGCAGGAATTTTTTCGAACGCTATAGATTTCAATTCAGGAAGTACTCCTTATATAGTAACTTCTTCTCAAAAAAGTGAAGGCTTTATTGTTAAGTACGACAAAAACGGTTCTGTAAAACTTTTACAACGTCTCAAAGGATACTATGCCATGCCACGCAGTATCATCACAGATAATTCAGGTGCTATATACGTCACCGGCAGCCTTTCCAATCAAACCTATTTTGATCCTGAAGGTGTGAATTTACCTATGACACGAGGGGGCTTTCTGGCCAAATACGACACTTCCGGAAACTTTATATATGCCCGCAAAATTGGCGATCAGGGAAATAACCTTTTTATAGACAAAGACGACAATGTGTACCTATGTGGATTTTATAAGGAAGGAGACGACATGGATCCGGGAGCAGAAGTTTTGCACCTTCCTGCTTATGGAGAGACGGATATATTTTTCGCCAAACTTACTCCTGACGGTAATCTTGTTTTTGCCAAAGGTATAGGAAGTGACCGAAACGATACAGGAGGCAATAACTATGATTGTAAGATCGCTGTCACTTCAACAGGTGAAATTATCCTGTCGGGAACCATAACGGGTTGGACTATGGATTTTGATCCGGGAGAAGGAACGGAAATCAGAACTACTAGCAGCCAGACAGGCTATTTAGCCCGCTACACTTCTGAAGGTGAATTAATAAATGTGGGTACTATTGAGAATATTAACTACAGTTATATTCACGATATGGTTCTCGATGCTTCTGACAATATATATATTACCGGTAGTTTCAGTGGGTCTCTTGATTTTAATTTTGACCCGAATTTTACTAACAGACTTACTTCTCAGGGAATGCAAGACATTTACTTTGCCAAATACGATCCTGCTCTTAACCTGATATTTGCCAAAGGCACAGGAGGCACCTCAACAGACCGTGGATATAATATTTTATTAGATGCTCTTGGGTTTATTAATGTAATAGGAGATTTTTACAATAGTACAGATCTGGATCCTTCATCTATAACCAGAGATTATGGATCAGGCACCAATACCTACCACTTGTTCATTGCCAAGTTCAATACGGAAGGCAATTTTACAAGTGCTAACTACCTGACTGGACCTATTGCTCCTGCATCTGTAACTATAAGCCCTTCAGGATCTATTTGTTTGTCTGGCTGGCTGCGAAAAGATATTGATTTCGACTTTAGTGATGAGAGCACCATTCTTTATCACAACTCCGCCAACAGTGCTTTTCTGGTACAATATTTACAATATCCGGAATTAAAGCTGTGGCATAATATACCTATCAATGCCGGAGCAAACATCAATGCAGGAACTTCTGAGGTTGGAGCAAGCATAGAAACAAAAGAGTTTTATATTAAGAACACAGGCGACTGGAAACTGGACTTTAGCCAATCCCCCGCTATTACTCTATCCGGACCGGCGGTTTCAGATTACCAGGTAGATCTAAGCCTTCTTGATACATACGTTACCTTGGGCGATTCGGTGAAATTTACTATAGCCTTCACTCCTTCCGAGATTGGTGAACGCACAGCACAGCTAACGATTCATAACAATACGATCCAAGCACCGGAATTTTCAATAAACCTGACGGGCTCAGGTACTCCTGTAACCAGCATTACACATGCTTCTGAGAAGAAAATAGTTCTTTATCCAAACCCTTCATCCGATGGCTATATCACTATAAAATCATCGGAAAGTTTAACAGAGGTCACTGTAACTAATTCCATCGGTCAGAGAGAGGTATTCCATTCGGATACGTTCACCACTTCATTGAAAGGAATTCTTACTCTGGTGATCAAGACCACTTCTAATGTATATGTAGATAAAATTTGTATACAACAGTAAAATGATTTTTTATTTTTTTTATAACGGCCTGACTCTCACAGGCCGTTATTTTTTATTATTAAATTGCATAATATGATCTACAATTAATAATAAGAATCACTACTTTTTTTTAATTTGAACGTATTAGAAAAATACAGCTTCCATTTAAGTATAACGGAAAGGCAGGCAAGGATCAATCTTTTTTACTTTTTTTATATCCATTCAAAATTTAAGTATATTCCAACAACTTCCGCTTATGACAGAAATAATATTCGAATTACTTCAAAAGCCTTTTGCACAGATGTTAATATTTTTATGCTTAACAATCCTGTCTGTTCTTATTATTAATCCCCAAAACATTGACAAAACCTGGAATATAGCGGGCATTGTATTCATCGGATTTATACTTGTAAACTCAATATTAATATGTATTGCAACTAATAGCTGGAGTTATTTTTTTTACTCAATCCTATTTTCACTACTATATCTGATCATTATTTCTATCTTAATACCTGCCCTAATAAAATTATTAAAAGTTGAAGGATCAGGTGAAAGTGCAATGATTTTTTTATTCATCATCTACCATCCTGTATGCTTACTTATAATGCTATTCCTGAAGTGGACTTACTTAAAGCTTTTTTAAAAACATAAGTTGTTATAGTGTCTTCCTTCTGAAACATGTCCCATACTGCACTTATTTTGCAATAGCCTATTAATCCATTGGCATTATTAAATCCTGAGATGTAAAACCTATTTCAGAAAAAATAGTGGGAGTAAGTTAAAAGAACTAAGTCCGTCGGAAGTCAAGCCGGTATTACTAAACTAGACAAAAGAGATATCCAGGGTTTCAACTGAGTGGATTACACTGAATCAATATAAACAATTTTATAATCATCACCTGCAGAAGAACCAGATGTCCAGGATTTGCTATTTTTTTTTAATCAATCTTTCAAAGAACTATTGCTCTAATTACTAGACGTTCATTGATATCTACAATGGTTTTAATTTATACATCCAAGTGTATTAACACCTCACTTATCGAACAAAAATTATCATTTTCCCAATATTTTTTTTTAGTTTGCAAGAGTTTCTGAAAAAATTTAACCTGATTCTTAAATCATTAATTGTTTTTGATCAATATTATGGAGTTATACTATTCTCTTTCTGTGCTCATTGTTTTAGCCTCGCTGTTTGCTTATATCAATCATAAATTTATAAAATTGCCATCCACAATTGGAATTATGTTGATGGCAATTATAGTTTCCATAATTATCAGATTTGCCGGTGGTTCAATTTTCCCTGAGACAACAAAAAGGCTATTTACGCTCATCTCCGAATTAGATTTTACTGAGTTACTGATGGGGTCGATGCTTAATTTTCTGCTCTTCGCGGGTGCCATCCATGTGAATTTTACCGATCTCAGAAAACAGAGGCTGCCGGTACTTACCTTTTCAACCATTAGTGTTATCATATCTACCTTTGTAATAGGCTTTAGCTTATCTTATGTAACTCCTCTCTTTGGTATTCAACTGCCACTTTTATATTGTCTGTTATTTGGAGCACTTATTTCCCCAACTGACCCTATTGCTGTGCTTGGTATATTAAAAAAAGCCAATGTCAGCAAGTCCCTGGAAACCAAAATAACAGGTGAGTCTCTTTTTAACGATGGTATAGCGGTGGTGTTATTTGCGGTTATATTGCAACTTACCCAAACTCCAGAGGCTGCTATCTCTCTTGGCACCATTTCATGGTTACTGGCAAAGGAAGCATTGGGTGGATTGCTACTAGGTGTCCTTCTTGGATACTCTGCTTCAAAAGCAATGAAAGGCATAGACGATTATATTGTTTCAGTACTTATTACATTGTCAGTAGTTATGGGAGGTTATCTCATTGCACATTCAATACATATTTCCGGTCCGCTTACCATGGTTGCTGCAGGCCTTATTATCGGTAACTATGGAAAAAGAGAAGCCATGTCTATCGTTACTAAAGATTATCTTACAAAATTCTGGGAACTGCTTGATGAAATTCTTAATGCCATTTTGTTCCTGTTTATAGGATTTGAATTACTATTAATTCCTGATTTTGAAACTTACTGGATCATTTCTGTTGTAGCGATAGTTGTAGTACTTTTTGCCAGATTTGTATCTATATGGATACCAATGCTCATTGTACCGTTTAAACCAAAGCTCAGTAAAGGGTCCCTCATTATGCTTGTATGGGGAGGACTAAGAGGTGGAGTGTCAATAGCCCTTGTACTTTCCGTTACCGATCCGGATTACAAAGAACTGCTTTTAGAGATGACCTATTTTGTAGTAGTATTTTCTATAGTAGTACAGGGGTTAACTGTTGGAAAACTTTCCAACAAGGTCAAATTGACTGAACCAAGTAACAAGCCTCAGGCGTCTTAAAAATAATTTGAATCGGGATTAATCGGATTGATGGATTAGTGGGATTTGATTTTAATCCTATTAATCCTTTTATCCTGTAAATTCCGATTCAAATAATCACCACTAGGCCTGATAATTGTTATCCTTGCTTATTCGGACCTTCAAAAACATATAGAGTCCCGTATTCATTGCTTTTAAAATTACCTCCTGCAAAACCTCTTTTGATAAGTTCCTGCCTTATAACCCGCATTACAAACCAATGACTAATAATCAAAATATCCTTTTCATTATTGGCAATTACTTTATCTACAAAAGAAATGATTTCTTTCTTAAATCTATCAGTATCGTTGTTAGATGTAAATGATATTATACGAACAACTAGACCCCACATCAGAAAAGGTAACTTTAATCTGTCTGATAAACGATGTAAAATATCTATTTCTTGCAGTTCGGTTATTTCAGCAATAGGTCCATTATAAATATGCCTTGCTGTGTTTACAGCCCTGACCATTGGGCTTGAATAACAGTAGTGCCAGTTGATGTCAGATAAGTTTACCTGTTTATATTCTAAATCTGCTGTATTATCATACCCGTCAAACCATTTTACTAAATCTGATTTTACAAGTAATGATTTTTCCGGGAAAGGATGATTTACCTTAAAGTGCCTGACTAAACCTATTTTCAAGAGTTTTCGATTTTCTTTATAATGTTTACTAATGCCTTGGTATTGCCACAGTCGAGGATATTTGCTCTATCTCTAAAAAGGACTACCACAAACAAATTTAGTAAAAATGTTTATTAGTAATCCTTCTGAACTCCTGCTCAATAGCATGTTGAACGATATCCCTCTATTTATTCCACTCTTATAGATACGTTACACTTTATTGTATTTTCTACCTGTCTTATATCTCCCTTAAGGATATACAACTTTTATAAATCTTAAGTCTCAATTCAATTAGCCAAATTGTCTGAATCAGGATTTATCGGATGAATGAATTAGCAGGATTTGATTTTAAATCCTGCTAATCCCGATTCAACCATTTTATTCTGCGAAAAGCATTGGGCTAAAACAACAGGATTATGGACAGTTTTTCAACTTAATCTGCTAGTTTACTGAGCACATTTCCTTCACTGTCAAGCGCCACTTTCCACTCCTCTGTAAGTTTTTTCAACTCCAGCTTATATGTTGCTTTATCACCTTCTGTGATCTTTTTCACATCATCAACACGGTAAGAACTATATTCACTATTGATTTTCTCTAACACTTTCTGAGGCAAATCACTTTTAGAAATTTCCTCTTTGTGTCGGGTCAGTTTTCCTGTTTTATCAAACCATACATCGTGTTCTGTTCCCAGCATACCAGTTTCAAATTCAACTTTACACTGCTCTCCGTCCATCTCCCATTCTACATCATTGGCTTTGGGAAATGTTTGTTGAAAGTTGTTTACAATAACTGAAGGAACCTGGCTTTGAGGAATATCTTGTCCAAAAGCGGTTGTTGCAAAGCAAGTGAATGCAAACGAAGTGATTAAAACTATTCTTTTCATGGTCTTATATTTTAGATTCGAAGATTATAATACTAAGTAACGTCTAATTCCTGGAAGGACTTGGGAATACGTTAAGGTTCGTAAAGAATTCTTACAAACGATCTGTAAAATTCATTATGTTTATTCATAGGAATGCCTGTAATCACGCCCACAGCAAGCTTTGATGTAAGCTTCATTTTAAGTTGCGGACGAATAGTCAATTCAAATTTTCGTTATTGATTTCCGGACTTATAAAAACGAAAATTACGAAAACAGACTTGTATGTTTTTATCACATCCACAATGCAAACAACATGATGTGAGAAAAAAATGGGAACAAAAAATTTATTTGAAACGAATTTCAAACCAATGTAAATCGTTTTCAAATCGATACGAAACAGAAAAACCATACAGCTCGCAAATTGCTTTTACGATGGTTAAGCCAAGTCCTGTGCCACTTTGATCGCTTTCAGATTTGTAAAAACGTGAAAATACTTTCCCGGAATTTAAAGGATTTTCTATTCCGGTATTGCTGACTTGAATGGCATCTTCCGAAATATAAACGTTGACATTTCCATTGGAAACATTGTGAAAAATTGCATTTCGCAATAAGTTTGAAACGATAATATTTGCAAGCGAAACATCCATTTGAATAGTCAATTCTGCATTTTCAGAAACATTAATTCTTATATTCTTAAACTCTGCAATTTCTTCCAAATCATTTACGCTTTGTTTTACAAGATCATTAAGCGATATAGCCTGGTTGTTCAAGAATTGTTTGTTTTCAATCTTTGTAAGCAGCAATAAGGATTTATTCAGGCGAACCATGCGCTCTATGAGGCCCATTACTTCAGCGATGTTTTCAGCCTGGTCAGGTTGGAGATTTCCTTTCTCAATCAGCAATTCCAATTTATTGATGGCTATTGCCAATGGTGTCTGTAGCTCATGTGAGGCATTTCCGATAAACTGTTTTTGTTGCTCATACGATTCGATGTTATGCTGCAACAGAATAGTTACGGCTTTTTGTAAATCAGTAAATTCTTTTGTTTTGGTACTTACTTCTGGGAAATTTTTACTGCTACCTATCCGGTAATTTTTGAGTTGGTTCAGGAATGAGTAAAATGGTTGCCAGAGCCTTTGCAACACAAAATTATTTATAAGGATAACTACTGCAATCAAAAGCAGATAAAGTCCAAGGGCCAGACGAAGCAGCTCACCCACTAAATCATCTTCTTCAACCATTGGATTGATGATTTTCAATTCATAGTAATGTCCGTTGTTTTCAAATGCTGTTGTAAGTAAACGAACCGGCTCTAATTCGGGGCTTTCATCGTCTGCATCCTGCATATACATCAAGGTATCCAGGTATTTGTCTTTTACAGTGAGTGCTTGTGATTGAGAAATTTCACGAATGGCAAAAAAACCTTCGTCAAATGCTCTTTGCTCCAAAACGCTTGTGTCCTTTTGTGCCTGGTAAACAATTTGTCGCTTGTAGTTGTCCAGTCCCTCATCAACACTTTCTTTGATCTCGCCAAGTATGTTATAGTAAAACACTACCGACCACAATCCGATGATAAAAAACAGCGAAACAGAAAGGTATATAAGCGATTTGTTTAATAATTTCATTTTTCAGTCAGCTTGTATCCGATACCATAAATGGCTTCGATTTCAACCCCGGCATCGGCGGATTGTAATTTTTTCCGCAGGTTTTTTATCTGATAATAGATGAAGTCAAAATTGTCGGCCTGATCAATGTTGTCGCCCCAAACGTGTTCTGCCAATGCGTTTTTTGTCACCAGACGATTTTTGTTGAGCAGGAAATAATTCAGAATATCAAACTCTTTCCGGTTTAACGGAACATTTTCCTTGTTTACGGTAAATGTCCGTTCAGTCAGGTCTAATACTATGTTAGCGACTTCAATGGTGTTTTTTCCATCTAATTTATTCCTGCGCAAAACAGCTTTTATTCTTGCGTTGAGTTCGGCAATGTGAAACGGCTTTGTCAGATAGTCATCTGCGCCGAGTTCGAGTCCTTTCAGTTTATCATCAAGAGAGTCTTTGGCAGAAATAATGATGACGTTTCCCGACTTACCCTGATTTTTAAGTTGTTCCAGCAGTTGCAGTCCGCTGCCATTCGGCAACATAATATCAAGCAGGATGCAATCATAGTTGTACACTTCAATTTTTTCACTTGCCGAATGAAAATCGCTTGCAGTTTCAATTACAAAATGTTCTTTCTTCAGTGAAGCCACAATCGTTTCTCTTAAATCTTTCTCGTCCTCAACTATCAGAATTTTCATAATATCAAAGATAATGATTGAATTTAGGAAAGAGTTGGGAATAAACTTCTTTTCCACTTAACAATCTGATTACAAACTACTTTTTCTTGTTTTCTTTTAAAACCTTCGGCTTTACAATTCTGCCCACCCATCTTTCAACTAAATGGTTATGGATGAATTTTACCTGGAAATACAAAAAAGGTTTCTATTGCCTTCAAAAGCACCTTCTCTGGGCTAAAAAATTGATTTATATCTAGTAAAAATTTGAATCGAGATTTTCATTATTATAGGATTAACGGGATTTAAAATCATCAGCCTTGATCCTCTTAAAATAAATCCAGATTAAATTTCCAATAATTATTATCATACCTAAAGTGATTCTTAGCCATTTTATCTTCCCTTTGAAACAGAAACAATGTCAGTTCTATAAATGCTTTTATCATTAATACTCCATTTATATTAACATTACCTACATTAATATGTCCCAGATTTGTTTATTCTTTATTTACAAATATCATTATTAATGCCATTGGTTAAACCAATGGCATTAATCCCAAAAGGCATTTTTCGTCCTTGAAGCTATTACATAACAATTGGGGACTCGTTGCTTTTATACATTAAATTGCCTTAAATGGTGGTCATTATGTTTATAAGCAAATACTCCAATTTGCGCTCTGGTCATTTTGCCAAAAAAGTCGTGGATAAAGTTGTTATTAGAAAAGGTTTCGTAAGCTTTTATTTGCTGAATCCATATTGATATTTGAACTTCAAATCACCATCCTTTTCCTTGACAGTAAAACCCTTTCCTGCCGGCATATTTCTGCTTATTGGCTTGTCGTCTTTGGTGTTATTCTTCAATGCCATTTTACCAAACAGCATTCCTAGAAATTCTTGTTTGTATACGAAATCCTCTTTTCCAAGTACCCATTCGTTCCAGATATTACAGTGTCTGACCATTTGGTAAACATTCATTTTGCCCCACACCGGTATGCTTTTATCTTTTAGCAAATTAATTCTTTGAATCAGTTCATTTCTTGTAGATAGATCAAATATTGTTTCCATTGTCGAAGTTATTTATGGGTTGCAATGAAAAGTAATTTCCTGAGTCATCTTTGAATAAAGCCTCAGTCCCGTAAAATTCTTTTGTAGGTCCTTTTATAAATTCAACTCCCTTGGCTTTAAGTTCCTCATAGGTAGCAAAAATGTCTTTACATGTTAATACACCACAACCGAAAACGCCTTTTTTGATGAGGTCTATCAAACTCTCTGCAACTTCTTTTGGAAACATTTTGCTCACGGTAACTGGAAACAAAACCAATTGCAAGTCAGGTTGATCAGGTGGAGAAACTGTCAACCAGCGTGTTCCAGGCCCCATTGGGATATCATCAACAAGCTTGAAGCCTAATTTATTAACATAAAAGTCATAGGCGCTGTCCTGGTCTATAACGTGAATGTTTGTAATCGTCATTTTTGAAATCATACCCTTTTTCGTTTATTGGTTATACAACGCAAAGTTCAACAATGATTTACTTTTTTACATCTTCAAAATTGCTATTCTCCTTCCAGCCATGCATAAAAGCGTAACGCTTTGGCACAAACGCCAGAGGCCTTTCTTGTATATTCTTTTTTCTTTGGTTAAAATCACTTACATACTGATTAGGAGATTTGCCAACCGCTTTTGTAAATAGTCCACTGAATGTACTAAGGCTGTCATATCCAACTAAATTACAGGCGGCACTTATCATGTTACCTTGTTCCAGAAGTTGCTTTGCTTTCTCTATTCTAACCTTTGTCAGATATTGGTGAGGTGTTTTTCCATAAATGGATTTAAAAAGTCTTATAAAATGAAATTTGGAAAAATGGGCTTCATCTGAAATATTGTCGAGGTCATTTTTTTCTGAATAGTTTTTATCAATATATAGTTTAGCCTGAACAACTCTTCTATATATATAAACTTTAGGATATTGTTCTGTTGTCATATTTTTATTTGTTCAGGATTTACAGGTTATTATGTTCAGTTTTCTTATCAATTTATATTTGCTAATATTTTTTTAATCAACACAATTTGTCCCAAATGATAATAACTGTGTTCTATCATTCCTTCAATATTTCTTAAATACGTTCCATACATTTTATCGACAAAATCCTCACTAAGTTTTTCCTCAGGCATTCTTTCAAATAATGAAGCAAATTCTTCTGAATCACTCCAGAATTTAGTGAGAAAACTTTTCCATTCTGCTTGCGATTCTATTTCTGGAAAGTCAAAACTATACTTATTTTTAATCTCTAAATCACCACCCAGAAAGACATTTTTAATTCCGTAGATGTAATAATGGATATGCTGTGCAAGACTTGAAATTGTATTAAGGTTTTGAAATTTTGCTGTCGCAACTTCCCAATCAAGATCTTCCAATTCATTTTTAAAATTCGTGTTAGCAATCCAGGTTCCACTTAAAATTACTTCACGAAATCTGTTTGCAAGTTCTAGTTGAATATTCATATATTTCATTTAAGTAGATATTCCAAGTACTATTGAAGTGTGTAGATCTCTAGTTACTAAGAGAGAGTTATTTTTACTAAAGCCCTTTAGAAAAGATCCCGACCTGTGGAGACCCCTAAAGTTTCTATTACTGATTTTCTTCAAACCATTTCACAATAGAAGGCATATTTCTTTCAAAGCCTCCAGGGATGAAGAAATTCAATACCCCTGCTTTGTGATCGGTTTTGTTTTTGAAATCGTGTGTTGTATTTGCAGGAATTCTCAGGAAAGAACCTTTGTTTGCATCAATCCATTTGTCTCCTACAAGAAATGAAATCGTACCTTCCAACATATAAAAAACTTCATCATTGTCTTCGTGTAAATGTGCCCCCGGGCCGTCTGAATTCGGTTCCAGCCACCATTCAGAGATACTGTATTTTTCCTTTGTTTCATTTTCGTCAGCTTTGAAAATGGCGGTCATTGTTCCGCAGTTATAAATACGCCCCTGTCCTTCAGTCAGGATTAAAGCTTCTGTATGATCGTTCTTATGCTTCATTTTTTGTTTTATTATTTTCCAATGATACTTCTGGTAACAGATTCAGAGCTCAAATTCCAAGTATTAAATTCTATAAAAATCAATTAAATATATACAAAAAACGTCAGAAGAAGCGCATGTCCTCCTGACGTTTATGATTGTATACGTACGCATTGCCTCATTTAATTTGGAGAATGAAGGCCAATTTTGTTTCCTTCCGAATCAAGGAATACGGCAAAGTATCCGCTATCATCTGCATGAGAGGTTTTAGGTATTAAAATTTTTCCGCCATTGCTCTCAACCTTATCAAGAACTACCTGTAGATTATCTCCGGCATTCAGATAGATGGTCACCCCATCAGCAGAGGGCTTATATCCTTCTGCCTGAATAATTACTCCTGAAACGACCTGCTCTTCGTAAGGAAAGATGCCCATTTTCATTTCAGGCATTTCCATTCTTTCTATTTTAATGTTTAAAATTGCCTGATAAAAATCAACGGCTCTGGATATTTCTATTGCAGGAATTTCAAAAATTGCAAGATGACTCTTCATATGAATTGGATTTGAATAAGTTAATGTATCTTTGGTTATAGTTTTAGAATTTGCCTCATTGGGATTTGTACATGAACTGACACAAAGTCCCATGAGCAGTGTTGCGAAAACAATATTTTTTACTGCCATTGTCAATATGATATGGTGATTGAAAACTTATACAAAAGTAGTTCGAGGTTTTACTTCAAAATTGTAAAAATGCGACAGTATCAATTTTCTTTGTAAAGCATTGAAGAAAGAGCCATTTTCTCATCTGCCAGGAACTCTTTTGGTGTAAGCCCTGTAAACTCTTTGAAATCCTTAATAAAATGCGCCTGATCGCAATAATCGCTCTCGTAGGCTATGTCAGTTAAAGATCGTGTTGATTGATTCAACAACATTTGTAAAGTCGCCTGCAACCGGATAACCTTGCTTAATTGCTTTGGACTTAAACCAATCTGTTTTTTGAAATTCCTTTCCAGCTGTCTTCGCTTTGATTTCTCGTCTTTCAGAATAACGTTTAAGGGCCTACTCCCGTTTGATAAAAATATTGTGTCTATTGTTGATTTAACAAGGTTGTCTATAGTGACTTCGTCATTTTGTCTTTCAAATAGAAATTCTTCAACTATCTCAATTCTTTCTTCGGTGGTATTAGCTTGAATTATTCTCTGACTTAAATTTTCTACATTCTCCTCTCCGAACAATATACTTAAAGGAGTTTCCTTATTACAAAGTTCGTGAAGAGGAAGGTCTATGAAATTAGTGAAACCATAAGGATAAAATCGAACTGCAAATGTATCCACATAACCTGTCGGCTCAATATAGAACTGCTCCGTTATAGGTCCCAGCAACATATGCCTCGGCTGTATTATAAAATCAGTTTCCGATGTGTACCTTTTGATGTCGTCTCCAAGAGTAAAACACATATCAACACACCCGTCTGGCAAAATAAGTTGTCGTTCAGTATTCCGCTGTACAGGAACTTTCAAAGTCCAATAGCATTTTACAATTGTTGCTAAGTCAATATGTGGTTTGAATGTCTGATAATTCATTTACCTTGGTTTATTCTTAAAATAAAGCTGCTATATATATACGCATCAGGTGCATTTAGTTTTTATTTATCTCTCCTAATTTATAAAATCTTGCCGATATTCAATCCTTCCAAAGGGCTTTTTATACCCACCACTTTAATTGAGAATTGACTGTGAGTGTGAAAGAAAGTCTATATATCTTGGGGAATAAGCTTGGGTACCTATTTAGTTTCTAACCTTAAAACTTCTTATATATAAAAGTAGATCAAACAATAAAGCCTTCATCCTTCAATTTTTATATAAGAAAAAATGCATACCTTGATGACTGTACATCAAAGATATTCAGGGAAAGTTTTATAAAATCCGGAAAGAACAAATTGCTAGCAAAGTGTTTATAATACTAAGTTTAGAATCGAAAAGTATATTGAAGACTAAATAAATATTAATGCGAAGAAAACTATCAAAAAGGCTTTCCGATATTGTACATGCGCTTCCATTAAAAGAAGGTATACGAGTATTAGAGATTGGGTGTGGTCCTGGTGCAATGGCAAGAGAAATGTCCAGACTAATTGCCATTGGACATATTCTAGGTATTGACCGTTCTGCCAAAGCTATTCAACAAGCTGTAGCCGGTTCAGAGGAAGAAATTAAAAACGGCAGACTTTCATTCAGACATATTGCCATTGAACATTTCGAACTGGAACCTGACGAAGTACCGTATGACATTGCCATTGCTGTAAGAGTTGGTGCACTGGACGGACGACATCCTAACATCGAAAAACAATCATTGCATAAAATCGCAAAAGCATTGACAAATAATGGTAAACTATACATTGACGGAGGGGATCCACTAAAGGAAATTTCTCTTACTGAATATAGAAAAATTGTCTGAATTCGGATTGATAAGGTTGGGATGTACTGGATTATATCTTAACATCTTTTAATTTCTAACGATGCTTCTGAAAATACAAATTAATGTTTAGCTCAGGTTCTTTCAGTTCCAATGAATCAACCTTCTCACCTATCCTATACTGAATTAAGCTTATGAATTCTGTTTCAAAAATTCTCAATCGTTCATTAACTAACGCTTCATTTTTTTCTACATTCTCTGCACCTTCACTTATTACCATTCCATTGTCATCATAAAGATAGCAAACAAATATTGAGGAATTCTCAGGATGCGTATCCCAATACTCCTCTCCGCCATAATACCTGAAAGTATATTTATTCGTAGTTCCGTCCCTCTTTATAAATATAGTAAGGTATCCTCCACTATTATAATAATTATTTTCCTTACTTGTATCAAGTTGAATATTTCGATTATTGGCAATCTCCTCTGCTATAATTTCCTCCAATCTGTATTTTGAAACATTAAATGAGTAACTTTCAATGGAACCATGAGTGCCTGCACTAAAAGGTGTAAACATATAGATAATATATTTATATATGACTCCTGCTATAATAAGCACTCCAACAATTATTGATATAAAAGTTTTCACTACTATTGGTGTCTACAAATTTCTAAAAACTTTGTCTTAACTCAGATCGATGAGATTATGGAATAGACAGGATAATCTTTGATCTTATTTATCCATTAATCCCATAAATCAGAAATCAGAAACGCAGCCCGGAATTCCGGGCTATCATGGCGTCATATTCCTGCTCCACCTAAAATTTCTAGCTCCTGTCCTTTTGTTGGTTGTCCGTCTATTAGCGGCATCGCTTTCATAATAAGCTCTCTTACTCCTTCAGCTTTTAACGAGTTATCATGATCTTCTTTACTGTTCCAAATTTCTGTAACATAAACATCGTTTATGTCTTTCTCATCTTTTCCAATTACATAAAGCTTGCATCCTTTTGCAGTTGATACAAGTTGCGATGCTTGCAGCAATATATCAGCAAGCTCATCTCTATGTCCTGCTTTTGCAGTGAGTTTTCCATGAAGTAGATATTTGTTTGTCATATATGGTTGATAAATTTAAAATGATTTATATGTGATAGTTGACAACTCTTTTAGAGTTTAAATTCATAGCAATTAAAGGTTCTACCCCGATCACCTGTATTCGATTCTGTTAATACCTTACCCTGATCGCTAAACACCTGCATGATGTATTCATCCTCCCCGATAGATAGTTTAGAGATTAATTCTTTGCTGTCGATTGAATAGGCCCAAAAGTTATTTTGGCTCCATAGGTAAATTACTCCATTATCAACCGTGAATGAGTGAAAATCAAAACCAATATCAAGATCTATACTATTTTTTAAGTCTCTAATGTCGACAACTCTGATTTTATTCATTGGTGAAATATGCCAACTCTTCCCCTCACCATACTCTATACAACCCAACCTCAAAAAAGCAATATTACTATTGTAAACCTTGGCGGAATGAAAAACGTCTGTAGATAATAATTCATTTAGAGAATTCTCTTTAAAATTATACAGAACAACCTTTCCCTTATATCCGCTAAAAATGTAATATTCCTGATCTGTTTTTTTGAAAATTCCACTGCATGGACCTATCTTCTTCTTTAACCCTTTTTCAATTTTGAAATTATAAATGAATAAAAAATCCGTCCTATGGTTCATCATTAGTAACGAGTCCTGATCATCTGACACGACATAATCATTATATTGCTGTATTCCTTTTTCAATTTTTTTATAGACCTCTAGCGTGTTTCTATTCACCTGAAAGATTTTGTTATTTGTAACAGCAAACAGATCTATCTGATTAGCATTGAAAGTTAGACACCGAACATTATTTTTTATGTATACAGATTGAATTTCTTCTCCTGTGCACAAACTGAATTTTCTCAATTTCATTGAGGCGAAGCTGGAACCCCAGCCATCGCCAACATATAGCCAGTTCTTTTCAAATGGATCAATGACAGGGAATAGTCCGCCAAAAATTCCATTCTTTATGTTTGTAGTCCAGATCTTTGAAATCATCCCTTTTCCTTACTTATTTTTTATGTTTGTCAATGGTTCGGAACATTTCGTACAGCCAATTTTCTGGAGCATAAAGCCAAACGTATTATTGCTCAATGTCATTTTCAATTTCAGTATCGTCCAAGTTTAATGGCAATAATTTATCAGAAACCTTTTTATCAGATTTTAAACCCAAATTTTTCAACTGAATAGCCTGACTTATTACATTTCCTTTTCCGGTTTTAAGTTGCCCTAAAGCATTCTCATAGGCCTTTTGAGTAGAGCTTAACTTGTTACCAATCTCCTCAAAGTTTTCTGTAAAGCCAACAAATTTTTCATAGAGTAATTCACCACGTTTAACAATATCCATTGCGTTCTTATTTTGCCATTCACGCCTCCATAAGTCAGAAAACAGCTTAAGACAAGCAATTAATGTTGTTGGACTAACCAATAATATCCTTTTAGAATATGCATAGGACCATAAATCAGAATCACCTTGAATTGCTAGTAAATATGCAGGTTCTATTGGTATAAACATCATTGTAAAATCCAGTGATGTTTCAATGTTGTCGTACTTTTTTGAACTTAGTTGATCAATATGATTTTTGGTAGCATTGATGTGTTCTATAAGGAATTTACTTTGTCCATCACTGTCTTCACAAGCTGAGTAATTGTCATAAGCAATTAATGAAACTTTTGAATCAATGATAATTACTCTTTCATCAGGAAGGTTTACTCTGACATCAAGCCTTTGGTTTCTTCCCTCCTCATCTTTAATTGATTGCTGAACAAAATATTCTCTACCCTTTGTCAATCCTGACGATTCGAGAATTCTTTCCAATATCATTTCACCCCAGTTTCCTCTTTTCTGTGCTTTGCCTTTTAAGGCAGCCGCCAGGTTATTGGCTTCAGCGCTTACTTTATTCGTTTGTTCAATTAAACCTTTTATTCTTTCCTCCAAAGAAGTCCGTTGTTTAGTATCTTCAGTATGAGTGGCCTCAACTTTTTCCTTGAATTTATGGATGTCTTCCTTAAGTGGATTTAAGAGCGTTTCAATGTTAGTCTTATTGGTCTCCGTAAAGCTTTTTGATTTTTCTTCAAATAATTTATTGGCTATTTTCTCAAATTGTAAATGAGCCGTTTTCTGAAGTCCTTCAACTTCTTCTTTTTGAGTAGATAGCTTTTCAGACAAGGTCGTATTATTCGCCGACAATATGCTGACCTGTGCTGTCAGGTCTGTTATCTTTGTTGTAAGTACTTCAATTTGTCTGACCTGTTTATCATTTATTTCATTCTGCTTTGTCAGGTTTTCAGTTAATGATCTGTTATTTGCGCAAAGTTCAGAAATCGTCTGTTTGTGAATGTTTATATCGTTTTGCTGAATTCTATTTATTTCACGCTCTGCAGCTAACTCATGTGAGAGTTCACTTATTTTCTCTCTGCTATTGGAAAGCTTTACTTCCAGTGAACTCACTTCTGGTAAAAGTTGAGTAACTTCATTTTCTTTTATAGCCAGTTTATTCGAGAGTTTGTCATTTGACTCTTGCAGCATTTTTACCTTACTCTCAGACAGTTTAAGATTAGTGATCGCCTCATTATGTTGTACCGCTAATTCGTCAAACTCTTCTATTGAAACTTTCTTTGATTTATCAAGCAAATTAAGGATGATGTAGGCAATTACTCCTCCTATTAAAATTCCTACTATTAAACTTATAATGTACATTTACTGTCGGTTATTTAATCTTTATTCTCAATATATCAGTTTTACAACCAATTTTCGACAATACGATGATCTTTATTCGCTATAAAAGTGCAATACTATTCAGTAAAGGTGAAGATAGCAAAATATTAAGTCTTAGATAATAGCCTCAAGTTAAAGGCTATTCTAAAATCATCAGAAATTTACGTCATACATTTTAAAAAAAGCCAAAGTATTATTTAACGCAACAGACTTTATCCAATAGATTTAAACCCATATAATCAATTAATTATACCCATTCCCTGATAAGATACCTGAATAATAAACAATTCCCCAAACATTTTATTTTGTTTAAATATTGAGCAATCCTATCTTTAATGCAATTGGAAAAATTAACTTTCATTAATACAGCTTTATCGCACTAGTTATAACGCATCTACTTATATGACCTTTCAGGAATACTCAGATTACTTTCAGCAGATTATCAGCAACTCTATAAATGAACAACTTCCCCCTTATACTAAGGAAGGATACCTGGAATACACCCAACACAATTGGGAACAGATGAATCGGTGGTTTAATGAAACCCATGAGTTGGCAGCTCCTTTAAGAAAGGCATTGGAAAATATTAAAAGCCCACAACAATGGATATTAATTACAGAACCCTGGTGTGGAGATGCAGCGCACAACATACCTTTTATAGAAATGGCAGCACGGACAAACCCATTAATTACACTTCTATATGAACTAAGAGACGCTGAACCGAATAGAATTAATCTGTATTTGACCAATGGTGGAAAATCAATTCCGAAGCTAGTAATTAAAAATGCTAATGGAACCGATTTAGCTCAATGGGGTCCCAGACCTGCTGATTGTCAGAAAATTTATTCAGATCTTGCCAATGAAAAAGCTTCCTTCGATAAAATCAAAACTTCCATTTTAAATTGGTACGATGCCAATAAAGGACGAGATATTCAGAATGAGTTAACCGAATTACTTTCTACAATAGTAGAATAAATTAAATAAAAAAGGGGTAGCAAGAAGTTGCTCCTCTTTCCACCACACCAACCTGTGTTTTCACATTAAGTTTACATATATCTTTCATCTTCATAATACCTATACCAACTAAACTGGGATCCATGAGATTAAAGGATAGACAGGATTACCTTAAAATTTTGTTTATCCTATAATCCTGTAAATTTTGATTCAGCTTTTTTGATGCATTGCAAAGCGATTATAGGTCTAATCTTCATTTTTTATATAGCATAGAAAAGCATTAATTTAATGCAACTTCCACCCTTAGCACACCTTAAGCAAGAGTAATTTAATACTTTTTCTAAGTATAAATGATCAATGTCATTCTTTCTTAAAGTATAAGTCAATTAAAAATCTTCTTATCTTGCCTATATTTGAAACTAGAATGGTTAAATTAGAATTATATGGAGAAAATTTTTCAGAATAAAGTTGCTATTGTTACCGGCGGAAGTTTCGGTATAGGTAGGGCCACTGCCATTGCATTTGCCAAACTTGGCGCTAAAGTAGCTGTAGCTGATTGTATAGAAGATCAGGAGACTATCGACACAATTAAAAACCTTGGCGGTGAAGCGCTGTTTATTAAATGTGATGTATCGAAAGCCAATGAAGTAAAAGCTATGGTTGAAAAAACAATTTCAACATTCGGAAGGCTTGATTATGCATTTAACAATGCCGGGATTGAAGGCGGTTCTGAAACTACAGAGGAATGTTCTGAAGAGAACTGGGACAGAATAATCAATGTAAATCTAAAGGGAGTCTGGCTTTGCATGAAATATCAGATTCCTGAAATACGTAAAGCGGGAAAGGGAGCTATAGTAAACTGTGCTTCCATTGCTGGACTAGTTGGATTTCAAGGGTCACCAGGATATACTGCTTCAAAGCATGGTGTAGTGGGATTGACCAAAACTACGGCCCTGGAAAATGCAAAACTTGGAATTCGTGTCAATGCCGTTTGTCCAGGTGTTATCAGAACTCCTATGATAGATCGCTTTACAGGAAAAAGTAAAGAAGTCGAAAAACAATTTGAAGATGCCGAACCGATTGGTAGATTAGGAAATCCGGAAGAAGTGGCAGATGCTGTTATATATCTTTGTTCGGATGCTGCTTCATTTATTACCGGTCATTCTTTACCTGTGGATGGTGGTTGGGTAGCTCAATAATTGGCTGAATAAATTTCCAATGAAAGTTTTAACAAACAATTTTTATAATCTGTTTTTTTGACTCTTCTCAGTAGCAGACTTCATAAACAAGATTTACAGCACAATGCATAGTCTGCTATTGTTCATTTCCCTGGATTTGATACTATCACAAGCAAGAATAAGTAACTATGAGAGATAAGAAGATCTATATTGAAAAAGCTTCCGGTGATAAGGTAATCTTTTCAGAGGAAAAACTTAGAAGATCATTATCCAAGGCATGCCAAAACAGGAAAACAGTTGATGAAATAGTTGAATCAATTGTCAATGGTCTTATTCCTGGTATGAGTACACAGCAAATCTACACTAAGGCATTTGATTTATTAGCGAGCATATCCAAACCTTCTGCAGGGAAATACAAATTGAAAGCCGCAATCATGGAATTAGGTCCATCCGGTTATCCTTTTGAAAGGTATATAGGGGAAATACTGAAGCACCAGGGATTTCAAGTGCAAATCGGTCAGATTGTACAGGGACATTGCGTGAATCATGAAATTGATGTCATTGCCATAAAAGAAGATAAGCACTTTATGGTTGAATGCAAATTTCACAACCGTCCGGGATTCCAATGTGATGTTAAAATCCCGCTATATATACAGGCTCGTTTTGAAGATGTAAAAAAGCAGATGAAAGCACTTCCCGGTCATTCTGATATGTTTCATCAAGGATGGGTAGTTACCAATACAAGATTTACAGGAGATGCAATTCAATACGGCAAATGTATTGGACTCAATCTAATTGGCTGGGATTATCCGGATCAAGGTAGCCTAAACGATTTGATTGACACATCAAATTTATACCCATTGACTTGTCTTACCACTCTTACCAATACTGATAAGGAAAAATTACTTGAAAGCAAAATAGTGCTTTGTAAAGATTTATGTAATGATGAAAAGATCTTGGAAAATATAGGCGTTAATCCGAGAAGGATACTTGAAATTATGAAGGAGGCAATTGCCTTGTGTCATGATTCAGATCATCAAAAAAATTTTAGATAGTTTATTAAGGATGGACCTGTTGCAAATATGCTCATATTTAAAAACCTGGCAATGGGTGCTCAGTATCGATCGGAGTATTTTACTAAATCACAGAAATGATCATGAAAGGTCACAGGCAAAGGAGTAGCCGAGTTATTTTATTCGTTTTCAAGTATTGACTTTAATTGCAGCAAATATTTCTTCATATCACTGCTTGCCTTATATGAAACGATAAATTTTGGTAATGCAAACCCCAAAGCAAATTTTACTATGCTTATGTCAAACTCAAGCTGGTAATTAATTTCAGTTGTGGTATCGGATATTATTTTTACTTGTCGTTCGCTTCTTAAATAAAATCCGGATTTTTCAGATGTCTCAAATATTGCAAGTTTGTTTTTTTCATACTGAACACACTGTAGTTCTATCAAATTGTCAGGTGCTTTTTTGGACAAGTAAGAATATTCAGAAACAGTTACCCCTTCTTGCAACGGACCATTGAGTATTGATTTATTTATTTCTGTTCTCCACAAGTTGTCATTGCCTGGATTAACTAAAAAGTCAAACACTCTTTCTACATTCCTGTTAACCAATATTGTTCCTGAGGTTCTGATGAGCTTTTTATTTGTCATTGTAATTGTGGTTGTCATTTTATTCTTTCTTGAGCCTTGCCTTATCGTTAAGTATATACACACTTGCCTTTGTCATTCTATATCCTGTGAAGTATCTGATAGATACAAAATCACTTGCAGTTTAAATCACTAATCTGATAGATTGTCAAATGTTATTCTTTAAGAAAACTCAGATGCTTTACAAGTTCAGCAAGGAAAGATTCCTTAAATTGAAGACTGTGGTATCTCACCGGATGGAATCCATTCATCACTGTTTTTTCTCTGCAGTCTGTTACAAAAGAATACCATTTATCTCCCTTCAAACAACCATTAACTCCATTATTCCAGTCTGCACAAAATTAATACTCCTGTATTACAGGCACAATGATCAAAAATATAATTTTTTCTAAATGAATAAAACAATATTATTGTAGAACTATATAGAATTTTATTATAGAATGCTTTATGAATAATATAATGAAATATCAAAGGGAAGCATTGCTGGGCGTTTTCCTGGCTGCCATATCTATTCCTTTTGTCTGCCTGTTTCCTGAAGAAAAACAAAATGATCTGTGGGCTATTCTACTTGTTGTTATTGCCTCTGATTATATCGGTTTCGGAATTATGGACGGAAGAATGAAGCAAAAGTTGATAGAGATTGCAATATGCACCGGGTTTGTCGTTCTAAGTGTTTTAGGGCTTTGGTATTCAGCCTGGTTTCTGGTTATTGGTTATATAGGACATGGTATATGGGATTATATCCACGATCATAGGTTAGTAATGACAAAGATAAAAAAATGGTATCCTCCCTTTTGCATGATCTATGACTGGCTCATTGGAGCCTGGTTGTTATATAAAGTCATGCGCTAGTCTGCCTATGGTGCTATGGAGGTCTCCGTGCAACATGATTTTTTGAGTTTTGTATATTCTTCTTACTTACCCACCTGAAAATTTATTATACTTCCTTCCTGGACTTCTTCTCCGCCTTTTAGAGTCTTGCCATTTGAGCTCATTGAAATAACAATAGGAAAATTATTTTCAATTGTGTCAATTTTCCCAATGAGGAAACCGGCGTTTGTAATATTAATTATTCCTTCTTTTGCTGGTTGGTCAATTACGTTAGGTATGGTTATTAACCCAGGGATTTTTCTATTGTAGGTAATCGATATAGTTCTGTTAGGTTTGACTTCCGAATCAGGTCCCGGAAACTGATTTACTATTATCCCCCTTTGTATTTTTTTATCATAAATAGAATCATTAATCTTAAAATTCAATTGTTCTATCTTGGGAATTTCATCAACCGGTATCCCAATCAGGTTTGGAACTTTAATGCGTTCTTTTCTTAAAGTATATAAATCCAAAAATTTAAATACGCCTATGAACCCTATAATTGCTACAAGAACAATCATTAATAAATTTCTGACTATTGAACTCATGTTTTTTTTTCACCTATTAGCTTAATATTTAACAACAATTGCAACTAGCTGCTTTGAGCGTTCGGCACCCATTGTTCTATTATTAATACATACCTTTTGCCCCCCTCCGGCTTAATTCTTCTGTGGAGGACATACAAGCTCCCATAGATGTCCATCCGGATCAGACATATATCCAATATATCCACCAAATGATTCGTCAATAGAAGCTTTATTAGTTACTGATCCTCCGTAGATTGGCGCATTTTCTAATGCAGTATCGACGTCTTCTTTACTTGTCAAGGCACAGCTTATAATCGCCCCGACACTATCCTTTGGAAACTGCGCTCCACGACCTGCTTTTCTGCTGTATGCTTCAAAGGCACTTGTTTCCATCAGAAACATTGAAAGATTGGGAAGCTCGATTGAAATCATGTCATCTTCATTCTTAAGGTCAGAAAGTCCAAATACATTTTTGTAAAACCGAATTGTATTATCCGAATTCTGGATAGGTAAGCATACAACTGTAGTCTTTATATTCATAGCAAAATTCTTTAAGGTATTCTTGTTCGGTATTTTTTAGTTACAATGATTGCCAACCTTTGTATATGCACCAGAAGCTTACATTCATTATATGTTCCAAATTACTGAAACTCCATTGACATTCAAACTATTCAGGGTGCTTTTTATAATGCTCGTATTTCAAATACTCTTTATATGAAAAATTAACTTCTTCTCCCCAACCTATGCCTTCATGACAGATTCTTTCATCACTAGTTAACCTCAATATTTCCTGGAATCGGTAAAAAAATACCCTTTAAGTTATTCCAAATACCAGTAGTGTTATTCCTTTAGCCAAAGTAATGCTCCGTGTTTTATGTTCTGTCAAGGGACAGTACATGGATGATTAGACATAGGACAAGGTGTAAAATCTACAATTCTTTTAACAATGGCAACTCCTTTAAAAGTATCTCCCTTTGTCCATTTCCTAAGTATCTCGGAAGAATCATAAGCTTTTCAATTTTCTTTAATGATAGTAACGGCGTAATGTCATAATTCTTTTTTTCAACATTTAAAGCGAAAGTCAAGTATTTTAAATTGGTAAGCTTTGATAATGGTTCCATACTTTTGATTCCCTGTCCTGTCCCACTCATTTTTCCGTGGTCTAAAAATAGTTCTTCCAAATTTGTCAGGGCTGATATTACTGTCAAATTATACAGATTGTTTAGCTCGTGAATATATAGAGTTTTCAGATTTGACAAACCTTCCAGAAAGTTTATGTTTGCAACTTTTTTAATACCCGAAAGAATTAATACTTCAAGATTTTTCAAACAAGATAAATCAGGAATTTCACTTTGTTTATTTGTGCTTATTTGAAGATATTTTAAATTTGGCAATGACGAAAATACCGCAAGTCGTTCATCGTCAATTTCTCCTAACCTTATTGCTTCTATATTTGGATGATTATTTAAAGAAGTAAGATTTGTATACTTCAATTTAAACTTTTTCAAAGGAGTGGACATCTCCAGAATTTTAGTATCATTTGGAATTGCTGATAAATCAAAAACTCCTCCCACTGCTCCTTCAAAAACACCCAAATGTGCATAATGGCCGGATGGACTTTTATTTTCTAATAAGTAATTATTCCAATTCATATCATATTTTATTAAATAGTCGACCAGGGTGTTAGAGGTACTACCAATATATGCACAATTTAAAACTAGTTGATGCGCATTTAAGCAATGCATGTCCTAATGCCTTAAATGTTAATCTATACTTTATTTCTGTTACTTATTAATGTCACATACATTTCATATGTGAAGGCGCTTGATTCTTTCACTGATTGGATTTGCTAAAAATGAATGACAGCACACATAGGAAATGAGGAACATCTGAGCGAAAAAGTCAGCAAGAACTTCAACACCTGAACCTCAGAGGCCAAACGCCAATTTCCTGTTGCTGACTGAGTTTTCTCAGTTTGGTCTAAATCGTTCAAATGATTGCCAGTACTTGTCTTTGTAAATTTCGTATTCTATTTCAAATTTATTTTCGTTGTCTTGTTGTATTTTGAAAAACACTATTGAAGGTTTGCGAAAGTCTTTGCAAGCAAAATAAATTTCCCGCTCGTTGCTTGCTGTTTGTCTTCCAATATATAAATAGCCGTCTTTGTCTGCAAGTTTTTGTAAAATACTTTCTTCAATTTCACTTAAACTTTGATTGTCCTTTTCGTTGGGCATTCCGTTGCTATTTTGTCCGTCATATTTGAACGTAATTACAGCAATCCAGGGATGTGAAGCCTTGCCGTCCCAATCAAGAAGTTGAGTGTTTACAACTGCTATTAACTTGTTTCCGCTTTCTAATTTTGCCTCCAAGATTGAGTGTTCGTCATTTTGTGTGTCATAACGAACACCGTCGTATTTTTCAATAAACTCTTTTTGTCGCCAAGTCAAAAAGTCTTTGAGTTTTTCAATCGGAACGAGTTCTTTTTTTGATTCTTGCTTGCCAATTATCTTTAGGTTGTCAATGTTGTTTACAAAATCAAGCTCACCTAAATAGTTATCTAGGAAAATATATATTCCTGTTCCGATCTTTTTTCTGTTATCTTCTGTCAGATCGCTGTGAATGATAGAGATGTCAATTTCATCGGGATAGTTTGTGTGATCATTGGAATAGAAGAATAAATTATCCCTATCAAATTTATATCCTGCCATATTGATTGCCACGTTTTCTATGTCCGAAGCAGGCTTGAGAGACGTAAACTTCCATCCGTTGATTTTCGGTGCTTGTTCTACAAGTTCTTCTACGAAAACAATGTTTTTAGTATTGCCGTCTGCAGTCAATATTAATTCAACAGTGTTGTCGTCATACATACCTGTTAGAAAAAAATAACCGTCTTTAAGTTCTGCAAGTTTGGGCGAAAGTTTGTCAAAGAAGCCTTTTTCAATGTCTTTGTTACTTTTAACCACATTAAAAAATGTCTTTTCGTTATTTTGAAACCAATTCCAAAAGTCGCTGTTACTTTTAACAGGTTTTTCTTTCTTGCCAAAAATATTATTTAGAAAACTCATTTGTATGTTAAGTAATATTTTAATACGTCTATTATTATTGGAAGTGTATCATTTGATAATGACAACAAGTCTTGTTTCACTTGAACTACGCTTTCACCAATGTCCCCAGTATTATCTGTGAATGATGAAACAAGCTCCAGAAAATAATTCAACCAAAAATGCCTTATGTCTCATAGCATCTCACTTATGCCCGTTCTTCTCTCGGCAATGGCCCAAGCTTCGATTTCTTATTCATAATCATGTACCAGAGAATTTTGAGCACTAACCCCAAACCACTCTTGTTTCTCATGTATTCCAGGTCGGTTGCTCTTACGTCTATGTAATCAGGGGCCTCTTCCATTAGTCCTGTTTTGCTTCCAGGGGTAATGGTGCCTTGCAAAAGATCGCTTCTCCGTTCTACAATGAGATTGAAGAAAGGCTTTGGGCTGTTAAAAAAAGTACGAATCAATTCAGGTGTGATATGCTTCACTCCGTTATTGTCGATATGCCCACACAAGGCAACAAAAGATTGCCATTGAATATGTCCTCTAAATCGAGCTTGATTTCTTTTAATGAATCCCTTAGCTTCCCGAAGGCCATTCCATGTTAAATAAGGCTCCGCCTTTTGTGTGGTAACAAATGCAGCCAATACATCATGCGTTAAGCGGTTGTCTTTAATTCCAAATTCTGCGCTTATATGCTGAAGCCTTTGGATCAACATTTCCATTCTGGCGGGGTCAACACCTTTTGTTGTATGAAATACCCTGCTCGAATTCGCACCTTGTCCCCAACCCTTTACGCAATTTGCTATATCCGTCTCATTCTCTTTGGACGCAGTTTGCTTTTGGATCCCGGTTCGTGCCAAAAAACTTATGAGGTTCATCCACATGTTGTTTTGGAATCCCAGGCCCTCCACTCCAAAAAGTCTATCGGATGTTGACTTGGTGACAATAGCGTTCTCATTACCGAATGGCCATAGGTGCCGCTCAATACCAGGCTTTAGATCAACTTGATCTTGCCACTGTGTTTTGTTTTGTTGGGGATTAGTCATTAGTAAAAAAAGGGTTAGTATTTATTTGATGATTAATTAGGGTACAACAATACAAGTTCTCGGTTATACCCTTTTAATGAAAGTTAAGAAAAAAATATTGGTTTCGAATTCATTATTAAAGTAGGTTCGATAAATCTTCCATGTGATTCAATATTAAATGAAACATCAGCTTTATTAGGTTTAATCTGTGCAATACCAATTTCCAATGTGTAGCCAGAAAAAATTACCTTTAAAAATAAACAATCTAATTTAATTAGCGCATATACATTGTTACAGACTATTGCAATTAATCGCCTTCCAAAAGGTTGTCCCTGTAACTTTCTCCCAGGCTTGTATCCTCGCCATAGGACGAATTCTTTCAATCACAGCTTTAACCAATATATTCTCTGTAAAAAGTTATAAAGAAATACTCTTAAAAATAATGAACAGATACAAGTAGTGTTTTTCCTTTAGCCCAAAGTAATGCTCCGCATTTTTATGTTCTGGACACAAACCGGGGAGCAGAATAGCCATTCTATTTAACAATATTCACTTCCTGTATATCTACCAGATAAGGACCACTTAATCTCGAAATGATTTTATACTTTTCAGGAATTGAGTCTATATAAACAACTCCTTTAACAACAACCTGATGTTGAAAATATTTCTGTATAACATTAAAATCCAGTTTTGATGCATTTTCAAAACTCCCTATATATACAAAAGAAGAATCTTCCAACTGCATTCTAACCGGCACTCTTTTCATTGGATCCGAAGATAAAAGATTACCTCTCACCTCTACCAATTTGCCTTCCTGCTTCTTTAGTTGTTCTGACGTTGTGATCATTTTATCCATCTGGCTTTGGCAATTATAGAATATAAAACACAATAAAAGGATACAATATTTTCTCATGACTGCTTTCTCATGCTAAATTAATTAGAAAAAAACTTATTCATTACCCATCCGGTTTTCCCTTTATGAATACCATCCGTTACTTCCACCTTTCTCCAGTTTATACCCTTTCTCAAAGTTTTTACTTTTGTTCCTGATGCCAGCTTTTCTATAATATCATACTTAGCAGGATCTCCTACTAAGTGCGTATTAGGGGCATTGATTGTTCCAATGATCAACTCGGAATTTTCTACTACAAATGTGGTATACTTGTCTCCATGTCCTCCAAGTTCTTCTCCATTATGAAAATGAAAATCCTGCTTCTTACTTGCCGGACCTAGCAATACATAATACCATCCTGTATCTCCACCTGTATTCCCTGCGAAATTCTCGATAGTCATATCATCATCCTTACTATTGAAAATTACTGTCGCGAAGTGAAAATTCCATACACTTCTTCCTCTGTAATCAAAGTTGTCTGCATCTTTGTCGGTACCAATTGTAAGCCCCTGACCTACTTTTGCTCTTGCATATCCATTGATGCCATATTTCTGACTTATCCTGTCCTGCTCGCTCTTTGATAGCTTATAGAATGCATTCATAGCATCCAGCCCTGAGGAATGGCTCTGACTAAACTCACTTTTCATAATTCTCAGGTATATATCAGACTCCATATCACCAGTAGTGGAATTGATTCCATGTCCGCTTCGGTAGGAAGATTCTCTGGTATAATTTTCAGTTCCTTTTTCACGTGTGACACCAACGAACTTATCATTTTTAATTCCAACACCCTCCATAGCAGCAGTCCCGCAGTCAGCAGTAAGGGTAGCGCCTCCTCCGGTATCAGATTTTGCTTTTACTTCCTTAAGTTTTTTAATTGTCGTGCCATCATTTGGTGATTTTCCGGAAATTTCGGAAGAGCCAATCTCAAGACGGACTTTCGAATTCCGGTTTTTCAGAATATCATTTGCTTCTGTAATTTTTGACTGTTCGGCCCATGCCTGCTTGGTATGATTTCTGGCCGCAAGTGTTCCATCCTCGGCAACTGCCAGATCTTCACCCAAAGGGTTTTTCCATCCTAATGACTGATCTTTATTTTGATCATCTTTAGAATACAGAGAATATCTCTGGACTGCATTATTTACTGAAGTATAATGAGGTTTTGTATCAACTTTTTCAGCCTTTATATTTAAAGCTTTTTGTCCCATATCATCAGCTTCTTTTTCAAGAGAGGAATCATCGTTTACTGAAGTTCCTTTCAGCTGGGTCGTGGGCTTTACTCTTCCCTGTCTTTGCTGAACGATATGCCAGGCTTCATGTGGCAAGTGTTTTTCCTGCCCAGGCGCCAGGTGAATATCATTTCCCTGAGCGTATGCATGGGCTTTCAGTTGAGCGGGTCTGGATGAGTTATAATGAACATTTACATTTTCCATCGAAACTCCCGATAGACTTTCTATTCCGGACTTTAATTTGCCAGGCATTCCTGATGTATTATGAACTGAATTAACAGTTGTTCCATCACCTCCTGCTTTCATCTGCACAGCTTTCTCTTCTTCCTCTTTCTTCATCTGTGTTGCTTTCTCATCTTCATCCTTCAGCATTTGTGCCGGCTCTTCTTCCAGGCTTTTGGTTTGTGCTATTCCAAACGCTTCTTTATTAGTTTTCCTTTGTGCTGTTATTAAGCTACTGGCATTAATAGACTCTTGAATACCTTTACCTTTACTCGTCATAGAACTATGCTCAATCGTATCCAGAACCTTTCGCTGAGCAGCGGAGTGCGGTCTGCTATCCTGAATGACAACAGATGCAGACGAGGAATTATCCTTTGCCTGCGTGTCTTTTGATTTATGAGCATGTAGATTCATAAAGTCCTAGGTTGATTAAAGTTTTATTAATAAATAGGAATTGCTATTTAAGTTCCGTTAACTATAATAGACAATTAGATAAAACTCTCAAGAAACCTCACCCTAAATCCCTCTCCTGAAGGAGAGGGACTTTAATGTGTATGTTATTAGTTATATCACTATTAATTCAAAATTTCTCTCATCGACTGTTCCCTTCTCCTTCAGGAGAAGGGTTAGGGATGAGGTTTATTGGCTTTTATATGGAACTAAATAATTAATCCTATTAAAACCGTATTATGTAAAAATGAGACTATCAATAAAATCAGTTATGACGTTTTTCCTTCTTTAATTAATTCTTTCCGGATTCCTGCAAGTATATCTTCCTGTAAAATCACATGATCTTCTCTGCTCAAGGCCTTCAGACCACAAAACCTAAGGACGTTTGTAATTGCCCCTCCGGAAATATCATAACTTTCAGCTATGCCATGGAGATCCACTTTATCAGAAAGACTGAAAGGTCCGCTCAATGCATTCTTCCATAACTTCACCCGGAGTTCGAAAGAAGGCATCGGAAAATAAATCATAGATTGAAACCTTCTGGCAAAGGCATCATCAATATTAGACTTTAAATTGGTTGCCAGGATAACGACGCCGGGAAAATCTTCTATCTTCTGAAGAAGGTAAGATATTTCCTGATTGGCATACCGGTCTTTCGAGTCTTTAGTAGCAGTTCTTTTACCAAACAAAGCATCAGCCTCATCAAAGAATAGAATCCAGTTTTTATTTTCTGCAAGATCAAACACATTGGATAGGTTCTTTTCGGTCTCTCCGATGTATTTTGAAACAACCATAGAAAGATCTATCCTGTAAACATCCATGTTGTTCGATTTACCAAGCAGAGAAGCTGTCAGTGTCTTACCGGTTCCCGGAGGTCCATAAAACAGGGTACGATATCCTCTTTTTATTTTTTTACCGATATCACCTGAATTAAGTAATATATGTCCATATTTAATCCAGTTATTGATTTCCTCAACTTCTTCCAGAACATCATGATCTAAAACCAGGTCCTCCCAATCCATTTTCGTAGAGAGCAGGGATGCAGGAAATGATGGACTGAAATCTGGCCTGAAGGTCTCTCCTGTAGTGAGAAAGCTCAAAAGTTCTTTGGAAACGTTCAGAGATCTGCTGAAGAAAGGATCGCTTTCATTCTTGCTTTCAAGTATAATAATCTGATGTTTTCTAAGATAACCAGCCTCATTCAGAATTTTTTGTAAGTTAAATCTTGCAATCAGATCGTTACCTGCGATTATGAATGCCGCTGTTTCTGCAGTGGGAAGAAATCCATTGTGGATACCACCCTTAGTACCTCCGAACTCTGTAAATTCCCGGTTATAATTTGAATTTTTTGAAAAGAAAACATCCAGTACCTGTGGTTTTACATGAGGAATGAGGGCCATGATCAATACCAATCTTTCTACGACTCCCATGTTGTAATGACGTATCAGAAAATAATAATTGGAATGATCTTCTGAAAGGTCCGGAGCCTCCGGAAAAATATTTCCATAGTCATTATCACCATTGAAATAGCTTTCAATCCTTTTGTTTACTACACATTCAAACCAGGAGATCTCTTTATTCAGGGAAATAGTATTCTTCTCTAAGATTGACAATTCCATAAGATACTTTAGGTTATGATAAAAAGATTGAGATGATATAATTTAACCCGTCTGCAGCTTATTTCATTGATTCCAACCTGCCAGGCCAGCTGCAACTAAGATTTTATATGATCACAAAATACAAAAAAAGTAAACAAAAACAATATAACTTAATGACTAAAAGCAGAATACACACTCACCACATCATCTTGTCACGGAAAAATCATATCCCCTTTCGGACTTTGTCTTACCATAGCCATTAACTTAATAAACCTTTCCTTTCTTGAGCTTGCGAAACATCTGAGCTTTTAAAAACAGGCTCTTTGGCAAGGGTTCCATCCAGCGATCACAATGACTGGGAGCAGTGCTGATTTTTTTAACGAAATTATGCCTCGTAAATATTCTAAGCATTGTAAAAATCGACAACTTATCTGAATCAAAACAAGTACACATATAAAAAATGGCTTAATCCAAACATCATGTCCTGTTTCCGGAAACCACTTTATCTATTATCTTTATTTTGCATTTCTTCTATCTTGCTCAGCAGTTGTGCTGCAAATTATCAGCGCTACGGAAAAACACCCTGTGAAAATCTTTCAGCATCCAAAGAGTCGCTTGTGAAAATTGCACTTGAAACAGGATCTAAAGAGGACGAGATTGTGCTGACAGATTACTCGTTGAAATATAAAGCAAAAAAGGAAATTGTATTTTCTGATATCAAAAAAGTAATCGTAACAACTGGAAGAAAATCATTTGCTAAAGGACGTAAGTACAGGCTTATTGTGGTGATGAAAAACAGCCTCAAACGGCATCACCTGACTACATTTGACTATTTCCTTGCTATTGATGCATATAGTACGCTGGAATGCGCTGCAGGTATTCCAGCAGGCCAAGCAACAAAGAACATAAATCTTTCATCACCCAACCTTGCTCCTCAACCGTCCCAACCATTGTCTCTTTCCGAAAAATATGAACTCATTGCAAAATTGAAATCATTATTAGACTCAGGTGCTATTACCCAACAAGAGTTTGATGCAGAAAAGAAGAAACTATTGGAATGAAGGTTAGACAGAAAGCTAATTACCGGTAGATTGTGATGTTGGATGAGTATTAATGAGTAACGCTCCATTCTGGTTACTTAGCAACCTGGCTTAAGTTTTAAAAAATTAAGCCAGGTTGCAGGGCCAGCATCAATTTATCGTAAGTGTTTATATTGCGCCTCTCATTTTTACCTGAGTACTGCCATCCGGTACATTGTCGTATAACAGTTTGCTGTCCGCTGGTCTGTCTTGAATGCAATACGAAGTTATCATCTGCAATTTATTGTTGTCGTTAAATTCATAGACATCACAAGCAGAAACAAAACTCACCCTTTTGCCATCACGAATAAATTCCGCAGTTCCGTTAACTGCGACTCGGTTGTTTTCTGCTATAATATTTATCGTATTAAAATTTGTAGTTACCGATTTAAAATAGCTGGCAACTTGTTCACAGTTGTCCGTTACCGCTTTCTTTCCCTCAAAAAAATCTTCGCCTACAATTGTCCATTGCACATCATCTGCCAAATAAGGATAGATCAGTTCAAAGTTTCCAATTGAAAATGCTTCAGCTATTTGCTTCTGTGTCATATCTGTTATTTATCTGTTTAATTTAATGATCTTGTATCAGGCTTACATTGACCTCTTAGTTTTTATATACGCGCATCAAGTGAGTATATTTAGTATTTATATGAACCAAATTAGTCAATTCTAATAGATAATCATACTATCTCCTCCCCTTGCTCCAGGCTCACAGAACGAATCTATCCATCACAACTAACCATAACAATCTATTTTATAAAAGAATACCTACGTTCTCTCGTCAAATAAAATGATGCAGAACGTCACTGATAATCTTCAGATCGCTTAACTAAATTCCATTTGCTCCTAACGGATTATTGATGAGAAGATAGTCTACCTCCTCAATCATTAATGTGCCCACGTCTTATTTAGTACCACGCTATTAAAAAGATTCCGGGTCGGGAGACACAGGCCTGAGAGCAGATGAAGCATATACAACTGCAACTACATTGTCGGGTTTCCAATTTCTAAGTTCATCAATTTCATCGTCATTGTAACACTCAATTAGCAATCCGGTATTTATTTTGTCTGGTTGTGATTTTGTTATGCCCTCTATCCCAATGATTCTTCTCTGAAATAAAGTACTAAATACTATAAATTCTATTGTGTCACCAATTGAAACAAGTCCTTCTGTAATATAACCAGCGAAGACAAGTCCACGACCCGAAATTTTAAAAGTATCTCCAATTATATACTTAGCAGTCTCTTGTCGTGTAGTTATTCTGGTGATATACTCTTGAGCAACGCTTTCTGCCTTTAGTCTTGAGATTTCTCCACCTATAAATCTTTCCGTATAATTATTTGAGTCATCGATTGTCGCATCTTTCTTTATATCATATACTGCCCACCACCAATAGCCTTCATCCATCCACTCTGCTCGTAACATAAGTCCAGCCCAGTTAGCTGTGCAGTCGTCTGAAAGGTCTCCTATCCATATGATAGATTGAGTTGCTAATATCTTTCTTTCTTCTGTTGTCATATCTGACTGGTTTCTATCATTGCCTTACGAGTTTATACTGAATTTTATCAAGTTGTTCAGGTTCTCCTGCTTCTTCATCACCAATAGTACTGTATAAATAAGTTGTGTCACTTACTATTTTAAAAGCAAATTCCTTAGAATTCTTTGTGTAAAAATTAAAAGCAATTTCATCAAGTGTTGTTTCAGGTCCTCCCATAAAGTCCCCCTCTGGTTGAAGTCTATCTGACTTCAACCCACACAAATGTAAGCAAGTTTATAACTTGCGGACTATTATCCATTAAACTCTATTTTATCAACTGTCTTAGCCCAAATACAAAAATAGCCCCTCCTTTTAATCGGGGCCATTTATCAAAATGTGTATTTGATTTTTCTTTTTCCTCATTATAACCCGCAAGTCAATAGACTTGCTCTCATTTGTAGGCTTAAGTTAAAAAACTTAAGCCTGTGTAACCAGGACTTCTACCAGGGTTAACCAGACTTCCCACAGAAGAGAGGCTTTACCACCAAGGCAATCTTGGTATTTCTAAAAAATCCCCATAAATAAATCTAGTATCATCTTTCAATATCGGAACACTTTTAACTACTTTCCCATTTTTGATTTCATTACACTTATCATATCTATTTTCTGATATATTTAATATTTCTTCAAAAACCATTTCACCTTTATTATATGTTTTTCTATTACTCACTGCTGTATCATGTCTAAAAGTTTCTTCTATCATCATACCTTTATTTGAATAATAAACATAACTACCATTCCTAATACCATTTAGAAATTCTCCTTTACACATGTAGTCGGAAAACAAAACTGCACAGTTTTCGGAAAATAAGAGTGCACAGAAATTGGCAACAAGAATGCACAGGTAAGCTACTTTCGTCGAAAGAAAAAAAACGACGAGTAAATGAATGTGTATTTAGCCAAATTGATGATGTATCACGAAGTTCACCGAATGTCACGAGAGGGGTATTCGACCTCTAAAATTAGCCAATATCTTGTCCTGAATCGCCGCACTGTTGCAAGATACCTCTCTATGTCAGAGCAGGAATACGAAGCCTTTCTTATAGAGCAGGTTGACCGCAAAAAAGTATTACTACCATATGAAAATTTTGTCAAGGATCGTTTAGAACGGTTCCAGGACACTTCAGCAGCCCAGATGCATGACTGGCTTAAGGAATGTTGTCCTGATTTTCCTCAAGTAAGCCAGAAGACAGTATTTAACTTTGTACATTGGGTACGAGATAAGTATAACCTTCCGAGAATCAAGCCAGATAGACAATATCATCCTGTGGAGGAGTGTGCTTATGGAAAACAAGCACAAGTTGATTTTGGAGAGTACAACATGCGTACCTCAGCCGGAAAGAGGGTCAAGGTATTCTTTTTTACTTTTGTTTTGTCCCGTTCCAGATACAAGTTTGTATGGTTTACAGATCAATGCTTTACTGCAGAGTTGGCAGTTAAAGCACATGAGCTGGCATTTGATTATATACAAGGAGTACCGGATGAGATTGTCTATGACCAGGATAAAGTATTTATAGTAAGCGAGAATGCAGGAGAAATTATCCTTACCAATGTTTTCAGATCCTACACATCCTCAAAGCCATTTACTGTACATTTTTGCCGTAAATCTGATCCTGAAAGTAAAGGGAAAGTAGAAAATGTAGTTAAGTACGTAAAGCAGAATTTTCTCTACAACCGTACTTTTTACAATATAGAAACCCTCAATGATGAAGCTACGGGGTGGTTAGGTCGCACAGCCAACCTGTTACCTCATGCTTTTACTCAAAAGGCTCCTTATGGCTAGTGGATCATTGAAAAAGACTTTTTAAAGCCTCATCTGGCACATGTGCCTAAAGCAGCTCCCTTGGCATCTGTTTACACAGTTCGCAAGGATAACAGCATCTCATATAAGTCTAACTTATACTCACTTCCATTAGGCAGTTATAAAGGCCGTGGAACAGCGGTGTCTGTATATACTGAAGCCGATATTCTAATCATTTTTGATCAAAATGGAACAGAGCTTTGCCGACATAAAACAGTGACTGGAAAAGGGCTTAAAGTCTTTAATACTGACCATAAAAGAGATAAATCGTCTGCTATTAATGAAATGATAGATCAGCTAGCCATACTACTTCCAGATCCTGTTCAGGGGAAGAACTGGCTTAACCTCATTAAAACCGATAAGCCCCGCTATATCAGAGATCAACTGATAATAATCAGAGACACTATACAATCAACGGAAACAGTACTGTTGCAAAAGGCTATGGACTACTGCGTTGAGAATAAAATAACCAGTGCAATAGACTTTAAGGCCATAATAGCGCATTATCTGCAAACAGAACGTCAAAATGAAGCTGAGGGAGCGCGCATAGTATCACTTAATCCACTTAACGGAAAATTAATTGAAGATGCCTTTAAAGAGCCCGAAAAGAGCTCTATTAACGATTATCAATCAATCTTCAATAATAATTAATCTCCTTGGGAGGGGACGCAGAGCATTCCCCTCCTGACAGTTACTATAATTGTAAAAAAAACAAAAACACCATCATGAATATTAACAAACAGCAAATTATTCATTACTGAAGCAGTTTAAAATAGCAGGAATAAGCAAGAACATCGATGCTATTATTGACAAGGCAGAAAAGAACGGCTATGGCCTAATGGAATATACTCTTCATCTGTTAAAATCAGAGGCAGATCACAGACATGAAAACGATACGGCTAAACGCTTAAAATCAGCTCAGTTACCAAGAAATAATAACCTTGGCAACTATGATCATACCTCTGAAAACGGACTGCCTCAAACACGCTTAAATCAACTTAGAGAACTAAACTGGCTTGACCAAATATACAATATAATGCTTATGGGGCCTTCTGGGACCGGTAAGACTTTCATTGCTTCAGGTTTATGTGCAGATGCAGTACAGAAAGGGTATAAAGCATACTTCAGAACAATGGAGGATATAACCAATATGCTTAAAATGAAAGATGTAACACGTACTGCATTAGCTGAATACAGAAAACTATCAAAGGCTAATCTAATAGTGATTGATGATATTATGCTCTTCCCGGTAGAAAAGACACAGGCAGTGGCGTTGTTCAATTTTATAAACCAGCTCTATGAAAATACCTCCTTCATAATAACCACTAACAAAATGCCTGCAGAATGGGCGAAAATGCTTGATGACGAAGTTTTGGCAACGGCTCTTTTAGACAGGTTGCTTTATAGATGTGAGATCATAAACTTATCGGGAAAAAGCTACCGAATGAAAAATAGAAAATCTTTTCTTGAAGACTAAAATTATCCCTTTTATATTTGCCTCCAGTTGTGCACTATTGTTGCCAAAAACTGTGCATTCCTGATTACCGAAAACTGTGCATTGTTATTTTCCGATTACAACACAGTATGTTATTCATACTTCTATCATAAAAAGCAGAAGATAATCCATTTAATTTTCCTTTGTCAAATAATAGTTCTTTCTTCAACCTTCTGCTATCATAATATTCATAAAGTTTTCCTTCAAGAATATTATCAACAAATTGTGCTTTTATAAGTAGGCTTCCTTTCAAATTATAAAAACAAACGGTTCCGTTTATCTTTCCTTTTTCATATCGACAAGAGAATTTTAATCCGCCATTTTCCCAATAACCAAGTACTTCACCTATTATCGTATCATTAAGATAATTTACTTTATACTTAATTTCTTTCCTGTTATTAGAATAATAGTATAACCATGAACCATTTTTAAATCCCTTTTCTAAAGTTCCAAAACCTATACCCAAATGATTTTCTAATCTTTGAGAATAAACATTAATTGATAATACAATTAAAGCCAAGAATACATACTTGCTCATTTTCATCTTAAATATATCTCCTTGACTTTTACCTTATCACTTTCTTCAATTTTATAATTATCCAATTTAATTTGAATTCCATAATATCCTCCATTTTCCTTCTCTTCCCAATGAGCTTCGTAATTTTTTAACACGTATGCCAACCGATTACACCTAGCGTCAGCTGGCGCGCATTTATATCGTGTGTTCTACTATCCTCTCTCCTCTTCAAAATACCTTCTATACCATATCAAACAGTTTCCCTACCTCAAGAACTCTATCTCAATTAATCTCTTCTGAACAAAGCCAATAATCTTCCTGATTCTCCACGATCATATCCTCTACGGCGTTATTATAAATGTAATCAAATTTCCCATTCACAAATAAACAGTTTTTATCTCCTTTGCTTTACTTCCCTCTTTCCAACTAACTGAAAATCACTAGAAAAATAATTTCTCCCTCTCGCTTATTTAGAGTTTATTTCTTGCATCTATCTAAAAAACATATTCTCAAACCTTTACAAATTGCAGACGTAGACAGCATATGTTTCTGACATCATGAATTAACAGAAACAAAAGTAAATCATGAAGAATTATTGAGATTAACAGCTGACCAACAAGCTATTAATGGCCGCACTACACCTATAAAGAACCAGCATTCCAAGAGTCCTTCCGGGTTTTAAATTGTCGCACGAAATATATTGAAAGTCAGAGTACTGTGTACTTAGAAAAAAAAGGGGATTCCAGAATAGAACAGTTTATTCAAAAACTGCGTTACCCGCATCCACCAATTTGTACAGAAGCGAAAAATTCAAAAGATTAATTCAGGTTTTCATATCGAAAAATCAATAGGAAATCACGATTCAGTTTTACCGGAACATTCACACAAATATATTATATGATTAAAACTTTACGATTATTACGCAAAGCAAGTCTCTTACTTTTAGTATGTTTTACCTATTCTGCAACCAGCACAGCAAATGGAAAAACCAGCTACACAAGTTTTGAAAGTGAAAAAAGTCTTACGACAACGGTTTGTACACCAAAAATCGGTTTGACAAATTTTGATGGAGTATTTACTACTATTACACAATTAAATCAAGGCACAGGTTCTGCTACTGGAACTGCTGAATGTTTTAATTTTACTTCTGTAACTGAGAATCCTGATCATACTGCCAGGGTTTCAGGAACCAGTATAAGTGGAGATGCAATAATGTTACTTCAAGGTATTGGAACAACTCCAAATGCAAACCTCAAAAGGGTAATTTTTGCCTCCAGTGACGGAAGTGAGTTTTCATTTAAAAGTATAAAAGTTGCAGCGTTGGGTGCCTTTGGTGATTGGGATATCGAATACATAGGCTATAGAAATGGCTCAATGGTTCCTGGTGCAACCCTAACCCGGTCAGACCTTATACCAACCACCTGGTACACCGATAACTTCTCTGGTGTTTCTGCATTTAATAATGTAGATGAGATTAGAATAGAATTTACTGTGGTCGGAACCTCCTACCAGAACTTCAGAATTGATAACATTGAAACTGGTGCGGCTATTCCAGCCAGCTCTGCTCCAACAATAACCACTAATTCTATTTCTACCTTCAATGCCACCTCTGCCACCCTTGGTGGGAATGTCATATATGATGGTGGAGCAACCGTTACCGAACGTGGAATTGTGTACAACACCACAGGGACACCTACTATATCAAACAACAAAGTACAAATCGGCAATGGTAACGGTATCTTTTCCAGTAATATCACCGGGCTTACTGCCGGAACCAAATACTTTGTCCGTTCCTATGCTATCAATAATGCAGGCATAAGCTATGGCGATGAAAAAAGTTTTACAACATTGATTCTCAATACCGCTCCAATCAAATCGGCGAATACAGGTGCTTCTCTGAATAATGGTGCTACTCATACGATTACTCAATCTGAACTGAAGTTTACTGATTCGGAACAAACAAATCCGGCAGATATCAAATATATCATTGATGCATTACCTGCTCACGGTGTAATTAAAGTGGGCGGACTAAACCTAACCACCGGTGATAAATTCTCTCAACAGAACATCAATGACGGCAGTGTGGTTTATGTACATGACGGAAGTCCTTCAATATCCGACAACTTTCAATTCGATGTATCAGATGGACAAGGTGGTACAGCAGAAAATATTACATTCAACTTTACGATTAGTTGTGCCCTGAAAGCCGCCGTTATCGCTCAAACTAATCTAGCTTGTCATGGAGGGGCTAATGGATCCGTTACTGTAGAAGCTACAAAAGGAAAAGTCAATTATAGTTTTGTATGGAATAATGGTTCCAATACAAGCAATACATCTTCGGCATCTAATACTATTACCAGTCTGGCTGCCGGAACGTATTCGGTAACTATCACCGACGGAAACAATTGTACGGCAACTGCATCTACTACTCTTACACAACCTGCTAATCCTTTATCGGCTAGCATAACCAGTAAAACGGATGTGTCTTGTAATGGTGGATCCAACGGATCAGCTACTGTATCCGCTACCGGTGGTACGGCTCCTTACTTCTATTCTTGGTCACCTACCGGGGGGACTGCTGTTAAGGCTACTGGCTTATTGCCAGGTAAGTATACGGTGACAGTTACGGATAATAATTCTTGTGAAACTACAGCAGATGTAACACTGGTTCAACCAACGGCTTTATCGGCTAGCATAACCAGCCAAACAGATGTATCTTGTAATGGTGGATCCAACGGATCTGCTACAGTATCCGCTACCGGTGGTACGGCTCCTTACTTCTATTCTTGGTCACCTACAGGGGGGACTTCTGTTAAGGCTACTGGCTTATTGCCGGGTAAGTATACGGTGACGGTTACAGATAATAATTCTTGTGAGACTACAGCGAATGTAACACTGGTTCAACCAACGGCTTTATCGGCTAGCATAACCAGTAAAACGGATGTGTCTTGTAATGGTGGAGCCAACGGATCAGCTACTGTATCCGCTACTGGTGGTACGGCTCCTTACTTCTATTCTTGGTCACCTACAGGGGGGACTGCTGTTAAGGCTACCGGCTTATCGCCGGGTAAGTATACGGTGACGGTTACAGATAATAACTCTTGTGAGACTACAGCAAATGTAACGGTTAATGAGCCTGAAACTATTAAAACCAGACTGATAGAAGAAGTTTGTGGTAGTTACACATGGACTAATGGCAATACCTACACTGAGTCTGGGATTTATAGCCAAACGCTGAAAAGTAAAAACGGGTGTGATTCTATTGTAGAATTGGATTTAACCATATACCCTACTGTTGAGGTCAACTTAACGAATACTGATAATGTTTTAAATGCTACCGGAGAGGGTGTAGTTCGTTTTCAGTGGTATAACTGTGATACAAAATCTATTGTTGCGGAATCTGACATCCCGACATTTACCGTTAACAATATAGGAATGTATGCTGTAATTGGTACTTCTGTTGATGGTTGTGCAGACACTTCAGATTGTATCGCCATAGCCCCTATTCTAGGATTCAATGCTTCTAAAGCGATGGCAGAAGTAAAAGTATTTCCTAACCCTGCTTCTAATCGATTAGAAATTCATTTTCCTGACCATACCGCTACTATTGAAATCTACAATGCAAATGGTACGAAGGTACTACAGTTAGATAATTTCAATTCAGGAAATGAGTTATTTTTAGAGCAATGTAAATCTGGGATTTATCAAATAAAAATCACGACAGCGACAAACAGTTGGAATAAGACTGTCATAAAACAATAGGATAAACATTTCTGACCTCTATCCAAATACAAAAATAGCCCCGTTTTATCGGGGCTATTTTGTTTAATGAGTACTTGAACTTTGAGTCCTATACTTGATCAAACGCAACGTATAAACTTGAGAAGGATCAGGGAAATCATAAAACCACCAAACTCCTACATCTTTCTTCCTTTAGTCCAAGGTAATGCTCCGGTAATGCTCCGCATTTTTATGGTTCTGTCAGGAAGACAGAACATGGCCACATTCCAAGAAGTATAACCGTGAACAGAATAAACTTAAGTAAGATTCTTTCGTCCTACATTTCATCTTTTATAGTACTCTTTATTTATTTGTTACATAAACACGTTCTTTAACCGGAACTTTAACATCTTCCAGCAAATGTTTTGGTCTTCCCGTCATACCTCCCAAAGCAGCTGAAATACCGCCTAAAATTAGTCCGATCGCGCCAAAGATTCCTGCCTTAGATGCAACCGTAGATATTTCTTCCGCTTTTTGTCTATTCTCTGGGCTCTGAACTTGCTCCTGAATTCCTTCTTTAGTAATACCTCTTTGGTCTAATTCCTGTGATATTTTTTCTTTAACTTCCGTTGGATTTATATTTTGTTGTCCGGCAATGGATAAAGATTTACTTAACGTATTTCCTACAACATTAAATGCACCTCCAATTGTTGTTGTTAATAGGAAAAAACTAAATAAAGTAAATACAGACCAGGTCAGTACGCCATGTGCAATCCCTTCTTCATTCCTAGGCATACCAGCGAGTCTTCCCGCAACATAGCCACCCAAAAATAAAGAAATAAGCATACTAGCAACCCACCATATCACCGCACCTGCACCTAACCCTTCCATAGGATTTGCCTCCATAGGATTTATGGCTCCTATTCCTATACCCAGACCTAATAAACTAAAAACCATTTGAAACACCAAAGCGACTACTACACCTGCAATGATAGCTCCCCATGAAATCCGTTTTATTACTACCGGTCCTCTTCCTTCATAACCGCCTGATGATGGAATATTTCTTGATTCCCGACTTTCTCTAAACATAAATAGTTTCCTTTCTTTTTATAGAACATGGGAATAAATAAAATCGTTTTCATTTGCTTAGCTATGGGCAAACTACATTTACTTTCAAACCACTTTTAAAAAAATGCTTGAATGATTATGGAAGCAGATCCATTCTATGGTTGGTCAAGATTGAGCTTTAGACAAAAGTACTCACACTTCGTCCTATAACTGGGGACAGGACACTCTGGTTGAAGTCTATCTGACTTCAAAATTGTGGGTTAAGTTAGATAAACTTAACCACAGGCTTCATTTTTGATATCCATTTGGAGTTTATATTGATGCCATCGCTTAAAGCGATGGCATCAATCCTAAAAAGTCCCTTGTCAGTACATCAACTTTTCACCCAAAGTGAAACGTTACATAATTTTCACCAAGCCCCTCTGGTTGAAGTCTATCTGACTTCAACTCACAAATGAGAGCAAGTCTATTGACTTGCGGATTATTACCCTATAAACTCTACATCAATCAACCCTTTCTTTCCTGAATAATTGATTGCACTAGAATATATATAATCTTCCGGACATCTGACAATACCCGCCTTAACAGGATTATCATGGATATAAGCTAAACGCTGATCCATCATTTCATTGGAACTCAATTCTATTGGTCTGTTATCCTGTTGCCAGAATTGATAATTTTTATTATTGCTGTTCTTCAAACCTGCCGACTTAAAAAGCCACAGCATCCATTTTCTCCTGCTTTCTTTCGGGTCATTAATTGCCTTTATCAGCTCATTGGAGGTATGCTTTTTAAAATCTCTTAGAATATCGGATAGGTTTTTTCCTTTATCTGCTCTTACTATCATGTGATAGTGATTCGTCATTAAAACCCAGGCATAAATGATAAGACCTTTTTCTTTCTGACAATACTTTAAACTCTCGACAATAATATCTTTGTAATGTACGCGGGTAAATACATCGACCCATTCTACTACTGCGGTCGTGATAAAATATAATCCTTCCGGATCATTAATGGTGTATTTGGATGACATAGCTGGTTAGTTTAGTATTCTTCAAATATAAAAAAAGCTCCGATATTTAATCGGAGCTTTAAATTTATTTATCTGATTATAAAATTATTTCTGCATTCTGAACCCGCAAGTCAATTGACTTGCTTTTATTTGTAGGCTTAAGTTAAAAACTTAAGCCTACACACCAGAATTATCCCAGAAAGGCTATCTCACTAATGTAGCCTCAAGTTCTATCTTTAGAGTTTCAAACAAACTTTTGACTTCGAGTAATGTTGTCGTTTGTTTAATTCCGTTTTTTTCTACCCAACTTTGAAAAATATCAAAATTTTCAAAAAGCTCTGACGTAGAAGTAGTATAAATATTGAGACGAACGATATTGTTCACTTCAAAATTTGCTCTTTGAATTACCAATTCAAGGTTCTCGATTGTTTGAATCAATTGATTTCTCATATCTTCGTTACTCGATATACCTTGGTCATTTATTGCCGTTTGACCAGAGATATACAATGTACTATCTACATTTTTTACTTCTACAGCCTGAACATAACTTCTGGCATCTTGCCATGACCAAGGATTTGTTATTATTTTTTCCATTGCACTAAATATTATAGTTAGTTTCTAATTATTTAAAGTGCAAAGCTCTTTCTTTTAGCAAAATAATTAGCGTGACATATCTCACTTTTTATTTTGGCTTGTAATAAAGTCTGCTAAGTGTTTCTCGTGATACACCCAAATAAGAAGCTAGTAGTTTTTTAGAAATTCGTTGGTGGAGTGAGGGATATATCTTTAAAAATTGTTCGTATTTTTCCTTTGCATTTGAAGTAAGCATTGAAATAATTCGGTTTTGATTAGCAATATGTCCTGAAATAGATTTTTCAAGGAAGAAGCGTTCCATTTTCGGAATAGTATTACATAGCTTACGATAATCCTTTAATGAAAGGCAAAGAACTTCGGTATCTTCAATGCATTTCAAATTTAGAGTAGCTTTAGATTCACGAAAATATGCATTAAAATCAGTTTCCCACCAGTCTTCCATTGCAAAAGAAATGATATGTTCGTCCACATTATTATCTAAGTAAAAAAGTTTCACCAATCCAGTCTGTATAAAAAAAACATCATCAACTTTTTCATTTTCTTTTATGATAAGATTATTCTTTTTGAATGCTATTGGACGAAAAAAGGCTTCAATCATGCTAAATTCATCATCAGTTATTGAAATCTCTTTTTCTATATGTTTTCTTAGACTGTTCATGCTTTGGAGGTTGTATTAAAATATCGCATAACTTGTTTATATTCACACCAGGTGCGTACATTTTTCATCTATATGTACCAAATTACCCAATTCTATCCTATGTTCAAATTGCCTAATGGACTTTACAACCTGCAAGTCAACAGACTTGCATTTATTTGTAGGCTTAAGTTAATAACTAAAGCCAGACAAAAAACTACTCCTAATGCTTCCGGTGGTCGAGTATAAGCAATGTTGGCTGCCGTTTTACTCGTTTTGATTATAGTAACTATCTTTTCTTTTCCAAGTTAATGTCTTAGCAAATTCAAATTTATTCTCAACTCCTAACAGATTAAATATCGGATCCTGGTCTTTTGAATGCTTTTTCTCGACCAATAAATAACTTTCAGAATTGTCGTCTTCAAAGTAGTTTATATCAGGTGACGATTTAAGGTTCTGAACTACACTAAGAATTTGATCATACTGTTCAATTACTTCCCTTACTGAATAAAATCTCTTTCCAATCAACTTTCCCAAATCACCGGACATTCCAATATCTATAACCGGGCCTATACCACCATTCCCCGAAAAATGAGTAAATGAATAGCCTCCAATTTCTAGTATCGGTACGTGGTGAGGATAGCCAAAGTCTCTTTTATTTAAATTAATCAGAACCAATTCTCCTTTATCTGCTATTTTAATTCTCGCAGAAACTTCCTCTAGGGTTATATCTTCATGCCCCCAAATGTCCACAACCTCGACATTCTTTATTTTATTTAAATCGGCTCTTATTGCTTCCAATTCTCTATAGTAGAAAAAATATTTATGAATGAAAAATCCAGCGATACATAGTACTATTACAGTAGCAAAACTTATTAATATCCAAAGTATTATTTTCCCAAAGAGTCTCATAAAAATGGCAGCTAACATTTAAATAAACACCACATGGTGTATATTTTTCTTTTACCACTAATCTAACAAATTTTAAACCTTATTAAAAATACTAGCCCCTGGCTGAAGTCTTTGACTTCTACACAAAAATATAAGCAAGATTTTACCTTGTTAACTTAACGACATTGAACGCGCGTTCTCTGGTGTTGCAGGTTATTCTTTAACTACTTTCACTGTATAAGATTTTTGCCTGCCTTGAATCAATAGCATGTAAATTCCCGCAGGAAGCTCTGAAATATCTACAGGCAGACCATTATATTGATATGAAGTAACCGGTTTGCCTGAAAAATCATACAGGATGGCGCATTCATATTCACCGTTTATATTCAACATGTTTTTGCATGGATTAGGATATACCATTGTCTTTTCAAAATCAATATTTCCTGCATCCTGAATTGCTGTAATGCCCGAAGGGAAATATCTGAAGTAGAAAGCATCAGTAAAACCGGCAGAAGATGTAATAATAGAATTATCATCAGGATTCAGTTTTGCATTTTCTCCCCGGAAAATGCCAATACCATAAATTACTCCATTTTCATCTGCTGTTATATTAAATATCATTATATATGGTGCATTCATATTTTTACCCCATAGAAGGCTACCGGCAGCACTGTATTTTGCCACCATAGCCCCTCCGGTAATTATTGTAGTTCCAGGCCCTGGTTCTATATCCAGTGAATTTTGCCCGGCATTACTTGCGGAAATATAGATATCTCCAGCATTGTCTACTGTTAATCCATATCCCCTTGAATATTTCTCACTGGTAAATCTGTAGTTCCAGACTACTTTGTATTGAGGATCGTATTTTATCATAATGATATCTTCCAAAATATTTTTTTCGGGGGCGATCGAGGTATCTCCAGGAGTAAGACCGGCATCAAAAACTCCATTACCACAGTAACCTACTATTATGAAATTACCCTGCCTGTCGAAACCTATATTATTGATGGCTACGTATGGTTGAAAAGAAATACGGTAAGGAAGAACCTTCGTAACCTTTAAAGTGGCCGAATTCAACTCAACCAAGGAAATTACTGAATGCCAAAAACTTATATTTAATACAGAATCTTTACCTTCAAATGGAATAATGCTATTAGATGAAATATCTGCAGCCAGAACCAGTCTGCCGCTTTCCTTGCTAACTTCCATTGAATGTATAAACAAGCCTCCTTTCAAATCGGAAACAGCTAGCAGGGCTTTGCTGGTGGTATCGTAACTTGCTATAAAAATTCCAGACAGAATTTTATCTCCGATCATGGTCCCGGAATTGTCAATTGTTACGTCAAAAATTAATTGGGAATAAGTACCAGAAACAATCAGATTTCCTTCCAGGTTAAATTCCACATCTTTTAATGCCACGCTCCTTTCGTATACTTTGGCCCATTGTACATTGCCATCTTTATCGGCTTTAAAAAGAATGGAAGATGTATTGTAAGGCTCGCTTACAAAAGAAGTCTGGGTTCCGTTTATTTCTAAATCTAATGTTCCTAAAAAGGAAAATCCAAGGTAAGTATTTCCGTACTCATCAACCTCAAAGACAGTAAAGGACTCGTTGTTAGGAGTGCCAAAGCTTTTTGCCCATACCAATTTGCCGGCAGAGTCTGTCCTGGCAAGAAAAATATCACCTCCTCCATTTGATACAAGATTGTATACTGCATCAGACGGATCTATATCTACTGTGTCATAAAAGCTACCTGTGATATAAACATTTTTGGCTCTGTCAAGCGCAATTTGGCGGCCATAATTACTTCCAGTATTTCCAATACTGTTAACCCAGTTTTGGCCAAATGTAACAATCGGAAACAGCAATAATAATACACAGATTAATTTACTCATGACAATTAGATTTCGATTTTGAAAAATCAGATAAAGCAAAAAAAGCAGTTTTAAAAATTATAAAACCAGACTTGTTTAGGAGTGGAAAGTTACAAAAATGTATGCTATGCATTAAAAGTTTATCGTACCCATAAGATTATTAGAAACAATTGAAGGTATGCTTTTTAAAATCTCTTAGTATATCAGATAAGTTTTTTCCCTTATCTGCTCTTACTATCATGTGATAGTGATTCGTCATTAAAACTCAGGCATAAATGATAAGAACTTTTTCTTTCTGACAATACTTTAAACTCTCAACAAAAATAACTTTGTAATGTACACTGGTAAAGACATCGACCCATTCTACTACTGCGGTCGTGATAAAATACAATCCTTCCGGATCATTGATGGTGTATTTGGATGACATAGCTGGTTAGTTTAGTATTCTTCAAATATAAAAATAGCTCCGAAAAATATTGGAGCTTTTTATGATGGCTATCAAGAACTTTAAATTTGGCTGCCTCTGAAACCGCAAGTCAATAGACTTGCTCTCATTTGTGGGCTTAAGTTAAAAACTTAAGCCAGACAAAGTTCATCTCACAAAAAGAATGTATGCCATTTCTTTATTTACTCTTTCAAAAACTTAGACATGATTATTTCTCCTTTATTTCCCAGAAATTGAACTATATAAACTCCTTTATGAAGTTTGCCTACATCAACGATAGGACCCTTACCATTGACTACAATTTGACCCAATTGATTTAATATTTGAATTTCATTTAAGTTTCCTTCTAGAAGGATAAAGTCACTGACGGGATTGGGATAAATTGTAAACCAATTTATTTTTTTTTCTTCTTTTACTCCGACTATACATTGGGACCATACTGCTGCATTATCTTTTTGAAAAAAAAGAGGGTTCATTGTTTTCTCTATATCTGCCACACATATGATTATCAATTGTGGATTGTCATGGCAAAATAAATAGTTAAGATTTTGGTGCATAGAAGCATCTAAATAGTTGAGTTGATTGTATGCACATCGAAGTTCGTTTAAGTCCTTGATCTTGCTTAGATCCAAATCGGTAATATTATTTTCACTGCAGTTTAACATTATTATTGAGCTAGAAAGCGTTATATCCGAAATTTGATTATCATAGCAATCTAATTGGGTGAGGACTGTGTTCAAGCTGGTGTTTAAATTTAAAAGGTTATTCCTGGAGCAGTTTAAGTAGTTTAATTTACTGTTTTTACTGAGATTTAAATTTACCAGTAGGTTATTGTTACAGACCAGGTTCCGTAAGGCCGTATTTGCAAATATGTCAAGAGTCTCTAACTTATTCCGACTGCAATTAAGAATATTCAAATCGCTGTTAGTACTAATATCTATATTTGTTAATTGATTGTTTTCACAATTTAACACTTTCAAGTCTCTATTCTGACTCAGGTCAATATTGTTAAGATTATTCCCACCACAATACAGGTTTTGTAATTTTAAATTATGAGAAACATTCAGAAAGGTTAATTGACAATTAGTAACATTCATCTCTATGAGATTGGTGTTTTTTGATACATCTATTTCTGTAATAAGATTGTCACGGCAATCTAAAATAGTTAGAGAAGAATTATTGGACACATCCAAATTTGAGAGTTTATTTGACTGAAGAATCAATTCGACCAAATTTATATTTTTAGAGACATCTAAGTAAGTCAAGTTATTGTTATGACAGCGAAGTTTGGTAAGAGCGATATTTTTACTTATGTCAAGACTTGCGAGGTTCATTCCTCCACAATTCAGAGAGGTTATATTTACAAATTCTTCAATACCCTTTAATGATTTGATCCAGCTCTTACCGTTGACATTAATTTCTCCTATATAAGCCACCGCTTCTGAAACCGCGATACTTGTATCCTTATTAGTGTTGATCTGTGCATTTTCCAATAGGACTATCTTGAAGTTAGGATCGGGAATATAAATGTTTTGGGCTTCGGCAACATTGAAATATAGAATTGAAAATAAAATTGTTATTAGTGATCGGTTCATATTATGATTTAAGGTCATTTAAAATTAATTATTCATTCTATTATGTCCCCCAACGTTTCCGGGCTTTGCGGGCGGGTTTCAGAGCACAAAGTTTCAATTTACAATAAATTTTATTAGAAGCACAAAGCTTCAAGTTTGCACGTCAGCCCGCCTGACGCAAAACCCGTGTTAGCGGTTCGGCTTTCTTTCCCTCCTGGTTGAAGTCTATCTGACTTCAACCAACAAATGAGAGCAAGTCTATTGACTTGCGGATTATTACCCTATAAACTCAACATCAAACAACCCTTACTTTCCCCCCTCCCCGGCCTGTGCCCTCACAGGACGGAATCTTTCAATCACAGCTTAACCAAAAGATTCTCATTAATCGGTTTTAAATGAATAGTCATAAATTAATAAAGAGATCCAATTAATGTTCTTCCTTTAAGCCCAAAGTAATGCTCCGCATTTTTATGTTCTGTCAGGGGACAGAACATGGATGATGTTAGATCACAGACCAAGGAGTATTTTCTAAGTTGATAAGGACCACAAATGGGCAGGAGTCAAAAGACTCTAGCCAGAATATCCTATATCAAACAATTCCTTAGATCAGTTACAAAACTCTGTTTCTTATTTTTTAAATCAACATATACAGAAATAGGATTTTTTGCTTTGTACAAGTTTACCTTTTCTATTGCCGTTTTTTCATTCATATATAGCCAAGCAAGAGAGCCTAAAGCCAGGGGAAGTATAGATACATCATTTGTAATAAAAGGAACCCCAACATTAGCACTTAACCAATATTTCCTCGAAATTTCCGCTTGCTTTTTAATTGATATCCACTCCGCTTCTGATTTTTTTATTTCTTCAACAAATCCCTCTTGAATAAGGTTGATCTTTTTAAAATCTATATTACTAATATTGAGGCGTGAAAGCTCACTATATATTTTTCTTAATTCTTGTCTCACACCAGAAAGTTTATCTTGCATCCGCAGTTCAAGAACAAAATTTGTATCTACATTATTTAAAAAATTGAGAGGTATTTGAGAATATAACCGGCTCATCTTAATCCAAAATTCATCTAATCCATAATCTTTTACCTGATACCAAGTCAAATCAGATGCAGTATAAATATTTCCTCCACATTTTTCTGAAATTAATATAATAGACTCTAACGGCCCTCCGCCTTTTGTCGGAGAAAGCATTGTAGAACCTCCTAAATCTATATTTAGGCATTTATATAATGGATTTATTCTGTTAAAAGCTTCTATAATCTTCTCAGAAAATTTACTAGCATTTTCCACATTAAATATTGGCTCCTCCATCTCAAGCAAGCTTTTTACGATATAATCTTTGCTTTTCCCCTTATAAATTGTGGCAAATTTTTCAGCTAGACTATTTTGAATTTCATCATTACTAATTTTATAAAGTTCTTCTTTATTGGTTTTTAAGAATCTTACCTCAACTTGCTTATCAATCAATTCTCTTAGTTCAAAATTATACTCATACGGATTAACTATTAATTTTACTATTCCTGATTTAACCCACCTCTGAATAACTATATAAAAATATAAAGCATCTAAAAAATCAGGAAGCCAATATTTTGGATTTCTTCCTGGATCTATTCTTTGGTTAGTGACAGAAGGGTTTTGTAGCGGATGAAATACAATAATTTTATCTGAATAAAGAGAAAAACGAACAATCTCATCTATTATCTTATTACCTTTAATAGCCCCATAATGAATACTAGAAAAAGTATCTCTAGTTTTTTCTAATTCGCCTAAGTAATTAAAATTTCTTGGAAAAAGTTTTGCAAAAACTCTATAAGTTCTTTTAACTTTTAATAAAGTAATGCTTCTTGCTAGATCGTCCCAACTCTTAAATTTATTTATTTCAAATGTTTTATTTAAGAAGTCATAAAATTTTTCATTCTGGGTATCAAAATAATCCATTATCTTTTTTAATAGAAATCAAGTTTTGGAATAAATACTAATAGGTACTTTATTTAATTATATACTTAACTTATTTAAAAAAATTAATGAAATATATTCCTTAGGTCATATAAAACATTAAAAATTTCATTTAAAAACCTCGCGTTCATTTGCTCGCAAATGCTAGATAAATTTTAGCCATTCTTTTTTTATCCATTTGCTATAATTTCTGCAGATAAATCTAAAATATCCAAATAATGAAATAAAATTGTATTTCCTGAAGTCGATAATGGATTAATTGAAAACAAGAGCTTGTAAGCATTATAGTTAAGACAAGGCCTCCCTAATAAACGAGTGCTCAAAGCATCTAATCTATCTGATGTGCTACTTGATAAATGAGCAGCAGAGTTTCTAATAGTTTTTAAATCTAATAAGTCATTATTTACTGCACCTAAGTGAGTATTAAATACGTAACCTTCGTGAAAGTAAATTTTACTTAATTTTCTTGTAATTTCAGGATTAGCCCAATCTACATATTTTTGAGTACCAATCAATAATTGATTTGCATGACTTCTATTCATGGGATGAGCCCACCTTGCTGGCCTTTGGTTATTAATTGAAGGTTCACCCATAAGATAATCAATGAATGATTGCTCAAGAAATGTCTCCCATGCTATAAAAATTTTTAGGAATGCAGATTCACAAATAAACTCTCTAAGATTATTAGGATACTTATAAGCCCCATTAGCATATTTCTTATGAGCAAATGAAATATGATCCTTACAATCAGACACAGAAGCTCTAAATTTAGTAAGATTCTGAACGAGACTCATCACTATTAACATTAATTAAATTTAAAATGAATTCAGTTCGTCTAATTCTTACTTTAGTATCAGTAGTTGCTCTTCTACTATCAGTTAAGAATTGAATTTCATCTTTTGAAAGTGGTGATACTTCGTCTGCTTGAAATAAAACCTCAATTTTATCTAGTAAATTCCTAACTTTAGGATAGTCTTTTGATTGTATGGGCCTCTGTTCGATTTCTATATCCTTAATTCCAAACAAAGTATGATATAAGGCAGTAAATAATGAATAAAAGACATGTATTCGACGAAATTCCGTAGACTTAAGGCCACCAATAAAAATAGAATTTAAAAGTTCAACTGTTTTGTCAAACTGCAATTCAAGTTGCTTTTCATCATATGAAAAACTATTTTCATATTTCGTATAATATGATTTGATTTGTTTTTTTGATTGGATTCCTTCACACATTGCAATCAACAAATCTGCTACTAGTGTAACATCATTCATTCTCAAAATATTCTGTGAATTAATAATTCCATTTTCAATCCAGAAATCATTGTATTTATGAGAGAGCTTATCAGCTAAAATTTTAAAAGGGCCAAAATGATTTGCGTTAATTATCTCTTGATCATTAAGCGTAACAGAATATGAATTTAACCTGCTAAAAATATCTAATATTTCGTAATCAGGCATGTTTACAAGTAAATCAGCTGAAATTTCATAATTTAAAATTATTGATTGAATTTCTGGGTCAACGCTGTCTAACTGACTAAAATAATACCCCCCATATTTCTCATTGTGCTTTTTGCTTATTACAAAACCATCACTTATAAATGATAAAATAGTCCTTAATCGTTGTTGTCCGTCGACAACTTCTCTAATTGATTGTCTTGTTTGAACATTAATTGATTGTCGAATAAATACCTTGGGAATTGGCTTGCCTCTTACTATTGTATCCATTAAATAAGATTTAGCATTCTCGGTCCACACTGATCTTCTTTGAAACTTTGGTGAAAGTAATAATTGCCCTTTTTCAAACCACTCTAAAAAATCATTTATACTATAAGCTCTACTGTCAAAATTTTTCATATTCTTTTATTTAAAATAATAATGGGCATTCAACAAATAATACAATAACCCTGGTAATAAGCCTTACACTCAACTCAACCTCTCAATCTCCTTCTTATACCGCTCAATCTCCTTTTTCTGCATCTCTATTATCTCTTCTAGCAGCTTTATCTTATCCTCGTACAATGCTTTCATATCTGTAGGAAAGTTTTGATTGAGCGTTCCGTTGTTAAAAATTCCATCCTTCTTTTGCATGATATTAAAAACAATCTTCTCATCAAACGCCAATATATCCTGCACACTCACCTGAAGAACCTTCGCAATCTGCTCCAGCCTCTCGGGGCTTACAGACACCTCATCTGTTTCAATTTTGCTGTAGCTGGGCTGGCTGATGCCTAATACCTCTGCCATGTATTCCTGTTTCAGACCTTTCAGCTCTCTTACTTTCTTTATTTTAGTTCCTAACGTTAGCATAACTCTTTAAAAATTAACCCGATACTCGCATTATAAGATATTCTTTTATGTGAATATTTTATTCTTGCAAAGAATAAAATACCTCTTATTTTTGATCTTATATACAAAACTAATAAAATCAGCCATATATGGAAATATCAGTCCGGCCGGCACTAAACGGTCGAACCATCTGAAATCTATTTTTAAAACGTCTAAAACCAGCTAAAAATGAAACACACAACCGGCTTGCTCTATGTGGATAGTGAGCAGCACAACCTGAATGCTTTCCGTGCTTATTTCCGGGAATTCAAGGAATATAACATGCACCTGTTCAGAACAGGTATTGATGCGCTATTTGCCCTGCACACTGAAAAAATAGATATCATCATCGCCGACCAGCCCAGGCCGGAGGTTACAGGATTTGAATTTGTGAGTGCTGCACGTTTTAAGGATTCGCCACCGCTCATTATTGCACTCACCGTTCATCCGGATACCACTGCACTGGATTTGGCAATGGACCAAGGTACGCTTTTCCGGTACTTTGGAAAGCCTGTCGACTTCCAGGAACTGCACCTGGCTTTGATAGATGCTAAGTTAAGTTGAAAGTTGAAAGCTTAAAGTTGAAAGCAGAAAGTTTAAAGCAGAAAGTTTAAAGTACGAGGAAGGTCAATGAGATTTAAAATCTGGTTCAGACCTCTGAGTCGTACTTCATAAATTCACTTGGAAGGTTGGCTTTCTCCTTTTCTTAATTAGAATTACGCTCTGATTATGGATATTTTTTAAGCCGCCTTTCTTTGGTTCGAAACCTTATCACCTTACGATATCCATAAAAATCATTAATGACCTGGCACTGATTACCGCATCGTTATGAACCACTTCAGGAGCTTTATTAAACTATCTTTTTAAGCATTCGGTTACCAATTTAGAAACAGGGAAAATGGGAAATGGATATCAGGGATAGAGGAACGATGGCGGATCGACCAAAGGAGATCCCCGCAAGAGGTTGGAAAGATATTTTTTTAAGAGTAAAGGATGAATTTACGAATGATCATATCAGCATAGTAGCTGCAGGTGTTGCGTTTTATTTCTTTCTGGCTCTTTTCCCTTTATTGAGTGCTATGGTGGCCATATATGGACTTGTATTTGACGCTGCTCAGGTTGAACAACAATTGAGTCAGTTAAGTGCAGTATTGCCGCCTCAAGCTCAGGACATCATTGCTCAACAATTACATAAGATAGTCAGCGCCCCTCAGCAGGGTCTTGGTTTGGCATTAATTTTCAGTATTCTGCTTAGTTTGTGGTCTGCTAATAGCGGAACCAAGGCGCTTTTTGATGGTGTTAATATAGCTTACAACCAAAATGAAGAAAGAAATTTCTTTAAGTTAAACGGGATAACTCTTGCAGTTACACTGGGGGGAATATTGGTAGGATTAATAGCTGTAGCATTGGTAATCGGTTTTCCGGCTATCATTGATAGACTTGGATTGCCTTCTACTATATCAGATATCATTTCATTGGCACGTTGGCCTTTGCTTTTTGCATTCATCGTTTTTTCATTATCTGTCATATATAAAATTGCACCTGACAGAAACAATCCTAAGTTCAAGTGGGTCAGCTGGGGTGCAGGTATAGCTGCTGCCTTATGGATCGGAGCTTCTCTTCTGTTTAGTTTCTACATTAATAAATTCAGTAATTTTGATGCCACCTATGGTGCTATAGCTGCTGTCATTATCCTAATGCTGTGGTTTCAGATTACAAGCATCTGTGTGCTTCTCGGTGCAGAAATAAATTCTGAAATGGAACACCAGACCGTTAAAGATACCACTGTAGGTGAACCAGAACCACTGGGACAACGGGGAGGATATCATGCCGATCGTGTTGCCGCCGGAACAGAAGAGGTAGATGAAAAGGATATTCGTGATGAGGAAAAAGACCGACACAGAACCAAAAGAACAGAAACTAAAAACAGGGATAGCGTTAAATTGGAGAGATGGCTTAAAAATAGAAACAGAGATCAAAAGGCTAAGGATAAAAATGATTAAAGCTGAAAGCGGAAAGCTTAAAGCTTAAAGTATGAGCAAAGGTCGATGAGATTTGAAATTTGATTCATACATCTGACGCACTTCGTTAAATATCATTTAGGATCTAAGAGGTACTGATGATTGGATGGAAATTTCCTGTTCCAATTTCGTAGAGACGCCATGCTGGCGTCTCCCTCTCCACCATGTACGATATTATCCTTTTCATCAAAATCATCCGAAAAAGGGAATTAAAGCTTACAATTAAACATGAGGATTGGATAGAATGATTCCATGTCTTTTCCCCAGCCGTAGAGACGCCATGCTGGCGTCTCCCTCTCCACCATGAGCAATGTTATCCTTTTCATCAAAATCATTCGAAAAAGGGAATTATAAGACGTCAATTAAACATGAAGATTGGATAAATTAACATATTGCTCTTTATCACAGTTTCTGAGACGCCAGCATGGCGTCTCTACACCGGCCCCCGACAGACCACGGGGTAAATTTTATTTTGTTGCAATGTCTATGAAATCCCTCGTATAGATTACAGTTATTATATTTTACAAAAGTCTTTTAATGAACAGGCCTACTTCCTGACGATCTTCCAGACAAACCGGTTCTCTTCATTTTCTATCGTCAGAAGATATATACCTTGGGCCAGATCTTTCCCAATGCTTATTGATTCTGAACCATCGCCGCTTTCTACCAATGCACCTTTAAAATCAACAATGCGATAAGCAAAGTTTCCCATTCCTTTCAGCGAAAAACCTTCCTCATTCAAAGGATTCGGATGCGGTTGAAATGAGGTAATCTCCACTCCATTAAGACCCGTGACAATTGTTTGAACTGTAATACTCACTGTATCTGTTCTGGTACTTAAGCCATCGGTATCAAAAGCTTCAGCATAAAATGAATATTCTCCCGGAAACGCTGGTGTCCACTGATAAGAAAAAGGTGCAGTATTTACTGTGGTGAGCAATTTGCCGTCTTGATAAAAAGATACACCGATGATATTTCCGTCAGGATCGGTTGCATCTGCAGACAGTGTTAATTTCTCGTCAACACTTATGGTTGTCCGGTTACCTGGCGAAGTTAATGTGATCGCCGGTGGTTGTACCTGAACCACCTCTTCAAAAACCATATAATTCAGATTGACATAGTCCACATTTCCTATGGTCAATCGCAGGATGTGTTCCCCTGCAGACATTTGCAATTCTTTAACAGAAATAGTTGTCCAGTTTTGCCATCCAGAGGTGTTTGGTATGGGTATAGATGAGGTTAAGGCGTTCCCGTCAATTGTTAAATTAACCGTTCGTCCATCGCCATTGCAAGCTACCCTCAGAGCAAGGTTGTATTTTCCTGTTTTAGCTACTTTTACACTGTATTCCAGCCATTCACCCGCTGTTGCATATCCTATATTGTATCCTCCACCAGCATCAGTACAGTTTTCAATATCAACATCCTCGTCAGTCCGGTAATTTACCAATGGAGTGACACTGCTTCCCGGTGTATTGTCCAAATAAGCAAAGCCGTTTCCTCCCAGGTCAAATTCTTCTGATTGAATGGTACCTGGAATAGTATGAGACTGATAGTTATAACCAACCTGTGCAATTGCGGTCCTTATGATTTTACCAGACGAAACAACTTTGTTATTGTTTTTATCAGTGATTTCTGCTGTAACGGTATAAACACCTGCTGTTCTGATATTCAAAGTGGTGGTAAAAGGAGGAGCAGTCAGCGTTTTTCCAGACTGCACACCATTGACAAAAAACTTCAGATCATTAATTGCTGATGGGTCTGAAACATTTGCACGAGCCAACACATCTGACGGATTGGCAACCACTGTATCTTTGGCTGGAACAGTAATTGCAACGGAAGGTGTATTCACCGATGGCTCTAAATAAATGCGATAGGCATAATAAATACTTGTTACATTTACAGGCACTGTAACAGATCCATTGTTCACATTAAAAACAGAATTGGAAATCAATGACGTACCAGCTACCGGAATGTCCTTACCAGACCATGAAACATATTCCAGCTTCACCTTGACACTGCTGCCGAAATAGGCAGGAATTCCGTTTATTTTTACAGAAGCATTTCCTGTGAAATTTCCACCAATGCAGATGCTGGCATATTTACTGACATCGTCTATACAACCAAAACCATCCAAGCCTTCGCTAAAATCGTTAGGAGGAGTTACCTGTACCATGTTTCCCGTCATATCTCCATACCATTTGTACAAATGCCATCCTCCGCCTTTCTGGTTATTGGAAGTCAGCAAACTTCCCAGTCTGCCTGGCAGGTTGGTAAACCACCAGGAGATACAGGCACTTTCCACACCATGTCTTTCGAATTTACTGATAAATGGTACAGAATACCCTGGACAACCTTCATTGGGATCACTCGTTTTTGAAGAATATTCATTAATGCTGATTGGCCTCGGAGATATTCCCAATTCCTTTTCAAGCGCACGGTACTGGTTGTATGCGTTTACAAACCCACCTGCTCCCCATTGATGCCAGCAGACAACATCCGGAATACAATTATTAGCCTTGCAGAAAGTCAGGAAATCACGCATATAGTTATTGTTGTAATATGCCAGTGACGGCCCGATTATTCTTGCACCGGGATCCATCGAACGGATCAGATCAAAAGTAGGTTTCCAGCAGGTGGTGTTAAAGTTTCCGTTAGATGCGTTCCAGGTACCCTGAGGTTCATTCCAGATTTCGTAACCATCATAATTAGTTCTACCTGAAGCTTTCTTTGCATTAATTACTTGTTGGCAGATATTTAAAAAGGATTGAGTACCGGGCCACTTATATGGCCATCCAGGCAAAACATCAGGCAGACGTACCTGCACCTTGGCTGTGGTGTTTTGCAGTCGTTCAGAAACTTTTATAGCATCACCGACAGGCTGTTGTTTTCCCGAACCACTTTGTGCAGGATTGGCAAAAACATGTGGCTTCAGAGGAGCGACCAGATTAGCAATATCGGAGGGCAAGGTTTCAATGACTCCATATAAAGAACCAGATGCACAGTGTGTGACCGGTCGGATTTTATTGGATAAATTGACAGTTATTGTGTTTTGTGCATATAAATGAATATTCAGAATATTCACCAATATAAAGAGCAGACCAATTTTATTCATATCAACCAAATCTTATTTCCGGTTTAAATGGAGTTTTACAACTACAATCAGCTTCTTAAAAAGGTAAATTAAAAAGTTCTTTTTTTCACAATGGGGTTTTATGAATATGACTATGCATTATTACCCAGGTATACACTATTAGCCTTTTCCTCCATGGGCAATGTTATCCTTTCATCAGAATCTTCTGAAAAAAGGAAATTAAAGCCTACAATAGGTATTATGATTGGATGGAATTTTCCTGTTCCAATTTCGTAGAGACGCCATGCTGGCGTCTCCCTCTCCAACATGTGCAATGTTATCTTTTTCACCAGAATCATTTTCAAATGAACTAAAAATCTCAATTAGCATGATGATCGGATGGATATACATATTTCTCTCTATCACAGTTTCTGAGACGCCAGCATGGCGTCTCTACGATGGGTATAAAAAACAAAAACTGTCGCTACCACTGGCTTAATTTGACGTTATTTACCCTCTACACTCTCCGACTCCCCGGACGGTGTCTGCACCATGGTCAACTTAACCAAGTAAAAATTCATTATGTTACCATGGTCGGGGCACAGGCAAGATTTCTGGCAATACGGTAAAGCTAAAAAGTCTGAGAAAAGTCCTGACCTCGAAGAGGTCAAATGTTTATAGATAAGAACAGATAAATAACATACGACCCTGTAGAGGTCGCACCAAGGCAATGCCCAGTTATCTATAAATATTCAATCCCTTCTGGATTGTGAGATTGTCTGAATCAGGATTTAAAGGATTTTAGAATTTACAGGATTTTAGTTATCCCGCATCATCGACTTACCAGATAACAGCCATCAACTTAACTAAGTAAAGATTCCTTAAGTTGACTATGGAGTCACCATAGGACGGGTACAGTGTATAATTTAGGTGTCTCACAAATTGCCTTACAAAGTATTATAATACACTCTCAATAAACTTTGGTCCTTCAAAGGAGATTCGCCTTTTACTTCTCCGAATATTTCAGTGAATAATGAACGCAACTCATGAATGTGTTCCCTGTTTCTCATCCATTTGATAAAATCAAAAGGGTCGGTATTTTTATAATTCTCAAGTGGTTCTAGCCCTCCCATTTCCGTTACATCATTTCGGGTTGACCAAAATCCTCTTGAGTTTTGATATTCAAAACTTGCAATATAGGCCAAAAACAACCTCGCTGCTGCTTTGTTTTGTGTCAGCTTAAACATTGCAGCTCTTTGAGGCCAGGTAATGAAAAATTCTTCTTTAGGAATAAATGATAGTGAGGGCTGATCGGGATAAGTGGGATAACCAACGATATTACCTAAAAATCCCTCCTGCCCCACCAATGCTGCCGGGGCCGCAGTGCCTCGCACGAAAACAGGATTTTGTTCTTTTAAATCGTACAGAAATCCTACTCCGTATTTCTGAATGATCTTATCAAAAACATAAAGTACCGCATCATCATCGTGAGGAGGAGTCATCACCAATTTGTTTTTAAATAACGGCTTTAGAAAATCTTTATAGTTTTGGGGAACAAAGCCTACACCTTCTTTCGCATACTGAGGTAAAAAAGCAAATATAAATGCAGCAATAAAATGTCCGTCAGGATCGGAATAGCCCTCCCGAATGTGCTTGAATCCTTCAGGTTTGAACGGCTCTAAAACTTCCATTTTTTTCCAGTTTTCAAAATCGTTCAATGTCTGAAGCATTGTTACATCCGGATCTAAATAGCCATCATTCAATTGTTCATAGATTTTTATATCGTGGTATTTAGATAAGTCGACTATAATCTCAATATCAATTTCCGGAAATCTATTTTTGAACTGATGGTACAATTGATCTTGTTGGTTCGGAGAGTCTCCCCCTGCCCACACCAGAAACTTTTTGTCACTGTTTCTTTGTTCTTCTTTAGCTAAAGCATAAAGTGAATCTAACTCCTCTTTTTAATTCTGATACTTCATAACTTTGTTTTTATATTAACATTAACATTAAAGTGAATTGATCTGTTGCAATGCCTTACTTTACTGCTAATACCTTCCCTGTCATCCTTGAGCTTTCAGAACCTCTGGACTTTCCAAAGAATGAAAATTGAACTATCAGGAAGACTCCCTCTTGAAATGGTAAATTTATTTTGTAACTATCAGATCCCTTCACAGGGCTCAGGATGAGCGATATAGAGCTTTGTAGTTTAATAAAGTAGGGAGATAGTATTTCTCCTATTTTGTGCGGGTTAACAATGGGGTCCTGAACTTATTTCTATCTGTCTCGCACTCTTGTGTTAAGAAGGATTTTTCAATACTTCCAACTCCAATATGAATGTAAGTGCGACAGTCCTTTTCAGAGTTGTCAATATATTCAACGGATGCATAAACATTTTCTTCTTCGTCTTCAAATGTCCCCTCTGCTCCTAGATAAAATACAGGTTCAAGTTCTGCTTTCCCTTGTCTTTCATTCGTTTTAAGTCCGTTCGAAACTTCAAAATAACTATACTCTAAAGTTGAGTAGTTAATGCGTTTAACTATAAGTACTAGTTTTTTACTATCCTCAGCGGTTGTATAAGTTACCTGTTCATTCAGTGGCAAGTCTGTAGGAATGATGATATGTCCAACTTGGTCATTGTTCACTATTATCGTATCATCAATGAGTGTTATAGTTTCATAAATACTATGTCTTTCTTTAAATTCCTTCAGGAAAATTTGAGAATACTTTGTTTCATCCTTTATAAAAAACTCTGTTTGATGTTTTCCTGTAGATTTATTTTCCTCTTTTGCTTCAGCTGTATCTATGATTATACTTACCTGATTTATGGTTTGTGATTGGTCAAGGTTCTTATTCTTGAACAACTTATTTCCGCAAGAAAAAAAAGTTAAGATCAATATGATTGATAGTAGTCTCAAGGTCATCTTAAAAAATGTAATAGTGTTTTCCTACTGAAAGAAGCGGTAATGGAAGACATATAACCTTTACTTTTGCTTAACCATTAACAAAGTTAATTTCGGATTCATTTGAAGCAGTAAGGAATCGTTTGATATTTTCAAAATTTTACTTGGCATCCATTTATCCTTTGCTTTGAGATTAAGCGTTTCATTATTTTCTATTTTCCATTCACCATTGATGTTGGAATATTCAGTACTTCCTTTTCTCAGCTTACTTTCTGTATAGGTGTTATCTTTCTTAAATTCTGTTTTTACTTCACTTGCTATGCCCATAGTTACCATATCAAGCCCCAGGTCTTGTTTCGTTTCACTGTCAATTACAGTTTTCCAAATCCATGTTCCGATTAACTTATCAGCTAAATCTGATTGAACTTTTGTGGTAATTGTCGCACCTGACAGTACCAATATGGCAAGAAGTGATATGGATAAAATTTTTGATTTCATAATTTTGTAGTTTATAAAATTGTTTTATAATCTGACATTTAATATCGTTGTTCTAACGCTAGTGAAAGTTTTCCTTATCCTTCAAAGTCTAATTTCCCTTCCGAACTTTTAATTTCTATACCTGTCAGTTTTTCCTCTATTATTTTATCTTTTAATTTTTGAGAAATATATAAATTCTGGTCAAATGCAGAAATCATAAAGAGGTCTAATGATTTATCAAATGTATTACCTAGTGTTACATTATTCGCTCTTAAAAGACCAAACTTATCTTCATTTTCTGAAAAGTCCAGATAATTTTGATAACTATCCAATTTTAAGTCTTTCCAATTACTAAATTTAGTTTTTTCGAATACTACATTTTGTCTATAATCAGATTCAATTAGATGAAACCAATAATAACTACGAGTATCATCGTCTTTGATCACGGTCGACTTAAAGAATTTATGCTTAGGTAAATTAAAATCTGACAGTAGAGATTTAAATTTTTCGCTTAAAAACAATCCCCTACCTCCAATGAAAGCATTACTCATTAAGTCTGTTAGTTTTGTCCTTTTTCGCACTTCAAAAGAATCTAATTCGGGTATAAAAGGAGGATTTAAATTTCTGTGCTCGTAAAGCTTATATACGCTATATGGCCCATTTGGATTATATTCTTTCGTCACATTCTGAATTTGTGGAAAATCATTTCCGGTCTCCTTTGAATCAGTTGAGTTCGAAATTATATAGTAAGTATTGTTCATTGTTATTAAATCACTATTACGTTCTTGCTTTTGCAGCTCATTACCTCAACTTTTCCGTACCATGAAAAAGTGTTCCTAATTTGTCCGTTATAGTCTTATACGAAGATTTGTCAACAACAGTAAAGACATAAGCGTCCCACCCAAGATCAAAAAAAATAATCTTTTTATTTAATGATTCCAGGTCTTTATCAAAAGTTTTTAACAGGTCAATTATGAATTTACCATCTCGTTGTTTTTCTTCATCAGCAGCCTTTCTAAGTTCGTTTACATTTTTCCAATCAGTCTTGATTTGTAAGTTCTCATCCATGAAGCTCTCAATCTCCCCCTCATTTTCTTCACCGCGCCAATCAATCAAACAAAGCTTTTGTCTGCTATCTCCGAATATATAAATTACTTCAATTGCTTTGAGTTTATCCAGGTCTTCAAAATTATCATAGTCGTCTAAAAGTTCTTCGTTGGCTAAAAATGTTTTCTTGTCTTTAAGGAATAAGTTTAAAAAAGCTTCAAAGTCTGTCCTAAGATCAGGAAATAGGAGTTGCCCAGCTTCAATAAGGTCAGAGTTATTCATTAGAAAATTTCCTTTTTTATTTCGGAATACTTGAATTGCTCCAACAATTATAATTATCAAAATTGTGATTACTATGTATTTCATATACTTCGGTTTTCCTGTGCCTGGTTATAACTAAAAATAATAAGATAGAACAATATACACTAACTTTTTAATCCTGATGGTTAATAACTATGGATTTAATATAGTATTATAGCCAGTAATGTTACTTTTTATAAATAGTATTCAGTTTTATTCTCCCCAAGTCCTCAAAAGAATTAGCATTTACCTCATTAATCAAATACCAGCCATCATTAAATTGCTTATATATCTTCACCTGATTTGGAAAAATATAATCAAACGTATCGAATTCATTCTCCGGATTCTCCGGAACTTTCTTTGGTATCTCAAAAGCATAATATTCCGCATTGGTTAATCCATCTGCTATTCGATTTTCTTTAAAATTAGCCCCTTCTTTTAGATCTATAACTCTATCACTAAATACAACCAGGTCGTAATGCTTATTTGCAAAACATTGTGCCATAAGGAATGGTCCTATAGAATCAGAAAAAGCAACACCTTGAATTCCTCCTTGCCAAATCTGAAGAGAATCACATTCTGATAAAAAATCAAATTCAATCTTTTTTGATTTGTTCTCTGTTTTTATTGGATCAATTGTATTGCTTTGAGGAGCATCAATTCTCTTATATGTCGTGTCATTACCGTTCGAATTGGATTTCTCTTCAGGCGCTCCTTTGCAGCAAATGAGTAAGAGGAGTCCTGATATTAACAAATGATGCTTTTTCATTTCAATAGTTATAGTGATTTATTGAATTAGTTGTTTAGCTATGGTATTAACGCTAATAAGCCTCCTCTCTAACCCTTATCTGAAAGAGAAGGGAAAAGTCGACGACAAAAATGTTGAAATAAAAGTGATATAACTAATAACATACACCCTAAATCCCTCTCCTTCAGGAGAGGGGTTTAGGGTGAGGTCTTTTATACCTTTCTTTAAAATACTTTAAACCCAATTAACAGCGATAGTCTGGATAAATTCGTTGTGTAAGTTTGAGAATTTGTAAGTCTTCTGCGAGGACAATACCTTATTTCAGCACTGATCCATTTGTTCTCAATTCCAGCTCCTAAACCAAAACTATCCAAAGGCTCAAAGTTCTTAAAGCTATAGTACCCCATAGGTTCATTTCCTGTCACCAGAGTGGAATTAAATTTCAAGGTCATATTTGTTATAAACAACCCGTTGATGAAAAGCTTTAGTTTTTCATTTAAAAAAAAGTAATGACGAACACCAACCGGGAACTCTATACATGAATATCTAATTTTCCCTAAATCATTAGAACTGCTTTTGCCTTTAGATTTGAAATATTGATACGTAGGTTCAAAAATTAAACTCCATTTGCTCTTATAATAAGGCAATACAAACTCTGTCTGCAAACCTACTCTGAAAGCTAGCTTTTTATCGAAGTCGATTTTGTAGAAATAATCAGTTAAGCTGAAGGAGGAATAACTAAAACCTGGTGTGACTCTTAAATTAAACAGATCTCTTTTCTTTTTAACCTGTTTGGAGATAGAGTCCCCTACGCATTCATTATATTTCTGAAAATATTTTTCAAGTTCCTTTTCACTGTAACGAATGCTTTCGAGTGTATTGACTGATACCGATTTCTTGCAATTAACATTTAAGAATAGTTGCTGACGAAACATTGCATTAGTTGCGATGAAACCATCAGCAGTATAATATTCTTTGTAAACCAATTGTTCGATGGGTAAATTATTTACTTTGTAAAACAGCTTTGAGATTCCCGGATCTCTATAAGAATAAAGCGTTGCAGAGCCCTCCTCAACTACCCTCAAGAATAGCTGTTCCTCTACATACTCCGGATTTCTTTTATTACTTAAACTACGCAGCTCCTGGCTTGACCGGTCAATCTTAACATTGGCACGAACATATTTTGCTCTATTGTAAACGCAAAATTCAGTTACAGAAGAGATATCGGCCTCTTTAACTTCGTCGGTTTCATTTAGCTTGTATTTAAACTTTAAAGGATTGTTTCTCCAGTCGGAATCCTTAATCAAACATTCTGTTCTTTGATTTTCGGAATCAATAAAATATCCTTTTTCAAATTTTATCTGGCAATAAGAATGAACTGAAATGAAAAATAAAAGAAGTAAAAATCGGAATTTCATAAAATATGATTAAAATAGTAATGCTGCAAAAGTAAATATTTTTTTCAAAAAGTCATTTTTAATACTAGGATAAAGAATTATATGCCCCTGTTTAATTTCAGCTAATGGTGGTTCTGAAAGTAACCTTCTAACAGGGTTTATTCATGATTAAAGGACTTATTTTCTTCACAAGCTATATCCCCTCCTAATACTTCCTTAATCGATTACAACGGGTAAAAATGGTATAAAGAAGGTTAATTTAATTACGCTTACAGGTACTCTGATAAGAATATATTACTTAGAACATGATGATATTAATTGACTACTTCCCCTCTTTATCATAGCTTTTGAGACGCCAACATGGCGTCTCTACGAGGTACCCTATTGACCTCTCTCCTTCCTGAAATCTATATCATAATACAGAGATACAATAAATCCTTTATTGTATTCATATACGTATTTTCCTGTGTTCTTTTCTTTATGTTGATGCTTGGATAGTTGAAAAAAATAGCCTCCTTCAAATTTGAAATTTTTCGTGACTTTATAGCCGAGGCCAGCAAATAACCTGTTCTGATCAAAGCAGTTTTTACCTGTATTACCGCCAAACCGGATAAAAATTTCATCATAAGCTGTCAGATATGGTTCGTTAACATCTATTGTATTTCCCTTAAATGCAAATTCAACTTTTAACTGATATCTGATCCTATTCCTATAATCCCATCCGGTAATTTTATGACCAGTACTATCTGTAAGTTTTGCAACAAATCGCTGTTCTAATCTCAATCGATTATCAAATTCAAATTTCCAGAATGGAAATTTGAATTTCAGATCTTCATAGATCCTGTTTTCGGGATAAGGCTCTTTAGTGCTCGGATAATCACCGTATGGATAGGTCTCTACAAAGGTATATCCCAGCGAAAAAGTAAGGTCTTCGGTTATTTTATAGTTGACACTTGCCCTCGCCAGAGATTGTTGCCATGTTGTAATAAAATGTGATCTTCTCCATTGATACTCCGTATGCAGTCCAAATTTACTGCTCAATTTATGATCACCGAAATAGCCGAACCAACCTACATTGTTATAGTCTTTAATGATGTCCTGTGCCTTTGCTTCGATCAGACAGAAGGTTAATATCAAAAAAACAAGTTTGACTTTCATTGAAAAGGGAATAAGCATTTGACATAACATTCCATTGGAACACGATTATCACAACTTTGTTTAAGGTTGAAAAAAGAGAGATAAATCGAAAGAAATGTAGGGAAAGTCCTTAAGTTATGGCTAAAGGATATAAATGGCTTCAGAAGGCTATCCCTCTTGGTAACTATCTTTATTAGCAAACCATAATCAGCTATTTTGGTCATCCTGAGCTTGCGAAGGATCTGATAGTTACAAAATAATTTGCTATTTACTCACCATTCTGCCAGAAATCCATGTCTTATATCGTTTAAACTTATGCTTCTGATATCGTTCATAGCGCTCAGGTGTAATGCTCTACTGTATTTACGGAACCCAATAATTCCCAGTCTCCGTTATTATTTGTCCATCTTTCATTCAACGAAGTAGAATTTTGTTTTAACAACTGGTCACCGGAAAACTTAAACACTGTAGTACCAATAATATTATCACCATTAATCAAACTCCTTAAGTCTTCCAGGAAATTTTGTTGATTTTGAATGGCACCTCCAAGCTTATTTTGAATCATAACTGTAAGATTCTTTATTTCCTCTTGAGAAATATCTTTAAATTCAAGTGTTGAGATAACGTTATTTAACACATGCTGAATGCCTACATATAAAGCCTGATGAATGGCTGTTGCTTCATCAACTGATATATTATCCTCTTCCATCAATATCAAAACACAACCAGCCAAAGCAGGTATATCACCAATACCAGTTTTCTTGACGGTATCCGGAACGGGTATAGGAGTTAATGTCATTTCCTTTAGCCCAATGGCTGATGGAATAGGCACAGTATCACCGGCATCTACATCCGCATCAGCTAAGCGGCCATGACTGTCCGGAGTTGAAAAAATGGTAGCTATACCTTCTAACATCAATGAATCATTTAAACGGCAGGTTGTGCCATCAATCTTAAAAAACACTGTCCACATATAGGGTTCAGCATTCCCCCATCCTCCTGCTTCGTCATGACAAAGAAGACGATCAAAATGAAACTTTACTTTTAAATTGTTCTTTTTAATTGTTAAATATTTAATATTTGATATCATTGCAGTCCCCACTGTGAGTTATTAAAGCTTCTTTTAATTGATAAAAAAGGAATTGAAACAAAGTCCAATTCCTTTTCCAATTTGATCATTTGATTATTAAATGTAACCGATTGATCTTAAATAATTGGTATAATCTGATATCCTGCGATGAAAAACATGGACAGTAGCAAATCCTATTGCTGTTCTGTGTCTATAGTTCATAAAACTAAGCTCAGAAACACCTAGTCCACTTTTGGCCATGTTCATAGCTTGTCTTGAAATACCACCGGTAATAAACGATACGGTGGACATTAAAGCTCCCGAAGGATTTAATGTGCCATTGATTTCATTCCTCACAGTGTCAGTAAACTGATCACTATGTGAAGTAATGTAGTTTTCGACAATTGATTGCTCAAAGCGAACCATCTGGAGATCGAAATCAAAGCAACTTATCTCTCTTGGATGTATTACACATGGTGAATTATTTACAAAAGCAAAAGGAAAGTTATTCTCTGTAGTAAACAGAAGACAATAAATCACATACATATTTTCCTCTAACAGAAGACGGTTTACTTCTGAAAGCACATTTATTGTTGCCTGACTTAAAACAACAGATCGTGCAACACCTTCTATTGCTCCAAGAGCAGCCCATGTTGTGACTGCAGTGGTCGCATGGAAAAACTTAATCCCTCTTGAACGTCTGTCTGGTATAGAAGAATATTCAAACACATAAGACATAAAATCATAATAGGCATTCCTTTGCCTTACGGATGTAAATTCACTGGCTCTCCTTGCTCTTGTAACATTCAGACAGGCATTACAAAAGGTATTTTGCCGAATGAGCGCATCTGGCCATGGCGGATTGGTATCAAGCGACAGACGGGTATAAGCCAGTCTGTCGTATAGAAGCCAATCATAAGTGCCACTTAAAGGTGGATTCTGTATTTCCATTTTTTAAAAATTAAAAAGTTGGCAGATTCGAATCATTCTGTAAATAAACTAAAGTAGTCGGAAGCACTACTTCCCATGGGGTTCCTTCAGGTGTTGCATTTCCAAGGTCATCTGTTTCATCTCTTAATTCATCCGCCAATGAGATGTACAATGGATCATTCAATCTTGGTGGCTCCCCACCTTTCCAGATGGCTCCATTATTTTCAAGGAAATACATTACAGCATCATTGTACGCCGGATATACAGGAATTACAACTCTGGAAGACCCTGCCTGCAAGAATTTTGTAAACAAAGGATCATTATCATAAATACTGGATTTGTGCATCCACTGGCTCTTTCTTGACCAGAAGTAAGGATAGAAAAGATAAGTCAAATTTTCCCACTCAAATGCCTGTTCAAAAAACTGAATGGTCTTGCCTTCATCCATAGCGTCAAATATATCAAAGTCCGGAGGACTGGATCCATTATCTTTCATAGCATTAAAAGATCCAAAGAGATAGGTATCCATCAATAGTTTAATGCACTGCTTCTTAAGCTCAACCTTTTCAATCTCCCTGTTGATCCTTGGATTCTGTCCGGTAATCGCAATACCCTGCTGAACTTCCTGAGCTGCAACTTTTTCTTCATATTCCATTTGCAACGCCTTATATGCATTCATAATCTTTTCGAATGTTTGTATCTGCCATTGTTCGTACTTGGCAGCACTGCGCACACACCCTACAGTTACATTAACAAAGAAAGAATTGATATCATAGCAGTTTAATGATACAGGAATAATTCCGTCGACATAATTGACTGATCCTGCCTGAAAATCCCATCTTCTTCTTGCATCATTATCCGTGATGAAAGCCCATCCCATATCATTAGAGCCAATAGAAAGCTTAAACTGAGGATTATTTTCATAAATTGTAGACAAGCTAAAACTCAGACTTGTCAGAGAGTAACCTTCCGGAATGATCAGTTCTTTGGTGCTCTTGGACAAGGACGTTCCATTTTGTATACTGGCATCACTTGACAAGACTGTTGACGCTGTTTTATAGTATGGTGGCGGAGGTGTGATTCCCTGAATATTATAATCCCTTATAAAATCCTGATAGTTGAACTCCGTAATACTCTTGTGCGTCAATGACGGGTTAAGAGTTATTGGAGGCTTTATATCTTTCTTTGGTTTATGCGTCTGAGCATATTCATAAAACGCTGCAGGTTCAGGAATAATGAACTCAAACATCATTCTCTTTCCATAATTATAAATTTGAGCATCATAGTATTTATCCACCCATCTGTAAATACCTACTGCATGATCAGGCTTTTCTTTATTATCAACTCCATGCGTATTAATCTCTTCTACTTCATGAAGTTTTTTCACTGTTCTTTCCTCCTTGGTTCTTTTCTGGATTTTCGAAACAGATCTGTCTATCACTTCTCTTGCAAAGTTGGAAGAATTTTTGTTTGATTCCTGACTTGATGTGCTATAGGCAAATTCTCCGTGTGCACCAAAAGTTACTACTCCATAGGACCCGGAAACAGTAACACCTGCCTGAACACTCATTTGCTCTTCAATGGTTTTCTCACTTTCCTTTTTCAGCTCAAAGCGTTCAGTACTCTGAGTATCCTTGGTTGTCTCCTCCGAAGTTTCGCTGGTAACAGTAAAGATCTCTTCCGTTCTGTCAAGCACCCGATGTTTTCTTTCTTTATACTCACCACGCAGTACATTTTCAATATGTGCAACCTCTCCTGCTGTATAGTTCTTAAGCTTTTGCTTAACAACTTTAAGTTCTCCAATTCCCAAAGGCTTGATAGACGCTCTGACATTGGTAGATGGAATATATGGTTTATATTGAATATCGGCTAATCCTTTTATTTTGTTTTCTAAATATGCCAAACCAGCTATAGATCTTGCTTCAGCCGGCATAACATTTACAAATTCAACATCCTCTATATTGGACATTCTCAGATACAGGGAATCCAGAGACTGTTGAAGCTCAGTAGCAGGCTCGCTCACCTGAAAATTATCTTTATCTATTGCATACTCTTTCAATATGGATACTGTGGCAGGATGCAGTTTAGCAAAACTCCTCTGATCTATTATAGATATACTCTTCGCAAACGTAATCTTACCTGCAATTTCATTATCTCTTTTCTTATCTGATTTTGGTGCATCCTGAGTTTCTGAAACTAATTTGTTTTCAAATTTTAATTTCCTCAATTCCTCAATAGCCCTGTGTGTGGTGATGAAGTCATTCCACAGCTTATTATATTCCCTTAATTTCTCAGGGTCTGGTTTCTTTTCTTCCGGTTTTTCAACTTTAACAGTTGGTTTAGGAAGGTCAGTAAACAAAGATGCCACCAAAGGTTGCGCTGTAACGGCTCTTTGAAAATCTAAAAAACTATCTATCATAGATTGATTGATCAAATCCAGCAGATGAAAAACCTTTAAGCCTTTGGTTAAAATTTCCAGGTTTTGATTTTCGGTTTTAGATAAAATATAAAAGGCATAATACCTGTCCCAGATATTATTCAGTAATTGCTTTGAATCTTCCTTTTCCAGAAAAGATGAGATTGAATCATCAATGATTCCCGTTATTTTCTCTTTTATACTTTCAAGATTAAATGAATCCTTTGATATGGCCTTTGCTTCTTCATATATTTTTGAAAGCCTGAAGTCTCCATCCGATTCAGGATAATCAATATAATATTTGTTAGATCGAATGAAATCTGAAATCTGTCCTGGAATTTTATCTCCGTCACTCCTTTCGAAGGTCGAAACCAATTTGCCAACAGGCGATTCTTCTGGTTTTCTCTTGTCTTTAATAAAATTAGTTTCAAGATCTCTTCTCTTGACGGTTACCGGAGGTCTTAGCGCTACAAATTTAAAAATGTCGGTTTTGTTGATGTTCTCTGGCATAGGTTTAATGTTTAGAATTCGATATCATAGTCAGCATAATTGAAGGTTATACTCAAAGAAGCCAGTTAATAAAAATGGATATCCTGGTCTTTCTTTCAAAAAATATAATCAAGCAATTAATCTATATCTGTTGAATATGCTTCAGTCTTAATGAGCATTATCTCAAGCAAATCAAATACAGTCATTACTGAAATATCTGATTGATGTAACAAATTTGCAGATGAAAAAAAAATTATAAAATACCGTAAACAGATAGAAAAGTAAAATACCTTTTCACTGGATAAGGGGGCTGGGGGTAATTTATATATTGGTTTAGGAGATGGAAGACAATAAGGAGAAATAGTTTAAAGCAAAAGCATTTTAATACCACTTTACTTATCTTAAAAATGGCTTTATATATCTTCCCAAAAAAGCTCCTTTATTAAGATTAAAGGTGTTAGAAAAAATTTAGTTAAGGCTCAGGCAATGGAAAGGCCCCCATTCTACTATTCGAATCTCAAATAAAACTCATCTTTCTATTGGATAACTTTTACTGAATTCTATTTCTTTAATATTAAGGAAATCAAGCAGAATGAGAAATCGTTTTTCAGTCAAAGGAAATTAAAGTTATTGATACCTACATAGTTTTATTTGATCTCACAATTACTCCATCCTTAGGCCAATTCATATCAGGATAAAAATTCATTTATTACCGCCCATTGACATTCTCCATAGGAATTTTCATCTATTTACTTGCACTCATATAACAGATTTCGTTCAACTTCAGGAGAACCATCATTGATACTTTTACTTATCTCTGTTATATAGCCGTTGGAATTATATTTATAATAGAAAGACTCCGATGCGGGCTCCTTTCCTTTTTGTAATATAGTAATCTTTTTTACAGGATTCTTATTAACCTTTCTCCAACCATTAATATTGGGCCTTCCATACTGGTCTATCCTTGATTTATTTTCTATTCCGGAATAATATTCATAGGTGCATTCCTTGTAAATATTTCCTGTTGAATTAGGTGATAGATCTTCATGTGTAAACTTTATAACATTTCCATCTGATATCACATACTTATATACATAACTATATACAAGTACTGTCTTATTAGGACCACTGATCGTTTTAGAATGATGAAGGGCTTGAGTACAATAACCATCAGGATCATAAGAATAATAAGCGGTATCTGTAATAAAAGAATCATCCCAATTATCTTCGTGAACTAGTTTTACCTCCCTGCCGGCATTGTCAAAAAAACTAATATTGCGTGCTGTTTCTTTTCCTTCTTTATTATAAGTAACTGAAGTTACCGTAGAATCACCATAAATAATATCAACATATGATGCATTGGCTACATTATACAACCGGAAAATTTTATTTTCAGAATTATAAGTTAATTCAACGGTCATATCAATGTCCGGATTAGACATTTCTATAAGTTTACAATCATTAAAAGTGCTTTTTTCGTTGCTATCTTTATCCTTTTTGCAAGAAGAAAAAATTACTAAACAGAATAAAAGTGAATGGACTAAAAGTAAAATTTTATGTTTCATATTTGTATAAAATAAATAACTTATATAAATCAAAGTTACTTAAATCAAAGAATAAATTATTGTATTATGAGAAAAAAAACACTTCGATACTTATGTGTTTTGATCTTTTTATAAGATATAGTAGTTTGTTGCCAAATTACAATACTCCTCATAATTAAAAAATTACAGCATCTAACTTTTTTACAAACCTCCCCTTTATTACTACCTTTTAATGTGATATACAACATTTTACTTGGCAGATTTTTCTCTCTGATAGGAATTACCTGTGGTATCTTAATATTTTGTTCGCTTGTATTATTTGCAATGGAACATTATGTCGCAGAAATATTGCTTACATAGCTATAATATCTCCTTTCACATTAAGTCATACTTGCGAATCGAACTTTAAGGAAGGTGTATTTTTCTTCAGAATAAAATACACCTTCCTAACTATTTTAACTGAACTCAAAAAATATCTGACTTTAATATATATGCCTATAAAAACATACCTCCTCACGTCTAAATGCGAGAGGCAGCGTAGCCTATGTACACCCAAACATTACATTAAAAGTCTTTGACTCAAAAAAGAAAATAAGAAAGACCATCGCAATTGGATATGAACCGGATGTAAAAAAGGAGATAGAGTTGCTTAAAAGCAATGGATATACCTGGAAGAAAGTTATTATCTAAGTATTAAGTATAGGTTATATTTGAATGAAAAAATTAAAATAACCTATAGGAATAAAGCTGTCCATCAAGCAAAATCATCCAGCAAAAAAATAAAGTTTGCATATCATTTCCCCAAAGATCAGTTTAACTTTTTATTCATATAATAAAAGTAGCCCCGCTTTTTATCGGGCTACTTTTCAATATATACTTATTTGCAATTCCCTTAAAACTCTGCTCTTTTGTAAGACATAAGTTACAAAACCCTAATCAGTCTTGATGACCCGACTCTAGTTTTTGACAAATTTAGAAGAATAGATAGCTCCATTTTCATTTAAAATAACCACAGAGTAAATTCCAGAAGTAAGTTCTTTTACGCTAATGACTTCTTCATTTGAGGTAAAATAACCACTTAGAATTTCTCGTCCTTCATAGTTATAAATTTTGTAAAAAGAATTTTGAATACCATCGCTAGTAATCTTTATTTTATCATTTGATGGGTTAGGGAAAAGATTTACATTAGAATTAATTTTACTTCGATCTATTCCAGTCATCATACTTAAAGGAGTCCCCCATTCTTTAGTCCCTTTTTTATAATAAACTAACTTCTTCTTTACCCAAACAGGCATATCTCCAAAATGGACACCCGAATAATAAGGGCCTCCTAAGCCTTCAATATATTCATATGCTATACCTGCTTCCGAACCGGATTGATTATAGCATGAATCAGGAGATACTTCAGATTGTTTAAGGTTTAAAAATATACTGCCTTTGCTTAAAAGTGATGTTTCCTTATTAATAAATTGATATATATGAAAACTATAAAAACCTGGATATATTAATGTTGGTAGGTTGTCTAATCCATCTGGTGACGACTGAGTCAAATTGACTTTAATCTCCGTAGTATCTTTCCCTTCGGATTTTTGGAGGCCAGGAAAGAGTGGATCATATCTGACTTTTTTAAACCAATTTTCTATTTTATAGATAATTTCAGTATCTGTAGTCTTTTTATCAACGACTCTACTGATTGTATTTGTTCCGACCTTATAACTCCTTTCACTTGAATCCACAGTATGGAAAATATCTCCGATTTCAAAATTATAAATATCCCGAAATGTCAGATTTTTTATGCCCTTGCCATTAATGCCAGCAAGAGTAAGCGTAGTGGTATCTTTGGGAAAGTTTAATAAATCATATGTTTTAACTAATCCGTACTTTTTGCTTATTTTCCACTCTCTTCCATTAAAGATATGTTGAACAGGACTATCGTCTAAATTCTTTTTTAAATTAATGGTAATGGTCATGATTGAGTCAGTTAATGTGCTTCCATAGATGTTAAAGTTTTCAATAGTTTTTTGGGTGACAGTCGCGATAAAATGATTATCTTCTGTGGAGTAGAATGTCCAGGAATCATTTAAGCTTGCATCTTTCCTAAAAATAATCGAATCATTATCAGCATTAATAAAAATATCTCGCTGATCTTTTATTATAATTTTTTTCCCCGTCCATGCCGGACTTATTTTAGCATAACAATCATCGTATCGATTACTCGCATTTTTTTTAAAAACTAAACTATTAGTATAAATAGTATCTAGATCTACCAAATTTTCACCTCGAATTTTCACCGGGATATAATCACCAGTAGGACCTAATAATCCTAAACCAGGGCCAGAATTTCCATATCGACCATATGAAGGATTATGATATTGGTAAAATGTAATACTGTCAAAATTAAATGTTTTAAATTGGGCTAATGTGATATTTGAGATTAGCAAAAAAACAAAAACCGGAATAACCTTTGAAAAATTTTTTATCATACATTTAAATGTTTAAAAAAAATAACAGCCTCTAATTTACATCAAATTTAATCAATTTCATATTAATATTATACTATATTCTTTTAATAAAAATCCTTAAATGTAGTAGAAACTTGCCTTGTAGTTCAGAGATATGTGGTTCAGGCTAGTTTATAAAAACCTTATTTTCTTTATTAACGCTTTCTATAAAAGAAAATTTTAAAATTTTCTTTTCTATCTACCTGCTATTGAGTTTTTTCCTGTTAATTAACTTCTATTTGAAAATAATATAATTCTTTGAAGATTATCTAAATAGATACAATCAAAAATATTATCTGAAGGTAGTAAACATCATTCTATTCAGTATGCAATAGTATCAATCATTGAAGTCATGTCACAGGATAAACTATTGGAAATTTACATAAAAAACGTAACAGATGTCCCAAGGTTGGAATTAAAGAATATTAATAAAGACTCAAACAGAAAAAAGTGTTGAATAAATCTTAATATTGGTATCAGGCATTTCCCGATACCAATATTGAAAAACAAACTATTTAATCTCTGTTATAGTAAACCAGATGGTATTTCCTACATTAGCAACTGTAGTGAATGAACCAGACCCATCGCCCTCAGCACCCCAGGTTGTTAAACTAACAGCACCTGAATAGGTGAATACCATTGGCATACACAATCCAGGAAAAGAACCTTTAGGCCAATTGACTTTATATTGAAAGTTTGGTAATCGTTCTAAAGTAAATCCTGTTCCAACGACAAGAGTCGGATTTACATATCCTGTAATGGTTTTGACACTCACTCCTGCTGCACCTTGCGGGCCAACCGGTCCCTGTGGACCTATAGCACCTTGTGGACCTGTAGCACCAACTGGGCCTGCCGGACCTGCCGGACCCGGTGTGCTGTTGCCAGACGTTTCAGCATAAAGTGCATAAGGCACACTTAATAATTGAGAAACACTTGTGATAGAGTAATCAGAACCTCCTGCAGGATCAATTTCTGTTTTAACAAAATACGGCCCTTTAGCCCAATCTATTGCTGCAAAACTTCCGGATATAACATCTCCCCCGCCTATTGATATACTTACCAGACCATTGCTATTGCTTCCGACCTGATGTTCTTCAGAATAAACTTCTGTTCCGGTTGCTGCAGTTTGAAGAATACTGATTTTAATACCTACTGTTGTATTGGATACCAGCTCATTACTGCTGTTTCTCACTACAGCCTGGTAGCTTAATAAATTTGGAGCCTGCGCAAAAGCTAATTGCAGACTGAGCATTGTAATAAATATTAAGTAAAAGTATTTTTTCATGGGTTAAGAATTTTTAATGATTTTAAAAGTTTTTAATTCTTGTTTCTTTCTGAAAACTTTCAACAGGTAAGTAGTATTGGAAAGGTTTCCAAGATTAATGATTGTCGAGCTGCTGATTACAGAACTTTGTTGAAGCACATTACCGTTTATGTCCAGAAGAACATAACTCAGGTTATTCGCACTTATTCCATCAACCTTTAGTGTTACATGGGTTGCAGTAGGATTCGGATAAACCTCTGCCAGTAAATTAATCTCCGGGCGATCTACACCAGATACCACCGTAATATAAGCATGTTGAACGCCGGCGGTAACAGAGCCTGACGAACCAGATGAAGCTTCGAAGTTTGTCAGCCCGATCGAATAACTTATTGTTCCTCCGCTTCCGGAGCCTTCGCCTCCAGCGGTAACAGTGCTACTCTGAGCATTCACTCCAAAGATTCCCAGGCTAAACAAAATACTTAATGTTACTGCCTTTTTTGATGATTTAAGCATAAGAACATTTTGGATTTAGTAATAGGAATAAAATGAATTTCAATTCAATAGAAGTTAAATTTAAGAAATTCACTCATTTAGTAAAAATTCAAGCAAAAGAGGAAGGTCTCTTTTCGATAAACTATAGAGTAGGAAGCAAAAAGCTTAAGGCGGAAAGCAGAAAGTAAAAAGTTACAAAATCAAATAAACCATTAATAATCAATGACATTATAAAGCAAAAGCGAAAGATAATAGGTGTCGAGATAAATATGATAATCCTGTCTTTCCCTTCATTCCATAGATCCCAATTCAGACAAACAACCCTTCCTCTAATCCTCTATATACATCTCACTAAAGAAAAGAGAGAGCCCTAAGCTCTCTCGCAAAAAATGCCAAAACAAACAATTTATTTTTGGGGGTGGGTGAATTAATGATGGTTATTTTATTTGACTCTTTCATTGAAAGTTTAAAAGAGTGAGCCCTGGTACTCACTCTTTAAAAAATATAATCAACAATTATTCTACAATTACTTTCTGAGTTACTTTGCCTTGCTCGGTTTCAATATGAAGGATCAACATGCCTTTCAATTGAGTCTGTATGCGATCTTCTGCTGTGTGTGTTTCTTTATTTCCAAGCATATCAAATACTGTTATTGAGGAAATATCTGCAGCATTGCTGAAATTGATCACACCATCAGTACTAACAGTTGGGTAAGCAAGAACTTTATTCATAGAAGATGCATCCATGTTTATGTTAAATCCTTGCTCTTCTGCAGTGATTGCAAACTCGTCTGCACGGGCACCGGTACCTATATTGTCAAACAAGTTGTAAGAAGGATATGCAGTCACCTGTTTCAGAGCGTTTTCTATTGCCGGAATTAAAACCTCATTGCATCCGTCAGTCTTTGGCTGACTGTTAATGATTACGGCATAACTTACACCATTACCCAGTTCAGTTAAGTTAGATCTTGAAGAACCATGGCAACCATTATGACCTTGCTGATTACCAGAAATTCCCCATCCGAATGCATACCCTGGTCTTAGAGAAGAGCCGGTAGTCATTGTGGTGTGTGAAGTAGCAGTTAAGATATCTGAAGGTGAAGTAGCTCCATCAACTCTGTTTAAGAATTTCAACAAATCAATGGGACGAGCTACCCAGCCACCAAAACCTGCCCATAACTGAAGGTTCATCTTAGTTGCAGAAGTGTAGTTCATCTCTCCTGCTTTCGAATTTCCGGAAGCTTGACCAACATACATAGTAGATCCGATACCGCATTTGTTCAATACATTTTCTCTGATGTAGGTTTCATATTTCTTACCGCTTACTTGTTCAATGATTCTTTCAAGTATGAAATAGTTGGTATTAGAATATTCAAAATTTACACTGGTATCTGTCAATACAAGATTGTTTGCTGCTAATAATACAGCCATTGCATCATCTGGTGTTTTAGATGCATCCCAGAATACAGATTCTCCATTGCATGATCTAAGACCGGAAGTATGGTGTAATAAGTGACGAACTCTGATTCTGTTTAAAGAAGGCTTATTGGCAGGTGTTGAATACTTAGAACCAAGCACACTATTGGGTCCGAATACAAAAGATTCTTTAGACAATAGACCTTTCTGGATTAAAGTCATGATACCTACAGCAGTTACAGGCTTAGAGACACTCATGATACGTCCTGGCTGATCAGGAGACATTTCTTCACCTGTTGAAGGATTTGCATATCCATAACCTTTAGCAAAAACAAGTCTTCCGTCTTTAACTATTGCCAATGAAAGACCTGTGACATTCTCATTGGAAAGGAAGTTATTTACGGCGTTATCAATTTTAGCCATATTGGAGCTGGAGATGTTGGTATTAGTCCAGAATCCATTGTACTTAGAACTTGTGCCGGATGCGAAAGCATTTAACAATACAGGTCTGTAGCCTGAGTAATAATGGTTATCAAAAACATACTGATAATTTGCAGCAGTGATTCCATGTCTTGCAGACCACATCGGAGAACTTGTTTTCTCCCATACAGCAGCATATAGGTCTGTGCCGCCTTTGTTGTATCCTGAAATTCTTTTCAGGACATATCCCTGAGATGTATAAGAATTAAATGCACTCTGATATTGAGCAGCCGTCAAATTATGTCTTGCAACCCAGGCTCCACCTCCGGAAACCTTTTCCCAGATACCTGCGAAGTATTCAACACCGTTTACAACATATCCGCTGATATAAGTCGGACGATATCCCTGAGCAGTATAAGTATCATATACAGCCTGATATTGAGCGGCAGTCAGATTATGTCTTGCAAACCAATCTCCACCTGATTTCTTTTCCCAGATAGCAGCAAACTGAGCTACTCCTCCCACTGCATAACCAGATACTAATGTAGGTCTGTATCCTTGAGATGTGTATGTATTAAAAGCTGTTTGATATTCTGCAGCAGTCATAGAGTGTTTGGTAACATAGGCGCCGCCTGAAACCTTTTCCCAAAGAGCGATGTATTTTTCTGCTCCGTTGGTGGTATAACCATTTACAGAAGTCAATCTGTATCCGTTAGCTGTGTGTGTATTAAATTCAGTCTGGTAGTCTGCAGGACTTAAGCTATGTCTAGCTATCCAAGCCTGAGCGAAAAGAGTTCCCGGAAGGAGAACAGAAGCAGCAAACGCTGTTAAAAGTCTGTTAAAGAATTTAGATCTGGTTTTCATTTTAGTATTGGTTCTTTATAGTGTTTTGTTAGGTTTTAAACTTTTAGTTTTATTCAGATAAAGAGCAACCCGGAATTACCCGACTATCTGATTGACGTTACAAAAGTGCAGATGAAAAAAGGATCCTGGAATACCGTAAACAGATAGAAAAATAAAATACCTTTTCACAGGAGAATACCCTTAAGATGAACCTTTTATAAAACACAAGAAATATAACCAGCCTTAATAATAGTAGTCACAATGGGCTCTCTTCCTATTTTATAAAATCATTAATCCCTATCAGATTCTGAAAAAAATGATATAACTTTCGGCATAAATATTCCGGAAGCATAGAGCAGACGGGCATGAACTTAATATTCTGTGAGTAATTACAACCCCAAAATAAGAGAAGTAAACGTTATCCGTTATGTTACGCCCCTCCGCGAGGGAGGCTCTCTGCCTGCCATAGTAGAGGCTGATGACGACTTTTTATATGTGGTAAAATTCAGAGGTGCTGGGCAGGGAATAAAGTCCCTGATAGCAGAACTTATCGCTGGAGAAATTGCCAGACTTCTGGGCTTTCTGATACCAGAGATTGTTTTTATCCATCTTGATGAAGCCTTTGGGCGCACAGAACCTGATGAAGAAATTCAGGATCTTCTGAGAACGAGTGAAGGACAGAATCTTGGACTTCATTATCTTTCAAGAGCCATTACATTCGATGCGCTGGTTACCAATGTAGATCCTGTGCTTGCCTCTAAAATTGTGTGGTTCGATTGTCTGATTATGAATGTAGACCGTACTGTGCGAAATACCAATATGCTTACATGGAATAAGGAACTTTGGCTTATTGACCATGGAGCATCCTTTTATTTTCATCATTCATGGCCTAATCCCGAAGAGCAAGGAAAGAAGCCATTTCCACAGATAAAAGATCACGTCCTGCTTTCCAAAGCAACTGAACTGGATAAGGTCAATGAAGCTTTCAAAACTAAACTTACACCTGAAAACATACAATCAATAGTGGCCCTGATTCCTGATGAATGGCTGTTAATGGCTGAATCACCATTTGAAACTGTTGAAGCGCACAGACAGGCCTATGTAAAATTTCTGGAAACTCGAATCGCTAATTCTGAAACCTTTGTAAACGATGCAAAAAATGCAAGGAAAGCAATTGTTTGAGTATGCTGTCATCCGTGTTGTACCAAGGGTTGAGCGCGAAGAGTTTTTGAATGTTGGAGTTATACTATTCTGTTCATCACAGGGGTTCTTACAAACTAAGTTTGAATTGAATCAGGAGCGGTTAAAAGCTTTCTGTAAAGATATAGATATACCGGAACTGGAAGAACGACTCCGCGTCTTTGAAAGAATCTGTGCAGGAGGAAAACAAGCCGGACCAATCGGAAGTCTTCCCCTGTCCGGAAGATTCAGATGGTTAACAGCAAACAGAAGCACCATTGTCCAGACTTCAGCCGTACATCCCGGATTATGTGGAGATGCAGAAGAAACACTAACAAGGTTGATGACTGAATTGGTTCTATAAATTATTAGAGGCTCTATCTGATGGATACATTTTATCCAAGGTGTCCGTTTCTGTTTCACCATAAATGACATAATCAGGTAAGGCACCCAAGAAATAAAAATTACTTACAGATAAAGGAACTTTTTTAAACGGTTCATTCAGTATCATTTCCTACAAAACTGACAGGGTAACTGCCAGAAATACAATTACACCATTCCACTAAAAATCAATAAGTTGAAATTTATTCTAGGACTAAAACGTTGAAATAATGTTCTCTTAAAAAACAGTTTTCAATGTTGGCACGTAGTTCGCTTAATAGATACCATTAAAGGAAATATAATTTCATTAAATCGAATTTACATTTCTAAAATATAACTGGGTTTTATTCGTCTAATAAATAAATATACTGCTATGATCGATTTTAAGGAGTACACATTGCAGAACGATGGAAAGCATGTGTTTATAAGCACCATAAGTGGAAAGACTGATGGAATGCTTACCGGAAGCAAAACAGACCAGGACGGGAACATTACAGCCCTTGTACTCCGAAAATATTTTCACCGCATTGAGGTGCCAACGGAGGAAATTCTGAATATCAGATTGTCTTAAAATTATTTTTGACTAAAGCATTATTACAAAAATTTAAAAAAGCTCTCATAATCTAATTATGGGAGCTTTTTTAAATTCTTTTTTGATCTCAACAATTAATTCAATCGCATTTATCGTAAAAAGCAGGACGTGAGGCTCCGCCCACGCCCTTGACCTTCACTCGAACTTAAAAAATCTCACTAACAAAACTCTCTTCTTTAGCCGCTTCTTTTACTGGTGTCTTAACCCGTTTAGCAAATTTATCTTTTGAGAGATAAGTATACATAGCGGGTATTACATATAGCGTAAACAACAATGATATCATTAATCCACCGACGATAACAATTCCCATTCCCATCCTGCTTTTTGCAGCGGCACCAAAAGCAATAGCTATGGGCAGCGCTCCTAATGCTGTAGCCAGACTTGTCATCAATATCGGTCTTAACCTTCCGTTTGCAGCTTCGAGGGCAGCTGTGCGAACATCCCTTCCGGATGCTCTCAGATGATTAGCAAACTCGACAATAAGAATACCGTTCTTTGTTACCAGACCTATTAACATGATCATTCCGATCTGACTGAATATGTTATTGGTCTCGTTAAAATACCATAAGGATATAACGCCGCCAGCTACTGCCAGAGGCACAGTAAGCATGATGATAAAAGGATCTACAAAACTTTCAAACTGCGCAGCAAGAATAAGATATACCAGAATCAAAGCCAGTACAAATATATAAGATGTATTGGATGAACTTTCTGCAAAGTCCCTAGCCTGACCAATCAATGCAGTAGAAAAGGAATCATCCAGCACTTTATCCCGAATAGCATTCATTGCCTCTACACCATCTCCAATAGTTTTACCCGGAGCCAGTCCAGCTGATATAGTAGCAGCCTGATAGCGGTTATATCTGAATAATTGAGGCGGGCTACTTGACTCCTCAAAATCTACCAGGTTGTCCAATTGAATTAAGTTCCCGGAAGTATTTCTTACATAGATATTTTTCAAATCGACAGACTCGTTTCTATTTACTCTGTCAAACTGACCTATCACCTGATATTGTCTTCCATTCATAGAAAAGAAACCGAATCTCTGACCGCTTAAAGCAAGCTGTAAAGTCTGAGCGATATCAGACACATTCACTCCTACTTCCCTTGCCTTTTCACGGTTTATATGCACCTGAATATCCGGCCTGTTAAATTTAAGATTCACATCCACAATTGAAAAGGTAGGATCCTTTTGAGCTTCATCCATAAACTTAGGAAGATATTCTTCAAGCTTTTCAAAATCCGGGGCCTGAATAACATATTGTACAGGGAGACCTCTCACGCCTGTATTGATAGTCTGATCCTGCCCTACCTGTACTTTAGCCTCAGGAAACTTTTTTACCAGCTGATTGATCTTATCTACAATCTCCTGCTGGCTTCTCTCTCTCTTATCAGGGTCTACTAATGGTATTCTTGAAAAACCTGAATTAACGCCACCGGAACTTGAGCCGCCCGGACTGGAAGCTGTAATAGCCATGACGAGTCTGTTTTCAGGAATAGAATCACGGATCAGTTGCACATACTTTTGCATGAATTCATCAGTATATTCATAAGACGCACCTTCCGGTAATGTCATTGTAATACGCAACATACTTCTGTCTTCGGTCGGAGCAACTTCTGCAGGAATGATCTTCCAGATAAATACTGTACTTACTACCGCTACACCAAGGATAACAAAGGCTAACCAGCGACGTTTAAAGAAGCTATCAAGAGATTTTGCATAGGATTCATTTAACCAGATAAAGAATGGTTCAGAATAGGTATAAAACCTGCTCTTCTTTGTATGATCGTGCACCAGCCATGCATTCAGCATGGGTGTAAGACTGAGTGATACAAAAATGGAAATCAGAACTGCAGAAGATACCACTATTCCGAATTCCTTAAATAACTTCCCGACAAATCCTTCCATGAATATGATCGGAAGAAATATAGCAGCAAGTGTTACTGAAGTAGAGATAACTGCAAATGTTATTTCTCTTGAGCCTTCTATAGCTGCCTCGAACGGAGACATACCCTGTTCTAGTTTTTTGAAGATATTCTCCGTAACAACAATACCATCATCCACAACCAATCCTGTTGCTAATACAATTGCCAGGAGAGTCAGTACATTGATAGAAAACCCGAAAACGAACATTATAAAAAATGTCCCCACGAGAGATACCGGAATATCTATCAAAGGACGCAACGCAATAGACCAGTCTCTGAAGAACAGATAGATAATTACTACAACCAGCAAGATTGCAATGATCAACGTTTCAGTAACCTCCGTTATTGATTTTGTAATAAACTTTGTATTATCAGTTGAAATAGCAAGTTTAAAATCCGGAGGCAATTCTTTTTGAAGTTGTTCAAATCTTTTATAGAATTCTTCAGCAATCTCCGTATGATTAGCTCCGGGCTGAGGCACAATGGAACACCCTAAACTTGGAATATCATTGATTCTGAAAGTGGATTCTTCGTTTTCAGCTCCCAACCTTGCATAGCCGATATCCTGAAGACGAACAACCTTGCCGGATGATGCTCTAATAATCATATTGTTAAATCCGTCTTCGTCTTTGAACTTGGCATTGGCTTTTACAGTCAATTCTGTCCTGTTGCCTTCCAGTCTTCCTGTAGGTAGCTCTACATTCTCTCTATCCAATGCCTGCCGGACATCCTGAAGCGTTACTTTAAATGCAGCAAGCTTTACAGGATCCAGCCATAATCTCATTGCATATTTCTTCTCTCCGAAAAGATAAACATATCCCACACCTTTGATAGTCTGAAGTCTTGGCAGAATCATGTTGTCGACATAATCATTAAGCTCCAGATCTGTCATTTTATCATTGGTAACAGTCATTACAATGATATATTCCCCTCCTACATCTTTGCTCACGACCGGAGGAGCATCAAGATCCTGAGGCAAAGAACGCAACGTTTGAGAAACCTTATCTCGGACATCGTTCGCAGCTGTTTCAAGATCAGAATTAAGATTAAACTCTACTGAAATTGAACTTGAACCAAGGCTGCTTGTAGAAGATATAGACTTAACGCCTTCAATACCATTCAAAGCCTTTTCAAGCGGATAAGTAATCTGAGCTTCAACAATCTCAGCACTTGCTCCTGCATAGGAAGTCCGTACAGAAACCATAGGGGCTTCTACAACCGGAAACTCCCGGATACCAAGTGCCCTGAATCCCATAAAGCCAAAAAACAGAATGATAAGATTCATTACAATGGCTAATACAGGCCTCTTGATACTTAATGTCGATAAACTCATAAGTCAATTATCCCTCTCTGTTTACTGCAACTCTTTCTTTTGACTTTACGACTTTAACTTTAGCCTCATTCTTTAGCCTGAAGTTTCCGTTAATCACAACGGAGTCACCAACTGAAATACCTGAGATAATCTGAAGAAAATCTTCTGTACGAATGCCCGTTCTGACTATCTTTTCTTTAGCAACTCCATCTTTAACTACAAAGACAATTTTATTATTAGTCACCGGAACAATTGCTTCTGTTGGAACAAATAAAGTTTTAGAATTTTCATTTTGCTTAAGCTCAACATTTACGAAGGTTCCTGGTAAAAGCTTTTTATCGCTATTTGCACAAATCGCATGATAGCGGATACTTCTGCTATCTGCATCTACAGCAGGATCCTTAATAATTATTTTTGCAGTAAAGACATCCTTCAAACCTTCAGCTCTGAACTGAATCTGATCACCAGTCTTAACGATAGCGGAATATTTCTCAGGAAGATAAAATTCAATTTTAACAGGGTCTGTCTGGTAAATAGACGCCGCAGTAACAGCAGGAGTTAAATAAGCTCCCGGACCAATAGAATGGATACCAATCAAACCATTAAAAGGCGCTCTGATTTCTGTTTTGGCGATCTGTGTCTGCACAAAAGCGCTGTCAGCTCTAAGTATTAAAAGAGTTGCCAAAGCATTGTCATATTCCTGTCTGCTGATACCATTTATTTCCAATAGCTGACGTTGTCTTTCTTCATTTGAAGAAGCAAGTTTTATCTGAGCTTTCAGCTTTGTTAACTGAGCCTGATATTCAGCATCATTTACTTTCAATAAAAGCGTTCCGCTTTTTACATATTGACCTTCTGGTAGGTTCAGATAAACCACCCTTCCACTTGCCTCAGCTTTCAGTTCAGTAGCTTCATTGGCAAGTATGGTTCCTGTTGCATAAACTTTAGGTTCTATGCTTTCATTTCCTACCACGAATACAGAAACCGGAGTAGATGGCTTTTCCAGAGTTTTATTTGCAGTGGTTGATTTGCCCTTATCAGATGTAAAAAAATTTGCTTTTATAAATATCAAAGCACTTAATATCGTTGCTATAATGAAGTAGATTTTAAATCTTCTCATTGCTTAATTTAATTGGTGGTAAATTAACATTTCAAATTCAAAATAAAATAACCTTGTTCTGCTCCTGAGTAATGGGCAGAACAAGGACAGAAAGAGTGATCCTCCCGGTTTTTATTTTATAGGATTAATTATTTAGTTCCCGTATCCAAGCCAATAAACCTCATCCCTAACCCTTCTCCTGAAGGAGAAGGGAACAGTCGACGAGAAAAATGTTGAATTAATAGTGATATTAATAATAACATACATATTAAAGTCCCTCTCCTTCAGGAGAGGGATTTAGGGTGAGGTCTTTTGAGAGTTCTACTTAATGTGTCTTTTATCTTCAACTGGACTTTAATTGCTAATCCTAATTTTTATATTATACAGCTATCTTATTATATTGAGGTTCCTCCAGAAGTTCACTTTGCAATACTGGATCAGGAAGTTTACTCTTAAGTTCTTTAACAGTGTATCCTCCTGTTTCTCCTACCTCATCATAAAATTCAGGACCACCAAGAGCTAATTCACTACCTTCTTTTTTAGATTTGAAGAATGGCCATAAGAATTGAACATACCACTCTTCTTTGAAGTAGTGCTTCACACCATAGCCAGCAGGATATTGTCTTGTTATAAGTCCTGTACCAAAGATCATATCCCATATAAAGAACATATTGCCAAAATTTCCTTTATAGTGTCCTATTCCATCATTGGCGTCAGCATGGTGCGCGTGGTGTGTAGCTGGCGTAGAAAATACTCTTTCAAGCACCCATGCAATAGGATGTAAAATCCTGTATTTATAAAAAGGTTTATCCCATGGAATACTTGAATGAGCTGATAATGTAATAAACGATTTTAACACTTTTACAAACAAAGCAGGAAAGCCCAGACCAAGAAATACCAACGTTGCAGTTACATAAGTTTGTGAAAAGAAAACAGTATAGATCACGTTTTGCCTGCTGGCCATTGCCATTCCCATATAAGATGCTGAATGGTGTGTTCTGTGAAATCTCCACAACCATGGAATTTCATGATGAAGACGATGATACCAGTATTGAGTAAGGTCATCTGCCACTGCTATTATAGCAAATCCAAACCAGAAAGGCACCCATGAAAAAATCCCCATCATGCCCGGAAATAATACAGGCAATGCTTTAAGGCTAAAGAAGGCAAAAACAGGAGCTAACAATATTTTAGGAGCTGCATAGCAGATTAAATCTGTAGCTTTTTCATTTTCATCCCAGTCATGTTTATCATATCTTCCTGCAATAAACTCTGCAATACCTAATACGAAAAGGAATACAGGCAGCCCCCAGGAGCTGAGGTTTTCAAATACTGATGTAAAGATGTCTTTCATAGCTTTTATTTCTTTTTATATTTGTCAAATTGACCATAATATGCTTTTTGATCTTTATTCTTCCATGGCTTTTCTCCTGTGACCTTCAGGTATAAAAACAAAGCCACTACAGGCAATGAGTACAACACTATACTCAGCAGTGCATTTCTGATAATTCTATTTCTGATTGAAGGATCTGGTGCGGACATAGCTTAATCGTTTAGGTTAATACTTGATTCAACTTTAATATTTGACGGAGCCTCTTGCTCTTCCTGAAAAATACTTGCTGTAAGCAGCAGACCTCCAGCTATAATGACCACCGGAGCAAGGTATATCAATACTGTTACTCCTATTTTTTTGATAAGCAACCAAGCATCGCTAAGTGCTATATGAAGTCTCGACTCCTTAATCATATAAATCCTATCGGTTAAGTAGATTTTTGTAAATAAAAAAAAACAAATCTTATAAGTAAACCTTCCTGATAGTTTTTTACTTTTCGTATGTACAACAACTATAATGATGATTTACTAAATGAATTGATTAATGTTTTTCCATCTGGTGGCTTAATGGAATGTAAAGATATATCATTTACCAATTGTATATTTTTCCAATCGGCCAGAATACCACCAGAGTGGCCATTTGAATGAGGTTCATTGATTTTATTTCCTTATTATTCTGAATAGTATATGAAAAATTGTTTTTGGTTTCATACCACCAACAATTAGAGAAAACGATATTTTACCAGGCTTTTTATATCTTTAGCAACTTGACTATGCAGATATCTATAAGAAACTTTATCATTTTAATCTTTGCTCTCCAAACATTGTCTTTAAAAGCACAGATGAGCTCTGATTCATTGGCTACGATTGAAATCAAAGCAAGCAGAAACAATTCTGATCTTAAGTCAATACCTTCAGCGACTACCCTCATTGGCAAAGAACAGTTTCAAACAAACAGAACCGGGATATTTATGGAAGATGCTTTAAGAAATGTGCCTGGTGTATTTGTTCAAAACAGAAATAATTTTGCTCAGGGAGAAAGAATCATTATCAGAGGTCAGGGAAGCAGATCTGCCTTTGGCTTGCGAAATATTAAGGTGTTTCTGGATGGTATTCCACTAACCTCCGCAGATGGAACAACTCAACTAACCGGTGCTGATTTGTATTCCATCTCATCTATAGAAGTCTTAAGAGGCCCATCATCACAGATTTATGGAAATTCGTCCGGAGGCGTGATTTATCTTAAGTCTGACCTTCCTACTCAAAGAGGATACTCCTTTGAAAATTATCTTATTTCGGGTTCCTATGGCCTATTTAAAGCAGGACTACAATTTAGCAAAGCCAATAATAAATCATCTCTATTAGTAAGTGGCAATATAACAGACATCAAAGGTTACAGAGAATTTTCAAATGCCCGCTTTTATACGTTGAATATGGCATTAAAAAAGAAACTGAAAAAAAACTATACTATTTCTTTCATCCAAAATATCTATTATGCACCCTATCTTTATAATCCTTCGGGATTAACATATGCAGAAACTACCGATCCACAAAAGACCAGAATGGCCATTAAGAAAAATGCCAGCGGTAAATCACTGCTTCAGGCAATCAGTGGTATAAATCTGACAAAAAAGTTATCCGGCAATCAGGAGCTTGATCTTTCAGTCTATTACATTGGAAGAAAGCTCAACAACCCTCTTATAGGAAGATATATTGACCTTACAAGACATTCAGGAGGAGCCAGATTTGCCTATATCAAAAAATTTGATCTGGATAAAACCTTCATAAACATCAGAACAGGAATTGATTATGAATTCCAATCTGATAAACGTTCTGAATTTGAGAATAAAGGTGTTACGGATAAAGATCTGGCGGACCTTCCAATACAAGATCTTATTTCAGCTGTAGCAAAAGGAAAGCTTCTGTTAATGCAGAATGAACATATCCATAACGGAGGATTATATGTCCTTTCCGATATTGAAAGACAAAGACTAAAACTGACACTTGCATTAAGATATGATTTGATTAACTTTTCAGTAAAAGATCAATTGACAGATTCGATTAACCAGTCTGGCAGCAAGACTTTTAATAAATTAAATCCCGGAGCTGGTCTTACATATAAGGTGAATGAATATTCAAATATTTATTCCAATTTTTCAACATCCTTTCAAACACCTACTGCAAATGAATTTAGCAATAATGTAAACGGCAGTGGCTTCAACAAACAGCTCCAACCTGAAAGAACGCGAAGCGGCGAGGCAGGGATCAGAATATTCAAAACTCTATATTACATCGATGTGGCAGCTTTTTATGTAAGGACCAACAATCAGCTTATACCCTACCAGACAAGTTCAGGAGGCGATCAGGTCTTTTACCGCAACGCAGCAGCGACCCAGAACAAGGGATTAGAAGTAAGTGGATTTGTAACCCCTGTAAGAGGATTGAAATTAAATCTTAATTATACCTTAATGGATTATACCTTTGTTGATTATCAATACAACTCCAAGGGGCAAGTACTTCAGCTGAAAGGGAATAAAGTACCAGGTACAGCCAATCACAGAGTTTATTCCGGTTTTTCTTTTATCCCTGTTAAAAATTTCATTATTGAAATGAGTGGACAATGGAACGGAAAAGTCTATACCAACGATCTTAATGACTTTGAACCAGGATTTACCAATACCGGTGCTTTTGTTAATAAGAGTTATTGGACATTTGACACAAAAGTTGGCTACACATTTGAAGCAGGTACACTAGCCTTTAATATCTTCGGAGGCATAAACAATCTGTTTAACAGAAATTATTCCAGCTCTGTAATACCCAATGCAGCGGGACAAAGATACTTTGAACCCTCTCCCAGCAGAAATATCTATGTTGGTTTAAGGACATCTCTTAAGAAGGAGAAATCAAAATAAGATTTCTCCCTTTATAACTGTTACGGCTTTACCCGTCAGGTAGACCCGATCATTATCAAGTAATACATTGATTTGTCCTCCCCTTTTGGAAGCCTGATAAGCAGTGAATGAATTCTTGCCCAGAACTTTATTCCAGTAAGTCGCAAGCATACAATGCGCAGAACCTGTTACAGGATCTTCATTAATTCCAAAGGCCGGTGCGAAGACCCTTGAAACAAAGTCATATTCTTTATCTCTCGCAGTAATGATCACCACAAACTCACCAAGCTTTAATAATTTTTCTGAATCAGGAAGGAAGTTTTTTATCGCATTGCTATCCTTAAGTTCAACCACCATATACCCTTGATCTGACTCTGCAAAACCAATCAGATCAACTCCAAGCTGGGCTTTCACCAATTCTTTGGTATTAGTGTTACTTCCTTTGATAGCAGGAAAATTCAGCTGAATATGATCACCAACTTTCTCTGCGGATAGAATTCCTGATAATGTATGAAAATTTATTTTATCTGACTTTATAAATCCTTCCTGCCACATAATATGTGCAGTTGCCAGCGTTGCATGTCCACATAGCTTTACCTCTTTTTCCGGAGTAAACCATCTGAGACTGTATCCGTCATTAACGGGATATGCAAAGGCAGTTTCTGCAAGATTCATTTCATTGGCAATCTTCTGCATTAATTGTTCTTCCATTGGGCCATCCAGGATCATCACACCGGCAGGATTTCCTTTAAATGCAACATCTGTAAATGCATCAACCTGATATATATTTTTCTTAGACATAAAAGTCAATATTTAATTGTAAAAAACAGACCAATTATTTCTTGTATAGCAACCAATCTCCTCCTGATACTATAGGAAGAAGAGGGGCTATATTATCATTGAATATATAAATGTAAAAATCAAAACCTGGAAACATCATCCTACGATACTCCTCTCCTTCATACTCATCCAGTGATATTATTATTTCTTGATTAATTTCAAACATATCACCTGTTATGATATCTGCCGGATCTGCGGTATAGAATGCAAAAGGATATTCTCCTGCATCATAAAGTTTAAATCCGGAGAAAGTTATTCCTTCCTCCAGCAACTTGCAACCATCCATAAGATGATGTGCAGTCCCTCCCTTTCTTAAAGTGCCATATGCAAATATCTTTTCAATTTTCACTATGTAAAGGTACATATCTATTTCTTATGGAGCTATCGTTTTTCTATCTCTTCCGATTTAATGCCTCCACCATTCCATATGATACTTATGTGTTTTTAGATAAGCTCCCTCCTTATAGTAATGATCATAAAAATCAAGATCCAGATGGTGTGCCTGAAGATAGGTAAGACAAAATATGGATGGAACCGTACCTGGAAAACGTTCATAAGTATCATATATATACTGTGCCATGGTACTTACACATGCTATAAATTCGTCGCTATGCATTTGAGCGCTTGATCTAATCCTGGATGATTCTTTCCAGGGACCATCAGTATCTCTGTGAAAAGGGCCTCCAATACCAAATTTCCTTGTAACCAAAGCCCTTGTCGCATCTTCCATCGTTTTAAAGTGAGGAGGACAAAATCCTTCAAATACTCCGGAAAGACCAGTAATATCAGGTAAAGAATATTTAGTTTTTTTATTAAATGAAAACCCTAACCCGGGCACTTCAGGATTTCCGCTTGCTCCAAGTATTGAGAATCTGTCTATTCCATCAAACATCCAACCACCTAGACCCATTGCCTGAAGCATTAGCATTCCTGCATAACATGATGCTGAAAGTTCAGCGGTTACTTCTGTAAGAGCGTACTGCTCTAAAAAAGTCAAAGGATAGGGATTATTTAGATCTACCAGATTGCTATATTTATCAAGGCCAGGAATAGGACAGCCTTTAATGTCATCAAATATACAATACCCATTCTGCACAGCGAAGCAAAGTATTGCAAGCATATGCTGGGCAACATCAGCCACCGGAATAATCAAAGTACTCCCGGGTTTATTAACACACCAGGTATTATGAGGTTCCATATAAGGCTCAACATTCGGAATATAAAGTCTTTTGTCAGAAAGCTTGATCTTCCTTGCTGCATGAGCTTCCAGCCAATATTTAAGATTAAATCTATCATCATCATAAGAAACAAGTGAAGGTGCATCTCTGGTTGGTAAAAAATAAACACCGAAATCATCCGTATAAAAAATCTCTGAAGTATGGAAACCAGCAGCAGAAGGAAAGGTTCTGCCTCCGGCAGCAGCAGAGTAATTAGCAATATGTGGAGCATATTTCTCAGCTCTGTGGATCATAGAATGCCATCCTGTATTCCCTGCACAGGAATTTAACAAAAGCATTTGTTCCAATACATCAAGGGGAACAGGTTCTTTGGAAGATTTAAATTTTAATGGGCCATCAGGTATTTCAGCCCCTAGAGAAAACCTTCTTGCCCGTCTTCCATATATAGCTTCAATGAGAGAAAATTTAATAGTTTCTTCAAGTCCCCTGGGATACTCTCCAAGGTTTTCTATCATTGTCCTTCTCCTGCTCAAAGCACTATCACTAAAATATACTCCAAGGTCTTGTAAGAAAGCCCCGGTAGATTGTAAAAATGAATTCCAGAATGAGTTGACATTCCTTTGTCGAATGTTTTCCATATGCTGAGGAGTTTAAGAAAGAAAAATTACAGACAAAGGGAGGTTTTGTTTATCTTATATTGATATCAACGACTACTGACTCCACAAAACCCTCCTATTACTCTCTGATACAAAAGCTTTTACAAAAGACAACAAACAGTAGACCAAAAGGCAGGTTTTAATTATTGAGGGTAGAGAGGTATTAATTAATACAAACTATTACCAGAGTTATTGATTTATTAAATATTGTATTGAGTCATGAAAGCGAACAAGCGTACAGAAAATTCAGATAAGGGAGGAAATACACGTTCATTTCATAAAAATTTCTATTACGAAAGTGAAGGAAGTGAATTCATTGCTGAAAAATCAAACGAGACAGACGATGCTCCCGGAGAGATGATGAGCAAATTTACAGATTTCGACAAAGCCAGAGGGTACGAGAAGAGGTTCTGAATAATAAGGAAATACATAGGAGGCCTATAAGGCCTCTTTCTTTTCCATCTCAATGTCTATTCTGCTTTTAAATTAAAATTCGGAATTCCATCAGGATAGGCTATAGCGGGCATATAGGAATAGTTAGGATTCGATTCAGGATTCGGAGATTCAGGATCCAGATCATCCTTAACATTGGACCCTGGAGCATGAGGTATAAAAGGCTTTTCTAAAGAAGGAATGCCTGATTTATTTTTTGTTTTGATTTTCTCTTCCGGCCGCATAACTATTAATTATTTATATCCTGACATTATTTTTTTTAAAAACTGATTACAAACTTTCCTCTTGTTCGTAATAATCTATTGTTCTTATATATAGACTACAGTAACTATGCCGTAATAATTCCCGTACTCTAATTTAAATCCAATTTTTGTTTTAATTTTCATTACTATTTGGTATCTTTACTATTGATCGAATTAATAGGTGGATCTTATGAAGTACTTGTCATTTTTTACTTTTCTTTTTTTATCGCTGACTTCATATTCTCAGGACTTTAGAAATGCAAAATGGGGCGATTCTCCTGAAAAAGTTAAAGCGAATGAAAAGGGTGCTCTGCTAAATGAAAATATCGAAAAGAACAGACACAAGAATCTTTCTTTCGTTGAATTTTCCGATTCCTCATTTTACTTTACGTACACTTATGTTTTTCATGAACTGAAGCTAATCGGGGTAATTAGCAAAAGAGCTTATTTATATGAGGAAAACTCAAAATACAAGGCTTTAAATATTTACAAGGAAACGCTTAACTTATACCAGAGTAAATATGAAAAAATATCTGAAGGTGCACCTTTGTCTGCAGAAGAAATTAAAGGGTTTCAGGTAAAGCTTTCCGATAAGACGATCTATGTAAGTGTTAAGAAAGAAAACAACGATTACTTCCTGACTGAATCGATATTTAAAAGAGCAAAATAAAAAAACGGACAATTCTTCAATTAAGAGAATTGTCCGTTTAGCTTTTACCTTCATTTTGCAACTATATTTTTAAAACCGACTTTTTGCTCGTTATTTAAGTAATTCATTCTTATCCTATCAATTCCCTGAGAGGCTCGTTTGCTATGTACGTTTTACTTTCATTTGCAAGACTCCATTATACAAGCGTTATGCCAACACATGTCAATTCTTGAACTTTTAAGATGCCTTCTTCTGCTAGGGACACAATGGTAGGACGGGATATATGAAAAAAAATCTTGTCGAAATCCAATAAATGTTTTGTGTATATTTTTTTAAAATCATTTTTTATTTATTTTCGCTCAAAGTAATTCTTCAATAAATAAAATTTTCATACAGATGTCTGAATTTGCAGAACTAATTCTTGATGGTAAAAGCTACAAGTTTCCGATAGTAGTCGGAACAGAAAATGAGAAGGCTATTGACATTTCCAACCTCAGAAGCGCAACAGGGTTCATCACTCTTGATACAGGTTATAAAAACACCGGAGCTACTAAAAGCTCAATAACTTTTTTGGATGGAGAGCTTGGAGTATTAAGTTACAGAGGTTACCCAATTGAACAACTTGCAGAGAAAGCGTCTTTCCTTGAAGTAGCCTACCTTCTGATTTACGGAGAATTACCAACTGCAGATCAGTTATCTAACTTCTCAAACAGAATTACAAAGCATACAAATCTGCATGAAAATTTCAAAAAAATATTTGATGGCTTTCCTTCCAATGCACACCCTATGGGCGTGTTATCATCTCTGGTAAGCTCATTAACAGCATTCTATCCTGGTGCTATTGATCCGGATGCTAATGCTGAAGCTCTTGATCTTACTATCGTAAGACTTATGGCAAAACTTCCTACTATCGCAGCCTGGTCATACAAGAATTCTAAAGGACAGCCATTAATGTATCCAAAAAACAACCTGGATTATGTTTCTAACTTCCTTTACATGATGTTTGCATTGCCAAACCAGGACTATGTAATTGATCCGGTTGTGGTTGAAGCATTAAACGTTCTGCTTATTCTGCACGCTGACCACGAACAAAACTGTTCTACATCGACTGTTAGAATTGTAGGTTCTGCTCATGCAAGTTTATATTCTTCTGTTGCAGGAGGAATTAATGCCCTGTGGGGACCTCTTCACGGTGGTGCTAACCAGGCCGTAATTGAAATGCTTGAAGCTATCAAAAATGACGGCGGGGATGTGAAAAAATATCTTGCGAAGGCAAAAGACAAAAATGACAGTTTCAGACTAATGGGCTTTGGGCACAGAGTTTACAAAAACTTTGATCCTAGAGCTAAAATCATTAAAAAAGCCTGCGACTCTGTACTTGCTAAACTTGGCGTAAATGATCCTGTTCTTGAAATAGCTAAAGGTCTTGAAGAGGCTGCATTAAATGATGATTACTTCAAGGAAAGAAAATTATATCCGAACGTAGACTTCTACTCAGGAATCATATACAGAGCATTAGGGCTTAGAACTGACCTCTTCACTGTAATGTTTGCATTGGGTCGTCTTCCAGGCTGGATTGCTCAGTGGAAAGAAATGAGAGAAGACAATGAGCCAATCGGAAGACCTAGACAGGTTTACATCGGCTCTAATACAAGAGAATTTGTTCCTATTGAAAAAAGAAAATAAATAAAAAAATCCCGGTCTTAGGACCGGGATTTTTTTATTTTATTCTATCAAATGCTACTTCACCATTATTTTAACTAACACTCGATCTTGTCTTTAAGCTTATACAGCTCTTCGATGAACTGATCCCTCACCGCTTTTGCAAAAGGATTTTCCCTTTCTATAGTATAAAAAAGATCCATCGAATCCTGCCCAAGATTCCCTTTAATATTAAGTAAGTATTGATATGCTGGCGTCTTTTGCTCTACATCAGGTATATCCATTTGATTTACGGCCCTGCCAATAAAGTGTGTCAATGCCTGCACATAAGCCATTTGCTGATCATGCACCAATGGAGTTCTTTCCAATACGTTTAACTTCAGCTCCTGACCAAAAAAACGTATAAGATTTCCATTCTTTTTGGTTCTTACCGGACAGACAACAATATTGAGATTAGCGATCCCATCCTTACCGCTTTGAGGACCAAACAAAGGATGTGTACCGATTATATCAACATTCTCCGGTAAATACTTTATCATCAGTTCTACAGGCTTTACCTTAACCGACGATAAATCAAAAACCAAAGACTTAGGTTTAACATAATCTTTTATCTGAATCAGCAAATTTTCAAGGTATTGCACTGGAACTGCCAAAGCTAAAAATTCCTTTCCTGAAACCTCTTCAAGTGCCCCCCACTTTACTCCCAGCGTATTTGCTTCTGTTGAAAAATCCTTAACGTCGAAGACTGTTATATCAAAATATGGTTTCAGATATGGAATGATAAATTTTCCAAAACTTCCGAATCCAATAAATCCTAACTCTTTCATTTTAAAAGGTGAAAATATAGATCAAAAAGAAAATAATTGTTCGTTAAATAATGCAAAGATGCTCTTTTTATTTTTAATGAAACGCTTTTTTTTGACTTTTTGATACGCAACATCAAATCCAACTTTACTTTTTAATCTTTTTTCAAAACTACACTCACAGGTTGGGAATATATACAATGTCCATTATTATCTACGAGCTTTAACCTGTAATATGTAACAATTGACTCCTTAATTTGATCTTCCCAGAAAAATTTTCCTGCGGCTGAAAGTTCTGGAGTTATAATACCTTCTTTTTTAAAGTCTTTAGCATCATAACTTTTTTCTATTTCAAAATGACTTAACTCGTCAGAAAGTATAGCTTCCCAATATAACTTTACAATTTCATTTTCATAGTTGGCTTTAAAATTTAATCTCCCCTGAAGCCCTGAATAACCTAATTCCAATCTTTCCTGCTCCTCCAGGCTTTTCTTTCCTTCTATAAAACATCCGGCACAACGTACATTCTCATATGCGTGCCTAAGTTCTCGCACCAGATCAAAACTGAGACCTCCTTTTAAACACATTGTTTTTAAATCTGTCATAACTCCTGGCACTTCCACTTTTCCATTATTGACCAGAGTTCCTTTATTGATTACCGAACTTACCTTTAGTCTTCCATTTACGATAACCTTACCGGTTTCCAGTATTATTAATGGATTTGACCCAAGATTGAGATTTCCATTTTCATTGATCACAAGTACTGACACCAAACTAACAGGGGCATCATAACTGATTGAATGGTTTATAAATACAGTATCTTCCGGTTTTAAATTAGGGATAAATCCACCTTCCCAGATTCTGGAATTCAGTATACCATCCCTGACGGTATTATACACACCCGCATTCGCTACGTAAGAAATTATTGATAATAGAAAAACATATATGAAAGTTCTCATAGAAATCAACGTCGACAATTAAATGATTGTGACTATAATTGAAGAACTTAAGTAAAAAAGTAAAGTTAAGGGAAAAATAATGTTGCCTTAAACCGCCTAAATTACAACTGCTTAATAAGCCTGTTAAACAATACTCCTATTTTTTCACAAAACTATCCAATAACCCGCAAAAACCAGGCATCGTAAAAGAAGATGTTTCCCAAAAATAATTGCTTATGAAAATCAGAAACTTACTAATTGTTTTCGCTGTAGTTTTTTCACTGGCTTCCTGTTATGGACACAGAACCTGCCCAACCTATCTGAAAAAAGATCTAAAGGAAATCAAAACTGAAAAAGTCAAAGTGTAAATAAAATGGCTACCTCAAGTTGAAGTAGCCTTTTATTTTTATAACCTTCTTAATTTTTAAACTTGCCTTTCAGCATTGCCAGTTTGTCTTCAAAAGAAACTTCTTTTTCTGTTTCCTTTTTATCCTTTGCTTTTTTAGGTCCTTCAGTAGCAACATTACCCTTCATTGAAAGCGCAATCCTTTTTCTCGCGAGATCTACTTCAATAACTGTAACTTCAACTTTCTGATGAACCTTCACAACTTCAGAAGGGTCTGATACATATTTATCTGCAAGGTGACTTATATGAATAAGTCCATCCTGGTGAACACCTACATCCACAAATACTCCAAATTTTGTAATATTCGTTACAATGCCAGGAAGTTTCATACCGATTCTCAGATCTTCAGGTTTTTCAATTCCGGAAGCAAACTCAAATGCTTCAAATTTTTCTCTTGGATCACGACCCGGTTTCTCTATCTCTTTTATTATATCCTGAAGAGTTGGCAAACCGATTGTATCTGTTACATATGACTTTAGATCAATAAGTTTTCTCAGATCCGATTTTTTCATCAGATCTGCTACAGAAGCTTTAAGATCTTTTGCCATTTTATCAATGATATGATAACTTTCAGGGTGAACGGCTGAAGCATCTAATGGATTCTCACCATTATTAATCCTCAAAAATCCTGCTGCCTGTTCAAAAGCTTTCTCTCCCATTCTTGGAACTTTCTTAAGGTCATTTCTGGACTTGAAAGCTCCATTCTGATTTCTGTAATCAATTATATTCTGTGCCAGCTGAGGCCCCAAGCCTGATACATAAGTTAATATCTGCTTGCTAGCAGTATTTACTTCTACTCCAACATTGTTTACGCAACTTATAACTACATCGTCCAGACTTGACTTCAATGCATTTTGATCCACATCATGCTGATACTGCCCCACTCCGATTGATTTAGGGTCTAGTTTTACAAGTTCTGCAAGTGGATCCATCAATCTTCTTCCGATGGAAACAGAACCTCTGACTGTTACATCATAATCCGGAAACTCTTCTCTTGCAACATCCGATGCAGAGTAAATCGACGCGCCACTTTCGTTAACCATTATAACTGGAATGGCTCTTCCAAAATCTATGGTGCGTACAAATGTTTCTGTTTCCCTTCCCGCTGTGCCATTACCAACAGCAATTGCCTCTACCTGATGAGTTTCACATAGTCTTTTTAAAATTAAAATTGCTTCTGCTACTTTTCTTTGAGGCTCGTGAGGATATATATTTTCATTAGCCAATAACTTTCCTTGCCTGTCAAGACAAACCACCTTGCAGCCTGTTCTGAAACCAGGATCTATCGAAAGAACTGCCTTTTGCCCTAATGGAGCAGCAAGTAAAAGCTGACGAAGATTTTCTGCAAATATCTGAATAGCATCATCGTCTGCCTTCTTCTTAGAGCCCAGTCTTACCTCTGTTTCAATACTTGGTCTTAAAAGTCTTTTATATGAATCTTTAACTGCTGTTTTTACATGGCCGGAAGCTGTACTTCTGCCTTTTACAAATATTCCTTCAAGCACTTCAAGAGATGTTTCTTCTGCTGGTTCAATATCAAGCATTAAAAACATTTCTTTCTCCCCCCTTCTCATAGCAAGCAATCTGTGCGATGGCACTTTAGAAATTGCTTCTTCAAATTCGAAATAGTCTTTATATTTCTGCCCTTCTTCCTCTTTACCAGGAACTACACGGCTTCTAATCGTTCCCTGTTTATAGAATACTTCTCTTAATTTTCCTCTGGCTTCCTGATTTTCACTTACCCACTCCGCTATAATATCTCTCGCTCCGGAAAGTGCCTCGTTGAAGTCTTTTACGTCTTTCTCTAGATTTACGAAAAGCTCTGCTTCTTTGTCAGGATCAGCCAGCTCCTGTTTGAATATAAGCTCAGCAAGTGGTTCCAGTCCTTTTTCTTTTGCAATAGTAGCTTTGGTCCTTCTTTTGGGCTTATAAGGAAGATATAAATCTTCCAACACAGTCATAGTTTCTGCATCATTGATCTTAGCTTCAAGTTCAGCTGTTAGTTTACCCTGTTCTTTGATAGACTTGATGATGCTTTCCCTTCTCTTATCAAGCTCGTCCAGTTGGATGCTTCTGTCCCTGATTTTAGTAATAGCCACCTCGTCAAGACTGCCTGTAGCTTCTTTCCGGTACCTGGATATAAATGGAACGGTACCTCCTTCTGCTAATAACTCCAGCGTAGCTTCAACGGATTTGGGAGCAATATTCAACTCCCCAGCAATTTTTAAAACATGTATTACTTGCATTCAATCAAACTATTTTAATACCTTATTTTTTATTTTTATTTGTTTTTATCTGTACGGGTCTCACAATATACCCCTGCTTTACCATGAGATTCAAAACCCCTTCTTCTCCTGGCAAGTGGGCGGCTCCTATACCCACAAATACAGGATATTCATTTATAATATCCTGAATCCTTTCACTCATTACATAGTTTCTTTTAGTTAATAAAGACCTGGTAAAATTGTCGCTTAAATCAAATTTCAGAAAATAGTTATATAAACTATCCAGATCTCCGGTATTGTATATTTTAACCAGTTCATCAGCCCCGTCTTCCTCTGCCGGAGCTTCAAGAGATTCAATAAGCATCTGGGCTTGCTCTGCCAGTGGAATTTCATCTAGTGCTGCAATTTGCTCAGAAGGACTTTCAATGCCTAACAAAACCATCTGCTTTTCCTTGGCAAGATCCTGAAAATATTCATCCAGAATTTTACCCTTACCCTTTTTAAATGAGCTTTCAGAAATTAAAGAAGCTGTAAATATAGGCTTAACCCTATTGATAAGTCCAGCGAAAACCCCTAGGCTTTTTCGCGCTTTTCGTTTTACCTGTTTATATTTTTTTTTGCCGATGAGCATTTTAAGGGTAGTATCACCCGGCATAAAAATCTGTGATGCCAACTCACTTTTGTTAACCTTATCAAGTACTATTTCTCCGGCAAAAGCTTTACACTGGTTGAAGCAAATCATTAAAGAGTCTCCGAAATCAAATACTCTCTCGTCTTCAACATGCATTGTACCATAGATATAGGAAACATTTTTATTATCAGGACTTTTCACTTCCCACAATAAAGACGACTGAGCCTTCAGAATACCTGAAAGACAGATCGATAAAAGGAATAATGTGGTTCTGATTTTTGTGGACATGTTACCTGATAAGTTGACAAATGTACTAATTGCAAAAAAGAATTTACTCACATACACGATTCTTTTTTCAAACATTAAAGAGAACTTTTTAACAAAATCTTCATAAAAGAAGTTGATTTTTTAGTGGGAAGAAATTAAGAAGGCGTATGAAAAATTTGTTTTTTTTATTAGTAATGATGCTGACCTGGCTTAGCCAAACAGCGAATGCCCAAAATAAAACTCAGATTAAGAATTCTAAAGCTGTAAGTAAATCCTCAAGAGCTGATTCTGAAGAGAAAATAAGTCGGGAAGACAAAATATCCTCCAGAAACAGAGATGAAAGGATCAGAACTCAGTACAATAAAAGAATGCTAAAAATCAAACATAACAAAAAGCATTTTGGCAATTCAGGTAGTAAAAAATACTTTAATACCAGAAAAACCAAATTCAGCAGATCAAAGGCCAACAGGGAATCTGCATCTTCGGGTGATAATAGAAGGAGAAGATCAGGTTGGTATTAATTAAAGTGTTAGTTATTCCAAAAAAAGTTTAAATTTGGTGAATAATAAATGGCAGAAATCTAAATTCTGCCATTTTCGTTTTTTATTTCACTATATGAGCTTAAAAAAGATTTTCATTATCTCTACCTTTATTTTTACAGGAATTCTGTTTTTCAACAGTACCGCACAAGGTCAGGACGACAATAATGGCTCCAAAAGAAAAAGAGGAAATACTCAGAAAGATCTAGATAATGCTAATGCTGATGTGGAAAAAGACAGGATGAGTAAGGAGCAAAAAGCCAACCTGAAAGAACAGAAAAAAGCACAGAACAAAAAGAAAAAAGAACAGGAAAAGACAAGAAAAAAAGCTGACAAAATAGCCAAAAAACGGTTGAATAAAGCAAAGGGAAGAACTTCCAAGAAAAAGAAAAAATATATTAAAACGCATTAAAACGACCGACTTAAAATGAAGACGGCCGTCTTTATTTTAAGTGGATATTAGTTCTCTTCTGTTCCGAAAACAAGTTTGGGATAAATGAACCAGTTTAATTTACCCAGCTCCCCGCTTACTTCTTCCCAGCTGTCTATATTTAAAGAAATTTCCAAAATTCCTGAAGTAGGGATATTTCCAATCACTTCTTTGGTCAGATATTCAGCCATATAGGTTAATGAAGGATTGTGACCAAAAATCATAATCTTATTATTTTCAGGACTTACCCTGCTAATAACAGCCATTAAATTTCTGACAGAAGCTTCATAAAGCTCTTCTTCATAAATAATTTTATCCAAATCAAATTGAAGCTGCTCTGCCATTAATTCGGCTGTATTTTTAGCTCTTACTGCCGGGCTGGACAAGATTAGTTCCGGAAGTACCTGCATTTCATGCAGTTTTCTACCCATTTTAGGCGCATCTGTCAAACCTCTTGTATTTAGCTCTCTTTCAAAATCTTTTTGTCCCGGTATGGACCAATCCGACTTTGCATGCCTGGCCAGGTAAAGTATCTTACTCATAATCAATGGATAAATTAAAATATAACCCTATAAAAATATATAACACCGAAAGTACAAATTTATCTGAATATGGCACTAAAATTTTTCGCAAAGTGTTTTTTTAAAAATTTTTAATCATCTTTGGCCCAAATTGCTTTTGATTTAAAGTCATAATTAGTTCAATGTCAAAAAATTTAGTTATTGTTGAGTCGCCTGCGAAGGCTAAAACCATAGAAGGGTACCTGGGAAAGGATTTTCTTGTAAAGTCAAGTTATGGACACGTGAGGGACCTTCCCAAGGGAGATAAGGCGATCGATATAAAAAATGGCTTTAAGCCGACATATGAAATCTCTGATGACAAAAGGGATGTTGTTTCACAACTTAAAAAACTTGCGAAGGAGGCCGAAACGGTTTGGTTAGCGACCGATGATGACCGCGAGGGTGAAGCTATTTCCTGGCATTTGAAGGAGGCTTTAAATTTAAATGAAAAAAATACGAGACGAATAGTGTTCAGAGAAATCACCAAAAATGCGATTCTGAATGCTATCCAAAGTCCTAGGGGTATTGATCTTGACTTAGTAAATGCTCAGCAGGCACGTCGTATTCTTGACAGATTAGTTGGTTTTGAGATTTCTCCTATTTTATGGAAAAAAATAAAAACCGGTCTTTCTGCAGGTAGAGTACAATCGGTTGCAGTAAGATTAGTAGTAGAGAGAGAACGTGAAGTTGAAAAATTCAATACAAAAGCTGCTTTTAAGGTTTCTGCCGAATTTATCGTAGATAAAGGTAAAGTACTTAAAGCTGAACTTGGAGAACGCTTCAACTCTGAAGATGAAGCTATGGCTTTTCTAACTAAAGTAATTGGTGCCGAATTCAGCATTAAAAACCTGGAGAAAAAACCAGCTAAAAAATCTCCTGCTCCTCCTTTTACAACATCTACGCTTCAACAAGAAGCAAGTAGAAAACTTGGTTTTTCTGTTGCTCAGACAATGACTTTGGCTCAAAGACTTTACGAATCAGGAAAGATCTCTTATATGAGAACTGACTCTGTTAGTCTTTCACAGGACGCTCTGAATGCTGCAGAAAAAGAGATTACCAAAAGCTACGGACCGGAGTTTGTTAACATAAGACAATATCAAACTAAATCAGAAAGTGCTCAGGAAGCTCACGAAGCTATAAGGCCGACTGATTTTGCCAAAAGTCAGGCTGGAGAAGAAAGAAACGAGCAGAGATTGTACGAACTTATCTGGAAAAGAGCTATAGCTTCTCAGATGGCTGAAGCTCAGATTGAAAAAACCGTTGCTACTATTGCTATTTCAACAGTTCCTCAAACGCTGACAGCAACGGGTGAAGTAATCAAATTTGAAGGTTTCCTTAAAGTTTATATTGAGTCTTCTGACGATGAAGAATCTGAAGAAGAAAACAGCAGCATGCTTCCTCCCCTTACTGTAGGGCAAAAGCTTAATCTGGATGAGATGAAAGCGGTGGAAAGGTTTTCAAGACCTCCTTCAAGATATACTGAGGCCAGCCTTGTTAAAAAACTTGAAGAAATGGGAATTGGCCGTCCTTCTACTTATGCTCCAACGATCTCTACTATTCAGAAGAGAGGATATGTGATTAAAGAAAACAGAGACGGAAAAGAAAGAAAATACAAAGAACTGTCTCTGAAAAATAATACAATAAATAAAAAGGACAGAACAGAGATCACCGGACAAGAGAAAGCGAAGTTATTTCCAACAGATATGGGAATGATTGTAACAGATTTCCTTGTACAGTATTTCCCTAATATTACGGACTACTCTTTCACAGCTACAGTTGAAAAAGAGTTTGACGAAATAGCTTCAGGTTTAAAGAAGTGGGAAAAAATGCTGGAGACTTTTTATAATTCATTCCACCAAAAAGTAGAATCTACTGAAGCTATCGACAGATCTGTAGTCCAGACATCCAAAGAGCTGGGGACGCATCCTGTTACAGGTGAAAAGGTAATAGCAAGACTTGGTCGATTCGGACCTATTGTTCAGATAGGCGAAGCTGATGAAACTACAGGAAAAAAGCCACAATATGCTAGTTTAAGAAAAGGCCAGCTTATTGAAACTTTAAATCTTGAAGATGCTCTTGAACTATTCAAGCTTCCGAGAGATACTGGCTTCTTTGAAGATAAGGCCATGACAGTAGCTATAGGAAGGTTTGGACCATATATAAAGCACGATAATAAATTTTATTCTCTGGGGAAAGAGGATGATCCTTTGGAAATAACCGAGGAACGTTGTATTGAGCTGATCCTTAATAAACGTAAAGCTGATGCTGAAAAGCTTATCAAAGAGTTCCCTGAAAACGAAGAGGTAAAAGTGCTTAACGGTCGATGGGGACCATATATCGCTGTCGGTAAGAAAAATGTAAAAATTCCGAAAGACCGCGAACCTCAGAGTATAACCCTAGCAGAAGCACTTGAATGGGCAGAAAGCGTTCCGGAAAAGAAAAGTAGATTCGCCAGAAAAAGTACTTCTGAGCCTGCTGCCAAGAAGACCGCCGCTAAAAAGACTACGGCCAAAAAAGCAGCAGCAAAGAAAACAGCGGCCAAAAAGACTGCAGCTAAAAAAGCAGCAAAGAAAAAATAACTTGAAGGTCCATGCGAAAACATGGACCTTTTTTATTTTCAATTACAGATGCAATTTTATTACTGATACAGGACTTGTAACAAAGATGAAAAAAATTGTTGTATTAACCGGTGCCGGAGTTTCAGCAGAAAGCGGAATATCTACTTTCAGAGATGCAGGTGGATTATGGGAAGGTCATGATATTATGGAAGTAGCTTCTCCTGAAGGTTGGAGAAAGAATCCCGCCCTTGTACTGGAATTTTATAACCTCAGAAGGAAAGCTGCGCTTGACGCTCAGCCCAATGCAGGACACCTTGGTCTGGTGACTTTAGAGGAAAAATACGATGTCACCATTGTTACACAAAATGTAGATAACCTGCACGAAAAAGCGGGGTCTTCAAAAATAATACATTTGCACGGAGAACTTTTTAAATGCCGCAGCTCACTAAATGAAAACCTGATCTATGATATGGAAGGCTGGGAATTAAAGCTTGGAGAAAAATGTCCTCATGGCTCTCAGTTAAGGCCACATATTGTTTGGTTCGGAGAGATGGTACCAATGATGGACAAAGCCATGAAACTAGCAATGAAAGCTGATATCTTTATGGTAGTTGGCACTTCCCTTCAGGTATATCCTGCTGCAGGTTTGCTTGATTATGTAAGAGAAGATATTCCCGTGTATGTAATAGATCCTAATATGCCTGCAGTGAGAAAACGTCCTAATCTTCATCTTTTAGAAGAAAAAGCAAGCACAGGTGTAGAAAAGGTTGTAGAAATACTAATGGCTTAAGATCTAATCTCTCCCTGCTTGTCCGGAAGCATCCTGGCGATAATGGTTAACCTGTTCCAGGCATTAATCGTGATAATGGCCATTATGATCTGAGAGAAATAATGCTCATCAAAAAAATTCATTGCTCTGGCATACACCTCATCAGTAACATGGTTTTCTTTGATAACAGTTAGCTCTTCCACCAGATACAATACAGATCTTTCATCCTCAGTATATAAATTTGAATTTTTCCATGCCGCCAGTCCGTATATCCGCTCTTCTACTTCCCCTGATCTGCGAGCTTCCCCGGAATACTTATGAATGCTGTATGAGCAGCCGTTGATCTGAGAAACTCTTATTTTGATAAGATTTTTATGGTTATTGGCTAAATCGGAACATTGAAGATATTCATCCAGAACATTAAGAGCCTGTATTGCTTCCGGCGCAACTTTCCCTATATTTAGCCTTAAACTCATTTTGATTTATTTTTTAAGAATAAGTATTTCCCCATTCAAATAAGCTTAATGGAAAAAAAATGTTTAATAAAATCAAGCCTGGTTGAATACAGATTTTCCTTTATTTAAGTTGACTAAAAAACATATTTTAAATAAGAGCAACTATGGATTCACTCATTTATAAAAGCGTTGAGAAAGAAACACCAAATTGTAATCTTGAAATAGAAGGACAAATTCCTGAATGGCTTTCAGGTGACCTTATCAGAAACGGACCAGCCAAATTTGAAGTTGGTGAATACAAGCTGAACCACTGGTTTGATGGGTATTCAATGATCCATAAATTTTCAATTCAGGATGGAAAAGTATATTATAAAAGTAAGTTTCTTCAATCTAAAGATTATATAAAAAGTACCTCTGCCAATTATATAAAAAACAGAAGTTGGGGAACAGTTGCTGATCCTTGCGCTTCCATTTTCAATAAGTTTTTCAGTGCTTTCTCTAAACCTGAAGCATCGAATGCAAGTGTAAGCATTTTAAAAAATGGGAATAGAATAGCAGCTGTATCAGACTTTTCCTCTATGGTTGAGTTTGATTTCAATACACTTGAAACCAAAGGAGATATTAAATTTTCTGACCAGTTCGGAAATGATTATATGTTTAGTGCGGCACATAGCTGTTATGATCCTGAAACCAAAGAAATTTTTAATTGTCTCGGAAAGCCAGGTCCCAAAGGAAACTTCTCTTTTATCAAAATTTCAGAATCTACATTTGAAAGAAAACCTTTCGGATCATTATCTGCACCTAAGCATACTTATTTTCACAGCTATGCATTAACTAAAAATTACTTCATATTCATAGAGCAACCTTTAGAGCTCAACATCTGGCAGCTTATGTTCAGCAGGTTCCTAAACAGACCTTATGAAGCCTGCTATCACTGGAGGCCTGAAAATGGTACTAAGTTCCATCTTGTAAATCGTTTGAACGGAGAAGTTAAAACCTTCAAATCTGCTCCCTTCTTTTTTTTCCATACTGTAAATGCTTTTGAAGAAGCTAATGAAGTATTGATTGATCTTTGCTTATACCATGATCCTTCAGTAATTAAAGACCTTTATTTAGATGAGCTCAAACAAAACGGATTAAAAAAGGAAAGCATGAGTCTACTATACAGGGCAAAATTAAATTTAGTAACAGGAACCATTGATCTTATTCAACTTTCTGATGTTCCCATGGATCTGCCTTCTTTCAATATTACAAGGTCATGCAAATCCTATAATTTCGTTTATGGACTCGGATTACAGGAAACTCAGGATATTGAAGTAAATAACCAGCTGGTGAAAATAGATGTCAGATCCGGAAACTTTAAGGTTTGGTATCATAAAGGTATGTATCCTTCCGAACCTTTATTTGTAGAAACTCCCGGAGGTTCCTCAGAAGACGATGGTATCATTTTATCTGTGGTACTTGATATACAAAAGCAATCTTCATTTCTTTTGCTATTAAATGCAGGTGATTTTACTGAAATTGCAAGAGCCTATGCACCTGTGCATCTACCAATAGGTTTGCATGGAATGTTTTACCATAAGTAAAAGCATCTATATTAAAATAAATTAAATCATAAAATGTCACGTATTGTTGATCTCTCCAAAACCATTGAATACAACAAAAAAGATCCATGGTTTATGAGGATAAAAGTTAAAAACAAAGCTCATAAAAAGAGTAAATTTCTTATCCGTTTTTTTGTTGGCCTTCCTGCCCGCTTATTCCCTTCAAAGTTCACAGGATGGGCAGATGATAAAATTATTGGAATGGGAGTACACTCTTCAACACATATTGATGCTCCATGGCACTATTCAGAGACAGTAAATGGGAAAAAGGCAAAGACCATAGATGAGGTTCCTCTTGAATGGCTTTATGGCGAAGGAATTGTTATAGATATGAGTCATAAGGCAGATTTTGAAATCATCACAGTTGATGATATTCAAAAAGACCTTAAAAAGTCTGGAGCGGAAATATCTCCTGGAAAAATTGTCCTTATTAAAACCGGTCGTTCAAAGGTCCAGGGCGATGATTATGTAAATAAAGGAACAGGTATGAGTAAAGAAGCCACTGAATGGCTTATTGAAAGAGGCATAAAAGTAATGGGTATAGATCAGTGGGGCTTTGATCTGCCATTAAAGTATATGGCTACCAAAGCCAAAGAAACGTCCAATTCTGAGCTCTTCTGGCAAGCCCATCTTGTAGGACAAAAGTACGAATACCTCCATATGGAACAGCTTGTAAATCTGGAAGCACTTCCTCCATTCGGATTTAAAATTGCTGTTTTTCCATTAAAGATAAAGGGAGCATCAGCAGCCCCATCCAGGGTTGTAGCTATTTTTGACAATTAGTTTTTTTTAAGAAAATATAACTCATGAAAAGAGAAGTTCTAAAATCCGGAACACCTTGGGAAGACATAGTTGGATATTCCAGAGCTGTAAAAATAGGTAATATAATAGAAGTAGCAGGGACCACTTCAATGGATGGAGACAAAGTAATCGGTATAGGAAATGCTTATGAACAAGCTCATTTTATTTTGTCAAAAATTGAAAAATGCCTTGAACATTTCGGAAGTAGTATGAAAAATGTGGTGAGGACGCGCATGTATGTTACCGATATTAGTCAATGGGAAGAAATAGGTAAAGCTCATGGTCAATTTTTTATTGGAATAAATCCGGTAGCTACAATGGTGGAAGTAAACCGACTCATATCTCCTGATCTTCTGGTAGAAATAGAAGTTACAGCAATTGCCCCCAGCTAAAGGCGGATATTTTTTGGCTTCCTCCTAAACAAAATTTAAGGGAGATGGCTTTTTATTTTATTAAGAACATGCTATGAGCAGTAATGAAGGATTTTTAAGAAAGGTTGAAGCGGCGGCAGCAATGGTTAGTATTCTTGTTACTTTTTGGGCACTCTGGGAGTTTTTTCAGAATAAAGAATCCCTAAATCCAGCGGGCCACTATTATGGTTCTTTTGCCAATTACACCACTGACTTAAATAGTAAATTTGAATTATTTATAATTATAAATCACTTGGGTAAAGTTGAAGGAAGAATTTTAAGAAAGGGAAAAAATCCATTCCGAGGTAAAATTAAAGGATCTACTAATAGTAAAGGCATTACCTTTTCCTCCTACAACCCTTCTGATGGAAGTATCATTCGCTGGAATGGAATAATATCAGAAGGGAAAATCAAGGGATTATATCATGACATTACTTATTCCGATGAAAAGATCAAGAGAATCTGGAGTGCCGATAAGCATTAGCTTTTTATTTGTTGATCCGCCATGCATGGCGGATCAAACTTTTGATATGTTTTTTTCAGAAAACAATATCTGTCGTTTAATTTGTCCTGATAAATTAAAATGCCATACCCATGGATAAAGAGACGCCATGCATAGCATCTCTACAGAAATCAACATTTAAATGGTTATTGAATCAGAAAGACTTTATTCACCTAAAAAATTAATATTTAAGCGCTTTTAAACCTGCTGGTGAATTTACACTTTAATGATATTTTATTTAAAGATTGTTTCAAGAACAGCTCCGACATAATATGCAAGAAATGCCGCAATACCTCCAAGGAAAAGTGTTTCCATAACCCCTACTAATTTATTTTTATCTGTAACTACACTCTTAAAACTACCCACAATTGCAAGAGCTATCCCAGTGAGAATACAACTTACCAGGAACAAATTGCTTGGTTCCAATATATTCAGAATTGCAAATAGATATGCAAGCAAAGGAATCAGGCCGATTGTGACAAAAGATAGAAAAGTCATTCCGGCGGTTTTAAAGGGAGTTCTTTCATCTTTAGACATTTCAAGTTCTTCCTTCATCATAGTATCCACCCATACATCTTTATTGGAAATAATCACTTCAACAACCCTATCAAGTAGTTCACCATCGAATCCCTTCTTTTGGTATATCTCCCTTACCTCCTCAATTTCTTTTTCCCTCATATTTTCGATTTCCCAGTATTCAACAGCTTTATTTTTCTCGTAAGTATCCTGCTCTGCCTTAGTTGAAAAGTAGTTTCCCACCGACATTGAAAAGCCATCGGCGATAAGGTTAGCAAAGCCCAGGATAATAACAACAGATATCGATAAATTTGCCCCCGCAGCTCCTGCAACAACTGCAAATGTGGTAATTGCACCATCAATACCTCCATAAATGAATTCGGAAATATAGTTTTTATTAAAAAATAAAATGTTCCCGTCTGAATGTAACTTGTCTTCCATAATTTCAATATAAAAAAAAAATCATTTCCATTAAATGAAAATGATTTTTTAAAACAAACCAACCACTAATATTTAATTCTTTGGTGCAAAAAGTCTGTTAAGAGTTCTTACAATAAACTTATTTGGAAAAATCTTACTAAAGTAGGCACCAAACATATTGCTTGTTCCGGGAATAATTTCGGAATCATGAGCAAGCATGCCTTCTATAGCTATTTCAGCTACCTCTTCAGGAGACATTTTTACTTCACTTGAATCTACAGGAAGATTTTTCAATCCAGCTTCTTCAAAAAAATCAGTTGCCGTAGGTCCAGGACAAAGACAGCTGACTGATATATTAAAAAGCTTTAGCTCTTCCCGCAAAGCCAGAGTAAACGAATGCAAAAAAGACTGAGTAGCAGCATATACACTCATAAATGGAATTGGCTGATAACATGCTGTGCTTGCTACATTCATAATATATCCTCCTTCTGATTTAAGCATAGGAATAAAGTTATAAATCAGCGACACTGAAGCAGATTGGTTTAACTTAATCAGATTTAACTGATCATCCAGTGTTAATGAAGAGAACTTGCCATACAGGCCTGCCCCTGCATTATTGATAAGCACATTCACCTTTATTCCTTCTTTTACACACCAATCATATAGCTTCTCTGGAACTCCACTTTCTGTAAGATCTGCAGGATATACTTTTACATCAATTTTTTTGGTAGTTTTTAATCTTGCAGCTATTTCCCAAAGCTTATTTTCGGATCTTGAAACAAGAACCAAATTATTTTTTTTAGCCGCGCAATATTCTGCCATTGCCAGGCCAATACCTCTGCTAGCGCCGGTAATTAATGTATAACTCATATCATACTATTGCCATTATAATAAGGAATTAAAATTCCAATTTTTTGAAGGATCATAGTATAGAGACCCTGATTGAATAACAAGAGGAGAATCAATATTGTTATGATAAAGCTTGCCGGTCCCCAATCCTTGCGGCAATGGAGAGTTCAGGCTATATGCAAACTGAGCAACGGCATTGAGACCAATATTGGATTCCAGAGCAGAAGTAAGCCACCAGCCTGTCATTGTTTCATCTGCTGCGTTAATCCATTCCGTACTTTGCTTAAATCCCCCCAGGAGCGTAGGTTTGAGTATAATGTAATGTGGTTTGATCTTCTGCAATAATTCGATTTTAGTATCTTTAGTGTGTACACCTATGAGTTCTTCATCCAGTGCTATTGGTATGATGTTTAAAGTACAAAGGTGCTTCATTAATTCAATCTGACCTGCCCTTACTGGTTGTTCAATAGAATGAATCGTAAAAGCTGAGAGTTTCTTTAATTTGCTTTCGGCATCCGTTTCAGTAAATGCCCCATTAGCATCAAGACGGATCTCAATCTGTTCTGGAG
>JAEYZG010000066.1 GCA_023428135.1 Bacteroidota bacterium | reverse complement strand
GATCTTGAAGGAGAATCTTTAAGAAAGAAATTTAACAAAAAATAATATATTTGTTTTAACATTACCTGCCTGTTAAAAGTGGTACACTTTCACCGGAATCACTGGTACACTTTCATCGGAATAGTCAATGTTATAAAGGGAAAAGGTATTTATAAGGAGAATAAAGTACTTTCGAATTTTTAATGCAAGTTTTACAGTTAGAGAAAATATTTATGAGTAGCCAGTACTAGTATAACAGGCTATTCTTATTTTGATAGGAGTAATGAAATAATTAAGTTTGTTGTAGAGTGCAGTGCGGTTAGGTGGGTTTCAAAAATCACTGCAGCTTTGGGTAAGTCTGATTATTCTTGGCTCAATATTCTATCCTTCACCCCCTCGTCGGCGCAATCCCATACTCCCTTTTATAAGCAGTAGAAAAGTGTGAGAGACTGATAAACCCAAGATCTAAATATATATCAGAAACTTTCTTGCCTTCTTTTAATAATTGTTGCGCATATTCAAGTCTCTTTTTTATAATCCATTTTTGTGGTGTGAGGTTACTGATTTTTTTGAAATCTCTTTTAAAGGTGGCAATGCTGCGACCGGTGTATAATGCAATTTCCTTTATGGAAAGATCATACATGAAATTATTGTTCAGGAAGTTAAGAATGTCAATTTTCCAGGGCTCTGCAAAATCAAATATGGTAGAGGTAACACGATTATCTGAACATAGTAGTATGTGAATAGCCTCTGTAAGTTTTAATTCCATTATCTCATCAGGTAGTTGTTTGGCTGCATCGATGTAGGGAATTAAAGAAAGGAACAAACTTGCTACATCAGCCCCCCATGGGATTGTGAAAAAACTAACTTTAAAGCTCTCCTTATCTTCAGAAAGGAGGGTTTTGTTCATTTTCTGGTAAAATCGAAGAAGGAGGTTTCTGCTCAGTATCAGAAGTACGATCCGTACATTTTCTTCTTTTTCGTTTCTGATAGAAAACTTGATACGGTGGTTTCTCCTTATGAAGACAGAACTTTTAGATCGCACAGTAAGTTCTTTTTCGCCATCCTGAATTGTTAGCTCTCCTGAATAGACATAGGCCAGAATATGCTCTTTTTGGATATGAGGCATACAGGAGAGAGGGTTTGTAAGATAATACAAAGCCTCTCTCTCATTATGCTTGAATAAAATATCTTCCTTGTTCGTAGGTATTAACATCTTATTGGTCTTGTTACCTAAACATACTACAAAATCTAAAATAACCTTTGGTAGGTTATCCAATTTGTTTGTTGATGTTTCACCTATCAATGATTGTCTATAATAGGCTTTTGTTTTCTGTGATCCATTGTTTAAAAGATTTTAATGGAATACCGTAAGCAAGGGTTTCATTCAGATCAAAGCCGAATCCGGGAACTTCATTCATCCAGTGATGAGATTGAGCTGTGCCTTCCCAAAGTCCCCGTTTTACTCCTTCTTCCACAGTTACTTCTTCATAGACAATTGTTCTTCCCAGCTGTTGGCTTAATTGAGCTGCAACCTGATCCATTGAAAGTTCTTCTGAGGCAATGTTAATGTCTTTTGCATGAAATTTTTCAGGATTTTCAAATCCTCCCCTTGCAAGCCTGGCGGTGTCTTCACCACAGTTCAGTTTTATAAGTGTTTCCGGATGTAGTATGCCAAAAAGCTTTCCCTGTTTTAGTTCAGGAGCCATATGTTTTGAGAGAGGTTCAGCAAAATTTTCCATAAAAAAACTTGGATGTAAAATCGTCCAATATTGAAATCCACCCTTGCGAATATACTCCTCCACCTCATATTTAATTTCCCAAAGGTTAGAAAGTAAAGGAGATTTGTTCCATCTCGGGAAAATATTAGTGCCTATCACAGAAGTGTGTATGATTTGTTGTACTCCTGTTTTTTTAGCTACCTGTATCATGTTATAAGCATTACGAAGCTCGATAGACGTATCACTGGGGTCTGTATATTGAGCGGAGAATATAGCAGTAATATCTTTCATGGCAGAAACAAGTGTGGGCTGCTCTCCCAAATCTCCTTGTACAATTTCTGCCCCTAGTTGTTCTAATCGTTTCGCAGCGGGCGATTCCGGATTTCTTGCCAGAACCCTGACATGATGACCATGTTTTAAAAGCTCCCTCGCAGCATTGCCTCCCTGAGTTCCTGTTCCTCCAATAACAAGTACATGTGGAAATGATTTTTCAGCCATATCTTTTTAAGTTTAAATGTTACTAAGCTCCTTTGTTTGATAATACAAAGTTATATTAGGCGATAACTGAAAGGTTTTCCGGGAGGCTCTTTCTACTTTATCCAGAAGCTCAAAGCCCGATTTGGGTTACAAATTATTCAGATGGTTTTGGAAAATGTATTATCATCCATATAGAGTATGAGTTAAGAATCTGTCCGTTGAAGGTGGGTTTGTTCCTGAGTATGGAGTTGATGTGGTCTGTATTTTCTGCTCAGCCGTGGCTCGCTTGCATTGGGTGGAATCTGTGATAGGTAGAAATGTTTAGAATGTAAATGTTATTGGATAATGCGTATTCGAATTTGTGTGTGAGACAGATTTGGGAGTGGCTATTTTTTGGTAGAATTTTATTTACAATTAATGTGGTTTGTTGTAGAATATAGTTTAATAAAAAACTCACCAGCCGGTTATAATGCTTGTTTAACGTCTATTGACTGGTTTTGATCTAAAGTATTAAACTTGCTCAGATTTACCTCTGGATGTTAATTTATTTCAATCTATAAAATGTTCTGGTGTTGGCATTTGGCTTGACTTTATTTTTTTTGAATTTTTTTTGCTAATATTAGGGCCGTCATTTGGGAATTACAATGTTTGAGTAATTATTGGGGATTTTGTATAACCAAAGTTTGATCATAACGTAGTACTTTTTCTGTACAGACTTTTTATTGCACGATAATAAAAAAATTTTTATAAACTAAAATCAATTATAATTATGAAGAAAATTCTGGCGACATTTTTAGTCGGACTAATGTTTTTTAGTGCCTTTGCGCAAGTTAAAGTTGTTGAGGGGCCTGAGCTTAATAATGAAGAAGACAACAAAATGAACCGTATGATAAACGGTGAAAATGGAGAATTTTATTCTTATCGTATTCGTACTAAGGGAAAGGGAACTAGTTTTTTCATAGAAAAGTTTGAGAAATCCTCTCTTAAAGCTGTATTTTCCAAAGAAGTGCCAGTTCCCACTGAGAATACCAAAATTCTCGATGTGAGATATGCAGCAGGAAAGGTATATATTATTTACCGTACCTATATTAAAGAGAAAGAAACAATGACTCTTAACTATGAAACAGTTTCTTCGGCAGGTGTTGTGTCTCCATCAGGCAAAGAATTTTTTTCCAGAAAAACAGATCGCTATGAGTTTATTGATTTTGATATAACAAATAATAGCAGCAACACTAAGATTGCAATAAAAACTACTTATAAAGCAAACAAAGATGATCAGTACAAAACGGATTTCGTCCTTTTTGATGCGGTGTCACAAAAGATTGCATGGACAAAAAGTGTCCCTAAATATTTAAAAAGAAGTAATCCATGGTTTGTATGGAGTTTTAAAGCTGTTGAATCAACTGGTTTTCTAGGATTTATCCTTAATGATAATGATGACATCTATTATGCATTCAATGAAAAATTGAAGAAAGACGACAAAAAAGACGGTCGTTACAATGCTACCGTTGAGATTTTAAAATCTGAAAGCAAAACTCCTGTTACTGTTAAACTTGATTTAAATCCTGAATATTTGGTTTATGACATTAAGTTTTCGATAAACAAACAGAATAACCTTGTTATCGCAGGCTTCTTTAAAGATATAATTGAAAGAAAAGGACGGGATCTTGTTGATGTGGGAGTGTTCAGTTATAAAATTAACTATGAAACTGCTGCTGTCGTTGGCAAATCTGTGAAAATCTTTGATGAGAAGATTCTTACAGCATTAGAGTCTAACTTGAAGAAAGCAAGAAACATGATTTACAAAGCAGACTATTTGTTGCCTAGTGGCGATGATTTCTATCTGGTAGGTGAGCAGTATACTGTAACGGTAGGAAGTAAGCAGGGTGGGACAATAGGTACAATAAGTAATGTTGTTGCGTTATCTTCTGGCGCGAATCCTTTTTATGTAGGAAAGGTATTTGTTTATGAATACATGGATGTTATTGTTGCAAAAATTAATGCAAAAGGAGATTTTGAATGGATTGCTAATTCACCTTTAAGAAACGGAACTACAACAACTGATAACCCTCACGTTTTTAAACAATACATTGCGACTGCTTCTTCAAAGGGTATATATCTGTTCTATAATACACACGTTAAGAATGCTGCGAGACTAGCTAAGGCGGACTATGAGCCAAAAGATCTTAAAACTTCTGTGTACATACATGGAACAAACTTTGTATATTCAAAAATAACTCCTGATGGAAAAGTAGCTCATGACATAGCCTTTAAGAATGAGACATATTGTTTTGCGCCTATACAGGAAAGAAACATCAAGTTTCTGCCTCCTGAAGATGCGGAAATTTTTGTAGATGGAAATGCAGATGAAATCGTTATTTATTTGGAAGACAGAGGTAAAGGAAGATTCTGTAAAGTAGATATGAAATAGGTATTAGTATTTATTATAATGTAGAGCGCAGTCATTACTTAAGAGGATGGCTGCGTTTTTTTTGCTCTGTTTCCTGACACTTTTACCCACGAGCTGTTCTGCGTTTTTCCTTTGGAGACTGTCGTATAAATGTTTCACGTGAATTTATGACAGGGTGGTATGTATAGCAATGCTGGCTATTTTTTTATAGATACACCTCTTATGGTCCCAACTACTGCGTCGTTATATTCCTCTCCCTCTTCCAACTCATCGGGAACATTAATTCGTATGTTTTTATTTTCTTTTTCGTGTCTGACATTACTGAATTGATCAACTTCTACCTCACTTGATTTGATAACATTTACATATTTCATTTTAGCCTTCGCATACACCAATATATCAGAATCATTTTGTTTGTCCATATCAGTTTTTTGTTTTTTGATAATCATTTCTGCTTTAATCCTTAGCTCCTTCTGAGTTAGCCGTGTTACAATTTTTTGTTATATCAGGATTTTTGTCAATCGATTCCAGTGCCTTGATAAAGATTGTTTCGATTTTTTTCAGTTTTGCCGTAAAGAGAGCTTCAGCTTCAAGCGAATTTATATCTAACTTTATTTTTTCAACATGAATGTCTGTCCCAATTTCTATATGAGAGAAATTAGAAAGCTGTGCTTTGACAGAGATTGAAAATTTTAGATTTTCTGCATCCATGTTGACAGATTCAGCTTTGATGGATGGTACCTCCAGAATTACATCTGTGTCATTATCAGTTTCACTATGAGCAGTAGGATTCTCTTCCTGCTCTTTGTTTTCTGTTGATTTTGTAATTGCTTTATCCTTTGACATCTTCTACTCTTTAGAGTCTCTGAAAATTCTTTATGGCTTAAATCGGAGATAACTTTACTCAGTCAACCCGTTATATCGGAATATCTCTTCAATCCCTTAGTAGATAGTTTTTAATTTATCTAATATCTTAGCCTGTTGTCATTTAATTCCATTTCATCTGTTTATTATTCATCCTTATCAGATGATTTTGTAACACGTTTTTGAATGGCCTCTTCTAATTCTGTTTTATTTAATTCTTCTGCATTCGATCCACTTAATTGTTCACCTGTAGATTGATTAACATTATGATTTCTTAAATTTTCAATGTTCTTGCTGAAGGTATGAGCGGTCTTGTGTAATATTCCTCTTACTCGTTTAAGTCGAAATTTTAGATGTGCCTCAGTTCTGAGATTACTCATCCCTATATCAAGTGAATCAATGTGGGCTTCTACTCCAATATTCATTGTTACCATTTCCCTAAGTCTTGTATTCATTGAAACTTCAGCCAGAAGATTCCTTGCTTTAATATTAACTTCTTCTAGTTTTAGTTCAGGAATATCGAGAACAATATCATGCTCTTGAATTGGTTTATCTGCTTCAACATTTTTACTTTCATCCTTGAAGTTTGTATTTAGTACTTTGAAATCTTTGTCCTTTTCTTTCCCGGCATGATATGCTCTTATAGCTTTTGGTGTAGTAACATGTCTTTTCATTTGTGACCTTTTTTATCATCTTCATTGTTTCCTCCTGATCTTTTCATTCGGGTACCTATAATACATCAACCTGCAGATGTAAAATCCTCTAATAGAAAACAAATTGTATTAGGCCACGTTCAAAAGTTTGTATTTTTCTGAAAAACAGATAGTAACTGTTGTTCGGAGAATTAAAACGGGCAGGTGTGTGTTTATACCTGAGAATTGGAGATAGATTATAGGAGCAAAAATTTGATAATATTCTTGCTGAGTGTACCCTCCAGGCGTAAGTAATTTTTTATTATACAGTTTCAGATGGCCATGTATGAATAATATATGAATAAGCGATGCTAAAAAGATTTTCATACTGGGTAATGATTCTGTAACTAAAGGATTATTATGAAGTGATGCTCTTTCTCGTGTGTTTGAGATAGATTTGAATGGTCAACTTTGTAGAACTGCCCTATATACTTACTCAATATTTCCTATATTATTAAACCGATTTGTACAATGACCGAAATATTTTATACGAAGGATCAAATTGATTCATTGGTGTGCAAGTTTAAGTATAGGTCTCTAGCTAAAGCAGGATGGACGCATGAGGCTCATTTAACCATCGCTATAGAAAACACAAGTAAATCAGGTTATCATGAAACCTTGACTATATTCTGGTCAAAAATAATTTTCTTGTTTATCCAGTCAAATAAAAATCTTCCTATTGAACAACTGGTAAATAAATTCTTAAACTCTGAATTAGCAGACAAAAATTTACCTTATGGATTTTACCAAAAGGACGATCTGTTCAGTGCTTTGGCAAGGAGTATTTATACCGAACCGACGTTAAAGAAACTTGATGAATCAGCAATCGCGTAGATAATTTGTTGCACGATGTCATATCGTTTGTCGAGTGAAAGCTGAAGTCTGTTGCAAGCTAAACTGCTTGAATTTAATTACTGTCTATTATTCTTGCCAACCAAAAGTATAACATTCCCCACTTTTTGTCCGGAAGCTACATACCTGAATGCTTCCTGTACTTCATTAAGAGTATACCTTCTATCTATCAGCGGTTTGAACTTTCCTTTGGCAATCAGATCAAGAATGAATTTAATGCTGGCCTTAGTGTCAAAGGGAATTGGGAATTTAACTTTTTTACCTCCTGTAAATTTGGTGATAAGCGCAAGGAATGGATTCTCTGCATTTGGACCAAGTTCTGAAGATATGTATATGCCACCATCCTTTAATATGCTTTTGCATTTACCAAAAGTACTCTTGCCAACAGCATCAAATACAAAATCAAACTTTTCATTAGTGTTAAGAAAATCCTCTTTGGTATAATCAATTACTATGTCTGCTCCTAACTCCTTAATAAGGTCAAGATGTTCTGTGCGGGAAGTTGCAGTTACATTCAATTCATAATATTTTGACAATTGAACAAGTACAGAACCTATTCCACCTGTAGCTCCATTGATCAATACCTTTTGCCCGGGTTGTGTCTTAATCTTATTTATAAAGTTAACAGCATAGTGCACTGTTTCAAGTGAGGCCACTGCTTCCTCATATGATAAGTCTTCAGGTATATGTGAAATGGCCTTATTGTAATTGACAACCAAAAACTGAGCATGTGACAAAAGTCCCATATCATCGAAGCCAAATACTCTGTCTCCCTGTTTAAATTGTGTTACATTCTTTCCAGTTCGTATAACCTTTCCTGCAAAGTCTGTACCCGGCGTGGCCTTCTGAGGCTTGAAAAATCCGGTGAACAGACGCATTACCCAGGAGCCTTCAAGTATAGCGCAGTCGCTTCTGTTTACAGTTGTGGTATATACTTCCACAAGCAAATCATTTTCTCCAGGAAACGGAATGTCCACTTCTTTTATAGAAAAATTGTCCGGGCTACCATATTGTGTATAATAAGCTGTTTTCATTTTCATTCAGATTCAAAAGGTCAGGCAAAGAATTAAATATCGGATATAATGCTCAGAAACTAAAACCAATATTTATCGTAGGGACAAAGCTCCATTTTTTTATTTCCAAAGACGCCCCAGCAATAGTGCTTTCACCTGATATTTTTGTGTTATATGCCACTGCTGCTATAGGAAGAATATAAAACCACTTGTTGAACGGACGCCACATATACCCAAGTCTTACCGATGGCACAAAACTGATGAACTTCGACTTTAATCCAATCCTTTCTATATTAAAGTTATAAAAAGACAAAGCCATTCCTGTAAACATACCCCTGTTTGCTTTGAACAAGTGGTAATCAACAATCAGATCCAGGCCATTTTGCACTCTCGCTGACCAATCTTTATCTTTATTCCCTGGACTTGCATTGATCCAAAAATCAGGCAGATTTGCACGATAATAACCGATACCCAGGATCATTTTATGCTTAAACAGACTGCTTCTTCTGAATTGCAAAGTAAAACCATTGAAGAAGAGCGCGCTGGGATCTGTTTCGATATAATTAAGACTTTTATCATCATACTTAGCAGAGTCTGCTGTGCTCCTTTGCTTTTTCCTGGCCAGATAATTTTCTTTTATAGGTGAATAATTACGATTTGCCTTTAAGATTTCATTATCCTCAATTCCACTAAATGAAAAATTATTCAAACCCAATTGCAGAATAGTTAGAAGTATTGTTCTGAATATAGCTTTACTCATTTGCGCCGTTTTTATTTTATGCCATGTTAAAAATCAGTGCAAACATAAATCACGGTCGGGACAAAACTGATTGACTTTGGTTAAGAAAGGAATTTCAGCAAGATTTTGATAGTTATGTTTTCTTTGTTAATCTTCTTCTGATCCTGCTTAAAGATTCGGCTTTAATACCTAAATAGCTGGCAAGATAATACTGTGGTACTCGTTCAATCAACTCAGGTTTGGTTTTCATTAATTCAAGATATCTCTCTTCGGGATTGGTAAGGCGGTACATGGCTAAAGTTTCCTGTGTTCTGCAAAGTTCATCTTCTGCAGCAGTCTTGCAAAGTGTTATAAATTTAGGATCAATATCTGTATCCTCTGGTATAATTGGCCCTACAGACATCACACAGTCTTCGAGACACGATAGAAAGAAAGAAGACTTTTTATTAATATTAGTTCCCTGAAATACTGAGATAGGCTGGCCTTCAGTATAAAACTCTGTTGTTTTTTCCTCCCCATCTACATTGAAATACTGACGAACACAACCTTTGAAAATGAAATAACATAACTCCGGAATCTCTCCCTCTTTTATCAGAATATCCCCTTTCTTGTAATACCTTATATCAAGACCTTTCAGAATAGCGTTGGTTTCATCTTCTGTAAGGTTAATATATTTAGACAGGTATTTTATAAGTTCATTTCTGGTCGGAATATTTGGAGTCTGGTCCATTTTACTAATTTTCGAACTTCATTTAAAATCAAAGTTTAATTTAGTGAATTTTATAATATTCTTTACTTCTGATATAAGTTATAACTCGCAGGGATGGGCGGTTTACAACTCTTTGTTTACATGACTTTGGAATTCTTTAATAAATATCTAAAATAACAAAGGCTACCCTTTATAAGAGCAGCCTTTGTGTATAAGCTATTAACTGATATTGCTGAATTATTAACTTCTCAACTGAGCTTTTGCCATTCATGGTTTCATTTTTAGTCCATCTTCAGTAGAGGCAATATCTATATATCGCCTTGTCGGGATAAATATAAATGAAGAAACGGCTTTTTGTAAAAGCAATAAATGTCCAGAAAGTTTAGCCCTTGAAACCTAGTGGGTTTTGTTTTTTAGGATTTAAACATTTTTAATTCATTGGCCTTTTAAATCTTACTGTTAAGTATATAAGGATATGAAATTAAATAGGATTTTGTTTTATAGGAATAAAAGGCAGAGAGAGGGAGAAAATATTGAATCGCTGCATTGCCTCCTTGCGGAGTTTTAGATGGTTTTTCTTATTGTTTTTTATCAGCTATAATGAAAGTCTTTTCGCTCAATCCTGTGGTTGTGATTATACTATTCCCTTAGGATCAACTATAATTGACAGGAATACTCTTTCTGTTACGACACTACCCAAAAACAAACGCATTATTTGTTTTCAATCCGGAACCAGAACGGCTCCTTTAATGATCAGGAATTTCAACGGTTCAAAAGATGGAGGTATTAATGCTCCTTATGTTTTCAAAAATTGTTCGGCTCAGGTTGTATTTAATATTCCTTTAACCTATGGGTATGCGTTTAAATTTTTTAATAGTGAAAATTTAAAGTTAACGGGTACAGGATCTTCTGATCAATATGGCATTGTGCTTAATGGAGCACATATATCGCTTGTATTAGGTGATACGACTACAAGTGTAGAGGTGGATCATGTTGAAATAAGAAATTCCGGTTTTTGCGGTCTGATGGCTAAGACAGACAATGCATTGCTGGGAGTTTCAGGTGGTAATAACAATCCTTCAGCATTTGTAATGAGAAGAATTTTTATTCATGATAATTATATTTTCAACACTGAAGCAGAGGGGATGTATATAGGAAATACTAATTGGATGCCAGGGAATACACAGCATAGCCTGGATAGTGTTTGTGTCTATGACAATATTGTTGTAAACACCGGTGCGGAAGCAATTCAGGTTGGAGCTACTTCATCAGGAAGGGGATATGTATTCAACAATCGTATTGATGGTTTTGGAAGAAAGCTTCAAACATTTGCCCAATTTCAGAATAATGGAATTCAGCTAGGCGCAGGATTTTCAGGACGGTGTTATAATAATTTTATTTATGCCTATCCGGAAGATAGCTATACTCAGAATGGAATTGTATGTGTGGGGCTTGGAAATATCTATATCTATAACAATGTTATTGTTAATGCAAAGGACAATGGTATATATATAGGATCAAATAATGCTGAGTCGAAAGCAAAACCGTTCTACGTCCTGAATAATACTATTATTAATCCATCTCATGATGGTATTAAAATTCAGGAGGTGGGCTCTGCTACTAACAGGATAAGTTCCTATGTATATAATAACTTAGGGGCCAACATACCCTCAGGATATGCTCTTGTTAGGAAAGGAGGAACGCTGATAACGTCTGTTGAGCAGGCTAATATAAATAACCTTATCACTGCTTTTAATTTCCAGGATCCATTGAACAAAGATTTTAATCTTACATCCAATAGTAGTCTTGCTATTGATAAAGGAACAACTATCGTTACGATGTATGGTCTTACAGATGATATAAAGGGAATTGTGCGGTCGGGACAGGGGGCATCATTTGATGTAGGGGCTTATGAATTTGCTTCAGAGTTTTCACTTTCAATTGACCCAATTATTATTGATAACAAATGTTTGGGTGATACATTTGTTATTTATGTAAGTGGCTCAAGTGTGGGGCTTCCTTCTGATGTTACTTATAATGCTGTTCTTTCGGGACCTGACGGTTATTTTGGACCTCAGAAAATTATTTTGGGCTCTGCTAATACATTGCCTGGACAGATCGTGGCCATTTTGCCTCCTAATATTCACCATGGGAATAATTACAGGATAAGAATTGAAGTAGTCAATAACTCTGGGTTTTTCAGGGCAGGTGCTGATAGTTCTGTTACATTTATTGGAACGGGAGCTCTTATGTTTGTAGCTCCTCAAAGGGTTTCTGTGCCAAATGCGACATTTTTTAATCCTGGAGATGCTGATTTTACAATTGAGACAAGGATAAAGATGAATGCATCTCAGGTAGATAATGGAATTTTAGAAATATTATCCACTAAGGCTTACGGAAATACCAGCAAAGGATATATGTTTGGCTATAACTACCTGACACGAAAACTTGTGTTCACCTTTTATGATACAGCCGGCAACAGCATATATCTTGAAAGCAATACTATAAGTTTGTCTGACTTGCGTGGAGATGGAGTCTGGTATCATATAGGATTAACCAGAAGTGGAGGAAATAGATTTACCTTTTATCTTGATGGATATGCAGTAGGGGTGCAGGTTTATAACATCAGTTTATTTGCTGCTTCTGGCAATCTTTACATCGGCTACGATCCGGGTGCTGATGTTGGGGTGTCTTCTTTTACTGGTAGTATGGACTATTTGCGTTTTTGGAATGTGGCAAGATCAGAAATGCAGCTGACTGATAATCTTGAAAAAAGCTTTCCATATTCTACAGTTGGATTAATTGGGTCCTGGAACTTTAATGAGTGTGATGGAAGTCAACATGCTATTAGCGATAGTCCTTATGAAAATCATGGTTGGCTTGGCGAAAATGGTAATGTGAGCACCGATGACCCTATTAGAGAATCAGGACCTGGAAAAGCTGAGAGCTTATATGGGGTGACTTTCAATTCGGCTCCGGCAGGAAAGCTTGATGTTATGACCATTCCGCATACCTCCAATTATAATTTTCAGGGAGGGTTCTCAATAGAAGCAGAAATGAAACTTTTGAATCCTTTGTATGGATCAAAAACTGTTATTTATGAAAAAGATACTACAAATGGAGTTCGTTTCTTTGTAGCTGATGCAAACCGACTTGGATTAATTGTCGGAGGTAAAACTGTTTTAAGTGAAGTGGCAAAGAAAAATAATGTGAATATAAATTTATATGCAGGAGAATGTTATTCTGTTGCTGTAAGTGCAACTAAGTCTGGATCCGGCTTTGTTGTGAGGTTTTATCTGGATGGTAATATAATAGGTTATTCCAAATATGTTTCCGGACAAAATGCATTAAGTTCTTTAAACCCGGTATTGATTGGTTGTGATGCTGGACAAAGCATTCCTGCAAACGGTTATGTGAGGGAAGTAAAGCTTTGGAATGTCGCAAGAACTGGCGTAGAAATTTTACGTGATCTTGGAGTGATATTTTCATCATCTGCCGGAGGTCTTGTCGGTTATTGGAGGTTCAGAGAAAAAAATGGCCAAACCCTTATAGATCAAAGTTCAAATGATAATCCTGGATACCTGGGTGAATTTCTCTCAGAGGAAAGTACAACAGATCCTAAAAGAAGCGTAAATAAATGTAATGGCAATGAAAGGATAGATCTTTTACCATCTCAGGATTCTTTACATTCAGAAGGTTTGACAATAGCTGTTTATCCGAATCCATTTTTGAATGAGTTTGCTGTATCTATTAATGGGGCCTCAGGTGATATATCTGATTTGTACCTCTTTGACATTACAGGAAAGCTGGTTTGTCAACAGTTAGGAGCCAGAAATAATGAATTGATTATGTTTAATCCCAGCTTAATTATTGGTTTGTACCTGATTAAAGTTGTTTGTGGAGAAGAGATTAAATATTCAAAAGTAATTAAAAGTCATTAACAAATTTAAGGAGAGGTAAAGCTTTACCTCTCCTTAAATTTGTTATTTAAAAAATCCACCCAGCTTAGAACCAAGGCCACCAAGAATGTTGTCCGGATTTATCCCGAATAGCTTCATAAGGTCTTCACTGCTGTTTGCTGTTCCTGTTTCCTTACTGCTGAATTTATTGATCAGGAATGGGACAACGATATTTGTAATTGAACGTGCTTGGGCTTGAGACATATTCAGTCTTGAAGAAAGCTGTTCTGCAAGTTTATTAGAGACCAATGTAGAAATAGATCCTCCAGCAGAGGTATTACCATTAAACAGGTCTTTTATCTGAGAAAGGTTGCCGGATAATGCCTGGTCTTTTAAAGTATCAAAAAATGACCCCTTGGCAAGATCAAAGGTATCATTGACTTGCTTGCTGGTCAGGTTTTCTTTGTTCATTAAAGTGTCCGAAAGGTGGTCTTTACCAAGTTGAATTATTTGGTCTAACATAGTTTCTTGTTTAGGTTTTAAAATATCATTTTGAAAATGCAAACTACTTCTTTTTTTAAAACTTGCAATTCAGAGCCTATTAATGGTCGTGATTATTCCGAATCCTCATCATTAGGTTGATCTTTTTCCCCTACGTTAAAAGGGAATATATGGATACTGACTTCATATCTGCCTGTATTAGCCAGATGATTGGCGCTTGTCGGGTGAAAATATGAAAAGTATAAATCATTACGGATTTTTAAGAAGTTAAACTTTATTATTCCCAGAGAAAACACAGGGCCACTTTTCCATATATAATTTACACCTGCGCTGAAATTTTGCATAAACTCTAATGTTCCTGAAAACCACAGACCTTCATAATAACCATTTCCTTTATAAAGCTTCATTCCCAGAACCAAGTCTGTATTAGGAGAGATTTCTTTTCTGTAATCCATAAACAGATTTAAGTATCTGCCCAATGCATAAGTTCTATATACCGGTTCTATTTCTGAAGCGAGTAACTGAACACCTGATATTCCTATGTTAAACTTCCTGCCTGCAAGCCACAAACCTACAGACGCATCAGGAATTGCAGAGGATCTGCCGGAACTGTTTTGAGTGCTTTTAACCAGATAATTAAATACTCCGCCCTGAAGTGCTGCTGCCAGCTTGACGGTAGAACTGAGCTGTATGCTCCGGCAATACCGAAGGTATATTCGGTTTCTTTTTAATATTTCAGTTTCATATTCAGAATGAATGGTAATTCCAAAAGTATGAATGGGTGTATCAATTGATTTTCCCAGACTATAGGAGGCATCCAGGTAATTAATTCCAACATTGTTTAGTAGTCCTGAAAATGCACTGTGCAATAAATTTATCTCTCCCTTTTCTGTCAGAGTAGATGCGGCAGGATTTTCAAATAGGTAATTATTTTTTAAACGTAAAAAGTTTAATGGATAAATATTAGCGTCCTGAGCATGAGATGAATAATAGATAAAAACTAACGATATGTAGACAAAAAAGATCCTCACACTTATATCAATTTATTGATCTGATTTTCCCAGATTTGTTTTTTATGGTAAATTATTTCTTGGATTTGTCTAATTCGCTAAAGTACTTCTTTTTCCCGAACTTTTATACGCAGTTAAAAGCAGATAGTGCTTGTCATTAGAGGCAAGAAATAAGTTTTTTCGGGGGTAGGATATATTATTTTTTTACGGACAGGAATATAAAGCAATGATTTACGTATCAGACAAAAAGGTTGAATTTTCGGTTGCAGAAGGCAGTTTTAATGCCTCCTGGCCATACGAACATTCTCATAAAATCGATCAATTACGTGTTACTTTGTAATTGTTTGTCTGTACTAGTTATATTAAAGCTATTCAAATTAAAATATCTTGAAATACAGTCTGGAACATATTGCTGAAAACATCAGGAATGGCAATGACAGAGAAGTGTTGCAGTGGATGTACAAGGAAATTTATCCTAAGGTGGAAAAGTATGTTTCCGGTAATAGTGGTTGCATAGATGACTGTAAAGATGTTTTTCAGGAATCTATAATTATTTTCTATAAATATATTATAGAAAATAAATATGACAGAATAGTAGATTTAAGTGCTTTTATAATGGGTATCAGCAGGAATGTTTGGATTAATAAAGTCAGGAAGCTAAACAGGGAAGTAGATGCCGATCTTCTTGAACAATTTGAAGAGACAGGTAACAATCCTCTTATTGCTCTTATTATGAGTGAAAAATGGAATGCGTATAAAGTCTTATTCGAAAGACTTGGGGAGAAATGCAGAGAATTGCTTTCTTACTCCTCTTATGAAAGACTGAATATGAAAGAGATCGCAGTGAAGATGGGCTTTTTGAACGAAAACGTAGCCAAAACCCAAAATTACAGATGCAAGCAAAAGCTTCTTGAGTATATATCTGCTAATGAAGAAATTAAAGACCTTTTAAAATCATGAACATCGGGGAGGAAACATTAGAACTTATAGATCGCTACCTCTCGGATGCTCTTACTGAATCTGAGAAAGAGAGCTTTAATTTGAGATTGGCTCAGGATGTTGAATTCAAAACATTGGTGGAAAATCAGAAACTTGCCAATGATCTGATTCTCGGAGATAGGCTGCATGCTTTAAAGTCAATGATGGATGAAGACTTTTCATCCGGAAAGGTAAGAAGCAATCAAAAATCATTGAACAAGGGAAAATTATTCCTGTTTGGAGGATTGGCTTTGATCGCTTCAGCTGTCATGGTATATTTAATACTTGGGAATGAAGCAGTAAAGCAGAATAGTGCAGTTGTAGATTCAGGTCATTTAAAATCTAATCAAAATCCGGAAGTAAAATCAGCTGGTACAGCCCCTGAGGAGATTGCAACTTCAATCAAAAGTAAAAAGACTGAGGGAAATAGCAGGAAGGTAAAAGATGTTGAAAAGCAAGCTGAATCGGAACGTTTAGAAACACCTGCTTTTGCTGACGCATTAATTGGCTCTGATAATGAACCAGTAGTAATTGCCAAGGACGATCAGGATAAAAAAGAATTACTTCCTCTGGTAGTTGAAATTCGTTGTGCTTTAAAAACAATACAGGCTAAAGTTAAATCTGAACCTGCATGTATGGATAAAGAGGATGGAAGATTGATCGTGGGAAAAACAGAACCTTACGTGAATCCTTTAACTTATGGCATATCAAGCACTGTAGGAGATACATTGTGGCAGTCGTCAAATATTTTTTCAAATTTACCTTCAGGCAATTATGCTGTAAGTGTTAAAGATGCAAATGGATGCCTGATGCATGTGAAAGATCTGGTGGAAATAGGAAGCAGGGAATGCATAAAGGCAAAGCAAACATATAGTTTCAATCCTGCATATAATGAAACCATTAATATTAAAGTTGAAGGTGAGGCAACTATAACCATCAGAAATCGTGCAGGTGTCGTGGTCTTTAGCGGTAATGTTTCTTCAGGCGAGGACTTTACATGGGATGGACAAACCTTGTCCGGAGGAATTTCCGCTCCAGGTTTGTATATTTACTTTCTAGAGTATAAGAATGGAAATTCGGCAAGAGGGGAAATTTTAATTTATTAATCAGTTTGAAGCAGCTAATACAAATATTATTTTTTTTAATTGTGCTTTGGCCAAAAGATCCGGCAATTGCCCAGCAATATTATACTATTCCGGATCCTGCTTTCAGAGATTGTTTAGATAAAAATTATCCATTTCTATTAAATAGTCAGAAGCAATTGATAATAGCTTCTGCCAATTCTTTTGCCGGAACTATCAGCTGCATCGACATGGGAATAAAAGACCTTTCAGGCTTAGAATATTTTACTTCTCTTCTTCAGATTAACTGCAGTAAAAATAGTCTGGGGAAACTTCCTTCGTTGAATACTTTAAAAGGTCTTACTCATCTGTGGGCTGAAGAGTGTGGTCTTACAGAACTTCCTGAAATCAACCATCTGACAAATCTTCAGGTATTTGATGTTAAGTCTAACAGTATATCAGTGTTGCCTAATCTTTCAGGATTAACATCTTTAAAGTATTTCGACTGCAGTATTAATAAAATTAATTTAATGCCGGACCTTTCAACCCTGGTAAATCTCGAAAGTTTTTACTGTTATAGGAATAAAATAGAAACTATTTCATCTGTATTGAATTCTCCAAACCTTAAGATATTTGACTGTTCCTTTAATAATCTGAAATCAGTTCCGGATCTGTCTAGGAATGTGAATCTTGTGGAAATTAATCTTGGAATGAATTTTATTGAAGGGTTGCCTTCATTTGTAAATCTGAATAACCTGGAGCGTTTATATCTTTATAATAACAGTTTGTCAAAGCTTCCGGAGTTGCCTTCGGGAAATAAGCTCACGTTAATAAATGCGGCAAGTAATAAATTGGTTTCCATCCCTGATCTTTCCTCTAAAACATCACTTACTGTTGCTGCTTTTGATCATAATCAGATAAGCTTTTCAGATATTATCCCACAAGTGGCACATCCTTCATTTGCTTCTGTTTTTATTTTTAATCCTCAGGATACTATAAATAATTATACAAATGTAAATGCCTTAGCTGGAAGTGACGTGGAAGTCTCTGCTAAAAGAGATGCTCAGGAAACTGGTAATTATTACTTCTGGAAAAAGGATGAAAACTTTTTTGATACTACGACAAGCAATTCGGTTTTATTGAAGGCTGTCAAAAAAAGGCAGGAAGGAAATTATATTGCAGAGGTTGTCAATTCAACTCCAGGGCTTGAAAGCTTAAGACTTATCTTCAGAACAGTTTCACTTAAAGTATCAGAATGTGGAGCATCTTCAACAACATATAATTATAGCATTGTTTCAAATTCATGCGGAGAGGGAGCTGTAATCTCTATTGAAAATATAAATTCATCTTCGTTAAACAGTCCGTTTAAATATCAGTTAGTTTCGAAAGGTGTGAAGTCCCTTTGGTATACTACATCACAGATAGACGAGTTAAAGCCTGGAGTTTATGACCTGATAGTGCAAGACAAGAATGCATGCCTTACTGAATTAAAAAATTATATCCTGATACCAAATGCTGAAGATTGTAATAATGTAATAACTCCTAATGGCGATGGGATGGGAGATTACTATTCTATTCTGGCAAGTGGAAAAATAAAGATCTATGATAAAACTCTTAAGCTTATTAAAGAGCTTACAGGTCCAGGGGTTTGGGATGGCACCAATTCGAGAGGAGAAATTGTGCCAATTGGTCTTTATGTTATTGTGGTCAATGATCAGGATAAGATAAATATTCTTGTGTTAAATTAATTTTTTGCTGCATTGCCTTATTCCGGCCTGTATCTTCACATTGTTTGTAATCTTTTTTATTTACATTTCGGAGAATGATCAATAGCTATTAAATAAAAAGAATTGGTTGTCTGACCTATTAATGTTATCGAAGCACCTAGGGAATTATCTATTTGCTGATGTTCGTATAATGGATGAATTTAGAGTATGTCTAAACTTGTTGTTGTACAGGAAATGACAACAAAAATACCTGAATGGTAGGAAATTGTGCTGTGATAATAATGCTTGGGTCTACAGTATTAAAGTTTCTGATATTAACAATCCTACATAGTATTGATGTCAATAAAAAAAGGCAGTCTCTTTCGGGACTGCCTTTTTATTTTAATTATTATAAGCTCAATTAAGAAACCTGTGAAGCTTCTTTTGCAGGCTCTTTTTTATCTTCCCAGCTCGCAAAGTCTACGAGGATTGGAGAACCTATACAAAGTGATGAATATGTACCGATAAGTACACCAATCAACATTGCAAAAGAGAATCCTCTGATAGACTCACCACCGAATATGAACAGGATAATGATTACAAAGATCGTACTCATACCAGTGATGATTGTACGGCTTAAGGTATCATTTAATGCGTTATTAATAACCTGAGGCTGTGTTTTGTCACCTCTGTGTACCGAAAGGAACTCACGGATACGGTCAAATACAACGACAGAGTCGTTGATAGAGTAACCAATCACTGTAAGAATCGCAGCGACAAAAGTCTGATCAATCTCAAGGGAGAATGGAACAATTCCATCAAGAAGCGAGAATAGTGCAATTACAACCAATACCACGTGGAATAAACTTACCATTGTTCCAAATGCAAATTGCCATTTTTTGAAACGGATAAGAATGTATAAGAACATCAACACTATTGCAACCACTAATGAAAATATGGCCGACGTTTTAATGTCATCCGCAATGGTTGGTCCGATTTTCGAAGCGCTTAACACTTTAGCCTTATTATCGGAAATTTTAGAAAGTCCGTCATTAAGTGTTTGCTCAGCTTTGATTGGTGCTTCATCAGAATCATCATCAACAAGGTAACTAGTTGTGATTTTTAGCTTGTTGTTAGAACCATAAGTTTTTACTTCAGGAGAAGTGCCAAATGCATCATGAAGGTTTTGCTTAACATCTTCAGTACTTACAGGTTTTTCAAACTGAACGATATAAGTTCTTCCTCCTTTAAAGTCAACACCCAGGTTAAAGCCTTTAATTGAAATAGAAATAATTCCAGCTAGGATAATAAGTCCGGAAACAGTGTAATATAGTTTTCTTTTTCCGATAAAGTCGAATGAGGTAGTCTTGAAAAGGTTTTTTGAGAATTTATTGGAGAAGCTCCATGTTCCTTTCTTTCTCATGTTGAAGATTACTCTGGTAATCAACACAGAAGTGAAGAGTGAACAGAAAATACCTATAATAAGCGTTACTGCGAAACCTAGGATCAAGCTTGTTCCGAAATACAGAAGCACAAAACCTTTAATCAAAGTCGTTACGTTCGAGTCAATGATAGCAGAGAAAGCATTTTTGTATCCGCTGTTTAGAGCAGTTTCAAGGTTTTTACCTTCGTTAAGGTCTTCTTTTACTCTTTCATTAATAAGTACGTTTGCATCCACGGCAAGTGCTATGGAAAGCAGGATACCTGCAATACCGGGAAGTGTAAGTACAGCTCCAAGGTTCGCCATTACACCAACGATAAATAATAAGTTGAAAAGAAGGGCAATGTCAGCTACAAGACCAGCATTTGTGTAGTAAAGAACCATGAACAGGATCACTACAATCATACCTGCTAACATTGAATTCAAACCAGAATCGATTGCTTCTTTACCAAGGCTTGGTCCTACGATTGTTTCTTCAGCAATTTTTACTGGAGCAGGAAGTTTACCGGCTTTTAGTTTGCTTGCAAGGTCTCTTGCTTCCTCCATTGTGAAGTCACCCGTGATAGAAGACTGTCCATTAGGAATTTCAACTTGAACGACAGGCGCAGAGATTACATAATCATCCAATACTATGGCTACCCTTCTCTTGTTCTTAGGATCGCTTGAAGCTTCTCTGGTAATATTTTTCCATTTTCTTGCTCCTTCAGAGTTCATACTCATAGAGATTTCATAGCTCTTAGCATTGCTTGAAACGTCAGCTCTTGCATCAGTAATTACATCACCTGTTAGACCAGCTTTTCCTGTTCTGCTTTTCTTTACTGGAACAAGCTCCAGAGTATTTCCACCTTGCTCATCTCTATATGGTTTTTGCTCCCAGAAGAAACGCATGTTAGAAGGAATCATACCTTGCACCTTTGGGTCGCTGAAGATTCTGTTGATTTTAGCAGTATCTTTTATATCATATCTTAGTGAATATCCTGATCTTAACAGGCTATAAATAGCAGACGCTTTCTGAGTAGTATCAGCTTGTGCTTGAGCAGTAGTGTCAGTATCAGCTTTCGCCGTTGCTGTAGTGTCGCCTTCAGTAAGAAGATTTTTTGCAGCTTCGGAGCCAGGAGTTTTTTCTGCAGCTTTCTGAGCTTTAGTATCTTTTTCTTTTAAAAGAAGGTAATCATTGATCTGATTAAGATATGGAATTACCTCTGGCATATGGTATACTTCTAAAAACTCAAGTTGAGCAGCACCTTGTAAAAGGTTTCTTACTCTTTGAGGGTTTTCAACACCTGGTAGCTCTACCTGAATTCTGCCAGTTCCCTGGATTCTCTGAATATTTGGCTGAATCACACCGAATTTGTCAATCCTGTTTCTAAGAATTTCAAATGAACGGTCAATTGCCTCATCAACCTCAGTGTTGATTACTTTTTTTACTTCTGAATCAGAGCTTTTGTAAGTGATTCTTCCACTGTTTGCAGAGTTGGCAAATATGTCGCTAAGTTTTTTGTCTGGAGCTATTTCTTTGTAAGCTTCGAAGAAAAGAGCAGTATAGTCATCTTTACCGCCTTTGTATCTTTCTCCAGCTATTTTAAGCGCTTCCTGGAATTTAGCATCTTTAGCGTTGGTACCTGCAAGTCCTTTAAGTATTTCAACTGGGGAAACCTCCAATGTAACGTGCATACCTCCCTGAAGGTCAAGACCAAGAGCAAGCTCATTTTCTTTAACTTCTTTGTATGTGTATTTTATGCCAAACAGGTTATATACCGGTTTGTCATAAATAGAATCAAGAAATTCCTGTTTCTTTTCAAGATTAAGGGTGCCATCTTTTTCTGTGGCAAATTTTACCGCCTCGTTCTGCTTTCTCTGTGCTATGAAAGTAAATGATAAAAAGTACAGACACAGAAGAGAAATTATGATTGTCAATGTGACAATGACATTTTTGTTCTTCATTTTTTGTATAAATTATTATGGGTTTAATTAAGAAATTGTAGAATCATTAGATTCTGTGGTATTAAATCCAGGTATAATGGATAAGATTAAAAGGACTAAGGGGCCTGGGGTGTAATTATCAATTGTAAAAGAATCCTGAAATATTTATTGATATAGTCAGGTAAATCAACTTTTTCTTCAAAATGATTCTGAAGTATTATTACAGGTGATAAAAATTCAAAGAAAATATCCTGGTGTAAATTTATCTGTACAAAAGGTATAACAGCCTCAAAAGAAGTGATAATGGTTTTTCCGGCATTATCATCTGAGGCGGCAACATCTTTTACTGAAGACTCTTTATGTATCTCACCCGATGACTTAACCGTAATATTGTAAGCCAATAGAGGGAAGACTAAAGCGATTCCTAGTAAAAACTTTAATATGTTGATTTTAAACTTCATAGAGTTCAGGCCTGCAAAAGTATATAGAATTTGTTAATCTGCCAAAACAGTATTTCATATTTTAAGTTTATTTGTCCTGATAAGTATAACTTTATTGGTATATTTGGGCCTTAATATGGCCCTAGTCATTAACTTTTAAATTATTGATTTTATGTTTAATCCTTGGCACGACGTCAGCTACGGGGATAAAAGTCCTGAAGTAGTACAAAGTATTATTGAAATTCCTAAACACTCAAAAGCAAAATACGAGCTTGATAAAGAAAGCGGTCTGATAAAGTTAGACAGAGTGTTGTTCTCTGCAGTTCACTATCCTGCAAATTATGGTTTTATTCCACAAACTTATTGTGATGATCATGATCCTTTGGATATATTGGTTATAAGCTCAGTAGCAGTTGATCCACTTACGTTAATAGAGGCGAAAGTTATCGGTGTAATGCAAATGATTGATAACGATGAGAAAGACGACAAAATCATTGCAGTTGCCAAAAATGACATGTCTGTTAATTATATCAATGATATTGAAGAGCTACCTCCTCATACGCTAGTAGAAATGAAGCGTTTCTTTGAGGATTATAAAAACCTTGAGCAGAAAAAAGTTATTGTAAAAAGATTCCTTCACAAACAGGAGGCTTTTAAAATTATCGCTGAAGCTATAGAGCTTTACAATGTTACATTTGCAGATCTGATTGAAGAGAAAAAGCAAAAGGAGATTGCAGGGAAAGTGAAATAAGTTAAAAGTCAAAAGTATTAAGTTTAAAGTAAAGCTCGGACTGACTAGTTTGAGCTTTACTTTTTCTATTTAATTTCTAAGTACATACCTTCAGCATGTACAGCTTTGTGCTTTCAACTTTTAGCTTTTGACTTTCAACTTTATAAAGCTCAAAACCACCTCCAGTCCTTTTTCAAAACCATTATTATTGGGAATAACCAGGTCCGCATCATGCCTGAAAGGCTCAATATATTTTTCATAGGTGGGAGAAACATGATACTCATATCTATATAATACATCTTCTATGGAATATCCTCTTTCATTCTGATCCCTGGTAATTCTCCTTCTGAGTTTTACGGATTCTTTTGCATCAACAAATATTTTAAGGTCCAATTGTTTAGCTGTTTCTGGATGATAAAAGACAAATACCCCTTCAATAATGATAACAGGTGCAGGTTTAAATGTGAGAATTTTGGGGGTGAGGGCAGGATTATTAAAAGTGTACTCTTCTTTATACACTACTTTGTTTTCTTTCAGATCCTTTAAGTCTTTTGCCAGTTGCTCAATATCAATAGAAAATGGTGTGTCAAAATTTGCTATTCCTTTTTCATCCAATGGTTGAAATTCAATTTTTTTGTAATACTCATCCTGGGAAATGAGGCAAACTTCCTGATCTCCAAAATGCTTCATGAGTGTTCTGATGAATAATGTTTTGCCCGAAGCACTTCCTCCTGTTATACCTATTATATAAGGTGTATTCATATATTTAATTTTGAAGCTTACTTAGCCGGAGTTACACCTGCTCCTTCAAAAAGGCAGTAAGTTTAGCTACTGCTCTGCCTCTATGGCTTATTGGATTTTTTTCCTCCATAGACATTTCTGCAAAAGTTTTTGAAAATCCAACTGGCTGGAAAATAGGATCATAGCCAAAACCCTTTGCTCCTCTCTTTTTTTCTAATATGATGCCATCAACAAAACCTGCGAAAGTATATGGTTTTCCATTGATAATCAGAGTTATTATTGTCTTAAATGTAGCCGACCTGTCTGTTTTTCCCTCCAGGTTTTTTAAAAGAAGATTCATGTTGTCCTCTGGAGAGCAGTCTGGACCTGCATACCTTGCAGAGATTACTCCCGGAGCTCCATTTAAAACATTTACTTCTAGTCCCGTATCATCTGCAAAGCAGTTAATTTTATACTTTTCATACACGTAAGATGCTTTTTGTAATGAATTTCCTTCAATGGTTGGTTGGCTTTCTTCAAGTTCTTCATGGCATCCAATGTCCTGAAGGCTTAGAATTGTATATTGGTTTGATAGTAAGTGTTTTATTTCAGCAAGTTTGCCTTTATTGTTGGTCGCAAAACAGAGTTCCATATTTTTTCTTAAAATATTCCTGAAATTAGAAAATAAATGAGGAAGCTGAAAGCGGAAGGCGAAAAGCTTAAAGTGATAAATGTGGGTATATGTACTTTGCGCTTTTAGCCTTCCGCTTTTCGCTTTAAAAAATTTGGCTTGTTAGCAAAAAAAGTATACTTTTGTGGTTCGGTTTTAAGATGGACGTGTTCCATCAGTTCAACTAATAACTTATTTTATGCCAGTAAAAATCAGATTAGCGCGTCGCGGACGCAAAAAGCTTGCTCTATACGATATAGTAGTAGCTGATTCAAAAGCACCACGTGATGGTCGCTTCATTGAAAAATTGGGTATTTATAACCCAAATACACACCCTGCAATTGTTAAATTTGATGAAGAGAGAGCTCTTTATTGGGTTTTAACAGGTGCTCAACCAACTGATACAGCAAGAACTTTGCTTTCAGACAAAGGAATTATGCTTAAGAAACACTTGCAAGTTGGTGTTAATAAAGGTGCAATAACTCAGGATCAGGCAGATAAGAAATTCAATGAATGGTTGAACAGCAAAGACGCAAAAGTTAGCGGTGCTGCTACTGAGCTTGAGAAGAAAAAAGCTGCTGAGAAAAAAGCTAAACTTGAAGCAGAATCTAAAGTAAACGAGGCTAGAAAGGCTGCAATCAAAGCGAAAGCTGTAGTTGCGGAAGCTGCTCCTGCCGCTCCTGCAGAAGGTGAAGCTGAGGCTCCTGCTGCTGAGTCTGCAGAATAATTATTGAAGCAATGGATCTGGAATCCTGTTATGTTGTAGGAAAGATTACCAGACTGCATGGGGTCAAGGGTGAAGTCGCAATTAAATTCGACGTCGATGATCCTTACGAATACGAAGAATTGGAATCAGTTTTTTTGGAAAAAAACCAAAAACTGATTCCTTTTTTTATTGATTCTATTCGGATTGTCAAAGACAATATGGCGATTATTCAGTTTGAAGATGTTGATCTTAAAACTGCTGAAAGTCTAATCAATACTTCTTTGTATCTGCCCCTTGAAAATCTTCCCGAGCTGGAAGATGGTCAGTTTTATTATCACGATATTATTGGATATCAGGTGGAAGATAAAAACCTGGGAACTTTGGGCGTAATATCTAATGTGTTTGAACTTCCCGGCCACGACCTCCTTGAAATGAATTATCAGAATCAGGAGGTCTTGATTCCTTTGCATGATGATATCATACTTAATGCGGACCAGGAGAAGAAGGTTGTCTATGTTGATCTCCCTGCCGGATTAATGGATGTTTATCTTTCCGAGGAAGGAGAGCCTGATGATGAGGATTGATATAATTACTTGTCTTCCTAAACTTCTGGATAGTTTTTTTGCTCAGTCTATATTGAAAAGGGCTCAGGAAAAACAACTGGTAGAAGTTCATGTGCACGATCTGAGGGATTTTTCTCTATTTAAGCACAGACAGGTGGATGATTATGCTTTTGGTGGAGGGGCTGGTATGGTTTTAATGCCGGAACCAATAGATTTGTGTATTCAAAAGCTTAAGGCAGAAAGAAAGTATGACGCAGTAGTCTATATGACTCCTGACGGAGAAAAGTTTGATCAGAAAAAGGCTAACTCTTTTAGTCTGCTCAATAATATAATTCTCTTGTGCGGCCATTATAAAGGGGTGGATGAAAGAATCAGGCAACACCTGGTAACTCACGAATGGACCATAGGCGATTATGTTCTTTCAGGAGGTGAATTGGCTGCAGCTGTAGTTTCAGATGCCATAATCAGGTTAATTCCTGGAGTACTGTCTGATGAAACATCTGCTCTGACAGATTCTTTTCAGGACGATCTTCTGGCTCCACCGGTTTTTACCCGTCCGGCAGAATATAATGGCTGGAAAGTGCCTGATGTTTTACTCAGCGGTCATGAAGCAGAAATTGAAAAGTGGCGGACTGAACAAGCGCTTGAAAGAACAAAGGTAAGAAGGCCAGATCTTTATAATAAACATTTCTCAGATGAAGGTTAATGCTAAACTTTTTTTTGAGGTGAATGTGAATAAATATTTTTAATATTTGTAATTGCAATAATTAGCTATTATATTTGCAATCCGTTTTTGAAAAACCGTTAGACTCTATTTATTATGAGCGATTTAATAAAATTTGTGGAAGCTGAATCAAAAGAGAAGAGAACTGCTCTTCCTGCTTTCAACGCTGGTGATACTATCACTGTCCACGTTAAAATAACAGAAGGAAATAAAGAAAGAATTCAGCTATTCCAAGGAACAGTAATTCAAAGGAAAAATGTAAACACTAACGGTGAAACATTTACTGTAAGAAAAATCTCTAGTGGAGTTGCTGTAGAAAGAATTTTCCCAGTACTTTCACCTTCAGTTGAAAAAGTAGAATTAGTAAGAAAAGGTTCTGTAAGAAGAGCGAGATTGTTCTACTTGAGAGACAAAGAAGGTAAAGCAGCAAGAATTAAAGAAGATAAGAAGTTCGAAGATAAATCTAAAGCGGCTGGTGCTCCTGTAAAACCAAAAGCGGCTAAGGCTCCAAAAGCTAAAGCTTAGTCTTCTTCTGCAAATAATTAAAAGCCGGTCTCTCAGAGCCGGCTTTTTTGCTTTAAACTCAAAATTTGGATAAACCATTAAAAAAAACGTGTTAATCATTTAAATTCCATCATTGGTTATAAACTTCTAATGGGTTTATTAAACATGTACATTTTTTTTAATGCTTAATCCCGGTTAAACTTTACAGTATTCTACCTTGTTAATACCTATATTTGTGCCGGTAGATTTGTTTATTAATTTTTTATGGATTTAAAATTCTTTAAATATCAGGGGACAGGAAACGATTTCATCATGATTGATAATCGTAAGAAATTCTTTGATACTGCAAATACTGATCTTGTTAAGTTTTTGTGTGACAGGAGGTTCGGTGTAGGTGGTGATGGTTTCATTCTCCTTGAAGAGCACCCTGATTATGATTTTCAGATGGTTTATTTTAACTCTGATGGAAATCAAAGTTCTATGTGTGGTAACGGTGGAAGGTGCATTGTCCAGTTTGCAAGTGATATGGGGGTGATCGGTAATGAAACCTCCTTTCTGGCCATTGACGGTCCGCATGACGCTTACATTGAAGATGGGTTGGTTCATCTTAAAATGATTGACGTGGATGCAGTGGAGACAGGGGATGGATTCTATTTCCTAAATACAGGAAGTCCTCATTATGTCCAATATGTGCAAAAGATTAAAGATTTTGCTGTGTACGAAGAGGGGTATAAGGTGAGAAATAATGAACGTTTTAGAAAAGAGGGGACGAACGTAAATTTTATAGAAAAAGACGGCGACAGGCTATGGGTAAGAACTTATGAGCGTGGGGTCGAAGATGAAACTTATTCCTGCGGAACGGGTGTTACCGCCTCAGCACTGGTAGCATCTTTACAAGGGATGAAAAGTCCGATTCCTGTTACTACACTCGGCGGAGATCTGAGTATTTCTTTTCAAAAAGCTGATGAAGGGTATAAAGATATTTACCTAATCGGTCCCGCAAAACAGGTTTTTGAAGGGATAATAAAAATCTAATACAGAGTAACTATCAGTTATTGTATTAAAATCTTAAATTTAGCATTATAAAATATTTATCTCAATGTTTGAATTAATAGCCAAAGGAATAACAAAAATTTTCGGTACAAAATCGGAGAGGGACTTGAAGGAGTTGGGACCATATGTGCAGTTGGTAAATGACGAATATGCGAAATTAAAATCTATTTCGGACGATCAGTTAAGAGCTAAAACTGCAGAGCTTAAAGCGATCATTGCAAGTGATTTGAAATCTCTGGATGATCAGATTGCTGCCCTTCATAAAAAAGTTGCTGATAATCCGGATCTCGATATTAATGAAAAGGAGAAAACCTTTGGCGAAATAGACAAGCTTGGGAAGCAGAGAAACAAAGACCTTGAAGCTGTGCTGATGAAAATTCTTCCTACTGCTTTTGCTGTTGTTAAAGAAACAGCAAGAAGATGGAAAGAAAACGGCGAAATCGTAGTAGAAGCAGGTGATTTTGATAGAGCGGTTGCGGCGAAAAGAAAAGGGGTTGAAATCGTTGGGAATAAAGCACACTGGAAAAATAAATGGTTTGCTGCAGGGGTTGAAATTACCTGGGAAATGCTTCATTACGATGTTCAGATCATCGGTGGCGTTGTGCTACACCAAGGGAAAATTGCGGAAATGGCTACTGGTGAAGGTAAAACCCTTGTTGCTACATTCCCAGCATATCTTAATGCGCTTGCAGGTAAAGGCGTACACATCGTTACGGTTAACGATTACCTTGCAAAAAGGGACTCTGAATGGATGGGCCCTCTCTATGAATTTCATGAACTTACTGTAGATTGTATTGATAAGCATGAGGCAAATTCAGAGGAACGGGCTGCAGCCTATCGTGCAGATATTATTTTTGGTACAAACAATGAGTTTGGTTTCGATTATCTGAGAGATAATATGGCCAGAGATACTGATGATCTGGTACAGAGAGAACATTTCTATGCAATGGTCGATGAAGTGGACTCTGTCTTAATTGATGATGCAAGAACTCCATTGATCATTTCCGGTCCTGTTCCAAGAGGAGATGAGCACGAGTTTTATGAACTAAAACCTCGTGTTTATAAAATTGTAGAAGCACAAAAGAAAATTGTTAACAATTACCTCGTTGAGGCGAAAAAGAAAATTGCCGATGGTGATGAAAAAGCCGGAGGTTTAGCTCTTTTCAGGGCATATAGAGGTCTTCCGAAAGCTAAGCCTTTAATTAAATACCTCAGTGAAATGGGGATCAAATCCATCCTACAGAAAACAGAGAGTTATTACCTGCAGGAAAATGGGAAAATGATGCCTGAAGCAGATGAGCCATTGTATTTCACTATCGATGAAAAACATAATAACATTGAGCTTACTGAAAAAGGTATTGACTTCATCACCGGTGAAGGTGAAGATCCTAACCTGTTTATTCTTCCAGATATCTCTACAGGACTCGATGCAATTGAAAGTAATAAAGCTCTTTCAGAGGAGATAAGAATTACTCAGAAGGAAGCTTTATTAAAGGAATATTCAGACAAGTCTCAGCGTGTTCATACCATTCAACAATTGCTGAAAGCATATGCTTTATTTGAAAAAGATGTCGATTATATCATCGTTGAGAATAAAGTAAAGATTGTTGACGAACAGACTGGTCGTGTGATGGAAGGAAGAAGATACTCTGACGGACTGCACCAAGCTCTTGAAGCTAAAGAAAATGTGAAAGTAGAGGAAGCAACTCAAACCTATGCTACCATCACACTTCAGAACTATTTCAGAATGTACCATAAGCTTGCCGGTATGACCGGTACTGCAGAAACCGAAGCTGGTGAGTTCTGGGAGATTTATAAACTTGATGTTGTTGTAATTCCTACAAACAGAGGAATTGTCAGAGACGACAGAGAAGATAAAGTATATAAAACGGTAAGAGAAAAGTTTAACGCTGTAGCAGATGAAATCAGTGAGTTGACAAAGCAGGGGCGTCCTGTTCTTGTTGGTACTACATCTGTTGAAATTTCCGAATTATTAAGCAGGATGCTTAAGCTTCGTAATATTAAGCATCAGGTATTGAATGCTAAATACCATCAAAAAGAAGCTGAGATTGTCGCTGAGGCAGGTAAAGCTTCCACTGTTACTATTGCAACCAACATGGCTGGTCGTGGTACGGATATTAAACTTTCTGCTGAATCTAAAAATTCAGGAGGTCTGGCTATTATAGGTACAGAGAGACATGAGTCCCGTCGTGTAGACAGACAGCTTCGCGGTCGTTCCGGTCGTCAGGGAGATCCAGGTTCTTCACAATTTTTTGTAAGCCTTGAAGATAACTTGATGCGTCTCTTCGGTTCGGATAGAATAGCGAAATTTATGGATCGTCTTGGTCTTGAAGAAGGTGAGGTTATTCAGCATTCCATGATTACCAAATCTATTGAAAGAGCTCAGAAGAAAGTTGAAGAAAATAATTTTGGTGTCAGAAAAAGACTTCTTGAATATGATAACGTAATGAACTCTCAAAGGGAAGTGATTTACACAAGAAGAAGGAATGCTTTATTTGGCGAGCGCTTGGAGCTTGACATCCTGACTATGATTTATGACCTCTCTGAGAACATCGTTACAAATGGCAAGGCGGTTGAAAATTACGAAGACTTTAAACTAAATATTCATAGCACTTTCGGCTTCTCTTCAAACATCTCTCAGGATGACTTTATCAAGCTTAAAACAGATGTCTTAACAGATAGATTGTATAAGGAGGCATTGAAATTCTATACTGATAAGGCGCAGAATCTTGTAGGAAAAACATTGCCTATATTTAAGGAAATAGAAGCTACAAAAGGAAGAGAGGTTACCTCTGTCGGTATTCCATTCACTGATGGCAGAAGAAGTATCAATGTTTCTGGTGATCTGAAAAAGTTAGTTGCTCCAAATTCAAGAGAGTTGGTTACTTCTGTTGAGAAATATGCTTCACTTGCCTTTATAGATATGGCTTGGAAAGAGCACTTAAGAGATATGGACGATCTGAAGCAATCTGTGCAGAATGCAGTATTTGAGCAGAAAGATCCTTTGCTCGTTTACAAATTTGAAGCATTTCAAATGTTCAAGGCTTTCCTTGGCAAGGTAAATGAAGATACTGTGTCGTTCCTTTATAAAGCCGATTTACCAGTTAGAGAAGCGGAGGAGGTTCAGGAAGCAAGACATCCAAGACCTGTTCAAAATCTGAAGGAAAATAAAGATGAAGCAAGGAGCGTTCTTTCCGGAAATGGTCAGCCAGCTGCTGCAGTATCGGAACCTGCGCAACCTAAAGTTTTGCCTGTAAAATCAGAAAAGGTAGCAGGACGTAACGATAGGGTGTCTGTTCAGTATAATGATGGTAGCATTAAGAAGGATGTGAAATTTAAAACTGTTGAAGATGATATCAACAACAATAAATGTGTAATCATTGATGAAGACTAAAAAACTTATCAGCCGTCTTGGCTTACTTAGTGTTGTATTTGTTCTGATGAGCTGTGCCAAAGGTCAGACTCAGATGAAACAGGATACTACCAAAGGGATGTTCAAGGAGGATTTGACTTCTTACAGGCCCAAGTACGACGCTGATTCAGCACCAAAGCCTTCTTCTAAGGATACCAAAAATACACCTCCTGCAAATGAGGGGAATAGCAGCACATCCTCCAATGCAGCTCAATTTGCTGATGCCCGTGTAGACTCAGTAGCAGCAAGAAACAGGAATATAAAGAATGCACAAGGATACAGAGTGCTTGTCTACTCTGGCAACAGTAGCGAGGAATCAAGAAAGGTAAGAGAGCGCATTTATAAGATACTTCCGGATGCAGATATTTATGCGCAGTATAAACAACCGACTTTCAGAGTAAAGGTAGGAGATTGTTTTAATAGAATAGAGGCGAATAATCTTTACGTAAAGCTGAAAGATGAATTCCCGGAAGCTAAAATTGTGCCTGATCAGATTAACATTATTGTCAAAGAGTAAATTTTTATGAGTAGTCTTGTTCCAAGAATAAAAGAGCTGGCTGCAAAGTATGCAGGAGATACTATAAACGACAGAAGGTATTTGCATGCCAACCCTGAATTGTCTTTTGAGGAATTCAATACTTGTAAGTATGTTGCCGAAAAGCTCAGAAGTTTTGGAATTGAAACTCAGGAAGGCGTTGCAGATACAGGTGTTGTCGGTCTAATAAAAGGAAGAAATCCAGAGAAAAAAATTATTGCTCTGAGAGCAGATATGGATGCGCTTCCTATTATAGAGGCAAATGATGTCCCTTATAAATCAAAGAATATTGGTGTGATGCATGCATGTGGTCATGATGTACATACTTCCTCTTTGCTAGGTTCTGCAAGAATATTGCAGGAGGTTAGAGATTCTTTTGAGGGAACTGTTAAACTGGTTTTTCAACCTGGTGAAGAAAAAATACCTGGTGGAGCTTCATTGATGATTAAAGCAGGAGTATTGCAGAATCCTGCACCGGTAAATATTATTGGTCAGCATGTAATGCCATCGATACCGGCTGGAAAAGTTGGCTTCCGCTCTGGCATGTACATGGCAAGTGCAGACGAAATCTATGTTACTGTAAAGGGAAAAGGGGGGCATGCGGCTATGCCTGATAAAAACATTGACCCAATTCTGATAGCTTCTCATATCATCATTGCATTGCAACAAATTGTGAGCAGAAACTGTGATCCTAAACTGCCCTGTGTTCTTTCTTTCGGTAAATTTATTGCCAATGGTGCAACCAATGTTGTTCCGAATGAAGTAAAAATTGAGGGCACATTCAGAACACTGGATGAGAAATGGAGAAAAGATGCTCATGCCAAAATGAAGAAAATGGCTGAATGCATCGCTGAAGGAATGGGCGGCGAATGTGAGTTTACTGTACTTAATGGTTATCCTTATTTAAGAAATGAGCCGGAGCTGACAGGAAGGCTTAAATCTTTTGCAACTGATTTTCTAGGTGAAGAGAATGTTGTTGACCTTGATTTATGGATGGCATCTGAAGATTTTGCTTATTATACTCAGCAGATAGATGCATGTTTTTATAGACTAGGAGTTCGAAATGAAGCTAAAGGAATAATTTCCGGAGTACATACTCCTACTTTTGATATTGAAGAATCTGCTCTGGAAACAGGCTCGGGATTGATGGCATGGCTTGCTGTTAATGAGCTTGGTTCATAAAATTTTGAAAAGGGGAAGGTTAATATCTTCCCCTTTTTCATTTCCAGATTGTTATTTTCTGCTGGTAGCTCTGTTCAGCATCCTGATTGCAAACTGTGGTGCAATTCTTGAAAGCCAGTGGAGTAGTTCCACTTTACCTACTCTTATTTCTGTTTGTCCCTTTTCAAGCTTAGATAACATTTCAGAAACTGCTTTGTCGACAGGTAAAGCCATTTTGGGTGGGTTGCCTTTGTGCCATGGGGTATCTACAACTGGCAATAATACCTCAGTGATTTTAACAGGTGATGATTTGCTTAATTGCATTCTTAAAACCTGGGTAAAGGAATGTAAGGCAGCTTTTGTCGCATTGTAAAACGGATATATTTCCCTTGGAGCATATATCAGTCCTGTAGAAATATTAATGATTTGCGGCCGCTTATTGCTCTCGATTACTGGTAGCAGTACTTTGGTCAGTCTTATCGGAGCCATGATATTGATGTTAAATTCTTCAACAGCTTTAGGTATCGCAGATTCGTCTGTCCTAAAGTCTATTTTATTGACTATCGCTGCATTGTTAATCAGTATATTAAGGCCAGGATAATTTGCAATAACCAGGTTACACAGGTCATTACAATCTTTTATTTTTGAAAGATCACATTGAAAAATATCTATTTCCGGAGTTTCTTTTTGTGTTTGTTGAAGTTTTTCAATAGAGCGACCGCAAATGAGAACTTTGCAACCTTTATGGGTAAGTTCTTTGGCTAGTTGAAGCCCAACACCGGAGCTGCCGCCGGTAATTAGTACTATATCTCCTTTTTGCATTTTTCAATTGCTTGATGTGAATGCAAAAACAGGAAAAATATTTTATAAAAAATTAACCTAAGTTAATGATTTTCTTTTTTTCTTATTCTGCTTAAAGATATTGGAGATATGCCGAGGTATGATGCAATCATATGTTGCTTGACCCGGCTTTCCAGTGTTGGAAATTCATTGAGAAAGTCTAGGTATCTTTCCCTGGCATCAAGCAAAAGCAGGTCTCGTTCTCTTTTTTCTTTAACGATGAATGCATGTTCCAGCATCGCAATTAAGAGCACACTCCAGCAT
>JAEYZG010000065.1 GCA_023428135.1 Bacteroidota bacterium | reverse complement strand
AAGTTGTTTTATCATTGGCAGGTTGGTTTTAAAGAAATGTGATTTGTATAACAAGAGCCGTATGACGGGAGACTGTCAAGTACGGTTCTGTGAGAGGCTTGGGCTGAAATGCCCTTGCCTACTCGACTATATTATCATTAATATTTTTGGTAAACGGTTCAATAAGCCTTCCATAGTCAGTGTTTGTTTCTTTTAGTAAATAGGAACAGAATCTAAACGTTTCATCATTATCAATTCTATGAATATTATTCTCAATAACGGTTATCCATTCTTTGCTTTTATCTTTTGCATACCAGTATATAAATTGAAATGCGGAACATAAATCTGTTTTTGTTAATTCAATTAAATAGGGTTTTGCTCTTGCGTAATCTGATTTACTCAGCAACTGGATTAATTTATTTTTAGGTTCAGAATTGATGTTGATTAAATTTTCAATTTGATTTAAAGTATGGTTGGATAAGGAGTTTTTATTCAATAGTCCGCTTAAATTATCATTTTTCTCCTCCATATCCGTAAAGGTTAGAAACGAAGCTAATAATTGCTCTTCTGAGCCACCTTTCCTGTATCCGAATGAACTTGGGACATCCTTAATCAGTTCACCTGAAATTACTTCATCCAGCCATCTTTCATACCAATCCAAAAAATTATTCTCAAAGGTGAATTGAGGTTTTTGCCTGTCTATATCAAGATTCACAACTCGTCCTTTATGTGGTCCATTAAGCACAATACCGTGAATGTAGGAGCAGCCTTGAGAACCAATTGGTAATATACCTGCCCATAATATACCTGATTTTACATCGAAATCTTCATCAGATATTGCTTTGTTTTCTTCTGGATTGCTGGTTATGCTCTTCCAATACTCATCAGTCATTTTCGGCATTATGATGCAGCCATTTTTTAAGTATTCTTTGGTATTATTATAAATCAATTCATTGATATTTACTCCTACCGGATAAATTCCGTAAAATGGTCCTGCCGCAGAATTTTGCGAACTAATGCCGCCATTCCCAATATGGAGTATAAATGCTTTATAACATTCAGGTAATTCAATAGAATATTTAGCCTCAATTTCGCTAACTTTTTTTAGTGTTGCCGGCTCATGAATGATGTATCTATGGCTTGCAGCTTCAAAAACTTTTAAATTTTTGTCTGTATTTTTAGCTTCAAGAAGTTTTTCTTTTATTCGTTGGATTTGTTCGGTGTAATTTGTCATGGGTATTCGTATTGGTAAGATTCAAAGATGCCTATTTGATCAGTTTGAAAAATGTTTGGATAATATACAGCATTCTTCCATTCAATAGAAAGATAATAAAAGTACTCTCATTTGCGGGCTGAAGTCAGATAGACTTCAGCGCCGCAGAATGTATTCTTGTAATCCTCAATTAATACAGAAGGACTATTGAGATTTTTATAATCATCGATTTTACTTTTTACCAAATGAAAAAACTTTCTTTCCTGCCATTACCAGTATGACTACCAATCCCCCCGCAACTAATCCTATTAAAAACTCTTTGATAATATCATGTAATCCCGGGAACAGATGATGAAGCGCTTCTATGTTATGAACAAATATGCCTCCTGAAACCAAAAGCAGAGCAATGGTACCAATAACAGATAAGAATTTAATAATATATGGAAGCAGACGGACTAAAAAATGGCCGACTTTGGATATAAATCCTTTGTTATTGGAATCTCTTATGAGTTTGTAGCCAAGATCATCTGTTTTTACGAGGAGCCCCACTAATCCATATACACCTATAGTTGCTATAATTGCTACCACTGACACAGTAAGGATCTGTATTGTCAGACTTTGGTCTAAAACTGTTCCTAATGCAATGATTACTATTTCAATAGAAAGAATTAAATCCGTCCTGACTGCGGATTTGATTTTCTCTTTTTCTGCAGCAGCATTATCTTTTTCAGTACTTTCAGCTTCAGCCTCTACATTGGGTTTGGCGTGAGGAAAAAAGTATTCGACAATTTTTTCCGCTCCTTCATAGGCTAAATAAAATCCTCCGAGAACAAGGATAATTTTTATAATGACAGGGAAAAAGAAATTAAACAATAGGGCAAGAGGGATGATAATAAATTTATTCAGTAAAGATTTTTTTGTAATTGCCCAAATGACGGGCAGTTCTCTTGAAGAAAGAAAGCCTGTTGCTTTTTCTGCGTTTACTGCTAAGTCATCACCTAAAATCCCGGCAGTTTTGCGGGTTGCCATTTTGCTGGTTATCAGTACATCATCCATTAAAGCAGCGATGTCATCTAAAATAGCCAGAATACCAGAAGCCATAAAATTCTTTGATTTAATATTTAATGTTAAAGATACGGATTATAAGCTTAAAATTCTGTTTACGATATCGGAACAGATTTGATTCCATCTAGAAGGCAGATGTGTTGATCTGATTAAAAGGTGACTACTTTGTTGGTTTAAAATTGTATAGTTTTAGTACTGACTTGAAAATTAAGGTGTTGACCTTGTGCACTTATTAAGTGATAACCTACGGTTGTTAAGGGAAAATAGTATTAGGTTAATTGTCGCTGGGTTCTTCATTCTGTAAATCATAAACTTATGCAAAAATCAAACCGCATGAGAAAACTTAGACAATCTATTTGCAGCATTTTAATGATGCTGGCCATTGGCACTGTTAGTGCTCAAACCCCCGCGACTGAACTGGTTTATCCGAAACCTCAGCATCCATCAGAATTCGGAACAGCTGTTTCCGTATATGATCAATACACCGTTGCTGCCTCCGAATTTGAAAACGATGTGTACTTTAACGGAAACACCAACACTTACTTCGGTACCGTACGATTATTTAAGAATAATCAATTTGTGAGAAGGTATACCCATGGAAATGGCGCAAACCTTGGATTAGGAAAAAAACATTCAGTTGCTATAGGACAACATGCTATTGTTGCAGGAGTAATCTACAGGTATCAAAATAACGTACAGTCTGGAGGGGTGTTGCTTGCTCACAGGTTGCCTAATGGTGACTATGAGAGTTCTTTTACCATGACATTAGTTCATGATCCAATCGATAATTATACCAATCTCAATTTTGGTGCTGCGGTAGCAATTGATGGAGACTGGCTTGCTATTGGTGCTACCGGAAGACTCAATACTGCCGGCGGTGTTTATATGTATCAGAGAACACGCGATAAGATATGGACTAAACGAGGATGGATCCCTACACCTGCGCTTCAAATTGGAGACATATTTGGTAGATGCGTAAAGATATCGGGCGATCAGATGATTGTTACAGGAGGATCTTCCCTTTACATTTATAAATTGCAGAATAATGCAAACTGGACATTGGTTTACCAGTATACCCCTCCGGTGTTTGGTTTTTCTGATGTGGATATTACCAATAATCATGCTATTGGAGGAAGAGATGGAGAGCCTGCATTGGTCTTTAAAAAAACAGGCAATGATGTTTGGTCTCTTTATCAAACAATCACAGGAACACAGAGATTCGGATTAAATGTAGCTATCAGCAATCAGAACCTGGTTATATCAAATGACCTAAAAATTTTCTATTATCAACTTCAAAATAACTTCACACTAATCGGATCCATGTATATTCCACCTTATAATGCTGCTACAGGCAGAATTGACAAAGTTAGAGTGGGAGCTGATGTCGATATTCATGGTGATCGTATCATAGCCAGCGCTGTTAATACCAATTATCTTACCGGGCCTAATGAAGGCGCTGTATTTACCGACTTTTTCTATAATGGATTCGCAAATCCGAACCACTTAAGAGAGGAAAGTTTTGAGACTGAAGCGGCTTCTCAATTCTCCATTTACCCGAACCCTTCAGTTTCTAACGTATCCCTGGATTGTGAAGGTGTGGTATTAAAAGTAACTGCTACTAACAGTGAAGGAGTAAATATACCAGTAGAATATAGTGGTAACACTCTTTTGGTAGAAGACTTCAAACCTGGTTTGTATTTCCTTAATGTTGAAACATCTACAGGTTCTTATAAAACCAAGTTTGTTAAGCAATAAGTATATGATTCATTTGACTTGTCCTGAATAACAGGGCAAGGATATTGATACTCTCCATTTGATTAAGGCCTCGGAAGGAAATCTTTCGGGGCTTTTTTGTTTAGGCTAGAAATTATAAAAAGGATTTTGATTAAATGTTCTGGTCTGGATTGATGCCATCGCTTCAAGCGATGGCATCAATTATAAAAGTTGAATGATTGGGATCAGTTTTTGGGAGGGAGGATTATTGGGATCTTCTTCGATTCCTGCCATGAACCGCAAGTTAATAAACTTGCTCTCATTTGTGTGGGTTGAAGTCAGATAGACTTAATCAGAGGGCGCACCCAGGTGGGGATTTTTAGCACTCATAGAAGCATTGAAACCCCACTTGCACGCAGGTGCTGTTATGAACATTTTTTTAGTTTTCTGTCGGTGGCGAATATTTTACAATGTCAATATCAACTCCATTAGGGTCTTGAATTGCAAAATGTCTGTCGCCCCAAGCTTCGTTGCGGATATCAATTTTGATTTCAACACCTTTGTCTTTTAACTTTTTGTAAATACTGTCCACGTCATCAACTTCAATAGTCAAATAAACACCTTGATTTTGAAAAGGTGCCTGAAAAATCGGTTGCTGACTTGGGTGGTTTGGAAGCAAAAAACTTATTTCTGCTTCGTGATTTGGCGTGTGCAACAAAAGGTAAAATTCATTTTCAAATGTTACGCCAAAGCCCAATGTTTGTGTGTAAAACGCTTTTGTTTCCGCTAATTTTTCTGTTATGATTCCTGCATTTAATTTCATTTTGTTTTCTTTTTTAATTGTTGAATTTTTCTGTGAACAGCCCATAGCTAAAAGGCAAATCGCTGTAATAGTTAAAGCTATCCGTTTCATTTTTATTGAATTTAATTAACGGAACAAAGTTCACACAAAATAAACACTTGAAATAGTAAAAATCGGACAAGTTCATCTTCCAAAGGCTTTGCTGGGTGTTACTCCATAAAAATTTTTGAACTCTTTGATGAAATGTGATTGGTCATAATAACCTACATCAAAGAATAGTTTGTTTTGTTGTAAACTTTGACTTGAAGGTTTTGCTTTAAGGGTATTTTGAAAGCGGACAATCTTGCTGAAGGTTTTGGTGGTATCACCTATATAAAACTCAAAGAGTCTGCGAAGTTGTCTTGTGCTGATACCAGTGTTTAATTCTTTCTCAACGTCAAGAACTCCGAATTTTTTCAAAATAATTTCTATCGCTCCGTATAATCGGTTGTCACAGTCAAATGTGGTTTTGGTAATTTGGTCAAGAAAAAAGTTGTCGAGCAAAGTTCTAATATCTTCTTGTTGTTGATTTTCGTTGAAACTAAATGTAATAAAGTCGGACAGATGCGGAACAACTAAATGCAAATGCTCAAAGCGATTACTTAATTCCATTGCATTGATCCCAAAAAGTTGCGGAAACATTGTCGGTAAAAATCGAACACCAACATAGTTAAATGTGTCTTCGAGCGGAAATTCAGTAAACTTCTTGCAGAAACCCATTACATAATTTTCCTGTGGATTATTGAGTTCAAAATAGATGTCGATACAACCGTCAGCTACAACACGATAATTAAACTGTTCGGTAAGTGTTTGTGTTGTTTTCAGTTGCCAATAGCAATAAATGAAAGGTTGTAGTTTTATGTCAGGCAAAAATTCAATATAGGTAACCTTTTCAGCCGATTGCTTTACTGTCGGTTGAATTGGGTTGTATAAGTTTCTTATTTCTGTCGCTATGTTCAATTTTTTTGTTAGCTGACTATTCCGATGAAAGTGTACCAGTGATTCCGGTGAAAGTGTACCACTTTTAACAGGCAGGTAATGTTAAAACAAATATATTATTTTTTGTTAAATTTCTTTCTTAAAGATTCTCCTTCAAGATC
>JAEYZG010000055.1 GCA_023428135.1 Bacteroidota bacterium | reverse complement strand
CAAGTAGGCAAATTAAAATAGTCTTTTCAGGATAAGCCCCTCTTTTTTTAAATAAAAAAAAGTGCCCTATTCTGCATAATAGGAGCACTTTTTTATGCCTTTTCATTTTTTACCGGACAGTAATGGCGTAAAGTTTAAAGCTGAAAGTTAAAAGTAGTACCTTTTACATAATGGTAGCAAGGGAACTTTACGATAGTTACATAAAAAAAGAGACTGAATTTCAGTCTCTTTTTTTTATAGCCTATTTTTATATAATTGTTTATTGAAGAGCAGCAACTCCAGGAAGAACTTTGCCTTCCATGTACTCAAGAAGTGCACCACCACCTGTAGAAACGTAAGATACATCATCCCCGAAACCAAGGTTATTGATAGCTGCGGCAGAATCTCCACCTCCGATAAGCGAGAAACCACCTTTTTTTGTTGCATTTACAACTGCCTTAGCAACAGCTACTGTTCCTTTTTCGAAACTTGGCATTTCGAAAACTCCCATTGGGCCATTCCAAAGTAAAGTTTTAGATTGGTCGATTACCTCAGAAAAACTTCTTTGAGATTCCGGTCCGATGTCAAGTCCCATCCATCCGTCAGGAATATTTCTGTTAGGGGCAATTTGAGTAGATGCGTTGTTGTCAAATTTATCAGCAACTACAGTATCAATCGGAAGGATAAGATTTACTCCTTTGGTTTTAGCTTTTTCGATAAGCGTTTTCGCTAATTCTACTTTGTCAGCCTCAAGAAGGGATGTTCCGATATTTCCTCCAAGAGCTTTTGCAAAAGTATATGACATTCCACCGCCGATGATCAGGTTGTCTACTTTGTCAAGAAGTCTTTCGATAATAAGGATTTTGTCAGAAATTTTAGCTCCACCCATGATTGCAGTGAAAGGCTTATCAGCTTTCTCTAGGATTTTGTTAGCATTGTCAAGTTCTGCCTGCATTACATATCCGCAAATTCTGTCATTGAAAAATTTAGCAATAATCGCAGTAGAAGCGTGAGCTCTGTGAGCAGTTCCGAAGGCATCATTAACATACACATTTCCAAGTTTGGAAAGCTTTTGAGCAAACACTTCGTCACCTTTTTCTTCTTCTTTGTAGAATCTTAAGTTTTCAAGTAAAAGAATTTCTCCAGCCTTTAAATCAGCAGAAAGTTTTTCAGCATCAGCACCTATACAGTCGGTTGCAAATTTAACTGTAGTGTTAAAGGTTTTATTAAGATAAGTAAGAAGATGTTTCAGAGAGTACTTTTCTTCATAGCCACCCTTTGGTCTTCCTAAATGGGACATAAGAATAGCACTTCCTCCGTCTTTCAGAATTTTGTTTACTGTCGGAATTACAGCTTTAAGACGTGTGTCGTCGGTAATTTCATATTTATCGTTTAAGGGTACATTGAAATCAACCCTAACCAAGGCTTTTTTACCCGAAAAATTAAAGGTGTCTACAGTTTTCATATCGCAAATTTTAAGGAGGCCAATATTAAAGAAATCTTGGTAAAATAAAAAAGGTGATATTGAATTATCACCTTTTTTTAATATTGGGAAATTAATTTTCAATTATTCTGCGTGAAGCCATGCTTTTTTAGCCAATAATGTGTCTTCCTCCTCTACATTATCAGGATCTGGAACACAGCAATCTACTGGACAAACCGCTGCGCATTGAGGTTCTTCATGAAAACCCATGCACTCGGTACATTTGTTTGCAACAATATAGTAAAACTCGTCAGATACAGGCTCTTGAGGGCTTTTTGCGTCCATCGAAGATCCATCTTCAAGTTCAATCTCATTTAATTTAGTGCCTCCTGAGTAATTCCACTGTACACCGCCCTCATAAATTGCAGTATTTGGGCATTCCGGCTCACAAGCTCCACAGTTTATACACTCATCGGTAATCATTATAGCCATGACGTACTCCTTCTTTATTAAATAATATAAATGGTTTAAAAAGTGTTTTAAGCAACAAAATTAAGCACAATTTGATTCTCAATCAATATAAATCCTAATTTTGCGGAAATACTACAATTTAATATAAATGGAGACGGGACTTTCCAAGAGGGCAGATGCATTTGCTTCATTAGGGAAATATTTAAATAATTTATCTGATAATGAGTTGGATATATGGGCCAGGCAGGTGGAAAATAACAACAGCTGGTTTACAAATGCCAATGTCAGGCAAGCATTGAATGGCATTATTTCATTATTGGATGAAAAAAAACTCAAGCAATGGATTGAGGGATATTCATCTGCCTACAAATCCAAAAATGTAGGGGTCGTAATGGCAGGGAATATTCCTGCTGCCGGTTTCCATGATTTTTTATGTGTCCTTTTAACCGGGCATCATTTTTATGGAAAATTAGCGGCCACCGATAGTGTTCTTCTCCGAAAAATTGCTGCTTTATTGATTGAAATAGAACCTTCGTTTGCAGATAAAATTACCTTTCAGGATATGCTCAAAAATATGGATGCATATATTGCTTCAGGAAGTGATAATTCCGCCAAATATTTTAAAGCATATTTCTCAAAAGTGCCTCATATTGTGCGGAAAAACAGATCTTCGGTTGCGGTCCTAAATGGGGAAGAAGGTGAGGGGGAGCTAAAACTTTTATCAGATGATATCTTTACTTATTTCGGACTTGGATGTAGAAATGTGTCAAAATTGTTTGTTCCTAAGGGGTACAATTTTCATACTTTTTATAAAAATATGAACAGATTTGAGGGGATCCTTAATTATCACAAATATGCCAATAACTATGATTATCAGAAATCAATTTTCCTGCTAAATAAAGTGGATCATTTGGATAATGGCTTCCTGATGTTAAAAAGGGATGAGCAGATTGTTTCGCCTATTTCCGTTGCATACTATGAAGAGTATGAGGATTTGACTACTTTAAAATCCCAATTATCTTCTAATCAGGAAAAAATTCAGGTTGTACTTTCTGCTAATGGTTGGTACCCCGGTTCGGTTGCTTTTGGAAGCGCCCAGTGCCCTGCGCCATGGGATTATGCTGATAATGTTGATACAATGAAATTTTTAATGGAATTATAAAAAAGCCCCCCGACCTTGGTCGGGGGGCTTTTTTTATCTCATGATTTCAATCCATCCTTTATATGCTTGACCGTTTGGTAAAAGCAGATCATAGAAGTAAACTCCATCCGGCTGATCTTCTCCATCCCAGCTATTATCATAATTGTCACTCGCAAAAACCCTGCTACCCCATTTATTATGAACATAGAATTTAGATCCGTATGGTATAGACAATATTTCGAATCTGTCGTTTTTACCATCCCCATTAGGTGTAAACATATTTGGTATAAAGAATCCTGATCCAACCACTACTTCTTTTTCTACTTTACAACCATTTCCATCCTTGATATAAATTTTATATTCCCCGGGTGCAAGGTTACTATAGCTATTCAGTGTTGAATCTGCTAATACATAGGTCGAATAAACCAGGTCATCATTGCTAATCAGATAGAACGGTGTACCTCCCTGTATGTCATAAACATAAATAGTACCTGAGTTGATTTCTCTTGAACTCTTAATCACATATGTTTCAGCAGTGATAGGTTCTGGCTCAGTAATGATAATATTAGAATGATAGATAGTGTCATAATCAATTCCATTAAACAAGTAATACCCGTTGATGGTAAATGGCACATCGCAATTTCCATCTTTAATACCCATTGAATAAATACCTGCACTTAAATCTGTAATAACATTATTGGTAGTCTTTTCAATTGTGTTTAAATAATAAGTGAAAATTGGAATTCCACCTTGTAGTGAATCGATGGAAATCTCACCTTTTCTCTCATTGAAACAAGGTACATCTTTGGTTCTTATGTATGGCATTGGCCCAATACGTACTAATGTTGTATCTGCTTCTGCAAGACAGCTATTGGCATCTTTAATTTTAAAGTGATATGTATTTACAGAAAGACTGCTGAATACATTAGTGATGCCATAAGAATTATCGTCAATAGCATATTGATATGGTGTGATACCGCCAACTCCATTTATTGTCACGCTACCTTCATTTGAACAGGTGATTTGTTTTACATCACTCATGATAATCTTAATCTGCTCCGGCTCTGGAATTTCAAACGGATATGATACCGGACATTGATCATCTTTATTGGAAATTACCAATGTAGATTTTCCACCTGATAGGTTATCAAATTCACCTGTATTGTTCTTTGTACCATTTAAGGTGAAAATATAAGGTTGAAGACCTCCGCTTATGTTAGATAGTTTGATGGAGCCATTATCATCAGCAAAACAGTCAACCCCGGTAATATCTGCAACTATATTTGCAATATTGATAGTATCAGGGGCTGTTACTTTTGCTGATAATGAGTCCGCACAACCATTTTTGTCGATAACTTTTACAAAATAATCGTTTTGAGGCAGGCTTGTGAAAACAGGAGTAGTGGATAATGTACCATTGTTCAGAGAGTATTTAAAATCTCCGTTACCACCTGATACTTCTAGATGTATTTCCCCATTGTTTGAATTTGCGCAAGGTTTGATAGTGATAATGGTATCAATGCCAAGAACAAGCTTTTGAGGTTCTTTAATTTCAACAGGGAAGTCATACAAACAACCTGAATTGTCAAAGATTGAAAGGGTATAGGTACCTTTATCTAATCCTGTAAATGTAGAATCTTGTTGAGGTATTGAAAATTCATCAAGCGCAAACCAATATCCTCCTGCACCTCCGGTTATATTTGCAAGTGAAATGGTACCATCAGACTTACCAAAGCAGGATACATCCTTAGATAAATTGTCAGCAGTAAGTTTCTTTAAGGAAACATTTACAGAATCAACTTTACTTTCACAAGTAGAAAGGTAATCTAAAACTACAACCTTTATTAAAGTATCAGAAAAGATCGGTTTTGAAAACTTATTAGAAGTCTGATAGCTCTTTCCTCCGTCAAATGAATAAGCTGAATATACCTCAGGTATCGTGATCGTTACTGTTTTGGATTTACAGATAGGATTCGGATTCACTATAGGGTTAATTTCCATTGGCAGAGGTTCTTTGATTTCAAACTGATCTATATATGAGCAGTTTTTATCATCCTTAAAGTTCACGATATAAACACCTGCAGGTAGATCATAATTGTTAGGCCCAGTCAATGTACCTGGTGTCCATACGAAATTGGAGTATGGTGCTGTTCCTCCTGAGATATTCAGATGTAATTCAATCTGTCCGTCTGATTTTCCATTACATGATACATCTTTTACTGCACTTGCATGATCCACAATTAAGGTATCTGGTTGTGTGATAATAAAGGTAGTGTCTTTACTGCATGAGTTTTTGTCAGTGATTGTCACTTGATAAGTTCCTGCCCTAAGATTGGTTATTTTGGCAGTGTTATTTCCTGTGTTCCATAAGTAAGCGTAATCGGGTGTTCCTCCTGTCGGTGTCATTTCTATAGATCCGCTATTGTCTTTGTAACATTGAACATTTGAAACTATAGAAGTTGCATTTAACTGTGTTGGTTCAATGATAATAAAGTTTAAGGTTTCGCTACATCCACTGGCATCAGTAATTTTTACGCTATATGGACCTTTTCCTAAATTCTGAATATTGTTTGTTGTTACTCCGGTATTCCATAGGTAACTATATGGGGAGGTACCACCTGAAGTAACATCCACATTAATACTTCCATCGGTTAAACCAAAACAAGTGATGTCTGTTCTAACTGTGTCAAATACAAATCCATCAGGCTCTTCGATTACGAAGTTGGAATCTAATGTACATCCGTTTGCATCCGTTAATGTTAGATTGTAGGTTCCTGCACCTAAATTAGATATTCCCTGAGTAGTAACATTTTCAGGCCATAGATAGGTGTACGGAGCTGTACCGCCCGTCACGGAAGTAATAGTGATGGTTCCATTTGTACCTCCTTTACAGACAGATTCAGTGATATCAGCAGTAATGGCTAATGGTGCTGGTTGGCTTACAATAAAATCCGGTGACTGATATTTACATCCTTTGTCATCATAAAATTCTACTGAATAAGTACCAGGTTCTAGATCAGTAATATCTTGGGTTGTTGCTTTATTTGACCATTTAAAGTTTGAATATGGAGCTACACCTCCTGATATTGCTAATGTAATTGTACCATCATTACCTCCATAGCATTTTACATTTGTGATTGTTGCAGTTATAGAAATAGTTACAGAATGATTAACTGTAAAATTAAAGGTTTCTGAGCAGCCTTTGCTATCTGTTACCTTTACAGTATAGGTTCCGGCTACAAGATCAGATATATCCTGAGTAGTTTCGTTATTTTGCCATGCAAAGGTATATGGAGCTGTTCCTCCATTGATTATCAGGCTTATACTTCCATCATTTCCTGTACAGGATTCATCTGTAATTGTTGATCCAGCTGAAATAGGAGCAGGGTCATTTACATCTATATTGAATGTTTCAGTACAAGAATAATTATCCTGAATTATTAGTTCATATGTTCCTTTACTAAGGTTGGATATTTTCTCAGTAGTTTCTCCGGTTGCGGTCCAGAAATAGCTAATGGGTTCCTTTCCTCCTGAAACTGAAGTGACTTCGATAGATCCATCACTAGCGCCAATACAGGTTGGCTCAGTTATATTGGTAGTAAGAGTCATCGGAACCGGAGGATTAATTGTGAAATCAATAGTATCAGAACATCCATTGACATCAGAAATAATGACATTATAGTTTCCAGCTCCAAGGTTACTCACATTTTGAGTAATAGCTCCATTTGACCATTTATAAGAATAAGGGGTAATTCCACCAGTTACAGAATTGATATTGATCTTTCCATTATTCAAGCCTGCACAAGTTTCATCAGTAGTCTTGCTATCAACTACAAAAGGCGCAGGCTGAGTGATCGTGAAAGTAGAATCTTTAGAACAACCTTTCGAATCAGTCAGAGTCACTTTGTAATCTCCAGCTACTAGAGAAGTTCTGTTCTGAGTAGTAGCATTATTATCCGCCCAAAGGAAAGAGAAAGGAGCCGTACCACCAGTTAATGAATTAATAGTAATAGAACCAGTTCCTCCATTACAGGCAGGATTAGTAACAGTAGCAGTCAGAGCAAAAGGCGCAGGCTGAGTGATTGTGAAAGTTGTATCTTTCTCACATCCACTTGCATCGGATATTTTCACTTGATAACTTCCACCTCCAAGTGCTATTCTATTCTGAGAAGTTGATCCATTGTCAGACCATAAGAAACTGTATGGAGTAGTTCCTCCGTTCACATTCAAATTAATGGATCCATCATTTGTTGAACAAATTGGATTTGTAACTAAAGCATTAATAGAAAAAGGAATTGGCTTAATGATGGTGAATGCCGTATCCTTTTCACAGCCACTAGCATCTTTAATTTTTACGCTATAAGTTCCAGCAGCTAGACCTATACGGCTTTGAGTAGTTATCAAATCGTTCCACAGGAAAGTATAAGGTGTTGTTCCTCCTGAAACATTGAGGGTTATAGTACCATCGTTAACAGTACATGAAGTATTAGTTAAAATAGCTACAACTGTATATTCTGCTGGATTGGTAATGTTAAAAGACGTGTCTTTTTCACATCCATTGGCATCTTTTATTTTAAGGCTATACATTCCTACTCCTAATTCAGTTCGATTTTGAGTGGTAATAGAGCCATCCCATGTATATGTATAAGGAGCAGTGCCGCCTGTAATTGAATTAATATTGATTGCACCATTTGCTAAACCACAGCTTGCATTGGTTATAGTTGCAGTTAATGATATAGGTAATGGGGAGGTAATTGTAAATGTAGAATCTTTTTTACACCCCTTGGTATCCATAATTTCTATAGTATAGTTATCAGTGATCAGACCAGTACGATCCTGAGTGCTGGGACCGTCTACCCATGAATAGGAGTATGGTGCTGTGCCACCTGTTACTGAAGTGATATCTATGCTGCCATTTGGCATTCCGCAGGTTGAATTTGTAACAACGGCAGTCAAAGCTAATGGTGTTGGTTGTGTTAGGGTAAAGAAAGTATCTAATTCACAATTGTTATCGTCACTGATCGTAATCTCGTAGGTTCCCTGTTTAAGGTTAGTTCTATTCTGACTTGTTGATCCATTATCTGTCCAATTGAAAGTATATGGAGCCGTTCCTCCTGATACTGATAAATTAATAGAACCGTCTGCTCCTTCATTACAATTGACATTGTTTAAAACAGCAGTAACCGACAAAGGTGTCGGTTCAGTTATATTAAATATAGTGTCTTTATTACAATTATTGGCGTCTGTAATATGAACCGTGTATGTACCGGCTTTTAAATTTGTCCGATTGGAACTTGTTATTGAGCCATCATCGTCCCAGTGAAAGCTGTATGGTGGGGTAGCTCCTGAAACAGAAAGGTTTATGCTTCCATTATTTACTCCGTTACAAGTTGTATTTGTAGAAGAACCGGCTAATGCAAAAGTAGTAGGTTCGGTAACTGTAAATGAGGCCCATTTTTCACAATACTTGCTATCGGTAACTTTTATATTGTATGTTCCAGTGCCAATTCCGGTTAGATTTTGTGATGTGGATCCATCATCCCATAAATAAGAATAAGGAGGGGTGCCTCCTGTTATATTAATATCAATTTTACCATTGCTTTCCCCTTTACAATTAGGGCGAGTTATAGTTTCTGAAATAACTAGGTCGAGTGGTTCAGTGATTATTATATTGGGATATGAACATAAGCCGGTACTTGTTAATACAGCTGCGGTATAAGTTCCAGGTGCAAGATTGTTAAATGTGATGGTGCTGTCCATGGAAAATACAGATGGAATTGAAGGACCTGACCAGTATAAACCATAAGAATATGGACCTTTACTACCTAAAACTTTTACTGTAATAGATCCAGTATTGCCTCCGGAGCAACTGCTATTAACCTGTGAAACTTCAATGGCCGGAATGTTAAAACACATTACCTGTGCATAGGCCGTTTTATTTAAAATAGCTAGGATAAATAAAACAAAAAGCCATATTGGAGTTATTCTTATACTTTTATCCATAACCGTTCTCTTTAAAATTGTGAAATTGTTATAGATTTTTGAATCAATTTGTACGACTTGTCTTGTATAAAGAATAGGTATGCTCCGGGATTAAGATCTTTTAATTCTAGTTCGTTTTTATTTTCAATTTTTTTAAATCCTAGGGTAGTAGAATAAAGGTCAATTGTGTATGGCGCTTCTCCACCCGTGATATTCAATAGAATATAACCATCATTAGCATCCCTAGCAGAGGCATCTTTTGTTTTTACAGATACGGATAAATCCGATTGGTTTTTAGAAGCTACCTGAGCAAAAGCCTCATTAATGCAGGCAAATGCACTTGTAAGTGTAAAAATCATGTAAAAATAAAAGCGTAACATGTTTACAGGTGTCTAAGATTTAATGTGTTTATTTTTTGCTTTTACGCTTTCAATTAATATAGGGTTTGCCTTTTTAGTACTTTTGGAAGGATTGTTTGTAACTTTTAATTTTGGGTAGAAGAATATAAAACTGAATAATAATTCGTTAAGGGGAGGTTAAATTTTAATGGATTTTTAAATAATTCATTACTCTATATTTATATAGGAGTTTTTTGGTATTATTCTTTTTGTAAATTTGTCTTGACAGGGTGGTCTGGTAAAGAATTAAGGTGGCTTACCAGCAACTGTTTTATTAATCTGCCTTTAACATTGAAAATACTTCTATTATGAACACGTATAAGGATTACCTCAAAGAGATCGAAGAACGAAAAGCTCAAGGACTTCACCCAAAACCAATTGATGGTGCTGAATTACTTAGCGAAATCATTGCACAGATTAAAGATTCAGATAACGAATATCGGGAAGATTCTCTTAAGTTCTTTATTTACAATGTTTTGCCTGGAACTACGAGTGCTGCTGGGGTGAAAGCTAAGTTTTTAAAGGAGATTATTCTGGGTGAATCCCTAGTTAAAGAAATTACTCCTGCTTTTGCTTTTGAGCTACTATCTCACATGAAAGGTGGACCTTCAATCGAGGTTCTGCTTGATCTGGCTTTGGGTAATGATGCCTCTATTGCAAAAGAAGCTGCAAACGTTCTTAAGACACAGGTTTTTCTTTATGAGGCGGATACAGACCGTTTAAAGGAGGCTTTTAAAAGCGGTAACAAAATCGCCAAAGAGATTATTGAAAGCTATGCAAAGGCTGAATTTTTTACGAAACTACCAGACGTACCTGAAGAAATTAAGGTAGTTACTTTTATTGCTGGCGAAGGTGATATTTCGACTGATTTACTTTCTCCTGGTAACCAGGCTCACTCACGTTCTGACCGTGAACTTCATGGAAAATGTATGATTTCTCCTCAGGCACAAGAGGAAATCAAGGCATTGCAAGCTAAACATCCTGATAAGAGTGTGATGTTGATTGCTGAAAAGGGCACTATGGGGGTAGGGTCATCAAGGATGTCAGGTGTAAACAATGTGGCTCTTTGGACTGGGAAACAAGGAAGTCCATACGTTCCATTCGTTAATATTGCTCCAATCGTTGGGGGGACAAATGGGATTTCGCCTATTTTTCTTACAACTGTTGACGTTACCGGGGGTATTGGTATCGACCTCAAAAATTGGGTGAAAAAGCTGGATGCAAATGGTAAACCTGTTCTCAATGAAAATGGTGAACCTGTCCTCGAGCAGACATACTCTGTTGCTACTGGTACTGTTCTGACGATCAACACTAAGAAAAAGAAGCTTTACAATGGCGAAAAAGAGTTGATAGATATCTCTAAGGCATTCACTCCTCAGAAAGTAGAATTCATTAAAGCTGGAGGGTCTTATGCAATTGTTTTCGGTAAAAAACTTCAGACATTCGCTTCTAAGGTTTTAGGTATAGATATTTTACCTGTTTTTGCTCCATCCAAGGAGATATCCAATGAAGGACAAGGTCTTACAGCTGTTGAGAAAATATTCAATAGAAACGCTGTTGGTGCGACGCCGGGGAAAGTGTTGCATGCTGGGTCTGATGTTCGTGTAACTGTCAATATCGTAGGTTCGCAAGACACAACTGGCCTTATGACTGCTCAGGAATTGGAGTCTATGGCTGCTACGGTGATTTCGCCAGTCGTTGACGGTGCATACCAGTCAGGATGCCACACAGCTTCAGTTTGGGATAAAAAAGCTCAGGCAAACATTCCAAAACTTATGAAATTCATGAATGACTTCGGTCTTATCACTGCTCGTGATCCGAAAGGCGTTTATCACTCTATGACTGATGTAATTCATAAGGTACTAAATGATATTACTGTAGATGACTGGGCAATCATTATTGGTGGTGACTCTCATACAAGAATGTCTAAAGGCGTTGCTTTTGGTGCTGACTCAGGAACGGTTGCTCTTGCACTTGCTACTGGTGAAGCTTCAATGCCAATTCCTGAATCAGTGAAGGTAACATTCAAAGGAAACATGAAGGGGTACATGGATTTCCGTGATGTAGTACATGCTACCCAAGCGCAGATGCTTCAGAAGTTTTCCGGAGAGAACGTATTCCAAGGTAGAGTAATTGAGGTCCATATCGGAACTCTTACTGCTGACCAGGCATTTACGTTTACTGACTGGACTGCAGAAATGAAGGCAAAAGCTTCTATCTGTATTTCTGAGGATGCTACCTTGATTGAATCCCTCGAGATTGCCAAGAGTAGAATCCAGATCATGATCGATAAGGGCATGGATAACAAGACCCAGGTTCTGCAGGGGTTGATTGATAAAGCTAATAAGAGAATTGCTGAAATTAAATCTGGCGAGAAACCAGCTCTGGCTCCGGATGCAAATGCTAAATATTATGCTGAAGTTGTTGTTGATCTTGATCTGATTTCAGAGCCAATGATTGCTGACCCAGATGTTAATAATGCTGATGTTTCTAAACGTTATACTCATGACACTATAAGACCTCTATCTTTCTATGGAGGAGACAAAAAAGTGGATCTTGGATTTATCGGTTCTTGCATGGTTCACAAGGGTGATATGAAAATCCTTGCGCAAATGCTAAAGAACATTGAAGCGCAAAAAGGTAAAGTTGAGTTCCAGGCACCGCTTGTAGTAGCTCCACCTACTTATAATATTGTTGATGAATTGAAGGCTGAAGGTGACTGGGAAGTGTTACAGAAATACTCTGGTTTTGAATTTGATGATAATGCTCCAAAATCTGCGGCGCGAACCAAATACGAGAATATGTTGTATTTGGAGCGTCCAGGATGTAATCTTTGCATGGGTAACCAGGAAAAAGCAGAAAAAGGAGATACGGTGATGGCAACATCTACTCGTCTTTTCCAAGGAAGAGTTGTAGAAGATGCTGAGGGTAAAAAAGGAGAGTCCTTGCTTTCGTCAACACCGGTGGTAGTGCTTTCAACAGTTCTTGGTAGAACTCCTACAATTGATGAATATAAAGCTGCTGTGCAAGGTATTAATCTTACTAAGTTTGCGCCTTCAAATAAGCAGTTAGTAAAGTAGTCTTTATTAAATAAGTATATTAAATAATTGAAAACCATCCTGCTTAACAGGGTGGTTTTTGTTTTTGTACCTACCCTTGCTTCAAAATTTTGCGGTAAGATTGTTGTTTTTAATAACCCTATTTTACTATTTTAACTTTTAGTGTGTTCAATTGTTAACCCTTTAGATATACTGAAGTAATTATGGCTTTCGATTTAGAAATGATTAAAGCTGTCTACGCTCGTTTTGAAGAACGTATTGAGGCAGCAAAAAAGGTTGTCGGCAGACCACTCACATTAACAGAGAAAATTCTTTATTCTCACCTTTTTGATGGTAAAGCAAGTAAGGCTTATGAAAGAGGAAAATCTTACGTAGATTTTGCTCCGGACCGTGTAGCAATGCAGGATGCTACAGCTCAAATGGCATTGCTTCAATTTATGTCTGCCGGTAAAAAGAAAGTTGCAGTTCCTTCAACTGTTCATTGTGATCACTTAATCCAGGCTGAAATAGGGGCTAAGAAAGATCTTGAAACTGCTAATAAAGTAAATAAGGAAGTCTATGATTTCCTTGCCTCCGTTTCTAATAAATACGGTATCGGATTTTGGAAACCAGGCGCTGGAATCATCCACCAGGTTGTGATTGAAAATTACGCTTTTCCTGGTGGAATGATGATAGGTACAGATTCTCATACTCCAAATGCAGGAGGTCTTGGTATGATAGCTATTGGAGTTGGTGGAGCAGATGCTGTCGATGTTATGGCTGGTATGCCATGGGAACTGAAATTTCCTAAATTAATAGGAGTGAAGCTTACCGGAAAACTTAACGGTTGGACTTCAGCAAAAGATGTAATCCTTAAAGTTGCAGGTATTCTTACTGTAAGTGGTGGGACAGGTGCAATTCTTGAGTATTTCGGAGAAGGTGCTGAAAGCTTAAGCTGTACAGGAAAAGGTACTATCTGTAACATGGGTGCTGAAATAGGAGCTACGACTTCTGTTTTTGCATATGATCAAAAAATGAAGGCCTATTTGGAAGCGACCGAAAGGAAAGATATTGCTTCTGAAGCTGATAAAATTGCAAAGCATTTAAGGTCTGATGACGAAGTCTATCAAAATCCTTCAAAATTCTTTGATCAGCTAATTGAAATCAATTTGTCAGAGTTGGAGCCACATGTGAACGGTCCATTCACTCCGGATCTCGCATGGCCTATTTCTAAATTTGCTGAAGCTGTTAAAGAAAAAGGATGGCCTGCAAAATTGGAGGTAGGTTTGATTGGTAGCTGTACAAACTCATCTTATGAAGATATAACAAGAGCTGCTTCTATTGCAAAACAGGCAGCCACTAAAAAATTAAAAGCGAAATCTGAATATACTGTTACTCCTGGCTCTGAGTTGGTCAGATATACCACTGAAAGAGACGGCCTGCTTAAAGTATTTGAAGATATCGGAGGTGTTGTGCTTGCGAATGCATGCGGTCCTTGTATCGGACAATGGGCAAGACATACCAGTGATCCTAATAAGAAAAACTCGATCATTACTTCTTTCAACAGAAACTTTGCTAAGAGAAATGACGGTAACCCCAATACTCACGCATTTGTAGCTTCTCCTGAAATCGTTACCGCCTTTGCGATAGCTGGTGACCTTACCTTTAATCCGATGAAGGATAAGTTGAAAAATGAAAATGGTGAAGATGTAATGCTTGATGAGCCACAGGGTATTGAACTTCCGATTAAAGGATTTGCTGTTGAAGATGCTGGATACATTGCTCCAGCAATAGATGGTGATAAAGTGCAGGTAATTGTTGATCCAAAATCTGACCGTCTTCAACTTCTGGAACCATTCCCTGCATGGGAAGGAACTGACCTTAAAGGTTTGAAACTTCTTATTAAAGCAAAAGGAAAATGTACCACTGACCATATTTCTATGGCAGGTCCATGGCTAAAATACAGAGGTCATTTGGATAATATATCCAATAATATGCTTATCGGAGCTGTTAACTTTTACAATGAGGCAACTAATAAAGTTAAAAACCTATTAACTGGGGCGTTTGGCGAAGTTCCTGCAACTGCAAGAGCTTACAAGGCTAAAGGAATTGGGTCAATTGTAATTGGAGATAATAATTATGGCGAAGGTTCTTCCAGAGAGCATGCTGCAATGGAGCCTCGTTTCCTGGGAGTTCGTGCAATCCTTGTAAAATCATTTGCCAGAATTCACGAAACAAACCTTAAAAAACAAGGAATGCTGGCTTTGACTTTTGCAAATCCTGCAGATTATGATAAGGTTAGAGAGGATGATAGCATAGATATTCTGGGATTACAATCATTCACTCCAGGAGAGCCTTTAACAATTGTATTGAATCACTCTGATGGTTCAAAAGAAGAATTTAAAGTTAACCATACTTATAATGAGCCTCAAATTGAGTGGTTCAAAGCTGGCTCAGCTTTAAATCTAATTGGTTTGAAAGAAAAAAGTGGTAAATAAGTTTCTTAACGAAAAAAAATAAAAGAGGCCTTTCTGATTGAATGGCCTCTTTTATTATATAGGATTATAAAGTCTTTCAGTTGAATATCTGACAAAAACATTATTTCATCTTATTTCGCTTATTCAGGTAATTCAGTAAGATCTGATCAAAACCATTATTAATATCAGCTTTTATAAAATCAATTTTATATTGCCCTGCTTTTAATTTTATCTCTTCGAAATATTGCTTAGTCGCGGAAAGATAAGCCTCCTTAACTTGTGACGGATTGATTTTTACCTTTTGTCCTTTTTCAATGTCAATAAACTCATATGGCCTTTCTTCGAAATTAAACTCCTCTTCTGTTTTTGAATCAATTACATGAAAAAGTAAAACCTCGTGATTATTATGCTTTAAATGTTGTAGAGCAGGGAAGATGCTATCTTTATCCCCTCTGTTTTCTAGCATATCGCTGAATATTATTACCAAAGATCTTTTGTTAATTTTATCCGCAATCTGATGAATTACATTAGCCACTCCTGATTTTTTTTCATTGAGATTTTCTTTCAGAAGATTTTCCAATTGAAGGAAAATGGAATGAAGGTGACTAGGGGTTGATTTAATTGGGGTAAGAATTTCTATGTCTTCAGAAAAGGTACAAAGTCCTACTGCATCCCTTTGATTTTGAAGTAAATATGCCAGGCAGGCTGCAGCCATAGTACTAAAAGTAATTTTACCCAGGTTTTTTTCAGGGTAAAACATAGAAGAAGAGGTATCAATCAATAGAAGGCATCTTAAATTAGTCTCTTCCTCATATCTTTTAGTATATAAACGATCTGTTTTTCCATAAACTTTCCAGTCGATATGTCGGGTACTTTCTCCTGTATTGTATAATCTATGCTCGGCAAATTCAACTGAAAAACCATGATATGGAGATTTGTGTAAGCCAGTAATAAACCCTTCCACCATCTGTTTGGCCAGGAACTCTATATTTCCAAACTGCCTTATCGCATTTAAATCTAACTTCATTAATTAATAACTTTTTAAAAATCCGGTAATTCCCTTTTTCTGAAGCACTGCTATTTCAGCATTTCCATGCTTTTGTTCGAATGGCCCTATAAGTAGCCTGTTTATTATAGTGTTTTTGACTTTAATGATTTCAATATAAATATTATTTGAGTCAATTTTTTTCTGAAGACTATTAATTTCTTCTGATAAAACTTCTGGATCTTTATATGCACCTGTTTGAATGTAATAACCCTTTAATTCAGTTTCATTGAAGTTGAAATCATAAGCTCCGGGAGAAGAAGGGATCGGATGTTCAGTTTTCTCCTGATTAGAATGAGCTAAAGAAATTGAATCCTGGGTTATTAAACTATCGCTCAATATTTCAATTTTTACCTTAGTTATACCTTTCTTTACAAAATTCAGCTCCTTGGCAGCATAATAAGAAAGGTCAATTATTTTCCCTTTAGCATAGGGGCCTCTGTCATTGATGGTGACAATTATAGAACTGTCATTAGATAGGTTTGTTACTTTAACTTTAGTATCGAAGGGAAGAGTTCTATGAGCTGCTGTAAGCTTATTTTTGTGGTATCTATCTCCAGAAGCTGTTCGTCGTCCATGAAATTTGTCAGCATAGTAGCTGGCTAATCCTTCTTCGGAAGAATTGGTTTGGGCAAACAACATTAGATCCCAAGTGAAAAACAGAAAAAAGAAGATTCGTTTTTTCATACAGCGGTTATAACGATCTGTTAAGTTAAAAATATACAAAAAAATAATAATGTAATTTTTTTTGTAGAATTTCACTTTTTTTTTTGAAAGAAAAGGAAAGTTTTATATTTTTACTTGCAAGTAAACAAAATTATCCAAGGACTGTGGAAGAGAATAAGGATCAAGAAAAAGTAGAAATTTACTCTCAGAGAGTAAGAGCAGGGAAAAGAACGTATTTCTTTGACATTAAGTCAACACGTTCAAACGATTATTATCTTACGATCACTGAGAGTAAGAGGAGGTTTAAAGATGATGGGTATTTTTATGAGAAGCATAAGATATTCCTATATAAGGAGGATTTTGACAAGTTTCTTGAAGCTTTAAAAGGCACCATTGATCATGTAAAAACTGAATTAATGCCAGATGTTGATTTCTCTAAATTCGAGGATAACGGAGAAAGAGACAGGGATGAGGAAGGTGGTGGTAATACATCTTCAAGTGATGAATTAACCTGGGATTAATTTAAAAGGTAAAACGATATTTTAGCTCCTTAATTATAAATTAAGGAGCTTTTTTTGTTTTTGGAACCTCCAAAAATGCATTTTGTTTATATATTTGCAATAAAAATAAATTAAAGATGGGACTTCAGTGTGGTATTGTAGGATTGCCCAATGTAGGGAAATCAACTTTGTTCAACGCACTTTCAAATGCTAAAGCAGAAGCGGCTAATTATCCTTTTTGTACAATAGAGCCAAACGTTGGAGTGATTACTGTTCCTGACGAGCGTTTAATTACGTTGGAACAATTAGTCAATCCGGAAAAGGTATTACCAACAGTAATTGAGTTTGTTGATATTGCAGGTCTTGTAAAAGGTGCAAGCAAAGGAGAGGGGTTGGGAAATAAATTTCTTGCTAATATTAGAGAGGTAGATGCTATTATTCATGTTGTTAGATGTTTTGAAGATGAAAACATAGTTCACGTGGGTGGTAAAGTGGATCCAATTTCTGATAAGGAAATTATTGATACAGAACTTCAACTTAAAGATCTTGAATCTGTAGATAAAAAAATCCTTAAAGTAGAAAAAATAGCCAAAGCAGGTGATGCTAAAGCTAAGAAGGAATTAGCTATTCTAAACCAGTTTAAGCAAACTCTGGAGAGTGGAAAAAATGCAAGAAGTCTGCAGTTGAATAGTGAAGATGAGCTGGAAGCTGTAGCGGATTTACATTTATTGACAATTAAACCTGTTATTTATGTTACAAATGTAGATGAGGCTTCTGTTATAAAAGGAAATAAATTTGTAGATACATTGAAAAATGCTGTAGCTGAAGAAAATGCTCAGGTAATTATCGTATGTGCTGCAATTGAATCTCAAATTGCTGAATTACAAGAGGCTGAAGAAAAGCAGATGTTTCTTCAAGAGTATGGTCTTGATGAGTCAGGTTTGAATAAACTAATTAAAGCTTCTTATAAATTACTCAATTTAATTACTTATTTTACTGCTGGTGTAAAAGAGGTGAGGGCTTGGACAATAAAAAGTGGGTGGAAGGCTCCTCAGGCAGCCGGTGTTATCCATTCTGATTTTGAAAAAGGATTTATTAAAGCTGAAGTAATTAAAATAGCTGATTACGAGAAATTTAAGACGGAGTTGGCCTGTAAAGAAGCAGGAAAAATTTCAATTGAAGGAAAAGAATATGTAGTCGAAGATGGTGATATTATGCACTTCCGATTTAATGTTTAAAACAATTTTCCTTAACTTAGTGTTGTATCCAGGTAAAATAAAAAAGTTTTTTATTAAACGATTTTTTAAAATTATTAAGATTTGAGAGTAAGAATAGTTTTCGGCTTAACAAACAAAGGGGCTTCGGTACCCTTTCACCATCAGTTTTTACTATCCGGGTTAGTAAATTCTGTTATGGACAGACACAGGATTGAGTTTCCTGATTTCGACTTGTATAATTTCTCGGGATTAAAAGGACAGACCAAAGTTGGTAAAGAAGGCTTGCACTTCTATTCTAACAAGGTAACTCTAGTCTTTTCAAGTCCTAATGAACATTATATAGACGTTTTCGTCAAGGCATTATTTAAAATGCCCCAGGTTGAAATCGGTAAGTTATTACTTGTCCCACTCACTGTAGAAAGAGAAGCAGAACCTCAACTAGGAAATGAGGTGAAGTTTATCTGTATTTCTCCATTGGTAATTATCAATCCTGAGGAAAAAGGAAGTGATCCTAAAAAATTCATTAGTCCTTCTACAGATACCTTTTCAGATATGCTTTATGAAAGTACGATGAGCAGGATGGAAAGATCTAAAAGATTTACTCCTGAAGAAATTGCATCTTTCTATAAATTCCAGATTGTGCCAGATAAGGATTATCTGACAAAAATCAGAGAAGAAGAAAAGAAATTTGCACGGATTTTCCCTGTTTTTCATAAAGCTGAAAAATATGAGGTCAGGGGGTATACTTTCCCTTTTACTTTATATGCAGATCCTAAGGTACAGCAGTTTGTATTCGACTGTGGATTAGGGTTTTATGCATTTAAGGGCTTTGGAATGCTGGATATTGCCAATGCAGATCCGAACCAAAGAACTACGCCTTTTAATACTAGTAATGATTAGTAATATAAACGGAAGAAATTTAATTTCTTCCGTTTATGTTTATAGACTTGTAGCCTACCACAATATCTGATCTCGCTCCCGGAGGTCTGTAATAGACGATAAAATCATATAAATTCTGGGTTGCAAAGTGAGAACCTTCAAAAAATACTTCATCACTGATTCTGCTTCCTTGAGGCACAAAGGCATATCTGTAGTTATAATAACCTTGTTTTAATAAGGTTTTTAATTGATATGTGTTTGTTTCACTGTTAAATAATAATTGCGATTCGGGGCCCAATTCATAATTGTTGAATGATCCTACCACAAATACCTTTCCTGGTACGGGCCCTTTAGTGTCAAGAGAAAAATTGGTAAATACATAATCGGGTTCGACCTCTTTTGTCTTAGTTTCATATAATTCTACAACATATCTCCCATCTATATCAGGATAGAGGGCATAGGCTTGCTTGTTGGTACTCAGATCCCTCTTTAAATATGCTTCTGCAAAATCAGGTTGAATAAATATTTTATCTACGTTAATATCATTAAACTTAACACTCCTGGTACTAAAGGTCCTGAATTCATTTCCACCTGGAAAATTGTTTTCAAGGTTAAAATAGTTGTATTCCAGTTTATGGATATCTTCCTGTACATATAAGGGCGGCAGATTGTCTATAATCTTGTCCCACCTGTTGTTCTGTCGAATAACTACCTTTACAGAACCTCTGGGATTTATAATTTCCATATTGGGATACAATATGTTAAAGTCCAGTTGTTGATGGGTGAAGCGCTGGCTAACCCCAGTAGAAGGTTTTTGCTCCACTACAATAGCTACCTTGCTATCAAAAACAATAAACCTTTTGGTTAAAATAATGTCTGATTCATCACCGCTTCTGTATATGACAGCAAGATAATTGCCGGTTACTTTTACCTTAGGTAAGGTCGTTTTATAATGAGTGTACGGAATTCGGGTTCCAATTGAGGCCTTTCTATCCTCTATAAAATATTCATTATATCCGTCAAGATATTGAACTGTGCTAAGACTCGATATAGTCCAATCTGCATTGCAATGGATAATTTTAAGATATAAACTGGATGTCCCTTCTCCTAATTCATCAAATTCCAGAATCAGTGGCATACTCTGAATCAAAGGTATAATTGGTGTATTCAATTCATCATTGGTTCCTGAATTAGCAGGATATAGCAATACTGTTTTAAATGCTTCTTCATATACAAAATCCTTGGTAAGTAAAGTCTTATCCTGAGATTGTAAATTATTACAAAAGGCAAATTGAATAATGCCTGAAATAAATAGGAGACTATAAAGTCTCCTTAAAAATTCAGATTTTATCATATTATTTTTGGTCTTCAAGCTCTTGGATTTTTTCTGCATATTCATCCCATTTCTGCTGTTCATTTTCCAGTTGCTGACGAAGCAATTCATATTTAGAATTAGTATCTGCAAGTTTTTGAACATTACTATAAACGTCCGGCTTAGCCAGTTCTTCTTCTACTTCTGCTTTTTTATTTTCAAGTTCCGTAATTTTTGCTTCCGTTTTATCCAGTTGATTTTGCAAACTCTTCAGTTCTTTTAGGAAATCCTTTCCTGGTTCTGTATTATTTTTTACAGGCTTTTCTTCTGACTTCTTAGGAACTGAAGGACTTGCAGGTGCTGTTGTTGTATTTTTAACTCTTTGTTCCTGCCAGTAGCAGTATTCTTCGTAGGTACCAGGATATTCTTTTATTTCGTTATCTTCAATAAACCAGATTTTATTTGCTACCTGTGAAACAAAATGTCTGTCGTGTGAAATTACAATATAGGTGCCTTCGTATTGTTGAAGCGCCTGTATCAGAATATTTACAGAGACAATATCCAAGTGGTTGGTTGGCTCATCCAGCAAAAGAAAATTGGCTTCTGAAATAAGTGTTTTGGCAAGTGCAACTCTTGATTTTTCCCCTCCTGATAATACTTTGATTTTTTTGAAAACATCATCATTGGAAAAAAGAAAACATCCCAATATAGTACGGAGCTCTAACTCTGATTTGTCGCTGCCAGCTTCTTTAAGCTCATCCAGCATAGAGTTGTTAATGTTTAGAGCCTCAAGCTGATGCTGAGCAAAGAATCCCTGAAGTACGTTGTGTCCTTCTGTTCTTTCTCCTTCTATATTTTCAGTACCTGCAATGATTCTTAAAAGAGTGGATTTCCCTTTACCATTAGCGCCAATCAACGCTATTTTATCTCCTCTTTCAATAATGGCATGTGTGTTCTTTAATATATTAAGGTCTCCATACGACTTTGAAATATCTTTTAGCGAAAGAATTGTTCTTCCAGGATTTTTGCTGAATTTGAATCTGAAGTTTACCCTTGCATTTTCCTCAACAACATCCTCAATCATATCCATACGTTCTAAAGATTTTACACGTGATTGGACTTGACGCGCTTTAGAGGCTTTTGCCTTGAAGCGGTCTATAAATCGCTCTGTCTGGCGGATTTTGGATTGCTGGTTTTCAAATGCTCCTTTCTGAATTTCCGACCTCAGCGCCTTTTCTTCTAAATAGAATTGGTAATTGCCTGCATAAATATGGAGGTTTTGCTGAGCCACTTCAACAACTGTTTTTACAGTATTATCAATAAAGTACCTGTCGTGAGAGACCACAATAATAGCGCCTTCATAGCTTTCCAGATATTTCTCTATCCATTGAATGGATGGAAGGTCAAGATGGTTGGTAGGCTCATCAAGTAGAAGGAGTGAGGGTTTCGCCAAAAGGAGTTTAGCAAGCATAACGCGCATCCTCCAGCCTCCGGAAAACGTTTTTAAAGGCTTTTCAAGATCTTTAGTAGAAAAACCAAGTCCCTCTAGTATTTCTTCGGCCTTAGATTGAATTGAGTACCCATCCAATGCTTCAAATCTTTCCTGAAGTTTAGTTAGTTTGTCAACTAAAGAGTCCTTGTAATCAGTCTCCATTTCTTTTAATACTTCATCAATTTTCTTTTGAAGGGCCATAGCTTCTTCAAATGCCTGCATGGCTACATGAAGTATACTCTCCTGAGAATCATAAGATAAAAGATCCTGATTAAGAAAACCAATAGTACATTCTCCACTCCTCGAAATGTCACCTTTATCAGGCTTATACTCTCCTGTAATAAGACGAAGCAATGTAGATTTACCGGTTCCATTGGCACCTATCAGTCCAATTCTGTCTTTAGGCTTTATATGTAGGGAAACATCTTCGTAAAGTGGACGACTACCAATATAGAAAGACAGATTGTTTATTGAGAGCATAATTTATAATAATGAAATAAGAGGCAAAGTTAACCAAATAAGAGGAGTATGGAAAGTTTTATCAAATAATGAAGGTAGGTCTGTAAAAGTTCAATGCTATTTAAGTAATTTTGTATTAAAATACTCTGATGAAAAAACCTGCTTTTGATGATATTTACATGGAACTGGCAGTAAATCTTTCCAAAAGATCTCACTGTGTAAAGCGGCAAGTAGGAGCGGTGCTGACCAAAGATACAAGAATTATTTCCATAGGCTATAATGGCCCACCTGCAGGCACCCACAATTGTGATGTAGAATGGCCGGTAGATGGTTGTCCCCGAGATTCTAAAGGTAGTTGTTCTCTAGCTTTGCATGCAGAGCAAAATGCAATTATTTATGCGATAGAAAATGGCGCAATAATAAAGGGATCAACGATTTATGTCACATTATCCCCTTGTATTGCCTGTGCCAGAGTTATATTTAGTCTTGGAATTTCCAAAGTTATTTTCCTTCATTCATATGCTGAATATAAAGGTATCGCGAGTGATGAAGGTGTAGACTTTTTAAGGAAGTTTGGTGTTGAGGTCGAGAAATATAAGGGAGAGTTACCGCATTTTACTCCTGACGATGTCAGCCGGGGTTAATATTATAAAATATTAACCTCGGTCTCCAATTCAATACCGAATTTTTCGGAAACTGATCTTTTAATTTCTAATGAAAGATTTTTGATTTCATCTCCACTGGCATCACCACAATTTATTAGAACCAGGGCCTGGTGTTTATGAACGCCGGCATTTCCTACAACCTTTCCTTTCCAGCCACACTGTTCATTCAGCCAACCTGCCGGAACTTTTACTTTTCCAGGTTCACAAGGGAAAAAAGGTATAGTTGGATATTGAAGCTTAAGATTTTCAAATTGCTTTTCCGGAATTTCAGGATTTTTGAAAAAACTACCTGCATTGCCAATTACTGCAGGATCCGGAAGCTTTGATTTTCTTATATGAATAACTGCATCACTAACATCTTTAACAGTAGGCTTAAATACATTCATTTCTTTTAATGTATCTGTAATAGCTCCGTAAGAAATATTGAGGTGCGGATTTTTTTCCAGTTTAAAAATCACATTAGTGATGATAAATTTTCCTTTAAAATGCTGTTTAAAGATGCTGTCTCTGTAGTCAAATAAACAATCCTGATTGGTAAAGACAGCTTTATCTCCAGTTGTTATATGGAAAGCTTCCAGACTTTCCATGCAATCTTTAAGTTCTACACCATAAGCTCCTATATTCTGTATTGGTGCAGCACCGACACTTCCAGGAATCAGAGATAAATTTTCTAATCCCCCAAAACCTCGTGTTACTGTATATAAAACAAGGTCGTGCCAAAGCTCTCCAGCTCCTGCTCTGATATATACAGAAGTGTCATTTTGTCCAATTATTTCGATGCCCTTTATTTGGTTATGTAATACGAGCCCGTCAAAATCTTTAGTAAAAAGGATATTGCTGCCTCCACCAAGTACTAATTTGGGTAGCATTTTATATTCTTCATTACCCAAAATTTCTAATAACTCACTCTCATTTTTGAATTGAGCATAACCTTTTGTTATGACATCTATTCCAAAAGTGTTGTACTTCTTTAAATTAAAGTCTGATATTATTTCCATTTAAAATAAAAATTCTCCTATTAAAACCCTAAGTATTTTAATTCTGTTCAAAGTTAACTTTTCAAAAAATGAAATTGATGATGTAAATCATATTTTACATTTCGAGGTAAAAAAACTTATACACATTTTTCTTGAATCATGTAAGGAATAGGTAAGTTTTTGAAGATGTTATTTTCTAAAGTTGAAAAGCATAATGGGTTGAAATCATGAGGTTTAGTCAATAAAAGTTGTTGGTTCGTGTTAATTATTTGATTTATAAACTTTTAAAAAGAATTGTCCACAAAGTTTAGTATTTTTTGTGGAAAAATGTTATTTAAAATCATTCTAAATTATGGTCATTTTTTGAGTTTTTAAAATGTAATCATTTGATTATCAATACAATTTTATTGTAGGGTTCCCTAAGGTTATATTTTCATTAAAATTGCTCTAAAAACATTTTTGATAAATTCAATTCCCATACTAGATTTGTGCGACTTTATAAAGAGTATGCCCAAATTAACGGATAAAACTAATTTTAACATGTCCTTAACCAATACCATCAATCGCTCGGCGATTACTTTGTTATTACTTTTTCTTTCACTTTTTGTCAGTTTACCATCGAATGGTCAGGACAAACCTGCAGCAGCAGGAGCTGATCCAGAAAAGGTAGCTGAAGGTGCAAAGTTATTTGAAGCAAATTGTAAGGCTTGCCACGCTGTCCATGACGTAGTTGTTGGGCCTGCGTTGAAAGGAGTAAACAAAAGAAAACCAATCGGCTGGATTGTTAACTTCGTTCACAATTCACAGAAAGTAATTGCAAGCGGCGATCCGTATGCTGTTGAGCTTTACAACAAGTTCGGCAAAGCTGAAATGAAATCTTTCCCAGAACTTTCAGAGGATCAGATTAAAAATATCATAGCCTATGTTGTAGAGGAAGAAGGGAAAGGGCCAGCTGTAAAAGGGAAAGGTCCTGAAGATACAAGTTCACCTGAAAATCCAAAAGAAGAAGATGGTTATTCTGGCATCATCCTAATCCTGATTATCATCGTTCTTGTATTGGTTCTTGTAATGCTGGTTGTATTCCTGTCAGTATTGAAAAGATACCTGAAGGATAAAGAAGAAAAACTTACAGAAGCAGATCAGGAAATAGTAAATCAAAAATTTGATGTTATTAAAGTAATAAAAAGCAAAGGATTCCTTTCTATAGTGGGTATCATCTTTGTTGCATTAGCCCTTAGAGCTTGCTGGAATAACATGTTATATGTAGGTGTTGACGAGGGATATGCCCCAATCCAGCCAATTCCATTCTCTCATAAACTTCACGCAGGTCAGTACAAAATCGATTGTAACTATTGCCACACTGGAGTAACTAAAGGTAAACAAGCAAACATACCATCTTTGAATATCTGTATGAACTGCCACACTTATATTAAGAGCGGTCCAAGATTCGGTCAGGATGGAATTGCGAAGGTTGTTGATGCTTACAATTCAAATAAGCCGGTAAAATGGGTAAGAGTACATAACCTTCCTGATCTTGCTTATTTCAACCATGCTCAGCACGTGCAGGTAGGTGGTATCGAGTGTAAGACATGTCACGGTCAGATCGATACAATGGAAGTAGTTAGACAACACTCACCTTTAACTATGGGATGGTGTATCAATTGCCACAGAGAGACTGCTGTGAACGGAAAAGACAATGCTTATTATGACAAGCTGATGGAGCTTCATTCTAAGAAAGGTCCATTGAAAGTTGCAGAAAACGGAGGTCTTGAGTGTTCAAAATGTCACTATTAATCAATTTAGAAGCCTAATTCATTTTATATAGATTCTTATGAAAGATAACAATAAAAAATACTGGAAAGGAATTGAGGAGTTATCCAACGATCCAGAATTTTTAAAGCATGCGCATAATGAGTTCCCTGAATTTTTATCTGTAAAGGATAAAGGAAGCAATGATGCTTCAGATGCTCCTGACAGAAGAGATTTTTTGAAACTATTAGGCTTTAGTGTTGCTGCGGTTTCCCTTGCTGCCTGCGAGGCTCCTGTGAGAAAAGTTATTCCATATGTAAACAAACCTGATGATGTTGATCCGGGAATTGCAAACTGGTATGCATCTACATATCAGGAAGGTGGCGAATATTGCAGCATCTTTGTAAAAACAAGAGAAGGAAGACCTATTAAAATTGAAGGAAATAAACTTTCTCCAATTACAATGGGTGGAACAAGTGCCAAAGTGCAGGCTTCTGTTCTAAGTTTATATGATACTGAAAGATTAGAGTTTTTTGTTGAGGAAGGTAAGGCGTTAAAAGTGAAGTCGATTGCAGAGTATGCTTCCTTTGATAAAAAAATTATTGATAAATTAACTGCAGCTCAGGCTTCAGGAAAATCTATTAAAATTGTTTCTCAAACAATTTTAAGCCCTACAACTAAAAAGGTAATTGAAGAATTTAAGACGAAATATCCAGCAACTGAACATGTAGTGTATGATGCTCTTTCAGCTGATGGTATTCTTAAAGCGAATGAACTGTCTTTTGGGCAGAGAGTAATTCCTTCTTATAACTTTAGTGGAGCAGATGTCATTGTAAGTTTTGGTGCTGATTTTCTTGGAACATGGATTTCTCCAATAGAATATGCAAAACAATATTCTAAAACAAGAAAATTAAGTGTTCAAAAGAAAACAATGAGTAAGCACTACCAAATCGAAAGCAATTTATCGCTTACCGGTTGTAATGCTGATACAAGATTACCTATTAAACCTTCTGAGGAAGGACTTTATGTTGCAGCTCTTTACAATGCACTTGGATTTGGTGGATTAAGTACAAAATCCCCAAACCATGAAGTAATTAAGAAAGCGGCAGCAGATCTTTTAAATGCAAAGGGAAAATCATTAGTTGTAAGTGGATCAAATGATCCGTATGTACAGCTATTAGTAAACAAAATCAATAGTGAATTAGGCAATTACGGTAAAACTATTGATTTAAGTACTCCTTCTTTTCAAAAACAGGGAAGTGATGAGGCGATCCTGAAATTTATTGATGATGCTAAATCAGGTCAGGTTGGTGCTGTAATATTCTACGGAGCTAACCCTGTTTACGATCATCCAAAAGGAGCTGAGCTGAAAGATGCATTAAAGAAAATATCATTAAAAATTTCCTTTAGTGATCGTATGGACGAAACTTCATCTGAAGTAGATTATGTTTGTCCTGATCTTCATTTCCTAGAGTCATGGAATGATGCAGAACCTAAAAAAGGATATTTCAGCTTAACGCAGCCAACGATCACTCCAATATTTAAAGGTAACAGAGCTGCCCAGGAGTCACTTCTAATCTGGTCAGGTAACAATACAGATTTCTATACATACCTTGTGACTAATTGGAAGTCAAAGTTGACTGGAGGAAATTTCCAGGAATTATGGGATAAAACGCTGCATGACGGAGTATATCAGACTCAAGCCTCAGGTTCTGGAGAATCAGCAAGTGCTGCAAATGTTAACCTAAGTGAAGTTGAGGAAAACATCAATAAAACTTATAAAACTAATTCTGGTATAGAGCTAAGTCTTTATTATAAAGTAGGCTTGGGATCCGGTTCACTTTCAGCTGGAAATAACCCATGGCTACATGAATTGCCAGATCCTGTTTCTAAAGCGACTTGGGATAACTATCTGGCTATTCCTAAGAAAATGGCCAATGAAATGGATATCAGTCAAGGCGATGTAGTTGCTCTTACTGTTGATGGAAAGAATACAGGAATAGAAGTTCCAGTGTTAATTCAACCAGGACAGGCCAATAATACTGCTTCATTGGCTCTTGGATATGGAAGAACTAAAGCTGGGAAATGTGGAAATGAGGTAGGCAAGAGTGCATATCCTTTAATCAAAGTTAAAGGAAACAGACTTGATTTGAATGCCGGTGTTGTAACATTTGCTAAAACTGGTGATGAAAGGAAAATAGCTCAGACTCAGACCCATCATACTGTAATGGCTCGTCCAATTATTCAGGACGCTACGTTAGCTGAATATCAAAAAGATGCTGGCGCAGGAAGGTACAAGCCAATGATTCATACTAACCTTTATGGAGCGAAGAAGCCAACTGAGGTAACTGTTTGGTATGAGCATGAGAAGCCAAATCACCTATGGGGAATGAGCATCGACCTGAACTCTTGTATTGGTTGTGGAGCATGTGTAGTAGCTTGTCAGTCTGAAAATAACGTTCCTGTAGTTGGTAGAAAAGAGGTGCTGAACAGAAGAGAGATGCACTGGATCCGTATCGATCGTTACTATAGCAGTGATGCTGAAACAGATAAAACTGGGGAATATTTTGAGAGTGAATCTGGAGTTAAAGATCTTGAAATAGCTGCAGAGAATCCGACAGTAACATTCCAGCCAATGTTATGTCAGCAGTGTAATCACGCACCTTGCGAATCTGTTTGTCCTGTTGCCGCTACTACCCATAGCAGCGAAGGTCTAAACCAAATGACCTACAACAGATGTATCGGAACAAGATACTGTGCAAACAACTGCCCATATAAAGTAAGAAGATTTAACTGGTTTAAATATTTTGAAAACGAGGAGTTTGACAAGAATGTCAGCATGAACAACTTCCTTGGTAGAATGGTGTTGAATCCTGATGTAACTGTAAGATCAAGGGGAGTTATGGAAAAATGCTCTTTCTGTGTACAGAGAATTCAGGAAGGAAAGCTTAAAGCTAAGATGGAAAAGAGAAGACCAGTTGATGGTGAAATCGTTACAGCTTGTGCTTCAGCATGTCCTACAGATGCAATTATATTTGGTGACAGAAATGATACTGAAAGCAAACTACACAAAGATAATGCTGTTGAAAATGCAGAAAGATCATATGCAGTCCTTGAAGAGCTTAATGTTCAACCAAACATTTTGTATCTAACTAAAATCAGAAACTCTTAAATTAGAACCTATTACAGATTTTTAATATAAAAAATATGCAAGTTACTTCGCCCGTAAGACCGCCTCTGGTAACAGGGGGCAAAACTGTCTCTGATGTTACTCAGGATATAAGCAGGCACGTAGAAAATAAACCTACTAAATTGTGGATCATGGCATTCACACTTTCTTTAATCACACTAGCTTATGGTTCATACTGTTTATGGATGACCTGGTGGAAAGGAATTGGAATGTGGGGATTGAATAAAACAATAGGTTGGGCTTGGGATATTACCAACTTTGTATGGTGGGTTGGTATTGGTCACGCAGGTACTCTGATTTCTGCGATTCTTTTACTCTTCAGACAAAAATGGAGAACATCAATTAACAGAGCTGCAGAAGCGATGACAATTTTTGCAGTTATTTGTGCTGCAAGTTTCATCGTGGCTCACATGGGTAGGCCATGGCTAGCATATTGGGCACTTCCACTACCAAATGCATTTGGATCTCTTTGGGTAAACTTTAACTCTCCTCTAGTATGGGACGTATTTGCGATCAGTACTTATTTTACTGTTTCACTTGTATTCTGGTACATAGGTCTGGTTCCAGATTTTGCTACAATCAGAGAAAGAGCAACTGGAGTAAGAAGAGTTGTTTATGGTGCTTTGAGTTTAGGTTGGGATGGTTCTGCAAAAGCATGGCAGAGATATGAGGCGGTTAGCTTAGTGCTTGCAGGTTGTTCTACACCACTTGTTTTGTCAGTTCACACAATCGTTAGTATGGACTTTGCAACTTCAGTTATACCTGGGTGGCATGCTACAATTTTCCCTCCATACTTTGTTGCAGGTGCGATCTTCTCAGGTTTTGCAATGGTATTGACGCTTATGCTTATTACAAGAGTGGTATTCAAACTAGAAGATTACATTACTGTAGAGCATATGGAGTCGATGAATAAAATTATTGTACTAACAGGTTCTATAGTTGGTATTGCTTATTTATCAGAATTCTTTATCGCATGGTACTCCCACGTTCCTTATGAAAGTTATACTTTCATTAACAGAGCTTTCGGAGATGACTATTGGTGGGCATACTGGGCTATGATGACTTGTAATGTAATCTCTCCTCAGTTATTCTGGTTCAGAACTGTTAGAAGAAGTATTGCGTGGACGTTCCTTCTTTCAATAGTTGTAAATATTGGAATGTGGTTCGAGCGTTTTGTAATCATCGCTACTTCACTTTCAAGAGACTTCATACCTTCAAGCTGGGCTTATTTTTCACCTACTCTTTATGATATCGGTGATTATCTGTTCACTTTCGGTTTGTTCTTTACACTCTTCCTTTTATTTGCTAAGTTTTTCCCTGTGGTAAATATGGCTGAGGTAAAAGCAATTATTAAATCATCATCTGCAAAAAAAGATACTAAATAAGGAATATGTCAAAAGGCACAAACTATATAATAGGAGTATTTAACGACGAGGATGTACTGATGGATGCAGTTGGCACATTAAGATCATCCGGAGTTAAAATTCAGGAGGCTTATACACCATTTCCTGTACACGGTTTAGATGATGCTTTAGGTTATAAACCATCAAACCTTCCGATTGCAGCGTTTCTTTTTGGATTAACCGGAACAATCTGCGCATTATTATTAACTATTGGTACTATGGGCTATGACTGGCCTATGGATATCGGAGGTAAGCCATATATTCCGCTTCCTAACTTTATACCTGTAACTTTTGAGCTTACAATATTATTAGCTTCATTAGGTATGGTAGCAACCTTCTTGGTTATCAGCAATCTTAAACCTTGGGGACATGACCCGTTCATGTTTGATGGAAGAAGTACGGATGATAAATTTCTTCTTGTAATTGATCTGGATAAAAATAAAATGGATAAGGATGCCCTTACCAATTTATTTAAACAGACAGGAGCTTCAGAAGTAAACTCTAAAATTGTTGAAAATCATTAATAATATTTTCGGACATGAGAAACGCTTATAAATACACATATATATTTTTAATCCTTACTGTTATCTTCTCTTCTTGTGTTGACCAGAAGAAATTTGAGAACATAGGTACACATGAGAAACCCAATGTTGAGTTTGCTCCGAACATGTATCATTCAGTGGCTTATGAACCATTAACTCAGATCACTGAAACAGATGCAGGTCTATGGTTAAGTTCAAACGATAGTGATACAGGGGAGTTTTATAACTCTAATCCATACAATCCTCATAAAATGAATATGAGAGAACCTGCTGCTAACACAGTTAGGTTTACTAGTGACGGTTTTTTACCTTATCGTCTTCCTAAGGATTGCCTTGATTATGCAGCAAGGACTCTTGTTAATCCATTAAAGATTAATGATAAAACAATAGAAGACGGAAAAATTCTTTATGTTAAGTTTTGCGCTCACTGCCATGGAGAAACAGGATTAGGGGATGGACCTGTAAATGATGCTTTAAAAGGGGTAGCTAATTTAACTACTGGCTCAGTAAAAGACGCAACTCCAGGACACATTTTCCATGTAATTACCTGGGGTAAAGGAAGAATGGGAGCTCATGGTAGCCAGTTAAACCAGGAAGAACGTTGGAAGATTGTTTCTTACGTAAAAGAAAATTTACAAAAAGCTGAAGCGCAACAATAAAACACATTAAATTTTTAACTCATGGTAGTCGAAGAAAAATTTGAATTTACAAGCGGGGCTAAAAAGAAAATTATAACAACCTTTGTGGTCGGTCTTGTATTGGCCCTGATAGGAATATTTGTAATAGGCTCAGGAAATCACGGGCATGAAGAAGCTCATGGAGCCGTTCATTCTAAAGAAACAGTTGCTGCTTCATCTCAACATCATGATGGTCATGGAGCTAGTGCTCATGAGCATTCAAAAGCTGGTCATCATGAGGGAGGAGAGCATGCTGAGGGGGGACATCACGGTGCAACTGGTATTGCTTTAAGAGTAATTAAAAACCTTTGGCATAACAGTATTTTCTTTACAGGTATTGCTGTTATCGGTGTATTCTTTATCGCTTTTAATTACATCGCTCAGGCTGGCTGGTCTGCTGCTATAAAGAGAGTACCGGAGGCATTCGGATATTATATTCCGTTTGCTGCAATATCTACAATTTCTCTTTTCTTTCTATTCAAGCAAGACTTGTTTCACTGGTATCATGATGGTTTGTACAATCCGTTTTTGGCAGATGGTAAAACACCAAATCCTGAATATGATCCTATCATTGCGAGTAAAACCTGGTATTTAGGAAAAGGATTCTATATATTCAGATTATTTGCATACTTCATTCTATGGTTCTTAGTTTGGTTTAAGTTAAGAACAAATTCATTGAAAGAAGATCTGAATGCTGATTTGAAATATCATGACAGCAGCATATTCTGGTCAGCTATTTTCCTTATTATCTGGGGTGTAACTTCTTCTACTTCAGCATGGGATTGGGTTATGTCGGCTGATCCTCACTTCTTTAGTACAATGTTTGGATGGTATGTTCTTGCCAGCTGGTTTGTTACTGGTTTAGCATTCATTACTTATATTACAGTAGCGCTTAAAGAAGCTGGCTATTTATCATTTGTTAATGAAAACCACTTCCATGATTTAGGTAAATTTATGTTTGCATTCAGTATATTCTGGACGTATATCTGGTTTGCTCAATTCATACTTATTTATTATGCTAACATACCAGAAGAATCTTATTATTTCGTTGAAAGATTAAAGAATGACACCTATAGTCCGATATTCTTCCTCAATTTGATAATTAACTTCCTTTTCCCTTTCCTTGTATTAATGACAAGAGATGCAAAGAGACAAAGAATAATTCTAAAGGTAGTTGCTGTAGCAATTATTATAGGTCATTGGTTGGATTTCTATATCATGTTAACTCCTCCGATTTTGAAACATGACGGTGGATTAGATGCGAATTTCTTGTTTATCGAATTGGGATTAGCATTAGTATTCGGAAGTATATTTATTTTCTTGATAATGACAGGATTGTCAAAGGCATCATTAGTTGCTAAGAACCATCCAATGCTTGAAGAAAGTGTACACCATCACGTAGTTTAATTAGGAATTTAACTTTAATTAATAAATTAAGATAAAATGTTAGGATTATATATAAGCATAGCTGCGGTTCTTATCCTTGCTATTCTTTTCCTGATCTTCAGGATTCAGACCTTCATTGATATTGTCAGGGGAGCTAGTAACAGGAGAGTAGGAACGAGCAATAAAGTTAATGCATTTTTACTGCTTGCTTTCTTCGTTGTTTCTACAGCATTGTTTATCTGGTATTCTGTGCCAGCGTCAAAGTTTTTCCTTCCAAAAGCAGTTTCTGAACATGGAGTAAGAACAGATCAAATGTTCTGGATTACAATGACTATTTTGATAATTGCATTTATCGGTACAAATATCTTCTTGTTTTCTTTCGTTTTTAAATATCAGTTTAAAGAAGACAGAAAAGCTTATTTTTATCCTGATAATCACAAATTAGAAATTGTCTGGACTGTAATTCCGGCAATTGTAATGGCTATCCTGGTTTATTTTGGTTGGAAAGAGTGGTCTGCAATTACTAGACCTGCTCCTGAAAATGCAGAAGTCGTTGAAATCATGGGTAAACAATTTGCATGGCAGGTAAGATATCCTGGTAAGGATAAAAAGTTTGGTGGGTATAATTATAAATTAATAGATGCTACCAATGAAATGGGAATGAATTTGGATGATCCTTATACAAAGGATGATTTCTTGCCAAGTGAAATTCATATTCCTAAAGGTCAGCCTGTATTGCTTAAAATTAGAGCAAGGGATGTTATTCATAGTGTATTCGCTCCTCACTTCAGATTAAAAATGGATGCAGTACCAGGACTTCCGACTAAGTTTTGGTTTACTCCAACTAAAACAACTCAGGAAATGAGAGACGAGCTGGGAAATCCAAAATTCAATTATGAAATTGCTTGTACAGAAGTATGCGGAAGAGGTCACTTTGCAATGAGGTATGTTATCGTTGTAGAAGAGCCTGAGGAATATGAAGCTTGGTACGCAGCTCAAAAACCATGGTCAGAATCTAATCTTGAGTATATTTTAACCAAGGTTGATGAAAAGAGCAGAGGTCTGTATCCAGCAGCTCCAGCACCATCATCTGCACCAAAAGCAGATACTACTTCTACCTCAGCTTCGGCCCCGGCAGATTCAGTTTCTAATAACTAGCGTTTCATTAATTACTCACTAAAATCGAAAAATATTTTCTAATAATATGTCTGTAGCCGAAAGTCATTTACACGACCATCATGACGATCATGAACATGATCACCATGATTTACCTTGGATTAAAAAGTATGTATTTAGCGAAGATCACAAGGTTATTGCCAAACAATATCTGATTTCAGGTATTATCTGGGCAATTATCGGAGGCGGTTTATCATTACTTTTCAGACTTCAGTTAGCTTATCCAGATGCTAATTTTGATTGGTTGAAACCTATATTAGGTGGATGGATCCAGAATGGAAAATTAGACCCTGAGTTTTATCTGGCACTTGTTACAATGCACGGAACCATAATGGTATTCTTTGTATTGACTGCTGGTTTGAGTGGTACTTTCAGTAACTTCCTAATTCCATTACAAATAGGAGCGAGAGACATGGCTTCAGGATTCCTAAACATGTTATCCTACTGGTTCTTCTTTGTATCTGGAGTTATAATGTTGATCAGTTTATTTATTGAAACAGGTCCTGCAGGCGGTGGATGGACTGTTTATCCTCCGTTAAGTGCATTACCTCAGGCAATTTCTGGTTCTGGACTTGGTATGACATTGTGGTTGATCAGTATGGCGTTGTTCATTATTTCAACTTTATTAGGCGGTCTGAACTATATTACAACAGTTATCAACTTAAGAACTAATGGTATGTCATTTTTGAGAATGCCGCTTACAATCTGGGCATTTTTCATTACTGCAATCATTGGTCTGTTGTCATTCCCTGTATTATTTTCTGCGGCATTATTATTAATATTTGACAGAACTTTCGGTACAAGCTTTTTCCTTTCTGATATTTATATTGCTGGTCAGGCTTTATCTTTTGAAGGTGGTAGCCCTGTATTGTTCCAGCACTTATTCTGGTTCTTAGGTCACCCGGAAGTTTATATCGTATTGCTTCCCGCTCTTGGTATTACTTCTGAAATTGTAGCTACAAATTCCAGAAAACCGATTTTCGGATATAAAGCAATGATTGGCTCTATGTTAGCGATAGCCTTCTTGTCATTCATTGTTTGGGCGCATCACATGTTTATTTCAGGTATGAATCCATTCCTGGGATCAATATTCATGTTCCTTACTTTGATTATTGCAGTTCCATCTGCTGTAAAGGCATTTAACTATATTACAACTCTTTGGAGAGGAAATATCATTTTCACTCCTGCAATGTTATTCTCTATAGGTCTTGTATCATTCTTTATTTCTGGTGGTTTGACTGGTATCGTTCTGGGTAACTCTGCTGCTGACATTCAGTTGCATGATACTTATTTCGTTGTAGCTCACTTCCACATAGTAATGGGTAGTGCTTCTTTCTTTGGTATGTTAGCTGGAGTTTACCACTGGTTCCCGAAGATGTTTGGAAGAATGATGGATGAAAAACTTGGATATTTACATTTCTGGATCACTTTCATTGGTGTATACATGGTATTCTTCCCAATGCACTATATTGGTATTGCAGGTTTCCCAAGAAGATACTATTCGTTCACAGGGTTTGATTTTACTCAAAGCTATACTGATTTAAGTCAGATTATTACGATTGCCGCAATTGTTACTTTTGCTGCACAGTTTGTATTCTTATTCAATTTCTTCTTTAGCATATTTAAAGGTAGAAGAGCTACTGAGAATCCTTGGAGATCTAACACCCTTGAGTGGACTACACCAGTAGAGCCGGGTCATGGTAACTGGCCAGGTGCTATACCAACAGTTTACAGATGGGCATATGACTATAGTAAGCCAGGAGCTGAAGATGATTTCATACCTCAGAACGTTCCATTCTCTGAAACAAAGGGATCTAATTTCCCTCATGAGAATGAACAAATGGTAGCTGAGGCTGAGAGTATTCATGGAAAATAATTCAGACTATAAAAGATTCGGTAAGGTAACTTTGGTTACTTTAATTGCAGTCTATTTATTGATATTGGCTGGAGGAATTGTAAGAAGTACTGGCTCAGGTATGGGATGTCCCGACTGGCCCAAGTGTTTTGGAAATTATATTCCTCCAACCCATATCAGTGAACTTCCCTTAGATTATAAGGAGCGTTATAAAGTTCACGGTTTTGAAGCAGATTTTAATCCGGTTAAAACCTGGATTGAATATATTAATAGGTTAATGGGGGCTTTAGTTGGATTTTTGATGTTGTTGGTTGTAAGTTTCTCTGTCCCATTAATAAAAAAAGATTGGAGCCTGTTTGCGTTAAGTTTGCTGACACTTTTCCTGATCGGATTTGAAGCCTGGCTTGGGAAATTGGTTGTTACTTCAAATTTAGCACCGATGATGGTTACAATACATATGGGTGGTTCCTTAGTTATTGTAGGTTTGCTGATCTGGATTTTAATCAAGACATTTCCTCAAAACTTTACATATTTTAATGGACCTGCTCATTCTAAATTCAATTTCCTGGTTATATTTCTTTTGATTTTAACCTTTCTACAGATTACTATAGGAACTCAGGTTAGGGAAGAAATTGATATTATCATAGTGAAAAATAATAATACTAATAGGGAACTTTGGATTGATAGTTTAGGAGATTCTTTTTTATTCCATAGGATTATCGGTTATGCATTGGTGTTCTTATCAGGATATTTGTTCTTTGGATTTAGAAAGATCATAGATAATAAAATAATAATTAAGTCTGTTTCAGCTGTTTTCTACTGTTTGATTGTAGAAACGTTATCAGGCATAGCATTAGCTGTTTTCAGCTTGCCACCATATCTTCAACCATTACATTTGTTATTAGCGACAATAGTTTTCGGTATACTGTTTTTCGTATTTACAATAATAAATGTGAATCTTGAGGGTTTTAAGATGAAAGCAAAATTAAATTAGTAAAATGCAGTCAGTAAGTAGATTAAATATTCTTCATCTGGTGGGATTTAAGTCTAAGGAGTATTTTAGATTATTAAAATTCCGTCTTTCCCTAACTGTTGTTTTTTCTGCGGTTATGGGGTATATTTTGGGTGGAGGCAAATCAATTGATTGGACTTTATTTGGAATATTTGCGCTTGCCGGAATGTGTCTTACAGGGGCAAGCAATATTTTGAATCAGGTTTATGAGAAAGATTCAGACAAATTAATGGACCGCACCAAAAGCCGTCCTGTTCCTACTGGTAATGTAAGTGTTCCTGAAGCTGTATTTCTAGCCTCTGTTTTAGGAGCCTTTTCAATATTCCTCTTTAGTGAATTCTTCAATTTTAAAACTGCTATTTTAGGTTTTGCCTCATTGGTGTTATATGCTTTTGCCTATACTCCTTTAAAAACTAAAACTCCGTTAGCTGTTTTTGTAGGAGCCATCCCTGGGGCATTGCCTCCAATGATTGGTTGGATAGCAGCTACGGATAAATTTGGATGGGAACCTGGTATTTTGTTTGGAATTCAATTTTTCTGGCAGCTTCCTCATTACTGGGCTATCGCTTGGGTATTGGATGAGGATTACCAGAAAGCAGGTATAAGATTATTACCGAATGCAGGAGGAAGAACCTCTGAAACTGCATTTCAGATAATGATTTATACTTTATTCTTAATCCCGTTAGGGTTTATGCCTTATTTTTTAGGTATGACCGGAATAACTTCTGCAATTGTAACTTTAATTGCGGGAATTTTATTTCTGGCTCAAACCTTTTATCTAATGAAGGAGTGTTCCAAAAGAGCAGCGCTGCTGATTATGTTTGGATCTTTCCTTTATTTACCAATAGTACAAATAGCTTTTGTTTTGGATAAGGTATAGTTAAAAATATGACTCAACACGAACTAAATTTACAATCAAGCGAGCCTCAGAAGCCGCTGTCAATGCATCCGAAAAAGTTCGCTTTCTGGCTTTTTCTTGTGACAATATTGATGATTTTCGCTGCATTAACCAGTGCATATATTGTGAGAAGAGCAGATGGAGGTTGGTTGGAGTTTCAACTCCCTTCAATTTTCTGGCTTAACTCTATTATTATCGTTATCAGTTCAGTGACAATTCAGCTAGCATATTTTGCAGCTAAAAAAGATAGCCTTGAGAAAACTAAATTATACTTGTTAGTTACCAGTGTTTTAGGATTAGCCTTTTTAGTAGGTCAGTTTTATGCCTGGGGCGATCTTGTAGAAATTAATGTATTCTTCGGAGGAAAGGGTAGCAATCCTTCCGGTTCATTTCTGTATGTATTAACAGGTTTGCATGGTCTGCACCTTGTTTCTGCAGTAATTTTCCTTTGGGTTGTGTTTGCTCAAAGTTTCAAATATAAAGTTCATTCAAAGAGCATGCTTGTAATAGAATGCTGTACAACGTATTGGCATTTCCTTGGTGGACTTTGGATATATTTGTTTGGATTTTTATTACTTAACCATTAATTTTTCATAAAAATAACAACATGGCAACAACAGCAGTCATTGACGAAAAAGAAAAAAGAAGTTTGTGGGGTGGAGGTGTTGAACCCCTTAAGGCAAGTTACGGAAAGCTGATGATGTGGTTTTTCCTGCTTTCTGATGCTTTGAGCTTTTCCGGATTACTAATTACTTACGGTTTAAGCAGATTTGCACATAATGCATATACAGGGAAAATAGCTGATTTCGTACCTTCAGCGAACTACTGGCCAGTACCCGAAAAAGTGTTTACACACATTCCTTTTACTCATGATCCATATCCTCTTGTATTTGTTGGGATTATGACATTTATCCTTATTATGAGTAGCGTTACAATGGTTCTTGCTGTTGAAGCAGGTCATAGAATGGATAAAGAGGAAGTATTAAAATGGATGCTTTGGACAATTATTGGTGGTGCTGCCTTTTTAGGTTGCCAGGCTTGGGAGTGGGCGATCTTTATAATAGGAGACCAAGGTAGAATGTTAGCTGACGGAACTATGTTCTTCGGTGCTAACCTTCATCAAAATGAATACGGCCCAGTTTTATTTGCTGACTTGTTTTTCTTCATTACTGGTTTCCATGGCACACACGTATTAAGTGGGGTTATTATTAATATGATAGTATTCTATAACGTAGCTATCGGTACTTATGAAAGAATTGGTCATTATGAAATGGTCGAGAAAGTAGGTCTTTACTGGCACTTTGTAGATCTTGTTTGGGTCTTTGTATTTACTTTCTTCTATCTGGTTTAATTTAAATATTTAAGTTGATATAAAATTATGGGACACGGTCATCATACAACAGCACATGCTCCTCAGGTGCTTCCAAAGGATAAAGAGAAAATCAAAAAAATCTGGATGACAGCTCTTATCCTTGCGGTTGTAACTGCAATAGAATTCTTATTAGCATTTACAATGGAGAGAGGTGTATTACTTACATCTATATTTGTTCTGTTAACGTTCGTAAAATCTTTCTACATAGTAGCAGAATTTATGCACCTTAAATATGAGACAAAAACTTTAGTCTGGTCGATTGTAATACCAACGCTTTTTATCGTTTGGTTAATAGTAGCACTATTAGTTGAAGGGGATGCTATATTGCATTTCAGAAATCTTTGGCAATGGTACGCTGGTATAGGTAAATAATCAGATAATGAATAAAATTATTAAAACCGGTATACTAGTTTTACTTCTGGTAATACCGGTTTTTCTTTTTCAGTATTTTAAGTTCTTTGGGAAAAATCATTATAAACTTCCTGTTTTTTTTGCAACAGATTCAGTTTTAAATGATAAAGGACAATATACTATCACCGAAGCGCACGTAATCCCTGATTTTTCATTTAAAAATCAGGATGGGGTAGAAATTAAAGGGAAGGAAATCAAAGGAAAAATTCTTGTAGTGGATTTTTTCTTTTCTCGTTGTCCTGGAATTTGTCCTCAAATGACAAATCAGCTTATCAGGGTTCAGGAAAAATTCAAAGAAGATCCTCAATTTCAGATCCTATCATTTACGGTTGATCCTGAATATGATACAGTTGCAGTATTGAAATCATATGCCCAAAGATATGGGGCAATTCCTGAGAAATGGAATTTCCTTACTGGAAGTAAAGATTCTATCTATACACTTGCCCAAAAAGGTTTTTTCATTACCGCTATGGAGGATAGAGAGAGACCTCTTGATTTTATTCATAGTGAGAAACTCGTTCTGGTAGATAAAGATGGGAGGATCAGAGGATATTATAATGGAACAGATTCTGAAGAAGTGGATCGCTTAATCACTGAAATACAAGTTCTGCAATATGAATACGCAAATTAATCCCGTTATTGGAAAAAAAGATAATCTTTATCTGATTATCATTGGTATACTATCTGTAGCTGTACCTGTATTGGTTTCAGTGCTGTTTTACCTACCCCAAACAGGTAAGCTGGGTGATTTGGATGTTTCTTTTTTGCCTCATCTTAATGCAGTTTTAAACACTTCTACCACCGCTGCTCTTTTGGCAGGTTTTTATTTCATTAAATTTAGGAAGAACGCAAAATTGCACAGGACGGCGATGATGGTAGCTTTTTGTCTTTCAAGTCTTTTTCTTATTTCATATGTAATTTATCATTACCAGGGGCCTCATACAATTTATGGTGATATTAACCATGATGGTGTTTTGGATGTTTCTGAAAAGTCTGCTGTTGGTATTTGGAGAACTATTTATATTCTAATTCTTGTTCCTCATATTATATTGGCAGCAGTAGTTGTGCCCTTTGTTTTATTTGCTATTTACTTCGGAATTTCCAATCAGTTCGCAAAACACGTGAAAGTTGTTAAATGGACTTTTCCAATCTGGTTGTATGTAGCTATTACAGGGGTTTTAGTATATTTAATGATTAGTCCTTATTATGGAGCTTAATATTTCTGTCAATATGAAAAAGGTGATCTTTGTTTTGATACTTGTTTTTGTAGTAATAATGGCCGGGTCTAGTGATCTGTTGGCTCAATGTGCTATGTGTAAAGCTACAGTTACGGATAATGTCCAATCCGGACAAGGGATAGGGCAGGGCTTGAATAAAGGGATATTATATCTTATGAGTGTCCCATACATTATCGGCAGCTTTATCGCTTTTTTCTGGTATAAAAGCAGTAAAAAGAATAGTGAAAAACAGCAGTTACTGGACAAAATCAAATCAAAATTTGCCAATTAAATCTTCGTTATTTTAATGTATACCTCTTACGATTGATACCTTGAAAAATCTTTTAAGAAAGAACATATTTCTATTTTTATCCCTCCTGTTTTTTCTATTATCATTCGTAACCTGGAATTTTTTTAATAATAGCAGTGAAACAATCAATAAAAAGAAGATTGTTAATGCGATTTCCGGGCAAATTGAACTTTTCTTACAGAAAAATCAACAGTCATCTGAGCTTCTGTTTAAAACCCTTGAAAATAAATCGAGATATTCATTTTCAAGTTTAAATATACCTTCTGATTACCCATATTACATCTTTAAAAATAAGCAACTTATTTACTGGTCAGACTTCAGGTTTGTTCCTCTTTATGATCATGTGAAAGGGGAGTATTCTGAAAAAGTTCTATTTCAGAAGACTGGGAAATACCTTGTATCGCAAAAGAAATTAGTCACTGAAAAGGATGTTTTCGAAGTTTATTTTTTAACACCTGTAAGGGCATACATCAATCAACCCGCGACATTCAATGATGTGGTTGCTTTTAAGCCAATCATTAATGATAATAATGTGCGTGTTCTGGCTAATCCAGCCAATGACCCTGATTTAAATATACATTCTCCTCAAAAGGAATTTCTGTTTTCTATTGAGTTTTTTGAAATCAATAAAATCAAGAGTAGCTCTCTTTTATTTACCTATATTGTCCTGAGCTTTCTGGCTTTGGCTTCGCTTGTTACCGCCATTTACAGAGTGGCGTTAAAAATTTCTGAAAAGAATTTTGATTTAGCTACTGTAATTCTTGTCTTAAACCTTCTGATGATAAGAATTGCAATGCTATTTTTAAATTATCCTTCATTTTTGTCAGATTTTGGCCTGTTCAACCCAAAGTACTTTGCTTCATCTGTTTTGTCTCCTTCATTAGGTGACTTATTGCTGAACTTTATCTTCCTTTTTCTGACAGGGCTTTTTGTATTTATGAATTTCCACCGTTCAAGATTATTACAAAAGGCGAATAATCTTTCCGGTATTTTCAGAAAAACATTTTCAGTAATATTAATCGTTATAGCATTACTGATTCAGCATCAGTTTTTCTTCATCTTAAGAGCGATATCGCTTAACTCTACATGGTCAATTGATATTACAACAGATATAAGTTTCGGCTTTTTCAGGATATCATCAATTGTTGCTCTAGTTTTTGCTTCTATAAATCTGTTTTTGTTATTGCATTTGATTGTGCGTGTATTACAGTTCTTCTGTGATAACCAGATTTTGAAAATTCTCTGGGCTTGTATCATTGCATGGTCTATATTTTCTGTCTTTTCTTATTTTATTCTTGGAGGAATTTCTTTATCAGTAAGTCTTGCCTGCCTGGTCTATATTTTGGTTATTTCATTCCTTAAGCTGCCAAGACAGTTTATAAGATTCCGTTATGGAACTTATATCTATCTGATTTTTTCCGGATTACTGTCGGCCTTTACAGCTGCGGTTTCTATCTATGTGACCCAGGAAGAAAAAGAAGTAATAAGGAAACAGAAATTTGCCTCTCAGTTAGTCATAGACAATGACGTATTGGGTGAATACCTTTTGTCTGATGCATCAAAAAAAATAAAGGAAGATATTTTTATTAAAAGCAGACTTGTTACACCCTTTTCTTCAAAAGACATTATAGAACAAAAGATCAAGAAGATTTATCTGTCAAACTACTTTGATAAATATGATGTAGCGGTTTCTGTATTTGATGCCTCAGGGGATGTCTTTGAAAAGAAATCATATTATGCCAACTACTTTGAACTGTTGTCTGAGCTAAAGAAAGGTCAGCACAGAACGGAGTATAAGAATATTTACTTTCAAAGGGAAAATCTGAAGGATGGTTTCAGAAGATATATATGCTTTAATGAAATTGAAAAAAATAATGTCATTATTGGGTATATCATTATTGAATTGAAGCATAGGAAGATCATTCCCAACAGTGTATATCCTGAGCTATTTCTGGATAAAAAAGTCTTTGAAAACTTTGATAACAAGAACTATCATTATGCTGTATTTTCTGACAGCGCTTTGTTATATAGTTCGGGTAATTTTAATTATGATAAAAACCTTTCTGTTATTGACCTTTCTAATAAAAAGATTTTTAACGAAGGCGTTAAACTGAAAGGCTTTCACCATCTTGCTTTCAGACCGGGTAATGGAAAGATTATAGTGGTCTCTTCCCCTGAATATGCTTACGCAGATATATTTTCAAATTTTTCATTTCTGTTTCTTATCCTTATAGTCAGTATACTATTATTCATAGTGGGATATGCTGTTCTGTTCAGGTTTAAAAAAGACACCATGAGCTTATCTGCAAAAATTCAGATTTACTTGAATATTGCCTTTTTCCTGCCTCTGTTCATTGTAAGCGTTATTACACTGAGTATTATCAGTAATACTTACAGAGAAAATCTTTATAAAGCTTTTATCAAAAAAGCAGAAAGCATAAGCGGTAATATTTCAGTTTACCTTGAGGGGTATAAAAAGGATATTTCGAAAAAAGAAAAATTGGAAAGTACAGTGCTACAGGTGGCGCAGTTTACTGAATCTGATATTAATATTTTTAATAATGGGGGAAAATTGCTTATCTCCAGTCAGCCTGCTATTTATAATGCCGCAATTGTCTCTGAAATGATGAACCCTAAGGCTTATTCAGGTATCATTGAGACCAGAAAAAATGTTGTGATGCTTACGGAATCTGTCGGAAAGCTTAACTATAAAAATGTATATGTAGCTATTCGTTCCTTTGAAACAGGGAGTCTATTGGGAATTCTGAGTATACCTTTCTTCGAATCAAAAGCAGAGCTTGAAAAGCAGGTAATTGAGGTATTGACTACCATCATCAATATATTTGTCACAATTTTCATTGTCTTTATTGCCTTATCCTATTTTGTAAGTCATCTTCTGACCAATCCTTTGAAAATTATTACTCACAGGATTCGTCGTACCTCTTTTGGTGAGGAAAATGAACCTCTCGAATGGAAATCAAAGGATGAAATTGGTCTGCTTGTCGGTGAGTATAATGAAATGCTTGTAAAGCTTGAAGACAGTAAACGAGCACTTTCCAGAAGTGAAAAAGAGTCGGCCTGGAGGGAAATGGCCAAGCAGGTTGCTCATGAGATTAAAAACCCGCTTACGCCAATGAAGTTAACCATTCAGCATCTTCAAAGGATGTTGAAAGATGAAGCGGACAATGGAAAGGCTGTCACCCAGAAAAGCCTGAATACTCTTTTGGATCAGATTAATAATCTGAATGAAATTGCTACTTCATTTTCTTCATTTGCCAAAATGCCTAATCCTAAATCGGAAAGGATCGAAGTGTCCGGAATTGCGGAAAGTGTGGTAAACCTGTACAACAATAGCAAAGATGCCGTCGTTGAGATTTTTAAGGAAGAAGGGAAATATTATGTCATAGGTGATGAACAGTCTATGAATAGTATTTTTACTAACTTGATTCTGAATGGAATCCAATCTGTGCCTTATGAGCGTAAACCTCATATTAAAGTCATTTTCAGTGAGGAAGATTCTGAAAATCTTTTAATTGAAATCCGTGATAACGGTTCAGGAATTCCAGAATCTGTGAGAAGTAAAGTATTTATTCCTAACTTCAGCACTAAATTCAGTGGATCTGGAATCGGTCTTGCGGTTGCCAAAAAAGGGGTAGAACACGCAGGGGGCAAAATCTGGTTTACAACTGAGGACGGAATCGGGACTTCATTTTTTATTGAATTACCATTAATTCACTGATCTGAAATTTTCAAGAGCATAGGTCGCATGTTAATCAGTTTGGTTACTTTGGTTAACTTTACATGCAGGTTATTCATTTGTCTCAAACATCATTTGAATAACCAGGTGGAATGAATTATCAATACAGGATATTTGTACTTTATTTTTTTTTACTGTCAACTTCTGCTTTTAGTCAAATAGATAACAAAAGGTGCAAGTGGGTTAAGTTCACGTCTGATCCTTTTGTTCTGGATTCAGCAGCAATTTTCCCGGGATCTTTGAGAGTCGTTTATCCGGCTACGGGAACTGTCATAAGTCTGGAAGGGGAAACTGTAAAACTGAGATCGGATAATTCCCCGGACTCTGTATTTGTGTGTTATCAGATTTTTCCTTTTAATATCACTAAACCTGCATTTAAAAGAGATCGCAAAACATACGATTCAGGATCTTATTACCGTGAAGATTTTACCTACAGATATGGCGCACCTCAGACCAAGGAAGAATTGTTCTCATCACCGGGTTTGAATAAATCAGGTAATATCAGCAGAGGAATATCTTTCGGAAACAACCAGAGCGTTTTTGTAAATTCTGTTTTGAACCTTCAGCTCGAAGGAAAACTTTCTGAAGATGTCTCTATCACAGCTGTAATATCGGATCAGAATATACCGTTTCAGCCTGAAGGTAATACTCAGCAGATTCAGGAGTTTGATAAGGTATATGTTCAGCTTCAAAGCAAAAATGCCTCTCTTATTGCTGGTGATGTGGTAATGAAAAATAAAAATTCAAATTTCCTTCGCTACTACAGAAATGTACAGGGTGTTCAGGGGGATTATTTTTATAAAAAAGATTCTACAATTTCTTCTGTCACTTCAGTGGGTGCTGCCCTTTCTAAAGGAAAGTTCTCCAGTATGCAGTTTGGGTATGGTATGCCTAATGAACTTCTGGAAGGAGTGCAGGGGCCTTACAGGTTAAGAGGCCCCAATGGAGAAAGGTTTATTATAATCATGGCCAACTCTGAAAGGATTTATCTGGATGGTAGATTACTCACCAGAGGATTTGATTTCGATTATATCATAGATTACAATCAGGCTGAAATTACTTTTACCAATAACATTCTTATTACAAAGTTTTCCCGTATCAGGGTTGACTTTGAATATTCTGACAGAAATTATTCGAGAAGTATTATAAATGCCAGCCATCATCAGACTTACAAGAAGGCTGATGTTTACTTTAACTTTTATCAGGAAAAAGATAATCCTCAAAAACCGATCAACTATGAACTTTCTAATCAGGATAAATATTTTTTAAGTCTGATTGGTGATTCGATCAATAAATCCTTTATTCCAGGTGTGGATACTGTCTCTGAGTTCAGTACTACCAAAGTGCTTTATAAAAATATAGGTACTCAGGGGAATCCAATATATGCCTATAGCACTAACCCCGATAGTGCATTGTATCAGTTGAGCTTTACGCAGGTGGCTATTGGTTCAGGTAGTTATGTGCAGGATATCAATACAGTAAATGGCAGAGTGTATAAATATGTGGGAGCCGGTAATGGTAGTTATTTGCCTGTGTTGCTTGTCGTAACTCCAAAGATGAAAAATATGGCTACTATTGGTGGTGGTTATGCTTTAACCAAAACAGACTACGTCTTCGGTGAAATCGGGTTTTCCAAAAGTGATCTGAATCTGTATTCTGAATTGGATAGTGAAGATGATAAAGGAAAAGCTTATAAAATTGGTTATATCAATAAAGGCAGGACTTTTGCGGGATTACCTTCCTATAAATTATCAGGAACAATAGATTACGAATATGATGAACAAGACTTTGCTTTCATAGACAGGGTCCGGTCAACAGATTTTGACAGAGATTGGAATGCCAATACCGATCTCAAATCTTCGGATCATATATTTAATACTTTCTGGTCTTTTGCCAAAGATCCTGCCAATGTATTCACCTATAAATTCAGTCATAGAGACAGAGGAAATGATGTAAAAGGAAGTCAGCATGTAGCTTCGGCAAACAAATCATTCGGCAATCTGCAGCTGATGTCCAATGTCTTTTATATGAATAACAATACGGCTTCTAAAGAAGCGAATTGGAAAAGATTTAACCTGAATACCTTCTATACTACAAAATATTTTGTTCCGGGAATTTCTTATACTGAAGACAAGAATATTATAAAGGATTCTACCGGGAAAATCATCGCTTCCAATATGTATTATGATGAACTGAAAATGTACATTAAAAGCAGTGATACAACTCAGGTAACTTACTTTGTCGACTATAGTGTCAGGAATAATGAACGGAACTCGGACGGGGAGCTGTATAGGGATAGTAAGTCTCAGACAACAAATGCTGGCTTTTCAGCAAGAATCAATGATAATAATCAGGTAAATCTGGTTTCAACATACAGGTATCTGAACAACTACATGATCGGCGGTCTCCGGCTGCCCAATGAAGAAACTGTAATGGGCAGACTGGACTGGAACTCTGATATATTGCAACGACATATCCGCTCCGAGCTGACGATTACAACAGGTACAGGACGGGAATTAAAAAGGGAGATAGCCTTTATCCCCGTTGTAACAGGGCAAGGAACGCATGTCTGGGTAGATTTGAATAGTGATAAAATTCAGGACCTGAATGAGTTCTTTGAGAAAAAATATGATGATCCGAACGGTGAGTTTATCAAGACTTTTGTTCCTACAGATGAATACATAAAAGCTTATACAAATACCTTCAACTATCGTTTGGATGCCAGTGCTCCCAGAAAGTGGGCTTCTAATCCCAAAAGAGTAAAACAGTTTTTCTCAAGGTTCTCAAGCTTTTCTTCCTGGACTGTCAATAAAAAAATAACTGACGGCGATTTGATGAGAAGGTTTATCCCTGTAAGCAATAACATAGAAGATCAGAATATCTTGAGTATCCAGGAAGCTATCCGCTCTACTTTATTTTACAACAGATCAAATCCGAAATACGGTTTAGACCTTAGTTATCTGGTGAATGATAATAAACAATTTTTAGTACAAGGGTTTGAACGTAAACAAAACTATGAATTGAAGTTCGGTTCAAGAGTAAATATAAACAGCTTCTCAAGTTTTAAAATGCAGGCAGGATATGGTTTAAAGAAAAATAACTCAGATTTTCTCGCCAACAGAAATTATGAAATCCAGTCTTTCAAAATCAGTCCTGAAGCTGCATATCAGCCCAAAAATAATTTGAGGGTGACTGCGCTTTTGGGGTATACCAATAAAGCAAATGTATTCTCAGAATCGGAAGGAGAAACGGTACTGATCTATGAATCGGGTCTGGATGTCAGGTTTAACAAGGTATCCAAAAGAACTATCAACGCAGTGGTTAAATATCTGAATATAAAAAGCGATTTTAAATCCACAACATTGAATTCTCCATTGGGCTATGAGATGCTGGAGGCATTGCAGCCCGGTAATAACTTTACCTGGACTTTCAGCTGGCAGGAGCGTCTGGCAAATGGATTACAACTTTCTTTTAATTATGAAGGAAGAAAAGCAGGAGAGAATAAGATGGTACATATAGGCAGAATGCAGATTTCTGCCTTATTCTGATGTTTGAAGAAAGACTATCTGTCTTTCTTCGCTTTCATATCTCTGATCAGTTTGTTGGCAAAAATAAAATCCTGAAGCTCTTTTACTTCTGTATCCAATAGATCTTTGTTGCTCCCTTCCCATACTTTCTGGCCTTTGTAGATAAACATAATATGTTCGCCTATTTCTAGCACAGAGTTCATGTCATGGGTAACTACAACTGTAGTAGTGTTATACTCTTCCGTAATATCCTTGATCAGATTGTCAATCTTAATGGCTGTCTGAGGGTCAAGACCGGAGTTTGGTTCATCGCAGAACAGGTATCTGGAATTCATCACAATGGCTCTGGCAATCCCAACTCTTTTCTGCATTCCCCCACTGATTTCCGAAGGAAAGAGCTTATTTGCATTTTCAAGGCCAACTCTTTTTAAACATTCATTTGCCCTGTCCAGTTTTTCATCACGCTTCATTGTGGTAAGCATGTCGAGGGGAAACATAACATTTTCCTCCACTGTTTTAGAATCAAACAAAGCGCTGCCTTGAAAAAGCATCCCGATTTCTCTTCGAATAGATTGTTTTAATTCAGAGTCTGCGTTAGTAAAATCACGCCCGTCAAAAGAAATAATCCCTTCATCAGGCTTTATCAAACCAACTATACATTTAAGTAAAACGCTCTTACCTGTACCACTGGCCCCGATAATAAGATTGGTTTTACCCTTTACAAATTGTCCGTTGACGTCAAGAAGAACCTGTTTATTATTAAAGGACTTGGATATATTTTTTATTTCAATCATGACTTAAAGTAAAAGTTGAGCAAGAAGGTAATCAGCACAAAGCACGGCAATACAGCTGTTTGTTACGGCTTCCGTACTGGATTGTCCTACTTCCAGAGCTCCGCCTTTGGTAAAGAATCCCTGATAAGATGAAATTGACGAGATTAGAAATGCAAATACCAATGATTTGATAATTGCAAAGGTGATGTTGTATCCGGAAAACTGATAACGAATTCCATAGATATATTCTTTTTCTGTAATTACTCCAGTCAGTACGCCTGCAAGATATCCTCCATATATGGATAGGAAAGCTGCAATAATTACCAGCAAAGGAAAGGTTAATATAGCGGCAATGATTTTAGGAAGGATCAGATAAGAAGCTGAATTAATACCCATTACTTCCAAAGCATCCACCTGTTCGGTGATTCTCATTGTTCCCAGTCCGCCTGCAATATTAGACCCTACTTTCCCGGCCAGAACAACACAAGTGATGGTTGGAGCCAGCTCAAGAACTGTCATATCCCTGACGATTGTACCGATAATATATAGTGGAATAAGCGGGCTGACAAGATTGTATGCAGTCTGAACTGCGGTCACTGCACCTATGAAAGTGGATACAATAACTACTATAAATACAGAGTCGATACCAATGAGAATGGCCTCATCTACAATTCTTTTAACATAAACATTAAAGCGCTCCCGGTTTACTAAAAGAGTGCTCAATAAAATCAGGTATTTGCCGAAGCTTTTCATCAGAAGCTTAATTTAGCCACGAAATTAATTATATTTCAAAAAAATAGTATAAAAAGCATAATTATAATATAAGTTGGATAATATGAAAAAGGTTATTGTGGTCTCTGGTGGGACCCGGGGAATAGGTAAAGCGATCGTTTTCAAGTTTGCAGAGGAGGGTTTTGATGTCATTACTTGTTCGCGTAAAGCAGATCAGCTTCAGACACTTGAAGATGAGTTTGCCAGGTTGTATCCAGGTAGCAAATTGACTTGTGTCCAGGCTGATTTATCCAAAAAGGAGGAGGTAACTTCTTTTGTCAAAAAGATTAACGAAGTAACTAAAAGAATTGATGTATTGGTCAATAACACCGGCGTATTTCTTCCGGGTCAAATACACAAGGAAGAGGAGGGAGCTCTTGAATTTCAGATTGAAACGAATCTTTATAGTGCCTACAACCTGACTCGTGGTCTTGTCCAGGGAATGATCAATGAAAAAAGCGGGTATATTTTTAATATTTGCTCCACTGCAAGTATTACAGCATATACAAACGGTGGTTCTTATTGCATTTCAAAGTTTGCTATGTACGGAATGACAAAAGTTCTGAGAGAAGAAATGAAACCATATGGTATTAAAGTTACGGCTGTTCTTCCCGGAGCGACTTTAACTTCCAGTTGGGAAGGGGCAGGATTGCCGGATGAGCGTTTTATGAAACCTGAAGATGTAGCTGATGCCATCTTTTCTACCTACAGTTTATCGAAAAATACTGTTGTGGAAGAAATTCTTTTACGTCCACAAGAAGGTGATATCGGTTAATAGTTTACGATTGTAAATCTTTCTTTTGTTTTATTTAAGGGGGATAAATACCTGAAATCAGATATTTATTCCCTTTAATTTTTTATCTGTTTATAATTGTAAACTCATTATGGTAGATGAAGGATGTAATATTTTAAAATTATGATTAACAGGTAGTATGTGAGAGTTATTTAGGAGCTCTAAAAAATAATTTACAATTTTAAAGAGGTTACAATTGTAAATCTTTACAATTGTAAATCGTTATAGTGTTTAAATAATACAATATATCGGGATTGATGGGAGTAACGGGATTATTTTAAATCTATAAAAAATATTTAAGTATTTATTTCAAAAATATAACCCGCATTTGCTATTCAAACTTTTTCTATGAAGGATAATCCCTGAGGTTAGGTAACTATTTTTTATATTTGTCTTAAGCTGAAAGCTGAATGCGAAAAGCTTAAAGTAAAAAAAATAAAGAGTAGAGCTACTTGAGCGAAATTAGAC
>JAEYZG010000052.1 GCA_023428135.1 Bacteroidota bacterium | reverse complement strand
CAAGTAGGCAAATTAAAATAGTCTTTTCAGGATAAGCCCCTCTTTTTTTAAATAAAAAAAAGTGCCCTATTCTGCATAATAGGAGCACTTTTTTATGCCTTTTCATTTTTTACCGGACAGTAATGGCTGAAAGCTTAAAGCGGAATTTGAAAACATTGTAATTATTCTCTGTACATCTCTGTGAATAATTACATGAACAATATAATGATAGACATAAAGAGCATCCTTAAAAAGCTTATAATTTTTCTCTGTGTACCTCTGTGTTGTTTCTGTGTCTCTATGAAATAATCAACATTAAATAAAAAGTAGGAGGTTTAAAGTTGAAAGATAAAAGCTTAAAGTGATTAAAGCTTTATGATTTTCACTGTGTAGCTTCAGTAAAATCAACATAAAAAGCAAAAGCCTGCTTCGTTTGAAGGCAGGCTTTTACAAAAGAGAAAAACAAATATTAATATTTGTTCAAGGTCAGGATTTCTTTCTGCTTACTTAATGTTTCAGTATCAAAATTCAGAAAGCCATAATCGTGATTGTATTTTTGCCCTTGATCTAAAACCCACGACAAGAAAAGACGGATATTCTTATTGCCGTTTGCTAAATCATAAACAACATTGATATTTTCAACCGGAACTGAAGATATTTCTTCTTTTTCCAGCTTTTCAATTACTTTATCCAGATTGTCAAATATTTTCTCATCAGCATCAAGTTTGCCATTGCCATTAAGATCCAATGGAAGAACAGCAATTCCATCAACAGTTTTCCTTGTGGAGAGGTCATAGATCAACCCGAGGTTATTGTAAGTTAATCCTGCGGTATCTTTCTTTACAGCGTGAATAAGGTATTTATCATCTCCGCTGATCCCTTTTCCCTTTATTGCAGATTGATCATACCCGAAATGACTTGCAAATGCTATTGGAGCGCAGGATCGGCTTTCACGAGTATATAAATTCACATCATACTTTGACTTTTTCTTTTTCTCTTCAAACTGCTCATTCTCATCCTCAAAAAACAACTCTTTATATTCCTTTTCCTTTAAGCCTTTCTCTGATATATTTTTTAATACCGGACTATTAACATTGGCTACCGGGAGTATCGCATATTTTCCAAGAACCACAGATTTTTCAGTCTGAGGAATCTCTTCCTTTTTTCTTTCATAAGAGACAATTTTCAAATCAGCAGTCTCATTTGCCTGAAGTTTAGAAACAACTTTTACATCTACCTCAGGGTGAAGTACTTCAAACTCCTTAGCCCATTTCTCCAGGAGTGGATAAGTAAACTTAGTTCCTGTAATGACTAATTTTTCCTTGTTGATATTTTGTGCATTCAATGATGCAGATGCCAATAACAGAAGAGCGGCATTTAGTAGTCTTTTCTTCATTTCTTTCTATGTTTTAAAGATGAATTATAAATGGAAAAATTAAATTCTAAATAAACTCTATAGAATTAATAGACAAATATAAAAATTGTTTAAATGCCAGAATAGAATTTAAAACTGAACTTGAGAAGAATACCTAAAAACCGCTAACAGGGGCTAAAAAACGACCGCAAGAAATTGGCTTTCGCCTGTTGTCCAGGAATGACCAAAAATGTACTACCAAAGCATAGTAATACTTGGGCAATCAAATTGTATTATTCAAATAAAATCCAGAATTTAACTTCGAATTTTGTATATTATACATTAGTAAAATATAAAAGTGGTTACGAAAACAGATGAAGGCGTATGAAACACTAATGCCACAAACAGCAACATCGTTGATTTACAATTAATTAAATAATTACAGTTCCCGAATATGAGAATACCCTTACTCATTTTAATAATCATCATTTTAGATATGACTTTATCTAAAGGACAGGCAGTAGTTGTCAATCCTAATCCGATAACTGTACATATAAACTCAGACAATCCGAGAATTCCATTTCCTCAATTTCTGGATTATCAAGGCGGAAAAACCCTTGGCCGAGATAATGCAGATGGGATCACCGATATCGAAATGGAAAAGAATACAAGAGAAGCTTACCAGATAATGATGAATCGTGCGACCTACGAAGGAACCACGGTACAAGGGACAAAATATATTATTTTCAACCCTCCGGGATTGGGATCAACAGGTCCTGAGCCTGACTGTTCCGAAGGAGATGGTTATGCCTTACTGGCTGCCGCATATATGGCTGACAAGCCTACTTTTGATGGTATTTACATGTACATCCATGATCATAAAGGGAGTGTGGTAGAAATGTTCTCTCAATGTGGCGTTATTAGAAACCCGACCTATAGATATGGAATAGGCACTCAAGGCTGGAGACCAGGCACTGCAGATGCTGATAAAGATGCTGCTGCAGATGGAGATTTTGATATTGCTATGGGATTGCTTGTTGCTTATAGACAGTGGCCAACTCTGGGAATTAAAGATGATTGCGGAAAGACAAGAACTTATAAAGAATTATTGATAAAATACCTCAAAACAATCAGTGATACAATTTTTTACAACGATGGTAGCTGGACTTGTAATCCCTCTTATTGTCCAAATGGACCAGATCCAAGGGTCGATGCTACAGGTGCCAATGGTTACTATTCCGGAGATATTGGATTTGATGGCTACGTAAAAAGTGGTAATACCTGGGGAGAGTTAACTACTTGGGCAACTCCTGCTGGCCCCGGAAATAATCCGCAAAAAGGATATCTCTTTAATGGAAAGGTTATACATCCCAGAAGTATGTATGTCACATCAAAATGGCTGGATTATATCGCTCCCTCCTATTTCAGAGCATTTGCAGAATTCCTCGAAGAAGAAGATCCTGTCGCACATAATTGGAATATTAATCAGTTCCGAAGGGCAGAAGCTTCATCTGACTGGATCATGGGCCAAATATATGCACAAGGGAAACTACCAACAGGTGGAAACATAAGTCAAATTGGTCCTCCTCCTACTAATTCAGTAAGCTTCAATGATGCAAATTTTGCGGAAGATTCTCGAAATCCCTGGAGGACTATTGTAAATTATGTGTGGAATGGAAATCCCTCTACTACCTGGGATCCTGAATTGCACGAACCACAGGCAGGTGGCAATACTTTTGAATACGATAATGCTATGCGGGTGGGAAATTATAGCAAGCTTCGTAATAAGGGTTGCCATAAACTTGGAAATGATCCAACTGATTTGAAGTTTGTGGGTCCAGCCATTATGACCAATGAGATCCCTATGGATCCGGCAGGACTACTCCCTGTGAATGTTGGGAATCACATTAATTACAATTTAGGATCATTTTCACCCGCCATTGTCGCCTATCATAAAGATCAAAACAACGCTGAAAGCAAAGACCTCATTGCTGACTGGTACAGACAGCTAACCCTCATGTGGGATGCTGATATGGTAACTTCTCCTGTTCCGGATAACAGATATATAAAAAGCGTACCCAAGTATTTCCACGAATGGTTCAGGGTTTTAGGCTTACTAACTGTAACAGGAAATTACTATGCTCCATCACTAATGGCAGAGCCTGATGCTAAGGCTAATCTTAAAGTCTATCTGGCCACCAACAAAACTGTAGCCTCCGGCCCGAGAGTTGTAAATGGAGTAAATATCACTCCCGGTGATGAAATTTCATATACCATTAGCTATAGAAACTTTTCCATTTTACAAGCTGAAAATGTCGTAATCACCTATCCTCTTCCTCCAGAAGTAGAGTTTGTTTCAGCAACAGGGGGAACTAATAGCGGAGGGGTAATTACGTGGAATATCGGAAGTGTTCCCGGATATACTTCAACAGGAGAATCAGGAGACGACTGGAAAACCTTTAATCCAAAAACTTACCCAACCTATGGTGAAGTTAAGTTTAAGGTAAGAGTGAAAGCTGGTTATGAAAACACAATTATTTGCAATCAGGCGACTATTACTGCAAGCAACAGTGAACCTAATACAAGCAATGAATTTCCGAACAATGAAACTGCAACATTTGAGAAAAACTGTGTAAATATCATTTCAAGATCATTATCAATTGCCAAAGTAGCAGATAGAAATGTAGCTGCAAATGGTGATATCATTAACTATACACTTCGTTTTGGCAACTCATCCCAGAATGGCTGGTTAAACGGTGGTCGTCCGGATGTGAGAGTGACTTACTCTTATGGCCTTTCAGGACCAAATGCCGGAAACCACTATTTCAGAGTACTTCACGGTGCTCAGGAACCTTATATTAATCCAGGTAATTACAGAATATCCTATTTCCTGAATGATGCAGCAAGAATAGGTATTTATGACCCTGTAACCAATATCAACGGATGGGACCTGAAAGTTACAATTCTGGAAGGTGGAGATCCTGACAAAGTTAAGTTTACTTCAGAGCAATATACCTTTGGAGAAGACGCAAACGGCAAATGGAATCAGCGTTTGATCATGCGTTTTCCGGATACTCTGATGGCTACCTCACAACACACCAATATGTTCTTTGCTAAAGCAGGAGAACCAAATGAGGTGCTATTTGTCCATAAAGGTATTGCTGCCCCATTCAGAATGGCGATACAGTTTCAGGCCAAAGGAGGAAGTTCTGCTTGTGGTACGGTACCAGTAGGCCCTTTAATGGCTGATGACTGGTCTTTTGACAATACTCTGGATGTAGGTACAAACGATAAACACCTATACTTTCCTATAACACCCGGATGGTTTGATTACCAGAGTACATATAACCCTGCCCTCTCAACAACTATAAATGAGGTGCACGTGGATGCCTGTGAACCAAACTATAATAAAAACTTTGATCGATTATTGGTTGAAGAGTGGGATGGTTATGTATGGAGAAGAATCCTTGGAAGAGGACCTGTTCCTGGTATGGAAATGCAAAACGTATGTGTTACAGATACGTTACCAGCTAATCTGGAATGGCAGGGATTCACTGAATCTGAAGCACTCGGAATTAAAGCTACATACAATCCTTCTACCAGAGTCATCAGCTGGTGTACTCCATCAATGTTGCCCGGAGCATCAGGAATGATTAAATATGCTGCTAAAGCAAAAAGCGATTGTAGTGCAGACATACTGGTTGACAATAAAGCATGGATTCATTCTTCTTCACAGGCACCAATAGACTCTTCGTTTAAAGTATTGGTGACATGTAAACCAATTCCTCCTCTAAATCCGATTGCCAGTACCATTAAGAAAAGTTCACCGGCTGAAGGTTATGATATAAATGATATTATTCCTTATACTGTATCATTCAAGCAGACACAAGGTACTATTGCTAATCCAGCCTTGCCTTCATCTGCTGACTGGACATCACATTGCGGAGAGCCTTTAATGGATTTTACAAATACTAAAAATCCAGGAGGGACTCCAAAGCTCGCTACTTATGACTACTCACATGGTAAAAACGGAACACTTATAACTAAAATAAAACCTGAACTTGCTCAACCATTCTCGCTCGTATTCAGACATAATGGAGGAACACCCGTTTGTTCAGGAGATCCTTTGAAAGGACTGTTACTTACCTTTTCTAATAACTCATGTTCTCAACTTGCCATCAAGTTATTCCAAAACGGCACATTATTGGGTTCCAAGGTGGATATCTCCTATCCTTCACCTAATGATACATTAACAATCAAAGCCGAACTTATTGATAACAAACTCTCAATCTGGATCAATAATTTTAATGCTTTGCCATATGAGTTTGACAACATCACTTATATGACTGCCGGATATGTTGGTTTCTACAATTCCAATGAAGCTACCTCAGGATCAGGAAATCCTTCTCATAAACTACTACACTGGAATACACATTTCGATTCTGCATTTGAAGTCGCTTTGACCGATCCTCTTGCATCAAATGTGACTTATACGGCTTCGTCTATAACTAAACTATTTTCTTCTCCCGGATTAACAACTGCTCAGCCTGTCCCCGTCTATAACAGCGCAACAAACACAATTGAATGGGCTCTTAAAACAGGTAAAACTCCAATGCTATTTGGAGATTCTGTAGCATTCAGTTTTTCGGTAAAACTAAATACATGTCCTAATGGCTTTGTAAATAATATAGTCTTCGCAAACATGATGGGCGTACCTACAAATTATTTCGGAGCACAGGAAGTTGATAAATGCGGAACTACTCTGCCTGTAGATTTTCTTTCATTCACTGCATCCAAGGTTGATGGCGGAGCATTACTCAAATGGTCTGTGATTAACCAGATTGACAATAAAGGGTTTTATATTGAAAAATCCGTTGATGGTATTAATTTCAGTTCAATAGGATTTATACCATCAACCACAGCATCGGGTTCAACTTATACATTTGTTGATAAAGAGTTTTCAAATATCGCTTATTACAGATTACAACAAGTTGACAATAATGGTCAGTTTAAGTACAGTCATATCAGATGGTTAAGCGAGGAATCTTCGCCACTGATAAAAATTTACCCTAACCCTTCTCTGGATGCATTTAATCTGCAGATTAACGGATTAGAAAACTTCCGTTTAGCAGCATACTCATCAACAGGACAGGAACTGGAACAAATTGATAACCTGGCCAAAGGAACCACATTAATAGGCCGTAACTGGGCTAGAGGAGTTTATACTTTAAAACTGGTTTCAGACAACGCAGTATATGTTTACAAACTCGTGAAAGAATAAGCATTTGATTTTTCAATAATCAGGCCTTTAAACTCACGTTTAAAGGCCTTTTTTTTATTTATTGCTATTTAAGTAAGGTTTAATACTATTTCGTTATATTTATAACGTATTAATATTCAACCTGACTCCATTCTTTTAAGATATTCTGATGGTAAAACACTTTTTACATCTTACTATTCTCCTGGTTTTCATTAGCTCATGCAGCACTGAAAAGAAGCAACCTGAACGTACTAATCAATTTGTGAAAGTAACCAACACTGGCTTCTATATGAATGGTAAACCTTATTATTTTCTGGGAGCTAACTTCTGGTACGGGATAAATCTTGGTTCAGAAAAGGGAGGCCAGAGAGCACGTCTTATCAGGGAATTAGATCACCTTCAAAATTTAGGAATCACTAATCTTCGGATAGTTGGCCTGAGCGAAGGTCCGGATAACCAGCCATACAGAATGCTTCCTGCTGTACAAAATGCTCCCGGAAAGTTTGACGAAGACCTTTTAGTAGGTCTTGACTTTTTACTTTCTGAAATGGCCAAAAGAAAGATGTATGCTGTAGTATGCTTAGGTAACTTCTGGCCATGGTCAGGCGGTTGGGGTCAATATTTGATTTGGAGCAAATCTGCAGATAGTATCCCTTACCCTCCTCCACACACTGGCGGCGATTGGGACAGATATCAGAAATTCTCTGCGAAATTCTATTCAGATTCTGCAGCGGTTCAAATGTATTATAATGCAGTTAAAAAAATTGTAACGAGAGAAAACTCAATTACAAAAATTAAATACAAAAACGATCCGACCATTATGTCCTGGCAATTGTGCAATGAGCCAAGAGGAATGAACAACCAAAAGAAGTACAATAAATGGATAGACTCTTCTGCAGCCCTCATAAAACAGTGGGATCCTAACCATTTAGTGAGTGCAGGGACAGAAGGCTATACATCAGCACCAGAATATGCTGGTGTAGATGTAATTGAGAATAATAACGGGCCAAACATAGATTATGTAACCTGCCATGTCTGGGTTGAAAACTGGGGATGGTACGACCCAAAGAGAGCAGATCAAACTTACGATTCTGCTGTTCATAAAATGGAGCATTATCTAAAACTTCATGTTGATGCGGCTAGGAAATTAGGTAAACCATTAGTAATTGAAGAGTTTGGGCTCGCGAGAAATGACGGAGATTTTTCACCTTCTTCATCTACAACGGTAAAAGATAAATACTATTCGAAAGTTTTTCAGGATACTTACAACTATGCATCTCTAAGCTCACCTGTAGCTGGTGTAAATTTCTGGGCTTGGTCAGGAGAAGGCAGACCCAAAGTTCCTGGTTCTATTTGGAAAAAAGGTGATCCCTTTACAGGAGATCCTCCACACGAACTTCAAGGTTGGTATTCCGTCTATGATACAGACACATCTACTCAATTGGTAATTAAGAAATTTGCAGAAAAGATGAATTCTCTAGACTAAACGATATTTCAAAATATATGACACTTCCTATTTATTTTTCAAACAAAATAGGAATGTCATCTGAAGGATTGAATTATATATTTTAATTTGAGTAAAAGATGAAGTTTTTGAGAAGCATTTCATGAACTTAAAAAAACTCAAACCATTATAAAATACTTTTTTACATCCTTTTTTTTTTCATTTCATTACTTTTCATTACACAAGGATGACATTCCTCACTTTTTCTCATAATTGTTATCATGATTAAGTTCGGCAGGAGGCTTCATTTTTACACAAATTTACTTAAAAATGAAAACCATTTTACTCCCCACAGATTTCTCTAAAGCTTCGGAAAAAGCAATGGAGTATGCCATCCTTATCGCCCAAAGAAACAATGCTCGAATTGTAGTCGCCCATGCTTACCTACTACCAGTATTCAGTTCTATCTTAGCCCCTTCCGTCATGGATTGTATGATAGAAGAGGTTATACAAAAAACTGATTCCAAACTTATTTCCATTTGCCAAAAAATCTCGTCTCATGTTTCAGATTCCGGTAAACAGCTTGAATGCGAATATGTATCTGATTATTCTGTTCCTGAAACAGAGATTAAAAATGTCGCACACCTTAAAAAACCTGACCTGATCATAATGGGAACAAATTCAAGAGACAATTTACAAGCCTTTCTCAGGAGCACTACATCAAGAATTATAGATACTGTCAACTTCCCTCTACTTATTGTTCACGAAAACACGATTATAGCACCGATTGAAAAGATTCATATGGCAATAGAGAACATCACAAAAGACGCGTTGGAAGCTTCTCAACTAATTAACCTGGCATCTTCCTTCAAAGCTTCTATTACGCTTTTACATGTGCTGCCTAATAATAAAGCTAATCACTCCAAAGGAAATTTTCTCTTTGCTGATTCTATTAAAAACTTTATTGATTATTCAAGTATCAAACTTAAAACCTGCATCTCTAACAATGTCGAAGAAGGGTTGAAAACTTCACTATCAGAAGACAGTTCGGATCTCCTTGTTTTGATAAAATATAGCCGTAAATGGCTTGATGAACTTCTTCATAAAAGTATTATCAGGGCGTTTATTAAAAAAGGAGATTTGCCTGTGCTTATACTCCACAGAGCCTGAAAACATTGACACCTCGATATTAAATAAAGAACAAAGACTTGATTTCTCACCTGCTAATGCTTTTGATATAGTATTAAATTAGGATTAACTACACGAATATTCTTAATTTACGAACTGAATGAGGTTCCATTATTATTTAAATGAATACTATATCAAGACAGGAAATTGATCTGAGTACCTATAAACGCAGAGGGATGCTTGAAATCTTTTCAAAAAAGCTTATTCCTTTCGTCAGCACATCAAGTAATGTAGATATCACAAAATTCCAAAAGAAAGTGAAAGAAAAGAACCTTCGCTTTTTTGCCAGTATCTGCTTTGCATTGACCAAAGTGGCAAATGAAATACCTCAGTTCAGGCACAGAATCATAGACAATAAGCTTTATGAATATACCAGCATTGACCCGGGCTACACCGTTCTTCTTCCAGACTCTGAATTTTCATTCTGCTCAACCAGACATTCCACAGATTTTTATACTTTCTATGAAAATATACTAAAGGATATTGAGAATGTCTTATCTGATAAGAATGAATCCAATGGAGATAACAATCACCAGTTTTACATCACTAGTGTTCCCTGGTTTTCTTTTACATCTCTGACACATCCTTATGATCCTGTTAATGGAACTATACCAATCATTGCCCTTGGTAAATACTTTGAAGAAAACGGAGTTTATAAGATGCCTGTTGGACTCCAGATACACCATGGGATTATGGATGGGTATCATATGGGATTGTTTTATGAAAAACTGCAGAATATGCTTGATCTGCCGGACTGGCTATGAACTATTATAAAATTTACAAAACTAAAATGGACAAATTTTGCAATTGCAGATTTGTCCATTTTAGTTTTATACCTGACTTTCCTGATTTTTTATCGCCTTATCCAACCTTCAAAGCTTCAAAATCTTTTCAACACGGACTAATTGATTTTTGAATGTCTCCAGACGAATTATATAAACCCCTGGTATAAGGAAAGATAACTGAACTTTCCCTTCATCCAAACCACTCCATCGATCTTGATAAACTATATTACCTGTTATATCTACTATTGTGATTTGCAGATCTTCTGAAGGTTCAGAAATAATCAGTATATCCTGAACAGGATTAGGAGACATTGAAACAGTTTTTAGTTCAGAGGATAATAAGGTTTCTCTTTCTTTTGAATAAAAAGCTATAGGTAACGTACCATTATATTCTACAGAACCTATATCAATACGTCCATAAAACGGCCTTGGATTACCAAGCTGATCTACCTTAAGATGGCTTAAAGGTTCTCCGTTATTAATTGCCGGACTATTCTGGAGTGGTTCATATGCAACACCAGGAAAACTGCCATTACCATAAATAACTATTTGTATGAGTGGATCCAAAGGAGTTACGGATGTGCCATAAATATTTGTACAAGAGGTAAGATTAAAATCATTGATAACACCAATTAAATTATAGCCTTTGTCTTTTATTAATCCAGAGGAATAGCCATCTTGACCTTTAAGAATTGCTGTATTTTGGGCAACAATTGTAGAATTGATAGTGAGTTTACCAACGCTTGCTACTCCTCCTCCAATACTTGCTGAATTTTCTGAAATTGTGGCATTAACTAAATCCATCCTACCAGCATTGAATACCCCTCCTCCGAGGACATAACTACCTGGATTTAGCGAATTGGAACTAACTGTACTGTTTACTAAGGTGAATGAGCCATTTTGTGCATTTGAAATACCAATGCCTTCACAGTCATTTACAGAATAACAATTATAAACTGAGCTCTGGCTCATAGTAATTATACCTTCATTATAAATACCTGCCCCTTTAGAAACAGGAGCGTCTGTACCGCTTGAAGAAAAATAAGCCCTTTCTAAGCTAACCCTTCCTGTATTAAATAAACTCCCTCCCTTTGCCACGGAAAACCCAGTGGCAGTATTAAATGCAAAATAAGTATCAATTACCGACAAACTGCCTTCATTATAGATGGCGGCCCCTTTAGCTGCCGAATTAGCAATAGTTTGATCCGTAATCCAGCAATCTTTAATTGTAACCATTCCTTTGTTGAATATTGCTCCACCATCACCATTAAAATTCGGTTTACTCAAAATATCCACTACACTCCAATTTTGTACCAGCCATAAATTAACAAGTGTTAGTTTTCTTCCTGGCAAAACATAGAAGATCCTGGAAAAATTAAATGATGTAATTTTAACTTTTAGATTGTTAGTTACATTATCAAGTCCTACAATAGTGATGTTTTTGTCAATCACTATTTGACCTGTTGTAAGAAGAAAAAGATAACTATCACTATTAAGAGAGGGATTAAACTTTATAATATCTCCATTTCGGGCTTTTCTGACTGCAGTTCTCAAAGATCCCGGACCGGAATCAGTAGTATCCTGAACAAAAATAACAGCTGCTGAAGTGTTATTTATCAAAATAAATTTGAAAAGAACTCCAACAAGATATAGAGTGATTTTTTTCATGTTATTATGATTTAGTTATAAATAAGATAACTTACCAAAAAGGAATGCAATACCCAGAAATGCGGGCAAACAAAATTGATTGACACTTTATGTGAATGCTTATAATCAAATAAATAAAATGTCAACCTATAACAACTTCGCTAAGAATTTGTTGTAAAAAAAACAACAATAAAAAATTGATTACCAAAACATTACACTTAAAAAAAATCTCTTTCGAGAGAATTAATCCAATAGAGATAACAATCTTCAGTTTTACATCACTAGTGTTCCCTGGTTTTCTTTTACATCTCTGACACATCCTATATGATTCTGTAAATGGAACATTACCAATCTTAACTCTAGACAAATACTTTGAAGAAAACGGAGTTTATAAAATACCTATTAAATTCCTGATACATCATGGAATTATGGATGAGTATCATATGGGATTATTTTATGAGAAGCAGCAGAAGGAACTTAAATATTCCTGAAAGGTGCCTGGAGAAATTGTGACGATTTGATGCAGAAGTATCATAACATTTATCTCATACGTATCCTATATTAAAAAATAATGCCAAGTCTTTTCGACCTGACATTATTGATTTTTTCATGACTATAAATCTTGCTAACACTAATTGACAAAGACCAATTCATATAGTACCACTCATCAGTAAAACTCTTTCTTATATGTCTATGGCAGAATCAATGTTTCACTATTTTATGCATAGTGATTCCATTCTGAGTTTCTATCGTTAATACATATACCCCTGTTCCCAATGCTTCACCTATATTTCCTTCATCTGTTGCATTACCTGATTCTACATGAATTCCAAGAACATCCTCTACTTTATATCTGAAGACACCTTTATGTTTAATAGTGATTCCATCACTATTAAATGGATTTGGATAAATATGAACTTTCTCAGTTTCTTCAATTCCTAAGCCCGTCACTATTGATGGTGTAAACTCAAGGTAATTTAGATTCAGGTAATCAGCATTGAATAAGATTCTCATCTTATGTTGCCCCTGGGTCAGATCAAGATCCATTACAGAAGTTGTCTCCCAGCTTTGCCACCCTCCAGTATTGGGAATAGTGACAGGCCCAGTGATATTTTCTCCATCCATTTCAATCTGAAGAGATTTCCCAACATCAGGTGCAGCCACTCTAAGGTCTAGATTGTACTTACCGTTTTTTGATACATTCACTGTATATAATAACCATTCCCCATTGAGAATGTATCCGATATTATATTTCCCATCCTCGTCCATGGTGCTTTCTATATCCACCTCATCATTTCTGAAAGCAGCACCACCTTCGTTGCCTTTTCTATCGGCTTCCCAGTAAGCAAATCCTTCTCCGCCCTCATCATATTCTTCCGCTTCAATTCGCCCGGGAATTGTATGAGGTATTCCATTATATGGAGTTGTATTGTCCACCGCACCTATCAAATTCAATGATCCATCGAAAGCATATGTTTCACCTATCCTGGTAATGTATGTTCTGGAAATATTGCCATACCTGAGTCTCAATGTATCTCCATGTAGTGATGTTACTGTCGCTTGTGAAAGCTTTCCACTTTTCCAGCTTATTGAATCAATAAGAAATCCGCTTCTTGCTCTCAAACCTTTTACATATCCGTTTGACCAGATAGTTGGAAGTGCCGGCAGAAACTGTACCTCATTGTTCTGGCTTTGCATCAGCATTTCATTCACTCCTGAAACCGCACCAAAATTACCGTCAATCTGGAAAGGAGGATGAGCATCAAAAAGGTTGTTATAGGTACGTTCAGGAGTAATTAACATACGAATGAGCTTATAGGCATGATTTCCGTCTTCCATCCTTGCCCAGAAGTTTATCTTCCATGCCAGGGACCAGCCGGTAGCATCATCTCCGCGTTGTGTAAGGGTAACCTTGGCAGCATTAGCCAAAACAGGAGTACCTCTTAATGATATCTGATTGCTTGGAAATAAACCGTACAAATGGGAAATATGGCGGTGTTTCTCATTAGGATTATCCCAGTCCTGAAACCATTCCTGTAATTGCCCATAACGCCCGACACGATGTGGAGGTAGACGGGCTAGAGATGCTTTTACCTGATTACGAAAGTTTTCATCGATATTTAAAATTTCAGATGCTTTGATAACTGTAGTAAACAGATCTCGAATAATCTGGATATCCATAGTTGGACCAAAACAGGTATAATAGCCCCCATGTGCAAGCTCAGGAGAGGTACTCGGAGATGTAACAAGATAATTGTTGCCGCTTATAGGTTCCGAGACCAGGCTGTTTAAAAAGAATTGAGCACTACTCTTAATGGTAGGATATACATCATTCAGATATGTTTTATCTTTAGAGAATTGATAATGTTCCCAAAGGTTATAACATAACCAGGCACCTCCTGTAGGCCAATGCCCCCAAGCACCGTCTATCGGACCAGTGCGGTTCCACAGATCAGTATTGTGATGAAGCACCCAGCCACTGTTCACTCCCCAATGGACCTGAGCAGATTGCTGACCAGGGGCTACAAGAGCTTTTGTTTTTTCGATCATAGGAAGAGCGCATTCCGGCAGATTTCCGGATTCTGTCATCCAATAATTCATCTGGAAATTAATGTTTGTTGTATACTTACTTCCCCAGGAAGGATACATGTCTTTATTCCAAACACCTTGTAGGTTTGCCGGCTGACTGCCTGGCCTCGAACAAGAAATCATAAGGTAGCGACCGAATTGATAATGCAACCTTACCAGCTGAGGATCATCAGAAGTATTGAAGTTCGCCACCCTTTGATCAGTAGGCAAACGGGTTGAAGAATTACCAGGCCCGAGATTGATATCTACTCTGTTAAACAAAGCTTGATAGTCCTCAAGATGAGTGTTTAGAAGCTGCGTGTAGTTTTTAGCACTGACATTATCAATATAACTTGCCGCCCTGGAAACCTGATCACCATTGACATTATTATAGGCATTAAAGTTAGATCCGATTGCCAGGATCACGGTAGCACTGTTTGCTCCAGAAACCGTAATACTACTGCTATTAGCTGTTACCGTTCCTCCCTCAGTCTTCACCTTTACCCTGTTCTGGAATTTTACAGCATCTGCCTGTCCGTTGAGAAGAAGAAGATCGTTTCCGACATTAGATATGGAGACCGGAGTCTGAGGAGAATCCATGCTTGTAGAAAAAGTAATTTTACCTGGCTGACTAGCAGTGAGACGAATTACTATTATCTGATCTGGATAACTGGCAAAGTATTCTCGTGTATAATTTACCCCTGCATAGGAGTATGTAGTTTTGGCAATGGCTGTACGAAGATTTAGCTCACGGTAATAGTTAGTGGCAATATGTCCGGGAAAGTTCAGATAAAGATTTCCCACTGGTAAAAACCGTTCCTGTCCACCGCCAATCATATTACTTACAGTAGCATCTGCTGCTGCATAATTGCCAGCGAATATCTGACTTCTGGCGGTTGAAAGAGAATTGGCTGCCCCTGCTTTGTTATTGTTGCCCGGATAGCCACTCCACACTGTACACTCATTCAATCCAATCACATCTCTGGAAACTATTCCATATACCATCCCTCCTAAACGACCGTTGCCAATAGGCAAAGCATCAGTAAAAACAGTTCCGGCATCTTTGCTATACCATAAGGTAAGATCTCCCGGATTCTGACCTTTTATATGTCCGACTACCAGAAAGACCAACCACAGTATGGCCGTCAGTTTATATTTATTTATATCCATAAAAGATTATTTTATAAAAAACCTTAATAATTCAATGAACTTCTTATCATCTTTCACCTGGCTTCATATCTAATCTTCATCACAAGCCTTTCGCAACCTGAAGCAGACAATTAACTGCATTCAATAGTGACTACAGAGTCTTACAGAATTTATTTATAACAGATATAGACATTGCTGAATGGGTTATTTAAAGAATAGCCCTACAATCATTCAAAAGGTTTAGTAAACAAGAGGATTTAAAAAAATATAAGTCATTCGAGTGTAAAATACTGCTCTTTCAATTATGTAATCTTGAGTATTATTCTTTGATGCTCCACTATATGTAAAAAGAAAAAGATCCCTGTCGTTCGGTAGGTACTTTAATTTAAAGTTCTTGATTCCAGTAGATAATAAAAAAGGTACAAAATAGAATAAGGTGCTAAGGGCTGGAATCTTATTCCATAATTTATCAATTCACAAGCTACAATGAGCAAAGTTTTCGTGATCTGCAAGGATGCAGACCACGAAAACTTCATATGTCAAAAATTTAAACCTATTATTATTTTTTCAGAATCTTAAAAATATTTGAGTTCCCATTATTTGTCACTCTTAATAAATACATTCCAGATTGAAGATTTTCACCAATTCGTTTTTCTCCTTCCCCGGTTCCTGCAAGCAATACTGTTCCAGTCATATCACAGACTTCGTATTTAAATTCCTTTGGATATTTCAGAACAATACCATCTTCAAATGGATTCGGATATAAAGCGTGATCTTGGTTCGATTTTTCATCCACTCCGGTAACTACCTCCTGAATCACCACTGTAATCGGGGAAGATGATGTAACTATTCCTATGTCATCAGTTGCTTTGGCTGTGATTGTATAAGTTCCTGCCGTAATCCCTGACCAGTCATAGCTAAAAGGTGATGTGTTGTCTGTACCAAGAAGTGTTGTACCACTATAAAAATCAACTTTAACAATATGTCCATCTACATCCTTAGCTGAAGCAGTAAGCTCCACTGTCTGAAGAGTATTGAATATATTATTATCCGATGGCCCTGTAATAGTTACTTCCGGGGGAATATTGGCCAGAGTAAAGGCTACAAAATTGAAGTTGATATAGTCTACATCTCCTATAGTTAACCGCATGATCTTCTGTCCTGCAGTGAGCTGAATATTGCTCACTCTGACAGTCTGCCATGATTGCCAGCCTGCAGTATTGGGGATAGCTACGTTACTTGCTATATTCGTTCCATCCATACTTACGGACAAAGTTCTTCCTTCTCCCTCACAAGCTATGCGGAGATCCATATTATATATACCAGAGTTCTCAACATTGACAGTATATTCAAGCCACTCTCCTGAAGTCGCCCACCCGACATTGTAGCCAGCTCCGTCATCTGTGCAATTTTCTATATCCACATCTTCATCGTTTCTAAAGGAAACTCCTGTCTCACTTCCCGGAGTCCCGTCAAAATATGCGAAGCCATTACCACCCACATCGAAAGCTTCAGCCTGAATCTTACCCGGTATTACATGAATCGACTTATTGTATGCAGCCTGAGCAACATTTACTTTCACGGTGATTGCTTCTGAGGTTACTTTGGTCCCCCCATCATCGGTAGCTACCGCCGTAATTGTATAAGTTCCTGCCGGGACGTTTATCCATGAATAGGCATAAGGGGCGCTTACATCTTCTCCTAACTTAGTGGTTCCATTAAAAAATTCAACTTTTGATATAGTTCCGTTTGGATCTGAAGCCGTTGCTGTAATATTAATTGCAGCAGGTGCAGTGAAAGTAGCATTGACAGCAGGGGCAGTAATTGCTACAGACGGCGTTCCAGACTTAAAAAGAAAAGGTAATATTTCCTGTAGGTCTTGTCTCCAGCATACAAAACTATGAGATCCGGAATGTTCCCAGTAATCTATCGTGATACCATTAGCACGTAACAGCTTCATGGTTTCCGCTCCGTTATTGTAAGCAATATCACTGGATCCACCTTGTCCGTAATAGAAATAGCGCATGCTCTTTTCAATTTTAGCACCATTGGAAGCAAGGTATGTTCTCATTACATTATAAATATTGTCTCCGATAAACCAACCAGAACTGAAGACTCCCAGGTAGCCAAAAAGATCATACCGGTATAAACCTGCATCCAGCACCTGTAAGCCTCCCCAAGACAGACCAGCCAGAGCACGGCTATCTTTCTCTGGTTTTACTCTGTAAGTCTTTTCTACAAAAGGTATAATATCGTCGCATAGTTCACGGGTAAAAAGGTTTGGAGCAAAATCAGGGGCATCAGGCATTACAACAATCATTGGAACCGCTTTGCCTGAGGAAATAGCCTGATCCAATATGGCCTTAGCATTTCCATCCACAGGATTCGCCCATGTATAGTAACGCTGACCTCCTCCATGCATGAGATAGAATGTGGGATAATAGGTATTCTGATTATATCCATCCGGAAGGTACACATTCATTTTCCGGTTACTATTCATTGTTTTGGAAAAATACGTTACCTCAGTAATGCTGCTTGCTGCATTGCAAAGAATGCCTGATCCTAAAGTAAGAATCAGGCATAAAAATATTTTCAATTTATTGGTCATCAAAGATCAGAATTAAAATGATATAATATGATTCATTGTTTATGATTATAATTTATCTACTTATTAACCAGAAGCAGGAGGATGACAAATACCTGCAGCTATTCTTTTACAACTTTATACACCTTAACTAAGGCATTCTGGTTTATTTTCAAGATGTAGGAGCCTTTGGGATAGTTTTTATGAATATGTATTTCCCCTAAAGTAGTCCCATATTCTAATACCATACCTTCCAGATTTAACAATTGATAAGTATACTCTCCGTTGATGTTGCAAAATATTTTATCTGTAAAAGGATTAGGATAAATTGCAATAGTTTCCCTTTTGGCAGATTCCAGATTTGTTACAATAGTATTTTTAAATTCAACCCAGTTCAGGTTCATATAATCAGATTCAAAGACGATTCTCATTACTTTCTGACCGGAAGTGAGGTCGATTCCAGGAACAGTAACTGTCTCCCACTTTTGCCAGCCACCTGTATTCGGAACCGTGATGTCGCCCGTAATATCTATCGAATCCATTTCCACATGAAAGATTCTTCCTGCTCCATCTGCTGCAACTCGTAGATTTAAATCATATTTATCTGTTGCAGTCACATTCACCGTATATTCCAGCCATTCCCCTGAAAGAATATACCCTACATTATAGGCCCCGGAAATATCCTGTGTTGTTTCAATGTCGACTTCATCATTTCTTAAAGTAGCCAGGCCTTCGTTTCCATTTGTATTAGCTTCATAATATGCAAATCCTTCCCCACCCTCATCATAATGTTCCGCTTCTATTATACCTGGAATTGGCCACGGGGTGCCTTTATACGGCCCCTGAGGAACATATACTGTAATAGAAACTTCTGAAGATCGTTTATTTCCCTGACTATCTGTAACAGTGGCTATAATGGTATGTGATCCGCTGGAAACTGGTATATAGTTTAAAGAATAAGGAGCTGTATTATCAGTCCCTATTGATTTCCCATCGTAAAAAAACTCAACTGAAACAATGGTACCGCTTTGTGCCTGCGCTGTTGCAGTTATTGTAATTTCATTACCCGTAAAAAGGACATCCGTGCTCTTTGGTGAGGTAATCGTAACAGAAGGACCAGCTGAAGAAAAACTCCAGTGATCAACATTAAAAAGGCTTGCTCCACTTCCTTTAAACACAAGGTAGACATTGTGCACTCCGGTTGTCTGATTCACTGAAGTGTTGACGGTCTGCCATGCTTGAAACCCTCCTGTATTGGGTACCTGTAAGGTTCCGATTAAGGTTCCTGTTGCACTCCCTAGTCGAATTTCGATGGTTCCGCCAGTTTTATTGCTTGCCACACTCGCAGAGAATCTTCCTGCCCCTGCAGTGCCAAAATCAACTCCTTCCACCATCACCCAATCACCATTATCAATATATGCCAGGTTCATACCTCCGGCATTGCAAACTTCAGTTTCAATACCATTATGGTCACTCATGGTTTCTCCTTCTACTCTTACATAAGGATCAAGGTATTTAATCTGCTTCACTCCATTCACTGTATTTACCATCTGTACAATGGTACCATCCTGTCTGTGTGAAAAAGCATCAATAGCTAAGTTTCTGTGATAAGCCATCCCCACTCCTGTTTGAGAAGCAACAATACGGTTATGATAAATCTGATACCACTGACCATTGAGAAAGATATTAGCATGATGGTTATTGTTATTATTTGTTGGCGGCTGGGGCGATAGCACTCCCCCGTAGGTAAAGCCAGACATAGGATTGTTACTCACCATGTAATCGATCCGCATGCCTGCACTGGGGTTTGTAGAGTAGGAGAAATAATACTTTCCATTATGCTTGTGCATCCATGCCGCTTCAAAAAAATTAGGCACAGTGAACTTACCGGCAGAACCGCTTGTACTGATCATGTCATTGTTAAGTTTAATCACACGAAGGTTGCCATCACCATTACCTCCAAAATACATGTATGCCTGACCATCATCGTCAACAAAAGTCATGGGGTCGAACAGCCAGCCATTAAAAGGCTGAACTCCCGGTGTGCTTCCAGTCACAATGGCACGGCCTACGGGATCTTTAAATGGACCAGTCGGACTATCGGATACAGCTACACCAATAGCACTTCCACCATTCCCGAAATAGAGGTAAAACTTTCCATTCCGATAGGCAGGCGAAGGTGCCCAGCTCAGGCCTGACCAGGATGCGTCCCGTGGCACATCGAATACTACCCCATGGTCTGTCCAGTTTTTCAGGTCACTGCTTGATACACAAACGATAGAACTCATATCATAACTATCATCATCGTTTTCATCATCATTAGAGCAATACACATAAACCCTTCCATTGTAAACAATGGCCCCTGGATCAGCCAAAAAACGGTATCCAACTATCGGATAATCAGCAAAAGATTTATTACAGATTCCCAGAAAAATTATTAAGATGAGTACTGAATGTAGTATTTTCATAAAACATAATTTTGAATCAATACAATAGATTAAGTTGAGTTCTGATGATTATTATTGTTTAAGTATTTTAGCTGCCTTCATGCCTTTTTCGCTGGTAAGTTTCAACAGATACTGGCCTTTGGGAAGAGACGTTCCGACTGTAGCATTTCCGTATATAGTACCGGACTCTAATTCACGCCCGGTCAGATCCAGAATCTGGTAATCCGTTTTTTCATCACAGGTAATCTGAAGGACTTCCTGGAAAGGATTGGGAAATAATCGGACAGGTGAGTTGTTTTCCTGTTCCAGATCCGTAATAATTTCATTTTTAAATTCAACCCAGTTCAGATTCATATAATCTGAATCGAAAACAATCCGCATTACATGCTGGCCTTTCGTAAGCTGAATACCAGGCACAGCAATGGTTTCCCAGTTCTGCCATCCTCCCGTATTCGGTAAAGAAACAACTCCGGTAATATCCACTCCATCCATTTCTACATAAAATGTTTTGCCTGTTCCGTCTGCTGCCACTCTGAAATTCAGATCGTATATTCCAGTTTCAGTTACATTCACAGAATATTCCAGCCATTCTCCTTTAAGAATATAGCCGATATTGAAAGAACCAGAAGCGTCCCCTGTCGTTTCTATATCAACTTCGTCATTTCTAAAAGTCGCTCCTCCTTCGTTACCATTTGTATTGACCTCATGAAAAGAAACTCCTTCACCTCCTTCATCATACTCCTCTGCTTCTATCATTCCTGGAATGGAATGAAAAGTACCATTGAAAGGACCTTTGGGAACATTTACAGTTACACTTACCTGGCTTTCTGAAGTTCTTCCTGCATTATCTGTGGCGATTACCCGCAAAAGATAACCGCCCGCAGGTACGTTCATCCAGTTGTAGGAATAAGGAGAAGAATTATCAGAACCGAGCAAGGTATTTCCATTATAAAACTGAACATTTGCTATGGTTCCTGCAGTGGTACTTGCAGTAGCAGCTATATTTATATCTGATCCTGCAGTAAAACGTGCCCCATTTGCAGGACTTGTAATGGAGATTACCGGACCTACATTCTGGGCTTCAGTGATATTGGCTCCTATCCTGAAAAAATCAAAATCAGCATAACCTCCGCTTGACTTAGTGGCATAAGAAAACAATCCGAACCGATAACCCACAAAATGCTCCAGGTCATAATTCATCTGAAGTGTTGAACCGATTGCGTTCCATGTAGAGCCATTTAAACTGTAATAAAAATAAGCTTTATCTGTTCTGTTGGTAAAATCAAAATCAATCCGTAGGTAAACAGTATTTTGATTTACAGGAACACTGGCCACTTCAACAGGTGTTCCGCTAAAACCTGTTCCATTTACCATTACAATACTTTTGCTTGTACCGGTCATCTTTACCCCCACCAAACCATATTTATTTTGCAGCGCCACTAATCCTGCATAATCTCCATCCTTCAAACCAGAGACATCTATAGATACATATCCGGAACATTTCGGACCAAAGGTTCTTTGGGTCAGAGTATTAGTAGTACGAAGCACATTGGCATCCGTGCGTTCGTTGGTTAACCGCATATAGCCACTACGCTGGGTCAGTGACCAGTAATTGTTCTGGGGGTTATGATTCCATTGCCATTGTAGTTTTAATGGAGGTGCGGCACTAAATTCATCTGAAGTAATTATTCCTTTCAGTGATCCTGCCCCTTTGGGAATATCCAGGGTAGCTGGTACCTGTCCGTTTACCCCCACTGTTGGCCACCCATTGCTCCAGGTTACAGGCATCAGGTCAGGTATACGACCAACTGCCCCATGGTCATGGAAAAACATTGCATACCATTTTCCATCTGGTGTGTCGATATATTCTCCCTGAGCAGAACCATTAGAAGATTGAAAAGCTATACGGCCTGTATAAGTTCCGGCCACACTTCCTGAACGATGAATGATCTGTGTACGGCCCTTTCCTGAAGGCCAGCAGATGTTAGACACATAATATTGTCCGTTGATTTTCTGCATCCTGGTACCTTCAGCGGTCAATATCATACTGCTGCCAGCTACTGAAGAAGCTTTAGGTATGATGACTTTGTTTACGCCCCCTGGCTGTTCTCCAGTCAGGTCTGGTTTCATTTCAGTCAGCTGAATATTATCATGACCATAAGCAAAATATACTTTACCGTCATCATCAAAGAAAAGAGAATGATCATGATACACTTTATTTAAAGTAATCGTGGTCCACGGTCCGGTTTCAATATTGGTAGTTTTGTAGATATAAGTTTTTCCGGTAGAATAAGAAAAAGAACTGACATAGAATGTTCCTTTATAATAGTTGATGCTGCTCGCCCAGGTACCTCCGCTATAGGCTTCCATTCCACCATTGAGATTCAATGCATCAGTATTAGCCATAATGGGATAGCAATAGCTTACGACCTCCCAGTTCACCAGGTCTTTTGACTTCATGATGGGTACTCCCGGATTGAAGTACATGGTGGTACTGCTCATGTAGTAGGTATCCCCAACCCGCACAAAATCAGGATCAGGAACATCAGCAAAAATGATGGGGTTAGTAGCCATCTGGCCGGAAGCATTACCTGCAACAAAAGAAAAAAAAGCAAGTAAAAAGAAGTGGTATAGCATTGTTTTCATAGGCAGCTTTCAAAATAATGTCCCCTACAAAACAGCTTAAGATTTAGTAAACAAAAAGAAGAAAAAATGTAATTTTGATAAGGAATAGAAATTTTTCACATTGTCTGATGGGAAATGAAGCTTCTTTCAGTCATCTAAAAGAACATTCCAGCACTATCAACATTCCAAAGAATAGCTGATCCTTCCCGAGGGAAGGATTTACAATCATTGGCTTTTGTTACCCACCTGATTAATTTTAATTTAGCTGGTCAATTACAAAAAGAGATTAAATAAAAAAGGACAAACCAGCACTTTGACTGATTTGTCCTTTGTGGGACGTACTGGACTCGAACCAGTGGCCCCCACGTTGTCGACGTGATGCTCTGAACCAACTGAGCTAACATCCCATAATATGAATGCGAATTACATATTATTTATTTATAAATGCAAATTGAAATTTCAACTCTAAACATTTTTTCCTGAATGATCCAATTTTAATTCAGTTTGTCCTGAATAAGATTTCAATGAAGGGATAAAGGACAATAATGTTATTCCAATGATGAATATTAAGCCCAAGGTCAAAGTACTTGGTCTCATGCTTCCTGTCAGTTCTTCGATTGCTCCAAAAAGGAAAAGTCCGAAAAAACAGGATAATTTTTCTGCCACATCATAGAAGCTAAAATAAGAAGCATGGTCTGTGGTCTGTTCCGGGATCAATTTAGCATAAGTAGATCTGGATATCGACTGAACGCCTCCCATGATAAATCCTACTACTACTGCCAGTCCATAAAACTGAACATCCGTTTTAACAAAATATGCAGCTATACAAACAAGTACCCATATCATATTGATATAACGCAAAGTACTGATATTACCGATTTTGCCTGATAGTTTCGCACTCAGATTCGCACCAACAATAGCAAGAAGCTGGATAATGAGGATAACAATGATCAGTTCACTCATCTTAAGATTAAGCTCTCCTTCTGCGAATATTACCGCCATATACATGACAGTCTGTACTCCAAGATTGTAGAAGAAAAATCCGGGTAAGAAAATTTTAAGGTATTTTTCTTTTCTGACTTCTGAAAGTACTTTATTAAGTTCTCTGAATCCACTCCATAACCAATTACCCCGACTTTCTTTCTTATATACATTAGAAGGCAGATAATAAAAAGAATACTGGGCAAACAGAAACCACCATACCCCAACAGATAGAAAAGAAATTCTGGCGGCCAGTCCTGAATAAAACGACTTTGCCTGCTCTATAGCATCTGCATTGGAAGCACCAGCCCCCACCAGTTCATCCACCTTTCCATCAACATTAAAATAAAGGTCAGGCATAGTCAACATGGTAATATTAAAAATCAAAAGCAGTACACTTCCTATATATCCCATAGCAAAACCACGTGCACTTAATCTGTCATACTGATCTTCCGTTGAGATTTCCGGAAGAAAAGAATTATAGAATACTATACTCCCGCTATAACCTAATCCTGCAACTATAAATGCAAGAATTGAAGTTGTCAATGTAAACTGTGAGAGAATACCGGCATCTTTATGAAAAAAGAAAAGATAAGCACAACCCAAACTTCCCAGATAGCAGAACATTTGCATAAAAAACTTTTTCTTTCCAGTATTATCCGCTATCGGAGTTAATATGGGACTCAAGATGGCAGCTAGCAAAAAAACAGCTGCCAGTGCAAATGAATATAACGCCGAACTATAAAATTCAAATCCCAGAAAACTTACCTTATCAGGTCTTTCGGGCATGATAGCAGCATAATAGCTTGGAAATATTGCAGTGGTTATTGTCAGGGAATAAACAGAATTTGCCCAGTCATACATACACCAGGCATTCTGTATTTTTTTATTATTCTTCATTGATATATAGCGGATTACTAGCCGTATGCGGAGATTCGTTCAATTAATTTTTCCTGCAAAATAAGAAAAAAGCGATAAATGGTTTACCTTGGTTTCCTATTAATTAATTACATCTATCATTCTACGTAATGTCCTTTCTAAAGGTATCAAATCTTTCCAAAAAATACACTAATCAGTCTGAATCTGCAGTTACAGATGTATCATTTGAATGCATTGAAGGAGAATTCATTGCCATAGTTGGCGAAAACGGTTCCGGAAAAACTACGCTGTTAAAACTTATCAATGGGTTAATCGAGCCAGACGAAGGAAGTGTCTTTCTGGAAGGAAAAAAAGTAAAAGGCCCTTCCGAAAACCTTGTCCCAGGGCATCCGGACATAAATCTGCTTTTTCAGGAATTTAATCTTTTTCCTAAACATACTGTAAAAGAAAATATCACCTATCAGCTGAGGTATTTTTCCAAAGAAGCACAGGATGAACGTTTGAATGAGCTCATTAAAGTCTGCAAGCTTGAAGGCCTTGAAGACAAACTTCCTTCTGAGCTTTCAGGTGGTCAGCAGCAACGAGTTGCTCTGGCAAGAGCAATGTCTGACAGACCTAAGCTTCTTTTAATGGATGAGCCCTTCAGCAATTTGGATGTAATGCTGAAAGACCAGATTAAAATACAGGTACTCGATCATTTACGAAGTGAAGGTCAAACCATGATCTTTATTACACATGACCTTCAGGACGCATTGAGCCTGGCAGACAGGATCATGATCATGAGGGCTGGACAAATAGTACAATTCGACGTACCTGAAAAAATTTATGAAAAGCCTGTTGATGAATATTCTGCTTATCTGTTCGGAAAAGTAAATATTTTTGATGCGGAAAACTTCCTTGAAACTACAGGTATTTCAGGCTGCAAACCAACAAAATCAAAGATAAGTATCAGACCAGAGCATTTCAGCATTACCAAAGAAGATAAAGGTGATTTTCAGGCAACTGTTGAAAGAATTTATTACAGAGGTGACAGTTACGAAGTTGTAGCAACTGTAAAAAATAACATTACAATACGCATTAATACCAGGAAAAAGAATCTTCAGCCAGGGAATGAAATAATGGTAAAACTAATTAAATCCAAGATACATTTTGTGGATTGAATAAAATTGTAGAGACGCCATGCTGGCGTCTCCTTGCCCACCATGTGCTATATTTAAACTACCTTCACCCTTAGAATAATGCCTGATATATTTCCATCGTCATTCATCATCACAGTTTCTTGCAAGCATGGCGTCTCTACACCATCCTTTTCCTAATTATTATGATTAAAACGGCTCCTATAATAAGTATTTTTTTTAAGGTGAAGATATATTTAAAAATTTCGACTGTGTTATGAGTAAAATTTTAAGTCAATTGAACTTCAAACAATAAATCAATTGTTTGAATGAAGATCGGATATACCATGAACGACATTTCCAACAAAGACGACATCAAAACATTAGTTGATCGCTTTTATGAAAAAGTAAACAGTGATGAATTGCTGTCACCTATATTTAACGATCATGCTGAAGTGGACTGGCCAGAACACCTTCCTACCATGTATGACTTCTGGAACAGCCTTCTCTTCGGTTCTATGGAATATAAAGGACAACCCTTTCCAAAACACATGACTCTGCCTGTAACAAAAGAGCATTTCGAAAGATGGATACAATTGTTTACTGCTACACTGGAGGAAAATTTTGAAGGCCCTAAAGCAAATGAAGCCCTGGAAAGAGCTATGAATATTGCGCGAGTATTTATGACCAAAATGGGCTTATTGTAATCTCGTTTTCTTTTCTGAAGATTCAAGCAATGCCTTTATCACCTCTCCCTTCCAGCAATCTGGAATATTGCAGTTTAAAATACTGGCAAGCGTAACAGGAAGATCATAATTATGAAGCTTATCGGGAAGTCTTAATCCAATAGGAATTCCGGCACCTGTAATAATTAAAGGAACTTCTCTTAACTTCTTTGATCTGCCTCCATGGCCTTTCCCATTAAAGCCATGATCTGAAGTAATAATAAAAATCGTACTATCCAACGCATTTCCTTCCCTCATCTTTTTAATTATAACTCCCGTCAGTGAATCAGCTCTTTCAACAGCTGTTTTGTATTGAATACTACGATAACCATAAGTATGACCGGCTTTGTCAACGAGATCCAGGTGAATAAAGGTCAGCAATGGTTTTTCTTTAACTATATAATCAGAAGCTTTTAATACCAGTCCATTCCCCTTTTCATGATAACTATAGGTTAAAATATTATACTCTATCAACTCTGTAAACTCTTTCCACTCATGAAACACCGCGATATTCTGATCAGGATATCTTTCTCTCATCACTTTGAATATGGTTGGTACGGTAATTCCCTTTTCCTGATTGCAAAAAGAATGTTCTTTAAAGTCTGATTTTCTCCATTTATTATCCCATATCTGATGATCATAGGCAGATACTCCCATAAGCAATGAAGCCCAATTAGGATTACTCAAAGTAGGCAATACCGCATTGAAATTGTATGAATACGCACCTTTAGAAGCAAGACTATCCCACACCGGTGTATTGGCTTTACTAAGTATTCTTGAACCCAACCCATCGACTCCTATAAAAACTATTCTCTTCTGACTGAAAACAGATGAAATAAAGAGAAAGTAAAAAAACAAACCAGTATAAAATTTCCTCATCGCAAGACCTTTCTAAATATTTAAGTCATTACGATAAAAAAAGTTATAAAAAAAGGCGGGAGATTGCTCTCCCGCCCAACTTTAAATTAACCAAAACATAGAAACTATTACTCGACAATTACTTTATATATCTTTTGAATATTTCCTGACTCAATCTTTACAAAATATAATCCACTTGGGAAACCCGAGATATCGACAACAAGACCATTATCTGACTTCAGATCAGCGCCACTATTCTGGTAAACTATATTTCCGAAAAAGTTCTGAATGCTTATCACCCGCTCCTGACTGTCGTCTACCTGAGACTGAATATTCAGCACGTCTTTAGCGGGGTTAGGATAAACTGAGAAAAACAGGTTTTCAAAATTTACAGCTACCATCTTACTTGTTGTTTGACTTCCGTCATTGTCAACCTCTACCACTCTGTAATAAGTTACAACGCTAACAGGATTTTCATCAACAAAAGAGTACTTTGAAACAATTGAAGTATTGCCACCTGCTTGAATCGTACCGATTTTCTGAAAAGAAATACCATCTACTGATCTTTCTACGGCAAAGGTACTACTGTTATTTTCCCAGGCAGTACTCCAATTTACTTCTATTCCATTATTGCTACCTTTGGCAGTAACATTCAGAAACTCTACCGGCAATGAACATTCATAAATAGCTTTTACCGGTACACGTGCACATGGAGTACCTGCGGATATTACCCATCTCCACATTCCAGGAACTGAAGTATTATTAGGATCAGAATTCACGGGTCCGACAAATTTGACCGAAGAGGCATATGTTGTCCCCCAGGTCATTCCTCCATCAAACCATCCCAATCCCGTGCCTGAAGAAGCATATTCAATCCTATAGTTTGTTCCCACAGGGACAGATACATTGGCTGGAACCTTTACCCATTGCCAAGTACCTCCTGCCACGCAACCGTTACCAGCAGAATAACTATAAGTAACGGCCCCTCCTGGCAGGACTGTTCCCGCTGAATTTACAATATTAAATGCAAGTGTTGCCGGACAGCTATATACGATCACATACATCCAGACCGAATCTATGACAAATGGTGTTATTGCATCAAACACAAACTTTGTTTCGTTCTGAACTCCCCGTTGTCCCAGGTTAGTAAAAGATCCTGTAGATGCAAGCGAAGGCCCTATGGTCGCCTTAAATGATGACGTATCTTCCACATAAAAAGTATAATCAGAAGTAGCGGTTGCAGGGAAGGTATATGTATTCCCTCCTTTCTGGAGCAGGTTTGCAGGAGCTGTTCCTGTCGGACTGTTCCACCATTTATATTTGCCACTATTTGCGGGAGTTACGGAAACGGTTGCATTTGTTACCGGACAAAATATGGTATTCTGAGGCACAGGAGCCGTTGTCGTAATAACAGAAATGTCCGATACTGTTCCACAAGTTGGATCAATAACATCAACCCTATAGGTGCCTGGAGTATTTACAAAGAAAGTCTTTGAAGAGTCATCGCTACCTGCACGTGTGGGATATCCTTTATACCATTTATACTCTACCCCAATCCCTGCATGGCCTGCATCAAGCGTAACAGAAGCCGGATCGCATAAGCTAAGATTAGGAATATCCACTGTAAAAGTATTTAATATGACAATCTGATCTGCCTTTGGACAAGATCCATTATCAGAAACACAGACAGTATAAGTTCCAGGAGTAGTTATTACTCGTGAATAAGGTGCAGACATCCCCATTCCGGTAAGACCGTCCGACCAGGTTACTGAAGTAGTTGAGTTTTGCGGAACACTTGCATTCAGGGTTATTGAGCCACCAGTACCGCAGATAGTCCTGTCTGCTCCCAGATTTGGCTGAGGCCCCGGCGCTCCGTAAGCACAACCGGGGATAAACGAAATATCATCAATTGCAAAGTCAACATATTGGTCACAACCGATTTCTGTTGTATTTTCTATGCTAATGGTAGTAGGACCTGATGAAGAACCAGAGTTCCAAAGTGCTTCATACTGGACCCATGTTCCGCTTGTAGTAGGTGCCGAAATAGTTGTTTGCAATTCTGTTGAACCAACAGTAAACTTTAAGGTACCGGGAGGATCGTTATTATTTTTTAATGCATTTATCCAGACACTGAAATAATAGTTTGTATTAGGTTCCACAACAATCCCGCTTTGCTGCCAGAGTTTAATTCCCGGAACACAGATACCATCCACCATTAACATATTATTGTCTGCAGAAGGAGAGTGATCCGTTAACGTTGCATTGAATGCTGAATTAAATAAGGCTGGGTTATTTCCCACATGGATAAAACCAGGAGAAGAATAATTTTGAGTTAATGGGGGATCAAACTTCAGGTAACCATTTGTTCGGGAAGGATCACTGGTATATGTCCAATCAGCATATCCCTCAGAGAAATCGCCATTTTTTACCAGGTTTGTCCCGCTTGAGACAGATGAGCAAATCTGAGAAAAGGCTGGGCCTTCATGTAATATTATCACGAGAAAAATTAAAACAATTTTTCTCACACAAGGTTGGAGGGGCTTCATCTCATTAGATGTTTTGGTTAGTAATCAGAAGATTATATACTTTAATACGTGAAAAATTTTAAAGTAACCAGTAAATAGAAAAATTTCAATAAAAAAATAGATGAAACAAATAATACGAACTACATACTACTAACAAACCCTATATCAACACACAAAATATAACTATTCAAATAAAATATTTAACTATTCGAAAACAAAAGACAAAAATGAACATTTACAATACATTGTAATAAAATCATAAAATACCCCAGAAAAGCATTATAATCCTAATATTTCCAGATCGTGAAAAGAAAGAAAAAGGAATATTAAACTAGGACCATTAAAAGACCATTTGCTAAAACTCAACCTTCAGAGAAAAGGCAAGAACATTATACTGAAAACAATAGTAGCTTTATAAAATCGGCATATTCTAATGACTTTATATTAGAGGTAAATTCAAAAATTCTCTATGGAACAAGCGCTATAATAACACATTACCAATCAATTAATTAAAAACTTGTACTCAACTGAAACAACGGCAAATACATAGCAATCAAAATAAACCCTACTATCAATCCAAGGAATATAATCATAAATGGCTCAATCATACTACTGATCATTGAAGTCTGATGTTCCACCTCTTCATTGTATTGGAAGGCTATCTTTTCAAAAAAATTGTCCAGCTGATTAACTTCCTCTCCGACCTTTATCAATGAAGTCATTCTTTTCGGATAGATAGAAAATGCAGACATACTTTTATTGAGAGACATACCATGAAGGATATCTTTTTCAATTTGAGTTAATGATTCCTCCAAAGGATAAAAACCAATCATCTGTTTTACAAGATTTATAGACCTCAGAATGGGAATCTTTGCACCTATTAGTAATGTCATGGAATTACAAAATCTTGCGAGATATACCTTCCTCACGATTTCACCTGCCAAAGGCATCCTCAACAATATTTTACTGCCATACTTCCTGAACCAAATTTCATTGCGCTGAGAATAAACAAAAACAATAATGGAGATGATGAAAAGAAAAAAAAGATAAAAATACTTTCTGAAGAATCCGGACGCATCTACAATCATTTTGGTAATAGCAGGAAGATCTCCTCCAAAACGCTTGAACACATCTGCAAACATTGGCACTATAAAATTCATCATAAAAAACACTGCAGCCAATGATGTAAAAAGCACTATAGAAGGATATGTCAAAGCGCCTACAATCTGGCGCCTTTGTTTCATCTTCTTATTATAGTAAGCCCCAAGTTCTTTTAGTACTACCGGGAGTTTGCCACTCTCCTCTCCTATTTGCAAACTAAAAAACTCATACGCTGAAAACATACCTGTGTCTTTTATTGCTCCGGAAAGCGTGTTTCCAGCTATTACAGAGTCTTTAATTTTCTCGAACAAAATCCTGTCTTTCTCTTTAGCCTGTTCCACACTAATAAGTTCAAGCGTTGTTTTGATATCTACACCTGCAGACAGAAGAATTCCAAGCTCATGATAAAAGGCTTCCTTTTTCTTATCATTCAACTTAGTGCCGAACAAACTCAAATCTTTATTGAGCAAGTCTATGATTCCCTGCAAAGGACTTTTTTCCTCTGCTTTGATCTTAGTCTTCTTAACCTTATTAATGTCTATACCATTCATTGTCTTCCCCTGTTTCTTTTTCAAGAAGTATATCCGCTCCGTATTCTTTTTTGTATAAAAATGGAAGTGATTCCTCCTCTATAATTCCCGTAAATTCTACTTTATCAATTAATGAACCGGGTACAAATTCCTCTTCATTCATAAAATAGAACTTTGGCTCCAGGACTCTAAGCTTAAACGTATCGACCAGATTACTTCTTCTAAGGATATAAGTATCTTCAAATTCATAGTCTATATTTTTGTCCTGATACTGACAACTATATCCTTCAGCTTTTCTTATAATTCTTGTTGCATTGGTAAAATCTTTCATCATAAATTTATCCAGCAAAACAAGTTCATAGTTTCTGTGGCTTCTTGACTTATATTGTCCGAATTGTCCATTGATAATTCTGAATGAGGAATAAGCAATACTAATTGTTACACCTGCAATAAGCATGGTCACAATCATTTCCACAATAGTATATGCCTTTACTTTATTCATCTGCCAGTATCAGATTATTACTTTCAGCTAAAAGCTTCTCTTCCTTAGAATATACCTGTATTTCCAATTGTAAAAGAGAAGTGTTACTCTGATAGTTTCCAACTTTCTTTCGCACTATCAATTCTCCTTCGTTCATTTCTTCATCAAAATATGATTTTGACCGGATGGTTTCTTCTGCTATGCGGGAGAGAAGCATTTCGGCTTTTACATTCTGAAGATTTATGCCTGACCTGAGAATATTATGATAAATCATCATTCCTATGCCAAAGGTAATTACCATAACCACCATCGCTACAATCACCTCGATCAGAGAAGAGGCTTTAATCTTTAACCCGATCAGTTCAGCCATTTGATCACTCGTTTTTTCTTTTCAGAAGACAATAAAGCTGATCCTATGAAATAAGGAGAAAGCCTGGTAGCATCAATGGTAGCATTAAGAAGATAGTTTTCATATAATGAAGATGACGTCTTTAATCTGAATTTATTACAGAATACATTTCCATATACTTTACCCTGAATATCCGCAAATCCATCTGAATATAACTGACCGTGCATGAAAGCGTCTTTCTCTATTGAGATAAGAGTTTGTTTCAGATCAAACACGGACTGACTGGAAAAGACTATTCCATTGATCTTGCCACCTTTGGAAACCTTAACAAAAGGCTGCATCACCTTAAAATCTTTTTTAAAAAGACCGATCACCGAAGGATAATTCAATTCAACATTTTCTCCTAACACAACTGAATCCGCTGCAAAAATCTGTAATTTCCCTTTGAAACCTGATTCTATTTCAACTGCTCTTGCCGCAATTATTACATCTTCAAGATTTGCATCTCTGCCAATCCTGAGAATGGTATCACTTGTGATAAGAATATTTCCATAAAGATTTTTGATACTAAGATGGGTCTTTTGCTTCAGCAGGACAGTCTTTTCAGTAAATGATCGCCTGACCGTGTCAATATCCACTTCCTGCAGCTGTTCATATTCGTCAAGATTAATCTTATCTTCCAGGAGAGACAAAAGCTTTTCTTTAATATCCTTTTTCAACTCCGGTAAACTATTCTTACTCTTTTTAATTTCCCCCTGGATAAGTTTATCCCCCATAAATGACTGTCCCTCTATATAATCTCTTCTCACTCCTGATTCTGGCAGATAACATGTTCCCTTGATAACTGTATTCCCACATAGAGAAAGCGGCCTGTTTAAATCTGCCATATAAATGGCAGATTTAGTCTCCGCATCGGGTTTATAACCATACTCAAGTATCTTGACCACTTGCTGATTTCCAGAGAACGCTCTTACAACAGCCAGATCAAAAATTCCCCAGTTCATCCTTTTAAGAGCAACCGAATCGCTTTCTTTACCATACAGGTCTATAACTTTTTCTTCATTCAGGGAGAGTTCTCCTTCTTCAGCAAGAAGATAATTTATACCTGATTGTGCGTTTGATAAAAGTCTTTTATATAACCGGTTTTGATAATGAACAGTCGAATAGTGATAGGACACTAAAATAAGTGAACTGCTGATAAGTGCTATCAGCAGTGATATGACAAGTACTATAAACAACGCATTCGCCCGGAACATTTCAGGTTTGTTTGTTTTCAGGTCCTCCAGGAACTATCTTCTTCATCTTCCTGATTTTCACTTTCTCCTCTTTCTTTTTTTCCTTTTTCTTTGATGAGTTTTCAGAAGGGGAATTATCAGAGATCTTCTTATTCTTTTCCTTCTTACCTTTTTTTAAATCAGGGCTCTCTGCTCCTGGTAAAGGAATAGGTTGTTCCTTCTGATTTTCACTGGCAGCCGGTGATTCTGGCACAATCGTTTGTTTCTTTTTATGCTTACGCCACAATTTTAACCTGAAACCTTTTCTGTTTTTTTCTTTTTTAACTTCTAATTCACCTCTTTTATACTTCTCAACTTCAACATCTCCTGATTCTTTATAGAGGTATCTCTTTCCATTAAACAAATTATCTTTATATGTTCCCTTCTGAGTAAGCTTTCCCTTTTCATCAAAAACAAGAAACTCTCCGTGAAGCTTTCCGTTTTTCCAGTGATAAATTTCTTTTAATTCACCATTAAAATGCCAGCTCTTCCAGACTCCTGTTTTACGTCCATACTTAAACATGCCCTTTTCACGAAGATTTTTGTTCATATAAAAATCACTGAACAAACCATGCAAAAGCTTACCTTCAAAACCTCCTCTAGTTTTTTTGATATCGTTGGCACTGTACCAGTAATAGAAATACTCATCACTGACTCTGATCAAGGGTTTACCTTCTGTTATTTCTGCATAAACCACGTGATCCAGAAAATTCACAATTACTCTGTTTGGTATATGAAGATTAAATTTCTTTTGCCCTGCAACGAAAAGAGGGCTTATCAAAAAGGCTATAAAAATCAGCTTTTTCATTAAAAATCAATTTCTCTTTATGTATTTTTCTTTACCACTATATGATACCTTCACTGAATCTTTCAGATTCTGAATCAATTTAACCTCGTCTCTAACATTGCCTTCCTCCATCAAATATTCATTTCCTCGGATCGACATCAGAGATACATTTTTATTGCTGCCAGGATTTTTGATCAATCCGATATAGGAAATTATACTCCAATCTATAAAGACTTCGGGTTCCTTTGGTTTGGGAGTAACCTTAGGTTTATTGCCGAAGGTATTTACAGAACCTGTAAACACTGCAGGTCTCACTGAGGATTGAACGTTTCCTAAAAAAGGGTCCCTGTATTTGGCAATTAATTCAAAGGTATCTTTAACCTCATACTTATGTTCTTTATGAACTACTGATCTTGAGACCTCAGCGACACCTGAATCGGAAAACAATGATTTATATATTCGCATAAATATCAGTCCCCATACGAGAACAACTCCCCCCAGGAGGATATAAGTCATCTTTTTACCTTTCATTATTTGATTTTGAAGTTCCAAACCTCACTTGGGTCCCCCTTTGTTCCCGCTCTATTAATGGCTATGACAGACCATTCAATAGTTTGCCCTGAAGCACCAGAATAGTCTTTAAAGGCAGTAGGAACAGAAGATGTAACAGAAGCATTTGACCCTACTTTTATGGTTACTTCATATGTATAACCATCTCCCAGGCTCAACCACTGTAAAGTTCCTGTTGCTTCTCTGTCTAAAGAATTTTTTGCGGGTGCAGATAATGTAACCTTAGGAGGTTTGGTATTGTCCGATATGAAATTAAACACTTGTGACCACTCTGTTGTGTCTGCCCCATTATATCCCCTGACCTTCCAATAATAGGTTTTATTCAGACTTGGTAAAGTATATAATGAACTACTTGATTGTGTGTGGACATTTCTAATCGGTTTATTAAAGTCTCCAACAGTATCTATCTGAATCTGATAAGCTTTAGCGCCCAATATTCGATTCCATATAAAATTTATAGAAGTTGAGCTTTGACTACTACCATCAAGTGGTGATTTAAGATATAGAGGTTGTAAGGCAAGATTAGTAGTATCAATAATAAATCTTTTCCCAAAATACTCACTTTTATAAGCTCCATTCAATGCTCTTACCTTCCATTCAAAATTGCCCGGTCCTATATAATATTGAAATCTATTAGTTTTTACCAATGAATCTAGTATCAGAATTTTGGGTGCTGAAAAATTAGGAGATACCACTTGTATCTGATAGCTTGTAGCAAAATCCACCTGACTCCACCAAAAAGTCTGAAGGTAACTTATTGAGGTATCTGAATCGTTTGGTGTATATATGGTAATAGTTTTATCTTCAATATCCTTTTCGAAGATCTCTGTACAAGCCGCAAGTGACATCATGCACAGGGCTATTGCTAAAAATTTAAACCTTCTCATCTTCCTTTTTTATTTTATCCTTTTTTATTCTGAGTGTCTGAAGATATATTGTCAGTACCAAAACTTTCTTCTTTCTTTTGTTATCAAATACAGCATCGAAGCTACTTGAAGATACCCTGCCTACAGCTTCCTTTTGTTCTAATAAATGTACCAGCTTCAGCAAGTTCACAAAATTACCCTCTATCTTTAATTCTGTAGTTCCCACAACAAACTCCTTCTCTTCATGGTACTTTTCGTTGGGAAATTCTTTAAGTAACAGGTAATTTTTCTGACAAAAATTAGAAACTACCTCGAGCAAATGTTCCTGATCTTTTAAAGAGTCTGCAAAGTATGAAGAGAGCTTTTCCTTTAAAGCATTCGACTTCATCTCCATCATTCGTCTTTTCTCCGGGGCTTCCTGTGCTATAATAAGCTTCTTTTTAAGATTACTGTTTGTAAAATAAAGACTAACAGTTTTACTGAATGCCAATAAATAAGCTAACAGCAGAAATACAAATCCCCCGACTATAAGGTATTTATTTTTGGTTTTATATGACAGACTATTCCAGTTCACCTTTAATCTCGATTTGAACTATAAAATTTCCTGATCCTGTTTTAGAATCAAAAGTATAATCTTCTACATGTACATCCTGAACCCACTCTTGTTCCTTTACAATTTTAATCCATGAGTTCAGCTCTGTTGGTTTCGCACAAAAGCCATCCACCCTTAATACACCGTTATCAAATATATCTTTTCGCTGAGTCCTGCTCTCCTTTTCATTATATGGATTCTTAGCCATTTTGGTCAATGTAATAGAAGCAGGTAATAACGCAGCTATCTGATCTGAATAATAGGATGCCCTTGCCGGAGCCAGCCAACCAGCCTGACTTAGAAATACCTCTTTTTGGCGCAGATCCTTTTCCTCACCTTCTAAATTGGAAGAAATATCAGTAAGTTTTCCCAGCTTTAGAGTTAATAACTGATTTTCCTGATTATAACTGGTCAGCAGATATGTATTAATCAATAAGGCAGTAAGAAAAATGGCCAACATGGAAAATCCGATTAGTTTAAATTTTTTCTTCTGCTCAAACTCGTTTCTTTGCGAATCAACTTCTTCAATATCTACCCGCACCCCTTCGCTTTCAATAATGCCTAAAAATGCAGAAGAATAAGCAATGAGCAGGTTACCGGGAACAGATTCATTACCTGCTTTCACATCTGCATGATCATTGGTTTCTTTTATTTTATAAGCATCTACTAATCCTTTTGCAAAGACCATTTCATGGCTTCCGAATGACCATTCAGTGAGCTCCATTGATAATAACTGATAAAGATCGACAACTGAAAACGGGCCAAGCGTAAGACTAGTAGCGAAATATCCTATTTCTTTGAACCTGATCAGCAATTGATCAATAAGATCCTTTCTTGTTAAAGAAATGTAAACCTGATTGTTGTATGCTTTGGTTTTCTGAAGATAATAATCTGCAAACTTTGAATTAGGGAAAATCTGACTAAATGCATGAGCATCATCTGTGTATTCGTCATTGATCTTCTTATGCAAGATGCCTCTCCCTGTAACATTCAGTACCAGAGGTATATTTTCAAGTGAAAGCTTTTTCAGACTTTCGAAATCAACAATTCCCTCTTCTTTATGCTCTATCTGGACAAGGTTTTCATTAACAGAAAGGATTACACAATTAAAAGCAGTTTTCCCTTCTGCTGAGAAAACAACTTCTATTCCTGCAACCTTCTTCTGTCCGAATAACTTCTGTCTCAGTTTCTCAATCATGGATTAATAGATAATGGTAGGTTTGATAAATACAACCGATACTATTTTATTCTTTGATTTAGTTCTGCTGCTGAATAACCATTTAATAACCGGAATTCTTGATAGCAATGGTACACCCGAACCTCCTTCAGAACTTTCAGTTCTCTCAAGACCTCCCAATACAACCATTTCTTCATTTCTTACACGCACAATTGATTTAAACTGGCTTGTAGAAGATGGTGGCGGACCACTGACAGGAGAATCCGTAAAGTCTGTAATGCTTACATCAATATTTAAAGTTACCTGATCATCACCAGAAACGATTGGCTTTATATTGACTGAAAGGTTTGCCTGAACTGCATTGTACTGTTCTGTTACAACAGTCTGAGGAGTCAAACTACCAACTACATTCTGGGTTTTCAAAGCATAATATCTTGTACTACCAATACTCAGATTAGCATCATGCCCATTAAGTGTGGATAGCTTAGGTGTCGATCTGACATTTACATTGTTATTTGTCTCAAGCGCGCTGAGACCAACATAAAATTGAGGAGTAACCCTTCCTATATTAAACACATTGTTACTTCCCATCCATCCAAGAAAATCATTGATAGATTTTGATCCGAATTTAAAATCTATACCGGGAAAAATACTTCCGCCTGTTTTAACAGAGTCCGCAACCCCTGCACTAATGCCTGTTTTTAATGTTCTTCCTTTTCTCACATCCATAAGGATAACTTCGATCATAACCATAGGAACAACTTTATCCAACTGACGTACGAAGGCTTCTATTTCCATGATCTGAGGCAGACTTCCGGAAAGAAGTATACTATTCAGTTCTTTGAACTCTTTGATTTCAACTCCCTTTTTCAACTCTGCAGGTATAATATCCTGTACAGCATCAAGAGATCTGTATTGAAACTGGACAACCTTATTAGCCCTCAACCCCTCCAGTTTCCGCTCTCCTATCATATAGATCTTATTATCTATCTTATAAGTATAGTCTGTTCCCTGAAGTAATCTTCCGAGGAAGTCATCAAACTTTACATTATTTACTCTGGTTGTGGTATTTCCTTTAATGTCTGAAAATAAAAAGTAACTATTTCCAATTTCCTCCGACACTGCTTTGATAACATCTGATATCGGAGCATTGACGGCATCGAGACTGATTGTTTTTCTTCCCAGAGAATCTTCGTTCACCTCCACAAAGAGGCTTGAATTATTTCCACTCCCCTGAGTGCCTGTATTGATCTTACTATTCTGTGTCTTCTGATAATTATTCTTTTTCTTTTTAGGATCATTGGTAACCAAAAGATCTTCTCCTTCTTCAATAGATTTGACCACATAAAAATCATCATCCGTTTTTACAACCTTCAGACTATTGGCATAGGCCATTTTTTGAATGGCATTTTCAAATGGCATGTCTTCAATATAAACATTGATTATCTTTCCATTAAGCCCTGAAGATAAAATAACATTCTTTTTGGTTGACTGAGTAATTTTTTTTACAACCTTTTCCAGTGTATCATTTTTAAGATCAAGACTGAGAAGGTTGTTGTAGGAGTTATACTTCACCAGGATATCTTTAGGAGGAGCTACAGCCTGCACTACCGGAGGCGGATTATACTTTTTGAAAGACATGATAGAACCTACAAACTGAATATCCAGTTCATATTCTTTTGCCACAAAGAGCAGTATATTATATACTTTCTCGTTGGTAAAATTATTATAGATCCGAACATTCAATGCGGGATCCACACTGATATTAAGGTTATGCGACTCTGCTAATCCTCTGAGAAATTCCTGAATAGAAGCCCCGGAGACAGAAAAATCTACAGTCTCATTCAGACCAGGACTTACAGCTGAAAGATCTCGTAGTCTTTGTTCCAGCTCTTCATACCTGCTTTGCTGTGCCCATAAGCTTCCTGAAAAAAGTAGCAAAAAGCAGCAAACATATACTATCTTGTTTTTCACTTTTAAAAATTGACTAATAATGGATAAATTTCTTCTAATGATGTAACACCCTCTTCAAAAAGCTCAAAGGCATTTTCGGACAATGTCTTTATTTTTCTTTCTTTTAGTTCTGCCGAAATATCAAAAATTCCCCCTTTAATTTTTTCGGCCAACTCATAATCTATAGGAATCACTTCATATACCGCTTTACGCCCTTTGAATCCTGTATAGAAACAATTATCACAGCCCTTTGGCATAAAGTGCCTCTTAACACTCCGGTATGCCTTAAAATGCCTTGGATATAAATCAGGATCAAATGCACCTTCCTGCTTGCAGCTGCATAGCGTTCTTACAAGTCTTTGAGCAACTGTTGTATTCAATGTATTAGCTACAAGGAAAGATGGAATTCCCATGTCAATTAGACGGGAAACAGTGCCCCAGGCGGAATTGGTATGTATCGTAGACAGTACAAGGTGACCTGTCAACGAAGCTCTGATCGCCATAGAGGCAGTATCCGGGTCTCTTATCTCTCCGACCATGATCACATCCGGATCTTGCCTTAGAAAAGTTCTTAGGGCACTTCCGAAGTTCAAACCTATACTTTCCTTTAATTGCACCTGATTGATCCCTTCTAAAGTATATTCTATAGGATCTTCAATGGTTACAATATTCCGGGTTTCTTTATTCAATAGCTTCAGAGTCGCATACAAGGTAGTAGTTTTTCCGCTACCTGTAGGGCCACTTATCAGCAACATTCCATGTGGTCTCTTAGCTCCCTCCAAATAGTTCTTCAGGTCATATTCTGAAAAACCAAGTCGTGCTATATCAATATTGGTCGCATCATTACTAAGAAGCCTCAGTACAACTTTCTCTCCGTGCAATGTAGGTAATACGGAAACCCTGATATCGAATTTATTCCCTTTATGATTAAAAAAGATACGTCCATCCTGAGGCAATCTTTTTTCCGCTATATCAAGATTAGACATGATCTTGATTTTATTGATCATGGAAGGATAATCATTCTTCTCGAGAATATACCTTTCAACAAGCATTCCATCGATACGGATACGAACACGGCAGCGCTCATCATATATTTCTATGTGAATATCACTGCTTTTAAGGTTCTTCGCTTCTGCAATAAGATTGGAGAGAAAATCCTCTGAAGTACCTGTATAAGCCTGACTTTTCTTACGTGTATCACCGGTTTCTCTCAGATAATATTTGCTTAAAGACTTCTGAATAAGTTCTGATGAGATCTTTTCCAGCAGAATCGTTTTGCCCAACAGTACCTCCAATTCTTCTGCAATCATCGGATCATAGACCTCTTCATCTATAAAAAAGCTAATCTTTTGTGCCTCTTCTTTCATGGGAAGTATGCGGTAATGCCACGCCTGATCAGGTGTGAGAATCTGCAATTGATCAGCTCTTAAAGATGCTATAAGTTCATTCTGGCTCATATGAGCAAATAATTCAAAATATATTGATCGTCAAACTTTATCACATACATATCTGTAAGGAGTACTCCGCTCAGCAAAAGTGCCTGCAGCCCTGCCAAAGGAATTGTTTTCTGATAATTCTTTATAACCTTTACCAACATTGTAACTACAACTATCAATAAAAGACTTATAAGATAAAACAATACATATAGCACCGGTGTAAGCAAAGGCGTGATCACAAAAAGGAATAATACATCTCCTATCCCTAAATGCTCCTTTGTGATATTTATCCATTCACGATTTTTCAGTGAAAAGTATAATGATACCATTACTAATTGTACAAAAAGAAATAGTGTATTAATGCCTGTAATTTCAATGATTTTTTCTAATCCTTCTGATGGTATTCTGTAAAGAAATACCAGGACAAATAACATCGGAAAAAAATACCAGCTAACAGCTCTTTCTTTCAGGTCTTGCAAAAAAATAAGTACCAGCACTACCAATATAGAAAAAATAAGCAGGATTTCCATAAATTAATCCTGCACTACTTCTCTTAAATTTTTATCCTGGTCAATTTCCCATACATTAAAAACTCCGTCTCCGTCAAAGTCAACAACTGCAGTCGCTTTAATTACAAAGGTTGTTGGAGACGATTCTGCAACTTCAATTCTGTAATTTGCCTGACCATTCTCTGATTCCGTAACCAGCTTTTCCTGAATAAATCCTATAGAAGGCAGATCCCCTGAATACTTTGATTTTTCATAAAAGTATGTTTTTTGCAAAGTGTGAGCATGTTCAAGCTGAATTTTTGCTTCGGTACTTTTAGCCTTGGTAATCAATGGCATTAAATTTGGTAAAGCCAGTAAAACCAGAATACCGACGATAACCAATACCACGAGCACTTCTGTAAGTGTAAAAGCTGCTGCTTTTGCATTTAATAATCGTTTTTTCATAAACTGTTATCTGAAAAATGGAATCTAAATTACTTAATTTTTAAATAGACTTTATGACTAAGGCAAGAAATTTGCGTTTAATGGGAGTAAATTTAGATTATATGTTAAAAATATACTCACTTTTCTTTTTTCTGATTGTATGTTTTCAGGCAAAATCAACACCGAATAATTCAGAGATATACTTCAGATTGCATAATGGAGATTCTTTTACCATTTCTGTGGATGACAAACTATATGCAACCCCATGTAATAATTTCCGCATGAGTAATGTTTTCCCCGGAAGTCACTATCTTAAAGTAAATAAAATAATGCCAGTCGACCCTTTGGTACCTATTAGTCATACCGGATTTATTGAAATTCCTCCTTCATCCAGGGTCTATTTACTGCTGGACCCTAATAATCAGATCCGTATTACCAACATAGCTCCTATCTACACCTCAAATCCCGGTTTTAGTAATTTCTATACCTATCCAACCGGACATTCATTCTATTCAGAATCTGTTAATTTTCAACAAATAACTCCGGAAGAATTTGATATTGTAAAAAAGGATTTCAAAGAAATCGGTTCTGATTTTAACAGACTTTCTGCAGCCAAACATCTTATTTATAACAGCCGACTGACATCTGAACAGGTGGGAGATTTAATGCTTCTATTTTCTTTTGACAAAGACAGGCTCAGCCTGGCCAAATATGCCTATGTCTTTACCTCAGATCCCAGAAATTATAATCAGGTAGCTAAAAATTTTATATTCACAGGATCAGCTCAGGAGCTTTGGTATTATCTGGGAAATAACTACAGATATAGGTATCAGTATTAAAAGATGTACAACTTTTGCCTGAGTTGGGTTTACAGAATTAGGGTAAACGTTAATATAATGTTTTCTGCAAAATTGCAATAATGCCAACCACAAAATCATTACCCAGCTTAGCTCCTTATTCTTTTAATAATTAATAGGATTAATTATTAAGTTCCCGTATCCAAACCAATAAACCTCATCCCTAACCTTTCTCCTGAAGGAGATGGGAACAGTCGACGAGAAAAATGCTGAATTAATAGTGATATATCTAATAACATACTCATTAAAGTCCCTCTCCTTCAGGAGAGGGATTTAGGGTGAGGTCTTTTTAGAATTTCACCTAATGTGTCTATTAATGTTAACGGGACTTAAATAGCTAAGCCTATAAAACTATTTTACTAATGTTCTTATTCAACCAAAGTCAAATTAGTTGAGCTTGTATTCAAATTTCAAGAATGACCTTCTGTTTTTTTCATCCGTTACTTCCAGAATATACATTTTTCCATCTGTCAAACTTAATGTTTGCAGATCCAGAGCTACGAAGTTTTGACCATAAGCTTTTTCAACCGTTCCGGTCTTGATATCTGAGGGATTAGAATAAATTTTATAATGAAGAAAACCGGATGTAGCGTATTGCTCCAAATATGTAAAATAAAGTGTTTTACCCTTTGAAGTATAAAACCCTCCATCCATTTTAGAAGAAAGTTTTCCGTAAGCAATATCCTCAAAAGGAATATAACCAAATGAATAAAATCCTGAAATAACGGGAACATCAGAAGTAACAGAACCATTCGTTCCATCAAAATTGATATTGTTTCTTCCAAAGATCTGCCATATATTATTCTTAAACTGTGCAACACTTACATCTCTTGTATTTACGGCTTCGCAATTAGTTGTTGTCCATGGCAATGTCAGAGAAATATTCGAAGAACCTGTTACTCGTTGAACATTCCAGTATTGGCATGAGCTTAATCGGGATAAAGTGTTATCCAGTGTAGTTGCATTCGGAGGAGAAGATAAAAATGCCTCCACTCTTATATCTTCATTGGATGATGGAGCCGATATGCTGATCGGCATATATTTACCTCCACTACCAACCGGAAATGTAAAAGTCGTATTTCCGAACCTTCTGGCAACGCCTTGTATAAAGCTCTGTTCAGAAGCTCCTGTTACTGTCTGGGTGTTACTTCCAAAAGAAAAAGTATTGGTTGCAGAGGATATGATATTTCCTTTAACAAAGGTTACCGGACCTGTTACATTCAGAGGAATATCTAAAGTTAAATCATTAGCAGACTTATCCATTTTTATTCCGCCTCCCACTACTGTAAGAGTAGTATGGTTGCTTGTAATGCTCTGAGCCTGGTCACCAGTAAAAACTGTTGTTCCTCCGTTAATACCAAAGGCATCAGGGACATTGGGAGATATTACATTGTAGATTATATTCCCATGATATTCAGAAATGCCATAATTTGAAAGATAAACTGGCCCTGTACTGTTTTTATTGACGATCACATTTCCATGATAAATATTTCCAGAGATATTACCAAGTACAAATGGTCTGGAAGTATTATTGGTTATAGTTAAATCGGAATAAAATATTGATCCTCCAAAACCAATATGGCTAACAGTGGTCGTCGTATTGCTTGCTATAAACTCAACCGGGCCATGAAATTCGGAAGCTGTAAAGTTAATTAATGAAGCTTTTATTTTCAGATTACTATAAAATTTATTTGTGTTTCCTATAGCCACATAAACACCAGTCAGATCCAGATCAATATCCGGAGAACCTGGTTGCTGCAGGAAATTTCTAAAACTGATGGTACCACCTGAAAAAGTCGGAGCTGTTAAGAGAGCGTTTGAGGTGAGATTTACTTTTCCTCCATTTGTTCCAAAATAAATAATTCCGGTGGAATTGAATAATCGTAAATCGCTGTCAAAAAAACAATCTCCATAATTTCCAATCGTTATGGAACCTGTTGACGCATTGTTAAACTCTATTAACTTCTCTTCACCGTTAAAGCTTACAAGTCCACCTGAAATGTTGGATATATTAATACTCCCTGTGCTATTATTATTAAAAGTAACATTTCCATCAAATGCCCAGTTGGTCGCTCCAATATTAAAAACATTACTACTTAAATTATTAAATACCACATCTTCTTCAAAATGTGCATCAGAAGTTAACGAATTTCCAGCTCCGGTCTTTGTAAAAGACGCTCCTCCTCTGTATGTTCCTCCCAGGTTAAAATTGGGTGCGCTTGCAGTAAATTCTCCATTAAACTCTACATTGGCTCCCAAAGTTAGCATGCCTGTACCTGTGTTACTCAGAACAAGTGACTGGGGTGTCGCTACATCAAGTTGCTTAAAATTTTTAATAAGTAAACCTCCCGAAGAAGTAAATCCTTCAGTACTAATGCTTTTTCCAGTGGCTATTGTTGGAATACCATTCCCATTGCCAAACGCAATTATTCCTGTTCCTGTATTCTTGCAAAGAATATTTCCGTCAAATTGGGTATTTATAGCGTGACTTATATACATTCCGCCTGATGAAATATTCCAGAACGTAACATCATCGTAAAAATGATCTTCCAAGCCTGAATGGCCTGTCAAAAGGTACGATGTACCGGAACTTTTAATCGTTACCTTGTCATAAAATTCATTTCCGCCTTTCCAATTATCTATTGTTCCACCTGTTTTTTCAAAAGTGCAAATTCCATTAAACACAGATCCTCCATTTAAAACAACTCTGGGAGCAGAGACATTTAATTCACCATTAAAGACACTTCCAGGATCAAACCAAACTATTGTTGAACTTCCTGTTAACTTTATATTCTGCTCTGCATTCCCGTATTGAATGAACTTTCGAAAATATAAACCTCCGTGTGAAAACGCTCCCTCAGCAACACTGATCGTTTTCCCTGCTGCTAATGTCGAATTTCCTGTAGAGGTACTGCCGAACACAATATTTGCAGTTGCATTATTATTCAACTCAACATCTGAATTAATCTCACAAAGTCCGTTTATGCCAAAATAAAATGATCCTGCTGCTGCATTATTTTCGGATGTAATCGTTACAATTACTTTTTTGTCCGTTCCAGCAAAAACTGTTTTGTTTCCATTAACAGATGACAATGAAATATGACCCGTTCCTGTAATATAAAAATATGCATTCCCTTCAAAGGTCATGTCTAAAGTTCCATAACCAAGCGACATATTGGCTGCCCCCTTATTCCTGATATAGGCATCTCCTATAAATGTGATAGCTTCGGTATTGACGTTATTAATCGATGCTGAACTATTATAACACATTGATATGTCCGTAGTGCCTCTATAGATTCCTCCTTGCAATAAAATCTGACGTGCCTGCACTGTCAGGTTTCCGGAAAAATCACATCCTGACCTCAGATATATATTATTGATACTTCCATCACAAGGCAAAACTAGAGACTGAGAGGTTGTTCCTTCCTGAATAAAATTTTTAATATCCAAAGTTCCCTGAGAAAAACCCAGATCTTCACCAACAGCTATAGTTCTTCCTGATTTCAAATATGTTTTTCCATTGTTAACTACAGTATATATGGTCCCTCCGTTTGAATTAACTTCCACGTTACAATCAAAACTGGTCGTTCCGTTATCCGCCATTCTGATGCTCCCTCCTCTTACAATGAATTTTGCCTTTGCAGAGGGATTGGTGAAATTGACTATGGATGTGCTGGTATATGCAAGCGAGATTAATCCTGTTGACTTATTATCAAAGGTTACATTACCACCAAAAGTAGCAGTACCATATCCTACATAAAAGATACCTACGTTATTGTTTATAAATGTTGCATCTCCCTGATACTGGTCAATACCATTGAATAGCCAATATCCATTTACATTCGTATTATTAAAATTAAATGAAGATTCTTTTTCATATATATTACCACCTGTTGAAGTGGCTGTACTGGTTGCGCTAAACACTGCCTTCTCTTTAAATCTTCCGCCGTTCAAATGTATAATAGGAGCAATAACAGTAACTTCTGACTCGAAGGTTGTAAGAGGGCCTGAGCCCCCGGAACCTGAGGTAAACAAGCAATCCGAATTACCTCCTAATATTATTTCCTGTGGTGTAGAAGCTCCCTGCTGAATGAAGTTTTTTAATGTAAGTACTCCCGAAGTAAAATTATTTGCAGTAATTGTTTTATTGGGTTGCAGGGTTGATGTAATCGTGCTTGTACCGGAAGGATTTCCAAAATACACTCCCAACCCTGTTGACTTAACAACTATATTTCCTTTGTAAGTAGTGTTATAATTATAAGAGGTAAAAATGGCTCCACCCGAACATATAAATGTAACGTCATTATTAAACTTATCTTCTCCAAGATCTGAAAATCGGAGTCCTGTATTTCCTGCAGATTCAAAGGTTACCGGGCCCTCAAAGGTATTTCCTCCTATATTATAATACCCGGTCGAATTAGTTACTTTTAAAGAGATAACCGAGGTGCTTCCAAATGTATTATTGCGCAGCAGTAAAGAACTGAGACTGCCACTTAAGGAGCAGTTAACAGTCGCTCCCGTAGCTCCTCCGATAGACAGGTTATAGTTGGAAACTGTACCAAACTTTATCTCTCCTGAACCATCGACGGTTGTTCCTCCAGCAATGGTACCTGTTCCGGTTACATTTAATATAAACCCTGAGCCAATTGTCAGACTGCCTGAAGATACTGTAAGCTGCCCTATTGTCTGATTTGAACCAAGTACAGGTGCATTCGTTGACGTTACAATAGTGATGTTATCTGCAGTTGTAAAAGCAACCTGATTGTTTCCGTCAACAGGAACCGTTCCTCCGGTCCAGTTGGCCGGGTCTTCCCAGGTTGAGCTTGCAGCAGTATTCTTCCAAGTAAAATTTCCTGCTATCAGAAGTTCAGAGGAACAAAGCAAACAAAACAAAAGCAAAAAGCTTTTCAGAAAAAAATTAACTCGCGACATTTGATTAAACTTATACTTGATTTTAGAAGTCCTTTATAAAAATTCTATTAATAAAATTATAAAAAAAATTTTACTTTATAGATCAGAATCTGATAGAATCACTTGAAAAATATTGGCTTGATGAGGTAGGTTTTATTCTATGACAAGCATCACCTGCCCTGGTTGAAGTCTAACTGACTTCACCCCACAAATGAGAGCAAGTCTATTGACTTGCTGAATGTTGTGCCAACCATTGATCCATCATATTACCCAGCTGTGTGCTGTCTTTCATTCACGGCACACTGCGTGCCAGGTGGGTATTTATTCGTAGATAATCCTGTCTATCCCTTAATCCCATGGATCCCAGTTCAGACAAAAATAGCCGCGATAAATATCGAGGCTATTTTTGACAGCTGTCTTGTATTATAAATTTGTCTGCATATTTGAACCCGCAAGTCAATAGACTTGCTTTCATTTGTAGGCTTAAGTTAGATAAACTTAAACCAGAAACAACCACACTTAACCTAGGGAGGGGGCAAGTCAATAGACTTGCTTTCATTTGTGGGCTTAAGTTAAAAACTTAAGCCAGCAACCAGAATTATAAATTTGTCTGCATTTGAACCGCAAGTCAATTAGACTTGCTCTCATTTTATATAGCATTGAAAAGCTTTTATTTAATGCCGCTTTTTATTCTCGGCACATCTTAGCCCAGAGGGGACCTTAATTTACGTCCTCATAGTGACTATAAAATATAGTCCCATCATGATCAATATATTTAACTTTTTTTCCGCCAGCTAAATTTGTTAAATATAACAAAGGTTCCATTGAATAAGGAAAACCTAAGGCATGAAGCCTAATTATCCATCCATCAGAGGTTTCTTTGCAACTATACCATTCCCATCCTCTGACAGAAGGACTCATTTGATACAACCAACTAACTAAATCCCATTTCTCCGAATCTGGCTTTTCATTGTTAGCATTTAAAAACCAAGATGGTAATTGATAAGATAATTTTTCAAAATGCTCTATCTGCTCTTCTTCATTTAAAGATGAATCTATAATTTCATCCAAATTCCAATTTATTATTAAACTAAGTAGTTCAATTACTCTAGTTAGAGTTGTTCCAACTTTTTGAATGCAACCTGACTCTTCAATTTTTAAAACCTCTTTTTCTCTTGATAAAAAAGATAATATTCCCTTTTTTTTCACCTTTTCTGATTTTACTGACAAAGTGGTAAATATCAATACAGGACCCGAAAGTGGATATTCCCCAGCAAAGTTTGAATTTAGTCTTTCTATTTCACTCATCATTTTGATTTTAGTAGCCAAGCTTCCTAGCAGAACCTGGTTTCATGTATTTAAAGAATCCATCAAGTTTACCAGGTCCAATTCCTAAATTAGTATACCGATAACTATGATAATCAGATTGCATAATAGACTGAAAACCTTTAGGCTTCCCTGTTTGAGGATGTGATTGTCTTTGAATTACTTTTACATAATCAGCATCCATTAAATAATGAACCAAATATGACCCTGAGCCTTTTTGGGCAAGAAATGTAGTTGCTCTATTGTAATCCCCAAAAGTAACATATAACATCATTTTTTTAAATTCTTTAGTATTCCAAATTAATCCCCCATTAATTGGAAGGATCAATTCCTTGCTCCCTGTTAAACCTGGAGTTTGCACCCTAAAGGCGCCAATAAAGCTATTACTATACATACTGGCAGCTCCATAATAACTTGATGCTCCCCCAAAGGCAAAAAATCTAGCAGAAGATCCCCATACTTGGGCTGTTTTATCATTTGAGTTATAAAAATCAGCCATTACCCCTGGAATATTAATCAGTGATTGATAGGTTGCATTTGGATAGTACCAAGGTGATGATATCTTCCATTGAAAATTACCCCAAGCCTTTTTCCAAGTTGCAGCTTGAAAAAGTCCATAAACTTCCTGATTCATGGTTTTTATTTGATTAACCATATCGACACTAAATGAAGCATCCCATTTATCTCCCCACGAACCATCATCATTCACCGAATTAAAACTTTTGGACTCGTCATTCCATGAATAATAATAAAAATTACCTTTTTTATCATTTCCATAAAAAGAAGAAATTATTTTCATTCCATCAACTTCTAATACCTGATTAACACCTGCATCACTTGGAACACCAACAACCTGTCCCGTTGGAGAATAATAACTTGGATCATAATCATCGCAATTTATGCCGTCAGGACAATCTCCCTTCTTATCAGTACTAGTAATTGGATTATTAAAAACAAACCCATAAGGAGACTCATTAGGAAAAGATTCACTTTGTGGATCAATAGAAAACCAGCGACCAAGTCGAGGATCAAATTGTCTAAATTCTGTAGAATAACTATTTCCATCTCCTGCAACCTCATCATCCTTTTCCATTCCATTAAATCCATACCTATATACACTTCCAGATGCCAAGCCCCGACCGTCCATTAATGATCCAAATGGAAAATAATCTTGGCTAAACTCAACTAGAGGTAGATATTGTAAGTTATCATACTTTCTAAAGTCAGTAATTACCGTATGTATGTTATCAAGATGATTACTTAGCTCATAATATTTTTTATTCAAATTATAAGTATATCCTCTATATCCAAGGTTAGTTGGACTTGGAGGGGAGTATTGAGAAGTAAAATCCGACGATCTGATTGCAAGTAATTTATAAGGTTTATATTCACCTATCCTTGAGCTACCATATAGAGGAACTTCATCAAGTTTAAAATCAAAATGCCCAGCATTTGGAGTTTGACTATATATAGATATTATAGTCCCTGAAGCATCTCTCAAATACCACGTATAGTTACAGGAAGGGCAATTACTCAACCAATCCAAATTTTCGATATCCTCTAGACTTTCTCCTGCGATGGTCTTTTTGGTAATTTTCGCAATTCTGCTCCCCTTTATATCATATAAAAACTTCGAATGCTCTCCGTATTTAATTCCATTATTAATGATCATATCAACTTTCCCAGAAACATTCCATATAATTTTGTGGATACCCTCTGATCTATCATACTTAAGATTCCCAATTTCATCATACTGGTAATTATTGTCTTCATTAATATCTTCATGCTCACTAATGAAAACCCCTTGGTCCTCTATATCGCTGGCAATTGCAGTAGTAACCTGATCATCCACCAGGTAAAGTTTATTACTCCTTAATTTTGCTTCTCCTATCGTTAGCCCTGGCGTTTGATTATTAATAACATCATAGTTGTAGGTCAGATCATCAAATACTTCACCTGCTTTATTTTTCCTTTGAAGATTAATAATATTACCATTGTTATCATATTTATAGGTACTCGAATAAGAAGCTGTTGCACCGGAAGACAACCAGGCATTATTTGCTAAATCAAAATTTGCATAAGCCTGCATGCTCTTGATTCTGTTCAGCTTATCATAAGTATAAGCTGTTCCCTGTACATCTACAATATCCGGGCTGTTCTCTGATCCACCAGAACTTAATATTGTGGTAACCATACTACTGATATTGCCATTGTACAGATTAAAGTCGTATCCTTGTCCTTTAATAGCAGTCCCAAACTCGCTATTAGTCCTATTTCCAAGGAAATTACTATTCACAGCCTTATAATCTCCATCAAAATAATTGAGGCTATAGCTGTATATATCTTTTCCAACATTCTTATTGATCGAAGTTGCCAATCCATCATTTCCGGGATCACTCTCCGATGAGATATTGGTAGCATTGACTCCTTTTATCCAACCTTGTATAGTGTATGCAAAGTCCTGGCCTTGTACTTTCAGGTCTCCGTATTCAATTCTTGAAAGTGGCCCATGTGCATAATAGGTGTAATTGGCATCCTCGGCCCAGACAATACCATCTTCACTGGTTTTTACACTAGTGATCCTGTTTTCTGCGTCGTATTCATACTTATGGATAAACTGATCCGGCTGATTCTCCTGGTAAATTACTTTATTTACCTTACCGCTAATCAGGTCGTACTCATAGCGCATCTTCTTATAGTGCTGATTAAAGGCATACAGGTAAGGTATTTCCTGTACAAGTTCTTTTACATTACCATGAACATCATAATTGAAATGAGTTGCATGATCAATGGTGCTATTTCCTTTGCTACGATAAGTTATCGTTGCGACTCTGTTTCTCAGAGTACCTTTATCTAATTTAGATCCAAGGAGGTTAACTTGAGTCGTCTCAGACAAGCCTGAAACGTCATATTGAGTTCTCGTTATCTCAAACTTATTAGCCAAAGGAGTATTGTTAATCCAGATTTTTAAAAGATCTGAATTAATCTGACTTCCGGACAATAAAGTTTCGACATCAGTAGACGGAGCCAGCTCTCCTACTTCAATAATCCTTCCTAAATCATCATAAACTGTGTAACTATACCTTTTAGGATTATAGTTATACTGCTTAGAGTTTTGAGAAACTACAAGTCTTCCCAGCTCATCATACCAGAATCTTGAGCTGACTTCTTCCGAGAAGTCTGTTACTTTACTTACATATCCATCGGTTCCTGAAACAAACGCATGGTTATCATCAATAAAGTTAATATTGGTGATATCGCTGGTTGTATTCAATTCTTTCGGCAGCCAGGTTACTCCACCATCAACAGTTTTCAGGAATGTACCATTAGCACCTACAATATATCCAGTCTTAATATTGGTGAAATATACAGTATTCAATTTGGTATTTGCAAGCGAGCTTATTGCTGTTGGAGTCCATGAGGTACCGGCAGCATTCATTTTCAGAATTGTACCGTTGTTTCCAACAGCAAAAGCATTTTTGCTGTCCAGCACATATACAGAATTCAAATTTGCTGTACCTGTATTCATTGTACTCCACGTTGCTCCGAAGTCAGTGGATTTAGCAATATTTCCACCGTCTCCTACAGCTAATATGAATTTATCAAATACACTTACTGAATTGTAATTAAATGCAGGGGCAGCAACAAGCGCCTCCCAAGAAGTACCTCCATTGGTTGTTCTTAACACGATACTGTTTCCTACTACAATACCATTATTAGCATCTTTGAAGGAGACAGATGTGAAGTTCTTGGCTGTACTGATACCTGCTTTAAGGGGCGTCCAGGTTTGTCCCAGATCTGTTGTTTTAACAATTGTTGAATTCTTTCCAACAGCATATCCCGTCTGGCTATTCTTAACATGGAACGTTGCTGTTAATTTCAGAGGATCTATAGTGGTAACATCTTTCCACGTTATACCTCCATCGGTGCTTATAACGACCGTACCACTTTTACCTGCTGCAATTCCCTTTTGTGCATTACTGAATGAAATCGCATCAAGAGAGAAATTAGCCGGAGTGTTGTGTTTTGTAAACGTGGCACCAAAATCAGATGAGGTGTAAACAGAATGATCTTCTGTAGACGCAAAAACTGAATTGGGTGAAACCAGAGCCAAATCGGTGATTGCCTTATCTGTGCCTGTATTTAAGGTAGATACAGTCCACTGTGATTCTGTATTTGCATTTGTTGAGTATAACAATGACCCCTTTTTTCCTGCAATTACACCCTTGCTTCCGCTTATAACCACTTTATTCAGATCTGCATTGGTAGGTACAAGGAACTGATAGAACGTTTTGTCACTCGCATTGTATTTAAAGAAAAGTCCGTCTTTACCAGTCAGATATACATGTTCTGCATCTTCGCAGTAAACACCTCTGAAAGGATCCAGCTTGATATTTTCCGACTTGGAATTAAACTGGTCATTATTGGTAACTACAGTAGTGGATTTATAGATCTTTCTTCCTCCCACTGCAACAAATTTTCCTGAAACTTTATCAATAGATTTCAGATCCGAAGATATGGTGTTTTCATCAGTCCAGGCATTACCATCGTTACTGGAGTATAAAGCCCCTGTATTGGCTAATGCATAGTATTTACCTTCAAGGCATTTGATTTCCTGGATATTAGTCTTTTTCTCAGCACTCCATACAACAGGTGTAGCAAATACATCCGAAGAATAATAAACCGATCCCGTACCCAAACCATCTTCAATCAGGATAAGGGCAGCATCAGTCACTGAAGGTATTAAAATACTCTTTACAGCCTTGTTTTTGGGTAGACTCAATGCTGTCCATGCATATTGAGATGAAAGCGGATTACTATTAACATACAGCTTTCCATTTTCCGTCCCCACCACCAATTTTGGGGAATCATAGAAAAATGTAGTAACATTCTCAGTTATAACAGAGCTCAAATCCAAAGAAGGAGAACTAAGTATCCAGGTTTTACCGCCATCCTTAGTTCTATAGATTTTTTTATCTGCAGACAAGCAATAGCCATCTTTGTCCTCTATCTTAAAATCCTTTATGACTCCATCTGGTAAGTTGGACGGCTTCCATGTAACTCCGCCATCTTCTGTATATACAACTTTATTATTCAAGATTCCACAGCCTGCAGACTCTCTGTAGAAATGCAGCTTGGTAAATGCTTTATTATCAGCATCAGCATAAACAAACTGCCAGTTTTCTCCGGAATCAACAGATTTTAATAGAATACCTGCTTCTCCGGCTGCGTATACTTTACCTGTTTCAGCAACTGAAATGGTGTTAAGTCCAGCCACTCTGTATTTCGCTCCAAAGTCAGCCCAGGTATCACCTTTGTTCGAAGTAAAGTATATTTTCTGACTTCCCTGATAATTAGATATAACAAAACCAGTTGTTCCATTAAAATGAACATCTGTGATTGTTCCCGGATTCGAAAGCGGATTTGTTTTTAACCATGTTTCGCCTTTGTCTCTTGTTGTCCAGATGGATCCATCCGATTCAAAAGCAAGACCATGGTTTACATCGAAGAAATGTACTTTGGTCAATGCATTGGTAGTACCTACTGGTTTAAACAACCAGTCTTCTCCACCATTTTCAGTTCTCAGCAACCCACCGTTTGTTCCGACTGTATGACCAACCTGATCACTTCCGGGCACAAACTGAATATCCTTCAAATCAAGTAACCCAAGTTTGGTCAGCTCAGTCCACTCATTCCCACCATCTTTGGTCACAAAAATATGCGCTCTATCAGGATACAATTCGTTTGGATCAGGTACGGTTTCTTTAGCGACAAGATAACCGTTCAAACCATCTTTGAATTGTATACCTAATATATTAAAGTCTTCCAGACCTGCGATTGACACACCATTAAAAATATTCAACTTATCATGATCCGGTACAGACTGAGCTGTAAGCTGGTTTAATGAATTATAGTAATAAGTGGTCGGCAAAGTATGCTTAGGTTGCAACCCGGGAGTGAAAGTCTTGTTCAGACGATCATTTTGAATTTCTGTTAACTGAGCATCATCTTTAATTACGTCAACACCTTGAGGAGGAACAGTCTTAACAAGATTTCCTGCCTGGTCATAATAGTAAAGGGTATACTGATATTCATAATCTTTGTAAGAGAAACGGAACTCTTCAGGAGCTTTCAGACACTTGTTGATATAGTTGGTTCTGAAATCCTGTCTTAGTTTTTCCTTGTTTCTACTGTATTTAAGTTCTGCGTTAATGGTTTTTAAATTATTAACCATTTCCTGGCAGGCAGTAATCTCCGTCTTTTCTTCAGCGGGTTCTGAAATAACGGGTGTACAGATTTTCGAGAAAGAGATATCATCTAGACCAAAGTCACCTCCATAATAATATGGGTCAATACTGCTGACATCCAGCGTAACTTTACCGGTATAGTTCGTATTTTCCCATACGGTTGTAATTTTCACCCAACCGTTTTTACAGGTAAGGCCTTCTGGTGACAAGTAAGAAAGTAAAGCTCGTGCACATTCTTTGTTCGGATCTGGATCTTCCGGATCACAATCAATATTATATGGGCTTTTGGAAATATTCAGCTTCAAGAAGATTTTATCTTCAAGATTAAATTTACCAAATACATCATGATATTTAGAATTTATTTCTTCAGGCTCCTCTACATCCTCTAGCTCATCTAAATTACATCTATTAGTTACATAATAATTCGCAGTTCCTGGACCAAGAACATCATAAGCATAAGACCTTGCCTTACACCCCGTACAATTCCCATCATTTGGAACATCCATTTGATGGAGATTCATAGCATAAGCAGTAAACTCATAAATACCAGGCTCTACTGAAACTTCCTGATACCAGGCTCTTTTCTTTAGAGGATTTTTTTCCTGGAACTTATTATCTGCATAAAGGAAATACCCTCTTCCGTTTGTATGATCATAGCCATCCCAATCTAGTCCGGCATCCTGTGGTCTTCGTGCAAAAATAATTGCGCCCCACCCTCTATTATCCCATTCTTTAGCAAGGCAATAATCCGACTTAAATGTTGGAGATACCATTTGGGGTACCTCATTATTGTTTGGGTCCCATGACTCATCCGGTAGTTGACACATACATCCTCCACAAGCATCAGGCAATAAAGTAGGATCCGAAAAATCTCCGTTAATAACAAGGTTTTCTTTTCCTGCAAAACAACCTAACTGACATTCTGCCACAGGAAAGACAGAACTTCCTTTCATTTTTACATTTACTGCGAAAGCTGAAGTTGCTACTTTGCAAATCGCATAAAGTGTAAACTCATATGCTTTGCCTTGTTTAGAATTCGTGTAATCAGGTTTTAAACCAGCAAAACCAACAATATTAGTAAATTCAATTTCACCATGCTCTTCTGCAAATTCCAAAGTAAAATTTATATTGCTTCCTTCTATGCATTGGGTCTGATCATCCCTGCTGCATAGTTCAATATTCAGTTTTGAAGCGGGAACCCTTGGGGTAGTAGAGGTTTCAGAGATCTCATTTGTGGTTACCATCGCATAATACGTCTTATAGGTTCCTAACTGCTTTTTCAATTCAGCATTAAATACCAGGTTATCTCCTATAAAATATTGGTTTCCATTAGCGAAAGCATAGTTCCCCGTAACTATATTATTACCATTCACAGTTTTTCTGTCACCTACAAATTCATCCAGGAAATCTAATACATGCTTTGAATTTTCCACCTCCTGAGTTTTACAAATGTCCGGAGTTGGAGGGCCACACTTTTTAAATTTGAACAGCGGACCATTTGTAGCATCATCATAAGTACTAACAGTCCCCTTCATTGAGAAGGAATAGACGGTTTCTGCAGTCGTCCCTTCCTGGGTGGCTGTGAAGAAAAATTCATTTGCCTCAGGATTTGTTGTTATATCATAACAACTGAAAGATTTGATCTTGGCCGGATTCAGAACAACACCCGCAGGAAGTGCTTCATTGGGCTCAAGAACAATTTTCATATCCTCATCAGAATTGTAATTGATGATCGAAATTTCAATTTTATCTCCCTCCAATCCTGAAGTGAACGTATAATGACTATTTAAATAATTTGGGTTGAAATATTTTTTCAGGTTAGGAGTCAGAAGAGATTCATAATTGAAAACAGGTTCTCCATCAGGATCCGGATCAGCATACATCGATTTATTCTGAACCGAAAGATCCCCTTGCATTACCATTGAGTTTAATAGTGCACTTAAATCAGTTCCATCTTCTGATGTTTCGCAAACGTTAGTAAAGTCACATTCAGCATTTAAAGGGAAAGTGGTATAGCCTTTGATTTTAACATAATAATTAGTCCCAATGTATTTGGTTCCGTCATAAATTTCAATCTCCATGTCGCCGAAAAAGTGGAAATTTCCAAGCGGATTTTCCTGACGGAACATCAGATTTCTTATGCCTTTTATTTTTGTTTTAAACCTTCCCGGGGCAATAACATTGCTAGCATTATCCGTGGTAACAGGAGTGCCGTTAAAGTTCATGTCAATAAGATACTCCTTAAAATTATCTGCTTTATCCACGAATTTATAATCCTGATTCACACCAATCTCAAGATGAATAACTGTTGCATTGTCTGCAATTGGAGGAAGAGTCGCTATAGTTTTTGAAATTTTATAATCCTTTACATAGTCTGTTGATGTACCTGACTGTAACCTTAAAGTATAAGATACAAAACTTCCGGGCGACGGAGTTTCTCCGTTGGCAGTATAACGCGCCCATTTATATAGCTTCTGGCTTATTGCCGTTTTAATGATTGGAGTTTCGCTTGCAAGCAGTCTGTTTTTGCTAGCAAGATCATTCATAAACAATTCAAAATCTTTTGTTAAAGGACATTGTCCGGACATGAGATAGACATTCATGTCTGCCTTCGCTCTGATTCTGTCTAAACTACTTTGATTCTTTTCATAATCACAAATACCAGATTTTTTTTGAGAGTCATCTTTACTGATAAATGCCTTTTGTGCGTTTTTATATAATTTATAATAGAATACATTACACGGCTCAGTTGGATTTAAGAAAAAGGAATTGATACCTCCTGCATAATATTCGTTTGGAAGTCCGTTAAATGGGCTGAATTGCGGATCACCAATACATCCATTAAACCCACCTTTAGTGGAGGTATTCATACAATAGAGATCCGCTTCTTTCTGTTGGATCGCTTGTTTCTCTCCAAGATACATGCTCACATAAGCCTGCCACTGAGCGTCTTGTTCTTCTTCTGTTCCAGAGCCAAATGAAGTACACTCAGGTATATTTAACATCGCATTGTTTGCATAATACATCGACCCACAGAATGTAGAAATGGCAATAGTCTTTTTAATGTTTAATTCAGGACCATCGTATTCAGAACCATTGTATTCTGTGCTATTGTATTTTTCAAGTCTCCTTATCATTTCATCTCTTCTGGCCACAACAATTGGATCTGTCCCTTTAAAATAAGGGTCCTTATCAACTAAATCCGTAACAACCGTAACACTTTGACTGCTAATATCCAGAAGATTAAAAGTAAACCTCTTATCAAAATTCGGGTTAACAGTATTAAGTGGAGGCAATGTTTTTTCCGGTCCTGTTGGTTTTATAGCATCAGCATACTTTTTTATGAATGAAATCCTGTCATCAAAATCATTACTTGAATATTTTAAGGTTGGGTCTATATCATTATATTTTTTGCACGTTTCATAGTAGCAATATTCCGGGTGATATTCAACCTGGTATTGAGCCCAGTGAGATTTCCATATGGCTGCGAAATCTTTAAAATCTTTAAGATATACGGGCAGGATGGCTAATTCACTTCCGCTGGCACTTTCGGTAAACTTTCCATTTTCATCAAAATCACCTCTTTTGATTTTCGACAAATCTGTAATTGCCGGATCGTATACTTCCTCTTGTCCATTTTCTCCATCAACGGTATATTTTTGAAGAGGAACATAGAATGGATTCTGATTATCCTCAAGAGGATATGCAACAGTTACACCATTGAGTTTAGGGAATCTGAATAGTTCCTTACGCTGTATGCCCCAATCACCTGCAATACTATTCAAATAGGAATTTTTATTAAAAACAGACATGCTCCAGCTCTCAGAAGTCGGATCTGTAGATGCATATTGCCCTCCGGGACTCATGTGAGACAACATCATCCCATATGAATTTTCACAATTATTGGTTGGTTCACAAAGCTCTTTACATTCTTTTAATGACAATTCGTAATCATTCAATGAAAGCGTAGAATTAGGATAATTAGATTTGTAAACAGTATAGTTATTATCTAAAGACAAATCTTCATCATACCCCAGCGACAAGAGACAGGTTTGGCATGTTAATTCCTCGCAAAGAGAATTAAACTCTATATTTTCGTTTTCTTCTAATTTAAACTGCTCTTGAGTCTTAATACAATTGGCAAGATAATCTTCTACATACTCGTTGATTTTCTTTTCATTGACAGTAAGTTTTTTAACAAGTGTGTATTTGCCTGCCTCAAGCCAGATTTCCTTCTCATCCAGGTGGTTACTATAAATGGTAGACGAAGAGAGGCAAGCGTTGGAAATACCATCATTATCTCCAATTCCTATTTCTTTGATGGCGACAGGAGTGATTTTCTCCGTTCCGCATTCATCTAATAATGAAATTTCCAGATCATATACACAATTGTAACAGATATCCCCACACCCCTGCTGACTCATTGCTTCGAAAAGGTAATCGAATTTATAAGTCTGGCCAACAGGAACTATGAGTTCTTTAGAATAAACCAGACTATTACCCTGTATGTAATTAGAAGGATTACAATATTGATTATCAGGATCTGCTTCATTTCCCGGGTTTGGGCATCTTCTGATGGCCTGTATAGTCACATCATCAATATCCTGCGGATTGGGACCTCCATCAAGTTTTAATAAAGGAGAAGGTTTTGACAAATCTCCTGCAATGGCTGTCGCTACAACCTTTCCGGTTTGATCAAGATATGAAACGGAAACTTCTCCATTTCCATCAACAATCATATTCTTTTTATAGTAGGCTGCTATTCCGGCATTGCTACCAAAAAGTTTATCCAATTCTTCCTGTTCAGGCTTTCCGTAAAAATATTTTGTTTCATGAGTAGACCCTAGCTTAAAGTCTTTTCCAACCCCACTCTGTCTTTTTACCCTGCCAGTATTGTCTTGTGTGTATTCAGTCTGTGTATATGGGTAACCCTCTGCATCCGGGATATAATTCTTCTTTTCAAGTTCACCTTCTAAAAAGCTATTATTACTTGAATAATACTGAGAAGCACCCGATGTATTACTAAATTTTGGAGCAGGTGAAGTACAACCTGTACCTGCAAAATCTGACTTCGATACTCCCCTGTCTGTTCCATCTAGAATATGAAATTTTTCAAGATAAGAAAAGTCTTTTTTCCCAGAGACCGGAACAGGCAATGTTTGAGCAATAGGACGTCCTTCTTTGTCATAAAATGTTTCTGCAACAATATAATGATTCGTTGAATTGGATTTCGTCACAACTTGCCTGTTGCGAAGTGATCCGTCAAAATACGAAACTACATCTTTTCTTTTTCCCTCTTCTGCAAATGAAGAAGTAACCTGAAAATTGTTTATTGTTTTTCCTTCAATAGCAAACTTATCTACAAAGGAGCTTACTGTAGTTCCAAATGAAGGATTTTCAGATGACCATTTTGTTGCAACCTCATATAAGGTAGTTCCAAAGGCCTTACCTTTTCCTCTTACTCTGTAAAGAAGATATCCTCTATCGTAAGTTAATGGAATTTCATAATAGTTTTTATCTGTTACTACTCTTGTACTGTTAAACGTGAAATCATAATTTAATGTGCTTGCATCAGCCTTGGTATCAAGACTGACTAGAGAATAATCATCGACATAAGTATACTCCAGGTCATAGATTTCCGCTCCGTGAAGATGGTCCCAACTCAAGAATAAACTTTTATTAACTTTCTCACCCTGAATTTTTCCGGATCCCGAAGCAAATGGAACGGAAACAAGATCCAGATTATAATACCTCTCTACTTCTATCGAAACTTCAAAATTAACATATGGGGACAAAAATGTTGAGGCAACGGCACTTCCATTCACCTTCGTTACAGTAACAGAGATACTATAAGGATCATTTATAGCATCGTCTATTACAATATAATCTTTGTCTTTAACCTTTGCATTTATATTGCTGACCGACAAAGTTATTGGGCCGATAGAAGGGCTTACCTTAGTACCATCTTTCTTATAGTACTCAACACTAAACTCAACGGATTGATCTAAGTTAAGAGGCAGAGATTTATTATACTGGTCAATGGACAGCATAATAATACCTTTGGAGTTAACATATTGAGCATTGCTTAATACGTTAGGAAAATTTTTATCCTGAATACTTATGTTTGCCTGAGGAAAAATTTCCGATCCGGCTTTCCGGGCTATGTACTTTTCATTACCTGCAAAAGCGAAAAAAGGAATCCCGATTATTAGAATAAAAATGGATTTTAGAAAAGAAAAATGCTTACTCATCTATTTATTTTTTTAATCTCTGATCTACTAATTCGTAATTTTTATAATTCAATGAAGGCTTTAACGCCTTTGAAGATTTCTGAAAAAAGGTAGTTTCCGAAAATACATCATTGCTGATTTCCCTGGTATCCAGCTTATCGAAACAAATTTCCAATCTGGGTCTTTCCTTACTTCCTTTACCATCGTCCTGCAAACTTATTTCCTGATTGTAATAAAAAATCATTTTACTCATGAGATATGATTTGGGATTATAAATGATTTCTATCCTTGAACAATCCATGTATCCTTTAATCTTATCAAAACTGATGAGCAGCTTTTTATTTAATTCATTCAATTGGTTTACCCTTACCTCATTTGCATTTTTCAGAATGCTATCGAGCTGCTGATAAAAGTTAGCAAAACCAGCAGGTTGATTCTTCACTTTAGATATATGGGCATTGTCTATGACAATCCTTTTTTCGTCCGAATCTACATACACCATATACTTGGAATTTTTAAGAACTGTCTGGTTGCCAAATGTATTTAGCATGTTTTCTCCAGCTCTTTTTACAGTTGCCCTGGTTTCTTCAACAGCCTTTGTTGCATAGTAATTCTTATATACATTATAAGAAATATCAACACTGAGGTTTTTTAAGCCACTCATAGTACTGTTGATTTTCTTAAGTTCACCTATTCCATCCTGTGCATAAAGACTTTGACTTCCTAATAAAGCATACAGGACCAGGACTATTTGAATTATCTGTCTCAAAACCTTATTGATTATCTAGATTTTCTACTTTATAAATATTGGTCTGTGACTCCTGAATCGTCATGATACCCCGTTCAGTCTCCTTCTTGACTCTTATAAGTTTACCTTCCTGATCATATTCATAAAAAGTGGCAAAATTTCTTTCATCAAGTTCCGACATCAGTTTCATATCCTTTTTATCATAGACAAAAGACTTCATGCTGGAATTGTCTCTCTGAATTCTCAGGTCGTCATAATAAATATCTATTGCTTCAGAACTTAATAATGTAATAGCAATTCCTACATTATTTTTCGGAGCTTTGAAGGTACCTTCAAGTTTCTGCCAGCCTTCCACCATAGGAGCTCCTGGAACAACTTTCAAAGGATTCAGAGAATTATCTGGTAAAGACGTGCCATCAAACTGATCAATATAAAAAGTAATTTTAAGACCCGCATTTAAATAGTCCTGCATTGGCTGATTCCAGTCTTCCTTTACCCAAACAGAAACCACATATTCTTTTTCACTTTCCGGAACAAAAGAACTCATGCAGTTACCACATGATAGCTCAGGACAGCTTCCTTTTGTAATTTCAATTTTTGAATATGCAATATTACCGTTGTCACCAGATGGTGCGTTATTATAATCAGACTCATTGGTAGGACAACTAAAATCCTTAAAAACCACACTGTATGTACCAGACTCTGTAACTGTATTTGTAGGAGCCTGCTGCTCTGGTATTGGTTGATTATCTTTGAACCATAAAAATCTACCAAAGACACCGCCATGAGGTTTAACATTCAGAGGAAGGCTTTGTCCTTTACATATTTCCGGATGAGGGGTTTTTATTGTTAAATCAACAACTTCAACTCCTGTTTCTACCGTACTTGAATAACAGCCGTTTTTAGCCGTAAGCTTTACTGGAACTGCTCCTTCGGTATTAAATCTATATAACTCCAAAGCATTTTGAGTACTTACATCTATTGTATTATCATTATTTATATCCCATAGGTATGTTACTCCCGGTTGATGATTATTGATCTTTAAAACTGATAAGTTTGTCATTGCAATAGGCAAACCTACACAAAAAGTATAGATCGAATAATCTGGTGTATTTACGGAAGGAGAATTACAGTATGTAAAGGTACTAAGTTCACTAGTGTTGTATTTGAGATTGTCTCCATCCGGCACAATAAGTGTTGATGTTGCCGCAAAATAATAGGGTTCCGATTTTATATTGGGAACAGTATAAAACCATGTTCCTGCAACACTATTAATTGTAGCATTACCCAGATATTGCACCGCTGACTGATAACTGCTTGCTCCAAGGAAAATTTCTATTGTTACATTTTTGCCTGGAGTGAAAGTACCGGTAAGTGTAAGATTTTTTGAGCCATCCAAAGTTGGATTAGTATCAAATACTGGTTTTGGTTCACTGGTTTTACCTGGGTAAAAAAAATGCCCCAAGTTAATTGCTTTATCTGCTTCTCCATTATTAGAGATCAAATTTTTAGTTAACAAATTTAATTCTCCATCATCTCGTCCATTATATGTAACAAAAATCCCATCCTTCTTATGAAAAAAAATGTGATTATTATCTATCTTATTATATCTAGATCCGGCCAAATATATGCCATAATCTCCATTTGAATATATTCTGCCGTCTACATCTGTTCCTACAAAATTATCCTTGACAATACTGTTATTCGTATTCACTAAATACATACTGCTGACTGTAGTATTGACTATAAAGTTACTTGTAATTAACAGGTCTCCTGTCAAAGAGCCCCCCGGAGGAATATAACCGTTAACAAATATTCCATACTCAACTGGTATTGCTTGCCTGGAAAGTGTTGCTCCAATATAGTTAGACTCAATTGTACAATAATTTACGAATTGAGAAATTAATACTCCCTTTCCTGCATTCCCAATCACATTTTCTTTGATTGTACTATTTGTGGTTACACCAAATGAAATACCTGTATTTACAGGACTAGATGATCCGTCTTTTTTAACACCCAGATAATTATTACTTACTGTAATATTATTTGATTGGCCTATAGCAATACCAGAAAAAGCCTCTCCTATTTGATTGCCAATGATCGTTGAGTTTTGTCCAACAAGAACTATTCCGCTTCCACTGCACTTGGTAATTTCATTTTCAGTTAAATTATTATCGCTCCCTGATACGTCAATTCCGGTTTCTGCATTTTTAATAACTACCTTATTGATTAAGTTCTCATCTCCGACCAACTTTATACCATAAGCAAAATTCTGAAGTTGTAAATTTTTAATTTGGTTTTTTTTACCCACTAGAGATATATCATTTGTTTCACTTGTAATTCCATCAATAGTTCCATTACCTTGAAGAACAATTCTTTGGTTATCACCAATCCCGGCTCTGCTCTCAAGCTGCGTAGCTCCATCTAAAATAATTCCTTGGGCGTTATTCAAATTTGGTAATTGCACATCTAGTTCAAAATAGTACGGTCCTTCTTCAGGCAAAGCAAAATAGACTTTGCCTTGATCACTTTTTGCATTTGCACAGTTAATTGCAGCTCTCAGAGAGCCTATTACAGGAGTTGTGTTATTGCCATTATCCTCTGTGGTCGTCACAATACATGAACTTATTAAAAATGGAGCTGATAATTCCGATGTATTTCCTTGTTGATCAGTTGCTGTGGCAACATAGTAATTCCCACCGTTAGAATTATAAGTAGCTGAGGAGATTGGAATCGTAATTGACCATTGACCATTTACAGCTTGTTTTTCACCAACAAAGGAAATTGCATTTTGAGCAATCCCGTCGTTATAAAAAACCTGAATAAGATCGTTTGTTTCAGAAGTTCCACTAATAGTAATGCCCACAATTGATGTAATCTCTGGAATCGCCTTACCATGATTTCCACTAGTCAAATTGTTAAAAATTGCTTTCTTTGAATTATTATTGCTTATAGTGTTATAGGCTATATTATTTTTCTCCCCTTTAACACTAACTCCTCCCAAACCATTATTCTTAATAATATTTCTTGAATGCTCTAGACCAATTTTTATATTATTGGAATTATAAGCCAGATTTATTCCGAACCCTTGATTCCCCAGTACATTGTTATTTTGATCAACTCCAATCCTATTGCCTATTATTGTAATTAATGTTGAATATGATAAGTTAATTCCATCTCTTTGATTAGAGGTAATTATATTTTCTCTGACTTCTGCATTAGTGCATTGACCTAGTTCTATACCGTTACTGAAATTACCAGAAATTTTATTTTTCAGAATTTGGAAATTACTCATATTACCATTATTAACAATATTAATTCCACGACCAAGTGAACTTTCACTCGCGTTTCCATTATTTTCGATAATATTCCCCTCAATAATGACATTTTTTGATTGGCCACCCGATGGTATACCAATATTAAGTCCAGATATTCTATTATTAGAGATTATATTATTCTTTATTAGAAGATCTTCCATACTGGTGACTGTACTTCCCCCTCTATTTTCAGAAAAAGTATTATCTTGAATTATGACATTTTTACCCGTTGAGCAAGTTAAAGGAGAACCGTAATTTTTAATAATATTATTTTTTAACAAAATCCCGTTGGTATTTTCAGTTTTTATGGCCATAAAATAATTGTCAAAATAAGCTGGACAATCAATTGTAGTCCCTGAAACCTCTAAACTATTAGAATTTTTGACATATATAGGTCTTGCAAAATTTCTGATAGTAAGATTTTTAATTACAAGCGGAGTTGAAGATGATTGAAAGCATTCCAAATTAGGATTTGCCGCATTAATGATAATTTCTGACTCCCCTCCCAAGTCTAAGAATGTTTCAATTGAAGCAAAAGCATCAATTGTAACCTTCACTGGATTGGTAATTTCTGGTAATGGGGTATCAATATTTATAGTATGAGGTCCATCGCCAAGTATAGCGAAGACTATAATGAAAGCGCGGTTTGGTGTTGAATTTGCGTTTAATATAGCTTGTCTCAAGGATCCATAGCCATTATCGTTAGTATTAAAGACTATACCATACTCTGGATTTAACTGTGCAACAGATGCTGAAGTAATAAAAAGAAAAATCAACATTAGAAAACAAACAGGCCTAAAAAATTTCATATTCTTATTCATCTAAAATTTCAAATCAAAATTATTTACATATCGGTAAGTTAGTCATAGAAGAACCTCCAGAGCTTTTAGGAATCTTAATACTGCTTCTTCCTGTATGAGATTTATTTTCAATCGTTCCACCTGTAAATTTTATCTTCTGTTCAACACAAGACTTTTTATCACCCTCTTCAAAGCTTTCAAACAGAATATCTGAATATTTAGCATTGGCAGATACTGTTACTGGCACCTGATGATTAAAACCGCTACCTGAGTTAGCATATCTCTCTAATGGATCTTTATTTTCCATTTCATTTCCTCCATAAGGATCATAAGAAGTGATTTCTGAAGTCCATTGCCAGTTTGCTATATCACTTTCCCAGACTGTACTTCCTGATGTCGGAGTTTTCCAGAATGAATTAAATCCTTTGAAATAACCGTCTTTTCTTAAGTTTGCCTCAATACTTGTTTTAGATCTGTCTGTAAGGAAAGTATAGGACTTTTTGGGCCTCCATATACCTTTGGCTCCATAGTAAACGGGGTTATAGTATTGTCCCATATCAATATCACAGGCACAGAATATCTTCCAGTCATCACTGAATTCAGAAGCACTTGCAGACAACACCATGTGATCAAAAGCTGCAAAATCAATCTTCGCCTTTAACTGATCACTATTGTCTGCCTTTAATGGATTTTTTAAACAAACCACATTTCCAACAGGAATATTGGACATATTTCTTTTACCAGATCTAATAATTTTAAATGTTGTTTTTCCATTTAAAAGAGTAGAGCTAGGATTAGTCCCCGATGTTTTACCTCCCAAAATGGTTACCTTGGTTTTGGTCTTCTCTACTACATAAAACCTGTACTTCATTTCTTCTAATACTGCATCTTTCTTTGTAGGGTCGTCAAGGTCTTTATTATAGATTGCGATAAGTTCATCTCCTACTTCAAATGGGTTAGAAGAGGATGTAGCTGTACCCGAAGCTAATTCCAGAGAAAATTCCACCCCGATATTCTGGTATGCAGGGCCCATCCTGTTGTGAGCCCAATGAGCAGGGAATGTAAAGTTATACAGCGGATCATCAAAGTTATTCTGAACTTTAGTTACAAGTACCTCTCCTGTTTCTCCATCATATCCAATGTTCTGTGTAGCTACTTTAGATCCAAGGTCGTAAGCGATTACTTCATCGAGTAAACCGTATCTATTAATCACCTTTGTTGTTACAGAGGAACGGAATCTGGTTTCTTCCTTGGCATATGCCGGGAGTATAAGTGGAACAGATGCCGGGAGGATTGCAGCAAGGAACATTGCAAGGTTTCCATTTATGCCAAAACTCTCAGTCGTAGATTCCTGTCGACGCATATCAGCTACAAAGTCAAAATCAACCCCTATCTTAGCATTTGAAATTCGTCCGTCAGGAAGAATAATAGTTGCATCATTAACAAGTCTGTTTCCTGATCTTTTGTATTTATACTCTACCCCTGAGATATAAGTCTTCTGACCATGTCCATAAACCCATTGAGCTTTAGGCTTTCCATGCATGTCATTTAATTCTATAACATAGCCCTGACTCGCATTCATATAATCTTTCTGCTGAATTTTCAAGAGCCTTAAGGCAATATTTGATTTCTTAGGCAATAATTGGAGGTCAGTCCTATCTACAATAGTTGGAAAATCTTTAGCAGTATAAAATTCGTGAACAACAGAGCCGGATTTGGAAAAAGGTTCTTTAATCAAATCTTCTTCTTCTTCTTCTCCTTCTTCCTCTTCATCTTCTTCATCTTCCTCTTCTTCCTCGTCGTCTTCTTCCTCGTCTGTAGGAACTTCATTTATACTCTGAACAGTAACCTTACTATATCCCACGGATGCACCAGGAAAAAAGCATTCCCCAAAAGGTTCTTCCAAGTAGAATCTATCATCCGGCACCAGAAGCTTTTCCTGTTTAGTCCCATAAGCAACAGGCCTACGATGGGGATTTTCATCACCACCAATTAAAGGCTCATAGCTTGCAACTCCGGAGCTAATAACTTTTCCATCTTGATCCGTGGTTGTATAACTATATTTCTGCCCATATACACCCTCCCTATCATCTGCTAAAACTTTGGAAGAATTATCAAGAACCTGAATAGATGCCACCCTGCATCCACCTCCGAATTTTCTTCCGTTAGGATTGTAAAGACGGATAAATGATTCCTTTGCAATAAACTCCCGGCATAGCTGATTATCCATCATATGTTTATTGATTCCTTTAGCTATCGCAAACAGGTTTTTAGTGGGACTTGAATTAATAATACTTAAAAGAACCTGATCTACTGCTCCATCGTTTATATCTGTCAATCCATAAGCTAAACGAGGATTATACAACCTAACAAATTGAAGTGCTGCTTTTGCAATTGGGCTGATCTTAATTCCTTCCCCTCTATCTCCTATCGGTACAAGCTGCATTTCAAGAAATGCTTTACTGCCTCGAACTTCGGCATTCACTATATTTACATATCCGGGAACAAAATCTGAAGATTCCGTCTTTTGATTATAAGTTAAATCATTCCAGTTTTTAGATCCAAGATTGACTTTAAATTTAAAATACAACTCTTGTCCACCAGATTTTATATCTCTCAAATACTTCTTCTTAAAATCCTCCGTGCTTACACCGGGACCCACATCAACAACGATGTATTTAAAATCCTCATTTGTTGATCTTTTATACAAATGCTCGTGAATATCCTCAACATTTTCACTTATGTTTTGAGCGACTCCGGCAACCTTGAACATTTGCATGGCCTCCTTATCCTGGACATAAGCATAGTCATCAGATTCATATTTAACTTTAATAGACCCACCAGAAGGCAAAGCTATATCTGTTAAATTCCAGGCAGATGCATTTTTATCTGCAGTAACCTTGTCTTGTTCCGTATAAGGAAAATTTGCATTGCTTCGATAATCATAACTAACAGCGGGTAGATTACTAAGATTGGGTAACTGTTTAAAATTACCCCAACGATCATACATCTTTATATGATAATCCGGGTTAACCGAATGATAGGTGAAATCATACGGACTAAACTTGGCCTTTTTAGAATCTTTATAAGTAAAATAAATCCTCTTAAGAGTCAGCTTACCTTTCTTAGCATTAATATTTTTAGCTGGATCATATCCCGACTGTCCTTCTTTTCTTCCGTTTTCATCAATACCGATACCGCTGTTGTTGGGCAGATTGCCGCAAAGAGAATAATCATAAACGAAATGAACTGTCTTTATTGGAGTAGTCCGATCATTTTTGTTATAAAGTTTTATCTCTTTTAAATACTTTAATTTTTTGTTCGGGTTTATTTTACCATCTTCATCTACAACACCTAATCCATCTTCCCTTTCTCCAGTAAAAAACTCAGCGATGAAATTTTTATCCTCGATTGATTTAAGGTACCATACTTCTTTTGTTCCATAAACATAGTTCGCATGATCATCGCTTGTCAAAGACGAAAGGCCCTCCTCACTGTTGGCTTTTTTCTCACCAACTGGTATCCTCCAATTATAATCTGAAACTTTTTCATAGTTAAATAGTGTGTATGTACCCATATCAGTTTCAGATGGGCCCGGAATTTTGTCATTGTCTACATAATCAGGTGAAAGTACTGAGGTTAAAAGATAACTATGAGCATAGGCAGGAGTTTCATTCATCTGATAATAGTTATCTATCCCTCTTTCATTTGAAATTGAATTGTCTGAACTACCATCAGTCGAATAAGTAACAAGACCTGTAGAATAATCAACAGCCAATTGTCCTCTTTTAGGGCTTTCACCAGTGCTAAAGGAAACTTCTCTTTGCAAATTATTATAAGCTGGAATTCCATACACATATCGCATTCCCTGAGCATTTACAGTAGTCATTTCTGCTATATGATGGTCCTTCCCTTTGTAGACAGCTTTTTCAGGAGCTGTTTCAGAATATAAAGATTTTCTGACAGCAAAATCACGAGCTTCTTTGAATGTCAATACAGAAATTGACTCATTTCTTTTTTGTCTTTTATTACGATTAATTACATCTGATATTGGAATTGTATTCCCATTCACCGATTTGAAATGATTCTCCGTATTTACTTCAAAACCGCCACCTGATTTTAAATCAGTTCTTACTGCATCAAAGCCTCCAATTTTGTTAAAGAATGATTCTTCAAGTTCAAATTCTGAATCTACAGCCTTTTCTCCTGCCTGTTTGAAATAATATGGTTCATAATACATATTATCAGGCTGATCCTCTTTGCCTTGAAACTTTAACTTTTTGGTTAATGCATTAAACCATTTTGATGTTGTTGTATTTGAAAGTACAACCCTTGGATCCAAACCAAAACTTGCGACCCATCCACCTCCAAATTCTACTCCAAGCGAATAGCTGTCACTGCCGTTATTATTAAAACTATCATGTACAGTACCTACATCATTTCTATATGGTCTATACATCCCCCCTATTCCCTGACCTGACACAGAATAAATATCATAAGTAAAATTAGTTACCGGAAGGGCAGGAGTATTTTTTGTAAAGGAAACATCTTTTTCTCTGTTAAAATCCAGTAAAGCTCCTACTGTCTTATATTGATCAGAATTCATATATCCATAAGATCTGTACTTCATTTCATTGGTCCTTAGCTTTTGTTCAGAATAATAGCCTGAAAAAGCAAGCAAAAAGTCAGTACCAAAAGCTGTAGCTCCATAACTTAAATTAAGCGTAACAGAGGTGTTTTGCATGGGAAGAGTGGAAGGAGTAATATATGTAGGTGAAACAAAAGATATTGAACTACCGCCATTTTTAGACAAAAATTGCTGCATTACTTCTCCATATTGGTTAGTAGTATAACCTAATCTTTTCAAAGTCAACGCAGTTAGACCAGCCCTTGAATTAAATGAGGCTCCAACTTTTGGTCCCAAATGTTGGTCTCTATCATAGCTTGACATTACCCTACGTTCAAAAGAAACAGTAGGCTCAATAGTCATCCCCTCCTGACTATTGGTGGAAACATTTAATCCAAGAGATGCAGTATTCTCACCCTTGTTCCCTCCAGCAGCACTAATGCCGATGTGTTGGGTAGACTCCATTGCAAATCCCCTATAATTGTTAAAGCTGATTCCCATGCCCAAACCAATACTTAAAAAATTAAACTGAAGGGCTTCGGGAGAAATCATACCAGTAATACCATATGTTCTATTGGGCTTAATATTGAACTTCTTTGTTATAAAATCTCCATTCGTCCCATTTCCATTAAAATCATCCGGCAGCCCTCTCATATTCCTATTAATAACTCCAGGATTAATATTCCAGCCGAGGCCAACCCAGCTCGCTTCCTGATCCATTGATACTCCTGAATGGTAGCTTATATTTATAGGATAGTTTCCAACATTTAGCAATGGAATGTTGTAAACAAAGTCTCCTGAAAAAACATCAACCATTTCTGAAGTACCAATCGGTTCAAAACTTTCTACTTCAGGTTGGCTAGGACCTCCGGTAAGTGCAAAAGCTACTGTCGGGAATACTACTTGTGCCAAAAAGTTGACTGCGAGAAAAAGTGCGATAAACTTAAAAACTCTTATCTTCATTGGTATATTATATTGCGTCATTCAATACTTTCAAAAATTACTTTATTGAAGGAAGCTTCTTCAAAGTTTCCTGCTCTATCTTAAAATTTATTTTTCCTATTCCGAGGACTCTCTCATCAAATGAAAAAGTAAGGTCTTCTATTGCTATACTATCCCTTTCAAATCCTACAACCATATTGGAGAAAGGCGCCATGTTGTAAGATCTTTCAAAATGATATAACCCACAATCTATCGTGTCCGTAGAAGTATATAATTTTAAATCATTTTCTGCATGACTCGTAAAATACTCTATTCTTCCAAAATATTCTTCCGGACTGGAGATGTTCTTTTTAAGCATTTCTTCCTTCGTATCTTTTGCTGTTATCTTCAGATTAAAATGATATAGCTCTTCAAGTTCAGATTTACGCGTTTGTATCTCCTCCGGAGAACAGTCTTTACTGATGCACTCCTTTGCGACTATGTATTCTGCAGGTCTATACTGCAGTGTGAATATAAAATCATCAAACTCCTTCACCATAGTCAATCCATTATCCTCATCCTCCACCCATTCAATAAATTCCTTTTCACTCAGTATCTTATCTGATTCCGTACAACTGATAAACAAAAAGACTAATAAGAATAAATAAGGAACTTTCATTTGGATGATCCATTGTATTTATTGTTCACAAACTCCTTCAATTTATCTGTTATATCATCTGATTCATTGACATAAATAAAATTATATCCATCATCTACTCCATAGATAAAGTCATAACCTTTGTTTTTGCTATAGTCTTTAATATACTGCTTAAGCTGTTTCCAGATCTGAGCCCTGTATTCATCAGCAAGAGCCTGATTTGCTTTCATAAACTCATCTTCCTTCTGCAGGTATCTTTCCTTTTTTACATGAAAGGTGCTTAGGTTATCAAGGTTTTTACCTCTTTCAGCTTCTATCTTTGTTGACAAAATCTGTAACTCTGTTTTAAGGCTGTCAAGCTGAAGGTTTCTTTCTCTCTCTACATTCTGAAGTTTCTTCTCAAGCTCTTTTTTTAATGTAAATTCTTCATACACCACATCTATATTTACATAAGCAATCTTTGGCACAGTTATATATGTGTAAACAAAAAGGCCTGCCACTGCCAACACGATGATGCCAATACTAATAATCTTATTCATTTTTTCTCTACAATCTAATTATTCTTAAACTCAAACTTCAGGTAAGACTTTCTATTCTTTTCATCTATCACTTCAAGTATATATAACTTTCCATCAATCAGACCTAAAGTCTGTAATTCTATGCTTTCATAGTTATGACCATAACTTGTAGTAATTGTTCCTTCGTCTTTAAGCTCTGAAGGGTTGGAGTATATCTTATACTTTAAAGATCCTGTGTCTTTATATTGCTCTAAAAATCTAAAGTTTATCTTTTGGCCTTTTACAGGATAAATACTCCCATCCATTTTATTGGAGAGTACTCCAAATACAGATTCATCAAATGGAATGTAACCAAATGTATAGTACCCAGAAGTAAAAGGAGTATTGGAAGTGACAGAACCATTTGATCCATCAGTTACTTTATTATTGGCTCCAAAAAACTGCCATACATTGTTTTTATACTGAGCTACACTTATATCTCTGCTGTTGATTCCTTCACAACCAGAGCTTGCCCATGGTATAGTTAATGAAATATTTGAGCTTCCTGTAACTCTTTGTACATCCCAGTATTGACATGAACTAATTCTTGACAATGTATTGTTTAAAGTAGTGGCATTGGGAGGAGTATCTAAAAAAGCTTCGACCCGGATATCTTCATTTACTGATGGTTTAGATATGCTAATAGGCATATACTTGCCGCCATTACCAATCGGGAATGTAAAAGCAGTACTTGCGAATCTTCTGGCAACTCCCTGAATATAGCTTTGATCTGAAGCACCTGTTACTATTTGTGATGCTCCATTGAATGAGAAAGTATTGGTTGCTGAAGCTATGATATTACCTTTGACAAAGGTAACGTTACCGGTAACATTTAATGGAACATTTAAGGTTAGGTTACTTGAAAACTTGTCCATCTTTATTCCACCGCCTGCAAATTGAATTACAGAATAATTACTTGAAATGGCTTGAGCTATGTCACCTTTAAAAGCGCTTATACCTCCATTTGCGCCGAAGGCATCAGGAGTCTGACCGGAAATAACATTATATGAAATATTCCCATAAAACTCTGAAGTTCCTGTTCTTGCAAGCTGGACAGCTCCAGCACTGTTTTTATTTATAGTTACATTTCCTTTATAAATATCACCATTCACGTTAGTTAACAATATACCATTACTACCAGTGCTCGTTATTTGCAGATCAGAGAAAAATGTATTTCCTCCATTTGATACAGCAAATCCTCCTGCATTATTATTTGAGGTAAGATTAACTGAACCATTGAACTTTGATCCATTTAAATTAAAGTAACCACATGAAACTGTTATATTACTATATAATTCATTACCAGCATCAAATACAAGACGACCGTTTTGCAAATCAAGATTTATATCAGGAGCCCCTTCTACTTGTTTGGTCCCTCTGAAATTTAGTATTCCATTATTAAAATCTGAGGCTGTAATATGACTAGTTGCTGTTAAATTTAACTGACCACCAACACCACTTGCAAAGTGAATTCCACCAGTAGATAAATTAGATAATTCCAGATTACTGCTAACATTACATATTCCACTATTACCAATATATATGCCACCTGCAACAAGATTTTTAGCCTTTATAACTTTTCCTATCCCATTAAAATTTGTGACTTGGTTAGAAGAGTTGGAAACCAGAATTCTTCCAGTACTATTATTATTTAAATTCACATTATCAACAAATGTAAAATCAGTGCCTCCTATCAAAAAATCCCCAGTACCTGTATTTGTAAAAGTTACTTCCTTTTCAAAATATGCTGTAGGTCCACCTGAATGAGCTCCAATACCCGTTTTTGTAAAGCTTGCAGTTCCCTTGAAAATTCCGCTAATAGCTAAATTCGGAGCAGATGCAGTAACATCTCCCCAAAATTCCGTTCCTCCAGCAAAATTAAGTAAGGCAGTACCAGTTGGATTTAAAATTATATTTTGAGATGTATTCGCATCCTTTTGATTCAGGTTTCTTATATTAAGTGAACCCGAATTAAACCCTTCAACATTTACAGTCTTACCCTCTGCCATATTAGCAATTCCACCATTCCATCCAATAAAAATAGCTCCATTCTCTGTATTCTTAAATAGAATATTTCCGTCATACAGAGATGTGCCAGCACTTGATGCAATTAAGTTTGCTGATGCAGCATTCCAAAAGGTAACATCAGCATAATAATGATCACCTCCACCTGAATGACATAGAGTCCAACTTTGTGAACCGGTTTTTTTGAACGTTACATTTTTATGAAATTCGTTCCCTCCATTACAGTTATCATATGTTACTGTAGAAGTTTTTTCGAAAGTAGTAATGCCTTTAAACTTAGAACCTCCGTAAAGCAATATTCGAGGGGAAACCAAAGCTAAATCACCATTAAAAATTGTACCATTAGAAAAGGTTATTAAACTACTTCCTTCCAGATTGATATTTTGAGGAGTATCACCCAGTTGTTCAAATTTACCGAAAGAAATTGCTCCAAAAGTAAAGGCTCCGGGAAGAATGTTAATTTTCTTACCTTCAGCCAAAGTTACAGTTCCGTTCGTTGATCCTATAACTATTGAAGCATTAGCATTATTTGACAACTCGATGTCAGAATGTATCTCACATGTTCCATTCAATGCAAAATAAAAAGTTCCACCAACTGCATTATTTGCAGATGAAATATTTACACTGACCTTTTTATCTGTTCCAGAAAAGATGGTAGAACTTGAGGCTCCTCCTGTGGAGAGGTATATCCTCCCAGTACCTGTAATATTAAAATAAGTATTACCTTCAAAAGTTACAGGGAATGTGGAATTTCCTAAAGACATATCACCTGTACCTTTATTTCGGATATATGTATCTCCTTTAAATAAAATGGCTTCATAATTGATACTTTGAACACTTCCTGAGCGAGGAAAACACAAGGAAATATCTGTAGTACCTCTGTATATCCCACCTTGTAGCAGAATAAGAGGAGCCTGAACTGTTAAATCTCCTGAAAAATCACATCCAGTCTGAAGAAATAAACGAGTATCATTTTCATCACATGGCAATAAAAGTTCTTGTGGTGTAGAGCCTTCCTGAATAAAATTTTTAAAACCTAATGCACCTGGTGAAAATCCCAATTCCCCCACTGAAATAGAATTTCCATCTTTTAAATAAACTTTCCCTGTTCCTGAATAGACTGAATAAATAGAACCACCTGTTGAATTAACTTCAACATCGCAATAGAAATTTGTAGCCCCATTGTCAGCCATTTTTATCATTCCATTTGCAGCTCTTACAATAAACTTGGCTTTCTTAAGAGGATTGGTGAAGTTAACAGTAGCTGTATTAGCATATGCAAGCACTATGGAGCCTGTTGATTTATTATCAAAAGTAGCATCCCCTCCAAAAGTTGCTGTACCGTTTCCTACGTATATAATCCCAACATTATTATTTACAAACGTAGCATCACCTTTATACTCATTAACACCTCCTAATGTCCAATGGTTATTTACATTTGTCTGACTATAATGAAAATAAGAGGTTTTATGATAAACATTTCCTCCTGTCGAAGTTGTAGGATAGGAAGCATAAAAAGAAACATCTTCTTTAAAATTTGCTCCGTTGAATGCAATACCAGGAGCAGTTACTATTAACGAAGCATCGAATGTGGTTAATGGACCAGTTCCTCCAGTTCCAGAGGCAAAGACTACCGTTGCTGTTGTTCCCCCTAAAGTTATGCTTTGCGGAATAGATGAACCTTGCTGTATAAAATTTTTTAAAGTCAGCGTCCCCCCAGTAAAACTCTGGGCCGTAATAGTTTTAGTTGGAACAAGAGTGGATGTAACAGTACTTGTAGCACTTGAATTACCAAAGTAAACACCATTAGTAGATGTAGATTTTACAACAATATTTCCATTATAAACGGTATTATAATTATAAGAAGTATAAATTAAACCTATTGTTGAGATTAAAGTAAGGTCATTATTAAACTGATCAACTGCTACATCAGATAACCTGAGTCCTGCACTTCCTCCCGATTCAAAAGTAGTAACTCCATTAAACGTATTTCCTCCAATATTAAAATAGTTTCCATTGATTGAAACCTTGAAGATTGTAACGCCATTAAAAGTTGAGTTTTTAAGAAACAGAGCTCCTATATTTCCCTTGATTCCACAATTGATAGTGGCTCCGGAAGAATTACTTCCAATTGAAGCATTAACTGTCACAGAACCTCCAATATCAAGCATTCCATTGCCGTTTAAAGTAGTTTCTGCGGCAATAGATGCGGAGCCTGTCGTAAGAGTATTACCGACATTTATTGTTAAACTTCCTGAAGAAATAATAAACGCTCCTATTGTCTGATTTGAATTAAGTACAGGAGCATTTGTAGAACTTACAATTGTTATATTATCCGCAGATGTAAATACAACCTGATTACTTCCATTAACAGGAACACCAGTACCACTCCAGTTTAACGGATCTTCCCATTCTGAACTGGCAGCATCGTTTTTCCAGGTAAAGTTGCCTGCTAATAAAACATTAGAGAACAAAACCAACGAAAGCAGGAATAGTATCCTCTTTAGAAAAAAAGCCCAGGGTAACATTTAATTGATACTCGTCGTAATAAAAAAAAACTTTTACTCTTTAAAAATACAGTATTCAGCTAAAAAAAAACACAGTATTTATCTTATCTAAAATTATGGATTAATATTTAATTTCTAAAACCAACTTTTCAGAAATCATGATTATATGATGTAATATTTTCAGCAAATTTCTATACTTTTTTATTTACTATAGCAAGAAATCGCGAAGACTAAACCACTCATTTGCTTAATTCAAAAACTTTTAATTATTCTTAAACTCAAACTTCAAGTAAGACTTTCTATTCTTTTCATCTGTCACCTCAAGTATGTATAACTTTCCATCACTCAGACCTAAAGTTTGTAACTCTATGCTTTCATAGTTATAGCCATAACTTGTAGTAATTATTCCTTCGTCTTTAAGTTCTGAAGGGTTGGAGTAGATCTTGTACTTTAAAGATCCTGCATCTTTATATTGCTCCAAAAATCTGAAGTTTATCTTTTGCCCTTTTACAGGATAAATGCTCCCATCCATTTTATTAGAGAGTACTCCAAATACAGACTCATCAAAAGGAATGTATCCAAATGTATAGTACCCAGAAGTAA
>JAEYZG010000047.1 GCA_023428135.1 Bacteroidota bacterium | reverse complement strand
ACTGTCAAGTACGGTTCTGTGAGAGGCTTGGGCTGAAATGCCCTTGCCTACTCGACTATATCAGTATCTCTTTACCTATTGCCTCTATTAATAGGTGCTCTGAGCTTCCCTGTTTCTTGAATTGCTTTCTGATTTCTCTTTCTGGCTCACCCATTGGTTCATCAGATAAATCAAAAGTTCCATAGTGCATGGGTATGAAATATTTGGCGTGAAGCTCCTGATATGCTTTAAAGGCTTCTTCAGGATTTACATGAAAGAGGTTCATAAGAAAGGAGGGTTTATAAGCTCCTATTGACATCAGGCAATAATCTATGGGAGGTACAGTTTTCTGAATTTCTTTGAAATGGGCACCATAGGCGGTATCTCCTGCAAAATATATTGATTTGTTTTTCCCTTTTATATAAAAGCTTCCCCATAAAACTTTGTTGAAATCATTAAATCCTCTACGATGCCAGTGTTTGGCAGGAAGGAATATAAAGTCTATAGAATCTGATTTAAATTGCTGGTACCACCCAGCTCCCTGTATCTCTCCTTTAAAATCAATTTCATTGAAAAGTTTCGAGATATTTAATGGACCTAAGATTTTGACAGAAGGATTGTTAGCCAATACAACTTTTAGTGATGGTACATCAAAATGATCCCTATGCCCATGTGAAAGTAATAAATAATCAATATTGATTATTTCTTCAGGTGCGAGGGGGAGTTCGGTTTTCCTTTTAAGAAAGGGCAGATCAAAGAATACAGGATCGGTAAGAATCTTTACCTTGTCAATCTGAATATAAAAAGTTGAGTGCCCCAGCCACACTATTATATCCTGATCACTTTTTATAAAGTCATTATTTTTGATAGTGGTAACTTTATAGTTTTCATTTTCCTTTTCTTCTCTTTGAGGGTTTTTACTAAACTTCCACTTAAGTACTTTAAAAAATGAGTTTTCATCTTTGGTATCGGAGTTTGTGAATTCTCCATCAATTAAAAGATTTCCAGGATAACCAACTTTGACAGTATGCAAAGAGGGATTGTTAACATATATAGTATTGCTCACGACGTTTTTAGAAAAATTTTAAACCTGATATTCAATATGAACTAAATATCAGGTTTAAAATTTATATAGCTGTTTAATTAATAAAAAGCATTGGGTGAATAAGGAGATGGAAATTGTTCCATAATACCATTAATCTGACCCGGTAATAAATTTTCAAACATTACTGGATTATTTAAAGATTCGCTGCTGTAACCTCTCCAGATCAATTGGTTTGTTTTGCGGTCTATTACATCAATAACTAGAGTGCCTTCTTTATATTGAATTTTTTCACTAATGTTTCCCAATACCTGAGGCCTGTATATACCCGCTCCATAGTAAATACCATCTGGAGTAGTGTTATATATATTCACTCCTCCAAAATAAGTTGTATATGGGTATATATTGTAATCATTCGTTAGATAATTATACATGGTATAAGGTTGTTCGAAATAATTGTAAAACCTTGGAACTGCAAGGTTTGGCTGATTTATAACCAATGGAGTATTGGTATATCTTTCTCTGTTTTCCATTACTATAGAATATGTAAATAAAAGGTCTGGATTTAGGGAGTCTAGGTATAAACCTTTATCCAGCAAATCGCTGTTTACCATCCTTTTTATTTTCAATTCAATTAGTTCGTTATTATATAAGCTCATTACATCATTCAATTGATCCCCTTGCTGTTCAGGTAATTGTTTAGGCAGCCAGGCAAATGTCCTGAACTTGGAAAAATCCGTATCCGGATTATAACTTGTATGTGCATTACTTCCTGGCTGACATCCATAAAGCAGAGTAAGTATCACCCCAATAACTAACCACACTAATCTTTTCATCACTACTTTCCTCCTTATTTAAATAATTTGCGGGCCATAATAAATGTTTGGCATACACAGATCTAACTTTGATAAAGTGGTAACAGGAAAGAGATCTTAGGGGAATTTGGCACTATGCCCAAGCCGGAATTGTTTTGATAAAAAACAGGAATATGAAAATAGTGCTGATGATAATGTTTGCAATGGGATTGGGTTTCAGTTCCTTTGCACAAATTGATACGAATACAACAATTATAGGGAGGAATACAGACCTTTACGGAAATCCGGGCATCAATAGTTCTCCTGATGAGTCTTATTATTCTATTAATCCGACAGTTCCAGGTTCAATGGATGGAACTAAGTTGAGGAATGAAACAAGTATATATAATAATAACCCTGCTACAAATCCAAATATTAATCCAAATACTCAGGTAAATCCTGGTATAGAATACAATGGGGGGCTTCCAGATAACGGACAGTTGCCTGGAGGGGGAATGTTGCCGAACAACGGTGGTTTGCCCAATAACGGAGGACTTCCAAATAATGGTATGTTGCCTAGTACATCAACTCCACAACCATCTTCCAGTGCACCTGGAGCAAGCCCTGGTTCTATGGGGCCCGGAACTAATATTGGTGCAGGGTATTAAAATGTTTATTCAATAAAATGGCTGCCTGTTGAAACAGGCAGCCATTTTATTGAAATATTTAGAACGAGAACTAATCGATTGATTTATTGATCATTTTTCAATTTTCCATTCATCGGTTCTGAATGAAGACACAGGTAAGCCTTCTTTATTGAAAAGGTTGGGCAGGGCATCATTGGTCCACTCAAATCTTACTGCAACAGGTTCTCTTACTTTGGGAGAATAGATTGTTACAGTATTATTTTTAATTACAGCTTTGGCAGGATAAAATCGTTTGTCACTACCTGCAATTATAAAACCTTTAAGTTTTTTGCCTTCTTTGGACTTCAGACCATTAGATGCATTGTCAAAAGTGATTTTAATTTTCTCATTTTCAATTTTCATGGTTTTGAAAGATGGATTTTTGGCTGGAATAGTGTTGGAATGGTATGTTTCTTCAAGCGCTAAGCGGGCCAATCTTTCACCAACAGGTCTTTTATATCGTGGGTGGACATCTTTAACATTTTCAACAACGTCAGATATTATAACCATTCCTGTTTTGGGAGTCTCCGAAAGCTTTGACTGTTGTTCCCTAAGCAGTACACCATTCATATTATCTCCATATCCGCTGTAAGGAGCTATTTGTACATAATAAAAAGGTAGTTCTGATTGAAAATCTTTTCTCCAGTTTAATATTAATTTTTCCATCAGCAGTTTATAAGAGAGTGGGTACTCCACGTTAGATTCGCCCTGATACCAAATAATTCCTGAAAGCTTAAATGGAATAAGCGGTACAATCATAGAGTTATAAGCTGTCCCTGGAGCAGAAGGGCACCATGGTCTATCGATAACACATTGTTTATCTGCGGCAGCTTTAAGAAGTGAATCTGAATCTATGATGTCTTTGGGAACCCATACTTCAGCCGGTGTTCCTCCCCAACTTGAATGAATAAGCCCTATAGGTACTTTTAGTTCAGTGTTAAGAGTTTTGCCAAAATAGTATGCAACTGCACTAAACCATCTCAGAGGTTCACCACTACAAAGATTCCAGTTCCCTTCACCTTTCATCTGAGGAGAAGAAGCTGCAGATCGGGGTATTTGGAATAATCTTATAAGAGGATCATTGATCTGTTCCAAATAAGGCTTTCCATCGGCGGAAGCGTCCATATTCCATTCCATATTAGATTGGCCGGAACACAACCATACTTCTCCCACCATTACATTCTCAAGCATCTTCTTCTCAGCTCCAGCCTTAATTGTTATCGTATGAGGTCCACCAGCAGAAGGTGTTTTTATAGTAGCTTTCCAAATAGATGTATTAGAGACTTTAGTTTGAACTACTGAGGTTGTATCCCAGCTAATCTGAATTTGGATATCCTGTGTTGGTCCTGCCCATCCCCATATAGGTATCTCTGTGTTTTGCTGAATAACCATGTTTGATGAGAATATTGCCGGAAGGCGAATTTGAGCCATTACACCTGGAGTAATGGTTAAGAAAAATAATACTAATATGGTGTTTCGCATAGATGATACATGGTTTGATTATTAGGGATTTAAATATATGGAAAAGTCAGAAAGACAAACTAGGCCAGAAGTAATAATTACAATTAGATAAAAAAAGTATAAAAAAGAGGCTACGTATAATAGCCTCTTATAGACATAAATGCTTTTTAGATTTTATCTCACTTTCTCCAGAGCTATTCCGGTATATCTTGGAATTTGAGTTCCAAAGAAAAACTTTGTGATTGCCAAAGTGTCATCCGCAAAGTTTCTTAAAGCAGGATAATCCGGATTTAACATACGATTCACTCTTCTGGCTTTTTTGCTCAGCATAAGTTGAATGTATTTTGCGTTTAAAATAGCCCAGCTTCTTATGATTCTGGCCCTTTTAGGAAAGAATGTTCCCTTCTTTAATTCCCGGTACCACGCCTTTCTTCTTAGTTTTCTAGCCTTTAATCTCGCTGATTTTTTAGCCTGATGTACTAATCTTTGACCTCTTTTAGAAAGGATATTAACTTGCTTTTTGGCTCCCTTTCCCATTCCTTCCCAATCAATTTTGGAGAAAGATTTTTTCACTGATTTAGCAAATTTTGTAGCTGAATCTCCTATACTTTCTGTATACCTGTAAGCATTCTTTCTGACAGATTTTAAAGTTAACGCACTACTTCTCATGATTTCTTCCCAATTAGTTTAAATTCAATAAGAGAAATTATTTGTCTCTCTCTATTGTATATTTAACCAACTGTTGAAGGGATTGTTTGTAAGGAGAGGAAGGAAACGTCTCCAGGATGGAGTTTGCCTGATTCATGTAACTATTCATGATTTCCGTGGCATATGCAATACCTCCGGAGTTTTTCACAAATTGAATTACTTCAGCAACTTTCTTAGGATTATCGTTTTGATTTTTAACGATGTTAATGATTTTTCTTTTTTCCCACCAGCCGGCTTTACTAAGAGCAAAGATCAGGGGAAGTGTCATTTTTCTTTCTTTTATATCAATACCTATAGGCTTGCCTATAGCGGCTTCAGTATTGTAGTCAAAGAGGTCGTCTTTTATCTGAAATGCCATTCCAACTTTTTCTCCAAAAAGTCTGGCATTTTCAATTGAGGCAGCATCGACGCCAGAAGAGGCAGCGCCAACAGCACAACATGAGGCTATGAGAGAGGCAGTTTTCTGACGGATAATTTCAAAGTATACTTCTTCCGTAATGTCAAGATTCCTAGCTTTTTCTATTTGAAGCAACTCACCTTCACTCATTTCCTTTACTGCATTGGAAACTATTTTAAGTATGCTGAAGTCATCATTCTGAAGGGAGAGTAGTAATCCTTTGGAAAGTAAGTAGTCACCGACAAGTACTGCTATTTTATTTTTCCAAAGGGCATTAATGGAAAAAAATCCGCGTCTGTAGTTAGCATCGTCCACCACATCATCATGAACGAGCGTAGCTGTATGAAGCAATTCAATAAGTGCAGCACCTCTGTAGGTAGATTCACTTATGCCTCCGCATGTTTTAGCCATAAGAAATACAAACATCGGCCTCAGTTGTTTGCCCTTTCTTTTAACGATATAGGTCATGATTCTGTCAAGTAACACTACGTTACTTTTCATAGAATCCCTGAATTTCTTTTCAAAATCCTTTATTTCGTCTTCAATCGGAGCTTGTATTTCTTTAATACTGACAGCCATGATACAATATTACAATCTATTTATACTGTTTCCAAAGGGCTGACCTTATAAAAATCATATTTTATTAATTTAAAATTATGATTATTATTCATGATTCGTTATCAAGTTTATCTGTATTGGTTTTCAGTAGTTTATCATGTAGTTCATTACGGACATTTATGGCAAAACATATTTTACTTAAAAACAGACAATTGACTTTGGAAAGTTATTCCAGAAAGCTATTGTATGATCTTTCCTATACTTCAGACGGAAAGAAAAAACCTTTGATTATTTTTCTACATGGGTTTAAAGGATTTAAGGATTGGGGCAATTTTGACCTGATGATGGAATATTTTACTCAAAAGAAATATGTGTTCATTAAAATGAATTTTTCCCATAATGGAACAACCCTTGATAGTCCATTGGAATTTAATGATCTGAATAGTTTCGGAAGAAATAATTTTATCATTGAGCTTGAAGATGTTCAGGCTATAATTGAGCATGTATTTAAAGATGAAATTATTCCCGGAACCGAGTGGGACAAACGAAAGCTGATATTGATCGGGCATAGCAGGGGAGGGTCAATTGCTATTATTAAAGGAGCTGAAGACGTGAGAGTAAGTGCGGTAGTATCACTGGCAGGAGTTTCTGATCTGAATAAATTTCTGAATGACAAGGATATTGATTTATGGAAAAAAGGAGAAACTGTATTTGTAGACAATGCGAGAACAGGGCAAAAAATGCCTCTTTATCCTCAGTTTCTGGAATCTTATCTTGCAAATAAATCAAGACTTGATATTATCTCTGCTGCTTCAAAATTGAAACATTTGTTAATTATTCACGGCTCAGCAGATTCAACAGTGCCAGTTGATAATGCTTTTGCCTTAAAAAACAGCAATCCATTTTCAGAATTAAAAGTTATTGATAATGCGGATCATACTTTTGGAGGCAAGCATCCTTATCCGGATAAAGTAATGCCATTGAATTTTAAAATCGTTTGTGATTCGATTATAGAATATTTTCAGAATACCGAATTTAAAAACTGAAATCATTTTCCAGTTTAACTCATCCGAATTAATCCCCTCTCTTTTGATGTTATCATATAAAGGCAGGTGATATGGAAAAGTTACTACTAGCTTCGGACTTTTCAGACAGTTCAAATAATGCATTAAATTTTGCAAAAGGTATAGCTGCGAAAGCAGTATCCGAAGTCATTATATTTAATTCTGCACCCCTTCCTGTTCTTGAGCCCACTATCCCGACATTTATGATGGAAAGTATACTGGAAGATCAGGAGTATACGGCAAGGGAAAAATTACGTCAGTCATGTGATCTTGTGAGTTCCGAGAAATATCTAGATGGAAGCAGGGTAGGTTGTGAGTATAAGTTTTCTTCAGGAATAGCTGTAAATGAAATAGCTGAAGTTGCCAAAAGAGAAAATGTTGAATTGGTAGTAATGGGAGCTTATGATAATTCTATTACTTCAAAATGGATTGGAAGTACTACAATTTCCACTCTTGATCATGTGGCATGTCCGGTTCTTGCTGTACCTTCAGATGTTACCTTTCAGGGATTTCGGCATATTGTGTATGCATGTGCCCTTCGCGATAATGACCATTTAGCAATTGATGAGGTGGTGAATTTTGCAAAGATCTTTAATGCCAAAGTAACAGTCCTTCATGTTGCTGATCCGATTAGCCTGCGTCTTGATGTTGTGCTTTTTGACCGGTTGAGAAAAAAAGTAAAAGCTACTGATGAATTTGGAAAGGTTAAATTCGAAATGCTTGTTTCAGAGCAGCGGTATAATGCTATTGAGAATTTTCTTTCTGAGGAAGATGTAGATATGATAGCATTAATGAAATACAGCAGTTCTTTCTTTAGAAGGCTTTTTTATAAAAGTATGATTGATAAAAGCTTATATAGAGTGGAGGTTCCTATGTTCTTATTGAATGAAAAAAATTATAAAAGTTAGATAATATGATAGCGGACGAAAAAAGAAGATTGGTTTCCTGGCTTCATTTTGACGAAAGGTTGTGGTTAAATGAGCTGGAGTTTTGTAATGACGAACTGAAAATCTTTCAGGAACGTCTTGAAGAGATTGCCTCAGATTATACTGATATTAATGTTAAAATTCAGATAGAACAGTTTCAAAACAAGTTCTTTATTCAACATGATGAAATAATAAAATTAAAACACGATATCAATCGAATGGGAAGAGTCCTGGCTGAATTTGAAAAGGATTTCAGCAATGCAGTTGATGAACGAACCGCAGATGAACATTATAATCTTGAAGAGAGAATGGATAGCTTTAATGAAATATTTGATGATCTAAAGACCGATTTCAGAGCTTTCCTAGAAAAGTATATGTAAAAACATATTGAGACTTGTTAAGGTTTAATTAACTTAGGTTTTTGATTTTAACTTCTCTATTTATTTTCTTGTGCTTGACAAATCAGGATTTTCATTTGAACTTTTATTCCACGCCCTTTCTGAAGAAAAGGTTGTGGATTTTTTATTATCTGATTCTAAGAAAGGAATAACTGCTGATGAAGCAAATAGCAGAATTGCTCGATATGGTCCCAATAAGTTAGCTGATGTAAAGGAAAAATCAGCCATTAGGATTTTACTTGAACAGTTTCAGAATCCCATTACATATCTGCTTGCAGGTGCTGCAATCATTTCTTTGTTTTTTCATGATGTCAGTAATTCGCTAGCTATTGGAGGCGTAATTCTGATTAATACACTTATAGGTTTTTTTATTGAACTGCAGGCAAGGAAATCCATGGAAGGGTTGCGAAGCCTTGAAATTTCTCTCGCAAAGGTTATCAGAGATTCTGAATTATGCGAAATTGACTCAGCTTTACTTGCAGTTGGCGACCTAGTTTATGTTAAAGCAGGTGACATGGTTCCGGCAGACGGACGGCTTGTAAATCTTAATCTTTTACAGACAAACGAATCTGCGCTTACAGGTGAATCTCTTCCCGTGGATAAAATATCTGAACCCCTTCCTGAATCTACTCCTTTGGCTGATAGAACTAATATGGTGTTTAAGGGTACTTCAGTGATAAAAGGAAATGGTTATTTTCTTGTGACTGCCACAGGGTTGCATACTGAACTCGGCAAAATATCAACAATGACGCAGAGTACAGAAGATACATCAACTCCTCTGGATTTGAAATTGGAAAGACTTACCAAAACGCTTATCTGGATTACTGCAGGTATGGCCTGTATTTTTATCATAGCTGGTCTTTTCAGAAAACAGGAATTATATATTATAGTGGAAACTGCCATTGCTCTTGCAGTTGCTGCTATCCCAGAAGGACTTCCAATTGTTTCTACAATCGCTCTTGCCTATGGAATGCTCAGACTGGCCAAAAGAAATGCCATAATAAAAAAGCTTTATTCTGTTGAAACTCTGGGGGGAACTAATATCATCTTTACAGACAAGACAGGTACACTTACTGAAAATGTGATGGAGGTAAACTTAATCGCTTTTCCTCACAAGACATTTGAATTGAAAAGCGATTTTGATAAACGTGAAAATACTATTCTCAATAATGATATAACAGATGTTGAAAATGCTCTGAATGAGTTGTACCTGACTGCTGCTCTCTGCAACAATGCGAACCTTGGCTTGTCTTCGGGGAAACCTATAGGAGACCCGATAGAGATAGCCTTGCTTAGACTGGCATATTCCGGAGGACTTGATACTAGTAATCTGAAAGATGAATATGTAAGAGTTGATGAGAAACCTTTTAGCTCAGATACAAAGATGATGGCTGTATTGGTCAGATCTCGTGATGAGTTTATTATAGCTTCAAAAGGTTCTGTTGAAGCAATCCTTTCCAAATGTACCAGATATCGTAAAGACTCAGAAGTGTTACCTGTTGATGCTACTTTTATCACCCTTTTGCATAAGGAGGCTGAAAGAATTTCATCAATGGGATTGAGGGTACTTGCTTTTGCAATAAAACATCAGGCGGAGGAGGAACAAGAATATCTTAAAGATCTTACTTTTATCGGTTTGGTTGGGTTTCTTGATCCCCCCAGACATGATATAGGTTTTGCAATGGAAAGTTGTAAAACTGCAGGTATAAAAGTGATTATGGTCACCGGAGATCATCCTAAAACAGGTTTCACCATTGCCAGGAAGATTGGTATTGTAGAGAATGAGAAAGAAGAGAGTGTCCTCATGACAGGTGCTCAACTTCAGGAGCTTGATATATATGGCGGTGATAAGGAACGTGTGATGAATACACGGGTTTTCGCAAGAGTTACACCTGCTCAGAAGTTTGAATTGGTTAGCCTTTATCAGGATCAGGGCAATATTGTGGCAATGACAGGTGATGGTATTAATGATACACCTGCTTTGAAAAAAGCTGATATTGGAATTGCCATGGGAACCAGAGGTACACAGGTAGCTAAAGATACGGCTGATGTAGTTTTAAAAGATGATTCATTTGTTTCTATTGTAGAAGCTATTTTTCAGGGAAGGGTTATTTTTCAGAATATAAGAGAATTTATAATTTTCCTTTTATCCTGTAACCTCAGTGAAATAGTGCTGGTGGTTGCTTCTGGATTCATAGACCCAAGAATTGTATTACTACCGATTCAGATTTTATTCCTTAATCTGATTACTGATGTTTTCCCAGCACTGGCCCTGGGGCTTGGCAAAGGAGATAGAAATGTGATGGAACTTCCTCCAAGAAACCCGGAAGCACCAATGCTTGACAGAGAAGACTGGAAATCGTTAATCGTTTATTGTATATGCATTTCAGGTTCTATCCTTTGTGGGGTACTGTTTTTTGAAAAATATTATGCAGATGAACCTGTAATTATTCAGGATATGATATTTTATTCACTGGCTCTTTCTCAACTCTGGCATGTTTTTAATTTGTCTTCAAGAAAGAGTTCATTCTTTATGAATGAAATTACAAGAAATAAATTTGTATGGATGGCACTTGCTTTTTGTATTTCACTGCTGGCTATTACAGGAATATTTCCTGCAGCTCAAAAGATTTTGCAAGTGAAGCCTCTATCTGTGGAGGTCTGGGAAGGGATAATTCTGATAAGTCTGATGCCTGTAGTTTTAACTCAAATCTTAAAAAGGCTTTTAAAAATAATAGATTGATATTTAATTAATCCTGGTTTGGTAAGGTAATGCTGAAAATAGTTCCGTAGTTTATTTCAGATTTTAAAGATATACTACCATTGAGCCTATCTATAACTTGTTTTACTATATATAAACCAAGACCACTACCAAAGGATTTTTCTGAAGCTCTGAAAAACATATCAAATATTTTCTGATGGTAGGATGCCTCAATTCCGGAACCGTTATCTTCTATTTCGATCTTTGCGCCTGTTTCAGAAGTAGAAATCCTTATTTTCAGAAAGGGATTAGGTTGTTCTAGTGAATGGTATTTAATAGCATTGGATATTAGGTTCATGAAAATGATTTTCAGTCTGTTTTCATCATTATAAAATTCGTGCTGTTCTTCAGTACTCAATACTATTTTAATCTGATCTGCATTATCCATAAATTTCAGACTTTCAAGACATTCGTGTACAATACCTGTAAAGTTGATTTTAGATGAGATAATTCTGAGTCGATTGTTTCTTGAGAAATTGGTCAGGTCTGCAATGAAGGAATCAAGTCTTTTGACACTGTTTTTAGCTTGCTCAATACATTCATTAATAATCATAGGATCTTTTTCTCTTTTGATCAGATTCAGTAATCCTGTGATACTGCATAGGGGAGCCCTTAAATCATGTGATGCTCTGTAAACGAAGCTATCAAGTTCAAAGTTGATTTTTCTGAGTTCCTGTTCTGCGTTTTTTACTTCTGTTAAATCAATGGAGACACCCAGTATGTTGACTTCCTTATCAAAATTACTGATAAAGGGAACCTTTGTTGTATGAAGTATTCTGTTAGTGCCGTCAAGGTGGGTTATATTTTGTTCGGGGAGTGTAACTATTTCTTTAAGGAGGGTTACTTTAATGTCACTTTCCTGGATGCCTCTCAATTCATTATCATCCTTAATGAAGTGGCTGTCGTCTTTCCCAAGCAAATTGTGGATGGTGGTGCTGAAGAGCTCAGCCTGTGCCTTGTTTACCAGAATATATCGGCCTTGATTGTCTTTGAGGAAAATGGGATGAGGGACCAACTCAATGATCTCATAAAGTTTGTTTCTGTTGTCTTCAATTTCAGATTCAAATCTTTTGGTTTCGGTTATATCCCTGCCTATACCATAAACTGTATTGTCATTAACCTTTATTACTTTATTCCACTTTATCCATTTGACATTTCCATTTTTAGCAAGATATCTGACTTCAAGTGGGTCCTGAGGGAATGCTTCCTGACCAAAGCTTTTATAGATTTTAGAGGTAATTTTTAAATCTTCAGGGTAAATAAAGCAGGAAAAATGCATCGTACAAATTTCTTCTTCACTATAACCCAGCATTTTTGCAAAAGCGGGATTTACTTTTTTGAAGTATCCATCGCCACTTGTGATGCACATACATTCTTCCGCAAGGTAAAAGAAGTCATCCAGTAAGTAATCTGCCACAATATATTTAGTATAGGTTAAAATAGTATATCGCTAATATAAGAAAGGATACTATGATTAATTGAACAAAAACTATGACAAAAAATACTTTTATCAAAAAGTTTCAGTGAAACCGATCAGGAACAATCATTGTTCTTTTTTCAAAGAGAGTATGGTGATGAAAGGGTGGAAACAAACATTACATGATTGGTCTGTAAGTCTATTTAAAGTTTTTAAATCTGATTTTAGTAAGCAGAGGAAAGGATATGTCAGCAAATTCACAGAATCTGAAGAACAGCCTGAAAAAAGACTGGAAAAAATAAGGGCTGAAGAAATAGAGGAAGATTTTATGATTACACCTCCAAACAAGTATGCAGTTACTGATACCGGTCAGATAATCAGGTTGCCGGAAAGAAACAAAAAAAGGTTTAGATCAGCGTATAATCAAAAAGAACCCCTCATGTAATCGGGGTTCTTTTTGATTGAAAATTATTTTTTCCATTTAATGCTGCATCCTATAGCCTTTGTTTCTGGCTCTTTAACTGTTTTATCCTGAAGTAATTCATTAAGGGCATTTTCAGCATATTTCTTCTTCACGTCTTTTGCGCTTTCAGAATTGTCATCAATTGCCCCTACATACTTTACAATTAGCTCATTGTTGACCTTTTTCAGTATATAAACATGAGGAGTTTTAAGAGCACCATATGCTTTTGCAATATTCTGAGTTTCATCCAGAAGGTAAGGAAATGTAAATTTTTTCTCTGCAGCATTCTTCTGCATGTTTTCATAAGAGTCTTCAGGATATGCAACAGGATCATTAGGATTAATAGCTATTACAGGATATCCTTTTGATGCATATTTTTTATTGAGTTCTTCTATTCTGCTTTCATATGCTTTTGCATAAGGGCAATGGTTACATGTGAAAACTATGATATAACCTTTGGCATCAGTATAATTTTTTAGTGATACATTTTTGCCATCAATATTTTTTAATGAAAAATCGATTGCTTTATCACCTGCTTTGTATCCTGTAGTCTGTGCTATGGAAATTGAAACAGAGAACAAAAACAAGATCGCTAAAATGTGTTTCATAAATAGTAAGTTATTGTTTGATTAATTCTTTTTTGATCAAATTAATAAGTTCTTCAGAAGTTGCAAAGGTTTTTGGGTAATGGGTACGATTTCCTTTTTTATCCTGCAGAAAGGTGTACGGAATATCGCCTCCCCACTGAGGGTTAAGCTTATTGATCCATATATTTGGATCTTCACTTAGTAGCACAACTTTCCCGGGCAGTTTGTTTTTTGAAAATACATCCTCAGCTTTATCTTTTTTTGAAGTGAAATCCATTGATACAAAAAGGAATTTGACAGGTTCGTTTTTACTTGACTTTCCGGCTTCTGCAAAATAAGGGAGCTCCTCAATACATGGTTTGCACCAGGTTGCCCATAAATTTACCACTACGACAGAATCCTTTGCATCCTTGACAATCTTATCTAATTGGTCATAGTTTACCACCTGAATCTGCTGACTGTAACCTCTAAATGTAATTGTTAAGAGGATTGCGAAAGTAAAAACGATGAGTTGTCTCATGATTTGTTGTTAGTATTGTTTTTCTTCTTTTTAAAGAATTTTTTCTTATTTCCTTGTGTAGGCTTGGGCTTGGATTTTACTTCATATGCCGGACCTTCCCCCAAAAAATCAGGAAGAGGCAGTTTAGGTATTTCTTTCTCAATGAGTTGTTCTATTCTGTTAAATTTTCTTACTTCTTTTTCATTGATGAAAGTCATTGCAATACCTGTGCTTGACGCTCTTGCTGTTCTGCCTATCCGGTGCACATAGTCTTCAGCATCATGAGGCACGTCGTAGTTCACTACAAGGTTAATATTTTCTATATCTATGCCCCTTGAAAGAATATCTGTAGCTACCAGAATCTGCACCTCCCTGTTTCTGAAAAGGTTCATGATCTGCTCACGTTCAGATTGCTCAAGGTCTGAGTGAAATCCTTTTACAGAGAAGTTTAGTTTCTTAAGTTCTTTCTCAAGTATTTTTACATTTTGCTTGGTAGAGCAGAACACCACAATGGAAGGGAGCTCGTTTTCTTTTCCGTGTAATAATTCTTTGATCAAAGGAAGCTTTTGATCATCGTAAGTCATATAAGCTCTTTGATCAATCCCTTCTGCTGGTTTTGATATCGCTATATTGATCTCCACAGGTTTGAATAATATTTTATCTGCCAGCTGCCTGATTTTAGAAGGCATGGTTGCTGAAAAAAGTATGTTCTGTCTTTGTCTTGGAAGATAATTGATGATTTTAACAATATCATCATAAAATCCCATTTCCAGCATACGGTCAGCTTCATCTAAAATCAGATGTTTCAGATCTGCAAAGGATATTTGAGCAGATGTAAGGTGGGCGATCAGTCTTCCTGGCGTAGCGATTACAATAGGAGAACCTTGTTTCAATGCATTTTTCTGTTGTTCCCAAACGCTTCCGTCATTGCCTCCATACACTGCAATGCTACTGACCGAGGTGTAAAAGCTGAATCCGTCTACCTGTTGGTCTATCTGAACAGCAAGTTCTCTTGTCGGAGCCAGGATCAAGGTGTCTATTCCAGGATGTGGATTAAGATGGTTTCTATGGATAATAGGTAGAAGGTAAGCTGCTGTTTTTCCTGTGCCTGTCTGGGCGCAGGCTATAACATCTTTATTGTCGAGGATTGCAGGGATGGCGAGTTCCTGAACAGGAGAGGGCGTTTTAAATCCAATGTCTTTCAGAGCCTGTTGAACTGAGTCATCCAGGTTAAGTTCTTCAAATGTCAAGATAATGATGGGTTAAGTTTAAAATAAAAATCCCTGCACGCAGGGATTAAATTTTTTATTGGCTTATTGATAGTAATTCTACCTCAAAAATGAGAGTGGTGTTTGGTCCGATTGATTCTCCGGCACCTCTTTCTCCATAAGCTAAATTAGAAGGTACAAACAGTCTCCATTTTGAACCTACTTTCATAAGTTGAAGTGCTTCTACCCAACCTTGAATTACACCGTTTACAGGGAAAGTTGCTGGCTGACCTCTTTCAACAGAGCTGTCGAACACAGTTCCATCTATTAAAGTACCATGATAATGTGTAGTAACTTTATCAGTAGCTTTAGGAGTCGGGCCATCACCTTCTTTGATTACCTGATATTGTAATCCGCTAGGTAATGTTATTACACCTGGCTTCTTCTTGTTTTCTTCAAGAAATTTTTGTCCTTCAGCCACGTTTTTATTTGCTTTTTCCTGCTGAAGTTGAGCAAAGTATTCATTTAGAATATTTCTTGCCTGCTCTGCAGAAACGAGCAACTGTTTTTTGTCAGCTACATCTTTGAAAGCCTGAGCAAATGCTTCGATGCTTAGATTTTCAAAACCTTGTTGTTTAAGGTTTTCTGCAATGTTGGCACCGAGCGCATAGCTAACAGTGTCGATTTTGGTTTTTAATGTAAAAGTTTGTTGTTCCATTCCTTTTTTTGTTTTTTTCTGCGCCATAGAGGGAGTAGACAAGGCTAATATCCCCAATCCTGCCGCAGCAAATACATTTACTAGTTTCATTTTTAATGGTTTAAAAAGTTAATATTTAAGCTTAATCAAAGAATTTTGTTCTCCGGAGAGATTTCTTTTCAGAAAGTTTTTTCTTTAGATTTCTTCGGTCAACGACGGAGGAAAGTGTAGGCTTCGTATTTATCCGCTTCTTGGGCTTTTTTAAAGCACTTTCAATGAGTTGAATAAATTTGGTTTCGGCCAGTCTCTTATTTCCAGTCTGAGTTCTTTCTGCTTGTGCTACCACTCTTAGTTCCCCTTCGGAATTAATTTTGTGGCCAAGCTTTTTAAAAAGTAGCTGTTTTTCTTCCTCTGTAAAATGGGATGAATGAGTTACGGAAAAAATCAATTCGATTTTGGAATTGACTTTATTTACATTCTGCCCTCCTGGTCCGCTGCTCCTGCTAGCCTGAAAGGTTACTTCACGAAGCAGCTGACTGATTTTTTCCGTAATCATTTAACTTTTTTAGAAAGGAAGGTCGTCTGTAGATTCTCCTGAATCTGCACCGAAAGCATACCCTCCGGATGGTTCATCTGAAGATTGACCGCCACCAATAGTATCTATTTTCCAAGCTCTTACATCTGTGTACCAACGGTCATTGTATTCCCTGGACTCAATGTTGATACCTATTTTTACTTCATCACCTGATTTAAGGTTTTTAACAATTCCAGCTTTGTCACCCCAAGCTGAACAGCAAACCTTTTTTGGGTATTGCTCATTGGTGGTTTCAATTACAAACTCTTGTTTTACCCAGTTTCCATTTTTTCCGGAACCGGTTTGTTCCGGAAGGATTTTAACAACTTTTCCTGTTAATTCTAACGCCATAATTAAAATTTTGCCAAAGATACATTAATAATGGAAAAAACCGGAAAACTTGGTTCTCCGGTTATTCACAAATTTTTATTTTTCTCTGGGTTCCAGCCAGTAAAGTTCATAACCGAAATAGTTGTAGACATCAGTAAGATATTCATAGCTAGGTGTTTCAGGCCAGTTTTCTGTGACGAATCCGGGAGCTTCATGCAGCCTTTCCATTGATACATCAAGTGTTAGATATTCGGTCTCAGGGTTCAGTTCTAGTGCCTCAAAAGGAACTGCATACAATTTTTCACCCATTCCGAGAAAACCTCCATGCGTCAGTATTGCATAAGAGGCTGCTCCATATTCCATATCAATAATTACATCTTTTATACGTCCCAACTCTTCATTTTCAAAGTTAATTACTTTGGTTCCTATTAAATCCCCGGCAGGAATTAATCTTGGACCTTCTCCTCCTCGAATCATAATCTTAAAACTTTTAATAAATACCACCTTTAAAATTCAACATCTAAGAACATATGATCGTTCTTTTGTTATTCTTGTCCAAAAAATTCTAAATTTGATACAAAAAATAAAAATATGAATAGGTCTTTGTTGACATTATTAGCAATATGTTTTGCCGTTTGTTCTTTCGCTCAGAAAAACAAAGCATTTCCGGAACTATCAGGTGTAACCGTAGAAGGAAAAACTGTGACCTTACCTGTGAGCAGCAAAGGTAAGTATACATTGGTAGGCATCGCGTTTTCAAAAAAGGCAGAAGAGGATCTGACCAGCTGGATGGACCCAATGATGAATACTTTTCGTCCAGGAACCAAAAAGACGAATGTTCTGATTCCTGAATATGACGTGAATATGTATTTTGTGCCGATGTTCACAGGGTTGAATAAAGCCGCTGCAGCCACAGCCATGAAAAAGACAAAAGAATCATTGGATAAAAGACTTCATCAGCATGTGGTTTTTTACAAAGGAGATATGGATAATTATAAAGATCCTCTGCAGTTGAAGGATAAAGAGGTACCTTATTTTTTTGTCCTGGATCCGGAAGGGAATATTGTACTTACTTTGAGTGGTAAATACACCGACGAGAAGATGGAATCCATTGAGGAAATCATTGAATAAGAAGGTATATAGCTTAATTTGAAAAATAAAGGGTGTTAAACAAGGACTAAGTCTGTTTAACACCTTTTATTTTTTTACTTTTATACAAATTGTTATCAGGAAGGTTAATGTGGGATATTTGAAAAAGATTTAAAAGATATGCAAAAAGGTAAAACAGCATTGGTATTCGGAGCAACAGGACTTGTAGGGAAGGAACTCGTGAGCATTTTAATAAATGACGAAAGATATGAATCGATAATAATTTTCGGAAGACATGCTTCCGGCTTTGCAGGAGGAAAAGTTAAGGAGATCATTACAGAGTTAAACAATAAATCTTTACTGGAAGCAGAAATGACAGGAGATCATGCTTATTGCTGTCTCGGTACCACTATTAAAAAAGCGAGAACAAAAGAAGCTTTCAGAAAAGTAGATCTAGGATTTCCAAAACTTATAGCAGAAGTGGCATCTACAACAGGTGTTTCGAAGATGATCGTTATTTCCTCAATAGGAGCGAGCTCTCATACCTCTAATTTTTATCTGAAGACTAAAGGGGAAATGGAAGAAGCGCTCATCGGAATTTTAAAGAACAGAGTTTATTTTTTACGTCCCTCATTTCTCCTAGGCAACAGAAGCGAGTCACGGCCTGGAGAGCAAGCCGGGAAGTTTTTAATGAAATTAGTCGGACCATTATTCCGGGGCAAAATGAAAAAATACAGAGCCATAGAGGCTCATTCAGTAGCAGAGGCTATGGTTCATATAGCTAACGAAGCTGTTGATAAACATATTTTTGAGTCAGACGAGATTGTAGATATTTTAAGCGGAAAGCACCAAGCCATTACTGTCCGGTAAAAAATGAAAAGTCATAAAAAAGAGTCCCTATTTGAATAATAGGGCACTTTTTTTTATATCAATAAAAGAGGCCTACCCTGAAAAGACAATTTTAATTTGCCTACTTG
>JAEYZG010000043.1 GCA_023428135.1 Bacteroidota bacterium | reverse complement strand
CAAGTAGGCAAATTAAAATTGTCTTTTCAGGGTAGGCCTCTTTTATTGATATAAAAAAAAGTGCCCTATTATTCAAATAGGGACTCTTTTTTATGACTTTTCATTTTTTACCGGACAGTAATGGCTTTAGGCTTTCAGCTTTTCGCTTTAAGCTTACCATTAAACTTTTAGCTTCAAATTCATTGTTATTTCTAATGAAGAAGGAACCTAAAGGAAAGAGATATGATAAATGAACTATTTGAAAAGTTGAAAGATATCAGATCTGACATCTGTGTCACGATTATTTTAAATACACATCGAACACACCCTGATAATAAAAAAGATCCTATTCAGCTTAAAAACCTGATAAATGAAGCTGAGGAAAGGCTATCTGCCTATAACGATAAGATACTCAGTAAAAATATTATAGATAAATTAAACCAGCTTTCAGCGACCCTTAATCATAGCTTTCACAATAAAGAAAGTCTGGTCATTTTCGCAAATGATGATATACTTGAATACACACGCTTACCCATTCATGTGGAAGACAGAGTCATCATCGACAATACATTTGCCACAAGAGATCTTATAAGGGCTCTCCATGAACAAGTTTCATACTATATCCTGGTATTGAGCCAACAGGAGGCTCGATTGATAGAAGCCTTCAATGATCAGGAAATTACGGATAACGTTCCTCCATTTCCGATAGTGAATGATTCCCCCTATCCTGAAGACAGACATGCAGCATCCATGTCCAAAGGACAAGAAAATATTACCGAAGAGTTTTTCAACAAAGTTGACAAAGAAGTTCAGAAAATTCTTCACAGCAATCCAAAACCTCTTATACTGGCAACTGAAGAAAGAAATTATGGACATTATATGAATGTGGCAGACAATAAATCTGCTATCATAGGATATGTAACAATTGACAGGAATGAAGTAAAACCACACCAGATCATAGCTAAGGCATGGCCAACAGTAAATGAGTTCCATAAAAATTCTGCAAGGGAAAGAATCAATGAACTTAAATCTGCTGTAGGAACAGGAAAGTTCTTTAGTGACATTAATGAGATTTGGAATGCTATTGAGCAAGGAAGAGGTAAAACCTTATATGTACAGAAGGGACATTTTCAGCCAGGCGTTGTTGAAAGTGATGGCATTAAACTAAAAGATCATAGTGCGCTCCATGAGCCCGACGTCATTGATGACCTGATCGATGAGATGATTGAAAAAAATATCTGCAAGGGAGGAGAAACCGTTTTTGTTGAAGAAAATGACTTGGACAAATTTCAGGGATTAGCACTTGTAACCCGATATTAGGCCTTCGTAAATTTAAAGGAGTTAATAAACTTATTATCTCCTTTAAATTTATTATGCATGTTTAAAAATTACTCAAGTAACCAGCTGACACATTCTTCCTCTGTCTCAAATGAACGGATGATAAGGTTTCCTACCTGTGCTTCAATATTTACCTTATCTACAGTCACTTTAGCAAAAGGGTCAGGAGCCTCCAAGGCTGCAATTTTCCTCATCCCTTGGTTTTCAATTTCAGGAAACCATTCAGTAACCAGATAATCCTGAACATCTTTTGAAAGTACCCTAAGGTCCCTGTGATCGCTCAAATGAACAGTAATCTTATTATTTCTGACATATTCTGTCATAAACCGACATCCCGTCTTTACTTGCCCTGGCTTAAGAAAGCCTTTCCATTTAGCATAGATAATACCATCATTGCGTTCATTTATTTCACAATATGGAGCCTCAAAAAGCCTATTTGAAACCATAGATGTAAATAGATTAGATAATTAACCTAAAGGTCACGAAAAGTTTTTTAAAAACAGTCCAATATTTTCCTAATTGTGTGAATTGTTAATTTCCCCTTTACTTAACTTAAGGCTAATCCAAGGTCATAAACTTTTTTAATCCATTTTTCCCTTTTCGCCTTATCGGAAGTTTTTATTATCCCTATAGTGGTAACAGCCACAGGCGTTATTCCGCAAAACTCAAGGGTACATTTTTTAAGTTGATTGATGCTAGGTCTTCCATAAACAAGTCTGTAATACCATCCCGGCTGATCCATGGTGGTGATGATTCTTGCAGTTTTACCAGCAAGTAATTTATTCCACCAAATAGAATTTTCCTTGTAGCTGAAAGCCATTCCGGGAAGAAATAACCTATCTATGAATCCTTTCATAAGCGATGGTAAACCTCCCCACCAAACCGGGTAAATCCAAACAAGATGATCAGCTTGTTGGATAGCTTTCCAGGCAGCCTGGAGATCAGGCTCCAATTCCATTCTTTTACTATATCCGAACTGAAGATTAGGATTAAAAGAGAGATCGCCGATAAAAATCTCTGTCACCATAGCTCCTGCTTCCTTCACTCCCTGTTTGTATGCAGATGTGAGAGCAGCATTAAAACTTTCTTTGAACGGATGTCCGTTAATCACTAAAACCTTTTTCATATAGACCGAATTGTTTTTTCGGTAAATGTAGAACAAAGGAAAGTGGCCAGAAAAGACAAATGTCTATTACGTCATTTCAGCTCTCAAGCGGCTTAGATGCCTTGGGGTAACGCCAAGATAAGAAGCAAGATACTTAAGAGGAATTTGTTCTATGTATTCAGGACGATTCTGCAACAGGTTTGTATAACGGGTGCGAGCACTTTCACGCTGATATGAAAACACTCTTTTCTCAAGCTCAAGATACTCTTTTTCAGCCATTATCTTAGTAAACCTGAGCCAGTTTGTACTGGATTCGGAAATTTGCTCTATGTCCTTTTTTTGAAGCAAAAGAAGTTTGACAGGTGTAATGGCCTGAATATTTTCTACAGTAGGAAGACCGCTTATATAGGAAGAATAAGCAGTCATGAATGAATTCTGAAATGAAATGCAATACGTCATTTCTTCCCCCTCAGGTGTGGTATAAAAAGATCTCAATATACCTGACTTAATATAGGCAACGGTATTACATATATTGCCCTCACGGATGAAATACTCCCCTCTTTCAAGGTTACATACCTCAGCCATAGATTGAAATGTATCTATTTCATCTTCAGTAAGAAGATTAAACGATTTTAAAAACGCCCTCATTGCTTATAAATTTCAACAAAATACTTATTTGATCTTAATAATTCAAATGAATACTTATAAGAGAATTATTACCCGTCTTATAATATAGATCATTTCACAGAGTCTATAAACATTAATAATTAAACTTTTATAAAACTGTATGTATCGTCCTTCAAATGCTAGAAGTGATAATATATTTTCTTTTTATTAGGAATAAGTACTCTGCAGGATAATTCACCATGATACACATATCTCACATTTGTAATATCTTGCGAATAAAAAAATCTCACTTTATTCGATTGATATCCCATACCTAGGTTGTAGCCATCAGCATGCGCAATACCTAAAAGGATTTTCTTATACTTGAAAACAAAAGCAACATTATTTACCAAATCACTCCAATCAAACCTTCTTTTCACACTGATTACCGTTTGAATGGTATAAGATGTTTTAGATTCTTTGTTTTTTTGATATTTATATCCTGCCTGAATATTATTATCAGGTTTATCTGCCGGATAAGATTCTCCATCGAAAGATCTATACCTATCCCCAATAGGTATAGGGCTCAAATAATGTGTATAGCCTATGTAAAAATTTTTAGTATTAAAAAGCAAACCTGTACTTATATAAAATAGATCCGACTTAAATGCTATAAGATAATCTAACATAGCTCCAGGAATGCTATTATACCTTAAATATCTATAATTTAATCCAATCGACGGAGCGATCGTATATTTCCTTCTAACACTGATTTTAGGAGAAATATTAATCCCCATTTTTAATGCAGAAAAATTTGTATAAGGATAATCAATATCTTTTGTTCCTGAAGTAGATTTTATCCAGGACATAGAAAACCCAATGCCACTTGCAAGCTTAGAAATAAAATTATCATACGAAAAACTAATAGTAGGTGAATCTTCCCTGCGAAAATACTTATACCTATTCGATCCTATTGACTTAACTCCACTTTTCGAATTCGTATATCCCCCGAATGCTACGCTCCTATTCTCTCCTGCATTTCCGGCAAATGAAGGGTTAAACTCCATAGGCATAATACCAACCCATCTGGATTGAGCAAAAGTCTTTTCACACATCCCTATAACTACTATCATAAGGAATAAAAAATAACTTTTCTTCATATTAAATTTCATCAAAAAAATTTTGCAAAAGACTTTGCTCAACTCAAAATGGATATAATCCTTAATAAATAGCATCAAATCACCAAATGGGATCTAATTATAGATACTAAAACTGATAAAAAGTTTTTTGCTTGTTTGGAATTAAAATTCTACAAGATAGTTCACCACTGTATAAATAATTAACATATTGCAGATTTTGAGAATAAAAAATCTTTATTTTTTCAGTTTGGTAGCCTAAACCAGCAAACCATTGGGCACCTCCAAAGGAACTTGTTGAAAGACCAAGAAGAACTTTCTTATACTTAAATGTGAAATTTATATTATTTATCAAATCATTCCAATCCATTTTTGTTTTGGTCATGATTATTGATTGTATGGTATAAGAAGCTTTAGAATCCATACTTTTCCTGAAGTTGTATCCCGCCTGTATATATCCGTAAGACTTTTCCTTTAGATTTTTGTCTTCATATAACGATCTTATGTTTGCTCCACCAGTATAGGGAGCAAAGAAGTAAGCATATCCGACATAAAACTGTTTTGTATTAAAAAGCAAGCCAGTGCTAATGTAAAAAATGTCAGACTTAAAACTTTGTTTATCTAAATAATGTATATTTTTTCCCGAATAAAAATTATAGTTATAATGTCTAAAATTAAGTCCTACAGAGGGAGCAATAGTATATTTCCCTCTTATACTTATTTTAGGTGAAATATTGATTCCAGCTTTCATGGCTTTATCATCATTCCTGGAAGGAACAGTATCACCTTCGAGCCTTGACCCCCATTTTGAATTGATCTCAGAAAAATAAACTCCTACCCCACTTGCCAACTTGGGAATAAAATTATCATAAGAGATAACGCCTAATGGAGAACTTTGCTTCCTAAAATCTCTGTAAGAATAAAAATTAAGTTGCTGCGTTTTTCCTCCCGAATGCTCATACCCTCCCAATGCAACAATCCTATGTCCTCCGGAATTTCCGGCAAAAGAAGGATTAAATTCCATCGGCATTATGCCAATCCACCGAGATTGAGCAAAAGTCTTTTCACTCATCCCGACAACCACTATCATCAGGAATAAAAAGTAAATGTTTTTCATATTAAATTTCATTAAAAAAAATTTTGTAAAAGACTTTGCTCAACTCAAATTGGATTGATGATATTGTTAATTAAAATTGACTTATAACTTTCCCTTTATTAGGTAACAATAAACGACATGTTATCTCACTCCGATAGCGAAATTTTAAATTGATAAGATCCTGTGAATAAAAGATCTTAAATTTGGATGTCTGATAACCAATACCTACATGTAATTCATCTTGCGGGGGAGTATAAAAAATTGGTCCCATCACTCCTTCTGCCGCTGTAACCCCAAACAGTAATTTATTATGTTTAACAGTTAAACTTATGTTATTCACCAAACCAATCCATGTAGTATACTCGCGTATTCTAAATACTGCTTGTAATGTGTATGATGTTTTTGACATTTTAGTTCTCTGATATTTAAACCCGGTTTGTATAAGGCCATAAGTCCAACCATACACCTTAGTTTGCTTAAAATCCTCAAAAAATAAGAGAATATCTTCCCCTTTAAAAGGGTTATAATAATTGGCATAACCCAGGTAAAACCTTTCAGTATTAAAGAGCAGTCCTACACTTAGATTAAATGCTTCATATTTACTTTTATACAGATCCCAATATTCACCCTCCGAATATTTATAAGTCAATCCTAAAGAAGGAGCTATTGTATATTTTCCTTTCAAACTGATTTTAGGAGAAATAACAATTCCAGTTTTTAATCCGGAAACTTTAAGATCATCTCTCGATCTCCTTTCATGTGAATGCATCCATGAGGCAAAAAAACCAACACCACTGGCAATTTTAGGAATAAAATTATCATATGAAACCCCTAAAACAGGAGTACTTGTTTTTGGAAAAAGATGATCATCCCCTTTATATGATTTCCTTCCTCCTTCGGAGGAAGTATATCCAGCAAAAGCAACGGACCTATGCCCACCAGAATTCCCCGCAAAGGAAGGATTATACTCCATAGGCATTATGCCAATCCACCGAGATTGAGCATGAGTCTTTTCACACATCCCGACAACCACTATCATCAGGAATAAAAAATATATGTTTTTCATTTTCATACTTGTTAAAAAAATTTTATAAAAGACTTTGCTCAACTCAAAATGGATTGATATTTCGATAAATTACTTCTTTGGACTCTATGATTTAAGTCCATTTTTTTGAGACTAGTAGCCATTGCTTCTCCAATATTTCAGGAGACTACACTTTAGCCATGCTATCTGTTTTATATTAAAAAGTATTAGGATCCAGCGGAACAAGATAAGGCATATTCCCTTTCATCAATTGCTGAGCTTCTTTGTTTCTTCTCTGCTTCTCTTTGAATCTGGCTATCTGCTTCTGTTTTCTCCGTTCTTCTTTCTTTTCCTGTCTTGTTTTCTCTACAATTGTTTTTGTAGTTCCGACGGATGCCCTTTCTGTTTTTATGATTACGGGTTGTTCTGCTGGTAGACTATCGTAATCAATTTTAATCACATCATCATTAGCTTTATGTGCCTCATTATCTATACTGGGAATAAATGTATTTCCTGTATCTGTATACAAGTTCTGGTTATGCATATAACTTTGTTCTGTCCTCTCCTTTCTGCTTAACTGAGGAATTATAGATTTATGCTTTGGAATAGAAGAGCTCTTTATTACTACCTCCTTTTCCTGATATTCCTCCTGAACAATGAGTTCTTTAGAAGCATTGATAACTTCAGACTGCTCTTCAGATGTTTTAATAAAAAATAATCCGGAGACGATTATAACAAGAAATGAAGCTATCGAATAATTTATATTAAAGTAACTTCCTTTTCTTAACAAAGAACTTTCTATAGACAATTTATCAGGAAGTGGTTCTCTTAAATAAGTTTTGGAGAAAGCTTCAAACTCCTCCATATATATAGAATCCCGCTGCACAAAGTCCAACACCTGAACTTCTTCTTCAGCAGTCAATGTACCTTCGTAATATTCGAAGATCCATTCTTCATAATTACTTTGGTCAATTGTTCTCATAATACTTATTAAACTCTTTCAACGACTCCTTCATTTTCTGCCTCGCCCTGAACAAATACACCTTTACCTGTGATTCTGACAGCTCCATCATTTCTCCTATTTCATTGTAATTGTATCCCTCAAGATCCCGCAAGATTATAATTGTCTTTTGAACCTGAGGAAGCAGATCTAATGATTTATCTATAAGTCCTTTCAAATCAAAGCCATCATTAGGAACGACAAAAGGATCTATATTGGACAAACCTTCCATGGGGACAACCTTTGAAGATTTTTTTAAATGATTGAGCATGGTATTATGCGCAGTGGTAAACAGCCAATACTTTATCTTGTCAGGATTAACATTGGCTCTATGCGTCCACAGCTTCAAATAGCATTCCTGGACGATATCCTTGGCTTCGTCTTCGTCCTTGATGCATTTGTATACATACCGGAAAATATTTCTGGAATACTCTTTTACAGCAGTATTATATTCCCTTGTGCAAATCATTTAAATGCTCACAGTTCAGATAAATCAGTCGTAAGACAACCGACTCAATTCAAAAGTTACAGGTTAATCAAAAAAAATATTAAAATCATTATTACCAACCATTAATTTACTTAAAATCAAAATCTTAATAACCAAAAAATGAATTTTATTTTATTTATCAGCGACTTTAAGAGTGTCAATTCATTAATTAAATTCATTTATATATGCTATAGAGTGCAAAGGAGAATCAGCGGGATACTTAGGATTAGTCCCACAAAAGGATGGTCATAGGATAACCGCAGAACTTGGCTATTGGATAGGTGAATCATACTATGGAAAAAGAATTGCTTTGGTAGTTGTAAACCTCTTGAAAAATAAAGAATTAATATAACATCATTCTAAGTGGTATCTTTCCACCAAGTTGATTACTTAATAACTCTCTGAAGTTTCTACTAGTGTTTCACTATTTTCCCGAAGCGACTTAATCATCAATACCAATATCGCCATTCTGGGCCACAGGAGAACAAATTCTATAATTTCCGACAACGATGAATAAGTAATAAATTCAGTAATATAGTTAACTGCTATCATACCGAATAATATAGGAAAACCCACCATTACAATCGTTGAGATAAACTTAGCCATCCCTATAAATTTAAACTCTGCAGCATACATTCCTCTTTTTTTCATAAGAAATAAAATGAGCATAACATTCAATATAACCCCGGGAATATACAATGCCATTCGACTATTAGAAACAGAAGTAGGTGGATAAACATAATCAACAATCAATATCAATATCTCCCAAATTATGAACCCCATTATTGGCAATTTCAATTTTATATTTCCACCTATTCTTTTTTCAATCCATATAAGAAAATACAGTGATGAAAAATGAGTTGCTTGTTCAATTAAAGAAAATAGATCTGATATAAAGTTAACATTGGGCATTTCTATATCAAACAATCTCACTGATTTCCATAAGAAAAAAAGCACCAGATTCACTATCATAGCGCTGATAAAAATGTGTTGTGGTTTCATAGTTGCATTCTCAAACAACTCTTCAAATCTAACTCAATCTTCTTGAAGAGATAAACCTTGTGATTTATTTTTCCCAAACTTTCAGAAATAATTCATTACCTTCCTTAAATTTTAATTTCACTTATTTCCACTGTGAATTCAAACGATTATTCAGTTTTCCGCAATTTTTCCAATATAGACCAGGCCAGAGATTTTGCTGATATTCTTAAAGAGATTGGCATCGAAGCCGAAATAGTTCACAACAATCAACCTCTTGAAGGGAGCTTATATAGCGGAGATGTCCTTATCTCCAATTCTGTACAGCTAAAAATTCACCAGAAGGATTTTGGAAAAGCCAATGCTTTTCTTGACAAAGAAGCGGATCAACTGACAACAGAAATAGAAGACTCTCACTACCTGCACAGCTTTTCGGATGAAGAGCTTTATGAGATATTGATGAAACCTGATGAATGGAGCAATATTGATTATAAGATCGCTCACAAACTATTGATACAAAGAGGAAAGCAATTTGATCCTGAACTTTTAAATGTACTAAGGAAACAGCGGATCAATGACCTTGCCAGGCCTGAAGAAAGCCAAAAATCCTGGATAATAATGGGATATTTAATGGTCATTTTCGGTGGTTTCATTGGAATATTTATTGGCTGGCATATAATGACTTACAAAAAATCTCTTCCAAATGGTCAAAAAACATATGCATACATAGAGAACGACCGAAAGCATGGAAAGACCATATTTATTATAGGATTGATTGTCTTCCCCATTACCTTCATATTCTCACTTTATTTAGAACTTCGGGAATTATAAAACAGATGATGCAGAAACTTATTTTCATCATCATCTGGACATATCCTCCAGACCCTCCTATGAATTTAATCAATTATTTCTACCAAAAATCCAATATCCTGCCCCATTTTTAAATATTTAAATATTTTTCCATTCGAAAAGTACAAACGAAGCAAATCTTTTCGTTATATTGGCTAACGTATGTGGAAAAGGGCACTGACATATTTACTATTATTATGCTTTATTAATACTGCATTTTTGCCTGTCGAAAATGAAGATGATACCCCTTTTAATGAAATTGAGGAAGTAGAGGAAGAATATAACACAATTTTCGAGCTGATCCTGGAAGTTTTTCTGGACATTCCGGATGATACACCGGAAGACGAAGATGACGACAACCCTGACTGGCTTAAAAAGACCAATGATTTTTACTATTGTCAAATTATAGATATATCAATTGAACAATTCCTTTTGATAGAAGATCCTAAATCACCCTTAGTTTTAAGGCCTTATTCTTCTTTTTTAGAACATTCATCACCTCCCCCTAAGCAGGCATAATTGTCTCTTATTTTCACAAATTTATTACTCGTATATCATTTAACTAAATGATACTTCATTAAGTCAGAATTATTCTGTCTGAAGTATCCCTATTCTCTTTAAAACCTTAAATATGAAAAAAATTACAGGGACGGCTTGTATGCTTTTGTGCATACTAATAATGGCTTGCTCTTCACAAAAAGAAAACCCAATAAGAATAGAGACATTTCCGGTAACAAGTCCTGTTATACTTGATACTTCATACACCAAGGAATATGTTGCCGATCTGCATGCTGTAAAAAATGTCGAAATAAGAGCCAGAGTATATGGAGAAATCAAAAAGATCCACATAGATGAAGGACAGGCAGTTAAGCAGGGACAACTACTGTTTAGCATAGAAGATTATTCATACAGGGAAGAACTTTCCAAAGCTAATTCTAATTTAAAAAATGCAGTAGCTGAAGCTAAATCGGCAGAGCTTGATTTAATCAACGCCAAGACGTTACTTGACAAAAATATTGTTTCCTCAACAGAAGTGGCAAGAGCTGAAGCTAAGCTGGAAGCGCTTAACGCGAAAATTGAAGAAGCAAGGTCAATGGTTTCCAATGCCAGCCTGAAATTATCCTTTACACAAATCAAAGCCCCATTTGATGGCCTTATTGACAGAATACCTCTTAAGATGGGAAGCCTTGTCAATGAAGGCACATTAATTACTACGATATCTGACAACAAGGAAGTTTTTGCATACTTTAATGTTTCTGAAAATGAATACCTGAATTTTATAACACTTACAAAACAGCAGACAGAGAAAAGAGAGGTAAGTTTACTTCTGGCAAATTCCTCAGAACACCCCTATAAAGGCAAGATTGAAACCATTGAAGGAGAGTTTGACAAAGCAACAGGAAATATATCATTCAGAGCCCGTTTTCCAAACCCTGATAAAATACTGAAACATGGAGCAAGCGGGAAAGTGCTTCTGAAAACTAACCTTAACAAGGCGATGATCATTCCTCAGAAGTCCACATTTGACATACAAGATAAAACTTTTGTTTTCCTGGTGGATCAGAACAACGAGGTAAAGCTGCAGAATATCAAACCTAAACTAAGACTTCCTCACCTGTATGTGCTTGAATCTGGTCTTACTCCTAAAGACAGAATAGTCTATGAGGGCCTTCAAAGAGTTCGTGAAGGAGATAAGATCATTCCTGAACCAGCTTCCATTGATTTATATTCAGGTAGTGAAATAAATAATTAGTGCAGGTCTTTTAATAACGAATTTTATGATTTCTAAATTTATACACAGGCCTGTGTTATCAATAGTGATATCTCTGATTATCACTTTGATGGGATTATTGTCTTTGACTCAGTTGCCAATGACTCAGTTTCCAAACATAGCCCCTCCAGAAGTAAATGTAACTATTGAATATGCAGGTGCGAATGCAGAAACAGTAATCAAAGCCGCTATTGTTCCCCTTGAAAGAGCTATCAATGGGGTACCGGGAATGAAATATATGTCTTCAGATGCCGGAAATGATGGTGTTGGTGTCGTTCAGATTATATTTGATATTGGTACAGATCCTGACATTGCTGCAGTAAACGTGCAGAACAGAGTTTCCGCTGTAATGGGGGAACTACCTTCTGAAGTTATCAAAACCGGAGTAAAGATTGCCAAGGTAGAAAACAGTATGCTCATGTACCTCAATGTTTTCAGCTCAGACCCGAATCTTCAGGAAAAATTCATATATAACTTTACAGATATTAATATTCTTGCTGAACTGAAGCGTATTCAGGGTGTTGGTTATGTAGAAATTCTGGGAGCGAAAGAATATTCCATGAGAATATGGCTCAAGCCAGACAAAATGCTTGCTTATAATATTGACACAGACGATATCAGTAGGGTCTTGCAGGAACAAAACATAGAAGCTGCTCCTGGTAAAATAGGTGAAAGCTCAGACAAATCAGCTCAAGCGCTACAGTACATAGTAAAATACACAGGACGATTTAACACCGAAGAGCAGTATGCCAATATACCTATCAGAGCTAATTCAGACGGACAAATCCTTCGTATAAAAGATGTAGCAGATGTTGAGTTTGGAACTACTTACTTTGATGTAGAATCAAAGCTCAACGGAAAGCCTTCAGCCTCTCTGATACTTAAGCAGCTCCCCGGCTCCAACGCCAGTGAGGTTATCAAAAATGTAAAGCTGAGTATGGAAGAGATTAAAGAGACTACATTTTTGAAAGGAATGGATTACGAGATCAGCTATGATGTTTCAAGATTTCTTGATGCCTCCGTTCATGAGGTGATTAAAACACTGATTGAAGCATTTATACTCGTATCGCTGGTAGTTTTCATATTTCTTCAGGATTTCAGATCTACAATCATTCCTGCTATCACCGTTCCTGTTTCATTGATAGGTACCTTCTTCTTCATGAAGTTGTTCGGTTTTTCCCTAAACCTGATTACCCTGTTTGCTCTAGTACTTGCAATAGGCGTTGTAATTGATGATGCCATTGTAGTCGTAGAGGCTGTTCACGCAAAACTGGAAACAGGGAAATACACCATTCAGAAAGCTACGGAAAGGGCTATGAAAGAAATCAGCGGTGCTGTACTTGCCATTACACTAGTAATGTCAGCAGTATTTATTCCTACTTCATTTATGACAGGGCCTGTCGGCATCTTTTATCAGCAGTTTTCGATCACTATGGCTATAGCCATTATTCTTTCAGGTGTAGGCGCACTTACACTTACTCCCGCTCTCTGTGTATTATTTCTGAAGCCTGTACATCATGCTGAGCCCAAAAAAAACTTCTTAGGCAGATTCTTCGGAGTATTTAATTTCTGGTACGAAAAGATTTCCGGGAGATATCAAAAACTGCTAAGCATTATAGCAAATAGAAAAGTTGTAACCTTTGCTGTCTTGCTGGCATTCTCAGCGGGCACAGGAATACTAGGCACAAAGCTTCCTGCCGGCTTTATCCCTGAAGAAGACCAGGGTATGTTCTATGCAAGCATTACTACCCCTTCTGGTTCTACTCTGGAAAGGACCAAAGCTATAGTAAATGAAATAGAAAGGTCTTCAAAAGATATTCCAGCCATTGAGTCTGTATCTACCCTTGCTGGAACGAACATACTTACAGATGGTACCGGTGCGACATTTGGCACCTGTCTTATCAATCTCAAACCATGGGATAAAAGAGATGAATCCGTTGATGAGATTATGGATCTTGTAATAGAAAAGACCGCTCATATAAAGGATGCCACAATTGAATTCTTTCCCCCTCCGGCTGTTCCCGGATATGGTAACGCCAGTGGATATGAGCTAAGACTCCTGGATAAGGCCGGTACTGGCGATATCAAAAAAATGGAAAGCGTGGTAAATCAATTCATGGAAGATCTGAAAGCTAGACCTGAAATAGCAACCGCATTCACAATCTTCGATGCCAGCTATCCTCAATATCTGCTGCATGTAGATTATGACAAGGCAGCCCAGAAAGGAGTTACGGTAGGAAAAGCCATGAGTTCATTGCAAACATTATTGGGTAGTGAATATGCAACGAACTTTATCAAGTTCGGACAAATGTACAAGGTCATGGTGCAGGCTTTACCTGAATACAGAGCCGATCCTGATGATATATTGAAGCTGACGGTAAAAAACGACAAAGCTGAAATGGTTCCTCTTTCGGCATTTATTACTCTTGAAAAAGTTTTCGGAGCAGAACAGCTTACCAGGTATAATATGTTTCTCTCTGCCGAGCTCAACGGTGAAGCTTCAGAAGGTTACAGCAGCGGGGATGCTATTAAAGCTATACAGGAAGTTGCAGAAACCAAATTACCTAAGGGTTATGGAATAGACTGGGCCGGTATCACCAAAGATGAAGTAATGTCCGGTAATCAGACCATATATATTTTTATGATCTGTCTTCTCTTCGTTTACCTTCTGCTTTCAGCACAATATGAAAGCTTCATACTGCCTTTATCTGTAATCTTATCACTTCCTGTAGGTGTATTCGGAGCATTTTTTATGCTGTCAATACTTGGCCTTGAAAACAACATTTATGCCCAGATCTCCATGGTGATGCTTATAGGCTTATTGGGCAAGAATGCGATTCTTATAGTTGAATTTGCAATGCAAAAACAAAAAGAAGGCAAAACACCTTTGCAAGCTGCTATAGAAGGCTCTCAGATAAGGTTAAGGCCAATATTAATGACTTCGTTCGCATTCGTTGCCGGACTTATTCCGCTTATGTTTGCCAGCGGAGCTGGAGAAGTAGGCAACAGAACCATAGGATCAGCAGCTGCCGGAGGAATGTTTTTCGGAACAGTATTCGGTCTTATCATTATTCCTGGCTTATATGTCTTCTTTGCAACGATTGTAGAAAACAGAGAAAAGAAAGCCATGAAAGACCAATTTTCATTAACAGAGTCAATTTAAACAATGAAGCATTTATTAATATTAATAAATATATCCTTTTGCATCCTTATTTCCGGTTGCAAAAGCACCGATCCGGGCTCCGGATTTAGTAAGGGTATGCCATCATCCTATCATGGAGAAAAAGATTCCCTGAACACTGCAAAAATTAATTGGAGAGAATACTTTAATAACCCCATTCTCATTGACCTGATTGATACAGCATTAAGCCAGAACTTTGATGTACTTAAATCTTTCCAACGCATTGAGGCTTCCAGAGCAGGTGTCAGATCTTCAACAGGAGCCTTGCTCCCAACTGTTAGTGGATTCGGTTCTATGGCACAGAGAAGATATGGTCTTTATACAATGGACGGAGCCGGAAACATTTCAACATATATTAAACCGGATGAAATTGTACCAATCAACCTACGTGATTATTATCTGGGGCTTCAAACCAGCTGGGAGATTGACATCTGGGGAAAGCTCCGTAACAGAAGAAAAGCGGCAACTGCAAGATTTTTCGGTTCCATAGAAGCCAAAAATCTTATGGTAACAAATATTATTGCTGAGGTGTCCAATAGGTACTATGAGTTACAGGCTCTCGATAATAGACTTGAAATTCTGAGAGAAAACATAAAGCTTCAGGAAGATGCGCTATTGATAGTACAAACACAGAAACAGGCGGGTATTACTAATGAACTTGCAGTAAAGCAATTTGAAGGGCAGGTTTTAAATTCAAAGAACCTGGAAAAAGAAACGCTTCAGGAAATCCTTGAAACCGAAAACAGAATAAACTTTTTGCTTGGAAGATATCCCCAGCCTGTGAGACGTAATAAAGATCAATATAAGGACTCACTTAATTTTCTTGTCAATGTTGGCAAGCCAACTGACCTGATTGGAAATCGTCCGGATATTAGACAATCAGAGTTCCAATTAAAAGCAGCAAAAGCAGACGTTAAAGCTGCACAGGCCGCCTTTTATCCTTCATTAAACCTTTCAGGTGCCTATGGATATCAGGCATACAAAACCGGGGTCCTGTTTACAAGTCCGGAATCCATAGCTTATACAATATTCGGAGGCCTTACAGCTCCCCTATTAAACAGAAGCCAGATCAAAGCAGAATTCCAGAACGCTAATGCAGTTCAAACAGAAGCTTTGTACAATTATCAGCAAAATATTATTAATGGATATATTGAAGTGTATAATGAACTGGCAAAACTTCAAAGACTACAGGAAATTCATGATTTGAGAACCAATGAATCTCTGGCCATGAGTCAATCTGTTGATATCTCAACTGAGTTGTTTAAATCAGGACGAGCTACATATATGGAAGTGATCATATCTCAGCAAAAATCTCTGGACGCTCAGCTGCAGCTTGTAGAAGCAAGAAAAAGACAGAATATTACGAAGACCAATATATACAAGGCTCTAGGAGGCGGCTGGCGATAATACCTTATAGAAATTTAATATAGATTAATTGTAGAGACGCCATGCATGGCGTCTCTTTTTTTTTTTCGATTGGTCAATTCAAAATTCTCTTCATATTTTATTCGCAAATACATTAAACGAACATTCTGAAATCAGGAAACAACATATGCTGTGTGTCTGCTTGAAAGTACCTTTGTTATAGAAAAGGAGACGCCAACATGGCGTCTCTACTAAACTTCTGATATTACTGTTAATATTTTAATTATATTGATTTAAAATTTTAATAATTTATAACAAAAAAAGTGATTTAGTTTAAAAGTCTCTACATTATTATAGTAATGAAACACAATCTTTTTATCTGCACAATACTCTTTCTGTTTTCATGCACGAGTAATGAGGATGATTCAGGTATAACACATGAAAACAGCGAAATGCTAACTCCAGTACAATCATCTATCACTTTTCACGATAATGACTCCATCTTCAATCAATCATTTAAAGCAGTAAGTCGTGCAAAAAATGATTCATTGTTTTGGGAAATTAACTTTTTTGAAAACAATAAATTTAAACAGAAGATAACTGATTCAACCAAGGGATTAAGCTACCTGGTAAAAGCAGTAGACATAAATCGTGATTCTATCGGGGAACTGATATTTGTGACTGGCTATTTCAAAAAAGGATCAGATTCTACTGAATATCTGAAATGCCGGATCTTTTGTTACACAAAAAAAAACAACTTATGGATTGGCCAGGAGGCTCCTTCACCTATAGAAAATCCTGAAAATAACAATTCAAGTGAAGTCGTTGAAGTTGAGAAGAATTCCATATTCAGGAAAATCAAAAACAAAAGTGGAATTCAAAAAAGCACATTCTATGGATTGAATAAAAATGGAAAATTATTTATAAAATAACCAACTGAATCAACAATGATACTAAAGTGGCTCGACATAATAAAGTTTGTTAACCATGGCAATCCTGAACCAGACCAACGAGTTAATAAGCCGGAACAGGAATGGAAGCAAATACTCACTGAAGAACAATTTTACATCACCAGAAAGAAAGGAACGGAACGGGCTCATAGTTCCGAGATGTGCAACCTGTTTGAACCGGGAAAATATGCTTGCGTATGTTGTCATACCCTCCTATTCGATAGCGAAGAAAAGTTTCAAAGTGAAACCGGTTGGCCCTCCTTTACTCAACCTATCAAAGCAAACGCTATTGCGTATCATAAAGATATTTCTTTTGGGATGTACAGAGTAGAGGTAACTTGCAATACTTGCGATGCTCACCTGGGACATGTTTTCCAGGACGGCCCTCCTCCTTCCGGACTGCGTTACTGTATCAATGCTGTATCATTAGAGAAAATAAAATCTGCGGAACGAAAAGCTGTATTTGGCGGTGGGTGTTTCTGGTGCACGGAGGCTTTATTCCAGCAGCTTAAAGGTATTGTAAAAGTTGAAAGCGGATACAGCGGTGGACTTACTGTTAATCCTACCTACAGGGAAGTATCCAGCGGGAAAACAGGACATGCTGAAGTAATTGAAGTTACGTATATCCCTTCAGAGATTAGCTATGAAGACTTATTAAGAATCCATTTATCCACTCACAATCCCACAACCCTCAACAAACAAGGAGCTGACCGGGGTACACAATACAGAAGCATTATTTTCTATAAAAACGAAGAAGAAAAATCTGCAGCAAATAAAGTGATTGAAGAAATTCAAAATCTTATTGATGAAAAAATTATCACTGAAATCGCAGCTTATAAGCAATTCTATAAAGCGGAAGAGTACCATCAGGATTATTATAACAAAAACCCTGAAGGTGGCTATTGCCAGAATGTTATTGATCCAAAACTTAAAAAGTTCAGAGAACTATATAAAGATAAGCTGAAACAGAACATCTGATTTAGTTTGGATAATATCCACAGTGAAGTTTGTCGAGTAGGATCAACTGCAATATTTTACTTTTTAAAAAAATATTCAAAACCTGATAGGGGTATTTAAGGGATTAATTGTCTTCCTTATAAATCACTAAACAGAAAAACCAAGTTGAAAGCTATGACCAGACCCAAAACTTCGTTAAAAGTGGACTCCCCAAAACTTTTTGAGAGCCGGAATCTCGAGAAACTCACTCATACACACATAGCAGTACCGATAAGTATATTTATTATATTTTCGTCATTTCTGCTTTGCTTTTCATTTGCATATACAAAGCTGGAAACCTTCCTCATCCTGGTATTATTCGTCTCAGGAATGATTGCTTTTACTCTGGTAGAATACCTAATGCACAGATTCTTATATCATATCAATTCGAACTACAATAAAAAAAATCCAAAGACTGCAATATCTTATTCACGGTGTTCATCACGATCACCCAAAGGATAAAAGCAGGTTAGCAATGCCTCCTATTCTTTCATTATTTGTTGCATTACTCCTCTTACTAACCACCTATATATTAATCAATGACCTTGCATATGCTTTCTTACCAGGATTTGTAATGGGATATACAACTTATCTTTTTATTCATTATTCCATACATGCGTATCCACCACCTAAAAACAAACTAAGAATACTTTGGATACACCATAGTATTCATCATCATAAAGATTCAGGAAAAGCATTTGGAGTATCGTCGCCTTTGTGGGATTATATATCGCACCATGCCTGAGGGAAAAAAATAATTAATAATTAAACATTTCTTTCAAAAAATTATTTATAACAGGAAAAGTTAATTTTTCTTCTCCTAAAATAGATAGTGCCTTGCATTCAGATTAAAAACCAAACAAAAATTTTAACCGAAATAAAATTGATATATGGCAAACAAGCAAGATCTGGATTTTACTTATACCACACTTGATAAAATTTTTCGCCTCAGCATTGGGGAGACCGGAGATTTCAGCGGAGCAAGGTACAATGGAGACTTCTCTCTCACTCTAGAAGAGGCGCAAAAAGCCAAACATGAGTACATCGCAGATCAGTTAAGAATCAAAAAAGGATCAAGGGTATTAGACCTGGGCTGTGGATGGGGACCATTTATCAACTATGCAACCTACAACAGAGGCGCAAAGTGTATTGGGCTTACTCTATCTGACGGACAGGCTCAAGCCTGCAAAAGCAAAGGGTTTGAAGTACACATCAAAGATTGCAGAAAAGTAAAACCAACAGACTTCAACACCTTTGATGCTGTTGTTTCTTTAGGGGCATTTGAACATTTCTGTTCTGTAGAAGAATATAAAGCAGGCAAACAGGAAGAAGTCTACCAAAGCTTCTTTAAATCTGTTGCAGACTTACTTCCTAAAGGCGGAAGGTTTTATCTTCAAACAATGGTGTTCGGTAAAAATATGATACCTTATGAAAAATTTGATATCAATGCCGATAAAAATTCTGACGAATACATTCTTGCATTAATGGAAAAACAATTCCCGGGATCCTGGCTGCCATACGGACATCAAATGATTTTAAAAAATGCAGATCCTTATTTTAGTCTGATAGATATGAGCAGCGGAAGACTTGACTATATAGAAACCATCAAACAATGGAGAAAAAAATTCAGAGAATTCAACCTGGAAAAATACGTCAACTACCTTAGCCTTATTCCTAGTTACCTTAGAGATCAAGAATTCAGACACAAAGTAGCTGTGTTCAGAATAAGTCCGAATATGGTATGCTTTGAAAGAGAGCTAATGGATCATTACCGAATCGTATTTGAAAAGAAATAACGGTTAAATAAGCTACGAACAAATACATACATCCGCCAATCCCCTTGTGGGCTCCCCAGGTAATCGAAAGCTGCAGGTATTCAACCTGCAGCTTCTTTATTTTATTAATAGGATTAGCTATTTAAGTCCCGTAAACAATAAAGAACACATTAGATAAAACTTTCAAGAGACCTCACCCTAAATCTCAATCTTGAAGGAAAATATTTTAATGAATCTGATTGTCGCACTCCCCCCTATCCTTTGTCAAATATGACACCCAAATAATCCTTTCTCTTAATTTATCTTTGTAACAACTTATTAAATTAATCACTTACTAAAAAAACTTATATGCAAAAGATCACTCCATTTCTCTGGTTCGACGGACAAGCAGAAGAAGCTGTCAACTTTTATACTTCTCTTTTTAAAGATTCAAAAGTTGTAAACATGAGTCGCATGCCTGATGGAAAGGTTATCTCAGCCACATTTCTCTTAAACGGACAGGAATTCATGGCGCTCAATGGTGGACCAATGTTCAAATTTACAGAAGCTATTTCTTTGTTCGTTAAATGCGAAACACAATCTGAAATAGATAACATGTGGGAGAAACTATCAGAAGGAGGTTCCAAAGAAAGATGTGGATGGTTAAAAGATAAATTCGGATTGTCATGGCAAATTATTCCTCCATTACTTGGAGAGTTGATGGGAGATAAAGACCCCGCCAAATCTCAAAGGGTTATGCAAGCTATGTTAAAAATGGACAAGATCATCATACAGGATTTAAAAGATGCTTATGATGGATTAGTAAAGGTATAAATAAAGAAGATCAGACAGCGTAACAAACTACTTTGTCTGATCTTCTCTTATTTATAGAAATAATGTACCTCTATTTCTCTTCTTCAGAAGAAAATTCAAGAAGTCTTTGAGCATTGAATTATCTTCGTAATTGAGGTTTCAATGGGAGTTATTGTATAATGAAGATCCCTTATTGCCTTTGATGAGTCAACGTATGTAAAATGATTCCCTGTAAGATAATTTTCATGTGTTATCAAAGATTTTCTAAAAAGTGGGTAAAGAATCTTATCATTAAACAAACTCAAAAGTAACATAAAACCACCAGGCAGATATATTGTTTTTCTCTTATCCAGACTTTTAAAGCAATCAAAGACTTCACTAATTGTAAGATTGTTTCCTCCAAGATTATAAACCTGCGGCTCCTGAGAAGTTAATTGTAGAAGTCTTTTAACAGCATAACCATAAGCCTCTGCTACATCTTCCATTTGAGCAAAACCGGCTCCACCTTTTAAACCGGCAATAAAACCCTTTCGATAAAACTTATAAAGGTTTTTAACAGTAGACTTTTCATTTGAAATAAGACTACAAGGACGAAGTATAATTTTTGGGATATGTGCATCAAACACAATCTTCTCACCCTCTATCTTTGAACATGCATAAGCAGATTTATAGGAAGCTACGGGATCAGATGCTTCATTCAAAACTTCAGGACTTTTTGTGCTTCCAAATATAACAACAGAACTGGTATGAATGAGTTTCTTATTAAATTTTTCGCAGGCTCTCACGATGTGTGCAGTGCCTTCAACATTAATCATTCTAAGTTTATCCAGATCTTTTTTATAGCTTACATATCCGCTTGCATTAATTACTATATCAGACCAAGAGACCGCTACTTCTAACGATTCCACGTTTAAAATATCTCCATCAAAAATTTTAAGACCATGTTCATTTTCAATTGTCCTTTTCTTTTGATTCCTTACCAAGATGGCAACATCCAAGTTATTTTTAACCATTTCTTTAATAATCGCCCTTCCAAGTTTCCCTGTTCCTCCGATCAATAATACTTTTGTCATTTATATTTTTTTATCATAATTTTCACAACTTACAGATAATACTTGATAAATCTAAAACAGGCGATATGCAATCTACCACCGATCAATCAAAAATATTCAAAGAAATTGAGGAACAGGAAAACAGACTTTTATCAGCTGTTATGAAAAATGATGTATCTGCTTTAAACGAACTGATTCATGATGATTTACTGTTTAACCTTCCTGATGGCCAAACAGCCACTAAGGCTATGGATTTAGATGCATATAGAACAGGAAAAATGAAAGTGACTGAAATCTCTGCCAGCAACCGAAAAATTAATATTATCGATTCTACCGCAGTAGTTGCAGTTACCATTGCACTAAAGGGTGAATTTATGGACATAACCATAGACGGAAAATACAGATATCTTCGTGTGTGGAAATTTAACCATAACAAGTGGCAAATTATTGGAGGAAGTTGTACGATTCTCAAGTAATAATTCATTGAAAATAAAGTATCCGTGGCAAGACAGGGGTCTGATATCATACCACTGCTTATAAACTTTTCACGATTTCCTTTACCTATTTTTTTTACTATTAAGTTTTATAGATCCCAACTCTTTACTTATTTTTATATAATACAAACCTGCTCATAATAGCCCGAACAACTTTTCTATTAAAAAGTTGTATACCAATCATTTATCAGTAAATTGCATTGATTTTTTTAACCTAAACAACCAATTTCAATCATGAAAAAAAGAAGACTAATTTTTACATTAGCATTGCTATGCTTTCTTGGGATTGTAGAATCTCATGCAACAAAACTAACTGTTACCAATATCAACGACGACGGTGCCGGCTCTTTGCGCCACAACGTCAATAATGCAACACCAGGTGATACCATTATTTTTTCACCCATTATAAACAACTCCAAAATTATTTTATCAGGTGGACCACTGACGATTTCTCAGAACCTTGTTATACAAGGACCGGGACAGGACCAACTATCTGTTAGCGGCAGCAATGGATGGGCTATTTTTAACATAGCACCTGCAGTAAACGTAATTATTTCTGGCATTACAATAACAGAGGGAAATGTTCCATATGAAGGTAATAATCTGCACTCCGGAGCCATCTATTCTCAGGGAAATCTTACGATGGAGCTTGTTTCTTTTAAAGGAAATTCAGCCGGTGCTATTTACAACACCGGTTCACTGACTCTGAACAAAGTTATCATCACAAATAATAGCATCTATACCGGGCAATACAAAGGTGATGCAGGAGCCTTATTCAATGAAGGTATAGCATTGATTACAGACTGCGAAGTCAGTAATAACTCAGGTTATGGAATTTTTCTGGATGCAGGTACAGGTGGTATTTCAAACCTTGGAACAATGAGCATCTACAACAGCTCTATAAACAACAACCTCTCCAGCGGACAGTATAGTTCTGGCGCAGGAGGAATCAAAAACTCCGGAATTCTGAACATCTACAACACCACCATCAGCAGCAATTCAACTTCTTCAAAAGGAGGTTCTCCTGGTGGAGTTTACAATTTAAATGTGCTCAGCATAGAAAACTCCACTATTGCTTTTAATATAAGCTATTCTTTTGGCGGATATCAAAATAGCGGTCTGTATAGTTATGGGACGCTAACTATAAAAAACACAATCATCGCTCAGAACGGTCCTTTAAACTTATATGAGATTGAAGGAAATCCTGTAATATATGGAGAACTTATTTCTATAGACGGATCAGTATATGGCACTGTAAATGATTTAGGGTACAACTTCATCGGTGTAAATGACGGGATCAACCTGACTGCATTAACAAACAAACTAGGTTATGTAACCAAACCCATCAATCCACTTTTAGGGGCCCTGCAAAATAATGGGGGCATTACCACTACTCACGCTTTGCTGGAAGGAAGCAGATGCATTAATAGTGGTAAATTTACCAATGATGCCACTTATGATCAAAGGGGGTATCTGAGAACAAGACCTGACATCGGAGCATTTGAATTTATTTCCCAACCGGCTATTACCATTGTAAACCCAACAACAGGGACAAACTTTGAAGCTCCTGCTGACATCAAAGTAGACGCTGAACTTTCAGATCAGAAAGCTTATTTATTGGTCACAAGTGTTCCCGGCTATAGAAAGCTTAAACTGGGGTATGACTCTGTAAATATTTACCATGCCACTAGAAACGTCATTGCCGGAGGTAACAATAAACTTGAAATAACGCTCAAAGATTTTGATGGCAATGCAGACTGGACCAAAATTCAGGTAAGACCAAACGGAAGCATAACCAATCCTGTAGCCCTTGCCCCATATATAAATCAGGCAGGTGGAGCAGCGAACCAATTTGTAACCATTACAATTCCATTGTCAGCATTTGACTCTAACATCGACTTTACAAAATTAAACGTATTCGAACTCCCATACAGTGCTAATGCGGGATCATTTAAAATCGGTATACAGAAGATCATCTTTACAGGAGGTTCTACACCATTCTTATGGTTTGGAGATTCCAAAATTGAAAATGCATTTGACGGCGGCGCTGTAGGCGGACAACTCTATGCTTCTCTTATACCTGCAACTTCTCAGGAATACGTAAGCAAAGTAGAGTTTTATGAAGGATCTGTAAAACTAGGAGAAGATGCAACAGCTCCTTTCTCTTTTACCCTTGAAAACGTAAATCCAGGAAACTATCAGATCACAGCTGTTGCTAAAACCATTTATGGAGAATCATTAAACTCATCTCCTGTTGAAGTCGTTGTAAACTACCCTGCACGTGAGTCAGCAATGGGAGCACCATTAAGTTCAACAGATGCACTTATATATCCAAACCCGGTTGCTGATAAAGTAACAATAAAACCGGAGATTGAAAATGCAAAAATTATTATTTCCGATATCAATGGTTCTATTCATTTAGAAAAGGATTATAGCAGTCTTTCAGGAGGTCAGGCAGATCTGTCATTCCTTACTCCTGGTATTTATTTTATAAAAATAGAAGGCCAGGATAATCAATACAAGAAGATTGTAAAACTGGTAAAATTATAAGATCATTTTCAATCAGAATTAAGATCCCTTCATTTAATTAAATGAAGGGATTTTTTATTTTAATTAATTCCATAAATGTGGACCAATCAGAATTTTTAGGCATTTTTTTTTAATATTAATACTTCGCCCCACTCTTTTTCTATCTTACTTTCCTTTCCCTTTAATCCCCATTCTTCTATATGTTTTTTTTAAAAATATTTTCGCAACGAAAACCACTTGCGTCCCCTCCTGCTACTTTTGATATATCAACAAAAAGCAATAAAAATGGAATTCATACCCAAGTTTCAAATCACGTTCAATAACCAGTTTAACTACAGGTTAAAGTCTACAACTGGAAAAGTTATTCTATCCGGACAAGGTTATATTTCTCAGGAAGCTTGTCGCAAAGGAATAGAGCAGGTAAAAGCGAGTGCACCATACGATAGCAGGTATGAGAGAAAAAATTCATTAAACAACAACCAGTACTATTTTATACTAAGATCAGCAAACGGAGATTCTCTTGGCAGAAGTGAAATGTATTATTCCCATGAAGCAAGAGAAGAAGCCATTGACGAAGTCAGCAGAACAGCTCCATTCTCAATGGTGGAACAATACGCGGATTTTATATTTTAAAACGTTTTGACTAAACTTTTTAACTAGACTTTTTAGACTATTTTTCTCGTGAGCAATTAAACTTTTAAGGAATCATTTTTTAAACTAAAGTTCTTGCAGGATAATACCTGCAAGAACTTTTAAAATTATGAATGTAGAAAACTAAGTTATACTTACTGTCTATAAACTGTCTTGCAATTAGTACAAGAAGGAATAAGAAATACCTTGCTGTTTGTATTACTTAAAACTTATAACTTACAACTTAGAACTTATTAAGCTTTCTCCTCCTAATAATACGCATAAGCTTCTTTCAGCACCTCTCCTACCTGTTTTCTCAAAGATTCTGGGGCTACTACCTTCACATCTTTTCCATAGCTTAAAATTCTGGAGACAAGTTCATAATTGGGTACCAGATTCAACTTTATAATAAACTCCTTATCATCATGTTTAATGATCTCCTGAGAACTATGTAGGTATTGTGTTTTCAGGTACTCTGCCTGGTTGAGCGAAAAAGATAAAATAACATCCTCTACTGGTGCTTTTGAATATGTTATTCCAATGGTATTTTTAAAATAATCTTCTGCACTGAAATCTTTCAACACAGAGAATTTTACCGGCCCTTCATGATTGCTGATACTCACAATCCTGTCGAGACCGAGTGTAATAACCTCCTTCCTGCTTTCTCCAAGGCCGAGCAAATACCAGCGATTTGCATACTCCTTTAAAAGATAAGGATGAATGACATGCTTCTTTTCAGTTTTTGAATTAAACTTTTTATAGACAATCTCTACAACCTTTTTATCCTTAATACTATCAATCAAGGCCTCCAGATGATCTGCGCCTTTGTAGTAAGGAGCCTTTTCAAAATCAACTATGGTGTCGGATATATCAAAATTTTTGTTCTTCAGGTTATTTACCACTTTAACAACTTTATCAACAGCTCCGGCAAATTCATTCAGAATTCCAAAGTTTTTAAACTGCCCTAATACAGCGGTTGCAAATTCAAAAGCTTTTAAATGCGCCTCATTAAGAGGTATTCTATAAATAGAATAATTGGGGTCTGTATAATAATACCCATTGTGATCTTTGCAAAACTCGATAGGCGCTTCGAATTTTAATTGCGCATTATAACGCATATTGTGGATATCGTTATCCAGAGTCCTTAAACTGATTTTAATATCAACGCGCTCATCAATTCTCTGTATCAATTCACTTTTAGTCCAATACTTCTTTTTCCCTGAAAGACATTCGTCAATTACCTGATATCTTGAAATCTGATTTTTACTTCCTGCCATAATTCTTCAATTCTTTTATAAAAGTAAAATTAGTTTTTGGGGACGCAAATGATTTGCGTTGGCAAAATATATTTTTGATCTAACCAAAACGCTATAACAGATATGGAAAGCAATCCAAAATTCCAAATTTATCTAAATTTTTACAGATTAAAATCTGCCAAAGGAGACATAGTTCTTACCGGCGAAGGATATGCCACACGGTTAGAATGTATCAAAAAAATAGAGCATGTTAAATCCAGTGCTTCAAAGAGTTACAGATACGAAAGGGTAATATCTAATAATAATGAATACTACTTTATTCTGAGATCTGCCAATGGAGAACGCATTGGTAAAAGTGAAATGTATCCTACTCCAAGACTCCGGGAGGAAGGAATAGAAACTGTTCTGAAAATTGCACCATTAGCAGCAATAGAAGAATTTCCGGGGCATGAATACTAACTATTGAAAAAATTAAACTTATTTTTTTAGCTCTTTTTAGGGTTACTTTTTAAAGGTTATTTTTTGGCTCTTGCAGGTGTAAGGTCCTGCAGGAGCCTTTTTTGTAAAATCAATATCCTTTGTTAAAATTATAATTCATCCCATTCAACAAGCCTCTCTTATCAGTCAATCAACCAAAGTATCTTACCTCTTATTTAAATCGGATTATTCACATAATTGTTAAAGTAACCACACTCCCGAATTACCTCGTCATAAAACCGGCTTCCTGAATACTTGTCTTTGAGAATTTTATAGAATTTATGTTTTCCAAGACCTTTATCAATATCAACAATACCCTGATACCTGTTGCTCTCTTCACATTTAGCTGCCATATAGCAAGCCTTAGCAGCGAGCTCTTTATCTTTTGTAAGACTCATAGTCTTCTGAAAATATTCCATTGCTATGGTACAATCGTAATTTTCATAAAAGGTTCCTGTTCCTCTTAAGTTCGCATAATACTCTTTAATTGCAGCATCATCAGGAAGTCCATCGCTACCTTTCAACTTATATAGTACATCTTCTGAATTTCCTCCCGCGTAAGACGGCCTGTAGTAATCGGCCAGATTATAGGAGGTTCCATAGTATGATATATTGAATAGTCCCAATCCGATCATAAAATAATATTCAGCCTGTTTTATTTTATCTTTCCTGGCAAGACTTTCATACTCCAACATTTTTTTGGCAAACTCCCGTCTGGTATAAGTAATATCATCTTCCTCATCGCATTCCATGCAATTGTTGATCTTAAATTCAAATGGATCTCCAAATGATTTTTCATCATCGCTGATTGAACCTGCATTAGTAAAAAAATGAGTTGCTGATTTAAAATCAGCTTTTCTTAATGCCATCATACCTTTCATTTCGTTCAGCTGCTCAATCGAATAAGAAATTTTTTCTCCTAAATACAGCTCCAGCTCAGATTTATCTTTTTTATGAAGAAAATCCCATAATACATTGATTTTCTCTTCCTCAGTTTTATGGTAAAGATCAATAGGTGTATATACATTTGCACATATTTCCGCCATCATTATTTCTCCTTGAGAAGCATACTTACTACTAAGCCTTTCCAAGAAATAATTTCTTGCGTTTTTATATTCATATTTCTCTTCAAATCGTCCTGATGTTAATGAATGTAACCACTTAATTTCTTTTAGAATAATAGCTTCAAACTTTTTATCAATTTGATCTTTCTGATCAATTTTAATAATGGTTTCAATAATTCTAACCTGATTTCTTAATTTAATATCAGCCGCTTTGTCAGATTTAACCTTATTAAAATAATCTAATGCACTGACATAATCATGCTCTAAAAAGTCTATGTAACCAACAAAAAAATTCCACAAAGCAATATTCCTCACCTTTCCTTTTTCTATGCCAGAAACAATAAAATCTCTTAGATCCTGCTGAGTGAAAGTAGGTTCTTCATCTTCATATAAACTATAGTCCGACACGGTATATCGCACTTCAGCTTTTTTCATCTCCCGCATGATAAGCAGCTCCATTTCCTTTGAATCAGGCTTTAAAGAATATACATTATTCAATCCTTCGGGATAAGGGTTTACGTGTTCCAGAGCATTAAGAAAATAAAGTGTAACTTTTTCATCATCATTCTTACATAACTCAAGCGCTTCATTAAAACTATCTCCTTCATATAAGGCACTTCTAAAAGCTCGCAGACGTCGCTCAATACAATTGGCAAAAACAATTGAATATAAATATGTCGCTTCTGCCGTTTTATTTAAAGCTTTTAATGATCCAGCCTTATGTGCTAATGTCATATACTGAATAATACTTTGGGATGAATATGGAAAGACATACTGATCATAATAATTTATTGATTTTTCAAAACTTCCCGTGTAATGAGCCATTCTTGAGAGCTGGTATCCGATTCTCATTTTTATAAAATCAGACTTGGACTTTTGAAAAAGCTCTTCTCCCTGCATAAATAATCTTGTTACTAAAGCAGTATCATGAACATCTCCCCTCCATCCGTCTCTCCCGGCAACAACAGGTTGAAGATCTCTTACAAGCATCAGATAATCGAGCGCTTCCGCTCTTTTTTTATTTTTAAAATAGGAAAGTACCTTCTTAGGCACATAGCTGATTTTCTTATTTTTAGAATAATTCTTTATTGAATCCAAAACAAGTTTGTCGTATCCATACACAAGGTTATAAATATCCTCTTTGGATATTTTTCTCTTAAAATAGGTGTACCATTCATTAATATTATTTTCATATCCATAAAACAAAGAGTCTGAATATGGATATAATTTGCTCGCTATATCAAAATAAAAGGGTTCATACTCAGGAGCAGAAACAATATCCTGATTGATTAAATAGTGTAGATCATCATGAGGATATATCGGATCATATCCCCCACAACCATTAAGAGTCTTTATCGGATATGTGAAGCATATAATACCAACCGCAAGCATCACATACCTTTTCAAAATTCTGTTCATTGTATCTTTAAAATTCTAACTTACATTTAGTGTTGTTACCAGATAAAAAGTAAAGAAGCTACTAATTAAAAATATCAAAAATATCTTCAAATGCTTCTTCATTGTATCTTTTTAAATTCAGATTGTTGTAATCAAATAAAACTACAGAAACCGAATCTTTAAGATGCGACCTAATGAGCCTGGCTGCTTCTAAAGTAGTTTCAGGATCTGTGATATCAAATTTTATTACATCGCCTGGCTTTGCCAGAAAGGTTTTCATCTCAATAGATTTAGCAACCTTAAAGATATTTGGCTTGATCTCGGAGAGGTATTTGTTGTTTGATAAAGTAGGCTCAAAATCAGATATCAATTGAATCAGTTTTCCCTGCCTGTATACTGCTGCCCATGAAAACACGGGAAGCGCTAAATCCAAAGGAAGCGGGTATTTATCAAATTTGGTTAAATACCGGGACGCATCTTTTGAATTAAAAATAGAATTATGATTTCCCAATTTAGTTACATCACCCATGTTATAGAACATAAGCATACCTCTGTCTACCGGTGGTACACCTGTCTTTTCAAAATATTTAACCTGATGTAAACGAATGGTGGATGTTAGTTTAACATCTGGGTCAAAGTCCCGTTTAAGTTCTTTTAAAAAATGAAAATACTTATCCCGGGTACTTTCATTCCAATCGCAATCGATTTGCACTTCCTCAATTTTAAAAGGTGAATGAAAGCAATATACCAGTTGAGTGATCTTATTATGAACATTGTTTTCAAAGGTATTCAAATCATACCCGTCAAGTTTTTCAAAGGTTCTATTCGTTATAAAAACTGTCGGAATAATTTTAAAAGTGGAATCTAATGCGCCTTTTGGTTGTAAGGTGGCATAAGGCATTGGTTTCTGCGTCCCTTCATCCCAGTCTACATCAAAGAATTTGACGTATATCTTTTTAGCTCCCAGGGCATTCAATTGTTTCTGATCCTTTTCACCCAACTCAAACTTGCTTTTCCAATAATAAAAGCCCCTGCTTATTTTGTCATTGTTTTTCTTATCACAGGAAAACAGAAGTGATAAAAGAAAGGGTAGTAATAAATATTTTAATCTATACATTATAAAAATATAGTTAAAAGAAGTCCATTCGTTGAATGGATTTATACCATCCAAATTAATAAAAATAAACAGATTAAACTTTACAGAGGAGATAAAAATCTAACAGGTTAAATTTCATTTTGATCATTAAATTAAAGAACTTAACCCTGTAAAATCAGAATACGTAAAATTATATATGACCATTTTTACCTTATTTCTTATTCCACTTTTTCTAACTATTTTCATTACAATCATTTACAGACTTGGAAGGCTATTCTGGGCACTCAAGTGGGGACTGCACCATACTAATTATTTTATAGGCTCTGGTTCTAAACTCTTTACAATTTCTTTTAAATCCATAAAATTTTCGTTTGGAATATGGATACCATTTATCGGTCCAAGGCATGTTTATAATTTTGAATCCGGACAAAAAGAGCATGCGAATCTTCCCTGGGAATTTTATGAATTCCCTAAAATGAAGAGGCTGATTGTTACGCTCGGTGGACTATTCTCTCTTATTTTAACCAGTATAGTGCTTTTCACAACTTTATCTTATTTAGAAACTCTTCCGGTCATATCTAAAGAAGAAATTAACAAATATGGTATTTATCCCACAGAACTTTCAGTTAAAGCAGGCTTTCAGACGAATGATAAAATTTTATCTTTTAATGGAAATGATTTTGAAAGCTATTATGATCTAATGCATCCATCACCGGGAAATGTCTATACCATTTTAAGAAACTCTGAAAAGCTGGAAATAAAAATCAGTAAAGATATAGCTAATCAAATCGAAGATAGCAGACTAGCATTTTTTTATATTAACATCCCCTTTAAGATTGACATCATTGAACCACATACACCTGCATCTAATGCAGGATTGCAAAAAGGAGACGGGATAAAAAGTATCAATGGAGCTCCGATTGTCAAGCTGTTTGAGCTACAGAAAGAGCTTGCAAAAAATAAAGGCAAAGAAGTAATACTTGAAATTGAAAGGCTGGAAGACAATAAAAAAAGCACAACCCTGGTCAATGTACAACCTACAGAAGATAACTTTTTAGGATTTACAGCAGATGAACAAATTCAGTACTCATACAAAAGAAGATCTTTCCTGGAAGCCGTCTCTGATGGATCGCATAAAGCATTCAGTATTTTTAATCCCTTCAATTTTAATAAAGCACTTAAATCGGGTCCCGTTAAAACTGAACGAATACATCCACCAAGAGGATTAGCTAAAAATACAGGTCAATACGAATGGCACTTTTATTTCCTCTACCTGGCTTCGTTTTGCAGTGCAATTGTTTTATACAACCTGCTTCCATTGCCTTGGTCAGCATTTTGGGAAGTTTTACCTCTTGCATATGAGTTTACTCTACGAAAACGATTTACATTTGCTCAGTATATGTCCGTTCGAAAACTAGGCATCTGGATTTTTATAGGTTTATTGGTATTAATTTTCGTAAATGATCTTATTAAAATATTTCAATAAAGAAGAGTATCTGCAAGAATAGGATTAAATCAGAAATACAGGCAGAATAGACTACCTGATCTAGCTTCATTACTTTTGTCATCAATCAGCACTTAAGTATGTCTCAGATCCGACCTAATTCTGCTTAATGTAACCTGGTTAATCCCTAAATAAGAAGCTATATAACCTAGCTGAACCCTCTCTGTGATGCGTGGATATTGATCAAAAAGGGATTCGTATTTTTCTCTTGCTGTCTGAAACTGTTGAGATAAGAATCTTTTTTCTGCTTTTAAAAACTCCTCTTCAGCCATTTTTCTACCCCAGTTAGCAAGCTCAATATTTTGTTTATACAAATCCTGAAGGTAGTTATGGTCCATCTCATACAATTGAGAATCCTCAAGCAATTCTATGATTTCATATCCGGGTTTGTTAGCAATATAACTGTGAAGCGTCATGACCATCTCTCCTTCAAACCCAAACCAGAAGGTTATTTCCTTATCTACCTTATAATGAAATGCTCTTACCGCCCCTTTCTCCAGAAAATAAATCTTGCTGCTTATCTCTCCTTCTTTAAATAAAACAGAGCCTTTAGATAAATAAACTCTCTTCATTCCTGCCATAAACAGCTCCACAGCTCTTTGAGAAAGAGGATACAACTGATTTATTTTTTTAAGTATATTTTCCATTAATAAAATTTCAGTTTGATTTACTGGCTGGTATTTTCACTACTCCGATATTCACTAATTCCTTTTCTTATAATTTAAAATTGCCCAGCTATTCAGAACAATTGCAAATACAATCACGGCAACAAATTGAGATGCCACATCCTTTATGGTACTACCTTTAAGAATAACCATACGCATTACTTCTATGAAGTATCTTACCGGGTTAAACATTGTTAAAATCTGCGCCCAGTTAGGCATGCTTTCTATAGGGGTAAACAATCCACCCATTAGTATAAAAACCATCATAAAAAAGAACATGATCAGCATGGCCTGTTGCTGAGTATCTGCAAAGGTTGATATAAGTAACCCAAAACCCAGGGCTGCCAGAAGATACACCCCTACAAACAGATATAATACCCCCAGATTCCCCACAGGACTGATGCCATACACAAACCTTCCGAGAATCAGGCCAATCGTGAATACCACATTGGCAAGTATCCAGAAAGGAATGAGCTTTCCAAGAATAAAATGATGCTTCTTAATCGGGGTAACATTTATTTGCTCTATTGTACCAACCTCTTTCTCCCGCACTATATTGAGTGCAGTAAGAAAACTACCCACCAATGTAACCAGCAATGCCAGAATACCTGGAACAAAAAATAACCGATAGTTCATATACACATTAAACCAGTTAGATGAAGCTATTTCAATTGTAGGGGCCTGACTAAATCTTGATCCTACCGTAAGCTTCATTCTGAGATCATTATTAAAATTACTGATGATGGTTGAAAGATAGGCTCCCCCAATATTAGCTTTGGTTCCATTAATAGCATTTACGGCAATAAATATTTTTTCTTTATTTTCTCTGATCAGATTCCTCTCAAACCCTTGTGGAATTTCCAAGATAAGATCTGCTTTATCTGACTTAATAGATTCATAAGCCTGATCATAAGAAGCATTATAACTCTGTAAATGGAAGTAACCAGAACTGGTGATCTGAGCTATCAGCTTTTGAGTATAAGTAGATTTATCATTATCAACAACAGCCAGGTTAATCTTCTTCACCTCATAGTTAGCCGCCAAAGGCATCACGATAAGCTGAACTGTCGGCATCACAAATATGATGGCCAGTATCGCCTTATCACGGAATATCTGTTTAAATTCTTTTCTTAATAAAAAAATCAATGTTCTCATAACCGGACTACCATCTTTTACTCCAACCTGATTTTAAAACTTTTGAGACTGATCAACAGAAACACTGTGGTAATTCCGATAAGAATCAAAGTCTCTTTCCATAGATACATAAACCCAACACCCTTGATCATCACTGATTTTACAATGATGTAATACCACTTTGAAGGAACAATATTGGATATGATCTGCAAAGGAAGAGGCATATTTTCTATCGGGAACATATATCCGCTGAATAAAACAGTAGGCAGAAACATTCCAACCAAGGAGATCATCATGGCCACTTGCTGGGATTTGGCCTTAATAGAGATTAGAATACCAAGGCTCAGGCAGCAGATAATAAAAAGGGTGCTTTCTCCGATTAATAACAATAGACTCCCTTTGACAGGGAGCTCCAGTAAAAAGGTGCTTAAAGCAAGGATGGCTCCAAGGTTCACCAAAGACAGCGCTATATATGGAATAGCTTTGGACAGAATCACCAGAAAAGGTTGAAAAGGTGAAACAAGCAAAACCTCCATGGTACCCATCTCCTTTTCTCTCACAATAGAAATAGCAGTCATCATCACACAAACCAGCATCAGAACCAATGCCATTACACCAGGCACAAAATTTGGAGCTCCCAGCAATTGTGGATTGTATAACATCCTCACCTCAGGTATAATCTGATATGGAATTGCCATCAACTCGGTCCGCTCGGACTGATAATCTCTGACAATCACAGATATATAGTTAGTAACCAGAGTTGCTGTATTTGGATCAGAAGCATCGGCAAGGATCTGTACCTGAGCTTTATTCAAATGATCCAGGTCTTCATTAAAATGCTCAGGAAAGATGACTGCAGCTTTAATCTTCCCATCTCTGAAACTCTTAATTATTTCCTTTTGGGACAAAACATTTCTTTCAAGCTTAAAATACCGGCTGGCTCCTAATTTCGTAATTATAGACTGTGACGCTTCATCACGGGCATGGTCCACCACTATTATGGGAGAATCTTTCACTTCATTGGTCAAAGCAAAACCAAATAAAAGTATCTGAACAACAGGCATTCCAAATAGGATCAATAAAGTCTTTCTATCACGCAACACGTGATAAAATTCCTTTCTTACAAATACCAAAAACTGTTTCATCTTCTAATCGGATCGTTTGGCACTTCTTGCAAGCTGATAAAACACTTCGTCCATTGATGTCGCTTTGAAATTTCTTTTCAGATTGGAAGGTGTGTCCAGAACTTCTATTTTACCATCAACCATTATAGAGATCCGATCACAATACTCCGCTTCATCCATATAGTGCGTTGTAACGAAAACAGTAATACCTCTTTCCGAAGCTTCATAAATCAGATCCCAAAATTGTCTGCGGGTCAATGGATCTACTCCTCCTGTAGGTTCATCAAGGAAAACAATTTTAGGGTCATGCAGTACAGCTACAGAGAAGGACAGCTTTTGCTTCCAGCCTAAGGGCAAAGAAGCAACCAGCTTTTTAGCATCATTTTGCAAATCCAGTTTTTCTATAAGGTTCCTTCCCTTCTCTTTAATCTCCTTCCTTGTAAGTCCGTATATGCCGCCGAAGAATTCAATATTCTCAAGAATGGTCAGATCTTCATACAAAGAAAATTTCTGACTCATATAACCGATGTTTTTCTTGATATCTTCAGTTTGCTTATAAACATCAAAGCCTGCAACCAATGCCTGACCGGAAGAGGGAACCGATAAACCGCACAACATGCGCATGGCAGTTGTTTTACCGGCACCGTTTGCCCCAAGGAATCCGAAGATTTCTCCTTTGTATATATCAAAAGTAATTTCACTCGCAGCTATAAAATCTCCGAAACGCTTTGTGAGATCTTTACAAACGATTACTTTCTCCATCACATCAGATTGATTATGCATGATCTTATCAGCTTAATAACTTTATAAACGTATCTTCAATCGTTGGCTCTATGGCTTCTATTTGAATCTGACTTAATCCGCTCGTCTCAAGATATTCCATTAACTCATGCTCCTCCATCTGCGAATCAAAAACAGCATGAGCGAATTCTCCGAAAGCATAGCTGTTTTTCCTTTTGGGAAACAACTCCAATGCCTTTAGCAATGGGTACATTTTATTGGCTTTGATAGCATAAAGCTTTGCTGAAAATGAATTTATAATGGCAGCCGGTGTGTCTATTGATAAAATCTTTCCGCTTTGAATCAGGGCTATTCTGTCGCATCGATTGGCTTCATCCATATAAGGAGTAGATACCACTATTGTAATTCCTTGTTCCTTCAGGCGTTTAAGCATATCCCAGAATTCTTTACGGGATACAGGATCTACACCAGTTGTGGGTTCATCAAGAAACAATGTAGTTGGTTTATGAATAAGCGCGCAACATAAAGCCAGCTTCTGTTTCATTCCACCTGAAAGATTACCCGCTTTCCTTGTTTTAAATTTTTCTATCTGTATATAGATATCTTTTATCAAAGAGTAATTTTCTTCAACCGTAGTATTAAACACTGTAGCAAAGAAATTCAGATTTTCTTCTATGGTCAGATCCTGATATAAGGAGAATTTACCAGGCATGTATCCGACTGTGTTTCTAATCTTTTTAAAATCCTTTACAACATCAAATCCATCCACAGTAGCTTGTCCTGTATCAGGCAGCAATAAAGTGGTAAGCATTCTGAAAATGCTGGTTTTGCCTGCGCCGTCGGGACCAATCAATCCAAATAATTCTCCCTTTCCTACTTCAAATGAAATATCATCCACGGCAAGTATTTTGCCTTTGTCATAGGTTTTGGTAAGATTCTTTACTGTAATGGCTGGCATAAATTCATCCTTAAAGTTTTACTTCACCATACATGCCGATTTTAAGGTATCCGTCGTTTTTAACCCTGATCTTTATGGCATAAACCAGGTTGGCACGCTCGTCTTTTGTCTGTATTGTCTTTGGTGTAAATTCTGCTTTACTACTAATCCATTCAATGACTCCAGGGTATTCTTTGTATGAACCCTTATCTGCATCCACAAGAACCTTTACCTCCTGATTCAGCTTTACTATAGGTAACTGACTTCCTGAAATATAAGCTCTGAGAATAATTGTCGATAGATCTGCAATTTTATATAAAGGTTTACCTACAGATGCAACTTCATTTACTTCAACATATTTACTCAGCACAGTCCCCTTAACAGGATTTAGTATGATACTCTTCCGCAACTGATCTTCGACCTGTGCTATCTGGATAGTAATAGGATCCGCCTGCAGTGTAATACCTTTAGTTGTAATATTCAGAGATGAATACAATGCATCCAGTTGCCTGTGAAATACATCAACCTGAGCAGTAATATCATCCAACTGCTTTTGAGGAATAGCATCATCCTTTGCAAGATCCGTGAATCTTTCTTTATCTTTCTCAGCAGCCTTTATCTGAGCCTCCAGAGAAGCTATCTGTCTGCTTATATCAGGCTTTTGACTGATTGTAGATTTTATCTGAGCTTCCAGTTGTTTCATTTTAAGGTAAAGCTGAATGGTATCTATGTATCCTACATACTGACCCTGGCTCAATTCCTGTCCTTCCTCTATTTGAAACTCTTTTATTACTCCATTTCCTTCTGAAGAAATAATTGTTTCAATTGCTTCGAAAGTACCTGTAGCATCAAAGGCCGTCTGCTTGGAACAGGACAATAGGATTATGATCATTAAACATCCTGAAAAATACTTAATTGCTTTAATCATATTACTTGACTTAAATCCATTTCATTTTTACTTTAAAGAAGAAGCATACATATATATTATTATTTTGCTTTCATAATTGCCTTAACCCATAAAGGTATCAATTTCTTTCTCTCATTAATAAGTACTCCAAAAGCTTTATCATCTAACTGGCCGGAAGTAAAAAGTATTGGCTTGGCTATGAAAGGAAACACAATCATCCCAAGTATATTAATAACAAAATGAAGAGGGTTAATATCAGGTCTCTTTTCCTTTATCTGATTTATCAATACAGAATCTGAAAATATTTTTGTTACCTGCATAGTATTTACAAACCTTTCAGGGTTACTTCTGATTTCATTAAGAATAAACGAAGGCAAATTTTCATTAACAGATAACATATCTATATATTCCGAAGCGATTGATAGCAGCTTTTTATCAAGGCTTGTAGAGGAATCATTTGCCAATGGTATAATTATTCCGAACAACTGCTGAAGCTTTTCCATCATAATGATCTCAAAAAGCTTTTCTTTGCTTCTGAAATAATAATTAAGCAAAGCAAGATTAAGCCCTGCCTCCTTGGCAATATCCCTGGTCCTGGTTGCAGCATAGCCTTTCTGAGTAAAGACCTTTATAGCTGCTTCTTTCAACCTCTCTTCTGCTGAAATATCAGCAACAATTTCTTTTTCTTTCTTTTTTGCCATATCTATTCCTGTATGCAAAATAAAATACAATTTTCCATTTAAATAACCTTTTTAATCATTTGATTAAAAAAGTTGTTTAAATAATATAAATAAACATTACAGCTCCTTGCTTTTCATATAACCGGCAAACCATCAGGAATCTTTTCTAGTGTTGGATAGAAACCCCAATAACACTCAAACACCAGAATACCAGACAATTAACAACAAAACACCATCAATATTCAACAACTTAAAAAAGCCATAATCAGTTATCCAATTAACTTTTTATTCTCATAAAGGAAACAATCCATTCAGAGACTGGTTTTCTTTTGTTATGGATTTCTTCAAAAAAATCAGGTCATGGATCAAAGCATACTGGCAAATATTACTGGGCCTTCTTTGCTTTTTCTTTGCTGTGATTTTTTTTGCCAAATCCGGAAATGAAATCAAGGAAATATCTTCGGCATTAGAAAAGGCCAATATATTCTGGATCATTACCGGATTACTAATAAGTATCGTTTATGTTCTTCTGCAGGGATTGCTATACTTTTTCAGCTTTAGGTCAATTCGATGCTATCCGGGGTATTTCAGTATGGTTTTACTCTTTTTAAAGCGATTTTTAATCAGTGTTGTATTACCTGCTGGTGGAGTCACATCATTGGCATTTTCAACCAAAGAAACAGATGCCCAAAATATATCCAGAACTGTATTGATATTCGGATCATCCATTTACATGTTCACGAGTTGTACATCTATCTTTTTATTTTCAATTCCTGCAATACTGATCACATCACTGACAGAAAAAGATAATCTTATAAACCCACTTCTTGTCATTCCTGTAATCATCATACTTGCAATACTGGTAATTGCTTTTTCCTCCTATAAAAAACATGGCAGAGCTTATACATTTATTAAAAAGAATTACCCCACCTTGTCAGAGAGATTAGACGAGATAAATCTCGAGAAATTCTCAACAAAATTTTTGATCTACACCTTCTTAACTTCTGCTCTTCTTGACTTCACAGGTATTTGTTTTGCCTTCTCTGCAATGAAGGCCATTTCAGGAAAAGGAAGTCTGGCTATGGCTTTTCTTTCGTATGTCGTCGTTTTTTTTATCTCTATGATCTCTCCATTTATGAATGGACTGGGAGCAATAGAAGCGGCACTTACATATTTATTTAAACAATATGGACTATCGCCTGCCCATGCTTTATTAACAGCGCTCATCTACAGATTATTTAGTTTCTGGACTCCTTTACTTTATTCTGTCTTTTCATATATATTGTATAAAGACAGTTTATTCCTGAAAATATTACCAGCCTTGGTCTGCCTCTTATTAGGAATGCTTAATATCCTGACCTTATTAATCCCCGAAGACTTCATACATTTCAATGTAATCAGGAATATGATTTCTAATGAACTTTTTTATACATCAACCTATGTACAATATGTCACAGGCACTATATTAATTATCAATTCTATTTATTTATGGCAAGGTTACAGAACGGCATGGTACATTGCCCTCCTTGGATCTTTTATATCCTCTATAGCTCATCTTACCAAAGGCGGCTATTATGAATATTCGATAGCTTCATTTCTGATCATCATAATACTATTATACACTGAAAGAAACTACACTTTACAAACCAACCTTTCTGATTTTAAAAGAGATTTTAAATTTCCATTATTCTTATTTATACTGATAATAATATATGGAACATTAGGATTTTATCTGATGGATACCATTAACTTCGGTAAAACCTTTACAATCAAAGAAGCTTTTAGTCTTTCATTAAAAAACATACTCCTTATAGGAGATTCACGGACCAACCAATCTGGGGCATTCGGTAATTTCTTCATACTTTCTCTAAGATCTGCAAGTATTGTTTGCTTTCTCTATGTTATTATATTGACTTTACTTCCATTAATAAAAAGACGTCAGCATGATTGACTTATTCCTTTTATAAAAAGTATGAATTAGTAAAGTATTTAAATAAGATGCCCTATAAAAATAGGTTATCCCAATTGGGTTACAATTTCCAATACAAATCCCAAAAATAGTGTGAGTACATTTTTAAAATACTCAAAATTACATTGAGCAGAAAAAATAAAACGAACAAAGAAGTTTTACAAAGCCATACTTTTGTTCGCACAAAAGTATGGCTGCTATATTATTGAATACGACCGTAAGGATTTGGTACAATAGTCTCTGCTCTCGAAGCGGCAGAGGTACAGAAAAAGCCAACAGCCTCATTATCCTTTGATGTAGTATTTACAATATTGGTTGGCACGTTTGCTGGCGGAGGAGAAAATAAAGCTCCTAAAGGTCCGCCAGCTCCAAGTGAAGCCTGAGAAGCTACAGATTGCAGAAAAAAGGCAGCATCTTTTGTAACTGAAAACAATTCAACCGTAAACTTTTGGCCATCCAGCCATTGATCATCTTCATCACCTCCATTATCGTTCACAGGAAATCGTCTTACAGGATAAATATACATAAGACCATCTGCACCTGCTGACTCGCTTAGTCCTCCATCATAAGCAATAGCAATTCTATCGGCATCGGCATTTCTTATATCATTTTTATAACTTCTGATCCACACATTATCGCCAAGACCTGCAGGGTCTATTGCTCTGTATTCTGCCTGATATTTTCCGGGTATAACCTCATCATTAATATCTTTAATAGGTTCAAAAAAGACCGAATCAATCGGGGGAACTCTTGTCATCAATGAATAAGCAGAATATGTTTGCCCTTCAAACTCTATCAGAAGCTGATAAGCATGGTCAACTATCAGCATTGAATCTCCTCTTACCTGAGAAAGATATACTCCTGCCCCTGTCTCAGTAAACGCATACTCTTTCTGAGTAGTCTGATCAAGAACTTTAACAGTTGCTCCGCTTATTTTTTTAGGTCCGGAATTGTCAAAATAATATTGAGTACTTGAAAGATATATAGTCTGTTTTTCAGGAAGATCCGTTATAAAAGCATCCACTACTAAAGCAGGCTTCCCCGATTTAAGTGTTTTACTTAAATCAACTTTATCCTCACACGCTGCAAGCACTATAAGTAATAAGAATAATAAAACCTTATTTTTCATCCTCTTTAAAATTTAAAATTATATGTAATTGCAGGAACAAAAGATCCGAAAATAGAGAACCGTACAGCTTCGCTTATCTGTCGATTATCCTCGTTTTGTCGTGGCATAATGGCAAATGCATTGCGGCGGGAATAAAGATTATATACAGTAAATACTAGATCCCAGCTGTAATTACCGAAGATTTTAGACTTACGGATTTTCTCTTTGCTTTTAAGCGTTGCTGCTATATCCAGACGGTGATAGTCAGGCAATCTGTAGTTGTTTCTTGGCCCTCCCGGATTAAAAGGAACAGTAACTCCCTGCACTTCCATCTTGTTTGTTGCGAATGTAAACGGAGTACCGGATGCATATACAAATGTACCGCTAAGACTCACACGTTTGGAAAGTTCATATATACCGACTAAACTCAGATTATGCCTTCTGTCGTATCTGTTCGGATACCAGTTATTCTTATTAATCCCATTCACTCTTCTTTCAGACTTTGAAAGCGTATAGCTGATCCAGCCATTAAAACGTCCTTCTTTCTTTTTAACGAATAATTCAAGCCCATAAGCTCTGGCTGTTCCGGGAATGACTTCACCCTCAAGATTTGGATTAAAGAACAAATTGGCCCCATCTATGTAATCAAGTTGGTTTAACATGTCTTTATAAAAAACCTCAGCAGAAGTTTCTATATTTTTCTTTTTACCTATATTTCTGAAATATCCTAAAGAATACTGATCAGACAACTGAGGTTTAATATTGTTTGTACTTGGAAGATATACGTCCAGAGGAACAGAAGCCGTAGTATTTGATATAAGGTGTATATACTGCGCCATTCTATTGTAGCTGGCTTTAACAGATGAGTACTCCGACAGAGAATAATTTATTGCTACCCTTGGTTCAGGTTGAGCATATGCTTTAATGGTTTTTCCGCCACCAAATTGCTCCATGTTTACAGGATTTCTGACATAATTCCCTGCTGTTGAATCATAATAATATGCAGTACCAGAACCCAGATAATTAAAGAAAGAATATCTCAAGCCATATTGCAATGTTAATCTTGATGTCAGTTTCTGTTCATTGGCAATATAAAGAGCATTTTCGGTTGCATATTTATCGGGAAGACTTATGTCTCTTCTGTTGCCACCTGAATAAAAAATTCCCGAGCTTGGAACAAAAGTATAATATATTGCCTGACCACCGAAGGTAACTGTATTGTTGCTGTTCAAATAAAATGTAAATTCCGGCTTAACACTGTAGTTTAAAATTTTAGCCGTCCACTTAAAGGAATCTTCAGTCATATTTTCCCCGAATTCCAAACGATAATTATAGTTGCTGTAATATCCTATCAGGTTCATCATTAATTTATCACTGAAAAGATGATTCCAGCGGAGCGTAGCTGTAGAATTCCCCCATCCGAAATATGCACCCGGTACAGAAAACACATCCCTTCCCATGTATCCTGAGAGATACAGGCGGTTTCTGTTATTTATAGTGTAATTTGCTTTAAGTGTCAGGTCATAAAAATAAAGCTGAGCATCCTTAAAGGCTTTGGTAAGAAAGGGTCTGGCCAGCACGTCGGCATAAGATCTTCTTCCTGCTATAATAAAGGATGCTTTATTTTTTTTAATCGGTCCACCGACTGTAAGTCGACTAAAGATCGTGCTAATTCCTCCCTGAACTCCAATCTTTTCGGGATTTCCTTCTTTCATTTTGACATCAAGAACAGAAGATAAACGCCCTCCGTATTGAGCCGGTATAGCTGCTTTGGAAAGTTTAATATCCTTTACCATATCAGGATTGAATACAGAGAAGAATCCAAACATGTGAGAAGAATTGTATATCGGAGCATCATCAAGCAATATCAGATTTTGGTCTACTGCTCCCCCTCTGACATTAAAGCCGGAAGCTCCTTCCCCAACGGTTGATACTCCAGGTAACAGCTGAATACTTCTTATTACATCTACTTCACCAAGCAAAGGTGGAATAGAGTTTATTTGTTTCATATCCAGCTTTTGAGTTCCCATCTCCAGGTTCTTCACCTGAGCATCTGGACGCTCCGCTGTTACAATAACCTCTTTCAACATCTGCTCCCGCATGCTGAATGACATTGTAGTATTCCCCTTCACAACAACAGTTTGTGAAACAGTGCCATAACCGACGAAATTGATTTCTACCGTATATTTTCCAGGAGGTACTTTTAAGGAAAAATCACCATTAATATCTGTAGCAGTGCCGGCATTGATTTCCTTTACTGTTATTACAGCGCCTATCATTGCTTCTCCATTGGCAGAGTCCTTGACTGAGCCACTAAGCGTGAATGTTTCTTGTCCATAGCTTAAATTCAGAGAAGCAAAAAACAAAACTACTACACTAAAAATTAATCTTTTTACCATAAATAAACTTACAACATATCTAAACAGAAACATCAAACAGCTTTTTCAAATGAAATAAAAGAGCGACTTTTAATATACTTCAAGACTAAACAAACGCACCTGCAGTTATATTAAATAATTGTTAAAGACCCTTACACGGGCAATACCGAAGCCCTGTTAAAAAAAGCTGAACTTTTACAATGCAATATTAAAAACATTTGCAATTAATTGCTTGCTTAAAAGTGGAATTAATTTTGGGTCAATTATTATTGACTACCTTGAAGCTATTATCTTTCAGGAAACATTATGCAAGTAAAAAAAAGAAAATTATCTTTCTGTATCTTTTGATACAGAAAACAAATTATGATCTAATTATACAGAATGCCTGATCAATTGGCTATTCTATACTGCAGGCCAAGTTCATATGAACCGTTTGTGAGAAGACGGTTACTTAAGAATAGACTATTGAAGGCGAAATTTAAAATTAAGGGATTATTGGATTGGTTGAGATATAGTGATGCTAAAAACGAAGTGCCTCTCTGATACTGGTACATCCCACCAAATGCAATTGTTTCTTTATAACAAAGTAAAACCGCCCCATTCGCAAGATCTCTATATGGCTGGGGTCTGTAGAATAAATGAGCTCTTAAAGTTAAATATTCATTCAGATCTTTTTCAGTTTGCAGGTAAAACTGATAAAATCTTTTTAATAATAATGGACTGTTAATTGCAACAATGCTTCTGTTCAGAAGCTGATAAGATGCCGCTCCTACTTCCGTCTTCCTGTATTTGAGAATCAACCCTGCATTTGCGTCAGGAGCGCTGCCCTTGCCCATTCCGGAAGGAGCAGTAAAACTGACTGAAGCCACTCCGAAGGCAATTCCGGCCGAGAAAAAGAGATCTTCTCTGAGAGGTATTTTAACGGCATAATTGCCATAAAACTTAGGAGATGATATATATGGTCCCTCCTTTTCATTCTGAAATAATACCCTTGCAACCTGTCCAACATTGCCTTTCGGATTAAGCAGCACATCTCCATATGCAGTTATAGTAGCAACTTCATTAAACAGGCCGGATCTTGATTTATAAAGACTGTTTAGTGTCGCCCTTTTTTCATCGGCAGTCCAGGCAGGATTAATAAGTGCAAAATGATCTAATGCAGTTGAAGAATAATAATCAGGCAAATAAATGTTCTGGGTCTGCTGGGCGTAACAGATGACAGTTATATTAAAAATAAAAAGAAAAGATGAAAGTAATTTCCTCAATGAGACTAAAGTGAATTCAAACAAATATAATAAAAATCCTATCCTCCATTCCTAAATTTATGATTCTCAAATACAATTTCTAATCATCTTCAACGGTGAAAAAATCGTAAAGGATAGTCTCGGAGAAAATAAAAAATATTTAAAAAAATTCTTAGTAATTCCATTACTATTGAAATTCCAACGTGTCTTCAGTATAGATCTTGACAAATATGGCAATTGTTGAAAAGGATATTCCTGATTTAATCAAGCAAGGAAAGGATAAAGAGGTAATCTCTTTATTTTACAAATTGGTGTATCCCAGGGTAAAAAAGACAATTTTAAACAGAGGAGGCAAAAAAGAAGATGTTGAGGATGTTTTTCAGGATGCTGTTATGTACTTATATAAACATATCCTTGAAGGTAAATATAATGATAAGTATACCGTTTACGGATTTCTATTTACACTTTGCATCAACAGATGGATCAACAGCCTGAGAAAGAGCAACAAATCGATTAGTGTAGATTTTCAATCTGAAGAACATTTATATAACATAGAAGCTGATTTTCAGGAGATATATCCTGCTAAAGAAGAAAACCTGCTTTCTCAATTATTTTCCAAAATTGGCAGTAAATGTATTGAAATTCTAAACTATACCATTTATCAAAATCTGATGATGGAAGATATTCAATTGAGGATGGGATTAGAATCTGAGGGAGCAGCAAAAATGGCTCTTAAAAGATGTAGAGAAAAATTATATAAAGAAATTGAAAATAATCCTGTTATAATTCAAAAATTAAAAGGTCATGTATAGCAGCAGTGATGAAAACATATATGAGGCAATAGAGCTATACCTTTCAGGGGCACTTCCTGAAAATGAAAGATTGTTGTTTGAGGAACAACTTTTATCCGATAGTGATCTTCAGCAGAAAGTAGAAGTATGCAAAACCGCAAAGGATCTGATACTTTTGAATAAACTTAAAGGTCTGAAATCAATTATGACCGAAGAGCAAACTAAAGCTGATCAAGCCAATCCATTTAATAAAGGCTGGACTTTCCTGGTACTTTTGGCAGTGATTGGTTCTGGCTCCTATTTACTTTTAAATAGTAATTCATCTTCGGAAATTGTAAAATCGGAAAAAACTAAAAATAACACTGTTTCAACTGACAGTACTCCCAATAAACAAGAAAGTGAAAGTGAAATAAAAATTAAGCATATTGAGCAACTTCCCAAAGTAACTTTAAGAACCAATATAAACTCTGAAAATCAAATTAATGCAAATAAAAATAATATAACTGCAAACACCCATGTTTCTGACAATGGTCAGGAAATACCGTTAAATGAACATCCTTTAAAATCAGAAATCACTGCCAACACAACAACAGAATCCATAAATGATTTTGTAGCGCCGCCTGCTAATAAATGTGAAGGTATTGTTATTTCAGCTCAGTTAATCGTTCAGGAGCCATGCAGTGGGAGCAATAATGGACTTATTGAAATTAAAGGATTTAAAGGAGGCACCTCCCCTTACAAAACTACCCTTAATGGATTAAGATCAGAGGAGGAAAATGTTTTCAGGGATTTAAATCAAGGGACTTACAGAGCAGAAGTTACTGACTATAACGGTTGTAAACATCAATTTAATCCTCTAATTTTAAAAGGAAAAATCTGCAAACTTGATTATGATTTTAATCCTGGACGAGGCGAAGAATGGCTTGGGCCATTGGTTATGCAGGAATCAAAACTAACGATCATTGATAAAACCGGGAATCTGATTTACTCCAAGCAATTGGCTAATGGTGAGCAATCTACCTGGTCAGGATATTCGGAGTCGGGAAAACTTGAATCGGGCTATTTTATTTACATTATAGAAAATAAAGATGGGAATGTTGCCAAGGGAAGCATTACAGTAACAGAATGAGTTTCATTAAATACATAGCGGCAATATATATATCTGTTATATCTGTAACCGCAACAGTGGCACAAGTTACACCAATTGCAGACAATGCTTTCAGAAAGTGTATTGCTGACAGTATTCCCTCTGCTCTTGATGCTAACCAGAATTTAATATTGGCCAAAGCTACAACTATCAAAAAACTGGAATGTCCTAATTATGGTATTGCCACTATCGATGAGCTTAAATATTTTACAGGACTTACAGAACTTAATATTACTAAGAATCCTATTATATCTCTGCCGGATATTTCTGCGATGACAGGATTGTTAAAACTGAATATTGGAGAAACCAAACTGACCGCCTTACCGGATCTTTCAACTTTTCCTAATCTCCAGTATCTTTCTGTTCATCGTTTGGAATTAACTACATTTCCCAACCTTACCAATAATCAAAATCTGATTCAGTTATTGGTCCACACAAATAAATTTAATAATGTACCTCCTTTAAATTTACCTAAGCTTGAATATCTGGGAATTTCATTGGCTGGAATCTCAGCACTTCCGGATCTGACTGGTCTTCCAAAACTAAGGAAACTAGAATGTTTCAGAAATAAAATCAAACAATTGCCTGATCTTTCAGGATTGGACAGCCTAAAAATACTTGACGCAAGCACTAACCTTATTGAAAATTTTCCCCCTTTGCCAAAAGGAATTCAAACCGTATATCTGGATAGCAACCTGATTTCACAGATCCCATCATTAACTTCTTACCTATCTCTTAACAAAGTAAGATTGTATAAGAATTATCTAACCTTTCAGGATTTACTGCCATTAACATCGTTTCTCAATTACAACACATTGTTTGAAATATCTCCGCAGAAAATCTTTAATTTAGGCACAAATCAGACTATTATTGAATTTGAAAAGTTTTCTATAGATTCAAAATTAGATTCAAACACTTCAGGAGTTATAAGAAAGTGGTTTTTCAATACCAATTCAACCGGACAAACATCCAGGATTTATAGTGTAAATAAAGCAGGGCTTTCTGACAAGGGCAGTTATTATGTCGAAGTAACTCACCCTGCTTTCCCTAATCTTACTCTAAAAACAAATGCTTTTAACATTGATGTTATTCCTTGTGTCAATATAAGCGGAGTTAGCTATGAAATAACACAAATCTCATGTATAAAACAGGGAGCTGTAAAAATCAATTTATCCGATCAGCCTGGTAGCAACTATAAATTTGATATAGAAGGAACGAAGACACATACTAAGTATTCTTCAATATCAGGTCAATTTGCGAATCTGGAAGATCTTGAATATAAACTTACGGTATCTGCACCAAATGGCTGTTCCTACTCAATACCAAACACCATTGAAATTCCCCGAGAAGACTGCAAGCAGCTTGTTCTTACTCCTAATGGGGATGGAGTAGATGATAATTATTATTTTTCTCAATCTGGCAATGCTAAGATTGTTGATAAATTCGGAAACACTATCTGTCAGCTAACATTGCCTAAATTGTGGGATGGCTATGTAAATGATCACAGAGTACCTGCAGGCTACTACCTTATCAATATCAACAACGGAGAAGAAGTATTGAAAATGTCTGTGATATATTAATTTTCAAATATTGTAATAATTGAAAATTATATATTAATAAGTTTAAATACTACCATATTTTATCTACCCAATTTTTCAATAATCAGTATACGAAGTTAATTATTATCGTAACGGTTATATGCATTTAGATGACAACGGAGGAGATCACCCTACAGACCGAACTTTTTCGATAACTTATCCATAGGCTAAATTATAAACAACCTACTACAACTCTTGATCGCAATATAGCAGACTGGTTTGAACCGGAATGCTCCTGGTGAAGATGATTATTACATAAAAACAGATATACTATTCAACGAGGCTATGAATGAACATGACCACCATACCCTGTTTAATATCCAACCCATCGAATGAAATAGAAGAGTAAAAAAGATATCATTATCATAAAATGCTTATGTCCCTTTCTTCAGGAGCGCATAAAAGATCTTAGACTTATGTACCCAATGAACTAAATGTACTATCGGAGAAATAATCAATAAGAATAAATGCTAATACAAATCTTTTCGAACTATATGCTGTTATCAGGAATACCATTTAACATTTTTTTTTCTAATCTAAATTACTTTTTAGATATTCCCCTTTTTCAATCCTCTAATTTGAAAACAATATCGATGAAACTCCAAAATTAAATAAGCGAAATATTCTTGCTATTCAATTTATGATGTATGAATCAATATGCACCAAATCTATGATCATATAATCTTCATATAAGACAATCAATGAATTTTCGATATTTTTCTATTCCCTCCTACCTGGTCTTTGAAGTTCTTGTAGAACATCATCTTTACAGTATAAAAAAACAATTCAAAACATCCTTCCGACTTACGCTAGTGTCCCAAAGACTGCATGGATTACTCAACAATTGATGATGATTTAAAAATGTCATAAAATTTATACACTCACTTTATTATTTTTTAATGAATAAGAAAAACAAAAGTAACAATACCATAGGATTTATGCATTCATTGCATGACAACGACTCCTAATATTGAAAATATTACTACAAATAATTATAAACAAATTCTACAAAAACTCTAATCAAATAGATTAACAGATATCTCTTGTCTCTTAATTCTTCAATTACTATATGCGCAAATCATAAAACACAAATTGTATCTAATAAGCTTAGTCATTTCAGTCATGATCACAACACCAATAACATTATTATAACATCCGCTAAACATTATTACTAATGAAAACATAGAGTATCAATAATATCATTAATGATTCCGTTAAAAATTTATTAAGAAATAACTTTAATATATTTTTCTTTTATTTTTTTTGAAACTGTCAAAAATAAGTCCGATAATTGTCCGGAAGTCCCACACTAGTTATATGGATTTTTTTTAAGAGCATAGAAGGGACTCCATCATATCATTTAACACAGCTATACTTTTATTACAAGGTAAATATGTTAACCGACAATGAGAAGATAACTTGTCTTGTATTTCCGGGACAAGGATCACAATTCAAGGGTATGGGTAAGGAACTTTTTCGAAAGTATCCTGAACTGGTAGAGCTCTCAGACTCTATATTAAATTATTCAATAGAAAATCTTTGTCTGAACGACTCTGATGGTAATTTATCCTATACAAAATATACACAACCTGCCTTGTATGTTGTGAACATGATGTACTACCTTGATTATATAAAATCAGGACCAGACAGAACAAATTATCTATTAGGTCACAGTCTTGGAGAGTACAATGCTCTCGTAGCTGCCGGAGTGATGGATTTTAAAACAGGACTCGAAATTGTTAAACGGCGCGCTGAACTATTCTCAGAAATTAAAGATGGTGGTATGATGGCCGTAATGGGAGGAAACCAAAACCATCTTGAAGAAATTATTAAAACCAAGTTCCCTCAAATAGATTTTGCCAATTATAATTCAGATGAACAAACCATACTGTCCGGGAACCAGGATCAGTTAAAGCAAGCCGAGCCTTTGCTTGCTGCTGCAGGGATGAAAACAATCATTTTGAATGTTAGTGGAGCATTTCATTCAAGGTATATGGAGCCAGCAAGAGATAAGTTTAAATCATTTATCTTAAATTATTCTTTTAACAATCCGGTAATACCAGTTTATTCAAACTACAATTGCACAGAATATACCAAACAAAATGCAGCTGACCTTCTTACTAAACAAATTTCTAATCCGGTCTCCTGGAAGCAACAAGTAAAAATGGTTCTGAATAAAGGTACAGAACAATTTAAAGAAGTCGGACCAGGAAGTGTACTAACCAGACTCATACAAAAAATCAAAGAGACTAATCACCCGAAAACTAACACACTCCAAAACCTTCCCTCCTCTCGATTTAAAATAGGTTCTGAAAGTTTCAGAAACAGGTACAAAATACAAGAAGCCTATGTTGCAGGAGCCATGTACAGAGGAATATCATCTTCGAAGATGGTAATAAAAATGGCTAATTCAGATCTGTTAAGTTTTCTTGGATGTGGAGGAACGAGTTTAGAACAAATTAAGAGTTCCATAGAAGAAATTCAAAGAAATATAGCTCCGAAAAAACCTTTTGGAATTAATTTCCTTCACAATCCAACCAATCCTAAGTGGGAATTTGACCTTGCGCAACTATGTATAAGCAAAAATATAAAAGTCATTGAAGCTTCAGCATTTGCAACTGCTTCAGCTGCACTTGTCTATTTTAGGCTAAAAGGTATCAGATTTGAAAATGGCCAGGCTATCGCTGCTCACCATATTATAGCTAAAATATCAAGACCAGAAGTAGCTGAAGTGTTTTTAAGTCCACCTCCTGAAAACATCATCCATGATTTACTGGCGAAAGGTTATCTGACCAGTGAAGAAGCTGAAGCTGGAAAATATATATCACTAGCTTCAGACATAACAACTGAAGCTGACTCCGGAGGACACACAGATCAAGGAGTTGCACTTACATTGGTACCAGTAATATCGCTTTTACGAGACAGGCTGATACAAAAATTCGGATATAAACAAAAAATACACATAGGCGCTGCCGGCGGCATTGGAACACCTCAGGCGATAGTTGCATCAATTATGCTTGGTGCAGACTACGTCCTGACTGGCTCAATTAACCAATGTACCGTAGAAGCTGGTACCAGCGATATAGTCAAAGACCTGATCTCGCAGATGAACATTCAGGATACGGACTATGCTCCTGCCGGAGACATGTTTGAGATTGGAGCTCAGGTTCAGGTATTGAAAAAAGGAGTTCTGTTTCCTGTGCGAGGAAAAAAACTATACGAACTTTACAAACAATACAATTCATTAGAAGAGCTACCAGAGGATACTTCTAAAATAATTCAGGAGAAATATTTTGGAAAATCATTTGAAAAAGTATGGGAAGAGGTAGAAAATTATTTTAAATCTACCAGACCGGAGACGCTCGCGAAAATACAATCCAACCCCAAATTAAAAATGGCCAATATTTTTAAATATTATTTTGTCTTGTCTACCCAACATGCACTTAACGGAGACTTATCACATAAGGTAGATTTTCAAATCCAGTGCGGTCCGGCACTTGGAGCATTCAACCAATATGTAAAAGAAACAAGCCTCGAAGACTGGAGAAATCGTCATGTAGATGAAATTGGATTGAAACTAATAAGAGATGCCAGCGACATATATCAGAAAGCATTCTCAATTCAACATTCAGAAAGTATAGCTACTCAAAATAAATTTGAATATTCACCCTCTTTGATTTAAAGAGAATTAAGATAACTAACGCAGATAACTTCCTAATGAAATGAGCATATCAATAGCAGAACTAAGAGGGGTCTCTAAAAAATATCAAGTAGGAGAAACAGAAATCCTGGCCCTCAATAATGTATATTTCAATGTTACAAAAGGCGATTTCATTGTCGTTGCAGGTCCTTCCGGAAGTGGGAAGTCCACATTTCTAAATATACTAGGAAGTATAGACAAACCCACCTCCGGAAATATCATATTCAATGGTTCAGACATCACTCATGTAAACCTGGAAGCATTGCATCAACTGAGACTAAACAAAATAGGATTTGTATTTCAGTCATTCAACCTGGTCCCGGTTCTTACTGCATACGAAAACGTAGAACTTCCATTACTCTTTAAAAACATCAGTAAAAAAGAAATTAAAGAGCGTGTTACAACTGTATTGGAAAAAGTAGGACTTCAAGACAGAATGGATCATTTGCCTGCAAGGTTATCAGGAGGACAGAAACAACGTGTTGCAATAGCCCGAGCTTTGGTGGGAAATCCGGAACTTATCATTGCAGATGAACCAACTGCTAATCTTGACAGAAAAACGGCTATTTCAATTATGGAACTCATCACACAGCTAAATGAAGCTGACAAGGTGACAATTATTGTAGCGTCCCACGATCCATATGTTATAGAAAGAGCAAAAGCAAAAATTGTAATTCAGGATGGTAAAATTTTTAAAGAAGAACTGGTATGATACAACATTTTTCAAAAATACTACATTTAGCATATAGGAATTTATTCAGAAATAAAAGAAGAACTTTATTTGCTATATTCATCGCAGCATCAGGTTATGCAGCCATGGCGATCGCTTTAGGATATTACGGATTTTCCATCTATGGCTTGCAGGAGATGACTATCCGAAATGGTTTTGGAGGTTCTGGAGGTACAGGACATCTTCAGATAAAGGATAACAGAAGTTTAGAAAGTCAGGAAAAATATACGTTGGAATTCGGGTTAGCTGATTATCAAAAAATGGTTAAAACCATCAAAAACCAACCAGAAGTAGATTATGTATTACCTAGAATAGAATTTGGTGGTCTTGTTACGACAGGTGACAAATCTTTTCCATTCATTGGATACGGCGTAGAGTCCATGCATGAAGCAGCATTACGAGGTGGGCTTTCAGACATTAATCCGAATCTTAAACTGGGTGAAGAAATTAAACCACTTGACAAAAATAAATTCGGAATAATTCTTGGCAAGAAACTGGCAAACGCACTTGGTGTAAAAATCGGAGATCCTTTGATGCTATATGGGGCAACTGTGCAAGGTGCCGTAAATGCAATTGATGTAGAACTTGTCGGAGTGATGTCTACAGGACTTAATGAAACAGACAAATACTATCTTCTCACCCACATAGACCTGGTTCAAAGACTCGTAAATACCGACAAAATAAGCCTTATATCTGTGATGTTTAAAAACAGAGACTCATTGGACTACAAAGTAAGTACAATCCAAAGTATTCTGGCCTCTACAAAAGGACCGGACAATAACAAAACTATCGGAGTGATAACCTGGGAAACACTGGCAGAATATTATACGGCAGCAAAAGATTTATTTAACATGATCTTTAGTTTTATGGGCATCATTATCCTAACCATTGTAATATTGAGCTGTTGGAACATAATGAACATGACAACGATGGAAAGAATTCGTGAAATTGGTACATTAAGAGCTATAGGTTTAAAAAATACGAATATCACATTCATATTTTTACTGGAAGCATTTCTGATAAGTATAATAGGACTTTTGATAGGAATAATAGCACAGGTAATTTTATCCAACATCATTAATGCCTTAAATATTGAAATGCCACCTGTACCAGGAATGAACCAAGGGTATGCACTGCAGGTATATACCTTATCTCCATATCACCTATTCATAGCGATTGCGGTAGTCTTAGCTATTACATTATCAAGCCTTTCTGCATTCTTTATTATAAGAAAACTAACCATAGTAGAATCATTAGAACACGCTTAAGATTTAGCTCTTTTATGAAAACTAAAATTCAGGGTTTTCTTGCATTTTTTGCACTAACCCTTTTCACATCCTCCACAATGCTCATTTCAGAAAAAACTCCGGAACAAATCCTGAAAGAAGCAGAAAGTAAAAGATCACCTTGGACACAAATGTCCATGACTGCAGAGTTAAATACGAATGCAAAATCAGGCACAATCAAAAGTATATATAAAGTTTATTTTAAAGACGAAATAAACACTTTGGTTGCATTTCTGGAACCTCAATTCGAAAAAGGTAATTTACTTCTAATGGTCGATGCCGATTTATGGTACTATGTTAGAGAAACCAAAAAACCAACTCGTATTACACCAGTGCAAAGATTATCAGGTTCTGTTTCTTACGGAGATCTTGCCAGACTTGGCTGGTCTAAAGATTATACAATAGTTTCAAGTGAAGAAACTGAATTAAAAACTGAAAATGGCACATCGGAAACATACCTCTTAAATCTTGCAGCTAAATCACAAGGAGCTACTTATCAAAAAATAAAATTATGGATAGATAAAAAGACTTCAAAACCATTAAAATCTGAAGTATATCTATTATCTGGAAAGATGTATAAAACAATGACCTTTACAAAGTACGAAATCATCAACAATAAAGAAGTCAATTCACAAATCGAATTTATAGATCACTTTAATGCAAATCAAAAATCTGTATTGAACTTTTCAAAAATTGCACAAGAGAAAACAATTCCGAATAGATTTTTTGTAAAAACTTCCTTAGCAGAAGTATCAGATGAGGTTAGTGAGTAAAATAATATCATATAATATATACTCGATTGTTGCATTTATACTATTGAACGGATTTTATGTTCAGGCGCAAACATCCAAATACATAAGCGAAGTAGAATACAACACGATCAACAAAGGATGGCTGAATCCTCAAAACATTCAGCTATTACCTTATATTAATGTCAACAATATATTTCTGTATAACAAATCATTCAAAATCTGGAAAGGTTCTCTTAATGGCAATCTAAGATTTTCTTTGCTTAATCAGTTGAGCAGAGATGAAATAAACCAATATGATGTTAATGATTATAAAATACGTTTCGATCCAAACGAACTATATTATCAGAAATCATATAACAATTTCACACTGGGTATCGGAAGAAAAAGAATTAAATGGGGAGTAGGATATGTTGCAAGTCCCACAGACATCGTATCAAATCCACCTTCCCCCACCGACCCCTCAGATCGATTGTTTCAAATAAAAGGAAGTGATCTGTTTCAGGCCTCCTATGTCGGATCCAAGTCACAATATGATATTTACTTAATGCCCAAAACCAATGTGAATGATTTGTATTTCAATAATCATTCAGCAGCATTAAGATATTTTACGAATGTTCAGCCGTTTGATATAAGCCTTGCAGGAAGAATAGATCTTGATGGTACTTACCAGGCAGGTTTTAACCAGACAGTAGCCATCGGGGAAAAACTGGAACTTCACTCCGATGCCATTCTCAATTCAAAGAGCAATGTATTATACCCTCCTGAGTTTAATCAAAAAAAAGAATTAAACTATCGTATCCTTGCCGGAGCAAACTGGTCACCCAATCAAAATTACAATATAGTACTGGAATATTTTCATATCAGCGAAGGTTATTCTGGCAATGAATGGACTCTGTTACAGAACACAATTAAATCTATTGAAGCTATGAGGGCAATTGAATCCCTTGCTCCTACAGCAACTTCAACAATGAAAAAAATTTATAGCTCCAATGTATTTCCGCTTAGAAAAGATTTTATATTTGGTCGGTTATTAAGGAACAACCTATTCAAAAATACAGAACTGGAATGGATTACCTTTGCTTGCATCAATGACCTTGGAAGCCTGAATCGATTTGGTATTTATTACAAATTTCAATCGAGATTCAACCTGTATTTTCAATATCAATTCCTGCTCAATACAGATAAATCCAGCTTTAATCTATACGGTTTTAATAATACATGGAGACTAGGTCTTAAGATAAGTTTTTAAACTTAGAGACCAACTTTTCCCGTTATTAACAATTACTTTTATTATTACTAATGATTCATCACGATGAAAACATTATTACCCTTGGAATTCGAACGACCAATGGATCATTCATAAACTTCTGTTACATCATTTATGATAAATCATCCAGAGAAGGAATATTAGTAGACCCAAGTTGGGAACCTGAAAAAATAAACCACTTGCTTTATGAACATGAAGTCATTGTAAAGCATATACTACTCACTCATCATCACTTTGACCATATCAATCTTTCCGATTACTATACATACACAACAAGTGCTCCAGTTTGGATCTCAGAGAAAGAATATGAATTTTACAAACCAAATCTTAATAACATTCTACTTTTTAACAATAATAAGGAAATTCAATTTGGAAGCTGCGCGTGTGTTGCTATTGTAACACCTGGACATACCGCAGGAAGCTCCTGCTTCAAGATAAACAATCATCTGTTTTGCGGAGACACGATATTTCCTGAAGGATGCGGAATTTGTACAAGTCTTGGAGGAAACCCGAATGAAATGTTTAAATCCATTCAGCTTTTAAAAAAGAATCTGAATAAATCAGTAAAAATATTCCCGGGACACTCCTATGGAAGTGCCCCGGGAATAGAATTAGAATCTATACTAAAAACAAATATCTATATGCAGATCGATGATGAAGAAACATTTGTAAAATTCAGGATGCGAACGAATCAAAGAGATTTTATGGAATTTCATTGAGTCTAGATCTCTAATTCTGAACAGCAACTTGTCTCACATCATCGGCATTAATATCATTTATTCCTTCCACCACTTTTACTTTAACACTCTTCTTAAGCATATCTGAAGTTAATCCTTTCACTAAGGGTATAATTCTTATAAGATAAGTTCCATTGACAGTTAATAAAGCAGACTTAAAAAGATCAATACCGTAAACGGGTATTTTTTCAGAATAAACAGGAAAACTACTTTCATTATAACAAGTGATATAAATTAAAAAGTCACCAGCTCTATCAGATATATCTACATAAACAGAGCTATTCCTGTTAAAATATCCAAATAAAAATGTAGTCTCTGGATTACCTACAGGTAAATACTCAAAGTGTAAATTATTACTGATCGACTTCCTCTCTTGTCTGAATGCATAATGAAGATAATAATGAACAAAGCTATAAAACCTACTTTCCCTAGCCATAATTGTAGCAGGATACACTGGAAACTTATTCAATATTAATCTTTTTTCGATCACCACTTTTCCGTTATCTATAATCAACTCAGGAAGCTCGACAGGATACTTCAACTCATAACAGCGTAGTGCAATAGAATAAGCTCCACGTTCAACAGTCAACTTGTGACGAAAGGTTGAATCATCGAGACAAGAAATTACTTTACTGGTAACATTTGCAGGAAGTTTATATAAAATAAATGTCCAGCTGGAACATAACATATTGATCTCTGATAAATCAATAGTTATATTTTCATTGATTGTAACAGGACCGGCTGAAGCTATGAAAGCATGAGTATTCCAGCGGGGTGCGTTTAACATTGCATAAGGAATCCCAAGCGGATGTTGTAATCTTTCAATATACAATTTCCATATTTTAGATTCCTTCTTCAGTAACAATGTTTGAAACAACATTCGGAAGTAAGCCTTAAGAAGTCTGTTAAATAAATAAGAAGCTTTATACTTAAAATAATTAATGAGCATATCGATTATAAATTTTTATTAATAAATAAATATTAAAATTAAGTAAGCATAATTGTTTTGTCCGAAATTTATTTATTTTTGTTTATAGTAATGAAGGAGCACACAATTTTTTTTGTGTCATGATCCAGGTGGTGCGACATTAACAATCAAAGTTTTTTATTAAATCTATAATGAATGAATTCTTTCTTTTCATTTCCATGAAGAGGGATAATTTCACGGATTTGAATTCATCCATATATTATGCAGAATTAGATGATGATTCCGAGACTGAAAGTCTTAAACCATTTCTTCATCAGGAAGAGCTTAAAAGATATAATTCATATACGAGTGACATAAGAAAACAAAGTTATTTACTCGGAAGATATTGTGCTAAAAAGGCGTTACAGAAACATTGCAATATAAGCATCCCAAGTTCTATTTGGATAGAACCGGGTGTATTTAATCAACCTGTAATAAAAGCTCCGTTTATTGGAGAAATAAAGGTGAGCATTTCTCACAGTGGCAAAGCCGCAATAGCTGCTGCATATAATGAAAGTCACCCAATGTCTGTTGACATAGAACAAATAGATACATCAAATAGAGAATCTATATATTCTCAACTTACAGACAGAGAAAAAAGTATCATACAACTATCAGGAGAAGGGAATACTGATATATTTCTAACATCTTTATGGACTTCCAAAGAATGTCTTGGAAAGGTACTGACTACCGGTCTTACATGTGGTCTTAAATTATTTGAGATAGATAAGATATTGATTAATGAAGAAAAAATTATTGAATGTACATTTAATAATTTCATACAATACAAAACATCATCCATTGTATATAAAGACAAACTTATTACAATACTGATTCCCAAAAGGACTACTATATGTTTAAAGAATTAAAGACAGAGACAAGAGGAATCAACCTGCTTAAAGAACTCAACTATCTTTTACCTAATACTTCAACAGACACCTTCGATGAAGATCTAATACAAAATATTCAAAAGTTATTTATAAAATATAAAGATGATATGCACTTATCACTTGACATTTCCTTATATGAAACATTCTTTGAATTATCAAACGGATTCAAAGAAAAAGAAATGTTGATTTATTTTATTGAAATACTTCGAAAACTTAAAAAGACATGGCTTGTAAAAGATTTCAGAAAAGTAAAAGTATGGTATAAAATTCATCTGGATGGAGGAGGTACTACTTATGCAAATGTCTTTAACAGACTTATACGTGAGCAATTCCCTAATAGAACATTTTTCAAAAGTCTGGAATGGTGCTCTGGTCCAGGATTCATAGGATTTAATCTTCTAGCTAATAATCTAACACAATACCTGAGATTAACTGATTTAAACAGTGAAGCTATTGATTGTGCAAAACGAACAATAACAGAAAATCAATTAGAAAACCGTGCAGAGGTGTATTTGGGTGACAATTTGAATGGTATTCCGAAAGACGAAAAATTTGACCTTGTGGTGGCCTCTCCACCTTGGGCTTACGAAATAAACAATGATGTAAATGCAATGATCTCAAGTGACGAAAAGTGGAAGCTTCATGAAGCATTTTACACACAGATAAAATCTTTTTTATTCCCAGGGGCAATTGTTTGCCTAAGCTGTTTTGAACCGTTTGAAAAAAAACCTGAAGTTAACTTTCAAAAAGAACCTTATGATAACAGACCCGAAGAACCAATATTAATTTTTAAAAAAATGATAGAAAAAGGAGGACTGATACTTAGAAACATATACAAACCGGAATACAGTCATGAAGCCCATATGGGTTATGGAGTTTACTTTATTTTTTGCGAATATACAGGACATTAAAAATACCTAAGCTATGACAACCTTGCTAATAGACAACTACGATTCTTATACTTATATTATTTATCAATACTTATGGGAGATCAATGGAGAAAGACCTATCGTAATAAAAAACAACTCATTTAACATTGATGAACTTTCCAATATTCCATTTGACAATATAGTAATCTCCCCCGGCCCTGGAACACCCGACATTCCGGAAGATGTAGGATTAAGCATGGAAGTTCTCGAAAGATTTCCTGACACTCCTATTCTGGGTGTATGCCTTGGACTTCAATGTATGGGAAAACACTTTGGAGGTATTGTTAAAAAGGCACCACAGGAAATGCATGGAAAATACTCTGAATTGATCATACATGGATCTCCTTTATTTAAAGGACTTCCAGAAACTATCAATGTTGTCCGCTATCACTCATTAATTGTCGAAAGAGAATCGTTCCCGGAATATCTGCGATGTACTGCAGAAACCAAAGATCAAGGACTGATCATGGCTCTTGAACATAAAACACAACCCTTTTATGGAGTACAATTTCATCCGGAATCTATCGGAACAGAATATGGCAAAGAGATATTCCGAAACTTTAAAAATATAAGCGATTATTGGATCCGCACAAAACGATTACCTGTTACAACCAAAAAGACAATAAGAACATTCACTACTCTTGAAATACAATGGACGGATCCTGAATCAGCTTTTGAAAATCTCTTTCAGAAGCAAACTTATTCATTCTGGCTAGACAGCAGCAAAACAGGGTATAATGGAAGATATTCATTTATGGGTCTTCCGGAATATATAATAGAAGCTCATAATAAAAAGATACGCTTCATTAATCCCTCGTCTGAAACAATAAACAAACCTGAAGTTATTAGCACAGACCTATTTGGGATACTTAAAGAATGCTTACTAAATGAAGAAATTGAAAGTAACGGATCTGCAATACCTTTCAAAGGTGGCTTCATAGGATACCTGGGCTATGAAAGCACCATGCACTTAAACATTGAATTAAATGAATATCCAATGGAATACCCTGAATCTATACAGATGTGGGTAGAAAAATTTTTAACATTTGATCATCAGGAAAACAAAGTGTATCTCTGTTATGCAGGAACAGAGATAGAATCAGGCAACAAATGGCTTTTAGATACCAGGGAAAAACTTAATCAAAAGGAGACAAGACATAAGCTCAGATTCTTAATTACAAAAGAAGCAAACGAAACACCAAGACTAGACCTATCATTAAGTCAGTCAAGAGAAACATATCTGGATAACATCTCCAAAATCAAAAATTATCTAAAAAGTGGAGATACCTACGAAGTATGCTTATCCAATGAATTCAGAATCAAGACTCATATAAATTCATTCGAATTATACAAAGTATTAAGAATATCCAATCCAGCACCCTATTCAGCCTATATACAATTGCCTGGAACAGCAATCCTGAGCTCCTCTCCTGAATGCTTTATTACTCTCGACAAAACCGGCAACATAAAAAGTGAACCGATTAAAGGTACACGCTCTAAAGGCAAGAGTGAAAAGGAAAACATGGAAATAAGAAAAAGCCTAGCAGAGAGTGAGAAAGACCATTCAGAATTACTTATGATCATCGATCTTATCCGGAATGATTTAAGTATGAGTTGTGAAAAAGGTACAGTTAATGTATCCGACTTTATGAAGATCACAGAATATGCAACTGTGCTTCAGCTTTCATCAGTTATTGAAGGTAAACTAAGAGAAGGAACAACAGCTGTTGATGTCCTGAAATCTGCATTTCCTGGCGGTTCAATTACCGGAGCACCCAAATTCAGAACCATGCAGATCATTAACAGCCTGGAAAAACGTCCACGTGGGGTATACACTGGTAGTATAGGATACCTTTCCATAGATCATTCGGCCGATTTTAATATTGCGATCAGAACCATTGTGAATCATGAAAGCCGAGATGAGTTATCGTTCGGAAGCGGAGGTGCCGTCATTGCCGAATCAGATCCGGAAGAAGAATACAAAGAAATCCTTGTGAAAGGCTATGCCCTGCTCAGAGCAGTATATCTGGCAAAGTTCGGAAAATTCGAAAACTATGAAGTAGGTCCAGAAGACGAATCAGCTGACCACGAACAAAAATCAGATGTTTCAACCCTGCAAAAATATATAATCAAAAAACCTGATCTGGAAAATATCTTTCAATAACCCGTTAATTTTCTTATACTCTATGGAAAAACCAAGATCACTCTCCGAAATGTTGCAAAAACAAGCGGAGAAGTATCCTGATAAAATTGCTTACAGCTTTATCAACACCGAGGGCATAATTTCAGAAGAAATTTCATATCAATCATTACTTTCCTCAAGCAGATCACTTGCAAAACACATAGATAATAATGCAGGAGATACAGATGCTGCCATTCTTTTATTTCCGGCAGGGCTGGACTATATAAAATCTTTTTTCGCTACAGGTATATCAGGGAAAACGATCATTCCAATACCTCTACCTGCAAATCCGGATAACACGACTTTTATAACGCTGCTTAATACTATTGCTGGACAAAGATCTCAAAAGCTTATTATTACCAATAAAGCGATTAAAGAAAGTCTGGACAAGCTGTTCCCTGACTTTATCATTATAGCAATAGAAGATGCACCAATAGACGAAAATTATTTTTTTAAAGAGCCTAATGAAAATGCCTGCTTTCTCTTCACATCCGGCTCAACGTCCTCTCCTAAAGGAGTAATCATAACTCAGGATAACCTGTTACACAACGGAGCTTCTGTAACAAGTAAGTATAGCTATTCAGAAAACAGCATCACTGTATCCTGGCTTCCACATTTTCATGCATTCGGAATGCTTGTAAATATTATATATCCTTTATTCTCAGGTTCAGCATCTATACTCTCTGCCCCATCAGACTTTGCTGCTGACCCACTTCGATGGATTCAACAACTATCTAAATTCAAAGCAACGCATACCGGTTCACCAAACTTTGGTTTTGACATTGCTTCAATGGATGCAGAAAAAAATAATATTTCTTTTGATCTGACATCTCTAAGCGTTGCATTTTGTGCAGGTGAACCAATAAAACAAAATACTTATAACAGGTTTTACAATACATTCAAGTGTCATAACCTTAAGGCAGATTTTTTCAAGCCAATGTATGGAATGTCCGAAGCATGTACTGTTGCGGCAAAAGACTCTGGAGAACCTGTATTCATGCAAATTGATCTTCATGCATTAAATCAGAATAAAATTATAGAGTCATTTGAAAACGGTTCATCTAAAACCATTACAGGATGTGGGACTCCTCTCCCGAATATAGATATAATTATAATGAATGAAGCTCAACAAGAGACAGCTTCCGATGAAATAGGAGAAATTTGGATATCTGGTCCATCTCTTTTTAAAAACTATACCAATACCATTCATAATGAATCTGCATTTGTCGAGAAGAATGGAAAAAGATATTTTAAGACTGGTGATCTGGGTTTTATTAAAGATGAAGAATTATTTATTGCAGGAAGGATTAAAGAAGTTATAATTGTAAATGGTAAAAATCATTATCCTGCAGATATAGAAACCTCTATTGCACTAAGCGATACATTATTGGCTGATGTCAGAAAAGTTGTCTTTTCAATTACAGATATTCATTCGGAAGAAAAGATAATAGCCATAGCAGAAGAGCCTTCAAAAGTTATTGATATAAACATACTCTGTAAAAAGGCAGCAGCATCCGTACTGGAATACAATGGTATAAGGCTAGGAGAATTGGTATTCGTAACAAGAGGATCACTACCAACGACAGCCAGCGGAAAACTCCAGCGAAACGTGTGTAAGAATTTGTTCCAATCAAACCACCTTGCAATAACTTTTCACAAAGATTACTACGCCGAAATTCAAAGTGAAAATGATACCTATGAAGAAAACCCTGTAACGCAACAGATAAGAGATTTTTTTTCAGATTTGAACAAAACAACCTTTAAAGGTAATCCGGAAAATATATCTGTCTTTGAACTCGGATCAATAGAACTCATAAGACTTTCCAGAAAAATAAAAAATCATTATAATATCAATATCGAAGTTAGCGAACTAGTAGGTTCTGAAAATATTAAAAAACTATCAGAGCTGGTTTTAAAAAAGTTATCAGACTATCAGGCTACTGAAACATCAGAAATCAGTGAAACAGCTACACAGGTAAAATCGGGACTATCCATTAATCAACGTGGACTCCTGATTGATTATTCCAGAAATCATCATACGTTCCGTTACAACACTCCTTTAGCATTTCAACTTGTTGATAACATTCAAATCAGCCTTCTGGAAAAAGTTCTGGACGAGATCCAGGATAACCATCCAGTCTTAAGAGGAAGAATTGTTGAAATAGACAATCAGCCAGTCTTTACGGTTTCAGAAAAGAAAGTATCCTTAAAAATATCAAATGTCTCCGGTGACAGAAATGAAATCACACAACATATATTAAATAAAGCCTGGATACCTTTTAAACCTTTAGATACAGAACCACTGTTTCACACTGAAATCATTCAAGACTCCAATAACAAAAAATATTTATTCCTGAATGCATCCCACTTACTGTTGGACGGTATGTCCTGTCAGATTCTATTAAAAGAAATCGTTTGCTTATACCATCAAAAGGATCATAATAAAGAAGAAGAAAGCGAAAAGAGTACAGATTTACAGTTTTTAAATTTTGCAGATTGGGAAAGCAAAAATCTTTTGCAAACCAATAATGAAAGCCTTAAAGAATACTGGACATTGAAAAACAACCTGTTTCAGGGATTAAATCTTCCTTATGATGCTCAATCATCCAACTCATCGTCACCTGGAATTGTAAGTTTTACCCTCTCAGAAGACCTATTGGTCACTGCGGACAATATAGCCCGAAACAATAAAATAAGCAGGTATACACTCTTCCTATCAGCATATTTTGTATTAATATATAAATACACAAGACAAAATTCTTTAACCATTGGAACTGCGTTTTTAAACCGTCCGGACGAACGATTTGATAACGCCCTGGGATTTTTCTCAAACGTTCAACCCGTTTATTCAGACATAAATCCGGATACAACTTTTCAGAATTTTGCCTCTTCCATTTACGCTGAAGTAAACAAGCTGATCTCTTTTCAAAGTTATCCATATCCTGAATTGGTAAAACTTTTGAGAGAAACCGGCATAAGCAACGATTCACTTATATTCCAGACATTCTTTCTTTATCAGGACTGGCTTACTGACCTGGAAGAAATTACAATATTTGAGGATCAGCTATTTGAAGTCAATCAGGCAGCAGTAGGAGATCTTACTTTCGAGCTTTTGAGAACAAAGGGTGACACTAAAGTATTGATTAAATACAATTCAGACAGGTTCCATAAATCTACTATTGAATTTTTGGCTGATAACTATTTTGATATACTAAACAGAATTACCAAGGCTCCTGAATATACAATAAGGGAATTGCTTTCTCTCAGTGAAAAAGAAAAACATCTTCTGAAAACCTGGAATACTACTTACGAGGAAATTCCTAAGGTATCAAACCTCTATACAATCTTTGAAGAAAGAGCAAAAACGCACCCGGAGAAGGTTGCTATTATTACTTCCAATAGCACATTGACTTATGGAGAGCTTTATTATAAAGTTCAAAGCTTATCCAGTATGCTTTCAGATTCCGGAGTCAAAAAAGGATCCAGAGTAGCTATACTATTACCAAGGACTGAGAACATTCCAATCGCATTCCTTTCCGTGTATCAGATCGGAGCCACCTATATCCCTTTAGATCCTGAGCTGCCAGAGAACAGGCTCAACTATATTCTTGAACATGCATCTCCGGATCTTATTCTTACATCTGGCATTCAACCAAAAGGTTATCCGGTATTAGATATCAATAATGGTAATATTCAAAATACAGTAACTATTCAGACAGAATTCTATGACAGTAATGATACCCTTTGCCTGATATACACGTCCGGATCAACAGGAAAGCCAAAGGGTGTGGAAGTTACCTATCATGGTTTTCTGAATTTCTATCATGCCATTATTGAATCCCCAGGAATTACGGCCAACGACATACTATTGGCCATTTCAACAATTTCGTTTGATATTTCATTTACAGAAATTATACTACCATTACTTACTGGTGCCAGTATCTATCTATCCTCTGAAGAAGAACAAAAAAGCGGAGAAGAACTAAGAAGAATTATTGAATCATATAAAATTACAATTTTACAAGGTACACCAACGACATTTAAACTTTTACTCAAATCAGGCTGGGATAATAGAACTTGTCTGAAAAAAGCATTTTCAACCGGAGAAGCCTTACCTCAGGAAGTAGCCAAAGGAATAATATCAACAGGAGCTGAATTATGGGACTTATATGGCCCTACAGAAGCTACCATTGAATCAACATTCTGCAAAATAGAAAACCCCTATGACATTAGCATAGGAAGACCACTAGCAAACACACGATTACATGTACTTGATGATTCATATCATCCTGTTCCTATCGGAGCGCTGGGTGAATTGTATATTGCAGGAGACGGACTAGCTAAAGGATATTTAAATCAACCGGAGCTCACTGAAGAAAGATTTATAAAAATCACCAACCAGCCTGTGCAGGAACAGGTGATATACAAAACCGGAGATATAGTAAAGCTTTCGACCAACGGAATGCTTTACTACTACGGAAGAAATGATCATCAGGTAAAAGTGAGGGGATATAGGATAGAGCTTGAAGAAATTGAACATATACTAAAGAACTATCAAAATATTACAGATTGCTGCGTTTCTGTGGATACGTCTACATCCGGCAATATTGAGCTCAAGGCATGTATTATTTCAAATTCGAGTTCCGGTCAACTTGATTTACAAGAGATACAGGTTCATCTTAAGAAATTCTTACCTGCCTATATGGTTCCTTCATCCTTTTATAAAAGAGCGGAACTACCTCTCCTTCCCAATGGAAAAATAGACAGGAAGCTTTTGTTTACCAATGGAGAATATCTGACTGCCAAAATTGATAAATCTGAAAATACTAATGAAACGGAAAAACAGATTATCCAAATTTGGAAAGAAGTACTTGGAAAAGCTGCATCAGGTATAGAAAGAGCCTTCTTTGATGAAGGAGGTAGTTCTCTGTTAATACCTGAACTTCAGAATAAATTCATACAGCAGTTCCCTGATTTAAGGATTAGACTTGTAGATTTCTTTAAATACACCACGATCAAAGCACAAGCCATTTGGATAGAAAGAGAAAGTCTGGCATCAGGAAGAAAAGTTTCTAATACAGTAGTCCCTATTATATCTGAAAAAGATACAGGACCAATAGAAATTATTGAAACACAACTAAGAAAAGATTTAAGAATCCAATATAGAACATCAGTATCATGAGCACCTACACCAGCAACGATATCGCAATCATTGGAATGAGCATGAGGTTCCCCAAAGCCTCAACCCCCCAAGCCTTTTGGAATATGCTCATTAATAAAAAGACCGGCATTAGTCACCTTACCGGAGACGAGCTTAATGAACTCGGAATTTCTCAGGAAAAAGTAAGAAGTTCAAATTTTGTAAATGCAGGTTCTGTAATTGAGCATCCTTACGATTGGGATGCCTCATTTTTCGGATATAGTCCAAAAGCAGCATCCATCCTGGATCCTCAACAAAGACTATCATTGGAGTGTGCATGGGAGCTAATAGAACAGGCAGGATATTCCCCTCTTAATATTAAAGCAAGAACAGGAGTATACCTTTCAGTAGCCAACAATAACTATGCTCACAGGTACAGGTCCTTAGCCAGCCAGTCTGATGACTATATAGCATTCACCTCCAATGATCCGGATTTTGCTTCAACACGTATTTCCTATCATCTGAATTTAAAAGGCCCCAGCATGACAATAGAAACAGCCTGCTCCAGTTCTCTGGTTGCAGTACATATGGCATGTGAAAGTCTTTTAAATCATGAATCCGAAATGGCGATCTGTGGAGGAGCCTCCATCCTCTTTCCGCAGGCTGGATATATTTATGATCCCAATCTCATTTTTAGTCCTGACGGACATTGCAGGCCTTTTGATAAAAACGCTAAAGGAACGGTATTTGGAAATGGTATCGGATTGATTCTACTTAAAAGAATAAAAGATGCTATAGATGACAGAGATAATATTCTTGCAATAATCAAAGGTTCAGCTGTAAACAATGACGGAAAAGATAAAAACAGTTTTTATTCTCCAAGCCCGGAAGGACAAAAAAAGGTAATCCGTGAAGCATTGGCTGTTTCAGGTATTCCTGCTGAGTCCATCGGATATATAGAGGCGCATGGAACAGCCACTCCTATTGGTGACCCCATTGAAATAGAAGCTTTGGCAGAAGTCTTCAGAGATTTCACATCTGAAAAAACATTCTGTTATATAGGGTCTGTAAAATCAAACCTTGGTCATTTAAATAAAGCAGCAGGAATTGCGGGGCTAATCAAAACAGTGCTGACGCTTCAGAATCGCACGATACCAGCAACGCTGAACTTCACATCGCCCAATCCGGAAATTGAATTCTCCGAAACTCCATTCATTGTAAATGCAGATGTTATAGAGTGGAAAAGCGGCCCATTCCCGAGAAGAGCCGGTGTGAGCTCATTCGGTGTAGGAGGAACCAATGCTCATATTGTCCTGGAAGAATCCCCTTTCCTTTCAGAGCCAGCTTCAACGCAAGTAAATTATATACTACCGGTATCAGCCAAAAACGAAGAATACCTTTCGATATATAAGAAAACTCTTGCTGAATATCTGAAAAAAAACACAGCGTTAACGATTCAGAATATCGCATACACTTTGCAGGAAAGCCGTGCTGATTATTCATGTAGGGATTATGTAATTTGTAACAATAAAGATCAGTTCATAGAATGGCTTAATGGTAATGAAATTAATTCTGAGACGAATGCAAATAAGGAAGTATTAAAACGATGGAAAGAAGGATCAGCATGCGACTGGCAATCATTAAGAAACAATGAAAACGGTCTAAAGAAGGAACTTCCCGGGCACCCTATGAAAAGGGTCTTTTGTCACATTGAGGATTACACACCTCAGGAACCTGCAAAACAAAACAGACTTTTGCCACTGATTGAGGAAAATATTTCCACTTTCAGAAAACAAATGTTCAGGACAAACTTCAGTCAGCATGAGTATCTTATTCAGGAGCATAACTTCATTCTCCCTGCTGCAGCTTATCTGGAAATGATCACAGAAAGCGTCCAATTATCAGGTGAAACCAATAAGAGCTTTGGATTAAAGGATGTAATCTGGAAGCAGGCATTTTCTCTTAAAGATCATAACCAAAGAGCGCTCACTGTAACACTCCATCATGCCGGACAGGAAATTCACGTTAATTTTTCTTCAGGTGATGAAAGTTCAGACCGATCACTGGCAGAAGGAACGTTCTTCCAACTTTCAGATAATATAGTTAGCAGTGAGCTTCCTTTATTTTCAGCGTCTGAAAGCAGTAGTATACTCTCAGGTAATGATGTCTATTCGCTTTTTAATAACAGCGGATTCAGATATGGAGAACACTTCAGACTTATTGATAAAATATCCAGACAGAATAATTCAGCTATAGCAACAATCAATTTTAAATATAATTCTCCGGATAAAAATAATTTCATTCTCGATCCGCTATTGGTTGATGCGGCGTTCCAGACTGCAGTCTCTCTCCTTCCCTCGTTTGACAACTCATTGGAGCTTTTTGTTCCCTACCAGTTAAAAGAAGCCCGATTCTACAAACTTCCGGGTGAGCGAGTAAAAATTATAGCTCAACGATTAACGAAGGAGCAAACTACTACAGCAATCGAAAAGTTTAACATCATAGTTCTAAACGACAATGATGAAACCTGCATAACATTTTCTCAATTGGAACTGGTACAATGGAACCGATCACAATCTAGGACCAAAACCAGGGAAATTGATAACGAAGCAGATATACGGACAACTGAAGAGATAGAAAAGTTACTTAAACAAGTCATAAGCGAAGAATTAGGCTATGAATTAGGTTCCTTCAGTAAGGATGAATCATTTGAGACCCTGGGACTCGATTCTGTCATTCTTGTGAATGTAATCAATAAGCTTGACAAAAACTTTCCGGGACTTCCCAAAACCCTCTTCTTAGAATACCCAAACATTGCAGAAGCAGCCCTTTACATTGTTGATACTTACAAGGACGCCAGCAAGCACTTTTCTGAAAAAGCTATCGAAGAAAAGGATCAATTACTGAATAAAAATACTAATTCTTATAAAATCCAACCTATACAAGCAAAAGTCATGGGATCAACTGAAGAACAATATCAATATAAGCAGAACAGAGATAACGACATCGCTATTATTGGGGTTCATGGAATATACCCTGAAGCTGGTAGCCTGGAATCTTTTTGGGAAAATTTAAAATCTTCCAAAGATTGTATACGTGAAATTCCACGAGACAGATGGCCAATTGAAGGATTTTACAGCCCGGACGCTAGCAGAACAGATACCAGCACTACCAAATGGGGTGGATTCATAGATAAGATCGAATATTTTGATCCTTTGTTTTTTAAAATTTCACCTAAAGAAGCTTCCTTCATAGATCCGCAGGAAAGGTTATTCCTGGAATCCGCATGGTGTTGTGTTGAGAATGCAGGATACACTCCCCAAAACGTGTGTAATGAAAACAGAAAAGTGGGAGTTTATGCAGGTGTTATGTGGGGACACTACCAACTCTTTGCAATGGAAGAATATGTCCGCGGAGAGATGGTTGTCAATACAAGCAATTATTGGTCTATAGCCAACAGAGTTTCTTTCACGATGAACTTTAATGGCCCTAGTATGGCAGTAGACACTGCCTGTTCTTCATCATTGTCTGCAATACACCTTGCCTGTCAGAGTATCCTTAGCGGAGAAACAGACCTTGCTATTGCCGGCGGGGTAAACCTTAACCTGCATCCCTATAAGCATTATATACTGGCTGCCAGAAAATTTGCGGCAACTGACGGAAGATGCAGAAGCTTCGGAGAAGGCGGATCCGGGTACGTGCCGGGCGAAGGAGTCGGTACCGTTTTACTAAAGCCTCTGAATAAAGCTATTCAGGACAAAGACTTTATACATGCTGTTATCAAAGGTAGCGCTATAAACCACGGTGGTAAAGTCAGTGGATTTACTGTACCCAATTCAAATGCACAGGCTTCTGTAATAAAAACTGCATTTACCAATGCAGGCATAAAGCCTTCAGACATCAGTTACATAGAAGCACATGGAACAGGTACATCTTTGGGTGACCCAATTGAGATAAATGGACTTACCAGAGCTTATGCAGACAATTCCTTTAAACCTGAAAGCTGCCCTATAGGTTCTGTGAAAAGTAATATTGGTCACCTGGAATCTGCCGCAGGCATAGCCTCTATTCACAAAGTAATCTTACAGCTTAACCATAAAACATTAGTTCCGAGTATCCACAATGAGCCTGTTAATCCATATATTGATTTTGGTAATTCTCCATTCAGAATTCAGAAAAGAATAGAGGAATGGAAGCCTAGCGTAAGCTATTCAAAACGCTTGGCTGGAATTAGTTCGTTCGGAGCAGGTGGTTCCAATGCACATGTTGTAGTGGAAGAAGCCAACCATTACCGTCCGGAATATACGGAAACGCAACATCTATCTGAACATGCCATTATCTTATCGGCCCAGGATGAGCCTGCTTTATTGACCTATGCTTCCAGAATGCTCGAGCACTTAAATAATCCAGGTTATGCCGGACTTTCTCTTTCTGCATTTGCTTTTACTCTTCAAACCGGTCGTGTCAGCATGGAACACCGGTTGGCATTTACGGCAAGTAGTCTACACCAAGTCATAGAAAAGCTTCAATCGTTTATTGAAGGAAACAGAAGTAGAGTTATTGTTTCAAAACCAGATAAAACAGCTGGCCTTCCATCCCCTGCACAAATTGCAGAGTTCCTGAAAAATAACAGTATCAAAGAGCTACTGCATGCATGGTCTCTGGGAGCCAACATAAACTGGACACTGTTATACCAAAACAATATTCCGGGAAGAATTCCTCTTCCATATTATCCTTTCAACAAAAGAAGACTTTGGTATAAAAATCTTCAGCCTAATGAGCCAATGGCCAAACTATTGGGTGATTCAGGAAATAGCAAGGAATTTACGGTATCCTCATCACCTTCTGAAACTATTGTCAGACCAACACTTACCGCTCCTGTAAAAACTGTACCTGATTCAGGAATACCTCTGAATTATTTTCAATTGTCATTAAAAGAAATTCCTTTAGTAACCAATACTGCTAAACGTTCATCTGCATGTCTTCTGTTTTCCCAAAGCAATGAAGAACTTCAGGCTTGGAAAAAACATTATACCTCCGATATCATTTGGATTAAGGCAGGAAATGAATTTAACAAAGACTTATCAGGTTATACCCTTCCACTTCAAAAGTCAAATAACTATGCATTGCTCTACAATGAGCTGTCTGCAGGTATTCAGTCACAGGAAATGGATATAGTGATTCATGCAGACAGCCTTTTTGCTCCGGACTATAACTTTCTGATTGATTTATTCAGACACATCAAACAACTATCTGAAACATTTAAAAAACAAAAAATAAATATTCTGATCTACTGGACAACAGCTGACAAAAACGAAGCAGCATACAAAGCTGCGGGCAGTTTCGCCAAAGTTGTTTCAAAAGAAAACAGCAGAATAAATATCAAAACAACGGAATTTAGAAATAATCTTTCTTCTGCTACTCGTATTGAAAACCTAATAACGGAATTAAACAACAATGCTGTTCCTGGCAAGAGGGAATCTGTTTACTTAGATAACAGAAGATATGAATATTCTGTAAACCCTATGAATCCAATTTCCTGGAAAGAGGGAATCTCTATAAAACCAGGAGGAATATATCTTATAACCGGAGGAATGGGTTCCATAGGCCTTACCACTGCAAAACTGTTGATTTCAAAAGGTGCCCAAAAGGTGATACTCAGCGGAAGAAAACCACTGGAAAACCTTACCTCAACTCAAAAAGATATATTAGACCAGAGCAACGGTAAACTAGGTTACCATGCAGCAGATATTGCGGATCCTATAAGTTCACAACTATTAATTTCCTCCATTGTAAATAAGTATGGAAAACTAAACGGGGTGATTCATTCAGCAGGCATTGTAGACGATAAGCTTTTATTGAAAAAATCAGAAGAGAGCTTTATCAATGTTACAGGACCTAAAATCAAAGGAGCCTTAAATCTCGACAGGGCTCTTATGGAAGCACAACCAGATTTTGTACTCCTATATTCATCTGTGAGCGCTGTAGCAGGACAAATGGGACAATCTGATTATTCCTCTGCCAACAGATTTCTTGATGAATTTGTAAGCTACAAAAATTCAGTTTCTCCTGTCAAATATATTTCGGTGAACTGGCCATACTGGAATGAAGGAGGTATGAAACTTGCCACTCCATATATAGACATGATGCGCAATAGTGGAATAGATGGTATTTCGGACCACGAAGGCATGCAGGCTCTGGAAACAATATTAAAGTCAGGCCACCAGCAAGTCATTATATTCAAAGGAAATGAAAAAGGGTGCAAAGGATTTTTCAATGATACTCATTTTGACTTTTCTACTGCCAGCGAACAAAGCTTTTTAATTAATTCAAAAGAGGAAAAACCAGTTAAAGCACACATGGCTTCCGGGCTTTTGAAAGAAGAGATCAAAGGGATCATTACATCCGTTTTATCAGAAGCCCTTGGTTTATCACCTGAAGAAATCGACAGCACTGCAAACCTTGAAGAATATGGTGTAGATTCTGTTGCCATTATGAAAGTGACCTCCGAACTTGAAAAGTTATTCCCGGAACTTTCCATTGCACTCTTTTTCGAATGTAAATCTATTAATGATATCGTTGAGAAAATAAACACTGAACTTTCTCAAGGAACATTAACCTATCAGGGCAACCTCATCCATTCTGAAATAACAACAGAAACTTTAGGAGCTATAAAATTACCGGAATCTAAAACTAGAAGTGGTTCCTCCGTTGATATAACAACAGAAGTACGCACAAAGATCACAGAAATCCTGTCCGATGCACTGGGGTTATCTCCTGAAGAGATTGATCCGTTTACTAATATGGAAGAATACGGAGTCGATTCCGTAGCAATTATGAAAGTCACTTCAGAACTTGAAAAATTATTCCCTGAAGTATCTATTGCTCTATTCTTTGAATGTAAATCAATTAATGATATCGTTTCACGCATCACAGAAGAATTAAATAACGGCACTTTAACATACTCAGGAACGCTAAATCAGCCGCTATCGTCATTACCAAACACTACTAGCACACAGGCAACCCTGACAAACAATAACTATAGTGAAACCCTTACCACGAAAGTAAAAACGGTCATCACAGATGTTCTATCAGAAGCCTTAGGCATACCAGCTAATGAACTGAGCACTTCAATACCACTGGACGAATATGGAGTAGACTCCGTTGCTATCATGAAGGTTACCTCAGAGTTGGAAAAACTCTTCTCAGGCATTTCTATTGCATTGTTTTTTGAATGTAAAACCATCAATGATATTGCTGAAAAAATCAAAGAGGAACTAACATTAGGCAATCTTACCTATCTTTTAAACGATTTACAACCTGCTGTTAGCCTTAATACAATTGACAATAAACCAATAAGCAATCCTATTGCAAATGAGGTAAACGTTTCTGATGAAATCAGATATAAAATTACTGACATCTTAACGGAAGCACTAGGATTACAAATAGAAGAGATTGACCACACTGTGGACCTTGAAGAATATGGAGTTGACTCTGTCGTAATTATGAAAGTTACATCAGAACTGGAAAAGCTTTTTCCCGAACTTTCTATTGCATTATTCTTTGAATGTAAATCTATCAATGATATTGTTTCTAAAATCAATGAAGAGCTTAAATCCGGAACACTGACCTATACCGGGTTTTCCGTAGTAAGCAATTCTGAACAGGCTACTCAATATAAAAAACAAACTGTTAAAAAGCCTTATTATGCTGCCGGCACTGTGAGCCATCAGGGCGTTATTACAAAAGTCCCTGTTACTTTAGACGGAACGTCTGAAGAAGTTTCTGATCATGTAATAAACGGACAGGTGATATTTGCAGGAGCAGGTTACCTGGATCTGGTAAAGAAAATTTCAGATAACACTCTTAATGAAAAAATTAACACATTCCGCAACATATCCTGGTTTGCACCTCTCATCATAGAGGGAGAAGCCGTTCCTATTGAAATAGATTTTGCTGATAAAGGAGACTTCCGTCAATACACCTTTAAATCAGGAGTAAAGCCACTGGCAAAAGGAGAAGTAAAAGCAGAATCTATTGCTTCACTTTCTCTTGCTCCGGTAACAGAATTAATAAGTAGAGCAACAGGCAGAATCACCGGTAAAGAGATCTATCAGTGGTTCGGCAACAATAAGTTTCAATACGGTCCCGCTTTCTCCACTATTGAAGAACTCTATGTTTCAGGAGGACAGGTAACAGGAAGATTGAAACAATACCATACCTCAGAGACCTGGCTCTCTCCTATGCTTCTGGATGGAATATTTCAGTGCGTTGCTGGTTTTTCAATCAACTCTTCTTCAACTTCAGGAGAGATTTGGGTTCCGTTTTTTATTGAAAAACTGTCTATACATTCAGAAGCCATGCCATCTGAGATTTGGGTAAGAGTTGAAAAAGATAATTTCACTAAAGATGCAAGTCTCCAACAGTTTAATATTTTCCTGATAGACCAAAATGGAAGAGTTTATCTGGATATTAAAAACTTCACTTTAAAATCTTTTACAAGTAAAAAAGATAAAGCAAGAAATGCCAAAGAATCTGAATCTGCTATTCATATATCTGATACTGTAAATCCCTCTGCCGATAAAGCTTCTTATGCATTCTCACCCACCAATTCTCCTGAGCCTATTGCAGTCATTGCCGCATCCTGTAAATTCCCGGGAGCAGATTCTCCACAGGAGTTCTGGAAAAATCTGGTTGAAGAAAAAGATGTAGTAAAGGAAATTCCGATTGATCGCTGGGATTACAGAAATTCATTTGATCCTGAAAAAGGGAAAAAAGGGAAAACGTATTCGAAGTGGGGAGGATTTATAAATAATATCGGCGCCTTCGATAATGAATTCTTTAGGATTAAAGAAAATGATGCTATGTGTCTCGATCCTCAGCAAAGAATATTACTGGAGCTTACCCAACACCTGTTTGACCAGGCAGGATATACCAAAGCGGAATTAGCAAACAGAAATATTGCAGTAATTACCGGAGGTGCATCCGGGATGTGGGGACAGCTGATAGAAGATATGGATGGAGATCTGAAGAGAAATGTAGTTGTTAACACCATTCAGAATATGATCGCTGCCCGGATCTCGGACTTTTATGATCTGAAAGGTACCTCACTTACTATTGATACAGCCTGTTCTTCTTCTCTCGTGGCCGTACATGAAGCCTGTCAGAAAATAAGAGCTGGAGAATGTGAAATGGCTATTGCTGGTGGCATCACACTTCTGCTAGCCGACGGAGGTCACATAGGCTTTAGTCAGGCCGAAGTATTGTCTCCGGAAGGAAAATGTAATGTCTTTGATAAAAATGCAAACGGCATTGTACTTGGAGAAGGTGCAGGAATTGTATTACTCAAATCATATAAAAAGGCGCTTCAGGATGGAGATCAGATCCTTTCAGTAATACGAGGTTCCGCGGTAAATAATGATGGAAAAACAATGGGCATAACAACTCCCAACATGCTCATGCAGAAAGAAGTGATTAAAATGGCTCTGGATTACTCTGGTGTGGACAGGAAAAGCATTACATACCTGGAAGCTCATGGAACAGGAACATTGCTTGGAGACCCAATCGAAGTAAAAGCAGCAGGTCAGATATACGGAGAAGGAAACACACAAAAACAATACTGCGCTATTTCCTCTGTCAAAGCCAATATCGGCCACCTTTTGCATGCTTCAGGTATCGCGAGTCTGATTAAGGTTTCCATGTCACTAAAACACAAGATCATTCCGGCAAGCCTTAACTGTAAGAATCCTCATCCCCGGTTTGAATTTGAAAATTCACCTTTTTATCCTGTTACTGCAACCAAATCTTGGGAAACAACTTCTCAACCAAGAAGAGCTGCCATATCCTCCTTCGGCTTCGGAGGTACCAACTGTCATATGATTCTCGAAGAAACGAATCCATCCTATGTTCCCACCAGAAAGCCATTGCCCTTAACCAAATTTAAGAAGAAACGATTCTGGCCAGGATGTCAGATTGAATTACTATCTGAAGCAGAACAAGATACTCCTTTGTACGACCAGACAACAGTTAAAAACATCATGGGCTATAGTGAAATCCTGGAAAAACTGGAGAAGGGATTGATTACAGTAGAAGAGGCTATCCAATTTGAAAAATCTTTAAAATAATACAGCTATGGAACTAATAAATTCATATAACACAAAAAAGCAGCCTAATGGAAATTCTGCATTATCAGATGCAAGTCTGTTGGTAAAAGAATACATACTATCCAAGTTCGCTGAAAAATTTCAAACAGATCCCGAACATCTGGATCTCACTGAAAATCTACTGGACATGGGACTAGATTCTTCTATAGTAATTAAAATTGCAGAAGAATTTGAACAGGAATTAGAGATTAAACTCTATCCAACAGTTTTTTTTGAATACAAAACACTTCAGGAAATTATTGGATATTTCTCATCAGAGTTTTCTGATAAAATAGTAAAATATCACTCATCACACACGCAAGGCTCTGCGCTGATAGCGCCTGTGGCAGATCATGAAGAAATTACCGGGCTGCATGAAAGAATTTCTGACTTTCTAAAACAGCGTATTGCACCTGTTTTGGAGATCCATCCAGACCAGATAAGCATGGAGGAAAATCTGCTTGACATTGGATTAGGCTCTTCCTCTCTCGTAAGCCTTGCAGAAGAATTTGAAAAGGATATTAAAATAACTTTATATCCAACTGTTTTCTTTGAATATCAAAATCTTTCCAGCATTGTTGATTATTTCGCAAAAGAGTTTAAACAAGAGTTCGAGCAATACTTTGCTTCAAGCAAACCTGCAACAGAGGTACTTAAGACATCATCATCATCCGCTCCTGCTATTCGCTTGCCAGAGCCAAATATTGACTTTGAAAAAATCAATTATCAAGCTCCTCAGCAAGTAGAAAATTTACATGCTTTTACATTACAATGGGAAAAGATAATTCCACAGGAATCATTAAATAATACTAATAATCAAATTATCCTGCTACAGGAAAATGATTTCAGCGAGATAAAAAAGCATCTGTACAGAAAAACATTTGCAGGTATAAATATTCCTGCTTCAAAACAAGAGTCCTCAGATATTACTCTGGAAGAGGCTACTCCCTATAATTTTATTCTTTATATCAATGAAGATCATGCTATCATATCACAAGCTGCTAATGCAGCAAGTCTTGTGGAAAGCGGATACCTGAGTATACAGAATATTGTAAAAAAAATGTCTGTAATCAGGAAAAAGAGTCAATATTCCATTACCATAGTTATAGAATCGACAGATCCGTTTAGCTCTCCATTGCTATTTGCATTCAGAGGGCTTATGAGATCTGTAAGCGCTGAAATACCTTATGTTAAAGGAAATGTTACAGGCATTGATTCTTTCAGTATGAAGAGCCTTGAATGGATTAAAAGACAAACTTTTTTCAGTGAAGAAAAATGTACTGTTAAAACAAAAACAGGGACTTATCAGCTTAATATTACCGACGATGAATTTAATACAAGTTCTTCCGGTATAGAAATAAAAGACAACAGTTCTTACCTTATTTCTGGAGGATCAGGCAAACTGGGACAACTCTTAGCCACTCATATAGCTTCCAGGGCAAGATGTACGGTAATACTTTTAGGACGTAAACCACAGTTAACAGGTGTAAAAGTAACAGGTAACCCGGGAAATATCGTCTACAGGTCTTGTGATGTTAAAAACGGAAGTCACCTGAGGGAAATTGTCAAAGAGGTGAGCGCATTGTACGGTCCTGTGAGAGGTGTGATTCATGCAGCGGGCATTATTGAAGACGGATCTTTCCTTGCGAAAAAAGAAGAACAGTTAAAAAATGTACTTGATGCCAAAATCGTTGGCCTTATTAATCTTGATAAGTCAGTTGATGATCAACCTCTGGATTTCTTTACAGGCTTTTCCTCTATAAGTTCTTTTATTGGGAACAGAGGCCAAACGGATTACGCAACCGCAAATGGTTTTATGGATGGTTATTTGCGTCAGCGACAAATGGCATCAGAAAAAGGTCAGAAAAAGGGTAAAAGCATATCAATAAACTGGCCACTCTGGGAAAGCGGTGGAATGATGCCTCATCAGATTGTAATTGATATGATGGAAAAATCATTTGGACTATTCCTTCTAAGTAATAAAGACGGATTATTCGCTTTTGACAGAGTATTGGCATCCGATAACAGTCAGGTATGTATTATTAAAGGCCAGAAAGATAAGCTAGAAAAACTTCTGGGTAAAATAAGCTCAGGAAGGCCATCAGCTCCTACCCAAGTCGCTTCTGGTAATGCCTCAATTAATCAAATACGCATCGAAAGTGAAATAAACACCGGAGCTCCCACACTAGATTACCTTAAAACAAGATGGTCAGAGATAAAAAGCTCAACTCAGGAAGATCAGTCTGCTGAACTAGGTTACGGTGATATTTCAATGGAGCTTACCAAGCTACTGGAATTTGTAAACAAGGACTATCGCCTGAGAATCCCAGCATTTGTAATCACCAATGTCAGAAACCTTAATGACATTTATTCCAATATCCTTAAATACTTATCTCCCTCCCCTTCAGATGAAGGCCCGGAAAAAATAGATCCTACTTCAGGAATTTTAAACAATCATCAAAAAAGTGTTTCTATAAATCAGTTAAATCCTCCGGCAATTGATAAAAACACAAAGGATATAGCTATTGTCGGAATGGACGGAAGATTCCCTCAATCACCTGATGTACATGTATTCTGGAAAAATCTGGAAACCGAAAAAGATATGGTAACACAAACTCCGGAAGACAGATTAAAATGGTGGAAAGTTATTTCAGGCCTGTTAAACTGTGACTCAGAAGAAGATTTCATGCTAGCCGGAGGATATATTGATCATGTAGACAAGTTTGACTCTGACTATTTCAAAATTTCTAGTCGAGAAGCTGAAGTCATAGATCCTCAACAAAGACTATTTCTGGAGTCTGTATGGAAATGTATTCAGGATGCAGGTTATACACCACAATCATTATCGGGAACAAAAACCGGAGTTTTTGCTGCGGTTTCCACTAGAGACTATCATGAATTGCTTATCATAAACGGAGTTGATGTAGAACCTCAGCATTCAACCGGATTAGCGCACAGTATTCTTCCGAACAGAGTGTCATACTGGCTAAACATACATGGTCCAAGCGAAGCCATTGATACGGCCTGTTCCAGTAGCCTGGTTGCATTAAACAGAGCTGTACAGGCTATTCATAATGGAGACTGCACACAGGCCATTGTCGGAGGAGTGAACCTTGTTTTATCTCCCCTTGCTATTCTTGCCTTTGGGAAAACAGGTATACTAGGGAAAGACGGACGTTGCAAGACATTTGACAAAAGTGCAAACGGATATGCAAGAGGTGAAGGAGTTGGTTCTGTATTTCTCAAACCATTAAACCTGGCTATTGCAGATGGTGATGTAATCCATGGAATTATAAAAGGTACCAGTGTTAATCATGGAGGAAGAGGTAACAGCCTCACTGCACCAAATCCTACACTTCAGGCGGATGTAATTACTCAGGCTGTCAGAAGAGCAGGATGCGATATCAACAGCATCAATTATATAGAAGCACATGGAACCGGAACTGCTTTGGGAGATCCTGTAGAAATTGAAGGACTAAAGCGAGCATTCCGAACTCTTCAAAAAGATCAGAACGTTTCTGCTCCCGGTATAGACCATTGTGGAATCGGAGCAGTAAAAAGTAATATTGGACATCTGGAGGCTGCAGCTGGCATGGCTGGTTTGATTAAAGTACTGATGGCGCTGAAGCACAAAAAAATTCCCGCATCATTGCACATTCAGGAAATCAATCCATTTATCAATCTTAATAACTCACCATTCTACATAGTACAGAAAACAAGAGACTGGCCTAAGGCAGATGCAGACACCCCGAGAAGGGCAGGTTTAAGTTCATTCGGATTTGGTGGAACCAATGCACATGTTGTACTGGAAGAATTTATTCAAAAAAGTTCTTCTCCGGTTCAGACAGGTAAAGTTTCCATACTACCATTTTCTGCACCTTCTGCAGGACAGCTCATAGATTACCTCAACGGTTTCTTGCAATATCTGAAAGAGACTCCTCTAACCAATGCAGACCTTAACAGCATTGCCTATACCCTTCAGACAGGCCGTACAGCTCATGAATACAGACAGTCTTTTACAGTTTCAACCATTGATGACCTTCAAAGAGAGATCCTTCTGTTTCTCCAAAAGTCGCTCATCGAATCGCCCAAAGCAGTGGAAAATGAATCCCCTCTATCAAAAGACACAGGAAAAGAATTAGCTGATTCCTATATTAAATCAGGAAACTATAAGGAGCTATCAAACCTATGGCAACAGGGTAAATCAGTAGACTGGAAGTTACTTTATGAAAAATCTGTCAATAAATTATCCTTACCTACCTTCCCGCTTAAAAAAACCTCTCATTGGCTGAGCGCATCACCTTCAAGAGAGCAAGTTCTGAAAGGCCTTATTTCAGAAAATAAAGAAAGCAAGCAAACAGAACAAACTACAACTACTAAAAGCTCTGATATCAAAGAGTTTTTAATACAAGAAATTTCTGCATTACTAAAGAAAAACCCTGTAGAGATCAACTCTGGTATATCCCTTATGGAATATGGACTGGATTCTATACTTGGAATGACATTAGTAAAAAAAATAGAGCAGAAACTTAATATGCCTGTTTATGTTAATGAAATCCTTCAATATGATTCTATCGACAAACTAAGTGCATACCTGCAAAAGGAAAGTACTGGACAAACAACAGTAGCAAAAACAGAATTGAAGTTAAATCTGACTTCTCATTCAGCAGATGAAGAAGGAGCTAAACTTACCAAACCCACAGTATTCCTACTTTCCACACCCAGATCAGGCTCCACGCTTTTGAGAGCAATGCTTATGGGTAACTCAAAGCTGTTTGCTCCTCCTGAATTGCATCTTCTTAATTTCTCCAATCTGAAAGAAAGAAAATTGCTGCTAGGTAACAGTGGCTTTGGAGACGGATTAATTGAAACAATAAAAACACTAAAAAATATAAGTATTGAGGAAGCTAAATCCTGGCTGGAGCAAGAGGAGCTAAAAAGCCTTCCGGTGAAAGAGATGTACAGGAGCATTCAGGAAATGACGGATGATATGATGCTGGTAGATAAATCACCAAGTTATGCTTCTGACATTAATGTATTAAGGAAGGCTGAGAAACAGTTTGCTAACGCCAGGTATGTGTTCCTTGTAAGGCATCCTTATGCAGTTATGGAATCTATTGTAAGGAACAGATTTCATAAATTTATTCCGGGTAATGAAACTGATCCGGACAAAAATGCAGAGAAAATATGGTATGACTTCAATAAAAATATTGTCGATTTTATCTCTGAGATTCCGGCTGGAAAAGCCATAACTGTCTATTACGAAGATCTGATTGCCAACCCTAAAGCAACGCTTACTGCCATTACCGATTTTCTACAGATTCCATTTGAAGAGTCAATGCTCTACCCCTATGAAGGCAACAAACTTATCAAAGGTTTGCATGATAACTCTATGAGCGTTGGAGATCCGAATTTTCTTAAACATGATTCGGTAAAAAAAGAATTCTCTTCCTCTTGGAAGTCTGCATATAAGGTACTTCCGGATTTAAATGCAGAAACAAAAAAATTCGCATCCGGACTTGGATACGATATAGCACAGGACCTTGAACTAAGCCCAGTGCAGAAGGAGTTTCTCAATCTAAATCCTATTGAAGATAAATGGGTATTAAATCATGAATTTTCCTTTTCTCTTAAAAATGAAAAAGTCCTCGATAGTGAAGCACTTGGGAAGGCTGTAGGACAACTAATAGAACTACACCCTCTATTCCAGCGAATCTTTAAAAAAGAGGAAGGATTGCTTCAATGGAATCAAAATTCAAGTCAACAAACATTGATTCAATTTGAAGATATTTCCTTCCAGGATACCAGGGATCAAGAATCTATTATCAAACAAAAAACAGAAGATATTCCGCGCAGGATTAGTATATATGAAGGACCAGTACTGGCTGTATCCATCTTTAGAACAGGCATAGATAGCTATCGTGGCGTTTTTCAGTATCACCATTTTTACGGGGATGGCATTACCAGCATTACCCTTCTGAAAAATTTGGTTGCACTGTTAAACGGCTACCATCCTGAGCAAAATACAGTTATTGAATCGTATATTAATTATCTGGATAACATCAATGATGGCACAATCAGTTTCACCAGCATTGCTGATACTACCCCTGGTTTAATTCTCCCTGCTGATAATACATTTGGATCAAACACTTTTTCTGATCAGGCAGAAATGAAACTGACTCTGCAAACAGAACAAATAGAAGATAAAAAATTCAATTTATTCTTCAGCATAGGCTCCGCACTGGTCAACGCTCTTGGCAAATGGACCAGTATGAGCGTGATCCCGCTGGACATACGTTATCACGGCAGGAGTATCCCGAATCACAATAGAACATATATGAATTCTTCAGGTTTCTTCGCATATGATCTCCCTTTGATAGTTAACCTTGAAGAGGGAAATCAGACAGAAGCATTTAATAAAGCATATATGGAAGCCAAAGGAACAGGGTTCAAACCAAGGGCGCTATTTAACAGTGTACGACTGAATTTTCAGCCTTATCAAAAGCTTCTTACAGACAATACAGAAATAATACTGAACAACAGTTACGAATATTTCTCTCCTCAACAGGAAAGGAAAAATCAACTGGACTGCATTGTTCGCAAAGGAAGCGACAATCTTCTGGAATTTATCATACGTTATTCTTCAAACAGATACAATAATTATACAATAGAAAATTTCCTGCATTCGTGGATAGCAGAATTCACTAATTCTATTAATCATACAAGATAAATTTTCATTATTAATTTTATCGGCGGAGTCTATAGCGAAAGCTACTGACTCCGCCTTTCTTTTCAGCATAAAATATATTGACTATGACTTAATAGATATATTTTTGAATAAACCAACATTAAAGATTATAAACCGTTAGCCCTTAAGTTAACATAGATGAATTATATTTATGTTTTCAAGGCGAGAAAATGCATCCGGAAGAAATTAGTACGATGGAAGAATTATTAAATAAAGGGGCTTTTGAACTTTCCAGAATGATAAAGAGGAAAGAGGTTTCACCGGTTGAAGTCGTCAATACCCATATCAGACGAATAGAAAATGTAAATGGTAAAATTAATGCAGTTGTTACATTCCGATTTGAAGATGCACTTTTGGAGGCTCGTAAAGCAGAAGAAAAAGTATTAAAAGGAGACACTACCGGCCTTCTATGCGGCGTTCCGCTGACAGTCAAAGAAAGCATTTCCATGCAAGGATATCCACTAACAGCCGGTTCTGTATTCAGGAAAAGCAAACTTGCGGAAGAAGATTCCATGGTTGTTCAATACCTTAAGCAAGAAGGAGCAATTATTCTTGGACAAACCAACACACCTGAATGTAACTTCTGGATGGAGAGTTACAATAAAATATATGGCAGAACTAAAAATCCTTATGATACTGATAGAACTTCGGGCGGAAGCAGCGGTGGAGAGGGAGCAATAGTTGGGGCAGGCGGGGTTCCATTTGGAATAGGCAGCGATATTGCAGGCTCCATTAGAATGCCAGCAGCTTTTTGTGGCGTATTCGGGCACAGACCTACCTCACACTTGATATCTATTAAAGGACATGCATTTTGTGAACGAGTAGACCAAGAAAATCTGGATCATAGCGAGATCAAAAATAATCTGGTAATAGGGCCCTTATGCAGGAAATCTGAAGATCTGTTTCCTCTCATTAAAATTATGTCCGGCGCCAGCGACAAGGAGTTTCATGCAGAAGAAGCTCAACTCAACTTTTTGAAAACGGATTGGAGTGATTATACCTTTTACCTCTGCCCCTCTCCGGATATACACTTTGCAAGTTATCCTGATAAAGAGATTTCTGATACAGTAGAAATTGCGGGGAAAACATTCAGCGATCATGGTGCAAATATTGAATATCTTGATAATAAAATGTTCTATGATGCTTTTGAAATCTGGCAATCAGAACTAACGGATGCCAATCCACATTCCCTGAATGAAGAATTCGGAAATGGTAAATCTCTTTCCTTAATAAAAGAATTGGGATACAGATTAATTGGAAAAAGTCACATCACCTTACCTGGTTTGATGATGTGCCTTGGGGAAAAGGTATTTCATCGTTCAGAAAAGGAAATAAAGAACATTATCCGGAAAGGGATTGATCTTTCTCATCGACTTGAAAGTTTGCTGGGTAAAAATGCTTTAATACTTATGCCGGTATTTCCAAGAGTTGCGCCAAAGAATAAAACGCCTTTAATGCGCCCTCTGGACTGGAATTACACCACTCTATTCAGCGCTCTTGATTTTCCTGCCTCTTCTGTGCCAATGGGATTAAATGCACAAAACATACCGCTTTCCGTTCAGATCATAGGAAACAGAAATGAGGACTACCCGATAATACTTGCAGCTAAATTACTTGACAAGATTCATGGAGGATGGCAAATGCCGAAAGTCAGGTAAGAAAATTTCGTTTATTGATATTAATTTTCAATTACAGCATCTTTGCTTAAAGAGACATCAAGAGTTTTCGCTGGTAAATTAAGTAGTGTAATGCACTCTTCCTTTTGGCAATAATACAAAGCCTTTCGCAGAGAAACATCCTTAATTAAAAATCCCTCGGCCAACAGCCACTTGAGCGCATTGTATACGCTGGCAGTCGTACAATTAACACCCGTGTTTTTAAGTTCTACAAAAATATTGTCAGCACTATCACATACAGGATCAAGCCAAAGCTTAAGCAATACCTTTACTTTTATACTGCTCTGTCTAACATTACGGGATTTGCAGTACTTACGAAAAGCTTCTATAATTAATTCTATTGATTCCATTGCTTCCGTTGTCTGAAAAAAGGGAAGTATTACCTTCCCACCGTGATACTATAGGTTGATGTATTTCTGATAAGTTTATATTCTTTTCCATTCAATGAACCTTCTGTCTTATCTGTATGATACGCTTCAATCACATATACGCCAGGCCAGATGGCATCAAAGGTGAATGTTCCGTCATTCGTTTCAAATCCCTTTACCCAACCTGAAGGAGAAGCAACTGATACAGATGATTTATCAAGATTTTTACCTTTGTACATTACCTTCACTGAAACACCTTTTTTCACAACCGGGTTTGTAGTGATAAGCTGCACGGGCATGTCTGTTGCATTAATCACATTGTTGATTCCTTCGACAGATGCGCCTACTTTTACCTGGGAAGCAGCATAATATTCAATTTTAGCCGTGCCATAAACATCAGCAACTTCATGGGATACTGATATGGTGTAGTAACCATCTTTCGCAGGTGTGAATAATGCTTCTAAATAATTACCAGCTGCCTTCGTTGTAAGATTTTCTTTTGTACCATCCGGTTTGGTAAGCGAGATTACCACATCTCTGGTATTGCTAAACCATTTGTTTACAGAGTCTCTTTCATTTTCACCATAACCGCCAAGGTAAATTTTAACAGAATGTTCCTTTCCCGATTTACCTGTATTATTTGTTTCTATCCAGATATTGTGGGCGTTTCCTATATTCAAAAGAAATAAAGAAAATAAAAAAGTAAGTAACGATGTAATTTTCATACTCTATGTTTTAGATTAAAATAGTTCTATGATTTTGGTATCAGTTATGCATCTGATTTCACAACAGGTAGTTCTACATTTGCATTCTGTGGAATAGTGTTGCCTTTTTTAGAAGAGTTCTTTTTAGTTTTTCTCCCTTCTTTCTTTTCAGATTTTTTTCGAAGCTTATTAATCCAAATGATTGTTCCCGTAACAGGCAAACTTGTTGCTATCAGGCATGTAATGAAATAAATTATTTTAGTAAATGTGCCAAATATCTCACCAACGTGAAGAGCATAAATTTGTGTTGCGATTTGTGCTCCAAAATTCTTTTCAGAGAATGGTTCTTTTTTTAAGGTATTTCCTGTATACTGATCCAGAAACACACGATCAAATCCGGCTGATGCTATAAACCCTGTATGTGTTTTAGAAATTGTCACCGGTGCTATAGAATCTTTTGGAAGACTTAAGCGAAGATTACCTTTATAAGGAAACTCTTCATTGGCTTTTGTTATGATCATATCCAGAGACAGTGGATTCGTCTCTGCAAATACAGACTGAACAGAAGGAGCTTTTCTTTCTTCAAATGGCTTTGTCCCTAAAACAGCTCCGACTCCGTCACGGAACCATTCGAATGAAAAACACAGACCTGTTATAGCCATCAATGTGATTAGCAGGAATGTATAAAATCCCAGGGCATTATGCAGATCATGATTAATTCTTTTCCAACGGGCATCGGTCTTGATAGAAAATCCGACTTTCCATGCACTCCACTTCTTCCAGCTTTTGAGTTTGGCAGGAAGCCATAAGATGAGTCCGGTAATTTCCATTAAAAGGAAAATGATAGCTGCTGTACCTGTAATTGGTCTGCCGATATCTCTATCCAGAAGCAGCCATCTGTGCAATCCCATAATGGTCGTAAAAAATTTGGAAGATGATGTTTTGATATCCCCCAATATCTCTCCTGTATAAGGGTTCACGAAATAAGTTTTTATTCGTTCACGGTCTCCACCACGCCCTTTCCCCTTCTCATTTTCAGGTTTTGATTCTTTATCTGCCACTCCCTGCGACTTTTCTCTTTTATGCCCGGCTTGCTCTGCAGAAGCCTTCCCGGCTTCACCTTTTTCACTTCTATCCCTCTTTTCACCTCTTTCACGCTTTTCTCCCTTACCTTTTTTTTGCTTTGCCTCCCTTTCTTCTATACTTCTTTTTAAGAGAATATCTTTCGGTGTAAGAGTAAACAACCAGGAACGTTCGCCTCCATCTGGTATCTGAATGTTTGTAACTTTAGAATCCTTCTTTTCCTTCTCCAACAATGCAACCAGTTCTGCCACCGGAAGAGGCTTGGCATTGTCTAGTACTGCAACAGTTACTTTTTCCTTATCTATCCATTCTGTAATTTCTTTTGAAAAGACGTAAATAGTACCCGACAGGCAGACTGTAAAAAGAATTATACCACTTCCAATGCCCAGCCATAAGTGGATATCATTTATAAACTTTCTGAATGTGTACTTCTTCATGTTCTATTTTTTATTGATGTTTTTAAATCAAAATTTGGCAACGGACCAGGTCTTTTCTTCCAACTGTCCAGATCAGATTTAAGTAATTATTTGATTAAAATTTAAGACGCTCAATAACAATATTATTACCAGACTCAACCTGCATTTTCCTTGTTGCTGCATCTTTAATTTGAATTGGCTTTTTCGTTGATAATGATTTTATATTTTCCTTGTTTTAGCCTTTAACTCACCCCTTCCTTCTTCATCCAGCAAACTCCATATTACTTCGTTTGGAACCTGGGCCAAAAAAAGACAAGCAACTAACATATTATTTTACAGCTACTTAAAACAAGTCTAAGAAAACATTTATCATCTACTACTTTTTATTTAGACTAATTCCATTTAAATTTGCACCAACAAAGATAATTTTCTCCACCCCAAAATCGGGTACGCCAAACGGAATTTTATATATAAAAGAGGGATTAATTGAGACTTCACTCAAACAATTGAAAGAGCATTATAGAATAGTGTAATAATATTATTATGGTTTATTCTGAAGAACAGATTAACTCATCAGTGTAAGCTTGTATACAGAGGGAAAATGAAACTTAGGATTAAAAATCTTGAACCTTATAAAGGTGAATTGGATATTATGTATCCGACAGCAATTGAAAGTCTACAAGTACCGCTTACGGAGAGCGTATATAAAATAGGTTTTAATACTACCTATGGGAATGCTCATGACATATACATGAAAGATCTTTGGCTTAGTTATAGTGCGATTACATTAGATGAGAATTTCAAGTTCCTGTTTCAATATGATTTTTCAATAATTACACTCCAATTCCTGCTCTCCGGCAATTCATTAACAGAAATAATCCAGGATCAGCAACCATTAACCTATTATGCAAACCAGCATAATATCCTTTATTATTCAAACTATGAAGCTCAACATGAGCATACTCCTTCAGATAATATTCAGTTGGTGAGAGTTCACGTCAACCCGGTATTGTTTTTAAAGCTGCTACCAGAGAGTGAACTGTTTGATTCGTTCAGACAAGACATTCTAAATGGAAATCCTGGAAAAATCAGTTCTTCTAATCTTCCATTGACACCAGCTATGCTTGCAACCATTCGTGATATAAAAAATATCCAAAGTACAGGGTATTATAGAAGATGGATGATCGAAGCCAAAGTAATAGAATTACTAATGCTTCAGTTTGAACAGTTTGAACAATATTCTCAAACAGAAAATAGTCAAACGAGAAAATTATTAAGAAAAAAAGATATAGAAATCATGGAGCATGCAAGGGAAATTATCATGAACAATATACAGTCTCCTTGCTCTCTCATAGATCTTGCGCACAAGGTAGGTACCAATGAATTTTATTTAAAGAAGAAATTTAAAGAAGTTTATGGCACTACTGTATTCGGATATTTATTTCAGCAACGCATGGAAGAAGCCAGAAAATTATTGCTTTCAGGAGAAATGAACATTAATCAGATTGCAATTCACCTGGGTTACAAGAATGCGAATCACTTCAGCGCTGCTTTTAAAAAGCAGTACGGATTTTCGCCTTCTGAGCTAAGAAGAAATATATGAATGAAATTGATAAAGCTATAATCAGATCAGGATTTTCTTTAATGATCTTTACCTCATTTGAGGGGAATATCATTTCAACTCTTTGAATAAATCATCAGGCCGACAGAACATAATACTATACCAGCCTGCTCAGAATAAGACAGAGTTTCATTAAGAAAAAAGAAGGCCAGTGCAGCAGTTACAACAGGGACATAAGATAAAAAAACTGACATTGTACCTGAGCCCAGTTTACTTACACTGTAGGTAATTAACAGCAAAGCAAATATACTCACTACAACTCCCTGATAGATCATTTGAACCAGCACATCCTGAAGAGGTGAGATCCATATAGCTGAAGAATCTGTAAACCACAATGGTAAAAACAATACAACATTTACCAGAGGAACAAAAGCAATCACATCTTTCATGCCATATCCCCAGCGCTTTGTAGCTGCCATATATGTTGAAAATACAAAGGCTGCAGAAAGCATACAAAGTATGCCAGGTAGGAATGAAGCTGAAAAGCCGGAGATGAGATTTGATATCAGCAGATTGGCAATCAATAAAATGAAGATTGCCAGGTATTTCATTTGGGTAACTTTCTCCTTAAACCAGAATAAGGTAAAAAACAACCCGATTACCGGAAGCATACCATTTACCAATACCCCTGCATTTGCGGCTTTTATAGTTTTTAATCCTATAAATGATAACATGGTATAAGGGAAACCGCACCCAAGAGCAACCAACAGAATCTGATGCCATTTAACATTCTTCCAGTCATATCGAAGACTAAAAGGCAGGGTTAACAGAGCCGCTGTTCCAAATCGCAGTAAGGTGATATCATATGGGGTAAGATTTGTCTGAACCCCCATCCTGGACAAAGTGATCCAACCTGACCAGATAAATACCACAACAATAGCACCGAGATACGCGCTAATATTACCAGTTTTATTTAAAAGACTTTCTGAATGATCCATTTACTATAACTATAACTCCCCGTCTACCTAATACTTCACCTTTTCTAATTCCTTTAACAGTTTTTTAGTCTCGCTGATCAATGGTTTGTTAACTTTTCTTTCAAGAGGTTTCATGTGATCAAACTCTTCCATCAGTTCATTCAGCTTTGTTTCAGCAGTATCCTGCTGATCTGTTTTCATAAGGAATTTAGAATACTCTACGCGATGTCTGAAATTTGTGTAAGTCTTATCCATGTCTTTAAAAACATCCACAGCAAGAGACTGCTGATTGTCAAAAAAGTAAGACCATGCCAATCCAATTCTTTCTTCAGCATTTTTAAATGCTTTATTGGAAGCAAGTTTTTCACCAATTAAAATTACCTTTTTATAATCCCCTTTCTGATAGTAAGCGCCTAACAGTTTCATCAACAATGTAGGATCCTCTGCCATAAATCCTTGGAGACAATCTTCATATAAACGAACCGCATCCTCATACCTCCGGACGCTCATGTAAGCATCAGCAAGATTTACCTTATTGGAAAAACTATCATTAAACTTAACTTGCCTCTCAAGCTGCTCAACTCTATGGTTGCTGTTCCCCAGAACTTTCACTCCTTCTGACAGATTACTGATGAGGCGTTTGCTATAAAAGTTCTCATACAGGTAAATAAGGCATCCAAAAACCGGGAAAAATAATATCAGCCAATACCACTTTTGCTGATTGTTATTTTTATAAGCATGATATAAACATAATGCCTGTAAAATCAGAATGGGTGTATAGTATCCCAACATCATAAAAAAGTATATTTAGATTTTATAATAACATAAAGATACGAAAAAATTTGCAGTGCCTTTAGCGATTTTATGTGCAGCTTTAATCAAGTAAATTATTATATATATACTACACAGACACTTTACAGGATATTTAAATTACTGATTATTAAACACTATTAAAAGTTCGTTCTCCCACATGAGTAAATATTTGTAAATTAAAAATGCCGACCATATAGCCGGCATTTTTAATTTGCAACTCAAAAAAAACTTCATCCTAAATCCTTCTCCTGAAGGAGAAGGATTTTAATTCATCTAAAAAAATAAACATATTCAATATTCTACTTTCATCCCTGTTGGTAAATTCTCACTTATTTATTTTATTAATGTCTTACAGCCCAGAATACTATTGTTTCCATAAAAAACTACTCTATAACAACCGCCGGATAAAGTGCCTGGGTCGAGAGAACCTTTTACTGAATTCATTTTAAATTCTTTAATAGTTCTGCCCAACAAATCAACAAGATGTATAAAGTTAACCGATTCATTAAGGTCCCACATGATTACATGATTGTCATTAGCACCGCCGACATAAAAGAATTTATCCTTGCTTTCTTCATTTACTGATGTTACGACTGGATCATATACCTGATAGCTCGCTTTTGAAGCCGGAACGGGACATTTGCCTCCGCAAGAAGCCGGTAATGAAAAGATATATTCTCTCCCATTGTTAATAAGTTTATCTTCTGCATCATAAACTCTTATTCTGTATGGCTGCTCTGAGGGATCCGCAATAAAAGCTTGCCCCATATCACTATTAGTGTTCAATTTTACCCACTGCTGCCCTACTTTTTGTTCTACATTATGTATTCCATTTTCAAGATGATTTATTAAAATACTTGCCCAATATTGTTGTGAGTTTTGCATAAAATAAATATCTATATCTCCCGTATACCCTGGCGATTTAATATATTCCCACTCGATCTTTCTATTATTAAAATGCCCCGGATTCATATCAGAGACAGCCTGTCCGTCTTTCTCAAATTTATTCAGGGATGATGTATGAAGATCAAGATGATATTTACTATCTCTGCACCAACCGTTATTGTCGCCACAAGCATCCGTGACAATCATATTGAGATAAGCATAAGAATATTTATCATGTTTCCATTGAGCATTAGCGCCTCTGCAAAACTGCTGCCCAAGCGCTCCATCATTGGTTCCACCGATACAGTCTTCCATGATAGAAACTTTCAGCCACCGGCCACAATTCCGACCATTGTTAAACTCACCTTTAAAAAGCGTATCTGCTCCTGTTAAAGGACGAGGCCAGGAGGTACCAACTCCGGGAGAGTGATAAACATTCAATGCAACAAAGTAATCAGTCTCTACCAGATCGGGAGGAACCCCGCATCCTCCATAAGGCGTGCCCAAAGCCTCAAAGTGAGTGGAGACTCCTGAATATTTCTCCTGAGCATATGTCAATTGTGAAAGTAAAAGAAAGAATAAAAATATTTTTTCCATAAAGTTAATTTTGATGAAATGAATGGTTAATAGATAGAAGTAAATATAGACAAGAATTTGTCTTTTCGAAAAGACATATCCCTTCACTCCATACTTTTTGAAGCCCAACTCTAAAAGATAAGACGAGATTGCTATAGAAAAATAAAATCCCCCGCATAAACTTTACGCAGGGGATACATTTTAAATAGAATATTAAGATAAATTACAGACTTTACATATCCTGAAGATATTCCTCCAGGACTCTTATTATGCTATATAATTGTACATCTTGTTTTGACACATATCTATAGCTGATATTCGTTCTACGCTTCAGGATCACTTACTATTTAACCATTATGCGAATTACTTCTTAAGTAAGTGTTCATAGAAAGAAGAAGATCGATGACGGCCGCGTTTGAAGGCTCCTCTGGGAAATCCATAATGATTGTGCCAAATTTCGCTTTGGTTTTTGCAATGAGATACTGAAAGAGCAATCCATTTTCGCCATTAGGACCTGAAGCAAAATCCCAGGGATAATAGCCAGCAACGGGTGCTGTCTTCAAAGTAGCTGAGGTAAAGATGAAGCACCATTTGCCCCAATTTGGATTACTCAATGAATGATCTAATGCTGCTTTAACGTATGAAAATTTCAGGTCAAAGGTTTTCTGCCAGGTGGGCTGCATAAAGAACTTATATTCATCTTCAACGTAATAGTCTACACCATTGTCAGAGAAAGGCAATGTGCTGTTATCCGGCCATCCTGAGCTGGCACGCATTCCAAAGGTAGCTTGAGCATCCCGACGAAGAAGCACGACACAACCGCGGATACCTCCAAGAGTTGGCATAGCTGTTTGATCATACAGTTTATTCTGTGCAACACCTTGCATATAACAGGTATGCAATAATTTGTCGAACGCTTCCCCCTCTTTCACACTTGGACTATTTTTTTCATAGCTGACACAGGTGATCACCGCTTCATTTGGATGATTTGCCAAGAAGTCTTTGATGTTCATCAGGATAGTAGACAGCTTCAGAGGCATTTTAACTATACCATGCCATACAGAAAAATCATTACCGTCTGGACACAAACGTAGGTCCAGCCAGCGAACTCCTGCATTCAACTGCTCTGTAATAGACATTGATTGAGTCCTGCTACCTTCAACCCCATTTCCTCCAAATGTTCCGCTGTCATGAGTACCTGGAATATTAATCTTATCCAGAGTAAGGGATGAATCTAATTTGGACATCCAATTACCTGGGTCAACCTGAACACTAATAGATATGGTCATTTGCAACCAATTGGATTGGGCGAGCGAGGGCTCTGGTGTACCTGTATACTGAAACGCAACATATTTCGGAGCAGAAGAACTGCGGACCGGGATTTTCCTCCTGAATTCTTCTTCCCTCGTCTCCCATCCATCGAGGTCCACTTGAATTGTTTTACCAGAAGAAAAAGTTACATTCAATGTGAACGGAGCTGTCGACGAACTTGAAGCAAGTTCCTCATGCCAATGATTGCTATTAAAAGCACCAATGGTACCCTTGACATTGACATCGGGACGATCATCTCCGCTCCAATCGTCTTTATTTCCAATGGAGGCAGAAACTACAGCGTCTTCTCCTGTATTATTTACGATCTTTAAAATGATACCTTTACTCATATTATTTCCTCCTTTGATTTGTTAAATGCTAAATCTTTAAGTTGATCCTCAAAGATATTTCGGATGGACGCAACCCATTTGCGCTATGAGAAACCAATAGTAATCTTCGTTTTTTTCATATTCAATAAGGGTAAAAATTGAACAAAAAGCCTTACAATTAAAAATGCATATTTTTACTCCGCAAATAAATGAGACTGTTTTAATCAATAATTTAAATATCAATCTTTATAAACATTTTCTTCTAATTTCAGGTGTCCCCCCAGAATTAATCTCATTTTTAATGGAATCCAAACCCGTCTACGATATTTTTTTTAACCCTGACCTGAAAGCAGTAGTAATGAACTGGTATGGTTATTCAACGAGCAGACAATTAAAGGAAGGGTCAGAAAAAATGTTGGCTATATTGGTGGAGCACAAAGCCAATAAGGTACTGGCAAATCTCAAAGATATGATCCTCATAAGCACTGAAGATCAAAACTGGATAGAGCACAGTTTTATTCCACGCAGCTCTGAAAAAGGCTTTAAAGCCATCGCAATCATCAAGCCTACAAGCTATTTTAATAAAGTTGCAATAGAAAATATCGCTTCAAAAATGGAGAATAGAGATTTAGTGCAGATAAAGATTTTTGACAGTGAAAAGGAAGCCATTGCCTGGCTTAATGAGGTAGAAATAGAAAAGACTTAGGTAAAAGATTAGTAAAAAATAAAAGTGACTCTTCAAAAAATATAACAAAAAATGACCGGCTAAAAATACCGGTCATTTTTTTATAATCCCCCAACTAAACTATTCTATTTTCTAATTGCAATTTTCCTACTTACAATGGTTCCGTTACCAATCACATTAACCATATATAAACCTGCACTTAATTCCAATGCATCAATATTAAATATAGCATCAGTCCCTTTTACTTCTTTCACTTTATTACCCTTCGCATCTATAATTTCAATAATTACAGAATGAGCTTCTTTCAGTATTATACTAAATGAACCTTCATTCGGGTTGGGATAAATATCAATTCCCTGACTATGTCCCTCTTGCAGGCCCGACACTGAAGATTCTTCATCTGTATCATTAAACTGTGCCATTAATCCTTGAGTGCAAGGAATTGGTTTAACAGTTACAGTAGTATAATCACGGGCCTCACATCCTACAACAGGGTCTTGAACTATTAATGAGTAGACGCTCGTTTGCATTGGAGTTACGCTGGCATTTGGCCCTGCTTGAGTACCTGCAGAGGAATACCAGGAATAATTGGCATTGATCAAATACATAGATGTCCAGCTTGCTCCGTTTCTAGTTCCATTCAGTCCATTTCCTGAATTGTCTTTTAGGATACTGCCTGATCCTTCATGCATTTGAAGATAAAGTTTCAAACCTGAAGTCCCGGCTCCTATAGTTTTATACATGCCATCCTTTATTTCTGCCTGCGTTCTTATTTTGTTCCAGACACGGAACTCATCCATCATTCCGGATAGGCCAACTCCTAATTGCAGACCGGATAATGATGCGCTATTGCCATCAGAATTATTTACAGAAGCAACCAGCTCTCCATTAATATATATTGCCTTATAGGTATTTGCCTTACCGGAAGATACCAAAGCTACGTGAGTCCATCTATTTATATAATTAGTATAGTCTGCAGTTATGCTTCTTGAAGAATTAAGCAACTCACCATATTCAAATACAAGTGTTTTACTGTTATTAGGAACAATCGCCTGAAGCCTGCTTAAACCGGAACCAAACGAAAATGCCATACCATTGTACGTATTGAAATTGGATCTTACTTTCAGCCAGAATTCCACAGTTATTGCTCCTCCATTGGCTGGTTGTGAATATCCAGGCACTGTCACTACATCATTTCCATCAAAGTCCAACACCTTACCTCCTGTCAATGATATGGTTTGGCCGGGACAAATACTAGTTGCAGAGAATGAACTGACTGCCCTTAACCCCTCTGCTAAGTTTACAGATAGGTCAGCATAGCTGGATGGATTCGAGCTCTGCAATCTTAATTTATAATTTCCACTAAAGTTTATACCCCTTGGCAATTCAAATGATATCTGAGTACTTCCGGCAACAGAAGATGTAAAACTATTTAATATTAAAGGAACACCAAAGAACCCTGATTGATCGGAAAGCATCAAAGTAAAAACATTGTCAGGAGCAAAATATCCATTCATAGTTACCGGTACAGATGTACTTCCGGTACAAAGTGTACTATAATTATTCAGGTTAATAGCAACATTTGAAGCTATAATGCTAATGTTTTCGGGATTTGGTAAACCAATAATCTGTGGATTCGTAGAGACGACACGAACTCTGTACCCGGTTCCGACCGGTGTATTTACAGGTATCGCACAATTAATTAATTCTATCTGAATTCCCACTCCGATAGCGATAGGAGATGCAAAACTTCCGTTTGCATCTGACAATTGGACCTGAAACATATTAGATGGATTAAAAGTCATGTTAGTCCTGAAGCTTACATTCATAACTCCCCCTCTGTAATATGTTACCGGATTTACACTATTAGTTGCAATCCCTCCTCTTACATTTACAGTTGTGGAATAACCGGACGTACATCCAGAGACGTTGTCTTGGGTAGTCAATGCTACTATTGTTTGTTCTGTCGGACTCATTGTCATACTTGTTCCACTGACAGGAGTTGTACCAATCAGCCAATTATAAGTCAGATTTGCAAAAGGATTTGTCCAGGTTGCTCCTGATATAGTTCCATTCAAACCATTTCCTGAATTATCCTTCACAACAGTTCCGGCCCCCTCATGCATTTGAAGAGATAGTATAAGACCAGAAGTACCCTCATTGATAAAACGATTCATTCCACTCTGAATCTCATTCTGACTTCTCATCACATTCCAGATTCTGAACTCATCAATCATACCTTTCATATAAAGAGTATTATTAACGAAAGAGCCTATCTTAAGACCATAGAGTGTTCCTGTATTTCCATCGGATGAATTGGCTGAATTTACAAGCTGACCATTAAGATAAATTGCTTTAAATGTATTTGCTTTCCCTGATGAAACAAACGCTACGTGCGTCCATTTACCGAGGTAAGGTGTATAACTTGCAGCTATTCTGCTCGCAGGATTACTCAGATTACCATAATCAAAAGAGATTGAACCATCACCCCAGGGAATATGAGCCTGTAATCTGTCGCTGTGACTGGAACCTACCGAAAATGCAGAACTATTCCTTACATCCTCGGCATTTACTTTCAGCCAGAATTCAACTGTTACAGCCCCACCATTTGCAGGATATATGAATCCTGGAGCTGTAACCTGATCATTAACTCCATCAAAACTCAGAACTTTTCCTGCTTTTATGTTAATGGTTTCACCATAACTCATATTGGTGGAAGACACGAAACTGAGTGCCCTTGGCAACTCACTAACCGTCAAAGGTGCTTCACCATAAGCAAACGGGCTTGAACTCTGCACCCTGATTTTATAGCCTGTGCCTGACAAAGTATTTGCAGACAACGAAGTGTTAACACCCCATGAGCCTGCTCCTGAATTCCCTCCTCCTGTAAAACTTGCTACAGCCAGAATAGTAGAATTATCAAAACTACCATTAGCATCTGAAAGCAAGACAGTATACACGTTGCCTGAATAAAAAATACCTGACGATGTGAATGGTACCATCAAAGAAGAACCTGGACACACCATTGTGTTTGGAGACAGAGTTACAGTTATGGAGCTTTTAGAAATAGTAATATTTTCAGGGTTTGATAGTCCCGTAACCACCGGATTTGTTGCTACTACCCTCACTCTATATAAATCCCCTGAAGGCGTATTAACTGGAATTGTGGCTGTTATGGGTCCTGGTTGTGAACTGCTGCCAATAACTACCGGATTGATAAAGTTTCCATTGACATCAGATAACTCCACATTAAATACGTTACCAGCAACGTATTGTATATTGGTCTGATAGCTGACTGACATCGAATTTCCAGCAAAATAGGAAGTTGGATTGACAGTATTGGTCAGAATACCAAAAATTGAAATATTAACACCATTGTCGTTGCTGATCGTAGAAGGATCTGAAGAAACGATCCTAATCCTATATTTCGTACCCATAGGGGTAGCTAATGGAATCTGAAGACTGATCGTCCCTCCTGTAGAAGAAGTCACACTGCCAATATTTAAAGGCCTCTGGAAACTCCCATTCTCGTCTGATAACTGAACCGTAAACTGATTTCCGTTCTCAAACTTCCCTTTTACTCCATATGCAACTAAAATAGTTGAACCTGACAGAACTCTGGTACTGGATATAGCTATTATTGATACGATAGGCGTGCTGATGACAATGTCTTTAGTGTTGACAGTTCCGTCAATAGCAGGGTTGCTCGATGTAACTTTAATCCTGTAACTCGCGCCAGGTATTGTCGTAAGCGGAACTACGGTATTTATAGAACCTGAACTTATACTCGTAAGTGTTCCAAGGATTGTTGTGCTTGTTGCAAAACTTCCTGAAGCATCAGACAAAATTGCGGTAAATACATTTCCGGAATTGAACGTACCAAGAGCTGTATATGGTACTACAATCGCATCACCAGGGTAATACACTTTATTCGTGATCGTTTCAGTAAATAATCTACCGACAGAAATATTTACTCCATTATTACTTCCATTGATTAACGGGTCCGATCCCACAACTCTGATTCTATAACCACGACCAACAGGAGTATTGGAAGGTATCGTTGCGCTGATGGTCCCGGCAGTCGTTGAAGTAAGGTTACCTATGTTTACATAATTTACAAAATACCCATTGGCATCTGAAAGCTGCGCTGTAAATACATTACCACTCTTAAAGACACCCAATATCGTATATGGCACCGAAAGTGTCGCTCCTGGCATATAAGCAAGAGGGGATATTGTTCCAGTCGTAATCTGAGAAGGCTTAATAGTAATGTATTGTCCATTGTCAAGAGTTACGCTATTAGTTATAGAGGAAATAACTCTGATCTTATAGCCTGTTCCAGGTATGGCATTGGCAGGAATCGTACCGCTTATTGTACCTGAGCTAGATCCTGAAAATGCACCTATGTTTACAGGACTAGAGAAAGCTCCGTTTTGATCAGATAGCTGAGCCGTAAATGTTTCACCTGGTTTGGTGCAGGAAGCTGTAAATGGAATAGCAACTGTTGCAGAAGGAAAGTAAGCGGTTGGATTTATATTTCCCAGTGTCATTGATCCGGAGTTCTGACCTTCACCAACTTTGAGAATCCATATATCAGAACTGCCACGACCTGCTTCAGATTTATCTCCACCTATTGACGATGATGAATAACCTGAAAGGATATAGCTGTCATTATTCAGTATAGATATGTTACTGAGCCTGTCATCGCTGGTTGCCCTGATATCTTTATCCCATATTTTATTTCCTGAATTATCTGTTCTTACTATCCAATAATCATGCCCTCCATAAGTAGATTCGGATTTTGTTCCACTTTGCGGGGAATTGGAATATCCACCTAAAAGCAGGTCTCCATTAGGAAATTCCTTTATTGAAGAGAGGTACTCAAAACTACTTCCTCCAAATTCTTTTTTACATATTACAGCTCCATTAGGATCTACTTTTATTATAGCATAATCCTGATTATTGTTATTATAATAATTAGCTCCAATAACATAGTTACCGTCTAATGTTTTTATCATTGAGGGAGGCCCTGCGATTGCTCCTCCATAAGAACCGGAATTTGGTAAATAGGTGAAATTCCACAATCTAGTTCCTGTAGCATTAATTTTTGTTAATCTGATTGTCGGAGGAAGAGTTTCTGTCGCCGTCATATTTGGAAGACAAGTGGAGGCAACTAAAAATCCGCCATCATCACTTGCACAAATCGATGGCCCCGATTCAGACATTTTCTCGTTCCCTATAGTAGTATCCCAAACTTTTGTACCATTTCCATCAATCTTTAAAATCCATAAATCATAATTGGGAACATTACCATTCCAGGAATCCCTGCCTACATACTCTTCAGACTTTTCGCCATCCCCAGGTGAATTTGAATTATTGGCAATTATAAAGCCGCCATCACCGGAAGATATGATTGTATTGGGTCTCTCTGTACCGGTACCGCCATACGTTTGCCCCCAAACCTGTATACCTGACTTATTTATTTTCGTAACATAGGTATCATACCCTCTGTTGCTTCTTGAACTTGGAATCCATTTCTGGGCTGCCACAACATATCCATCTGAAACCTCCACAAGATCTATAAAGGTGTATGTTTCTTCCAAAACATTAAATTTCTTATCCCAAACTTTATTACCACAAGCATCCAGCTTTACAATCCACATGGTAGTTAATCCTCCAATTCTGTTCACTCCCGTACCGGAAAAATGATTGTCCGAAACATCACCTACAGCATTAGACGCTGTAGTTGAGCCCACTATATAACCACCATCTGATGTAGGATAAATTTTAGCATCAGTTTCAGCAGCATCACCTCCGTATGTTTTATTCCACGAAATAGGAAGATTGGTATATGCGCTGGAAGTATTGCTTGTACCAAGCTTTGGCGTTGTAGCATTCTTAGCATATACACGATAGTAATAGGTAACACCAAGTGCTGCAGTCTTATCCGTATAAGTTGTAGTATTTCCAGCTAATGTTTCTATCACAACAAAACCAGATGATGACGAAGTAGATCTTTCAACTACAAAGGCTGTCTCTGTTGTGGAATTATCAATCCAGGTAAGCTTTACTTCTTGAAACCCTCCCACTGTAACTAATCCGCTTGGTGCAACAGCACTAACTTCTACGAGAGCGGTTCCAGTACCTTTACATCCTTTACTGTCTGTAACTGTTAAATTATACAACAGTGTCGTTCCTGTTTGTGGGGCCTGAACATTTGGATTAAGAATATTGGCATTCGTAAGATATGTAGAAGGTGACCATACTCCGGTAAAACTTCCCGAGCCTCCGGCAACCGGTAAATTCAAAGTCTCAATACCACCCATAGAGGTATTATAGGTTTTATTGCCCACTGTCACCGCCTGAATGGTAATTTTAACATCATCAGAAGTTACACAACCGGAAGTTAAATCTTTTGCATTTACAACGTAGTTATATGTACCTGATAAAACTGTATTAAATTTTGGATTTGAAATTGTCGAATTGCTTAAGTGGCTTACTCCGGTGCTCGGGATACATGACCATGTATAACTTGTATTCGGTTTTGAAGCACTTCCCAATTGAAGTTCATTTCCCGGGCAGACAGCGATATCCGGACCTGCATTTGCTCCCGAATTATACAATGTTACAGTCATTGACTTTGAATCCAACAAGGTATAACTAACGCCGTCATAGTGGGTAACGCTTATAGTATATGTATCTGTATATGGAAAAACAGGTGGATTCAATCCATTATTAAAATCAATTTTATTATTTGTTAAAAACTGACCTGTATTGGCACTCTTCACCCTTATTACATAAGGGCAAGTGTTAGAATTTACAACTGCAGTAAATTCCGGATACGCACCTTTACTCCAGCATGTGGTTGACAAGGATACATCACCAAGAACAGCCTTACAGTCACCAGCCCCCATACCCGTTAGAACCTGTATAGCGTCATTTTTCATTACCGTTTTATAAACTGTTAATGGCATCGGGACGTAATTTTGAACGGAAAGAGAAGCACTATATACACCAGGCTGAGTATAAAATACTGTATGAGGCCCAAAAGTATTCGCTTCGTAAGGTGTAGCAAACTTTTGTAAAGACATCCCAGAGGCATCAAAATTCCATCTGTAATCCGTGTTCGGCCATTGAGATAGCGCGTTTGAAAATACCACAGGTCTGTTCATTCCGACAACTATTTTAGGCCCACCGATGGTAAACATCATTCCATTAATATAAAATTCGCCTATAGCATTTGTAGGTTTTGATATATTAACACAAGCTTCAGAAGTCTTTGTATCACAATTATACCCGTCACAAACTGTAAGAGACACAGTATAACTACCAATTTCATTGTATACGTGGTTTGCATTCTGAGTTGTCGCTGTTACACCATCACCAAAATCCCATAGGTAACTGGTATAAGGAAAGCCGCTTCCTCCTGTTGTAATATTGAAGAGTTCCAATCTGGTACCTGTACCTAAGGCCCCAGGCAAACAGCCGCTAAAGTCTGCTTTTAAAGCCAGGGTATTGGGTTCAGCAACCGTGATAAAAGCATTTTTGATTTCTGTAACGATTCCATTATTTTCTGTCACCTGCAGGGAAATTGTTTTAGGCCCCGGAGAACTATAGGTAACAGTGGGACTAGCAGTTACGAGACTTGAGGCTTCTGCACCCTCTCCGAAATTCCAAAGGTAGGCTGCTGAAGTTTGATTACCGGAAACTGTACTTGTGAATTTTATTTCTTCGCCGATTGTGACAGCTCTTTTATCTGAAGTAAAACCTACCAACATAGTGCTGCTGGAATTCTGAACATCAATATATGACGCCTTTTGTTCTGTGATACAACCCGCATCGTCGCATACAGTCAGCGTTACCCACTTATTTCCTGTTGATGTATAGTATACTGCAGAAGGAGCTTCTTCGATACTGGTGGCAGGTACTGCATCCACCCCAAAATCCCATTCGTATGTTACCTCTCCAACGCCTCCTGAACTCTGATTCTCAAATGTTATCTCTTGATTAACTATAGCCTCGGTTTTATTCGCTGAAAAATTTACCTCCATGCAAGTAGCCATTGTCCGCATCTGAGCACCTGTACGCATCTGTCGCTGATTATTACCTGGGCATGCCTCCACTACAGGGCAATAGGTATCTGTCTGCTGGACATTTCCTAGATAGTTTTCAAGATGGCCGTCAGTGAATGAAACATCAAATCTATTAAACAACGAATAACCCCTGTTTTGACATGTTGGCACCTCTTCCCCACCTATCCCACTTCTGAGCTGACCTACAAGCCTTTTATTGCCATCAAATAAAGGCGAACCCGAAGACCCCATGATAGTATAACCTATATTCCATGATGGGACAAACAAAACATTGGGCAAAATATCTATCGCACCATCTCTGAAATTAATCTTCTTTATATCTCCTAGAGGATGGTGGATATTAGTAAATGGAGGCAATGGACTTGCTGTTCTGGACCACCCTGCATAACAAACATTTTCAGGTTTTGAACATAATCGGAGCAATAAATAATCTTTGTCATTATGATTATTTCCTGCCACAAAATCAGAGCCTGAAACAGAATTCAATAAGGAATTAGAGACAGATGAGCCATCTCCATTACAATCATTATCATAATGGTTAAATAAAAAAACCCACTTGGAATAGTCAAAACAACCTTTGAATGTCGGATCAGGGCCGGGACAATCTGCGAGACCACTTTCTATATTGTGATAGGCTGTCAAAAAATACGGCTGACCATCACTATTTGAATTATTTATTAAAGCACCAGTAGCGTGTGCTACATATTTGCTACCATCCTGGACTTTATATAATATAAGTCCTACAGATTTAGATTGATTCGCATAAGGCAAAGCTTCAGGACATGAAACATTTTTCAAACAAGAAACGTCAAAAGTAGCTCCCGGTATAAAAGGTCCCCTTCCGATTATTAGTTGTAATACATTTGCAAAGTCATGCACCACTTCTCCGATAACAACCTCTCCATGAAATTCCACATCAGCGGGTTCATAGTACTCTATTATTATTGTACTTCCGAATATTGGTTGTGTTGCCAATGTTCCTTGAGCACTATTGTTCAAAGAACTCAATGCACCCAACACTACGGAATGGTCTTCATTATAAATAAAAAGCTGAGATTTATCAGGCAAATGAAATCTGCTAAAAATAACTTCCATTGAATAGGCAGTTGGAGAGCTTATTTTATACCTCCAAAGCGTACCTCCGTCAGGCAAAGCTTCTTTAAATCCTTGTTTAATAATATCGACGTTGACAGCATTGAGCAATCCATAAATATTGGGACTGATCTTTTTCGCTTTTTCCAACTCTGCATTGTTATCAATCACAGGAACGGTATTAACTGGAATAGAAGGCTCTCCCAGCTTTCTTTTATTTTTATCTGTAGTAAATGATTTGGGAGTACCTCCTGTTGTTCTTTGCCCCTCTGAAATAAACGGCAGCCTGACTAACAAAAAAACCAGGATAACTAATCTTAAAAATATATTCATATTATACCTATTTATTTAAAAACTCGAATAGTGCTTCAGATTTTGTAGTACAAATTCTTTTCAAAAGCTTCCAGGAGGCTCAATTAAATCTTATGGAATAAGATCTCTGACTAGATATTCATCAAATTCTAGAATATTTCGTTTTCACTTTTGTAATACTTATCATTACATCAATTCTCAAAGGTATCCCAGACTTATCCCAAGATCAATAGCTAATCCTAGTCATTTTTTCCCAAATCGAATCATTGGGTGCTGGTATCCCGGATCTAAAGACTTTATGATTACTTAAACAACATACTAATATAGAGTCTTTTACATGTCAAACCAGAGAAAACTATACATGAACAAAGAAGAGACTGAGGTACACAGTGAAAAAATTAAAAGGCTCTCCAAACCCAAAAAATAAACACCAACTTAACAAATCATCGATACAATTCAGGAATTGTCCGAATCAATCATTTCATCACCACGACGCACCTCACCGTTATCAAGCTTTATATAATAGTCATTCCATCCCACATAATCAAAGGGCCCATGTTCCATTAGCTTTTCAAGACTTGAGTTAAATATTTTTATTTCTGAACTTTCAGCAATTAATATAAATAACTGTTTTAATACTTTGCCTTCTTTATTCTGCAGAGCTAGAAGATAATTACTATGCCCTCCTCTTGCAAATACCAACCCTTTCAAGTTCCACTGGCTTGTGAATTTTTCCGATTGAGAGATTATAAAATTATCAGAAGGATCGTCAGAATTATCTGTTACAGTAGGGAAAATCCATTCTTCTTCACCAAATGTAACCTCAGGCTTTTCAAGCTTTCGTATAAAATCAAAAAGTTTTTTAGGAAACCGAAGTTCCAGTTTTAATTCCGCTTCGCGAAGCTTATCAGATACGTGCTGTAACATTTTTTTAATCTTAAATTTATAAAGGTTCTATATTACCTGTTTACCAATAATGGATTTTTCATTCCTGATTTTATACAGGCTATACGAACTAAAACCGCAAGTCAATAAAAGGAAAATTTCATTGTCTAAATCGATTTAGAATTAGAACGTAACTAAAGACATGATCAGGGCGAATAAAGCAATGATAATAGCCATCGGTATTCCAATCTTCAGCAACATATTTTGAGTTTCCTCCTGCGGTTTCTTTTCCTGAATTTGTTCCAGGACAATCTTGACAATAGGTTCAGTATCCATTGTCGAAGAATTAACCACAGATTTAGGTTCCTCTTCTTTTAATTTGTCATCTACCTTTTCAACAACCTCTATCACTATGGGTTGATAAATCTGATCATAATATTGTCTGATAAAGCTTGGCCATTTCTCCTTAGGTGTATTGTCTTTCACCTTGGCTTTAATCATATTGAAATCTTTATTTGTTTTATCAATCCCGGCTTTGCCCAGCATTTGAATGGCACGTTCTTCAGAGCCTTCTCCTGAACTAGCAGCAAATAAGTTATTTCCCCCATAATCATGTTTCGATGGCCCAACTATAGGTGGTAACTTTGCCAAGGCTTCCTTATCCTTCTTTTCCTTCTCCTCTTTAATTCTTCTCCTTTCGACAATTTCTTCATTAGAAACATCTTTACACTGAGCAAGGAAATTATCGATTTGCTGATACCCCCAATCAATCATCATCTTATCTCCATTTCGATGTAATGCTAAAGATTTGTCAGGATTACCATCCTTATCAACTAATAGATGTTGGGCTCCAGGCTTATCTTCAAATTTAATGAACACTTTCTCTATTAAGCCTAAGTTTTCATCATCGCTAATTACATGAAAGTGCCAATGTCCATAATCTTTATGAAATTTCGCATCAGTTAATCCACCTCCCCTCTTGGCACCCAACTGATATGCCGATTCCATATCTTTCACCATCTGAATTATACCATTTGGAAGAGTCACTGACTGCTTACTTTCGACACTAACCATTTGCACAAAATTTTGATCCGCTGAAGAATAAGAGGTTTCTCCTGGCTCACTGTTCTGCAATTCTTTCTGTCCAACGCCAAGTGCCTTTGCCCCCATCGCATCCGCTTCATTTTCCAGACTGGCATCATCATTTACAGAAACACCGGCTTTCATTTGCATAGTTGGCTGAACACGCCCTTGCTTTTGCTGCGCAACATGCCACGCTTCGTGAGGCAGATGCTTCTCTTGCCCAGGAGCTACGTGTATATCTGTTCCCTGTGCATAGGCATGAGCCCCTAGTTGTGCAGGTTCAGCTGAATTAAAATGTACTTTTACATCATCCATTGCATAACCGGAAAGATTTTCCACTCCTGATTTCAAATTATCCGGAAGGCCGGTATTGTTGGATTTTGACTGAACTACTTTATTCGCTTTAACTTCGTTTTCAGATACCTTTCTCTGAATTTGCTGACCATCCAGGCCACTAACCTTCATTTGGATTTCTTCAATATTCACTTGCTTTTTCTGAATAGCTGTATTATCTGATGTAGCTGCATTGTTATAAACTTTCGTTTCTGCCTTCAGTGCATGAAATCTGTTTATTGGCCCTTCTTCAGACTTTATCCCACTACCAGGACTTTTAAGTTGAGTCGGCTTTGTTGCAGATTTTCCCACAACAGCATTTTTGCTTCTCTTTTGAACAAAAGCTCCTTTGCTATTGCCAGCAGTATTTTCATGTATAACATTACGTACATTGCTGCGCGAATCATTACCTCTGAAATTAAAGTCTTTCATTACTTTGTTTTTACATACCACATTAATCAATATCAGAAAACAAACTATTCAAAACAGATTGATCTATTTTCAAAAAACCACCATAACAAGGTTCAGTTTCTTCAGATGCAGCAATATCTACTAACCCGGAAGTTATCAGATGAATCGAACCTTTCCCCAATTTACTTAATAATGCAATCCGCCTGTTTAAATCAGTTCCAGCCAGCAAGTAAATCCAGAAACGTCCTGTTGGCAGTATTCCAAACCTTTCATCAGCAAGTATTCCTGATATGCTCCAAAAGCCTGAAGTTTTTTTAATGACTTCACTATAATGATATTGCTCCAGAATTCTATTAATAAAACCAGGTTCCAGGTGAATTGACAGCGCCAGAATGAGCAACAGCCGCTCTTCAAATTCACATTTCTTTATGATTTCGGAATAAACATAATTTTCTTCAGCGTCCAATAAAGGTGGACTCGTATTAAATCTGTCTTTTATTTCAGTTGCAATTTTATTGCGATTCGGAAATTCTGATAAAAATATTTCAAGATCAAAATGAACTGGATCTGCTTCAGGAAATACAATTCTTAACTTAATTACCTCTTCAAGCCAGGTTAATTCTCTCTGGAATACATGAGTCAATCCCATATTAATTTTCAAAGTTTAATCGAAAGTAAAATACCTTTAAAATTCCCGAATATCAAAAAAAATAATAAGTTAAAACTTAAAGTTTATACAGAGGCCCGTTTTAGCAAATACTTTCTTTCATAAGTCAAGTATGTATTATTCTGTCAAGTGGTATTTCTATTAGTAGCAAAAAAATAAAGAAACTATAAACTTTGAAAAAAATCATTTTCTTTTATCAAGCTGTAGTTGCTTATTTTCTTCATTTCTAGCACAGTTTCTCCGCGCCTGTCTGTTCGGAACATAGATTCAAAAATGGCTCCCCAAACGATTTCATCGTATTTGTAGGAAACTCTTGAGTGCACTACCTGGCTGTATACATCATCAAAAGCCTTAAACAAGACAAGGAATTCAACATTAGATTCTTCCAGATCCTTTCTGGTCCATCCATGAATGGGGCTTTCCGAATCTATCACATGAACTAAAGTCCAGTTTAATGGGAAAAAATTAATTTTATTAATCTCCAGTTTAAGATTGTTAAACTTCCTTATTGGTCTGTCACATGAAACATCTACCCATGAAAATATAAGTTGTACTTCAGCGTCCAGTAACTGATTCTTGCGTGCATTGGCTATTCTGAACTGAAAAGATTTTTCGCCTTTGTAAGGAGAAATTAATGCCTTATCACTGGATAGCAGTTTTACATTGGGCATAGAAAATCGGCCATACATAATACCTGTGGCCACAGCAAAACACATCAGGCCAGTAAGAGATTCAAAATAAGCGATCACATTAGCTCCCATCCCCAGTGGACTCACACGCCCATACCCGACTGTAGTTAATGTCTGAGATGAAAAGAAGAAGACCTCAAAGAACTTTTCTAAGTTGTTTAAGCCAGGCCTTCTGATAATACCTTCTATACCTGCAATGTAGTATAAGCCTGTAAAGAACAAATTAAAAATGAGATAAAGAATAATAATTGCAAGGGAAAATGTACCCCAATCTGCAGAAGTAAACCAATGATACAGGCTGTTATTTCCTCCATAAAGCATAATTCCTGACCTGCGTACATTAAACCTCCCGTCATGAAATATCAGACGTTCGTTCTCTGTTTCCGGAGAACTGCCAAATCCCAATTCTTCAATTTTATATTGGGTGGTAAAGGGATGTTTATTACATTTTTCTGATTTCTTGTCGGAACCTTGCTCCATAACGAAAAAACTACCTTAAGGAGCCAAAGTTTGAGGTATAATGAAAAAGTATCTGAGAATGAAAAACTACAACAATCTTCCCCTATCCAAACATATCTCTTTCAACCTAATATAATCATTTAAAACTCCAGTATTCTTAGGCATTAACTTTTAAACAATACCAGAGGTTCTTTAATAAGGGATGAATTCCAAAGGAGAATCTTCCCTGTAAAAAAATTATTGGACGTTAAAGGAAAAATATGCTTGCAATGAATTATCGGGGCCCGGGAAGGGTCCGTGCAGAGGAAAAACCAATGCCAGAAATACTTCATCCGGAGGATTGTATCGTGAAAGTATTACGTTCATGCATTTGTGGCTCTGATTTGCACTTATATAATGGAAACGTACCCGATACACGTGTAGGTTCTACTTTTGGTCATGAGTTCGTGGGTGAAGTGGTTGAGCTGGGATCAGAAGTTAATAAATTAAAGTTGGGAGATAAGGTACTGGTACCTTTTAATATTGCATGTGGAAAATGTTCCTTCTGCAATCAAGGACTGTACGGCAACTGTCATGAATCGAATCCTGAAGCTACTGCAGTCGGAGGTATTTTCGGATACTCTCACACTGCCGGTGGCTATGACGGAGGACAAGCGGAGTATGTAAGGGTGCCCTATGCAAACTTTGGTCCTACTGTGATCCCAGAAGGAATGGATCTGGATGATGCTGTAATGCTTACTGATGTAGTTCCTACGGGTTACCAGGCAGCAGAGATGGGTGGAATCCAGCCGGGAGATACGGTGGTTATATTTGGAGCCGGGCCTATCGGGATTATGGCTGCTAAATGTTCCTGGTTGTTCGGAGCTGGGAGGGTCATAGTAATAGATCATAATGAATTCAGACTGGAGTTTGTTAAGAACTATGCTAAATGTGAATCTTATAATTTCAAATCTATTGAAGACCCTGTACAGTTTATCAAGCAAACCACTGACTGGCTTGGCGCCGATGTCTGCATTGATGCAGTAGGTGCTGAGGCTGCAGGTAGTGCTATGCAGACAATAACAGGAAGAAAAACACTGATGCAGGCCGGTTCTGCGACAGCACTGTTCTGGGCCATAAACGCTGTTAAAAAAGGTGGTATAGTATCAATAGTAGGTGTATATGGACCTACAGGAAATCTCGTACCTATAGGAAACGTATTGAACAAAGGTATTACAATTCGCGCTAATCAGGCTTCGGTTAAAAGGCTGTTACCTAAACTGATAGACCATGTTCAGAAAGGAACAATCAAACCGAAAGCACTCATTACACACAGAATGCCTTTAAGAAACGTATCGGACGCATACAGGATCTTTTCGGACAAACTGGATAACTGTATCAAACCAATTCTAATTCCACCTACAGTAAAAGAATAAAAGATATTCATATGGAAAAAATAGCAAAAGGAATACCTGATATTAAAGACTGGGGAATAGATGCGGACCCGGAGAACGACCCCACCTATCCTATGAAGCCTAACCGTACTGACGAAGAACAAAACGGTTATACCTGGGAAAGATCTGTACAGCAGCCTGAAACTGTGGAAATTTTAAAATCAACAGAAAGACCAAACTTAAGTGCAGTATTCGGAACATCTGTACCTCCCAAAGGTCTAAGCGGAGCGATTCGCCGATATGCATATAAGAATAGTGAAGGACAGTTCAGTCACTGGTTACCTTTGCTTATCGCCGATCGTGTGAATGTTGTGGAAGGAATCATTGACGATCTGAAAAAGGGAAAAGTCCCTAATATTTATGCGGAAAAAGGCTTCAATGCCATGTGGAAATATAACAGAAAAGCTGCTATTGGCATGATAGCTGTTAATATAGCTGCAGTTTCTGCAATAGGACTTTTCTTGTTCAGAGGCAGAATATTTGATGAAGGTAAATCAGTAAAGAAGGCCTTGCAAAATTACAATATGTAAAAAAATCCCGGACGGTTAGTCGTTCCGGGATTTTAAATTATTAAGTCTATTCCATGTAAGCTTTGCCAATTATATCCCTACAAGAGAAAAAATAATACACTTTAAATTATTTATCCATCATTTTACTAAGTGCTTTGGTTGGTATAACCTCTATCACCGTAACCCTAATACCCCATTGAGGGGCCTGTTCAGGAGCAACTACATAATATTTATCCTATACTAAGATCTACATATTGATTCACCAATTTGGTTAGTTGTCCTATGGTTGGTGTAAGACCAACATTCCAGGTTCCGGCACTCCAGTCTCTTATAACCTCTGAAAAACACCCTATGTCGTTCTGGATTTATTAAGATAGGTGATATAAGATCGAATGAAGGTAAAGTTAATTTTCTTTTCAGCGGAACCGTCTTTACTGGACCAGAGATGATGCGGAACAGCTGCTATTCTAAAAGATCCAAATTGTTTAAGCAAAGCTATTGTTACCCCTCCTGCCCATTTCCCTGCACCAAAGGCTGAACTTGATGCAACAGGAAACTGTATAGATGGACCTACACCCAGGACAAATGGAATGTTTTTCGGTGAAAGATAGGTATTCAATACAAAATCAGATAGGCCTGTCTTGCCCGTAGGGCTTGACATTCCTATCTGGGATATTACAGGTATAATGGATCTCGTAATGATACTCCATTTCTCTCCCAGGTGAAAAGGGATTAATGGCTGAAAGTTTAAAGTATATCTGAATGCATTTTGTCGCCCTACTCTAAATTCGAAATTATTCTGATACTGAAGATTAATAAGGTGTGCTATGGGATTCTGAAGTGTATTAGCAAGTTCCAGCTCATTGGCAGGTTTGGTAATATCAGGAATCGTATCAGATGCGGTTTGTGAATAAGCATTTAAACAGGTAAATAAAAAAGTTATAATAACAAAGAAATAAATCACTTTCATGAACATTTTTTAGAGCACAACAGGAAACGCAGAATGATGTTAATTAAAATATCCCTAATAGAATAAACAACAGCTAATCCATCAGGTTGAATAACGATAAGACTATCCTTGTAAAGAAAATTACTTATCACGGCTCTATCAAACAAAAACCCTTGCCTTATGCTTGAAACACTTTCGAATCTGTTAAATATTATAGTTCTGTTCTTTGCTGCTTCAAGCATGCTCTCCGTCGGGTTCAGTTATAAGATTCATGAAATCATAGCTCCTCTGAGAAATATACCTGAAGTTGCCAAAGCTCTTATTGCAAATTTTGTATTGGTGCCAATACTTGGTTATCTCCTCATTCATATCTTTCATATGGAAAGACCTGTTGAGATAGGATTGATTCTGATTGCATGTGCTGCAGGTGCACCCTTTCTGATTAAGCTTACAATTGCTGCTGGAACTGATGTTGCCCTCAGTACATCTCTATTAGCCCTCCTTTTACCGCTCACAATTGTATATATGCCATTGGTAGTACCTATAGAAGTTCCTGAAGCTAAGATAAACCCAATGGCTATCGCTACCCCTCTTGTGCTGACAATGCTTGTTCCTCTTGCTTTAGGATTCTTTCTCCACGCCTATATTCCGAAATGGACTAATCTTTTGCAGCCTATTCTTGCCAAATTATCAAGCATAGCTTTAGTACTTCTTTTTGTGATAACATTTATTGTATACTATAAAGCCATTTTAGGAATACTTGGAGAAGGTATCATATTAGCAGCTGCAATATTGATTATTGGAGCCTTGGGTATTGGCTTCCTGCTTGGTGGCCCTGGCATTGCGGCAAAACATGTCCTGGCATTAGGGACAGCTCAGCGTAATATTTCTGCTGCTACTGTTGTTGCCACCCAGGGATTTGATGATCGGAAAACGCTTATAGCAGTTATACTCTCCTCTCTATTGGCATTGATCCTTCTTTTTCCTATAGCGAAACTCTTACGAAGGCAAGAGAAATAAAAATACAATCGAATCCTGATTCTCAAAGTACTTTTATATTATGAAACGGATACTATATACTGATACAGACAAATATGGAAAATCAGAATAGCAATAAACAACGTCCCAATATCCTTATCCTCTGCATGGATCAATGGCAGACACATATGAAAGTACCTGACAATGTTCCTTTCCCTGCTATGCGCAGACTCGAAGCACAGGGGGTAAGCTTTGACCGTCAATATTGCACCGTACCTATCTGCACAGCTTCACGCTCCTCTATGTGGACAGGTGTTCATGCGAAAAACACAGGTTTATGGGATAATACAAACTTTGCCTGGATCAATGAATTGTCCGGAGAGATACCGACTATTGGTCACATGCTTCGTAATCAGGGCTATTATACTGCCTTCAAAGGGAAATGGCATCTGTCGGAATTACCTCATCATGAAGATGCCCTTGAACGATATGGTTTCTCTGACCTGCAGCAATGGGGAGAAATGTTCGGCACTCCTCTGCAGGGGGAACTGTATGATGGAGCTGCAGCATTCGAAACCGTTGACTGGCTTGAAAACAAAGCCACACAACTGGATAAGCCATGGTTGTTAATCAGCAGCCTTGTGAACCCTCATGACATCATGTATCTGCAAACCGATCCTATTGAAGCTCCACATCCTAATGGGTATATGGTCGGAAAGCAAACTCAGGTTCAAAAGCTGGGATGGTTTGAAAAGAAATGGGATATCTCTATGCCGGAAAATTTTGCAGACGATTATAAATATCAACCTGATGCTATACAGGTATACAAAGAATTTACAGATAAAAACTACGGCAGTCTTCCCGATAATCGTGATGACCTATGGCTCATACGCCGAAATTACCTGGTCAATGCAATGCGCCTTGTTGATGCCCAATTCCTGAAAATCCTTGAAGCAATGGATCGCCAGAATTTATGGGAGAATACTATCGTATTTTTTACATGTGACCATGGAGAGATGAATGGAGCCCACAGAATGACTCAGAAGGGAGCCATCCACTTTGATGAAGCAGCTGTAGTAAACCTGACAGTTTGTGCTCCCGGAGGCCCGCAGGGAAAACGTACCAAAGCTGTAGGCTCCCTGCTAGACCTCGCTCCTACACTACTGGATTTTGCAGGACTCAGTGAAGAAGAAATTAAGCAGCATTACCCTCATCTCAAAGGACGTAGTCTGAAGAATGCAATACTTCATCCGGATCAACCAGGTCCGCGGGGAAGTGCAGAAACGCCAGGAGGCGGGGCTTTATTTGCATGGGATGGATTACACTCTCTTGATCACGAATGGTCACTGACTGGTGCCCTAAGAGAGCTTACAGATCTTCCTGCCTCTGCAGACCGTAAGGAATACATGAAGTACACCGGAGAAAAATATGGTGCACCGGATTTTCGCAAGCGAACATTCTTTCGTGCAGTGGTCGATGGTCAATACAAACTGGTGCGCTGGTTCAGTCCTGAGGAATATGGGAATCCTTGGACTATAGAAGAGTTATACGCTACCGGTGATGTTACACTGCATGATCTGGTAAACGATCCTGGAGAGATGGAAAACATTGCCCATCCTGATCACCCTTTATTCAACTCTGAAGTTGTAAAGAAAATGTTAGGTAAGTTACACGCCCTGATAAGAGATGAGCTTGGAGAAGATACTTGTCCGTTTGACCTGGATTTATTTGGCACGCGCGAAGTTAAGTATAGGAAAGCTGCGCAATATGTTCAGAAATGACTAGGGTCATGATTTATAAGAAGGCTGACGGTAATCGTTGACCTATTATTTTGATATCCCTAATTTGAAAGAGATGTTCTTAAACTTGCCAGATCTGATTGATGCCATCGCTTAAAGCGATGGCATCAATGAACATCCATGGATTTTATAGTCCTTGCTTGCAGCGAGGATTTCCAAGAATTGCCATTGCATCGCTATTTCCGAAAATCCTACACATTATCCAGCCTATCAACAATTCAATAACACTCACATTATCAGGCACCTCCGACACCTACCCGCCTCCTAGATCCATAACTATCCATATCTCTTTTTGGCCATATCCATTGTAAAGGAATAAATGAAAGCAGTCGAGCAGTGAAGCAGCTATCAAACTTCTCCGGATTCCCCCTCGATCTTGTTTGCGCTTTGTTTGACTATAAATGTCACGACGGATCTGCTATTGGTCATAAGCCAATACCCTAAAATGGTTTTCACTAAATAATATATTATCCAACTGGAATCTGGGCTTTCTCCTAATACCCCCTTCTGTTTAAGAAGGGCGAAGATCTGATGACATAGTTGAGGCAGGCTATCTGCGAAAAGTACTCCTCCAATTACTATAGTTGCAATTGTTAATACTGCAGATGAATTTATTTTAGTATCAAACTTTTCTTCTGTAAATCCTCTGTCCAGATGTAATTTATCAATGAGCCAGGAAGACTTAAAAATAAAGAGCCGAAGTATGTATATATAAACACCAACCACCATCAATAAAATGCCGAGATTCTCAACAAACTCCACATCACCCGATCTCGGGATAAAGAGATTCGCAATGAATTGAGGGATCACAGTTACACAATTAATTAAAAGCCAAATCCCTAAAATTTTTATAAGGATCGTCCAGAATGTTCTAATTGTCATAGTATAAATAAATATATAGCTTTAAATTATCTTATTAATCATATAAAAATAAAAAAAGAAGTATGTTGTCTCTCCATTTTTGCTAGGTAAGGGCTACCATAAACCTAGGCACAACATAATCAAACTTAAAGAAAATGTATAACAACCCAATAACCTTCCCTTGCATTTACCTATTCCCCAGCCTTTCATAATATTCAATCACATCCGCATTATCAGGCAACCCCGATACCTGCCCGTCACCAAGCTCCATAATAATCCATGATCCATCTTTCTTCTTTGACATATCCATGGTAAAAAAATTGCTATCAATGTTTTTTGCGATAGAAATAAACATATCCAATGGTGGCTGTTCATGTTGATAATCACCTTCATCCCAGTAATTAAACACACCTATTAAATTACCTCTTAAGAAGAACAACCTATACTCTTTGGTAAGAGGCATACCGCTCTTTGAGTGCTCTGTCAGAAATTCAAGATCTTCAAACTTTCTAAATACAAGTCCTTCATTTAAGTCCTTTCCCTGAAATCTCATAAAGTTTGTAATTACTTTCCTTGCCTGCTCACGATCTGAAGCATCAGGTATATAACAAGATTCCTTCCAACTATGCTTGTTAGACTTCACAAAATCTTTTACAACTATCGGATCTGTCCCAAATTCATTGGATATTATTGGAAGCACATCATCAATTTTGAAGTCACTTGAAACATTTGTCCAGATTGACCTTGGAGTATATCCTTCAATCCATTTATAAGAATTGGGTAAATAATGACAAGAGGTATATTGTTCCGGAGAATTGATAAGTTCAATATTCTTTTCTTTTAAAGCATGGTAAAATATATCATAATCAGATGGAGGAAGCATCCACCCCCTATATATTGCTTTTGTAGATTCTGGTTGTGTCTCAACTAACCTTAATGATTTATTAACATCCTTTTCATTCTTTAATGCTTCAAACCTTATTAATGCTGTTATTAATCCTGCTTTTACTGCAGCAGAATATTCATTTTCAAAATCAGGATCAACTTGCTTCTGGTCAATGAAATTATTACAAAAAAGGATCAACATCTGCTTATAATCTTTAATTCTTAAAACAAAGATAGGAAACTGATTGGATAAGATACCGTAACAGTGAACAGAAACAGTGAACAGTTTTAAAAGGAACAGAACCCGCATTTTTTTACTCCTGAAAAAACAGTATTTTTAAACAAATTTTTAAAATCATTTTTAATCTGATTCAACAACATGAAAAAAATTCTATTAAAGTCATTATTACTTTTAGTTGTTCTAGCAGGTTTTTCTGCAGAGAATACAAAAGCCGTTGCATCTAACGATGCTCCTACTAAAAAAATCAAAAGAGCTCTGGCCAGAGCTGCAGAAAAAGTATTACATCTGCCAACCAGGGAAATGCACTACCTATACAATGAAAGTGGAAAACCTGAATTAACAGTTATATACAGATATGAATACAATGCTCTGGGAGATGTAACACTTAATGTTGCTCTTTTACCGACATTAGATACCCTTTCCAAGACAATCAGCAAATATGATGAGACAAATGGAAGAGAAATCTCCACTATCAGTTATGTTAGGGACTTTGAAGCCAATGATTTAATTCCTGAATCCAGAGATACATTCTTCTATGACAACCAAAATAAACTTGTAAAATATCTGAGCCAGGTTTATGCGCCGGATACTAAAGAATGGATAAACGAAACTCAAACTGAAATATCCTATTCATCTCCTTCCCTCCTATATCCGGATAGTTATGTAACATACGATTGGATCAATGACCAGTGGATAAAATCTTCAGAAGGATATAATTTGGTCTGGGCAGATTACAAAGATTATGAATTCACTTCCGGAACATTTATAGAATATAAAAACACCATTGATGATAACACTTACAGGGTAACCCTTTCGACGGATGAATCAGGAGTACAGGTTGGTATTTATGCCCAGTTAGAAGAAGACCAATGGATTGATTTGACAAAGTCAACTATAACAAAAGACGCAGCTGGAAATTTGACTGAAATCATTCAAACTATTGATGGGGACAATATAAGTAAACAGACATCGCTGGTAGATGAAAAAGGTGCGGATGCAGGCTACATTTACGAAGCATGGATTAATAATCAATTGATAGAAATACAATATTATAAATATCTCAATACTTATAATGATATCGACGAACTGATCCAATCAGAAAGAGAGGCTTATAACGTAAATGGTGAAGACGAAATTGTAAAAACATTAATACTTTACTCTGCATTTGTCGATATAATAACCGGTATTAAAGAGAAGCTTGCAACCGACATTTCAACATCGCACTTTTCTTATCCGAATCCAGGAAGGGATGTTTTGAATATTGAAAATCCCAGCCATGAAACGATGGAAATCTCAATCATTAACATGCAGAACAATCCGGTATTTTCCGGAACGATAGATGCAGGCAAAGGAAGCATCTCTATTAAGGACTTGCCCGCAGGAATGTACATTCTGAAATCTACTACTTCCTCAGGTAAAATATATACCGAAAAAATTATTAAGGAATAAAACCGTTTCAACAATAGAAATATTAAAAGAGGTTGTCTTAAATTAAGACAACCTCTTTCATTTTTATACCATCAATAGTCCTCGCTTGCAGCGAGGATTTTCGAGAATTGCGATTGCATCGCTATTCTCAAAATCCTTTGAACAGGCCTGTCATTTCAGGTAAATTCTGACTTCCCTAATCAATTTTCCTCTTAGCAGTAAGCATCCGTCCAGGACAATAAACATTTCACATATACCATTGGTGCATCCCCCTCCCTCATAAACCACTTAAACATAATTACTTAATACCAGTAAGTATCTTATGATGAAAAACTCTTGTACCATCAGGTTAATGGGCGATGTGATGATTGGAAGAACCGTTAATCTTAAAATTTCAGAATCGGGATATGAATATCCCTGGGGAGATGTTTTACCTTTGCTTCAAGAGGAAGGAGTAAATATCATAAACCTCGAAACAGCTATTACTACTTCTACACAGCCAGTCCCTAAAGTATTCAACTTCAAAGCAGATCCTGATAAAGTCAACACCCTTAAAGCTGCCAATATCCGCTTTGCTAATCTGGCCAATAATCATATAGGTGACTTTGGTACAGGTGGATTAAAAGAAACCATTCATATCCTGGACAATAACTCTATCGCACATTCAGGGGCTGGTTTAAATATCGTTGAAGCCAAAAGACCTGTTATTATTGAAGAGAACAACATCAGTATTGGCATTATTGGTTGTACAGACAATGAACCATCATGGAGAGCCAATACTCATCCGGGTACATTTTTTATTACGATCGATGATCCTGAAGAATTGGAATCTGAAGTGGTGAAATTAAGAAGTAAAGTGGATGTGTTGATTGTATCTATTCACTGGGGACCGAATATGGAGATGGAACCCAACAAAAGACAGGTCCAGTTTGCTCATGCACTTATTGACCTGGGAGTAGACATTATTCATGGGCATAGCGCGCATATCTTTCAAGGAATAGAGCTATACAATGGCAAGATAATACTATACGATACAGGAGATTTTATTGATGATTATGTTGTAAATGATTTGCTGAGAAATGACAGATCATTTTTATTTGAGTGCGCCATAAAGGATAAGAAGATAAATGCATTTAAACTAATACCTGTTATTATACAAAAAATGCAGGTGTCCCTAGCTACAGGCCATGACAAGGAATATGCAATAGCACGCATGCAGTTTCTTTCATCCGTATTCGGAACCAGAATAACTGACGAAGGAGAAGTAGTAGTGGCGACTAATTAAAACCTATAACCTATTTTAATATGCAAAGGAAGATACAACCGATAATACTTACCTTGTCTGTGTATGTGTCCATCAATTCCGTCTAATTTATAAACGGTATCCCGGTTAGTATGCCTAACATTATTATATCTCAAGCCTATTCCTGAATTAAACTCCAATATCATCCTGCCAAAGAAGAACTGTTTACCCACTTTAAAACCAACACCCACCACTTCTTTATGCACAGTAAAATAGTCAATATTAGGAGAGTGAGGGCCAGAAGGGTAAGAAGGATAAACTGTATACACTTCATTTTTTTCTTTTTTATAGAAAGACTCTATTGAATAAAAATAGTTGTGTCTACCATTTGAACTTTCAGCTAATATGTGTTTTGCTTCTCCTGCAATTTTATAGCCACTATATCTATAAGGCGCTGTTTTATAAACACTATTTCTATTATACCCTGTATCACTGAAAAATATCACTCCCAATATGCTGTGAGGCAAGATAATACCACCGCTTATTTGAATGATAACATTTTTCCGTACTTTTCTATCATACCCGATTTGAAATGATGGATCAAGTACATTAAGCACCCCAAGTGGAAAAATACTGACAACATTTAATTTATTTTCGTGTAAGCTGTTCCTTTCAACCATCCTCAATCTTTTCTGACAAAAGCCATTAGTTACTGTGAGTAAACCAAAGACTACAAATACAATTCTTACTAACACTATTTTCATATCAAAAAATTAAATTAACATCGAACATTTTTTTATTTGACTCAACTGTCCCTTGCAAAAAATTACGACTCGCGTCACACAACTTAAATGTACCCCTTTATCTTAATCTTTCTCGAGGCAACAACAAAAAGGTTTATTTGAACTGGTAAGATACTGGATTATCCCAATAAATCTGACATAATATCTAAAAACATTATAAGCAAATTGCTGTTATAACTTTGAATAAGTCGACTTTCTTTTTTATATTAATAGCTAAATATCCGAAATACATCGAGACTAAAATTAAGTCTATCTAAGCTTTCCATTACACTTTATTTAACGATCCAAACTCAATGCTACAGGAGAATCCGACGAGTAGAAAAAAAATAAAAATTCTAATAATAGAGGATAATGACTTTGATTTTGAACTGGTTGAAAGAAAACTCCAATCAATAAATTTTTCATTTGAAGCAAGAAGGGCAATAGTTGAAGAAGAATTCAATCAACATCTTCTGCAATTCAAACCCGATCTTATTCTGTCTGACTTTTCTTTGCCCACTTTCAGCGGATTAGAGGCTTTAAGCATTGCGAAAAAACATAATCCGATGATTCCCTTCATCTTTGTCACCGGAACTCTTGGTGAGGAACTCGCTGTGGAAACCATGATCCAGGGCGCAAACGATTATGTACTCAAAGACAGCCTGCACAAACTGGAACCCGCTATAAACAGGGTACTTAACGAAGTTAAAGAAAAACAAAAAAGAGAAGAAGCGGAGAATAAACTGAAGATAAAGGTAGAAGAATTAAAAAGTCTTGTATATCGAATATCACATGATATCAGGGGACCTATATGCTCAGTAAAAGGTATTTTAAACCTCATCCAGCATTCTGAAAGCAATAGCACTGAGGCTATTACTGAATATGTAAACATCATAAGTCAGGTCAACAGAAAAATGGAAGGTATTGTACTGAATTTAAGCAGCTTCCAATTCATCTACAATGACGACATAAAACTTGATGATATTGACCTTGATCATTTTTTTGAAAAACTAGGATCTGCCATTTCAGAAATAGAAAACTATGAAGAAGTTTGCCTTCAATTATCTTATAAAGGACAAAAGCATTTCAGGTCTGAGTTTAATCTTCTTTTCTCAGTTTTCTTCAACCTGATTCACAATGCCATTGTCTTTATGGATAAAAATAAATCTGAAAGGAAAGTTATTTGCTCTGCAGAAGTTAGTGAAACAGGTTTAAATCTCCATGTTGAGGATAATGGGATCGGCATTGAAAAATACATTCAGGATAAAATTTTCGGGATGTTCTTCAGAGGAAGTAATCTCTCTAAAGGAGCAGGACTGGGATTATATATTACCAAGACCGTACTGGACAGACTGAATGGGACCATTACCTTGGAAAGCCACGAGGAAGAAGGAACCAGGATCAATATATTTATTCCTACGATCTCCTCATCTCAACCAAGGAACTGGATAAATAATTAACTGATACAATAAAGTTCCTGCTAGTTATAAATCAATTGCAGGAACCGAGAAGAAGAATTTCGCACCATTGTCCAGACTTGACTCTGCCCATACACGACCATGATGTTTCATTACTATCCTCTGTATAATTGCCAACCCTACTCCTGTTCCTTCAAACTCAGTAGAACGGTGAAGGCGTTGAAACACTCCGAATAGTTTCTTATAGTACTTCATATCAAAGCCGACACCATTGTCCTTTATGGAATAAATCACCTCTTCCCCTTTGACACTGGAAGTGATTTCAACTTCAGGTTGTTCTTTTTTACTTGAATATTTTACAGCATTGGAAAGAAAATTAATCATCACCTGATTCAACAACTGAGAATCTCCATAACAGGAATCTAAAGGTCCTACAATCCAATTTACTTTCTTTCCCTCAAATGTCACCTTCATTTCTTCGATACAAGACCTTACCAGCAAGTCCATATTGACAACATCTCTGTTCACTTCCCTCTTGCCTATTTTTGAGAAGGACAACAAATTATCAATCAGATCTCCCATCTTTTTTACATTGGTGCCTACGATATTAAGCAGTCGCTTTACCTCTTCATCTACAACCTCTGCATGCTCTTTAAGGATAATCTGAGAATAACCGTTGATAACTCTCAAAGGAGCTCTCAAATCATGGGAAACAGAATAGGTAAAAGCTTCAAGCTCCTTATTTACAATGCTAAGCTCTTCATTTTTCCTTTCCAGGTCATCGTTCAGTCGCTTGAGCATATATTCATGATGATATATCCCGATGAACAATTTTACTTTGTTTATCAGTATTTCAGGTTGAAAAGGTTTGGTAATAAAACTGAATGCTCCTCTGTCGTAGCCTTTAAAGACATTTACATGGTCTGTATAAATTCCTGAGATAAATATAAATGGTAAAGAAGCCGTCTTTTCATCTTCTCTTAAAATAGCAGCAAGCTCATATCCATCCATTTCAGGCATCTGAATATCAATCAGGGCAAGTGAGAAGTCGTGGTTCAATGTCTGCTTCAATGCCTCATTCCCACTCGTCGCCTTGATGACTTCAACATCCAGATCCTTTAAAACCGTTTCCAGCGCTATGAGATTCTCTTGCTTATCATCAACTATTAATATCTTAGGCTTGCTGAACATAGTCATAAAATTTATATCCAACTTTTACTTCTTTATCCAAATTTTCATTAATGAAATAAGGCGATCCAGGTCAATGGGCTTACTTATATAATCATTAGCGCCCGCGTCTATACTTTTTTTCCTGTCTTCCTTCATTGCCTTTGCAGTCAGCGTAAGAACAGGCAATTCCTTAAAGTTTTCCATAGATCTGATTCTCCTGATCGCCTCCAGTCCGTCCATTTCAGGCATCATGATATCCATCAATACCAGAGAGATGTCAGGGTTATTGGCGATAGCTTCAAGGGCCTTTAAGCCGTTTTCCGCTTTCAACACATTCATTCCCTGCTCTTTAAGTATTTTAGACAATGCAAAGACATTTCTCATGTCATCATCAACAACAAGGACTTTTTTATCCTGAAATATATCTTCCCTTTTATAAATCTCCGTGATCATATCTTTTTTATGATCAGGAAGATTTCCTATAGTACGGTGTAAAAAGAGAGCTGTTTCATCCAGAAGCCGTTCTTCTGATTTAACTCCTTTGATAATTATAGATTTCGTTAGTCCCTGCAGCTCTTCACTTTCTTCCCTTGACAATTCTTTTCCGGTGTATATGATGATAGGAGGCACCTTGTCTTTTTCCTTCTGTATTCTTTTAATGAGCTCAAGCCCGGACATATCAGGCAGTCCAAGATCCAGCACAATGCAATCAATATCTTTGCTATTCATCAGTTTCATCGCTTCCTCTCCGCTTCCAGCCTCAATACACTTCACATCCCCATTACCAATCAGCATCTTTATTGATTCCCTGTTATTCCGATCGTCTTCAACAATCAGAAGGTATTTCATTTTTTTAGTTATAAAATTTTCAATTCTTTGGAAGGCGTGATCCAACTCTTCCTTATCAATAGGTTTGATCAAATATTCTACAGCTCCAGCCTTTATCGGATCAAGAGTTCTTTCCGTAGCTGAAATAATATGAACCGGAATATGGCGTAATGCAGGATTATTCTTCAGTTCCAGAAGTACCGTTCTTCCATCCATTCCCGGAAGACTTAAATCCAGTATTATGGCATTTGGCTTAAACTTTTCCGCAAGCACCAACCCGTCTTCCCCGCTGGATGCAGCCAGTACTTTAAAACCTTTTGCAGCTGCCTGTCTTTTTAATATCTGGGCGAAATTGAGATCGTCTTCTATAATCAGAAGTGTTTTATCACTTCTGCCTATGGTCAATCGATCGTCAGCAATACCAGGGTAATTAAGGTACTCTTCTTTCTTTTCAGACGGAAGCGCTTCATCTGTCTTTACCTCAACTTGATTTCCGGCCTCAGAAATAATCATTGGAACAATAAGCGTGAAAACAGAACCCTGCCCTGGTTTACTTGATATCTTAATTTCTCCTCCTAGTAATTTTGCCAGTTCTCTTGATATAGAAAGCCCTAACCCCGTTCCACCATATTTGCGGGATATACTTCCATCTCCCTGATGAAAAGCTTCAAAGATCTTGTTTTGCTTTTCAAGAGGAATTCCTATGCCTGTATCTTTTACGTCTAGGGCTATAGAGATATCTGAATTTCTTTTAATAACAACATCGATACTCCCTGTTTCAGTGAACTTAATAGCATTCGATAAAAGGTTCTTCACGATCTGATCCAGCTTTTGCGAATCAGTTTTGATATACTCAGGTAACTCAGCATCTTTATTTACAGATAAGATTAAACCCTTTTCTCTTACCTGATGATCGAAATTACGATGGATATTTTCGATGAAGTGAGTAACTCTTATATCTTCAATACTCAAATCCATCTTGCCTGCTTCTATTTTAGAAAGGTCAAGTACTTCATTGATCAGATGAAGTAAGTCTACACCGCTTTTGTATACTATCTTCGCACTTTCAACCTGGCTGGCATCCAGATTTCCCTTTTTATTTTCTGAGAGATCCCTGGACAAAATAAGTAAACTGTTTAAGGGCGTTCTGAGCTCGTGAGACATATTGGCCAGAAACTGTGATTTAAACTTGTTACTCATCTCAACCTCTGCCTTTGCAGCCTGCAGCTCCTGATTCTTCATCTCTACATGCTGGGACTGTTCTTCAAGTTCTATATTGGCAGCCTGCAGTTCCTCCTGTTGCTGCTGAAGATGCTGAGTTTGCTGTTCCAGCTCTTCGTTGATCAATTTTAATTCTTCCTGCTGTACCTGTAATTCCTCACTCTGTCTTTGAGTTTCTTCGAGAAGATCCTGAGTTTGCTGACGAAGGATTGCGGAGTAAATGTATATGCCTATAACAGGCATTGATGCTTTGAAAAATTCTATCTCTGTTTCACTGAATGGTTTTAGCTTTCCTATCTCAACAACACCCAATAATTGCTCATCTTTTAAGAAAGGAAAGACAACAACATTTTCCGGAATTGCTTCAAATACAGAAGACGAAACTCTAAGGTTTTCTTGTTTAAGACCTGTAAGGTATCTGAATTCCCCATCTGCAGCTACCTGACCAGGAAGACCTTCTCCAAAAGCATATTCCTTTCTATGGATATCGGAAGGAGTAATAGCAAAACTTGCTGCCAGTTTCACAGAATTATTAGATTCAAGATACAATGCCCCGATATTCGATTTTGCATATTCACTAAGAAAAGCAATTGTCTTCTCAGTAATCATTTCAAGAGATTGATCACCTCGTAATTTCTCATTGAGCATGTTTAAACCTAAAGCAAGCCAGGATAATCGTTGATTTCTTCTTTCAGCTTCTTCTATGGTTGTATTCATTGTATTGACTGCATTTCCTAAAAAATCCTTCTGAGATTTTGGAACTACTTTTACAGAATAATCACCACTTGTTATACTACGAACACTTGTGGTCACTTCTCTGAAGCTGGACAATATATCTTCCAGTGCTTTTACTACCGGAGTCAGTTCATCCTTTATTTCCTCATCCAAACTTAAATCTTCAAATTCTCTGGATGCAATTTTGGTAGCTACTTCAGTAATTCTGCCAATCCTTCCTGTGATTGCCTTTACAATCCAGTAGGTAAGTATAACAGAGGCCAATAATGACAGAACTACGAGACTTGAGATCAGCTTTATGCTTGAATTATAAGCCTCAAGACTCGAAGCTTTTACCTCCAACATTCTTGTCTTGTTAAGCTCATTTACCCTGTTCAAAAGATCAATCATAGAAGCTCTTGGCTCTCGGGCGCTTTTAACTGAGAGTGTATAAGCAGGATCTATATTATTCTCTTTTGCATATTTTATTATCTCTACCAAAACAGTCCTATACTTATTCCATTCAATTTCAAAATGAGATAAGAGAAGCCTGGCCTCATCGTTTGATTTGTATTTCAAATCTCTTAGTTTGACATCGGCAAGCATGACTGTTTTATTAATTTCACGTTCATAATTGCTTACTTCTGAAAGATCTTTCTCAATAATAATATTCTTTTCATTTCTTGTTATATCCATCACTTGATAAACAAGCTCATTAGATAAGATAATACGTTCTGTTGTCATATCCACTAGTCTGGCCATTCTGTCATTCAATATTGACAGTTGATTAATGAGATAAAACAATGAAGAAAACATTATAACCAGAATCAAAAAAATGCTGAGTATAAGCTTAGTTTTAATCGTTATATTCATATGAGCTATTTTCGGATCTTTATATTGGATTTACTTTAAGCAGTCAGGTTTTATAATCCTCATTGCATATGCGACAAGGCCCCGTATTTCTTCTTAAAGATTTTATTTTTGACATCAAATGTTGAATACTTGTTTATTATCGAAGCAGGAAGGCTCTCATTCATTCCAAGACATAAAAATCCTCCATTGGCAATACTTTCAAAAAAGAGCTCGTGGACCTTTTCCTGAAGTTCTTTATTAAAATAAATCATAACATTCCGGCATAGGATAATATTCACTTCGGAGAAGACCTTATCTGTAACAAGATTATGATTGGCCCATACAATATTTTTACGCAGGTCTGAATTAATGATGATACGATTATAATCGTGAACGATGTAATCGCTCAATGAAGCTTTTCCACCGGCCTGCTGATAATTCCTTATATACTTTTTTATTTTACTGTCAGGATATACACCTTCCATTCCCAGCTCCAGCGCATGGTCATTAAAATCCGTAGCATAGATCATACACTTGCTGTGGAGGTTTTCTTCTTTCAAAAGAATCGCAATTGAATACACCTCTTCGCCGCTGGCGATACCGGCTTGCCAGATTTTTACGAAAGGATATGTTTTAATAAAAGGGATTACACTCTCTCTGAAGGCTAAATAGAAACCAGAGTCACGAAACATTTCAGTAACCTGAATGGAAAGATCTTTGAGAATAAGGGAAGAAAAAACAGGTTCTTCTAAAACCTTTTCTTTCAACTCTCGGAATGACCCGATCTGAGAAAGGGCCATCCTGTTTATTAATCTGCGTTTCAGATGATCAGGATTGTATTCCCTGAAATCATATCCATAAGTTTTATAAACAGATTCAAATAAATCATTAATCTCTGAAATCGTAATTTCCGACATCTTTGAAACTAGTATATTAAAATGCAATATGCTGAAATGCTGAATGTTGACACCAAACTTACTGTGTAGGGCGGACTAATAATCCAATTCTAATGTCAACTAAATACCAAAATATATTTTTTATCGACAAATAACAAGAATACCACCATTAAAACCACATTAAATTGGACAGAGATTGGATACGCTGCCCTTTATCAATAAATAGAGCGATAGGAATTATACATTCATTGCCTGATAAAAAAATACTTCTTCTCTTAAAAATGAATCACTTATACTGAAACAAGCAAATGAAAAATCAGTTATGTAACGCACTTAAAAATTTTTAACACTATGAGTAGTGACTTTAAGCATCAAAATTAATAATCAGACTCAACTTTAATATAATCAAGAATTGAATCTATCTCAGCCTTTTTGAAATCAAAATTTTTCATTTCAGCTTTACCAAATTTATTGTATAACTCAACAGCATAAGGATCCCCTTCCTTTATGACAGCACTTGAGTTATTGATAAATTTATAAAGCCACTCCTTAGGTCTTCTTCTTTCAATATGCTTTAATGCTGGTCCCACAACAAAATCATGAATGCTATGACAAGCCCTGCAATTATTTATAAACAAGTGCTCTCCTGTTTTATTTAATACCACACCAGCCTTCATCCTTCTTATAGCCGTACCACAAACAGGCCGCTCATCCTCTACACCACACGCAAATTGTTTCGAAGGCTTATTTTCTTCAATAAAATAAAAGGCAAAAAATGACACAAGAATTGCAAATACCGAAATTGCGGTCATCATCTTAAAAAGTGTAATAAATTGATATTTCATCTCTAGTGGTTAATGATCGTTACTCACGTAATCTGTTCTCAATATTTTAAATTCAGTCCTTCTGTTTTGCTGATGTTCTTCTTCCGTTTTCGCACCTTTTATCAAAGGCTTGCTTCCATTATATCCCTTCGTTAAAAGCCTGTTTGTATCAATACCTTTTGAGATTAAATAATCAGCAATTGACTTAGCACGTTTACATGTCAGACAAACGGAATAATGGTTCGAACCGCGTTCATCACTATGGTTACTAACTTCTATTATCAGGTTTCTATTCTTAAGTAAAAAAGAAGCCATGCTATCAAGAAAAGCGTAGTTTTCAGATCTAATGGTTGCTTTGTTGAAATCAAATCTGATATTATGAGTAATCCAAACATCACCTATATTAAGAGTAGTGTCTTGTAGTGCAAATTTCTGACTGTAAGAGCTAATAACAGACACAAAGGTGATGATACAGGTTATTATTAATTTCAAATTTCTGACAGAGTACCCAAGACGATTCTCTTATTCTATTATGAACTCTTTGTAATATTGAATACATTATATCGAAACAAAATAATACTTTCTGAAATATTTTAACACTTTAACGATATTTTAGTATTACCTAAAACCCTATGCATATGAACCACTTAAAACATTCTTTCCCTGGAATTTCATTTGCTGTATGCATTATGCTCATTGGCCTATACGGTATTTACCAGGCAACAGATTTTACTCAAAATAAAAATTCAACAGAGACTATAAAATTTGTTAGTGCTTATGAGCATCATGAAGATGAAGATAAGGATTCTATAGTTCCGGAACATCTACCTCCAATCGATACTTTTCCTTTTGCGATACCATTACAACATCCCAAAAAAGAATCTAATGTGCCTGTCATAGCAAGAGTCTTAAAAATGATCTCTGATAGAATAGATAAAAATTATCCTTCTCATAATGATTCATCAGAAACTGGACCTGTAATACAAGATTGAATTTAATTTGAAAGATCTGACGCTAAAATATTCTAAATTATAGTAACTGGAATTTCCCTCTTCTAACACCCTGAGGTAAATATTATTGATATAATCCTTCTTTCTTTCGTCTTTCCGGCAACCAACCTTTCTATTCTTAAAAGACCTCTGTCAATCCCATAATAGCATGGTTTATTTTTATACACAACTGTGGCAATATCATCTGATTCACCACTAAAATCGACAAGTGTATCTCTTAATCCCATCCTTTGCTTGATTGCATCTTCATAAACATTCAAATTGATCACAGGCATTTTGAAATAATAATTTAATGAATCAGGCACATACTCGTTATCAGTCCAGCTTTTCCAGCTAACTCTGGTTTTCTGCCATTTTTCTATAGCTTCATGGTATTCATCATCAGACTTAAAATTCTGGTAATCGTAGAATCTTTTATCCAGTTGTTCTCCTAACCACTCTTTCAATGAATAAGAAATCTTAAACCTGTCATCTTTATTTTTTGGACTAATCTCGATAAGCACCGAACTTAAGTCATTAAAGACATCTTCAACCAATCTCAGTGTATCTGATTTTACTCTGAATGACAATTCACCATCATCCTTAACAACACTGAATTGTGTAGTATCTCCATTCCTCAGATCTTCCATAAAATTTTCCGGACGAGTATCCTGGAATCCATATCCATGAAAGATTATTGAAAATAAAGGATAATCGAACTTTGTAATATTCTCTTCTTCTGCACCACTTTTTTTTTCACTTACTCTGGTATATTCTGTATCCAAAGGAAATGCTACTGAGTCTGCTGGTGCAACAGGTGCTTCCTCTATTACTTCAGAGGATGGAACAGATGATTGTCTTTCATTTACTTTTTCTTCAGTGCTTTGCTGGTTAGGGGCACAACCATAAAGTACAAGAGAAGTGAAACAGAATAAAATAATAAACCTCCACTCCTTGTTTGTATTACAAATCATATTCGTCGAACCTTATTGTTGTTCCTTATTTATCAAAAAATCACTTTCTCCCAAAAATCAATAGTTCTTTCTTTAGTCTTTCCCCTCAAAATCATATCAAAACCCGGAGTCGAATCTTAAAGTCCTTTATACAGACTTCTTTGTCTGAAAATTTAAGTTCCTGATATCAATTTACGAAAAAAATACAATTTTTAAAGTCGCTTCTATTATTCCGTTCCAGGAAATTATCATTCTATTTCATACAATCTTTTGAAAATTAATAAGAATCGATATTTTTAGAGTTCTAATATTCAGATTTTTTTAAGCACAATGGAAAAGAAACCTTCTCAATCATTATTAAATGTCTATAGTCAGGAAAATTTATTAGCAGTGCTCGAAAGAATATCTGACGCTTTTGTTGCTCTTGACAAAAACTGGTGCTATACCTACATGAACAAGAAGGCTGGAGAAATTTTTAGCAGGGATCCTTTAAGCATGATCGGTAAACATATCTGGACAGAATTTCCGGAAGGAATCAATCAGCCCTTTCATCAAGCTTATTGTAGGGCGATGGAAACACAACAATATACTCATCTGGAAGAATACTACCCTCCCTACAATAAATGGTTCGAGAATAATATTTATCCCTCCCCGGAAGGACTTACAATCTATTTTCGGGATATCACGTCTCGTAAACTGGAAGAACAACAAAGCCGGATAGATAAGACAAGACTATTAAAAGCACAGGAAATAGGGCAACTTGGATACTGGGAACTTGAGAAAAACAAAGATGTAATCTGGGGGTCTGAAAAAGCATGTGAGTTATTTGGGTTTGCTCCGGAAGCTAGAGAAATTCCTTTAAGCAAAGTAGAGCCATTAATCAAAGAACTTGAAAGAGTAAAGAACGCAGGCAGAAAGCTGGTTCGAGAACAAATGAAGTACGATATCGAGGTGCAGATCTTTCCAGAAAATGATAATACTCCAAGAATCGTTTCTGCAAAGGCTGAAATTGCCAAAGACATGTTTGGCAATGCTAAAATTATGGGAGTAATAAGAGATATCTCAGAACAGAAACGAATAGAGAAACTTGAAAATCTTGAGAAAGAGGTCCTCCAGCATTACGTCCAGCCTGATTCTTCTGTAGAGGAACTGATTACATTCCTTCTGAAGGGCTTAAAAAAAATTCATCCAGATATGTTATGCTCTGTACTTAAGGCAAAAAACGGCAGATTATATAACTGGTCTTCTCCACATCTTCCTCCTGCTTTTAATAAAGAGGTGGAAGGAACTAAAATAGGTATAGGCAACGGAACCTGCGGAAGTGCTGCACATCTAAGGAAAAAGGTTGAAGTGGCAGACATTTTCAACCATCCCTACTGGGATACATATATGGAAATCATAAAAGATTTCGACCTTAGATCATCCTGGTCTTATCCCATCATCAATTCACAAAATGTATTATTAGGAACATTTGCAATATATCACAAAACAGTCCGGCAGCTCACTATAGAAGAAGAAAACAGTATAGATCGAATAAGGAGAATCCTGGTTTATGTGATGGAAAGAAAACTTGCAGAAACAGAAGCAAAACTTTATAAAGAAAAACTGGAACTGGTTTTCAATTCCACTAATGACATAATGTTCCTGATTGACATAGAAAAAGACCAGGTTTTCCGCTTTTCAACTGTCAATAACAGATTTCTTGAGGCTACGGGACTTTCAAGAGAGGATATTGAGGGTAAAATAGTTGAAGAAGTTTTTCCCAGGCAGTCTCATTCGATGGTTTTATCTAAATACAAAGAAGTCATAGAAACAGGAAAGCCTGTTTCATGGGAGGAAAATACGACCTATCCTTCTGATCAGAAAAATGGGATAGTGACAATTTCACCAGTATTTAACGAGGAAAATATATGCATTAATCTCATTGGTAATGTTCATGATATCACAGAGAGAATAAAAAATGAAGAGGAAATCAGTAAGGCAAATGAAATGCTAAAGCTCAATAATGAATTGATTATTGAGAAAAACAAAAAGCTGAAAGAAATAGCCTGGTATCAATCACATAAGGTAAGATCCCCAGTGGCAAGAATAATGGGACTGATAAATCTTATCGAAATGTATAAAAATAACGGAGATAATTATGAAGATCTTCTTGACTATGTATTGCAATCTGCTGTTGAACTGGATAAAGTAACAAGGGATCTTGTTAAAAGAATAACAGATTCTGATTCGTTGTAAATACCCTGTTGTCGGGTCTTTCGGCCCGATGATTATTCCAAAACGTTAGTGACAGGTTAAGAAAAAAAATATACAGTTTTATTCCTTTTCAAATTCTTCGTTTAGAAATTTAATGTAATTCGTCAGTAGTCCCTCAATCTGTTTTGCAGCAACAGGATTGGCGGAATGAACATTAAATTTCAAGTTCCTCAGATCAATTCCGGACTCATAAACCAACCACTTTGCTGCAGCATAGGGATGAATTATTTAAACCTTTGCTTGTCTTCCCTGTTTCCTATTATTAAAAACATTTTCCGTGAAAGTGTTTATCATATCTATTCTGTTAATGCATTCTTCCCATTTATATGGGATAACTAAAAATTTATACAGCAAAAATTTTGATACACTTTATCTCAATATTGAGCAGGCAGAGCTTCTATTTCTTGAGAAAAACTTTCAGCTTATTGCTCAAAAATATAATATCTCTTTTACCGAGGCGGCTGTAGAGCAAGCAAGGTTATGGAATAATCCATCTTTTTTCGGAGAAATTACACTTTATAATCCTAATGACCACAGACCTTTTGATTTTACAGACCAGAACGGACAAGTTGAATTGCACCTGCAGCAGTTAATAAGACTGGCAGGAAAAAGGACGAAACTGGTAAAGATGCAGGAAACGAATAAAAATATCGCTTTCCATACTTTTCAGGATGTATTAAGATCTTTGAAATTTCAGTTGTACCAGGATTTTTACACCATTTATTATGACTTGCACAAACTGAATCTACTTACAATTGAAGAAACTCAACTTGAAGAGTTGTTAAAAGCCTCTGAAATTCGCCTCAAAGATGGGGATATTGCAGGTTATGATATATTGAGAATTCATTATGAATTGCAAGACATAAGACTTCAGAAGGGAGATATAATAAAAGACATCAATGATAATGAATCGGATCTGAGAATAATGCTTCGGTTAACCTCGAATCATTTTGTCGTGCCGGTGAAAAAAGAGAGCAGTCAGAGCATTACAAAATATGAATTACCAATATTAGAAGACTCTGCATTGTCCAGGCGACCTGATTTAAAAGTTGCTAAGGATGAATTGAGTTTTTCTGAAATCAACTATTTATACCAGAAGGCAATTGCTATCCCTGATTTGACAATCGGGAGTACATATGACAGATTTGGCAATGCTTTTACAAATTATATTGGATTGAATGCTGCTATAGATCTTCCGCTTTTTAATAGAAATCAGGGAAATATTAAACTATCTCAATTCCAGAAAGAGCTGAAGGCAATAGCTATCGATCAGGCCACTTTACAATTGAAAGAGGAAGTGAACAACGCCAATTTACGTTTCCAATCTGTTTATGATATTTATATGAAAATAGACACAAACTATAAAATCGGTTTGGATCAGATACTCCCTAAAGCAGTTCAGTTATATGAAAGCAAAACTATAGGTATACTTGACTTCATGGATAAGATCAGAACTTATGAAAATGGGAAGATGGACTTGTATGAAGTTGAATACAACCTTATAATTAGTCAGATGCAAATTAACTATGTTACTAATTCCATCTTTTACTAAATGATTTTATGGTAAAAAATAAACGATCAATCTGGATAGGTATAACTGTATTGCTATGTATTGCTTCGTTCTTATTAGGCTACTTACTCTTTAAACCATCAGACAACCTGAAATCTCTATTAAAGCCTCAAGAAAGTTATTCTGAATATTTCGTTTACAAGACAGATACTGCAAAATTCCATGAGTTAAGCGATGAAATTGTTTTAAATGGAAGAATATCATTTGATGAAAATAATGTAGTTCAGATTTACCCGATGGTTTCAGGTATCACTCAGGATATAAATGTAAACCTCGGAGATCCTATAATGAAAGGCCAATCTTTAGTATCAATAAAAAGTGGTGACATCTCGAAACTATTAACAGATTATCATGCTAGCAAGGCGAATTATGAACTGGCCCAGAAAAATTTCAAAGTAGCTGAAGATTTATACAAAGCTGATTTCAATTCAAAACTTCAATATCTATCAGCTAAAAAGGAACTCGAAAAAAGCAAAAACGAGTTTCAAAAGAATAAAGAAAACTTAGCGATCTTCGGTGCTTCAGAAGACAGCAGAGTACCTCTTTCAATTATCAAATCCCCGATCAATGGCTACCTCGTCGAAAAGAATATTACCAATAATATGAAGGTGAGTAACGATGGTAAAAACCTCTTCACAATTTCTGATTTGAACAAAGTATGGATCTGGGGAAACGTTTTTGAAGATGATATATCTGCTGTGAATGTCGGACTAAATGTAAAGATATATACTGAAGCTTTTCCTAATAAAGAATTTTCAGGTACCATAGATAAGGTAAGTCATGTTCTGGAAGCAACGGCAAGAGTATTAAGAATAAGAGTGGTAATAGATAATTCAGAAAAACTATTAAGACCTGAAATGTATGCTAAATTAAAAGTACATATCCCTTCTCCTCAACGCTTTATTGCTCTCGATCCACGTGCTGTTATTTTTGACAAAGACAGCTACTTTGTAGTACAGGTGATTAATAAAAAACTGACTATTAAAAAGGTAAAGGTATTTCGGAAATCATCTCACTGGACCTTTATAGAATCAGGTGTAGACGAAGGCTCCATAGTTGTTTCCGAAGGAAGCTTACTTATATACAACCATATCATGAATCATATATGATATGAATAAATTTTTATGTTATATAATATCTTTTTCAGTTACACACAGAATCTTAGTTCTGTTTATGACTGCTTTAATGGCCTTAGCTGGAATATTCTGCTTTACAAGACTTCCTATTGAAGCTTTTCCAGACGTCACCAATACGAATATTATAATCATCTCTCAATGGCCGGGAAGAAGTGCTCAGGAAATTGAACGCTTCGTGACTATCCCTATTGAGACAGAAATGAATATCGTACCTAAAAAGAATACATTGAGATCAGTCTCTCTTTTTGGCCTTTCTGTAGTTACATTGATTTTTGATGATGATGTGACACCTTTTGAGGCTATGACAGAAGTATCCTCAAGGCTGGTCAATTCAGATATTCCTGATGAAGTAGTACCAGAAATACAAGCTCCTTCAGGCCCTACAGGTGAAATTTACAGATACAGTCTGCAAAGCAAAACCAAAGATGTAAGAGCATTAAAGACAATTCAGGATTGGGTTATAGACAAACAGCTAAAGTCTGTAGAAGGTGTTGCAGATGTTGTGAGCTTTGGTGGAAAGGTAAAATCCTTTGAAGTGATTCTTGACCCTCACCTGCTTGCGCAGTACAACTTCACTGCCATTAGTGTTTATAATGCTCTGAAGAACTCAAATATTAACGTCGGCGGAAATGTCATAAAAAGTGGTTCGGAAGCTTTCGTAGTAAGAGGTATAGGACTTGTAAAAAATGTAGAAGATATCTCCAATATCATCATAGAAAATATTAACAGGGTTCCTATAAAGATTGCCAATGTTGCAGTTGTAAGAGAATCCTATTTACCTCAGATAGGTATTGTTGGTCTTGATAGTCTGGATGATATCGTAGAAGGAATTGTTCTGATGAGAAAAGGAGAAAATCCAGGTAAAGTTCTCCCTGACCTGAAAAATAAGGTAAAAGAGCTGAATGATTTGATTCTGCCAGACGATGTAAAGATGAAGGTATTTTACGATCGCTCCACTCTTAATAAATACACACTACATACGGTTGGAGAAAATGTGATTACAGGAATTACTCTTGTGACGCTTATCCTCTTTATTTTTCTGGCAAACTGGAGAATTACAATTATAGTCGCTATTGTGATTCCTCTTTCTTTATTATTTGCAATAATATTAATGTATCTGAAAGGAATGAGAGCAAATCTGTTATCCATAGGGGCCATAGATTTTGGAATCATTATCGATGGTGCGGTGGTAATGACAGAAGGTATTTTTGTAGTATTAGCACACAAAGCTTATCAGCTTGGATATGAAAAGTTTAAAAAGCGCGGAAAGTTAAGCTGGGTGAATCAAACTGCCACTGAAATGGGTAAATCAATTTTCACTTCCAAGCTTATCATTATTGCAGCCCTGCTTCCCATCTTTTCATTTGAAAAAGTAGAAGGAAAATTATTTTCCCCTCTTGCTTATACCATCGGATTTGCACTTCTGGGAGCTATGATTATCAGTCTCACCTTAATCCCCATGCTGTCTTATTATCTCATTCCAAAAGACGTTGCAGAAAAAGAAAATTTTATCATAAAAAACCTTCTGAAGGTTTATATTCCTCTAATCACTAAAACAATCAAGCATCCTAAAAGAACACTTCTTATTTCCGGAGCTATTTTAGCGCTTGCCTTATTTACATTTCGTTTTGTAGGATCTGAGTTTTTACCTCACCTCAATGAAGGCTCGATCTACGTCAGAGCTACAATGCCCATGTCTGTTTCTCTTGAAGAAAGTTATTATTATACCAAAACTTTCCGTTCCATATTTAAAGAGTTTCCTGAAGTAAGAGGAGTAATGTCACAGACAGGAAGGCCTAACGATGGTACTGATCCTACAGGCTTTTTTAACATTGAATTTTTCGTAGATCTTTATCCTGAAAATGAATGGAAGCGTGTCATTTCCAAAGATGAAATAATTGATGCCATTTCTCAAAGATTATCAAGATACCCAGGGATCATATTTAATTTTTCCCAACCCATTCAGGACAATGTAGAAGAGGCTGTTTCCGGAGTAAAAGGAGCTATAGCAATTAAAGTGCTAGGACAGGATTTGAATCTTCTTGAAAAATCTGCTGACAAAGTTTATGATGTAATTAAGAATATCGAGGGAATAAAGGATCTGGGAGTGTTTAGAAATATAGGACAACCCGAATTAAAAATTACCCTTGACCTTTCCAAACTTGCTTTGTATAATATTTCTACCCAGGATTGTCAGGCAGCATTAGAGCTGGCAGTAGGTGGAAAATCAATAAGCAAGGTTTTTGAAGAGGAAAAGAAATTTGATATGGTTGTCAGATATGATGAAGAATACAGATACTCTGAAAAGAAAATTGAAAATATAATGGTCCCTACATTAGATAATGTTTCAAGGATTCCTTTAAAACAACTTGCTGATATTACCAGTGAGACTGGCCCTGCATTCATATATCGGGAGGGTAATCAGAGATTTATTGCAATAAAATTTTCGGTAAGAGGAAGAGATCTGGGAAGTACAATTAAGGAAGCTCAGGAAAAGGTTAACAAAGTTCTACACCTTCCCAAAGGGTACAAAGTAGTATGGAAAGGTGAATTCGAAAATCAAGAAAGGGCACTAAAGAGACTAGAATTTGTCGTACCTATCAGTATATTTATAATTTTCCTCATCCTCTATATGTCGTTCGGAGATGTAAAAGATTCTTTTCTGATATTAATGAATGTTCCATTTTCAGTAATCGGTGGCATATTCGCTTTGTATATAACAGGAATTCATTTCAGTATTTCAGCGGGCGTTGGGTTTATCGCCCTCTTTGGTGTTTCTGTGCAAGGTGGAGTAATCCTGGTAAATACTTTTAAGAGAAATTTAAAAGAAGGTATGGAACTTGAAGAGGCAGTTAAAGAAGGCGCAACAAGAAGATTAAGACCAGTAGTAATGACTGCTCTTATGGCTTCCCTTGGACTGCTTCCCGCAGCTATCTCTACCGGAATCGGATCAGAAACGCAGAAGCCACTAGCTGTAGTTGTTATAGGAGGACTTATCTCTTCTACGATCCTGGACATGCTCAATGTGCCTAGTTTTTTCAACTTAATATATAGACGTAAAAAATCCTGAGGACAGGTGAATATATAATAGAACAATCATTAAGAGAAAATTTATCATATTTTCTTAAGGAGAAGATTTGAAGAAGCCCTTTCTTCAGACTTTTCAGATTACATCCAAAGCACAACCATTTCCGAGGTTCTATCTTTAACTCCTGCATTAGAAGAATGGAAAACATTACTCACGAATAGAGTTGTTTTCAAATAATCCAGAATCTCTACTTTTGACGAGATTAAAATATTTTATGTTTTTTTTAAAAAAAAACAGTCAATTCCAGCATTTATCTAAAAAAAAACATCTTTTATATCAGAAAATTACGTACTTAACGGCAACTGACATTTTGCAAATTCGTTTTTATAACATAATATTGTAATTATCTATTTAATTTTTATTTCCTATGGAAAAGATCGCCGGCAAATTAGATGAACACGTTTTTGATAATCTTTTAAAAGAAGCATATCAAATCCTCAACAACTCAACCGATCTGAATGAGGACAGAGAAAAGCTAACTAACATTTTAAATAGTCTGGTGTATTGGACAAATGAACAAAATCATTCAGAAGGTTATTTTAATGAATTCCAAAGAACTATATGCCTGATGGCATCACTTGATTTTTCAGGGAGACTATCTCTGAATCCCTCGCTTAAAACCTTTCAGAATTTAATATCTATCAGCCTGAATACTTTAAATGAAGAGTTAGAAGATAAAGTATTTCCTAAAGAACTTGTCAGACTCACTATAGATAAACTGGGACTTAAAAATACGGTCATTATTCATACCAATAGAGACGGATATATAAAATTATTTCATACAGACAGAACAGACTTATATCCAGATGCAGAGTTATTCGACAATCTTCAGATCGGTGATTTTGTAGAACATATGGATGAAGTTGATAAAAAGATTCTCACGACGGGAATCGATCAGATATTTAAAGTAAGGTTAAAATCCGGCTACAAAGATGATGCAATATTAAAAGTAGCAACCAATCAGTTTTATAAAATCTCGGAAGGAACTGTTTATATAATCCAGTTACCCTGTTAATATCATACCAGAAAAGCCCCTGAAGTCAATAACTTCAGGGGCTTTTTGTTACCTCACTTCATTAGGCATTAAGTTTACCAATGCCATGTCATAACTATCCTTCATTTGTATATATCCCACATTTGAATAACTTACCGCACCGAATTTTTTCTTATTCTGAGAAGCTGTAAAACCCAGATTTATCGGTGAAACAGCAAGATTCTTTGCTCTCAATATTGTTTGCCACAATAGCTGAGGATAGATGTCGCAATCCAGGTAATTATAGTTTAACCCTGCATATAAAGGACAATATCTGCTACCTGTTTTATAACAAAACATAACAGCTACTGCTATACCCTCATCGGTTGATTTATTATCTTTATAGGAAAGCTCTATCACCTCCCAGTCCTCATCTTCAATGATGTTCTGAAAGAAACTTTCGGGCAATACAAATGTATTCAACTGAACACTTTTATGTGCAGTGCTCTTATAGAGCTGATACCATAATGGGAGGCGATCATTTTTACCATTGTAAATTTTCACATTAAAATGATCTTCGTTATTAAAAACTCTCTGCTTAAGATATTGCTTTCTGTGCTTATGAAACTTATTTAAAAATTCCTCTTTACTGTTCCATTCCAGATCTTCTATCACATGGGTTTCCGGCAATTGATACCTTACAAACCCATGATGGATAAAGAAATCATTCATCTCTGTATCATTTGCATTCATATCACGGATCAATATCTGTCCGATATTATTTCTCTCTGTAAGCTCTGAAACGGTATCTATCAAAAGCATCAATGCATCCTTCCATTCATTGTTGGACTTATCCAGATACAGATGATCTCCTTCTGATATAACAGCCCCCATAATCAATGCTTTTGAAGTAAGATAATACGGATCTTGCTTTCTTTTCTCTTCAATTTGCTCAGAAACAGATGCAGGTGAAAGCATATCGCTTTTAACAAGCGCTTCTGTAAAGAATGTAGCAATGATGGGCTTACTATTAGAATCGTAGATAAAATAATAATGAAATTTCCAATTGTCTTCAGGCTTCTCTGATAACTGAAATGTTCTTTCCATTAACTGCAACGCCTTATAGGTAAAGATCCCCCTATGGCCCAATAATTGATTCCACAGTGTTTCAGCTATTTCATTAATACTATTAGCGTGTGAAACCCTGAAATAGCTCTGTTCATTCTTTGCAACCGGAACCAGTTGATGGTTATCAAAACTTGCCACTTTTCGAAAAGCTCTCTGAATATCTTTAAAAGTCCTGCCTTCCTCTTTTAATGCCAGAGGGAAATGTTTGGATAGTGCTTCAACCAGTTTTTCGATATCTTCCAGAGTTGTATGAATCGTAACTGTAAACCTAATGCCTGTGCAAATCTCAGGAACTGCAGGAAAAGCTGCTATGTTAACATAAAATCCTTCCTTGATCATTCTCTCTGCAAGGTTAAATCCTACACTCATCATACCTAGTCCTATAAAAAAAATGGGGGTTTCCGGATCTGATATATCCGGCAATTCATATTTCTTCAGTAACCTATGACAATAACTGATTTTTTCTGCAAGGAACTTTTGTCTTACCTCTATCTCTCCTGACAGATGTATCTTGGCAGATGCAATACTTGCAGCCAGAATAGATGTGGCCTGCTGACCGGAAAAAATCAATGGTCCTGCACAGTTCCGTACTTTTAATGCCAGTTCCTGATCCGGGATGACGAATATCGCCCCTATAGTTCCGAAGCCTTTGGCCATACCTGTACATAAAATCATTTTAGGATGAAGAATTGCTTTGCTTAATATATAACCGGTACCATTTTTACCGAATGAGCTCATCCCATGAGCATCATCGACATAGAGATAAAAGTTTTTATAATGGTCTGCAAGACTTATCAATTCATTGATTGGAGCAACGTCACCATACATTGAATAGACGCCATCGCACATATACCAGATTCTATTATATTTTGCCCCCAGCTCCTCTATTTTCTTCTTTAACTCCGACAATTGATTGTGCCTTACAATTGTTAAGTAAACCCCATTAAGCTGCATTTTTCTCGCAGCATCCTGTACGCTTGAATGGACCTGCTGATCCATTATAATAGCATCCCCTTCTTCTATAACTACCGGCATCACACCATGGTGCCCTATTGAAAGAGAAGATGCCAACACAATCGGGGCATTAAACATTTTACGCATAAGGTCTTCAAGTTCAACATAGAGTGTACTGGAAACGTATGCCCTTGATGAAGGATATTGAATGCCATACTTTCTGATCGCATCAATAGCAGCTTCTTTAAGCCTGTCATCTGTTTCTAATCCAATATATGAGTATGACCCAAAGTTGATTAATTCCCGGCCTTTTACAGTAATGATTCTTCCGTCATAAGCAGGATCTTCTGCGACAAGCTGGCTAATACCCCTCTGTTTAGCCTCACTGACAATTTCATTTACTAAATTCTTTTTTTTTTCATAAATTTTGCGATGTTTAATTAGGTAAGATTGTTTTCCAATTGTTGCCTAATTACGAGATCGACATAAATCGGGATGAAAGAGAACTATATAGTAAGCAAATATTCAGAGACTTGGTTGGAGCATGGAGTAATCATCCAGGTATTAAACCAGGAGTACAGTGAAGTAGATCTCCCCATGGCCAGGCAACTTGTTGAGGATAGAAAAATAGCTGCGGGGAATGCTATTCGTCCTGTTTTAGTGGAGGTTAAAAATGTTATTTCGGTTCGGAAAGAAGCTAAAAAATATTACAACTTACCTGACTCTTATCAAAATCTCAGCGCCATAGCCATGTTGATTGACAATTACATTGCTAAAACAATAGGTAATATTGTCTTTAAACTTCAGAACAATCCTGTTCCTACAGAATTATTTAATGATAGGTCTAAAGCGTTAAATTGGCTTGAAAAGTATAAGGGAAAAAAGTAGCAAGAGCAAGAGTAACAGCAATAGGTTGTGTTTTTTATGTTGCTAATGCTGTAAGAGGAAGAATGCCTCAAATGAATTTTTAAATTAAGCCGGAATTAAAAAATGCTTCGGGTTAGTGTTATTAATTTTAATCTTAAAGGGTAATCTAAACCATCTGGCCTAGATTCCCTGTTTCATGATTTAATCTAACCCAGGTAGGATCTTAATGCTTTACTCCTGGAAGTATGTCTTAATCTTCTTGTAGCTTTCTCTTTGATCTGCCTTACCCGTTCTCTTGTAAGATTAAATTTCTCGCCAATTTCTTCCAGAGTCATTGAGCCTTTATTATTCAGTCCAAAATACAAACCTATAACCTCTGATTCTCTAGATGATAAGGTAGATAAAACCCGTTGCACTTCCATGGAAAGAGAATCCATTATTAACTGAGAATCGGGAGTTGACTCATTTTCATCACAAAGAACATCCAGCAAGCCATTTTCTTCACCTTGAGCGAAAGGAGCATCTACCGAAACTTGACGACCGGATACTTTGAGATCTGCAATTACCTCCTCATTGGTTACTCCCATTAATTCTGCTACTTCCTCAGTAGATGGTTCACGTTGATACTTTTGTTCAAGGTCTGAAAAGGCTTTTGAAATCTTGGTTAGAGAACTAACACGATTCAGAGGCAATCGCACTATTCGTGACTGCTCTGCCAATGCTTGCATGATTGATTGACGAATCCACCAAACTGCATATGAAATAAATTTAAATCCACGTGTCTCATCAAATTTTTGTGCTGCTTTTATTAAACCTAAATTGCCTTCATTGATGAGGTCTCCGAGTGTCAGTCCACTATTCTGGTATTGTTTAGCTACTGAAACTACAAAGCGCAGATTGGCTTTCGTAAGTTTTTCTAATGCTACCTGATCTCCTTCTTTGATCCGCTTCGCAAGCTCCACTTCAACTTCAGCTGTAATCAAATCAACCTTTCCAATTTCTTGTAAATACTTGTCCAGGGATTGGCTTTCACGGTTGGTAATTTGCTTACTAATCTTAAGTTGTCTCATGTAATACTATTTAGTTATAAAATAATTTAAATAAATCTGATTTTAGAATATGATGGTAAAAGAAGAATTACCTCAATATACACAAATTAAACCATATATCTAAAAAGGATACATATAAAACGTTCAAATTAAAATCTGACTTCAGTAGCAACTTAATCCATGACTTATTGCACAAAATATGAAAGCTAAATCATGATACCAACTATTCACCAGATGAGCTACAGTCCGGATATGTTCGGTTTTTAACCGAATAATAATTAGCCGGTCAAAGGATTTCCATTACAATAAACCCAGGAAATTCAAACCAACTTAAAGAATTATTAGATCTTGAAAGAAATTTATGATGATTATTATGCCAGACTTCACCTCAAACCAGTAAATCTATTGGAATTATAATATTTTCCTTTCCCCGTCTTCTTGACATAGTAAAACATGGAATGGGCAGCTTATTTGCAATGAATTATAATTCCAGGTGACTTAAAACGACTTAAGGAGATGCGTTAATAGATTATCAGGCAATCTGTAAAAAAGAAACCATGATGGTTCAGAAGCTCTGATGCATGTAGAATAAACTGAAGCTGCAGGGTAAATAAAAAAAGAAAACCACTTTACTAAGAGTGGTTTTCTTTTGACTTAAATTTCAATAAATATCTATTAAGACTTCTTAATTCAAGACTTCCACGTTCACCGCATTCATACCTTTTTTACCTCTTTCAAGATCAAATTTCACTTGATCGTTCTCACGAATTTCGTCAATAAGACCTGAAGAGTGTACAAAGATATCTTCGTTAGATTCTGATGATGTAATAAACCCAAATCCTTTTGAGTTATTGAAAAATTTTACTTTTCCTTGCATTGTTTATATATATTATTATTAAAAACACTGAATAGTCTTATGAATAACTTCATAAGTAGCAATAATTATTCTGCTAATGTTATCTTAGAAAAGAATGATTATAATTAAGAAAGGGTGATAAAAACTGAGGTATGATTAATACAGAACAGCTAAAAGACACAATAACTTAAATGCTCATGCAAGCTAAGTATTAATTTCGAACATACCTAATAAAAGAACAAATATTTCTATTGTATCATGTCTTTCGTCCATGGCCATCTACTTAAACGATCTGATTGATGCCATCGTTTATAGAGATTGGCATCAATTATAAATTACAGGTTCAGGTCTCTGCATGCCCCCAAAGTATATACATTTCGCTATAACTTATATTGTCAGTTTTAACATTATGTATTGAGTTTAAGAACATCGTTTAACATTCTTTTAAGATACTTATAGATAATACCTGAACTATCCCCTACTCCCCTTCCTGCGTTCTCACCAACGAAACATTTTTATAATTAGAGAAATTCATCAGAAGTATAACCCGAAGCAAAAATTAAGTAATTTTTAACTAAATTTAAGAACCTGTTACACAGTTGTTATATAATAAACCCGGTCGGGCCAATCAAACAGAGGCGCAATATTTATGAATGCTAAAAACCTTAATTTCAACGCTTACAATGAGCATTATAGTTATTTTCAGAAGTTACTTCGAAAAAACAATATGGAGGAGGTAGTTCCGGAAAAAATAGAAAAAATCCATTTTCCGGATAGGCAACAGTACGAAGCTCTTTTGAAAATTACCCCAGGTATTATTCTTCTTGTAGATTATTCCCAACATAGTTATTTATACCATTCTGAGAATATTTCTTTGCTGGATGTTGATATTGATCTGATGTACCAATACGGAACTACCTACACCTTTTGCCTTTTTCATAAAGATCACTATGAAATCATGCGAAGTCAAATTTTTCCAGATATGTATAAGCTTTTCAGTGAATATATTATTAAAGGAGAAAGTCATAATCTTCGCATTGCATATTGCAATAAAATGCGTACTCCATCCGGAGAATACAGATGGTTCATGCACCACCTCAGTGTATTGACCTCCCGCAAAAATGAGCCGGTGATAGGTTTAAAACATATGATTGAAATAGATCAGTTTAAGAAAGACAATGCCATTGACTTTACCGCTTATGTTGTCAATCCTGATAATACACAAAGTATAATACTTAAAAAATCTATTAATCCGGAAGAAGAATATACTCTGTCAAAAAGGGAAAAAGAAATTATCGCATTATTGGCTCAGGGGAAGACAAGCAAACAGATTGCTCAAGAGCTTAATATAAGTCATCATACTGTCAACAACCATAGAAAAAACATGCTTCAGAAAACGAATACAGCTAATGTAACGGAGTTGATGAGTGTTACTTCTCAAAAATTTGATTAACAACAAACAAAAGTAAATTTTCCTAACTAGCGGGAATAGCAATTATATTGCTACTAATCACTTCTCCCAAATTTGTTTTACATTGAAAATGTAAATAGCACCTTCAAATAATGGATCTTTTTGATAGATTAATAAGAGTCAAAAGAATCTTTTGGCTATAAAAAAATTAAGTCACAACCAATGAGGAAGTGACTTCATTTTTTAAACTCATAATTAACCTGTCTTTATTTTTTCCCTGCAGGCTCCCTAATATATGTCGCGCCTTCTTGCTGATGCTGCAGTTTAATATGCCCCTTAGGTTCCTTTTTCATGCCCTTATCAGCCTTCACTCCTACCCCACCTTTGGTAATGGTCACACCACCATCGACTGAATAAAGTGCTCCGGTGACATAAGAAGCTTCATCCGATGCAAGGAACAAATATACATTCGCAATTTCTTCAGGTGTTCCTTTTCTTCCTATTGCAGTAGCATTTACAAAGGTTTCTACCATTTCATCCGTTGCCTGACTTTCATTCGTGTTCAGCCAGGAAGTATCTATTGGACCTGGACAAACACAATTAGCTCTTACCCCATACCTCGCCTGTTCGATAGCAACACCGCGCATGAAAGCATGGATAAAAGCTTTGGTTCCACCGTAAGGTGTATTATCTGCAATTCCGATCTTACCAGCTTCAGAACCCGCAGACACAATGTTTCCTTTACTTTTCTGAAGCTCAGGTAAAGCATATTTGGTCATCATGAACACTGATTCTATATTGTTTTTGACAAGATACCTGAATGCTTCATTCGAATAATCTGTTAACTCATTTATCTCTGGAAATACTCCTGCATTATTGATCAGAATATCAAGTTTTCCAAAATTATCTATAGCAGTTTGTATAGATGCTCTTGCATTTGCTTCTTCAGAAATATCTCCTTTAAAAACCACCGCATCGCCACCTTCTTCCTTTATATATTTTACAGTATCATCTACCGGATCTTCAGGAAAGCCACATACTACCACTTTCGCTCCTTCCTGTGCAAATCTTTTGGCTATAGCCTCTCCGATTCCTGTTCCCGCTCCGGTAACTATAGCTACCTTGTTCTCAAGTCTTCTCATATCCTTTTCACAACAGCTCTTACAATAAGAAACATGCCCTATACTTTGCCGGTTCAACTTTTAAAATCAGTAAATTCATTGATCAAATACCATAATGACACCTTCAACTAAACAACTGATAATAAACACACTATAACTTAAACCTATATGTGCTATAAAACAGAAAATAAAATACATAGATGAACTAACCAAAAGTTCCCAAGAGAGAGCAGACGAAATAGCACGTTAACTAATGGTAGATTGACACAGCAGAATAACTTGTAAATCCTATTGCGGAAGATTTGAGAATGCAATAAACAAAGGAGAAAAACATGGTGTTAATCTTGACTATAGATATTAAACTATCTTACTGTTACTCAAACTGCTGCTGCATCACTCCCGGGCGAAAGTCTATTTGACTTCTGCCCCACCGATCTATGTTTTTTTTATGTACATAAAAACGATTTAAACTGCTCCGACCTGAAAATAACATCAGAAATCTTTTATCTCTCCATTGATTTTTTCACAACCAGCTTAAGTATGGTTATAAACCTAACTATAAGGAGACTACCGAACTGAGGAGCACTAACATCTATACATTAAACAATTTCAGAACCCTATTTATCTTTAGCACAACTAAGACGAATTAACAATTTCTCATTTGCCCTGTTGTTATGAATTGTTTTAGATAATTATGGCAAATTCTAAGAAAATAGGTTTTAATGCTACATGGTCAATGTCTGTTGGCGGAATGGTAGGAGGAGGTATCTTTTCTGTATTGGGATTGATTGTTCAATCTGCCGGCCAATGGGCATGGTTTAGTTTCTTTATTTCAGGTATCATAGGGCTTATTGCTGCCTACAGCTATTGTCAACTTTCCATAAAGTATAAGGAAGGCGGAGGAGCTTTCACCTATCTAAGGGAAATAAACAGAAAAGGATTTGCAGGGGGACTGGCCTGGGTATTAATCTTTGGGTATATTCTTTCACTTTCAGTTTATGCATTTACCTTTGGACATTATGTTGCACATTCTCTATCAAAAGGACCGCTTTTCACTAAAGCATTATCTTTAGGAATCGTTGCTATTTTAACACTGATTAATTTAAGGGGTGCAAAAGATTCTTCAGGAGTAGAAGTAATAATAGTGTGGGGCAAAGTAATTTCACTTGTTGGTCTTGCTGTAATTGGCTTGTTTCATTGGAATACCGAAATGCTGACAAAGGGAATAGAGCCAAAAGGAATTGGAGATTCATTAGTAGGTGCAGCCACAATTTTTATTGCCTATCAGGGTTTTCAGTTGATTACCTATGATTATAAGGATATTGAAAATCCTGAAAAAACATTGCCAGCTGCAACGCTCTCCTCTGTACTATTTGTAATATTGCTTTATATCATAGTTGCCCTGGGCACTACAATGCTGGTAGGAGCGGATATAATGATAAAAGACAAAGAAGTGGCCTTGTCAGTGGCAGGTAAAGCAGCATTAGGTCAGTTTGGGTATGTTGTTATGACTATAGCTGCTGCGTTTTCTACTGCATCTGCCATCAATGCCACCTTATTTTCTACCAGCAGATTAATTGAAAGCATAGCTAAGAAAAACGATTTACCGGAATCCTTTACAAAGGAAAATCAAAACAAGATTCCGTATATAGGTTTAATAACAATAGGAGTTCTGTCTGCCGCTTTAGCGATGTTAGGTTCTTTAAGTGATTTAGTAAATGCAACCAGTCTTATATTTCTATTCACGTTTGGCGTAGTATGTTATGTAGCCTATCACGATAGAGTCCGCTTCCATTGGCTATGTTTATTGGGAACTATAGGCTGTATAATAGCCATAATAGTAAGTATGATATCCTTATATAAGAAAAGCCCGATTGCACTGGTAAGTTTAGCAGTTGTGGTGCTGCTGGCAGTTGTGGGAAGACGTTTAATTCTTAAGAGAATGAAGCAGCAGTAACAAAAGTACTAATGAAAATTTAGATTCGTCTGCTCCGCGGCTCGCCAATGCACTCCTCCCCGGCCGCTGTGCATGTTATTAGTTATATCACTATTAATTCAACATGTTGCTCGTCGACAATCCCCTTCTCCTTCCTGACATGGCCGTCAACTTGAAGTTTGCTTTGTTCATGTTGGGCTTGCGAAACATCTGAGCTTGCAAAAAGAATAAAAATTGAGCTCTGGAAGAATGGTTATTGCAGCAGGAGGATTAATCTCTTCCCTATTTGTTTTGGGCTCATCATCTGCCTTTTTACAACCAATAGTAAATAATAGACCTGCACACAATAAATGAATGTACGCAGACTTTGTGTTTCTGATAAAAAAGTTTTTCTCATAGTTTTAGTGGTTTGATTGATTAACTGGTTTAAAAATTACTTGAACTAAATTTCTTCATAGATAAAGGAAACTTTTTAGCTGAATGTAACTTTAGTAGCATCCCATTAAAAAGTTTTCCAATTAATAATCAAGTTATTAACTACCAATTCCGACATAGATTAAAAAATGCATTTATTCAAAATTGGTAAGTAAAACTTCGCTTAAATCTTAATGGTGATATGGTAGGCCAGGACAGGCAGATCTTAAAGACTATCATTGCTTTTCAAAATCAATTCTTATCAATTTCTCATAGTTCATTGTCACATCCAAAGTTTTACTTAATTTCATGGAATTTTAAAATTGGAAGGGTCTCATAGATCGTAATTAATCATTACAATATTCCGGATCACAAGAACGAAATTCCTTTGGGATTTAATTATCAACAACTCAAATGATTAAAAAACATAGTATTTGTATTACTTGTAGTCCTGTTATTAGCTGACTTAGGATATTCATTTTTACAGCATTATCATATGCCTTTTGACGGTGATATGGCCAGTCATATTATTCCAGCAGATTATATAAAGCCCATACTTAGCAGTCCATTAGGCTTTAAGGTTTTCCAGGAAGGTATTACTTATCATAACCCTAACAGATTTTTTTGTCATTGGAGTTTTTATCATTTCTTTAATACAATACCATTATACCTTCAGAAATTTGCTTCCCCTGTTGATAGTGCTTACTTATCGTGCGCTATAGCCAAAATATTGATTCAGATAACACTTATAGCTTTGCTGGCAATATCGATCTCAGGAAGCATATTTAAATTTGATTTTTTACTGGCAGCCGTTTTAATTTCACCATTATTTCAGGCTAATGGATATCGCAGTTATATGGGAATTATTGACCCGTCAATTACATACACCTTTTTTTATGCCCTTCCGACCATCTTGGTTATAATATACTTTATGCCTCTTTTCATGAAGTACTTTTATTCTATTGAAATGAAAGGATATAAATACATTAAATATTTATGGATTCCTCTTGCATTGATCTCCAGCTTGAGCGGACCTCTAAATCCTGGAATTTCCTTAGTAATTGTATTACTTCTGTTCCTTCACAAGCTCACAAAAAATGTAGCGAATTCAGAAATAAAAAACAGCCTTTTAAAACTGAAATATGCCATTCAGGAAATCCCTAATGATTATTACATCTTCTCAATACCGATAACTATTTTCTCAATCTATTCATTATTCCTTGGAAGTTATAATTCCTTTAGTATAAGTTCTAAATTGCCTTTATCCGAGTTGTATTCAAGATTACCACTAGGAGTATATTACTCATTTACACAAAAATTAGGGTTTCCTATTCTGTTTGCGATTTTAATAATAAACACTATTATCATCCACTATACGCTCAATACTACAGAGGGCAAAAAGATATTGACTCTTTTTAAATGGTTTGGTCTCTTCGCTATTTTATACATATTGCTATTGCCTTTGGGAGGATACCGAAGCTATCGTCCCAATATTCTGAGATACGACACCATCATGCCGATAACATTGGGCCTGATGTTTTTCTTTGGCAAAACCTCCGTTTTTATTCTAAACAACTTCTCTAATAGGAAAAAATACTGGTATATTCCTCTATTAGTATTGGTGTTATTTGTTTTTGAGAATTCAGATGAACCGAAATTTAACCAAAATGAATGTGAAAGAAAGGCCATTATTCAAATAGCAGAATCCTCTGAACAACTCATAAAAATTGACAATAGTTGTACTGTTATAGAATGGTACAATATTGAAAGACCAGAGGATTCCTGGCTAAATATGAAGCTGCTGAAGTTGTGGGGAATTGTAAAAGATGAGAATAAACGATATTATCAGTAAGCGCAAAATTCAATATGTAAAGGCAAAGAGGAAATTATTACATTTTAACCATTTTCAAAACTCTTACATCTTCTCCAACCTGGACCTTCAGGTAATACAAGCCTGCTGAAAGATCGTTAAAATCTATCTATCTCTTAAATGACGACGTTCTTTCATTGATGTTCCCATTTTCTATTCCTTGTGTATTTAAAGAGGCTGACAAGAACCATACTTACCTTGTACATCTCCACCGGAAATGTCTTACAGGATAATAGTTACAGCTCGCAACATATTGGACAATTATCACTTTAAATAAGGTAATTTGTAAATGTAATGCACCGTATTTCTTGTCCTGTTTAGGGCAGATTAATAGAATAATAATTCTTTAAAAACCTAATTCACAATAAATCCTATCGTCCTAAAATCTGTCGGTGTCAATATCTTCATCAGATAAACTCCTGTTCCTAACGGAAGCGAGAAATTGAGAAGGTAATTCTCCTGACCAATATAAGAAGCTTTTGAAATCGGAAGACCTTGTGAATTGAGAATCTCAATTTCTATTGCCTGTTCTTTATCTAAATCAATCTGAGCATTGAATATCCCGTTGTTCGGATTCGGAAAGATCTTTATAGCTTTTATCTTATTCAAACCTAAGCCAAGAGAATCATTCCCTCCGACTGAAACCGGAGGAATAAAAAAAGTAATGGTTTTTCTAATGCTGTCTGTACATTCACCTAAAAAGGCTGTTAATTTTATTGAATAAGAACCCGGTTTCCCAAAGTATAACTCAGGACTGCCTTTTGGAGAATCCAATATTACCGGCTCTCCGCTAAACGACCATTGAATAGAATCCGGCAGTGGCTTTGATACTTCTACAAAAACTACAGTATCTCCATATTCTACAAAACTGGGAAGTAAAAACTGTGCATTAAGCAGTTCTTTTGAAGTCTTTAGTTTAAAGGTCTTTTCCGCATAACAGCCATCGGCATTTTTAAGTTTCAATTGGTATGTACCATCCGTATGAGTTGTAAAAATCTGAGCTTTACTAAGTAATGAATGTTCATCCCTCCATTCATAATCAAAACCAGCATTGCCAGCATCAAATGTAACTTGCTTTCCCGGGCAAATAATTGTAGAATCAGGAATTGAAAAAGCGAACTGTACAGAATCTTTTAATTCAGCTTCTATGAAAGCAACACAACTTCTGCTATCAATGATTCTTGCATTATAAATACCCTGACATAGGTTATTTAGCATAGTAGTATTTAATATGCTATCTTCATTCCACCTGTAATAGTATGGTGCAGTCCCGCCTGTAGCAACTACTTCAAGTTGTCCATTACATTCTATGTTACATTTCGGATCTATTTTAGTCGTGAATGACACTTCGAGCTGATTTGAAGGTTCTGTTATCTTAGCATTGTTTGATGCTTCACAATGATGATTGTCAGTTATAGTAAGGTAATATTCCCCGGGAGAAAGTTTTTCCAGAAGTGTATCTTTGTCAGGAAAATTCTGCCACTGATATGTATATGGCTTCGTGCCTCCTGAAACATTGGTTTTAATTACTCCATTATTGAATCCAGCGCATTGAACTTCGGTAATATCAAAGTCTATCGCTATTGAATCAGGACGACCAACATAAACACCAAGCGTATCTATACATTCGTTCTGGTCCTTGATTCTGAGAATGTGATTACCACCGGAGATAAAAGCAAAATCGCTCTTATCGAAATAATCTCCCTCGTCCAGAGAGAATTTGTAGTCAGGTGTTCCTCCAGATGCATTGACTGAAAAGCTTGCATCATTTCGGTCAAAACAGGTTGCCTCTTGAATATTGGAAACCTTAATTACAAATTCATCAGGTTCAGAAATGGAAACTGTAGTATCTTTTATTTCGCATCCGTTAGCATCCTTTGCATGACATATATAAGAAGCAGGTCCAAGTTGATTTATTGAAACATTCGTCTGGTAGGTTTGATAATTGTCGACAGAATAGTAATAAGGTAAGGTTCCTCCTGTACTATTTACAAATGATATAACACCATCATTACTTCCATTGCATTTAGCATCAAATGCTAAAACAGAGGATTTAAAGATAGATGGTTCTATTAGTGTATCTTTTTGAATATTGCTAAAACAACCATTGTTATCTTTAACTTTCAGATAATAAAATCCAGCACCTAAACCGCCAAACTGATTTGCTGACGATTGTTTATTAGATGAAAAATCCGGTACGTCTGACAAATAATATGTATATGGCTTTACACCACCTTTTGCATTAAGCATAATTTTACCATCTTTAAGTCGATTACAGCTAATGTTTACTCCTCCATTATAAGTATAATCAGACGGAATACTTAGTTTTAAAGAATCGGGTTCTGTAATTGGAATTTGAATAAAATTTGTGCATACAGAGAAATATCCGTTGCGTATAGCTAGTTCGTAATTTCCTTTAGGTAGTCCCACCATTCCTGTTGTCTTGTTATACGCATCATCAGGAAATGTTGGAAATGTAATCGCAGTATTGAGTATTGGAAAACTCGGATCATCTAATTTTTTTAATCCGTAAAAGTAGCTACCACTTCCATCCACTCTTATGACTTTAATTTTCCCTGTCGATTCACCTGTGCATTTGACATTCGTTGGAGAAATAAATGAACTTGTATTTTCAATGTGTGGGCCATCTGGGTGTATGAATATTGTGTTTAGAAAATCTGTAGGCAGATAACTGGTAACGCCATTATATCTGCTATAAACTCGATACTGCTTTTTGATAACTTTTCCATTTTTATTAGGAGGGACAACGAGAGTAAGAACATTACTATTTTGCCCGGGGATCACTTCCCATCTTATACCGTCTGTCATTTCTTGCCACACGTATTCTGCTTGCTTAAATAGACAGTCAGTTTTCAATCTAATTGTATCTCCAGCACAAATGTTATTTGTCCCCATATTAATTGCCTGAGGATAGTTTGGTAATGGAGGAGTAAAAAAATATGAAAATCTCACCCCATATAACTCATTTGTTGTGTAAACATACTTATAATTCCATTGTCCTGGAATGCCATCATTAAACCATTTATTATAATCCTCCTTTCCTTCGAAATAATCCGTATCGTCATATTCACTACATCTTACATCGGATTTTATAGGTCCAATATCAAAAATACAATAGCATTCATTGTTAAACCTGCAAGGATCACCATTAACTCCCCCACAACGATCTAGGTAACCACGAACTGTTAGCTTGATGCTTTTAGAGTTTGAAATACCTGGATAATTTCTGATGAAAAAATTCTGATTAGGATCTTGAACATAAACCCAAGTATTCCCAGGTACTGACGGAGGTATTGGATATCCATAGCAATTTGGAACAGGATCCACAGGTTCATCATCAAAGGTAACCTCCATATTTAATCTATGCTTCCTTCCTGCTTTGTGTATGAATCCATCTGCTTTGATGGTTAAATTAATTTTCTGGTCAGGAGCGACCTGTCCATAAACAGAAGTTATCTGAATTAAGAACAAGATTTTAAAAAATAAAAAAGCTCTTTTCATATACTTCAATAGTTTATGATTATTTCCTTACTTAATGAAGAACCAGAACCATCAGAATAATTAGCTTTGATTCTATAGGTATAAGTCGTATTCATAGTAAGAGCCTTATCAATGAATTTCCTTTCAGTTCCTGAAACCGATTTATATATCCTGATAGGTTCGTCTTTAATTGCTCTATAAATAATAAATCTTTCCGGGTGCTTATCTGTATATTCCCATTTCAACTCTATCTTTTTCTCCTGCCTGTCCACTTTACTTTCTATTTTTCCAATCTTTCCATTAAAGCCATAGTCAACCAGAGAAAGTGTAAAGACTTGCGTTTTCTCAGATTCAAGTTTTGAATCATCAACAGCTGTTAAACAATATTCATAAGTAATTCTTGCAACAGCAGATGTGTCAAAATATTCAGAAGTTTTTGGAGTTAATACTGTTATTGGTTGCCAAATAGAAGTATTCTTTTCTCTTCTATACAATACCTGCTTTACCACATCTCCACTCGTACTAGGAACCCACTTAAAATATATAGCAGAATCGCTGGTAATGAACTTTTGAATCACCGGAGGTACGGGAGGTATTATATCCGGTCTTTTAAGGGTTAAAGGATCTGAAAATACAGATATGTTCCCATTCATATCTGTTGCCATAATCTTGTAATACACCTTTGAAGTCAGTGTATTGAGATTTATGGTGTCTGTAAAAATAGTATCCCGCACAGCCTCTCTTGTTACTTGTGTAAACTCTTCGTTTAAACTGTTTGCCATGTATACCCTATAACCTTTAAGATCTTCATCGTTACCTTTCTTCCAGGTCAGTATAAGTACTCCTTTAGGATCTATAGCTCCAGTCAGCCCTACTGGCTTTAAAGGAGGTATACTGTCTATCGGCTGTCCCAGCGCCGGAAAAGAGGAAATCGTATTGTCATTTATATCTGTAAGCCTGATGATATAATAATTAGTCCTGGCTGGTTTTTCATCAATGAATTCCCTTTTATCCGGTTTGGTATTGCCAAGTGTTTTATAGTCACCGTTAGCTTTACCTGCTCTGAGAATTTCGAATTGCTTTACCTTTGAATTGTCTTCCTTGGGAAAACGCCATTTGATTTTGATTTTACCATCTTTGGTATTGGTTACTGAATTAATTGCCGGGGCAAGACTTAAAGGCGCTTTTTTACCCATTCCTCCAATGGTATCAGACGGAGGACCGATTTCTTCAAAAGGTGAGACACCTCTTACTCTGAATACATAATGGACATTGTTCTCTGGCAGTGAATCCACTCTGTACATCATCTCGGCTTTTCTTTCGGCAGAAGGTGAAGTATTAATAAATGGGAGTTTACTGGTTCTCACAAAGGTCTTTCCATGATCAGAGCTTCTTTCTATAAAGTAGTTGGAATAAATATCATCATAATAAATTTTATTCCAGCTCAATAAAACAACCCTGTCTCCAAAATCTCCTTTAAACTGAGCTGGTTTGGGCAATGGCTTAATATCATCTGTTCCTATAAAAACAAACCCTGTATCTATTTTATAAGAATTTATTGGAGTGAGAGAATATATCTTGTAAACATATTTCTCTCCTTTCTGAACAGTCTTGTCTGTAAACATTAAACCACTTGCTGAAGAAACTTTTAATGATTGATCTGCTGAGAATAACGCAAATGAAAATCTTGATTCAAGTTCCTGAGCCAGACTGACAGTCTGCATGAAGTTGTTCTGATCTTTATTGTTAACATTAAAAGATTTTCCATAGATAGCCTGGGCGGCTATTGCTCCAAAATCGCTTTGTATAGCAACAGGTTCCCATTGTTCCAATGGAGCAGGTTTTATATTTGAAGCTAAAACAACTTTCACGACGTCAGCCTTTTTGGCATCTTTTTGATCTTTAGGTAATGTGTATCTTTCAATCACATATCCATCTTTGTTTGAAAGCTTCCAGGCCATTGGAGTATTGGGAGCCCACCGTATAATAATTGAGTCCCCAAAAGTTTTTGCTATAGCTGCAACAGCAGGTTTTACTTCATTCTTTTGCTGAGCAAAAGATGAAATACAGATTACAAAAAATAATATTATCAATAAACTTTTCATCATAGTAATTCCATTTTCTTTGTCATGCTGAACTTAAGAAGCATCTGAGCTTTAATAAAGCACAATAACCAAAAGCTTACTTCTCTTTAATATCACCTTCCAACCTTTTTGAAAACTCAGATCCTTCGCGGGGCTCAGGATGACAAAGTGGAAGAGTCCCGTCAATAATATCTGAACTGCAACTTATACGAAGAACTTACCTTCTTCAACCCGGGCAAAGTATAGTTAAGCATTACATCATATTTCCCTTGTGTTAACTGAGGAAACGGAGTGTATATCAGGTTATGAATCTTCTTAGTTGAAATATTCTGAGTCATAAGTATAGCTGCCTTTTGCTGCAATTCAGCATAATCCTTATACATATAAAATGGCAGGTTGTAAATAACCTGAGCATAAGCAGGTGTGCCCTCTGCAACTGCACTATTCATTTCGTTTTCGGTTAGTGTTTTATCCGCTGAAGATTGTCTTATTTCAATCGCTTTTAATGGCGGCAATCCCAAGTCTTCCATATTTCTCCATGTAATAAAGCCTGTGCCGTTCAATGGGTATTGCTCATATATCAAAGGATAAATATCTCTTGAATACCAGCTGTTATTGGTTCCTGCTTGTCCGTCAATCAACTTTGAGATGCTTGCATTTCCTGAAATTTCATATTTGTCAAATGTCTCATCGCCTGAAATATTAACCCCCATTTCGTTAAGACCACGATAGTTGTATATCGGGTAAGTCCAGGGTTCTGAAATACTCAGCGTTTTCATTTTTTCAGAGAAAGTATTGTATTTACTTGTTTTCAAACCTGCCTGATAAAATACCTTTTCTTCAAGTACATCTCTTGTTCCGTCTATTGACTTACTGCTTATGGAAGCCATTGCTCCATCTATATCGGAAGAAAGTGCTTTGTCATTGCTTTTTACATTGGCATCCACTTTCATCGCCTGACTGGCAGGAAGATTTACAAGTTGCAAAGAATAGATTTTACCATTCTCCAGTGCCTGAGGTATGGAGAATAAAACCGTATTGCCATCAGTATTATACTGAAAGTCGGTAGTAACGCCTTTCGATTCTCCCGCCTTTACAAACCTTAGCTTTTTAATCCATTTGGCATCCGGTTCAAATAATTCATCCTGTCCTTGGTGTAATTGAATATATCCTTGACCATACTCTCCTTTCAAAAAGTTATATTGGCTTATTGCGGGATAGCTGTATTTTACATTTGACAATGGAATATTATCGGGAGCATCACCTGTTGTGAAAGAAGCTTCAAGAACTTCCTCTACAGCTTTATTATTCACGAGAACCTGTTGCCAAACTCCGTTTATTTTTTCTTCAAATCCGGCTTTTACAATTGTTTTAAGCGAAGCTTCTCCAGGAAGTATATCAAATGGCTTAAAGGAAGCCACATCATTGGCCTCATTCCATTCCACTGAACCGGCTATCTCGGATGTTCCTTTGTAAACCTTAAATTCCTTAACTATTGCCCTGAAAGTTTTGCCCCTTCCATCCATGTCTTCCATATCAAAACTCTTGTCTATTGCCAGGTTAAATGCAGCCTGAGGATTGTTGAATACATTGATATTTCCTTCTCCTGTTTTCGGAGACAATTCTGATATTACTTTGATTCCTTCTACAACACTTCCTCCGCCTGTCATCTGACACTGTTCCCCGATGGTCAGTTCGTATTTGCAATTTCCTTTCACCATTCCATTGAGGATATTATAATAACCTCCTACCGTTCCTTTCAGAAAGGTTGGATTGGGTAGTTTAGCCTGAAGAACTGCCGCTGCACCGATATCCAGTATTTTATAATCTCCTTTGGTAAACAGAAGATCGACATGAATGCCTAGTTCACCTTGCAGATAAGCATAAGACTGCCCGCTTGCATACCAACCGTTAATACCAAGCTTTCCACTATTTACACATTGGACGTTCTTGCCATAATTTTTAAGCATGATATCAAAACCTGCACCTGCTGCAAACTGACCATAGAAAATGAGGAATTGCTTTTTACCTGTATTAGCGTCAAAAGAAGCTCCGAAACAGAATCCATTTCCTTTGCCAAGTGCATTTTCATCACGCATGAAATTCAGATCAGCTCCTCCAAGAATTCCAGAGACATTCTCCGGTGGTGGTGGCATACCCGGAATATTAGTTCCCACCATGAAGTAAGAGGTGGCCGTAAACATTCCCATAAAATTCAGACCCAGTCGGTTATCCGGTGTTCCGATATTGATATACCAGGACCCTTTCTCAAAATGCATTACAGCGCCACCAGCAAGGTTTTTCGGATGAATTCCTCTTATCGTATTGTTTACATTGATATACACATCGAAATTTCCATGTAGTACCTGATTCTCAAAATCCATTGAGATGCCCACATTGGCCATGATAGGGGGATTATTTCTCTGCGTTAACTCAGTCATAAAATATCCCTTTCCGTCAAAAGCTATATACCTTACTCCACATTTATCGGTAAAGGCTATTTCAAATGTAGCATCAAGATTGAAAGCCTGGGCAGACGGGAAAGTTCCTGCCACTACTGTTGCTTTTAATCCCAGAAAAGTTTTCTCATCAGGAACATATTTTGTACCTGATGGAGGTGGCTGAAGATCTACGAGTTGTGCCTTTGTCTGTCCTGATACAGTTAGCTCTGAATTGGAAGCAACCGGAGCATTATCCAGTTTCGGATTATTCATATCAGCCCGCCTCATGTGATGATAAAGGCCGCCTCCGAAACCATAAAGGCCGAATCCAGGACCGCAAGGTATACCTGATGGAAGCATTACGAGCGCATCGACATACCAATACCTCATTCCTTTTACATTACCGAATTGAGCTGTGGCCCTGACCGCAATCCCGGGCTGAAAGGTCGCATTTACAAAACCTCTGAATCCATTTCCGTATATTTCATCCTTTTTATAAATATCAAGCTCACCATGAATGGTATAGGCTTCACTGCTGACATCTAAAACCAGTCTGTTCAGTTCAACATGATCAAACTTAAATCCATCTTTTATGGATCCACCTTCCGGATATTTTCCGAAAACAGTCAGCGCTCCTTGTCCGGAGAATCCGCCTTCATCATCTTTCATCATGTGAACATCAACACCAAAGTGCAGACCAATCATATTTTCTGCTTCACGCCGGACTAATCCTATTTCTTTTAAGGTTATTGAAAAACCTGACATATCGCTGTTTTCAGAAACTATGCTGAATACTCCATTGACGAAATAAGGCTTTACAGAAGTCAGGGTAAGATTTTCAAAAATGATTCCTTTGAACTTTGATTTATTTCCACCTCCTGCATCAGGGTTAACAGATACTTCACCATGAAGCACAGCGGTGGGGACAAATTTTTCATTCTGATATGCAAGTGTCACAGAAGAGCTTGGGTAGAGTTTCATTAAAGCGCCCCACATCGGTACTTCAAGTGAATCCCTGTTTTTGACTGATATCAGGTAATTATTGCCTGACTGAATAACAGCCGTGTAATCAAGCTTCTGATCCTTTTTAGAAATTGGGACAACCAGAGCGCCTCTGAATCCCGCTCCGGTAAGTTTGTTGCATGTTAGCTGAACAGAAATTTCATCAACTGAAAAAGGCCAGTCTCCTACCGATCCTTCATCCATAGGAATAACTCCTTTTCCGGTTATCCAGCCTGAGAACCCTGTTGGATCTATCAGAGCATTGGAAACCATTAGTTCTTTTCTCTGATTTGATTTTCCCGTTTCAAATTGTTTAGGGAGCTTTACAGAAAGCTGTTTTAAGTAAAAGCCTCGCCAGAGGTTCGTGTTTCCAGTGATATCAGGATTGGTGTAATCTTTGGGAAATATCAATCCTAAAGGATTTGCAACATCACTCTGATCTACCCATGCGTCCTGAACATAGAAGTCAAAACCTGCAAGTTCAGGAACCTGAAAAGGTGAAATACTGACTTTAGCAAGCATATTGCTGAAATCACTCATTTGGGTCTCAAAATCGGCTCTTACTCTTGCTGGCTCTGGTGCTATATTTCCATCGGGGTTTACTGGAATCAGAAAATCCCGGCAGAATTCAAATGTCCCCTGGACGCCCATGCCTGTAAAGCCATTGCAGTCAAACTCCAGAAAAGTCTTTTTTTCACTCCCTTTTAGTGTAAGCTTTAAATTATTGTTGATCCTTATCGGTATGTCAACGGCGAGATTAAGTCTTGCAACACTGGCTCCTTTTATTCCATTAGGTGTGATGGATATTTTTGATCCTGAAAAGGCAAGTAAATCTCCGGTTGCAGGTACTTCCACCATTGATGAAGCAGAAATATAAGATGGGCCTTCGGAGTTTAAAACAATACTATCTATTCCGACAAGATAATCCTGACCTCCCATACTTTTAGACAAGCCTATCGGCATATCGGTAGGTAAAGCAGGATTCATCTGGTTTATAATCCTTCCTTCTTCCATAATAGCTGCATGAATGATTCCTGCATTGGAATAGGAATCCTGCGCAACAGCAATACCGGTAAAAAGCAGAAGGAAAATAGATAGTATTGTTTTCATTGTAAGGAAAATAAAAGTCGTATTATTTACATTTGTATGAAATTCCAATTTCAGTTGTAAAATATGGCTCTGAAGGTTTTTGAGAGGATATTGCTACAAAACCATATTTTGTTACCAAGCCATCAGAATTAAATTGGTATGAATATGTTGTAGATAAAGTACTACCATCTGGATTTACTTCAATGTCACTTTCTACTAAATTTTTATTACCCTTTCCAAAAAGATTAGCAGAACCCACATCGTTTAAAAAATTAAATCCTTTATTTTCAATCGTTGAATAAGTATATGTAGTTATCGATTTCCCATCCCAACCAATGAATTCCTGTGTTTTTAAATTGCCATCCTGATATTTATAAATAGCCGTGTCATTCCTATATGTATCTTTATATACATCCATGATGCGATATCCTTCATTATCATATGTATAAAGTGTTGTATCATATCTGGTGTATTCATTATAATATATTATATATTTGCTATTAATGTATCCTTGTTCATTAAGTAAAAAATCCGCATGATGTTTTAATTTTCCATTCTGATAATTATCTGTCATGATTTTATCATCAGAATAAGTAATTGTGGTATAACCAATAAGATTTCCAGTCGAATCAAATTGCTCACTTTTAGTGATTCTACTTTGATTGTCATAGGAAATAACAGTTTTATCTCCTTTCGTTCCAAATGACGAGTCAGGCAAACATAAGATAGCATGAGAATTGGATGGATCTGCATCATTTTCTTTCTTGCAAGCAGTGAATGCAAGCATGGTTGAACATATTCCAAAGGTTAAGGTTAAAAGATGTTTTTTCATTTTTTATTTGTTGTGTTTTTGAGAGTTGAAATTCAAACTTATTTAATCCCCACATCTAATACTGTTGTTACATTGGGATCATCAGGTAAAGGCTTTAATGTTTTTATTGTAGTTGAAGAATTGCTTAACTTTCCCTTGGTAACCTTAAACAAATATTCTCTAGGCTCAAGATTAGAAAAATAAGCAATTCCATCATTCTTGGTAGTATCAATAAAACTACTTCCGTATTCAAAATTATAATTCCGTTGAGTATATTTAAGCCAAGTGCTACTATAAGTCGGTATTATATCTTTATCAAAGTCATCCTTAGTATAGAATAATTGAACTATAGCTCCAGATACTGCATTTCCATTGTTCTTTATATTTAGCTGCAACTTGGTTGGAGTAGTTGAAAGTTCTGCAGTTAACCGAGTATAAAAATATTCATCGCAATCATTAGGCCTCCCATAACCTCCATTCATATTTCCACATTTACTTGGATCTGTACAAATTTGGTTATATCTGAGGTTATTAAGTGAATCTTGATTTATCCGTACCCAATAGTATGTTTTTGCATTATCTGAAATTTGATATGCGTAACCATTAAATTTTGGAGTAATTCTATTTTGATCAGATAAATATTCTCCTTCAGTTCTGTAGAGGTAAACTTTAAAATTATTGGTATCAGGAAAGCCTCCGGGACCATTGTCCCATCTTTCTGATGTGACCTGTGTCTCGTAATGTTTATTCTTATCACATTTCTCACATGATGAATTTATTATCAATAGTAAAATGATAATAATACTTTTATTGAGTGATTTTAATAATGATAAAGATTTCATTTTGTATTCATTTACCTTAATAAATTGAAATATTTATTCCATTCTTAGTAATTGGAAAGCTGTGTTAGTAGTTAAAGATTGTTATCTTTTCCATATACAGAATCATCCAATTCTTGATCCCATAAAAATTCGATTTGATAATTATCATCTTTTTAAAGTATGAAATATGCTACGTTCCACCTTTCAATAATCTTTTCGTCATTTGTAGTTATCTTATGAAGGTCTATTAAATCTGTATCTATTGTCATATCAAACTTGGAAACTTTAATAGATTTCTCAATCCCACGAAAATAAAATTTTCCTTTATAAGATGAAAAGTTAGGTGCTAGGTTAATTGTTAAAACAGCTTTATCCTATTCCTCGGTCTGTGGCTCACAGACCGAAAGCCTTCCAAAAGGGCTGAACTTAATTATTCCATACGTTCCAAATTAATATTACACAAAGTATCTATATTTTAATGTTATTGACAGATTCCGATCTGTGAGCCACAGACCGGGGAACAGTTGTACACATCTAATCTTTATAGTTCATTTTTATCAATTTGATCATTGAAATCTTTAATACTATTAAATCTCATTAAGAATAAATTGTAGATCAAACCTGCAAATACAATAGTTATTATACATGAAATAATGCACCTTACATACAAATCAATTTTGTTATCAATACGACTAAAGGGTATGAAATTAAAACCAAATACATTGTCCAGGGCAATTAAAAATATATATACATACAAAATGGCTCTAAATGTAAATTCTCCACTTTTAATTTTATTTTCTTTTGAAAACAATCTATACATTATAATATTTTTTGAACCCTCTTCAGATAGAATACAGTCCGAAATATTTATTAACAAATAAAAAAGACCCGGACTAATCAGAAGATCAATTAAATATAAGTATGATCTATACTTTATCAAAACTGAAAAAGTCCACCATTGAAAAACGATGTTTATAAAAACAAAAAATAAAATAATCACGATAGCATTAAATATTTTATAAAATCTATTTAATACCACACTTCTTATTAACATGATCAAAATCCATGGAGAGAAACAAATTTCTGCCATGGTAAAAACCAAGTTATTATCAACAAAGACATACTGAAAGTAATATGTGATAGAAAACGCTATTACAAATAATATTGTAAAATATAATAAGTTCCTATATCGTCCACAGAGTATCCATTCAAAACAACCAATAAATAAAAAAGCTATTAAATATGAAAAGAAGTTTTGCCAAACATTGATGCCAAAGACAAATCCTTTCATACCGTCAAAAGATAAATTTAATAATGTACCAAACACAAAAGCCCCTGCTAACAGCAGACCAGGAATCCATGAAAGCCTTAATGGATTTTTTTTTACTAATTCAAGTAGCATATCATAATTTATTTGGATAAATCAATATTTGGTTTACCTTAAGTCTATTTAAAGTTCTTATAGAGAATAATCCCAAAAATCATATGAGTCAAAAACAAAATAGTAATTAAAACAAGGGCGCATGGGATGATATACAAATCGACTTACATTGGTGCTTTTCTTTACAAATTTTCCAAATGAAAACTAAACCTACTATTCATACTCATTATTTGCAGTAATCGACTAACATCATCCCAAATTGTAAAGTTAGTATCCTTATCACCAACCCATTCATAGAACTATCTTTTTTATATACGCATATGCAATATCAAACAAAATTTTCTCTATAATATAATACCAGGATTACATGCTTTCATTATTAAGTTCTTTGAGATTTAGAAAAAATTATACTATCATAATCAAGTAGTAGAATGTTTCTCAAGATAACTGCGCCAATCTTTCATTAAGTTGTATATCTCCGAAGTAGGAACTTCTGCAATTGTTTTCCAATCGTTATAAGTATCTACTATATTGGAATTTTCTTGCCTGCTTTCAATAGAAAGTATTTCATATCCAAAATCATATTGCTCTAGCTTACCCGATAAAACATCTTCAAGTGAAGAGATTATCTCATTTAAATAGTCTAAATTACAAGATCCTAGTTCACTTAGTACTTCTAAGTTTCCCCCTATACTAAATTGTGGGGTTCCAATTTCGTTTTTATAAAATTTGTATTCTATCATTGTGATTATCTTTTTTTTGGAAAAAATGAACCTATTGAACCTTTAGAATTATAGTAAAAATGAATTTCTACTTTCCCATTTTTTGAAAAACCAAAGTATTCGAAAGAGTTATCCCATAACAGGTTTTTAAATGCTCAATATTTTTCTATACTTTTTTCACTTTGAAATATGTTAACTTTACAACAAATTTCTGTATAAGTCTCATCACGGCCAATACCAATCTTGACGAGGAGAGCTTTCAGGAATGTCTTTTGGAAGATTTTCTTCAATGAATTTAACTAATGATGTATCCTTAAACCATTTATTTGGGATACTCCAAAAACAAATAGTATCTTCAGTTTTATACTCTTCAAATATTAACTTTGCATCCTCTATCATATTTTCATAAATATTTGGCTCAACTATACTTAATTTTATACCTCCATCATAAAGATTAGGATTTATTTGATGATTGCCTTTAAGAATAGTCCAATCGGGATTAATTTTCATATTATCAGAATTTAAATTAATGTGATAAAAATGATTTACTATAATCTTAGCATCTAATCCTCTATAATCCATCATTAAGCCAAATTCAAAATATTTTTCGTTTTCATCATACCCCAACTTTAACAGATTTCTCCATTCTCCCCAAACTCCCTCTTTATCCCAAAGGGTTTTAAGTTTATTTATATTTATTTTCATAGTTTTCAAAATTATCGATTAATCAAATGGCTTTCACGTTTTAAGAAAATATCAATTGCTTCATATACTCTATTCTTAATGGCTGTAGGAATTGATATTTCTTTAGATATAATCATTTTTTCCAAATTATAAGAATTTACCTCCATTTGAAATTGCACATTTGGATTTTCTAAATAAAACTTAAGTCCAGGATACCCATTAATTTTATCATCTAAAAAATGTTTATATTCATGTTCTAATGTTCTTATATCAACATTTGAATTAATTCTAAATCCTCCTGGTTTTCCACTTGAGGGCTGGTAGCCTCCTTCCCAAGGTTTAGTATTTCTACTGTAATTTATTTCTACTCCATTATTTACAAGGTCATTTATTATCTCCTTATATCTAGCAGCATGTAAATCTATTGCTGCTCCTTCATAAAATAATTCACTAAATCTTGTGATGCTGACATAATCATTATAATTTGCTTTTAATTTAATTAGAATTTCATCAACTTCTTTAAGATCAACTTTCCCTAAAAATTCTATCCACTTTTCCTTTATTTCATTATCAGAAATTAACTTAAACTCTTTTAATAGATCATCTTTACTACCTAATTTTTCTAAATTCTTATATACCTTTTGAACTGAGTTTGAATTTTTGGAAAAATAAGAACCGCTCAATATATCCCATGCCTCCACCAATTTAGGCTCCTCAATCAACTTCACCAAATTCTTTGCTAAATCACTACTCCCCGCCAAATCATCCGCCAAATTCAATCTTGCCCTTATCTGATCCAGCAATCCACTTGTAATAAGATCATCAACTTTATTGGCAGGAACGTTATTCATTATTCCAGTGATCTTATCCATTGGAACACCTAGCAACTTATCAAGAATCTGACCCAATTTTTCAGGGTCTGGAACCTTAGAGGAGAGCTTATCAAAATGAGCTTTATTTCCGATCCGGTTTATGTTATCAAGGTTCTTTTCATATAAGGCCCGAGCTATTGCACTTTCTACTTTGTCTGCATTAGATAAATCAGAAGGGTTTATCTTTTTGCCGAATTGATCTAGGTTGTTACCAAGATAGGTACTCATCTTTTTTAGATAATCCTTAAAAGCGTCGTAAGGCAGTTTGTCGGCCTGATCCATATTCCTGAATGAATATTCGGAAGCATAAGCTAATACCAGTCCACCATAATCATTAGGATTTTTATAGAATATAGTTCTGTATGCCTTGATTGAAGCAAAGTAAAGATCATCAAGAAAACTACCGAAATTATCTGCCAGAAGCTTTCCATATTCTGCAAGTTCTGTAACTACCTTTTGAATTAATTTGGCTCCTTCACTGATACTATTAGCTACAAAATGACCAATCCCTTGTATCAATCCTCTAATTGCATAAAATAGTCCGGTTGCAGAATTTATAAGTATAGTAGACACTTTTGCTCCTTTGGCAATTGCAGCTATTTCGGAAAATCCAAGCAATAAAGAAGCTATTTGCTCTAAGCCATAACCATACTGATAAAAAGATTTATAATCTCCCTGAATGAGTGTGGAACCATAATTTGAAAGACCTTTCAGACATTTTTTACCGGCATCCCATCCAATATCAATAAGCTTTCCTGTGAAATCCTTTAAACTTCTTATGGTATGTTCGCTGGTGCTACAAATCAGTGAGATGGTATTATTAACAGCGTTTCTTGAATTTTCATTGAAGGCATATTTATATGCAAACAGGGCGATTCGATAAGGTAATTCAGTAGATGCAATTGTAAACTGAGCAGCTAATTTCGCAACATCGGCAGTACCACTTAAATCGTCCAGTATTCCATTAATCATTCCTGAAAAGAATGATGTAGTAAGACTCCACTTATACCATTCTTCAGGAATCCTGTTATCTTTTATCACATCTGAAACAGCGCCTATTACCGCTGTAACCTGTGAGAATCCCCAATCAAGTCCGTCAATTCCAGCCTCAAAATACTTTTGAAAATGTTCATTCTTATCCAGGCTTTTAATTTCAGCCCAAAGTCTGTCAAAATTTTCACCTGCAATAAAATTGAGTTTAGTTCCCCATTTCGCATCCCAGTGAACCATTATATCACCATTTTTCTCCATAAAGTGCATGGCTACTATAAAATCATTTGATTCAAGTTTTTCCTCTGTCAGAAGGGATCTGGCATCTTTTCCGTGATAGCGCCTTATGTTTGATGTGGTAATAATTTTAAGTCTGGCGGAAGTATTCTGAGCTTTCCATGCACTTAGATCAGATACCAGAAATTTTTGCAGATACTCCTGCATTCCCGCATTATCCTTCAGTCTTGTTCCTCTAAAATCAGTAAAAGTATTCGTTTGAGAAGATGGAGCAGCTGTATTCAGGATAAGCTTTATCTGCTGTTTTTCCTCATCATTTAGGTGAGATAAAGTTACCTTGTATTTATAGTCTTCAACATCAACAAGTGTAGACGGGGTAGTTTCAAGTAAAAGGGCTGGCAACTGATATACAAAATTACTGAGGACTTGCGCCCGATGGTCAAAAGCAGGATCAGAATCCGGCGAGTGGCCAGGAGATTCAAATGATAAAAACTTTGAGTTAATGTAGGTGAGAAACTGAATATCCTCGTGTAAAGACCTCTTTTCAGAATTTTTCAAATCGCTTCCAGTGGCAATGTAAACAGGGTATTTTATGTAATGTTTCTTACTGATTTTTTTTGAACAAACTACACTTTCTACATTAAGTAATATTCCTTTTGAGCTCAATTCACTTTTCCTGCATAGTTCTTCGGTATATTCTTTCAGATATTTATCCGTGTCATCTGTCTCAACTTTTTGGTAGTGCATTTTACCCTCTTTTTCATAGCTTACCCAGTTATTTTCTGGATAAAAGACATTTAACAGAACAAAAAACCTTACTTTCTCATCATTGAATTTTTTCTGTAAGGCAATATTCTTTTCAATGAGTGTGTTTGCAATTTCATTTCGTTTATCCTCTTTTATAAAAGGAAGCTTATTTACTCTTGCTCTAAGATCAACCAGATATTCTGTTTCTGAGGCTCTACCTGCTTTTATCAGTTCGTCATTTTTCTTAATAAGTTTGTTTATTTCTGCAATAGCATATTCCAGCCTTTCATCAAAAAGTTTATGTATTGCTTCAGCTTTTAATCTCTTATGTTCATTTAAATAGCTTTCAATTTCGGCAGAACTATGATTAGATTTAGTTATGACTTTTTTAGAAAGCAGTAATTTAATCTTTTCCGCTTCCTGTTTTCTTTTAGCTTCTATTTTGTAGTAGTAGTCATTGCAGAACCTTTCCTTATCAAATAAATTCTCTAATAGTTCTTCATTGGTAATAGAATACGAACGCCCGTCTTCAGCCCTGGAAACGTTTGCTGAGATATTTCCAAAAATGAAAATCAGTAGAAAAATATGTAATGCAATATGCTTCATAATATTATTTTACTTCAGCTTTAATCCTGTTCTCAATAAATTCTTGTATAGTCTTTTCCAGCTCGGAATTTTCCTTACCTGCAATCAGATCTTTAGCAAGTGTCGGATTGGAAGTTTCAAGAGACTTTAAATATTCATTCTGTAAAAGTTTTATTTTTTGTTTTTCCTGAGCCTGATTAAGATATATCATTCTGGCATTTAAGGAGTCAATATCTGAACTTACATTATTAAGTGTCTGAGCATTTAAAAAGTAGCTCTTCAGATTTTGGTCACTGTTAGTCAAAGTTTGAATGTAGGTATAAGATAATTCATCCGGTGGAAAAGATTGATTTCCTCCTTTATCAAGAGTCAGGCTTTGCCCATTCCCCGAGCCAAAATGAAATTCTTTTCTTTGAGCTTCAATGCTTTTTACAACTGCCCCAAGTGCCTGATAAGCGCTATCTGCCTGTTTGTAGACCTTCACAGCCACAAGACTGTCAGTAGCAATCATTTTTCTTATCACTTTAAGAAAAGGAGAACTCATCCGTGAGGCCAAAGCACCGCTTGTTGTACTCTCCACACTACTCACATGAATCGTCTTCCCATTCACCACTACAGTATCCCCTTCCTTAATCTGAGTATCTTTTGTAACAATAACTTGCTTACCATTGACAGTAATGGTATCACCTTCCTTAACCTTTACACTGCCATTCAGAATAATTACTTTAGCTGCATCTGCTTCAGCAGTTTGATTGGCCTGTTCATTGGCCTTGTTGTTTTTTCCGGAGTTCTTATTTTCTGTTACTTTATTATCCGGTGTTTCCTGACAAATATCATTCTTCAATGGAGGTGTAGGAGCCATTGATCTGTATTGGTCGATGTTAGCTTTTACTGATACGATCTTTCCTTTATAGACCTCATATTTCCTGTTTACACTGATATTGTTAAAAGCTGTGAGGATGTAAGTATTCAGGAATGGAATGTAAGCAACTCCTGTTCCGGTAAAAATTCCATTGGTACCTGTAGCAGAAGTAACCCTTACCTGAAAGCCGTCTACATACAATACATCATTTGGAAAAAGCAATTCGAGATTCGTTGTATTGTCAACTGTCGGTTTATTAACAGTAACACCGCAATCCTTAAATTCAGAGGGAACTCTGGTGCTGAAGGTATCAAGAGGACTGAACTCGCTTTCAACAGGATCACATGTACTTTGTATCTGGTATTCATATTGCTTATTGGCAGAAAGTCCTTTAATATCGGTTGAATTCTGAAAAGCTTCATTCTTATACCAGGTGCTTGTTCCTTTTTCCCGGTATTGAACAATAAAGCTTTGGGGCCCGAACATCTGATCCCAGCTTATTTTTGCTGTCTGCGGACTCTGCACTTCAGCTTTGATATTAACCGGAGCCTTGCAAGGATCTCCATAAGTAAACATGCAAACTTCTGAATAACCATTGTTCTTGAACTGGTCTTTACCTCCTTTATCCTTTGCCTGAACCCTCCAGGCATACTGCTGTCCCGGTATCAGTTGAGTCTCTGACATTCCATAGTATAAATTGGAATTGTCTGTAACTGCTTCAAATATGGGAGGCGAACTTAATAGGGCATCATTAGGATTTCTTCCAATGGGCATTATCTGCACTAACCGGAAATGATACTCCGTAGTAAAAGAAGCATTGGGAGAAGTCAGGTGCATCGGAAGCCACTGAAATACTATATTCTGTGGATACAGCACTCTTATCTGACTCTGGCAGGCGGGAGTAAGAATCCTCGGTGGATCATTTAATACAATCCACGCCTGACTTACGGATTTATTCGAGATGACCTTGTTTCTCTCATAGTCATATACCTGGATCGAAAACTTATAAATGCCTTCAGGTAGTGAAGCATTTTTCTGGTATTGTTCTTTACTAATTCCCTGAAAGATCAGATTATTAGGATCAAAGTAAGGTGCAAGATCTGCTCCGCTTAATCTTTCCATCATCCCTGAAGTCAATGCGATAGCAGGATAGTAACCATCTGGCTTTGATTGAATTTTTATTCCTACACCCTCAATGGTTAGCTGAAGCTTTACATTATAAGTTGGAATATTGGCGTCATTGAAAAGAAGGCTTACAAATAGTTTTTCATTTTCAGGATTGGCATAGTCTGACAAATACAATGAATACGGTGGTATCAATTGCGAATTTACCGTAACAGGATATGTCTGTGCAAAGACATGGTTTCCGGTTACCAGAATTAAAAATGCTATAAAATAAAAACGTAAAAATTTCTTCATGTCAAAATGTATAGCTATATCCTAAGTTTCCTGTAAACTCTGTATAATCGGGAGATACCTTAGAATATTTATTGAGAATAATCATGTTGAACGTCAGATTGCTTTTCTTCTGAAATCTGTATGCAAGTCCCACAACAAAGTTAATTGCTCTGCCTGTATTTACTTTTTCAGTCAAAAGGAAATTGTATGTTGTAGTGAGACTCGTTCTTAATTTCTTGTCCAGAAAAAGTTTAGAAACAGAAGCATTCGGACCTACCCCGTAAGAATTTACATCGGCCATATTATTCTGATTGGCATTAACGCCTGCTGTAATGGATAGCTGAATCGGCACCAATGAAAATCTGTAAGCAAGGTTGGTATTGTAAAATCTGGATGTATTATTGGTGATCTGTTCGCCTTGTGTCTGGGTGGCTTTCTGGAAAGAAAAGTTAAGGTTTACCCCGTGCTTTTTCTCTTTTCCCGTAGAATTATATCCCGCATTAAAACCTGCACTTTCTGATACCTGATAGAAGTTAAGCGTATCAAGGGTTTGGAATTGGTTAAAGTTCTGAGAAATCTTATTGTAGGTTTTAAAGTTCGAATACTGACCTGCAAAATTCCATCTCTGATTGGGCACATAACTGACAGTCCCTGATCCTAATATTCTCTTCACAGTGCTTAATTCCTGTTTATTGAGGTTATTTCTTTGCACGCCTACATTGGCAGAGATATTCATTTTCTGTTTTAAGAGCCTGACAGAGGGCGCAATGGTAATGTTCTCCAGGTCATTATTAAAGAAGTAAGAACCGAGTGTCTTGTATTGAGGATCTATTCTTTCGTACATCAATCCAAGGCTATATAAATTAGCGTTGTAGGTCAGGCTGCTTTTAAATGCTCCGTAAAACTGTGTAGAGTTCCTTACAGGAAAGAAAGGACTGAAGATGTTCGTTTGCCCTCCTGTTTCAATTGGCGCTCTTAGATCTCTTGTATAAGCGCTCCGGGCATATTCTGCTGCTATGACTATTCTCTTAGCCAGTTCTTTTTGCATATTGACAGAAAAGACCATATTCTCGGCAGGACGAATATCGCTCTTTACAGGGGCCTCTATGGATCTTACATCATCCTTTGCTGAAAACCAGATGAGGTCAATGAAATCAGCCCCTTTGCCAATACCGATTTTAAAACCCATCCCCATCCTTTTATAAGATGGAATTTCATTGGAGGCATTCAGCGTATCTTCCTTTACAGCTTTGCTCAGTCTTCCATACATGGCAGAGAAACGAAAGATCCCCGGAGTCAAATCGACACCTCCTCCAAGAAAGGTATGGCCGGCAAGACTGTATTGTGAAAAGGTCATATTTCGATATCCTATATGTGCTGTAACCCAATTCCAGTGGGGACTCAGTCCATATTGAGAGAACGGTTGGTTATAGGCCATCCGGTTCTGGTTTGACCAGGTAACTGAAAAAGGAACTACCCATTGATAGATATTAAATGTAACTCCTCCATTGATAAAAGCCAGATATGGTGGTCTTCTGTTAGGAATTCCGCTCACAGCATAAAGCGTGTGTGTGGTTCCGATTGTACCGGAAACCTTTATTGGCTTTTCTTTGCCTATAGCTTCGAGATCCTGAGCTTGGGAAAAATAAAAAGGAATAGCCAGCAATGACATGATTAGAGCCATTCTTATGACATGAATATACGTTGTAAGAAAAAGGTAAAAAGCTGGCATTTATAAAAATTTACATTCCCCGTAAAAATTTCATTACAATATAACAGAATTTTATTTACACAACACGAACAGGATTATTTTTTCGACAAACAATCAAATCACCTCTCCTCTTTCACCAAAATCTTCAATTCATAATTACCAAAATACAACTTCAGCAATGTAAGATTCGGCAGGCTACTTTCTTGTTTTAACATGGATTATTCCATTTACCAGAACAATTTTAGTCACCAACATTGCTTTGATATTTACAACTCTTTTTCGCGGCTAGCCTTTAATTCTGGACATCTAAAACTGGCCCTACCATTGGGGATTTAATTCATTTAACTTTCCATCAGGCTTATACCCCGATTCGTTTTTTTCCACATATCACTGATTTTATTAGTTTTGCATATTATTGCCAATAATAAACTGTATTTTACATTCTACCTGAATAAAATATTCACAACAAAAGAATATTTCATAGGTAAACATTAAACTTATTTTCAATTGGTTATGCTAACATTAGGAAACAAAATAAAGAAGGTCAGAGAAATTAAAGGGTTCAAACAGGAATACATGGCTGAGATCCTGGGCATCAGCCAGCCGAGCTATAGCAAGATCGAGACCGATGAGGCTTCTGTAAGTCAGGATAGACTGGAGCAGATTGCTAAAGCTCTTGAAGTTTCTGTGGCGGATATCTTGGCTTTTGATGAGAAACTCTTCTTTAACCAGACTAATAACAAAACTGCCGTTGGTTATAACAATACCGTCAATCAGTATGGCCTTACTGACAATGAGAGAAAACTCTATGAAGATAAGATAAAGCTGCTTGAAGAGATGCTGGAGATGAAGAATAAGGAGATTGAGCGACTGAAGACATCTAAATAATTTTTAAAGTATTATGAAAGCCGGACTATGATGTTCGGCTTTTTAGTTAAATAAGGGAATATCACTATTCTGAATCATTTTCGAATTCATTTTTTAGAAATTTCATATAATTTCTTAGCAATCTTCAATCTGAATAGTAGCAACAGGATTTGCCGAATGAACTTTAAATTTTAAGTCACTTAAATCAATTCCAGATTCATAAACTAACCGCTTTGCCGCCGCATACCCATCAGCCCCTACTTCTCCACTTTCGTCTAATCCAAGATCATTATCAAAACTAATAAAATCTGGAAGTCCATTGCTCTTGATGTAATTAACAAAGTCATCATAATTTCTCACTACATCAAATTCGGATTCCATTGATTTATCATAAATCATGTCAACAGTCCTTATATCATCTAGGAATAATTTTCTTCTAAATGGATTACTATTCATTTCCTATTGTCTTTTTTCTATAATCAAATGATTAGGACTTGCGAATTCGGTAATACAACCCAACTGGCAAGCCCTGTAAAAGAGTTTTACTTTTTGACTATAACAAAAGTGTAAGTCTATTTAGTCGTTACTTCAAAGGTTATAGGTCTGGTATAGGTTCTATCTGTATATCGATAGATTACACAGTCTGTACATGTTGAAGTAATATAGCCTTTTCTGACTTTAACATTCACTTTACCTGAAGAACCATACATTTGGTAAGTATCCGGAGCAAAAAAATATACTATTAAAAAATCCTGCTTACTCATATCCAAAACTGTATCTCTTAATGGTTTTTGATCAAATACTGAGTATACCGGTCTATAGTGTACCACCGATTCCGGAGTAAAGTGTACCAGTTGTTCCGGAGTAAAGTGTACCAGTTTTCAATGAGTAAAAACGGATAATCCGAGATGAAAATTTACATTTCTGG